>OMWY01000026.1 GCA_900314885.1 uncultured Eubacteriales bacterium
TTTTTCTCCTTTAAAAATAGGTTTACAGATTTTATTTTGTAAATGAATATGTTCTTATAAACTGCTTAATGTCAGCGCCATCTTCGATGTACCTTAAAAGTATCTCCGCGCAGGCATGGCTGTCGCTGTCAGCCTGATGATGGTTTAGCTCAATTCCATAGTAATCACATAAATCATTAAGCTTATGACTTATCTCAGGGATTATGCGCCTCCCCATCTGTACTGTGCAGGCATAATGGATGTACGGCTTCCAGTCTATCGCATAATTTCTCAGGCATTTCTTTAACACTCCCAAATCAAACACAGCGTTATGCGCCACAAGAAGGCCGCCCGACATAAGCGGTTCTATTTTGTCCCAGAGAACCGGAAACGTTGGAGCATTTGCTACCTTCACACCATCAATCCCGGTTAGCTGCGTATTGAAATAGTCAAAATCCGATTCGGGATTTACAAGCGTATAGAATTCATCTTCTATCCTGTTATCCTAAATGACAGTTATCCCTATAGCGCTCATTCTGTTGTTCATGCGGTTTGGCGTTTCAACGTCGAAAGCGATAAATCTTGACATTCTGAACCTCCGGTTACTCCACGTTGTCAATCAGGGCCGTGTCTATTATCTGGAAGTTAGCCCTGTGTATATATAATGGATGTCCATCCACAGAGAGCTTCGTGAACTTAGGCAGATTCTCATCAACTTCCCAGTATATACTGTTCCCGGAGAATGCGTATATAGGTGTTCCCATCTGTGATTTTATAACGACCACACGGGATTTGCCGAGCACGTTCTTAATCTTGTTGACAGATTTCGCAAAAAGCGTGTTATTAAGGATATTCCCATTATCGTCTGAGTCAATGCTTTCCACGGTAAAATCATAGTCAGGAGTAAGCTTCTTATCGTAAAAGATACATGTATCGCCACAGGATTCCATCTCCTTACCGTCAATCGTTATTGTAATGACGGAAGATTCTGTCTGGGCGTATCCCCATCCATTGTCTGTGTCATAGACTCTGTCCCTTACGATATTCGGACTTACTGTTATCTTTTTTCCATGTGTCTTAAGAGTAAGCTGCCCGTAATTATCGAACGTATCGATATTGTACTCGTTTCCGGTTATATCTCCCTTCAATTCCGTGACCTGCTTACTTGCCCATTCACAACCGGAAATAGATATTACAAGAATTATTGTAATCAATATACTCGCTATTCTTTTCAATGTCAGCATTCCTCCCTTTATTACCGCTTCATTTGGGTACGTGTTTATAACTTCTTATTTATGCCACTCCCATTATATTGTAGAACATATAATCATCGGAATAATTATCCGAATAATCGCCTGGCCTTACCCATCCCGAATACTCAGAATTCTTGATGTAGAACATCATTTCACTGCCTTTAATATAAGACTTTGTAATTACCACCTTTTCATCTGCCGGAATTTCATATTTTACTTCATTACCCGCCTTGTCGCTGTATAGAGTCAGGGAATGTTTTGTAGTTAATTGTCGCGAATTAACGGCACTGCCTTCTGATTCATCGAACTGATAAACCGCAAGAATAGCATGCGTCCGACTGTGCAGGATGAATTTGCCCTTGTTATAATCATATATTGTCCGGAAATCATAATGCCCTAATCCACTGCCACCTGAATCCGACATTCTTACGATTAACTGGTTATTTTTTGTCTTTATATTATCTATCCAACGCCAGCCTTTAACATCAGAGAAGTCCGTTACCTTCTTTAATTTACCACCTTTGTACGAATAGACTGCGACAGGGCCGTCCCCGTTGTCCCAGCTTAGCCAGATCGCGAGAAACCTTTTTCCGTTCTTTAATTCAAGCTTCTTATAGCTGTAATCATAGAAATTGTCATTCAGGGAAAGAACTTTCTTTCCGTTGATCCATACTGTGAGGTTTTCCTTTGACCAATAATCAGCTGATTTCGGCACAAACTTTATCGTGTCGTTTTTGCCGTCTCCGTTAATATCCCACTTTAGTACATGCGTATTATCGTAATTCTTTGTTGCCGCTTTGACGCCAACTGGAAATGACAATCCGGCAATAGCAAGAACCATCACCGCCATCAATATCGCTCTGCAGATTTTCTTATACATTAATAGCCTCTTTCCCTCGCAGTTAATGCGCTTTAAAGTTATAGACCGGCTTTATCGTGTCTGCTATATCAACTGTCTCATGAATATTTTCTATTATCTCGCCCATAGGCTTATATACCTGAGGAGCCTCGTCCACCGTTGACTGCGCAACTGATGTCGTATATATTCCCTTCATGGCATTCTTAAAGTCCTTCATAGGCACAGATTCTTTTGCCTCCGACCGGCTTAATACTCTCCCCGCTCCGTGTGGCGCTGAGTAATTCCATTCAGGGTTTCCCTTGCCTGTACATATGAGGGAGCCATCACGCATATTCATCGGAATAATCACACGTTCACCATTCTGCGCTGATATAGAGCCTTTACGCAGAATCATGTTTTTGGTGTCTATGTAATTATGAATAGTGTCAAATTCATCAATTATATGCCATTTCATAGCCTTTACAATAATATCCGCGATAGTCCTTCTGTTAAGCTTTGCGTAAGCCTGCGCTATTTCCATGTCGTGAATGTACATATCAAAGCTATCGCCTTTAAGATATGCCAGCTCATAAGGAACCTCAGGCTGCGTATTTTTATAGTCATCCTTAAGCTTCTGCAGTGCTTCAGATAACTCTTTCTCACGGTTTTCACTCTTATACTTATCTATGAGCGTATCCGTTAGTTCAGAAAGACTCCCACCGGCTTTTTTCTCCTTAAGTTTCTCATAAGCCATATCCTGATAGAAATCACAAATCTCCTTGCCGAGGTTACGGCTTCCCGTATGAATGACAAGCCAGAGACAGTCATCCTTATCCTTATCGACCTCGATAAAGTGATTCCCGCCTCCGAGAGTTCCTATACTGTATTTAGCCCTCTCAAGATTTACATCAGCATGAATATCACTGAGTTCAGTCATATCCCTTATCTGCTTTTTGTGAATATCGAAACCACTTGGAACCTTGCTGTTAATTACGCTGTCAAGCTTGGGAAATTCCACACGTTTTTCCTTTAGCTTTACGGCAAGCATACCACATCCTATATCCACGCCTACAAGGTTGGGAATCACCTTATCCTTTAACGTCATGGTGGTACCTATCACGCATCCCTTGCCAGCATGGCAGTCTGGCATAATTCTTATCATACTCCCTTCACACGACTCCTGATTCAGCAGAGTCTCAATCTGTATGCGCGTATCCTTGTCACAATCATCAGTATAAATGACAGCGCTGTTATACTGCCCTTTAAGTTCAAACATTATTTATCCTTTCCACTGTATATTAATCCTTATATTCTTAGTCTCAGTTATTGCGCCGAGCTTTGTGCAATAGCAGTATTTCCTGTTTTTTACCTATCTGCCCGTTATATTCTTTCCGTTTCTAGACTTGATGCCTTTATTTTTTATTACCGAGTTACTGGCATTAATATATACGCCTTTCAGGTCAAGTATGTGGCTTTTAGCGTTTCAATAATATCCACTGCTGATGTTCTGCGAATCCCAAGATTCTTCAGTTCATTGTCAGTAATATTTGCATTATTAACAAATTCAGACATAACCTCTTTCACGTCTTCAGGAAGCATACACTTTTCCAGCAACAGTTCAGCAGTAATTCGAATAATATCATTTCTATGCTTCTTTATATCGCGGGCGTCCACATGTCTGCCGTTTTCTTGCTGTGTTTTAAGGTCTAACCACGCTTTTGCCTTGAAATACTCCCTGAAAAAATTTATCCCTTTTACCATACATACTCCTCCAGCATATCATCAACCGCTTTACCTGTTCTTGGATCTTCAAGTTCACTGTCCGAAAGGCTTAAAACGGCTGTTAACGGGTCCACAGCTTTTCCATCGGGAAAATTTACAGCGTATCCCATTTTATGAATAATACATGCCGGTTCCTCTTCCGCACAAGTCATGCTATCAGTCAGGGTTCCAAGCTTGGAAAATTCACTCTTTTTCACAGCGTAGGAAGGTATTTTTTCCTCGCCAAAGAGTGAATAGTGTGAAACAGCGGATATGCCTGATAAAATCAGTTCCACACCGGACGGAACCGTTTTCAATTGATATCTGTCTATTACCGGGTTGCGCAGGAACCTCCTCATTTCACTCCACATCTCTTTTTTATTTGTACCAGCCGTAAACTTTCTTGAACGTCTTGATATAGACAGATACGGAAGACGGCACGCCTCTATCTCATCGAAGCATCTTGTAACCGACATCCTTGACACATCAAGCTTTTGCGCCACATCTGTAGCGCTTATATCTCTCCAGCCTTCATAAAGAGACGTAAGTAACATCCGCTGTGTCAGAAATGAAATTTTTCCCACTACAGGGATTCCTCTTCTGTTTCCCTTATTAAGCGCCACTCCCATAAAAGGCAGATACAACTGGTGGTTCTCCCAAATGAATGGGATACCCTCTTCTACCATTCTGTCTGCCTCATAATAGTTCATTGACATAAGATAAAGCACACAGGGAAGCCCTGTAAATATTTCCATCTGCCTGTGCCGCTTTCTGAGTACAACCAGTGACTCTTTTTCAAAAGGTTTTACGATAATTGCGGTACATTCACCGAGCTTCATTTCTGAAAAGTCAAACATACCGCGAATACTTAAGGGTAATCTATCCTGATATTTATATGGGCTAATCTTGACATCTGTATGTAGTATATCTTCTATGAAGTTCTCCATACACATCTCCTTTGTATTATATTTTAATTGTAACATAACTTATGTTACATGTCAAATATAATCATCCATAGTTTGTTGTTTCAATCATTACTAATTATTACATGGATGGCAGTACACAATAATTAAAATAATTTATGTTGACTATTGTAAATTATTATGATATACTGAATACGCTTTCGGGCAAATAAATTCCAAGTAAGAAAGGTATCAAAATCATGAAGACATCCCTAAAAAGGACCCTTGCGGCAGTTATGATTGCCACATCATCCCTCGCAGCCATACCTACAGTAACTCTCTCAAAACCGGTAGAAGTAAACGCAGCCACTTTCGATTACACAGACATCACCGGTAGCATTAAGCCTCTCAAGGACATTTCAAATGTTGATGCAATTGAGTCAGTATATTCTTCTGAAGTAACTCTTGAGCCAGAGCATGACACAGAATTATACGTAAAGTTTAATCTTTCAAAGGATTCATGGGTATATTTAACAGGCAATTCGTCAAATTATAAAGAAGTGCCTTTCATCAGCCTCTTCAAATCCACAATAAAAATGTACTCAAACGCCGATCAATCAAGAGAAGTAGCATCTATGGAGTGGAATCCTGAAGATGATACTGCCGAATCAGCTGCATGGTCAGGATTTTTAAAGAAAGGCACTTACTATGTTGCTCTCAACGTGCTCAATGAATTAAGTGGAGACACAATTTCCGCCAATGAAAACATATTTATCTCGTATATTCCTCTTTCGGAAGCCCTTAAAGCAACTGTAAAGAAGACTTCAGGTAAGAAAGTCGTCAAAGTATCTATCAGCAACCATTTTGGGCAGTACCTTCAGTATGTTCAGTATCAGAAGGGTAACATAAGTATCACACGTACTGGAGATAAAAATTACTGGAAGCAGGGACATTCATTAGGGCTTGACAAATATGACGCCAAAGCGGCTCATATCCTCACAGAAGCAAATGGCAAATATAGCTTCAAAGCAAAGAAGAACGGATATTACACATTCTGGTTACAGACCACATCCGGAAGCCAGTGGAGCTTTCCTGTAAAGGTATCAGGGCTCAAATAAGCAGTCCTCAATGTATGAAATGGCGCAAGATTCTGTAACACCTTTTATAGTAACCATTGACAAAGAAAGAGAGGAAATTATGTTACCGTTACAAAATATGATCTTGTTAAGTATCGTGGCAATCGCAGTTATTCTGCTTATTGTGCTTTTAGCTATGGGCTATGTAAAAGCCCCGCCTGACAGAGCGTTCATCATTTCAGGTCCGCACAAGAAACCTCGTTATCTTATCGGTCGTGCCGGATTCAAAATTCCATTTCTCGAACGTGTGGATACTCTGTACTTAGGTCAGATGTCAGTCGATATTAAGACAGAGACCGCTGTCCCTACAAATGACTTTATTAATGTCAATGTAGACGCTATAGCAAAAATACGAATTATCACTGACAGGCAGGTAAATGTAGGCACTGACGAGAAGCCGATGTTAGTTGATGGATTACAGCTTGCGGCAAAGAACTTCCTCAATATGGATCCGAACAGAATAGCGAGCGAACTGCAGGATTCTCTTCAGGGTAATATGCGTGAGATAATCGGCACACTCGATATCCGCTCCATCAATACCGACCGTGATTCGTTCTCCGATCAAGTTATGAATAAGGCATCAAAGGACATGGAAAAGCTTGGTATCGAGATCATCTCCTGCAATATTCAGAATGTCACAGACGAAAACGGCCTTATAAAGGATCTCGGCGCTGACAACACATCAAAGATCAAGAAAGATGCCGCTATCGCAAAAGCAAACGCTGACAAGGAAGTAGCAATAGCTCAGGCTGAAGCTGATACCGAAGCAAACAAGGCACAGGTTGCGGCACAGACTGAAATAGCCCAGCGTGACAATGATCTCGCAATTAAGAAAGCAGAGCTCTTAACACAGTCTGAAACCAAGAGAGCTGCGGCTGAAGCTGCATACAAGATTGAAAGCCAGATTCAGCAAAAGGAAATTGAGACACAGACCGTTAATGCTAGCATCGCAAAAGCAGAGCGTGAAGCGGAGTTGAGACGTCAGGAAGTTGCTGTAAAAGAGCAGGAACTTACCGCCGAAGTCGAGAAAAAGGCAGATGCGGACAAGTATCAGGCCGAGCGAGTCGCTGAAGCAGAACTTATACAGAGACAGAAAGCGGCCGAAGCCGCGAGGTATCAGGCCGAACAGGAAGCGGCCGGTATCAGGGCAAAAGGTGAAGCCGAAGCAGCCGCTACAAAAATGAAAGCGGAAGCTGAAGCTGCAGGTATACGCGCCAAGGGTCTCGCCGAAGCTGAGGCCATGGATAAGAAAGCCGAAGCATACAAGAAGTATAACAATGCCGCTATCGTTGAGATGATGGTTAACATTCTCCCACAGATGGCTCAGGCTATAGCAAATCCTGTCGGCCAGATAGACAAGATAAATGTATACGCAACTGGTGGAGAAAACGGCGACGGTGTCTCAAGCATTTCCGGCGTGACCCCCGTTGTCATGAAACAGGTATTTGACACCGTTAAAGAATCGACAGGAGTTGATCTCGCTGATGTCATGCGGGCAAACACCTATGACGCAAAAGTAAATCGGAATATCAATGTAAGCGGATTGCCTGATGATGTTTCTGAGATTGTCAAGAATAATACTGCTGGCAGCGATAAGAATAACGCCGAAAGCTGATAGTCAGCCTATATAAAATTTAATACTGATTATTTCTGATATTGGTATTGCAAATTATGATGTATACAGGTAGAATATTAATGTAACTGTCATAGGTAGTCAGTATACCAGTCTCACAAAAAAGAGCCTCACAGAATTTCTGTGAGGCTCTTTTCGTTTACTCTCTTAGGCGGGCAATTCTAAAACATCTTAATATTAGTAAGGACGCCTTATTACAATAATACATCTCCTTTTTCAAGAGCAATTCATCCGTCCTTCTGAACCATCCCTGATCTTACTACCACATTACATTTTTTCGCTAATCCATAACGCAATCGCAAAGAGCGCCAACGCCCTGTCGGGCTAAGGAATTTAGAACAGGAAATACAGGCCCTTGCTAAGCACGAAGTGTTGTCTCAACGCTCTTCCGGGCTAAGGTAATCAGAACACCAATAAATGAATTGCAATACACACTTTAGAGGGTCTCAACGCCCTTCCGGGCTAAGGTAATCAGAACCTATAAACTCTACTCTTAAGCTAAAGATAAACTCGTCTCAACGCCCTTCCGGGCTAAGGTAATCAGAACCGCACCATTTGTGACCCGCCTGTGGAGCGGTCTCCAAGGTGCATTTGCGGCGCAAAAGTCAAATTGCTCTCTGAAGTGGGTATTCTCTCTCCAAAATCGAGCTCAAACCCGCTACCAGAGCCATGCGGCGCAAAATTGCGATTAAAGTGCAAAACAAGCTTTACCATGACTATAATAAAAGTCCTCTCACCGTTATGATTGGCATTCGCCAAAAATCATATTGGCATCCAAATTAACCATAGGTGAAACTACCATTTCAATAGTAACATATTCTAACGAAAAAATAAAGCCTTTTTTACAAATCCGTCATTATCAATTAAGGAAGGGCCTACATATTTGTTTGGTAAAAATATACCTCATATGTTGCCGAATACTTGCAAGAGCGCTATAATTAACTCAATAGGCACAGTGACATTTATTGCAGGGAGGCGGACAATATGGGACTCAGAGAAATGCAGGGAACTCCGTGGCATGCGGAGCGTGTACACAGAGACGAATATGATGACAGGCGCTACAAGGGTCGTTGCGAGTTCTATTCCTATGGAAGCGAATACTGCCGCAAGCAGAACGGCAAATGCATCGGCAGCGCTCACTGCTCTAAATATAAACCGATATCTGAAGAAGAATTTAAGAAGCGTCAAAAAACCTCGCAATCGCGCAACTCATCAGCTAAAGGCACCGGTGAGGATGAAGATATCTTCTGGTACTAAGATAAGTTGAGAGATTTGGAATCCTGTGGCTCAGATACTCTGAGAATTTTCTCCATCGGCTTTCCTCTGGCAAGTTCAATGTGACAGAAATTATAAATGGTCTCAGACAGAAAGGTCTTACAGTTTCTGATGGAACCGTGTTTTCCTACTGCAGGAAACTCAAATCTGAGCTTAAGGTATCAGGAAAGCCAATTAAGGATAAAATAACAAAATCTATAAATGGGAAATGTGGAAGTACAGGATCTTGTAATGATTATATTACACGTAATGGTATATTCCGTTACATGTGGCTAAATGTAAGTATATCACAACCACATAAGGAATATATCTATGATAAATACTCAGAGCTAAATGAAATTCATAATTGTGTAAGAGAATTTCGTCAAATATTCTCTACGCACAATGTCCCTATGCTTTATTTATTCGTTGCAAAGTACAAGGAATCGGGAATTAAATCACTTAGCTCGTTTGCAAAGGGCATTGAAAAAGACATTGAAGCTGTAGAGAATGCTGTCGCCTATAAATATAGTAATGGTTTTGTGGAAGGAACAAACAGCAGGTTAAAAATGCTGAAGAGGACAATGTATGGACGCTGTAGCAGGAAGTTACTTGAGGCTAAATTGAGGCTGGCAAGAATTACTAAGAACGGATAATTGCGGAAGAACCCTACATTATTCCTGCTTTTCTCATTATTATAGCGCCATTATCCTTAAGCCACTGACGCTCGACCTTATAATCCTTCATTACCTTTTCCACTTCATGCCAGAAATCCATGGAGTGGTTCATTTCCTTCAGGTGACAGAGTTCATGAATAATTACATAATCAAGAACTTTCTCAGGCGCAAACATAAGAGCTATATTGAAATTCAGATT
>OMWY01000025.1 GCA_900314885.1 uncultured Eubacteriales bacterium
TTATCAACTGATTCTGAGGCATTGTCTCAGGCAATCCACAAAGATAAAATTTAAAATTCAGCACTTTTCACAAAGATGTGGTAGGGTGTGAACTGTAACCATGGAAGTTAGTAATTCATACTACTCGTCAGACATAACGGTGGCGATTAGGGCGCCATTGCCGAACATAGCATAGGTGTTGGCTCAACAACTACAAGACTTAGAAAGGAATTATCACAATATTACTTACGTGAGTTATCGCCATATTGGCTTGAAGACTCAGCAAGGTAAATATTTGCTTGTTCAGGTGTAAGGTTATAGCTTTTAATTATTTTCTCAGCTATCTGTGAATCAGGAATTTCAAATTCACGCATTGTCTCAACTGCGCCATAAATCTTACCTTCAGCTACTCCCTGAGACAAACCTTGAGATAGACCTTCAGATAAACCTTCAGATTTGCCTTGATTATATATGTCCTTTGCTTCATAATCTATCACTTTTCCACCCATAACACTTGACACTCCTTCCTGAATATTGCTGTATTTCTTAGTAAGGCCGCCTACAACCAGATTTGAAGCTGCAATTATAGTGTACTTTTCAATCTCCGAAATATCGCCACTCTTCACCTTATTCCTTCTGGCCAATATTATTCCTATCGACGACCATAAAATGTTCGTCGCCTGTGATTTTCCTGTAGAGCCATCAGTCATTAATATATGGTGTTCATCCTTACCATATACTACATGATAAGAACTGTCATACTCCTCATCAAATGTAACATTCAACAAGGTCAATACAAGCCTACCGCAATCATTCATCAACGTCTTAAAGGCATCATCATACGGTGTAGAACTAATAATTTTCTTCGTATCTTCCATTTCTTTCTCCTGTAATTATCCAACTTTATAATAGCAAGAATTAAGAAATAAGTCAATATTAAAGTTTATTCCAGGTATGTGAAATCATCGATTAGGGCGCAAGCCG
Organism: uncultured Eubacteriales bacterium; assembly: GCA_900314885.1. Taxonomy (GTDB): domain Bacteria; phylum Bacillota; class Clostridia; order Lachnospirales; family Lachnospiraceae; genus Catonella. Next base: position 964 of record OMWY01000025.1, read on the forward strand.
TGGGTTCCTCTCTACGGCAACACCTGGCACGGGTAGTTTCTGCCAAAGTAAAACTTATTGTATGTAGCTCCGCATAAGTTATAGCCTTGGTAAGAATATCCGTGCCAGGTACCGTTACTTAAATGTTAACTTCCTTACAGTCGTTAACATTTTTTGTAACGGGACCAGGCACTGTTTTTTTACTTCTTCTTGCGTCTGGAAATAAGAATTGAGGCGGAGGCTAGGGCGGCGGCGATTAAGGCGCCGGTGCCGAACATAGCATAGGTGCGGGTTCCGCGACCACCGGTCTCAGGAAGGACCATATCACGGCGATTGGTGATTACCTGGTTGTTTAAATCCTTTGAATACGTAACCACGTATCCGTTACATACACTGTCTGAGGAATCCCAATCAATAAAGTACTTTGGAATACCATTCTCCTGCAAATCAATATCATCTATAGAATTAACGGTCTTTTTATTCTTCGATATGTCTATCTCATATGCAGTATATACAACATCTAAATATTTATTATCCCTTAATGCCTTCTTTGGTAAAACAATATTAAAAGTAAAGGACTTTCCATTTTCATACTGATCTTTCGCAATGGCTACAATATTGGTAGATACATGGTTATTACCTCTAGGTCTTTTAGTTAATGGATTGACCCTGCCCTCAATATAGAAGTATGCTGTCTCAGGCTGGCTACTGCTTCCTTCCCACTTCTTGGTAAATTGGAAGTTAACATTAGTATAGTTATTAAATACAGGATCAGTTGTAGCATCAGAGCCCTTGTAGAAATCAGCTATTGTTTCCGCATTACTATTAAGGTCAAAGGTATTATAAGGGTTATCTGAAGGCTTCTTTCCATCATACCTTATGTATAATGGACTATCGCCTGATAAAAGCTTGCCATTCTTATCTATTCTGAAGGCAACAAAGTAAAATCCCTTATCAAAGTTATAAGAGGTATCACCCTTTGTGTAGCTTTCGCTAAACCTCAAGACAACCCAACCATTATTAGTATAGTTCGTAAACAGGTCAGTATCAAAAGAAAATTCAACAACGCCCTTATCATTAGTTGTTGCCATCATTTCCTGCTTCTGCCCATTAATATTAATTTCATCTAACCACTTACCACCATAAAAGAACTTTCCCTTGAAGGTGAAAACTCCTTGGTAATTCTCACCGGCCAATTTTCCGTCAACGTTCTTATTGAAACTAATATTAATTGTATCAGGCTTAGCGAAATTATTAAATACAATACTTGTATCATTGTAATCGTCAGATTTGCCTTCAAAAGTTGCATCTGCAGCATCGCCTTCATGCTTGATATACTTAACACTATCAATCGTGTAAGAAGTAGTCGTAGCAAGCTTATCTGTAGTACTTGACTTAACAATATGAACACGAATAACATATGAGCTCTCATCAAATTTGTTTATGGCTTTATGGTAATCATCTTTAACTTCCTTAATCTTAAAGTACGACCACCCTTCGTCACCATTTCTAGCTATGTAATCGTTATCAAGACTATCGAAGCTAACAGAATCGAATAAAATCTTACCATCTTTGGTATTATTCTGCTTGGCCTGAATTCCAACCCAAGCATGGCCAGATTGGTTATACTGATATAACTCAAATTTAAACGGAGAGAACTGACTAACTTTAGCAATATCATCGTTAACCTTTTTTAAGGCAGAAAAAACATAGCTAGTTCCTTTGGTGTACTCCTTAGGAAGATTATGATTGTGGAAGTGCCACTCATCTTTATTCGTAATAGATCTAGCTATTAATCTTCCAGCACTTGCATTAGAGATAGTAACATTAGCATTCGGTGCAATTATCGTTCCTGCTACACCTTTCATGTCAATATTACCTGACCAAGATCCAAAATTAAATATTACATCCTCGCAATAAGAATCATATTTAGAACTCTTGTCACCGATCAACGTAGGAGCCTCAATATACTCACTATTTCCATCAAGTGCAAACTCATTTCTACACAATGTAAAACTGTTCTCATCAGGATGAATATTAATAATTAATTTCTGTGTATCAGCAGCAAATTTAACCTTTAAAGTCGTACTCTTTTCGGCCGATAAAGATGAACCCTTATAATTTGCTAAAAAGACACCATTCTTATTCATAGCAGAAATATCAATCGTTGGCCCATTACTTAATGTCTTTGCAGTTTTCAAGCCAAAATAATTATTATAATAATTTTCTATACCCTTTCTAATATTATTTACATCAACATTATTGTTCTCATATACATGGAATTTATAATCGTCACTGCTACTCTTTAAATAAAATTTTTTCGACTTATTCCATTTATTATAGGTATCTGTAGGCATGAAAAATGCAGATACTACCGAAGGATCTTTAAGCCCTACAATCTTATCTCCATTTTTTCCTAAATATGGATCTCTTAAGTAATAGAAACCATCAACGTTAGAATAACTATCTTTACCAATCCTCTCAGGCGTTGATTGTAAGATAGTATTAACCATAAAGTTCGACTCAGTATCAGAGTTAACCGTAAGAGTATCTGCAATATTCCCATAATAATAAGCATAAGTAGCAAGATCTCCTGCAATCGCCCCCTGACTAAGTGACTCAGTATAATTAAAGTCCTTAAGCTCTAACATATTGTCACTTACAACCACAAAAGCATGAACAGAGAATTCATTAACAGAGAAGTCTATCTCATCAGTCTCTCCAACATTCGTCTCTGCCTTCACTGGCTCTACGACAATAGCGCTTGCGGTTATATTCTCTGCCTGGGCGGTGGTCTCGACCTTGTCCTTTACATCCTGGATGAGTGGCAAATGAACTACTGATACATCGCTACCATCACTAGCGGAGAGATCGTTTGATAATTTCTTGTCCTTGAACTCGATGGTAACCTTAACAGAACCTTCTTCAGGCTCTACCTCGACATATTCACCATCGATCACGGTTCCGTCATCAAGGGTCTTAGGTACCATGAAGGCGATATCGTAAAGGAGGGTATTGTCCTTCGTATATTCAGTTACGTCCTTGCCCTGGCTGGCAGCGATTCTTTCAGCGTTCTCGTTCAATGCCATCATGTAGGCATCGTAGTTATAGCCGCTTGTGCTGTCGGTTACAGGGGTAACCTTAAGAGCGGCATCACTAGGTACAGCGCCGGCCTTCTGAAGCTTAGCTGTCACCTTGATACTGTCATCCTCGTAGGTATATTCGGTTTTAGCGCCGTCTGTATAAGTAATTCTGAGCTCTGAATCCTTAGTAACCTCAGTCCAGTTCTCGCCGTCTACAGTATAGAAGTATACGTCGAAATCCTCAGCCTCTGTAATAGCGGAGCCGGAAGCAGACTCATCATCAGAGTTTTCTTTATCGCTAACTATAGCGGCGCCTGTAGATACAAGTGATACAGGAACCTTCTTAAAGCCTGCAATTACTGCGCCGTCTATAGAAGAATTAACATACTCAAAGTTCCTTGACTCATCTGCCGACTTAACATCGTCAAACGGTGCCTTGGTAAGGTCAAGTACTCCGTTCTCATCAAAGGTAAGAGCATCAAAGGTATAAGCCGCAGAATCTATACTTACTCCAAACTCATCCACAAGATCCACGCCAATCTTATGAGCCTTACGAACTACGCCATCCTCGCCCTTAGCCTTAAGGGCATCATCATCAGCGTAGAAGAAATAGATGCAGGTATTCTTAGTTAGGTCCTCACTATCGCCGTCCTCATAGGTTACTGTATACTTGTCATCGGCAAATACAAGGGCAGAAGCTGTTACGTTATTAATCTTAGCGCCAAGATATGTATAGCCATCAATAGCGGCAGGAGTACTTGTAAGATCAAGGCTGTTCGCTACGAAGTACTCAGTCTTCGTTCCTTCTATAACAGCATAGTCAGTGTCAAGATACCGGGAGCTAAGTACTATACCACCCTGCGAAGGGATAATAGCGCCACCGCTTACAGCCGCTCCACTTGCTATAGCGCTTCCGCTAACTGCTGAGCCTGAAGCAATGGCTGACTCTGAAGCAACTGCGGAGCCTGATGCATTAGCGTCAATAGCTGAAGCAGTGCTAATACCGGCTTCACTTGCAACCTCGGTTGAAGCAGAGCCATTATCAGTAATTCCCTCCTGATTATCTGTATTCTTAACTACCTTACCGTCTTCAATATCAAGAGTTACTAAACCATCGCGGTTGTTCTTAAGCTGGTCAACGGCATCCTCAGGGTCTGTAGCCTTTACAGCGACAAATGATACCGTAAGGAGGCTTCCTGATTCAGAATGATACTTAGCCGGATGATTGTTATTCGGAACCTCGGTTGCAGCTGCTTCACTGCTCTTATTACCAGAGGTCTCAGCAGCCTTGGCACCTTCATCTGAATCAGACTCACTCTTAGAAGCAGGAGCTTCCTCCTTCTTCTCAACAGGAGCAGTCTCTGCATCGGTTTTCTCAGCTGCCTTAGCATCGTTCTTCTCTGTATCGGTAGCAGTCTCCTCTGTCGGGGCCTTGGTTTCTTCTGATGTCTTCTCTTCTACAGCTGTGGCATCCTCACCTTCACTTGTAGTCTTCTCTTCTGTCGGAGTCTCAGCAGAAGTACTATCTGTATTCTCACCATCAGGCTTTACTATATTCGCATCACTGCCGTCTGTAATCTCGCCTTCGCTTACGGTGCCTTCGCCTTCTGTAACGGCGGCATCGCTTACAGGTACATCAACAGCGCTTCCGCTCGCAGAATCAGTAATAGCAGCCCCACTTGTTATAGCGGCGCCGCTTGCAAGAGCAGCCTGGAACGCGGCTCTCTTCTCCTCTACCTTCTCGGCAGGCGATAAATAGAATGTAAAATGAGTATCAGCTGAAGGAGTAGAGAAATAATATCCCGTCCTTGTGTTATCATCATACTGATACTTATGAAGCTGGATACTCGTACCATTATCGGTATCAATAGTAACTACCGGCTCAAAACCGTCTGTGCTGTCAAACTGATAGTCATCACTAAAAAGGTACCTGCTTGACTCATCGGTAATGAAGTAAATACCGGAATCGCCCTTCTTAGCGCTTACGTCCAGCCATACGTCATCGGTATCGGTGATGCCCTCATCGCTTCCCCCACCATAGGTAAGAGTAATATCCTCCTGGCCTAAAGCCGGGCGCATCATGGAAAAAATTACCGTGAACGCAAGGCAAACAGACACAATCGATAACCCGAACTTAATATTCCGGTTACGCTTGTGTCTCTTGTTAAAGCCTGTAATCTTCTCGTCGACAGTCTTCCTTTTGTTAGAAGCAGCCATCTCTTAGAACCTCCCTAAAGAACATGCTATACAATCGGAAGCTCAGTATACCAGTCCAAACCTCGATAGCGGCCATACGCGGAATACAACTCTTCCGAGTATATCACCATCCGACACACAGCCAATCGTGCTTGATCTGCTGTCAACTGATATCTTCCTGTTATCTCCAAGGAGAAAATACCTTTCCTCGGGTACCTGCAGCGGTAACTCGATATCACAACCCTCCTTACTTTTGTTAATCACGTAGGGTTCTCCGAAGTTCTGACCGTTCACGGTAACAGTACCTTCGTCATCAATATCGACCGTCTCTCCCGTCGTAGCTATAACCCTCTTAAGCATAATACTGTTATTGTAATAAAAAGCGGTTATATCGCCGTCCTTAGGCTTCATACGGCGTAAGACTATCAATATATCCCCATCCGAGCAAGTATTCTCCATACTGTGCCCGCTAACCTGAATGACAGAGACGAAAAAGCTCGCTATCAGAAACGCTACGGCAGCAACCACAATAAGCACCCAGAAACCATGCCCGATAGAACGTGACTTCTGTTCCTGCTTCTTCGTGCGTTCCAGCTCTTCATTCAGCTGCGCTACTGAAGGCCGATCCATACTTCCTGGCCTCCTGTTCTGTAAGAAACTAACAACATATTTTCTCCAATCTGATTATAGCACAAATGGTTTTCAAAATCAAGGTGGTATTATTTTTTTAAGTATTTTAATTTATAGCATACTTATTCCTGAGGTAAATGATTCTTTCCGATCTCTCAGACCGCTCTGCTTCGGTAAAAATCACCGTTATCTTCACGGTGCCTCTTGTCTTATAATCGGCAAAGTCAACATCAAAGCCCGTCACATTATCTGCCAAGGGCTCAGGGTCGCCACCTGAAAGCGAGTCCTTCTTCCTTATTGATAAGTACAGCTTTTTCGTCTCATCGTCAAATGATACCAGATATTCATTCTCGTCCGAGGTCGTTGTCAGAATATTTCCATCAAATTCAGGTAAAGCTCCACTATTAATTATGAGCTTCTCTATTCTTTCCATCACAAGACTCTCATTATCGGATATATCGGACAAGGCGGCCGCGTTCCGCCCCATGCGGAGTGACGTGGTGTAGAGCCCGACTATAGCCGTACCTATTATAGAGAAGAGCGCTATTGACGCAATCAGCTCTATAAGGGTAAATCCCTTTCTATCCATTAATCTCCGCCTTTCCCGTGTGAGGATAGAGTCGGACGTTCTTTACATATTTTCCCTTTACCACACGAATGTTACGAACATACGGGCCGGTTTCCGCAATGCCGCCTGTACTCCTGTCAAATACGAGCGTTATCTTATCTCCGGACCTCATTCTCGTATACTCTGAGCTATAGCCCGGATCATCAGCCTCTCCCATGGAAATATAGAGAGCACAGCCATTATCAGAAATTACTGAGTCATTCCTCCTGCCATTTCCCGAGACCTCAGCCCTTATGGTCCCATTCTCGATATAAATGGTAAGAGTGGTATCACCGTAGGCCTGGGTGCTTGCTTCGGCCAGATTAACGCTTTTCACAATACCGGTCGCGGCGGCCGCCACCGCCCTGCCGTTTACAGCTCCCAGATTGTAAGCAAACACGCCCGTAAATACGGAGAGAATGGCTATCACCGAAAGCAGTTCAATCAGGGTGAATCCTCTGTTATCGGTCATTCCTACTCCTTCTTATAATTAGTATAGTATACGAAATCAGCGCTGCTCCCGCCGTCTGAAATATTCCTGCAGTCTATGACTATATCAGCTCTGATACTCGAGCCGGTGCCATTTTTCATAGTGTATGAGACCTCTATATCGGACACCGTTACAAGGCCGTCACTCATAGTGAGGCGAGGCGATGAGCTGTCCACTGTTATCGTATCATTTCCTCTCGCTTCGGAAGCAAAGCCCTTTACCAGACTCACATTGTAATACTGTGAATTTGCGTCATACCTGAGTCTCCCCACCAGGTCATCCGCCACTCTGCCAACGTAATCCTCCGAGTTGTCAGAAGCAGAGCCACCTTCCTCTCTTACACAATCATATAGCAATCCGCACAGGCCTGCCCTCACCTCTTCCATAGCAGAGTCTGCTCCGTAGTATGCCTTCGTCACATCATTTCCCGACATCCTGATTTTGAAGCTTGTATATGACGAGCTAATGGCAACAGCGGAAATGATGCCTACGATTGCGAATGTAATGATTACAATCAAGAGGGTGGAGCCTCTGTTAGAATTATCCTTCTTCACTTAACTATCTCCGATGTCAATTCAGCGCGTTTCTTTGCGTCCCTCAGTGTCTCAGGCTCAGCGGTCCTGTCATAGAAGGTGACCTTCACCCTGTAGAGGACAGGTGGGCTTAAGGTAATTCCCTCAGGAGTAACCGTGTCCGAAGCCGCAGCTTCTTCATCATTCCCGCTTACCCTGTCTATGCTTAGGAGCAGCTTCATGCTCTTTACCTTACGGCTTCCTATATAGCTGTTATTATCAAGCGGATACTCCGTAAAGTACATATAATCAGCCGTGCTTCCATCAGGCTCGGCAGAAATTTCCTTTCCACCGAATTCTTCCGTAATCTCTGAGATACTCATTCCCCGCAGCTCTTCAAGTATTGAGGTCGCGTAGCCTATCGCTGTCGCGCTCTCGCGGGTTTTAGCATTTATCCTCGCGCTCGTGACAAATACCGAAAGGCATGGAACCACGATTACGGCAAGGATTGCTACGGACACGAGAAGCTCTATGAGGGTCAGACCCCTGTCATCATTTCGCAAATATGTCACTCTTTCCTGTCGTAACACTGCCTGTCTCTGTCTTTTCTTCTTCCCTGTCATTTCCTGTTATATAATAAATATTTATAGTAGCCGAACCTGTTATAACATTTTCATCGGCATCGAATTCAAAGTCCGAGAGGCTCATTTTCACATCGTTAGAAGGAATATCGGCTACCAGAGTCTTAAGAGAATCGTAGGAGCCCCTGAAGGCCACCGTAACAGGGAGTCTGTATAGGGAAAGCCCTGTCGTGTTAGTGTCCCTGCTTGATAAGCCGGCATTTCCATCGACAGTTACGGAGCCATCCGATACCACACCTGCGTCATAGAGGTTCTGCTTGTCAGCTGCTGCCGCGTCCGCCTTGAAGGCAAGCTCCGCCGCCGAGAGATCTGTAGGCTTAGTGACTGTGATATCGACAGCCTCTCCAATAGATACACTTGTAAATACTAAGCCGCTCTTCTTCTCAAGGCCATTTATGAGCTTCAGGGCATCAGCCTTAGTCACGGAGGACGGAAATTTCGCAAAAATCGCGGCGTTCGAGGCCGTTAGGGTCTCATTTTCAGAAGCAAGCCTGTTCGTTCCGGCATAGGTCTGTAAGACCGTAAGCTCAGTAGTGAGGTCATTGTTATCAAGCTCAGCCAGGCGGCTTGCTTCAGACTTAGGAAGGTATATAAAGCTGTAGCAGACGAGGAAAATGATTATACCACCCACTATAAGAAGGAGTCTCTTGTCTCTTGTTGACATCAGTCCTCTCCTCCCTTCCCGCAGGTTACGGTATAAGTGACATTCACCGCGCTGCCGCTTACCAAAGTCATCTCTGAAATTCCTGTTACCTTACGGTCACCTAAGCCGTCTAGGGCTTCTACCGTCGCCGCCGCGACATTTTTATCGGAGCTTATAAGCCTGATATCTATGGAGCCTTCGTGGCTTGCCATGCTTACGACCCGAGATTTCGCAGGCAGCGAATCCTCAAGCTCACCTATATAGGAAGCTAAATCATCAAAATCTGAAGCCGATTCGCTGAGAGCGCTCGTAAGGAAGGTGTTAGTGTTCATTAGCGACTTATTTTCATCATAAGCCGCCTTAGTATCGGCAAGTCCTTCCATGGCGGTGTCTATGTTTTTCCTCGATTCTCGCGTGTCATGGCTTCTCCTTAAACCGGCATAGACAAATGTCGCGCTCACGACAAGGCAGACAACGAAGAAGGCGACTGCTCCGGTCAGAGGGTTGCTCACAGGATTCCCTATAGTCCTGTCCTTTGACGCAAGCGACACGTCAAGAGGCGCAAGGGTTCCTCCGATACATGAGAAGTAACGTCCAAGAGAGAATTCTATATCCTCAAGGTTCCTGCCAAGTGTAATACTTGTAAGCTCAGAAAATGTATCGACCTTTATGCCAAGCTCCATGGTCATAAGCTCAGCCAGACCGTTAATATTGGCTCCTGCGCCGACAAGGTAGATGGTTTCCACCTTAAGGCCCTTCTTCGCCGTCCTTATATAGTCAAATATTCGCGCCACATTTTCTATAAGCGGTCTGAAGCTCTCTGTTACCTCTTTTCTGAGGCCGTTCATGTAATCCGACATATCGGGAGCTCTGAAGTCAGGTAGAACCAGATTCTGGGAGGCAAGAAGCTCAAGTCCCTCCTTCACACAGTTCTCGTTTTCTATACTTCCATAATCCGCAAGTGTCTCGAAGGCTTCCTTCACTCCGTAGCCTATGTTCCTCGCGAGGGCCACACGGCCGTTCTGCATAACTGTGAAGAGGCTTGAGTGAACGTCAACCTTAAGGCAGGCAGCGACCTCGCTCTTCACTTCACGAATCAGCATCTCGGAAACGGCGTTCCCTGCGTAATCAAGGGCCACAAGCGAGAGACCGCAGGCATCCGCAAGCTTCCGATAGGAATCAAGGATATCCCTGGGCATGGCGACAAGGGATACCCGCCATTCGGATTTCTCACCGTCAGATACGTCCTCTATACCGTTTTCTATAAGCTCATAGTTCTTCATATCGACAGGAAAATAGTCGCTCGCGTTTGTATTTAAAAGCGTATGGATACGCTTCCTCGCGACATGGGGGATAAGAACCTCTCTCGTCGCTACCCTGTTGCTCGTGAGAACGAATATGACCTTCTTTGTCGAAATGCCAAAATCTGACAGATTCTTCTTAAGCTCAGTCTTAAAGGCATCCCTGTCGACAACACAGCCATCCTTCACGCTGTCAGCAGGGGTTGAAAAATAGAACACATTGTAGAGCTTAGGGATATCGGCCTTGTAGCTTACTTCCGCCACCCTCACCTGAGCTCTCCCGACCTCAATGCTTAGTACCTTTGACATAAGTCACTCCTGTATCTCAATTAGAAACTGATTCCAAGCAGTCTGTAAATCAGTCTTTCTCCGCCTAGCATGCTGAAATATATACCCATAGAAAGATATGGTCCAAAAGCGAGCTCCCTTCCGGCACCGGCGAATTTCATTCTTAATAAATGTATGATGCTCCCAAATATGCAGGCCATGATGAAGGCTAAGATAGCGAGCCTCCACCCGAGATAGAATCCCGCTATAGCCATAAGCTTCACGTCGCCGCCGCCCATAGCCCGTCCGCGGCTGATAAGGTATATCAGAAGAAATAATCCTCCTGTCACGGCAATTCCTATGAGCCCCGAATGAAACCAGGCGACATCGTGAAAGGCTGCCTGAGAAAGTATCGCTAGTATCAGGAAAATAAAATTAGCCTTCGGAGGTATTTCCCTTATTTTCTCATCAATCACAGAAAGATAAACGAGATCGACAGTTATTAACGCCGCAATAAGGCTCTGAGAGTTAAAGCCGCATATCATAAACGGCACCAGGGCTAAGAAGGCTGTGAGGAAAAATATCCCCATACCCTTCTGCCGCTTCTCTTCGTCAATCTTCTCTTCCATCATTCCCTCAGTCTTGAATATAATGTAGCGTCAGGGTAGACCTCAACGCCCCTGCAGAAAACATCCACTTCACCTGTATCGACATCCCACGAAGCAGTCCAGATTAAGGAATCCGACACATTTACTCCGTTCCTGCTCTTTCCCTTATACTGGACCTCGGGAAGGACAGTGATAACTGAAGGAATATTTCCCTCATCTCCGTCCATAAGCTGAACACCGGCCTGGGTCTTCGCGTATATGTCATTTTCATAGTCCGGATCCGCTATGGCAGTCTGTATGGCGGTCGCAAGCTGCTGACCATTCTTAATATCCGCTACCACCTTGGCGCTCGTCACGTACTTCGTATACTGGGGCGCAAGAACGGCTATTATCACGGAAATGAGCGCGAAAACCACAATCAGCTCAATCAGCGAAAATCCGGCATTATCTCGTTTCTTCATCTTACAGCGTCTCCATCATATTATACATGGAAATCATTGGTGTTATTACCGCGGCAAGGAGTATGGCGACAATTACCGAAAGAATAATTATCATCACCGGCTCCACAATGGTCATCATAGTCTCAATCGAAACCGAGACATCCTCGTCATAATAATCGGCGAGCTTGTTAAGCATATCGTCCAGATCACCCGACGCCTCGCCGGTTTTGATCATGTGACTAACCATAGGCGGAAAAACTCCCGAGAGCTTAATAGGCTCCGAAAGCGGCACGCCCTTAGCGACTTCATCTTCCGTGTGCTCTATAGCCTTTTTAAAGACTTCATTCGTCGCCGAAGCAGCTGTCACGTGGAGGGCCTTAAGCATCGGAACACCTGAAGAGATAAGACTTGAAAATGTCCTTGCGAAATTGCTTGTAGCTAGCTTATTTCTGAGCTTTCCGGTGAGGGGCATCTTAAGAGCCATCTCTGACTGCCACATACGGCCATTCTCGGTTCTTCCGTGAACCTTATGAATGATAACAAAGGCTAGAATTACTCCAACGATGATAAACCAATAACTCGCTATAAAGTCGCCAAAGGCCAGCATTCCGAGGGTAATCCCCGGAAGCTCGCTTCCCATAGATTCAAAGACCCTCGCGTAATTAGGTATGACCTCAAGGAGCATTACAAATATAACGACGATGGTTGCTATTCCGACAATCGCGGGGTAGGTGAGAGCCCTCTGTAAGAGGTCCCTAATCTTGCTTCTCTGCTCGAAGTAGGCTGCGACCCTCTCGAAGGCTACATCAAGCTTCCCTGTCTCCTCGCCCGCAGTCACGAGGTTTATCATCATTTCCGGAAATACGTCACTCCGCCTCGTCATCGCGAGGCTCATGGCTTCGCCTGTCTTGATATGCTGCTCCACATACTCCAAGGCATCCTTAAGCTTCTTATTATCGGTCTCGAGGGAGAGCATTTCTATTGCGTCGGCGGCTGTGACACCGGCCCGAAGCATACTTACCATCTGTCTTGAAAATACGGCGAGCTCTCTCGGCCCCGCCTTCCTGCCACCGCTTAGGCTTATCTGCCTGTTCCAAATGGAAACCTTATTAAGTTCCATGAGTACCAGGCCCTCAGCCTTAATTTTCGCAGCAGCGTCCTTAGCGTCTTCAGCGTGAATGGAGCCTTTTCGCTCTTTTCCCTCTTCATCAGCCGCTATATAGGCAAATTCTGTCATCCTTTATCTCCGAAATCCAAATCCGCTGACAATTCATTATCATAGGTCACGCGAAGCATTTCCTCATAGCTCGTAACTCCCTTAAGAACAAGCCTCTTGGCGGACTCCCGAAGGGTTGTCATGCCTTCTCTTACAGCCTCAGCTTCTATAGCTTCAGCCGTTGCGCCTTCAGATATCATGGTCTTAAGCCTTGGGGTCATGGTCATAATCTCATATATACCGGTTCTTCCCTTATAGCCCATACCGTCACACTTACTACAGCCCTTTGGTCTGTATAGAATGAGGTCTTCATCGGGGTTTACGCCGAGGCGGAGCTTCTGCTCCATGTCGGCCTCGTAAGCCTCACGGCAGTTAGGGCAGAGGCACCTCACAAGTCTCTGGGCAATAATTCCCACAAGGGCGTCGCTTACAAGGTAAGTAGGAACCCCCATGTCTACAAGTCTCGTAACGGTCGTCGCCGCGTCATTTGTATGAAGGGTACTCACAACGAGGTGACCGGTGATAGAGGCCTGGACCGCTATGTTCGCTGTCTCCTCGTCACGGATTTCACCTATCATGATTATATCAGGATCCTGCCTCAATATAGACCTCAGCGCTGTCGCGAATGTAAGGCCCGCCTTGGGATTCACCTGAACCTGGTTTACTCCCTCTATATTAGCTTCAACCGGGTCCTCAACCGTTATGATATTTACACTCTCGCGGTTGAGCTCCGACAGGGCCGTATACAAGGTCGTCGATTTACCGCTTCCCGTAGGACCCGTTACAAGCATTATACCATAGGTATTCTTTAGAATGTTATCAAATTTTAAAAGGTCGGTATTTGAGAATCCGAGCCTCTTCTTATCCCTCGTGAGGGCCCTCTTCTGCTGGAGTCTCAGGACACATTTCTCACCGTATACGGTAGGCAGGACAGAGGCTCTGATATCGTATTCTATCTTATCAACGATTGCCGTAACCCTTCCATCCTGTGGTTTCCTTCTCTCTGAGATATCCATGGCGCCCATTATCTTGATTCTCGCTATAATGGCTGGGAGAAGGCTGATATTATAGGAAAATCTTTCATACAATGTGCCATCTATCCTGAAACGGACACGTACCTTCTCCTCGAGGGCTTCTATGTGAATATCAGAGGCTCTCTGGCGGGCCGCCTGCTCAATCATAGAATTCACAAGAAGAACTATAGGCGAATTATTTACTTCCTGCTTGGCCGCCTCTTCCTCTTCTTCCTGCTTCTTCTCTATGTCCTGACGTTCTCTTGCGTACTCATTTACCGCACGCATGGCCTCACTGTGGCCGTAGTATTTATCGAGAGCGAGGTAAATGTTCCTCGGAGTCGAGACGCTTGGCTCCACCTGGAGATTCGTGATTATCGAAAAATCATCTATAGCGGTGAGATCCATAGGGTCGGCCATGGCAAGGTGAACCACGTTCGGATTTTCCTCGTCGAAGGCATAAGGAATCATGATATGGCGCCTTAATACGCTTTCAGAGCAGAGATCGATAACGTTCTGAGGAATGGAAATTATTGACACGTCAACAAGCTTGAAGCCAAGCTGCATGGCGAGAGCGCTCGCTATAGACTCCTCAGTTGTGTATCCTAGCTCAACGAGAATCTCGCCGAGACGTTTCTTCCCCTTGTTCGGCGCTTCCTTCGAGACCTCAAGAGCGTTCGCGAGCTGCTTGCTCGTTATGACATTCTGATCTACGAGAATATCGCCAAGTCGCTTCTTATCCCGACTTACCGGCATAATACTACCTCCCGTCATCCCAATTAACTAAGCTTCCCGACTTCCTCGAAGCCCTCACATCTATAATCCTCTGATTTTTCGACCCCCTGAAGCGAAGACTTATATTCTTCTGTTCTTCAATAAATGGGCCGTCAACGAGCACATCTATGTTATCAAGTATACTTCCGGTAAACTCGGTATAGCGCTTTCCACCGGGAGCGAGGTCTACGTCATAGAGGAAGCCAGTATACATCCAGATATTTTTCTTAGGACACTCTCTCCTCGCGCGGAGTATGAGTCTGCAGACGTCTTCCTGGTTTTCGACTTCAAATGGCTCTCCACCCAGTATCGAGAGTCCTTCATAATAAGGCTTTGAGAGTTCCTTAATTATGGTATCCTCTGTCTCCTTTGTATAAGGCTTGCCATATGCGAAATCCCAGGTCTCAGGCTGGAAACAGCCCTTGCAGTGGTTGGTGCAGCCGGACACGAAAAGCGTGACGCGCACGCCCTCCCCGTTTGCGATATCGCAATCCTTAATGGCGCCGTAATACATGGCGGTCCCTCCCCTGCCTGTCGTTGTATTCAGTTTAACACGCAAAGCACCCGCATGCAAGCACAAAGCCCGCGCCGACCGGCGCGGGCATAATCGAGGTGAATATCAGTTTCGTGCAAATGTATATAGCGTTGTAAAGGAACAGTTGGCCTTCCTGCTGGACGAGGCGAACGCAGGCGATACAATCCTGACACTCGAAGTCTCCCGCCTTGCCAGAAGCACAAAACAGCTCTGCGACATTATAGAGCGCGTGAAGGATAAGCGCCTGCGTCTCTCCATCGTCGGCAGTATTCAGGTAGATTGCTCCTATGGGGAACTTGACCCGATGACCAACGCTTTTATCCAAATGTCAGGCGTATTCGCAGAGTTGGAGTTGCGGATTATCAGGGAACGCGTGCGGAGTGGTATGCGGAACGCGGCGGCATCTGTCACAGTGAACTGCTCATGCTCCGCGATATACTGGATTCTGCCTGCGATATCCGCGGGCAGAATTCTTCGGAAATCAAAGCGCTGGCAACGTGACTGAATGGTCTCGGGGACCTTCTGCGGGTCGGTCGTGCAGAGCACGAAAACCACGTTCGCCGGGGGCTCTTCAAGCGTCTTCAACAGGGCGTTGAAGGCGGGGATGGAGAG
>OMWY01000024.1 GCA_900314885.1 uncultured Eubacteriales bacterium
CACAAAAGTAAATGTCAGTTATCCAGACGCCACAGCAACCATTAAGGTTGGTACTGGAGTAAAGTCAGAAGGGGAGCTAATTGTATCAGGGACAAAAGGTAAGTCGTACACACTCGTTATCCATACTTTGTGCGCCTTCTGAGGTATAATGATTACAAATTATACTTCAGGAGGTTTTTTATGGAATCAGAAAAACAGTTACCGTCAGTCAGAGACTGGGACGCGTTAATCAATGAATGGAAAACAAGTGGCCTTGGAATTAAAAAATGGTGCGCTGAAAAAGGAATTACACCCAGCTCTTTTAATTATCACCGGAGATATATGGATGGCAGTTACCGTAGAAAATCAAAATCAACCACGGATAAATCCGGCAGCCAGCTAGAAAAAGATGCCGGGAATAATGCCTTCGCTGAAATTCCTGTGCCACCGTCGAGGTATGGCGCTGACGGCTTCACAATCACGGATTACTCTGAGAAAACCGAAAAAGAATCCTTCATAACCGTACATTTAGGTTCATGTAAAATCGAAATAAAAGACGGCGTAAACGCCCGCACTTTAAAGACTGTTATGGAGGTGATAAGCTTTGTACAGACAGTTTCCTGAAATAAAGAAAGTATATCTAAAGTACGGCTTCACAGACCTCAGAAAAGGAACGGCGGGACTTGAAAGCATAATAAAGCTCCATTTTGGCAAAGATCCTATGGAACCCGGAGCGCTCTTCCTCTTCTGCGGCAGGAGCTGCAGCAAGATGAAGGCCCTCATCTGGGATAACGATGGATTTATCCTTATTAAGAAGGAATTGTCACGTGGAAGATACTGCTGGCCACGTGATGCGGATGACCTGAAATATATTTCGGAAGAAAGCTTCGCAAGACTGCTCGATGGCTTTACAATCGACTCCTCAATACGTTAAAATACAACTGAAAATGTTCTCTAAAAAGTGACATTTAATTCAAAATAAATGTCACTTTTCTATTGACTTTTCATCGTGCACGTGATATAATAGAAGTATGAAATGTAACGAGGTGAAGACAATGGCAATCATCAAGCAGTACCACAAAGACACAGGCATCACATATGTTTATGAGTCAGAAAGCTACTGGGATGCCGAGAAAGGGCAGTCACGTTCAAAGAGGCATGTCATAGGGAAAATAGACCCTGAAACAGGTGAAATGGTTCCCACAGGCAAAAGAGGACCGGCTAAGAAGAAAGCTGATTCCAAGGCTGAAGACGCAGCCAAATATGAAACGCTGTATTCCGAAGCAGCCAGCAAGCTTAAGCAGAGCAACATCACGATTACCCGGCTTGAACAGGAATTAGCCACCGAAAAAGCTGTTAACGCTAAGCTTGTTTCGATACTTACCGGAATTGATAAATATCATTCCGAAATAGAAAAAATAGTAAAGGACAGATAAAGAGCCATGAACGCAGAGATGACGCAGTTTTGTGAAAATATCCGTAAGCTCAATAGAGATGAGCTTATGAAGCTCTGCGTCACCCTGAAACAGGAAAATATAAATCTTCTTATAAGAGCCACTGAGAACGCCAGGGCCACTACAGCCGCGGCAATTGATTTTCAAAAATGCAAAGCTGAAAATGAAAAGCTTAAAGCCGAAAACGATAAGCTGACCAAAGCCCTCGCTCATGAAATAGAGAAAAATAAGCTCAGGAACCGTGACCAGTTCGGGAGCAAGGCTGAACCGCTTAAAGGCATATTGACTGAGATAGATGAGCGGGAAGATATCAATGATATCGAAAATGTTGAGGACGCCGATCTCTCTAAGACAAAGCATGTCACAACCAGATCCGGTCGTAATGGACGCACCGATTATCATAAGACGCCGGGGAAGCGGGCATCGGAATACGCCGGTCTGCCGGTAGTTAATTCATTTGACCTTCAGATTGAGGAACTTAACCGTAAGTACGGCGAAGGCGACTGGAATGTAGCCTTCTGGAAACTCACAAGGACCGTGGAACATGTCAGGGAACGGTATTACGTCAAAAACGAATACACTCCGGTCATCTCATACGGCTATGAGCACCTGATGGAAATGATGCCGCGTCCTAATGTCATGCTGAAAGGAAGCGTGGCTTCACCGACGCTTCTCTCTTCAATCATTTATAAAAAGTATGGCCTCGGGCTCCCGATTGAACGCCAGGTAAAGGAAATGAACGTTAATGACCTTTATTTTTTGCCGCAGACAATCGAGAGATGGATAATAAGATTCGCGGATGAATACCTGTGGCCGGTTTACGATATTTTTAACGGCATAATAGTAAACAGCTCTTATATTCAGAGCGATGAGACCTTTCTCCAGGTTAACGGTATAGGCCGTAAGAAGTGCTACGTATGGGTCTATATCACATCAGAGCTTGTTAAAGACGGACATAAAGTCATCGTGTTCAGTTACGGTCCAGGAAGATCGGAGGACCACCTTATTGAGACCCTGCGCGGCTTTTCAGGTGTAATCACATCTGACGCTTACGCGGCTTACTTCGCGTACGAAAAAGACAGCGCCGGAGATGTTACAAGCAGCCTCTGCTTTATGCATATGAGACGTAAATGGATAGAAGCTCTCATAGTTCTCGACCTTAAAAACATGTCGGATGAAACGATAAAAGAGCTTCCGGCTTTCAAGGCGGCGAAGCTTATAGCTAAAATATATATAGAAGAGAATAAACTGAGGGACCTTCCGGCTGATGAAAGGCTTAAGCACGGCGTTTATGGAAGATATGCTTCCATGGTCCGCCAAATATCTTTCATATGAGAAAGAAGCCCTGGTCGATATCAGAAAGCCGCCTGATATTGAAAAAGGCCTGGTAACTGAAAAGCCTGTTGTCAAAAGGCACCGGGCAACAAACGTGGCATAACATCACCCTGGAAGCCTGCTACTTCCGGGGTAAAAGTGCCGCCTTCAGAATCTCAGGAAAAAGCGTACCTTACTTTTCCCGTTGATCAAGAAGCGCCCACGACAAAAGCCTTCTGATATATTGAGCTTACACCCATTATATATCAGAAGGCTCTAATTTTATAGACAACGTCTGTGTACGACTTACTTTTGTTATGACCCTAATGGAATTTTATTATGACCTTTAGCTCGTATAACCGTTGATACAAGAGGGATTGCTGGCCTCCGTAATCAAGTAAGTAATCAAGTACTTAATCAAGTATTTAATCAAGCAGTCAATCAAGGGAGAAAGAAGGACTGACTGATTGGCAAGACAGATAAGTATTTTCCCTTGCGCCGGATATGGACGGATTTCTTTGGTTGGTTTTTACGTTGGCTGCCTAATAATAACTTTTTTTGAACTTATATTATGAGACTTATAAAAAGTATAACATGATATACCAAAAAAACAGATGACATAATATCACCTGTTTTTATGTACATCTGAAATCTTTGATTGCCGTGCGCTCCTTCAAGGGAGTACACGGCATAAATGTTCAGTTAACTCTGAGCACCTTTTTCTGAACATTCCATTTCCTAATGAAAGGTGTTTCATTCATTCTCTGAATCCAATCGATGGCTTTGTAAACTTCCGTGCTCGGGCATTTGTATCAAGAAGATACAATTTACATATCCTCCCGCTCATTTACTTCATCCCACCCGGGCTGTTCCCTGTCCTTCATGAAATCATCCGGAATAGTTCCGATACTCGCTTTAAGCGTAGCCCATGGGGCATCCGTCGAATCAAAAAGTAAATTATCCTCAATTAACAAATATTTCCATGCGGGTAGTACATTAATGACGCCTGCTTCTGTCTCTATCCTGTCTTCTGTGTTTTCTGTTATTAGGATAGATTTCTTTGTTCCGTATTCTGCCATTCCTTCGCTTAAAGCTCTGACCTCACGATTCAAAGTATCAGCGTTATCTATATCAGCCGACACCTGTATCAGTTCGGGTACAGAATTTTCTGATAGTCTCTGCCCTCTCGATAGAACAGCGAAATCAATTTCATATCCTCCGGATGTTTTCGCATAAAAAATTCTGTCGGTACTACGCCTCAAATGCATAAATACTATATTTTCCAAAATTTTTCCTTTATCCAAAGTTAATGAGCCTGACATCACCAAAGCTACAGAATGATCCACACAGTAAACCTTCTTCGGGTTAGTCTTCCTTGCAGCCACGTTGAGGCTAAAAATTTCAACAGTAAATATAAGGTACGCTTCTTCCAGGTAACCCGTAATATCCTTAATCATCTCAACAGACAACCTGTACTGCTCTCCATCAAGCCTCTTTTTTTGCTTTGTAAATGTCATGAGACCTGACATTTCACCTAATAAAAGCTGCATCAGCCTATAGCCGCCATCAGGGTTGGTAATATTATACCTCCTTATCACGTCTCTGAAAATTACTGTTTCCGCAAGGTTCTGGAGATATCTTATCCTGGTGTCATCTTCGATAATTGCAAGACTTTCAGGGAAGCCGCCTTTATGCTCATATTCCTTAAAGTACTTATAACATAGCCTTCCTGTATCTGCTGTCATAGTCCTTACGTCGTTAAACGTGTCTTTGTCTTCCTTTGTTTCAAGAAATTCCCTAAACGAAAAAGGAAAAAGCTCCCATGATAACCCTCTTCCGCCAAATTCGGTCGCGATCTCTCTCACCAGAAGTTTAGCGGATGAACCGGTTATATTTATCTCACAGTTCCTGGTGTTCTGAAGTCTGTTTATAAACAATTCCCAATTATTCAAGTACTGTATTTCATCGAAAAAATAATAAACCTTCTCTGAGCTTTTTTCCGGAAACAGGCCATAATAGGCTTCTATTATAGAATCCGGTTCTGTCGTTCTCATCTCAGTCAAGCGGTCATCCGAGAAATCTATAATGCATATATTTCTTCTGTCGACTCCATTTTCAATAAGCTTACCGGCGTAAAGATTTTCATATACCGTTTTGCCGCAACGCCGTATCCCTGTTATTATTGTCGCCTTTCCTGAAATTCTCTCTACTTTCATCATTCGCGGATAGTATGATCTCTTACCTATAAGTTCCTGATTTTCGAGAATTATATTCCGTAAACTTTCCACAAGATAAGCCATAATACGCCACCCTTTCTTTTTTCCATACCGATACCGTCAAAAATATTTTAACACCTTATTTCAAAACCGTCAAGGTAATTTTAACGGTTTGGCGCATTCCCGGCAAAGTCATTCAAACGGTTTCTTGCGACACAATTAGCCTTGTCACGACTTTATTACGGACAGCAGATAGAAGTCACTCTTGATATCCTCGGGCGCTTCGATTATCTCTATAGTAAGATTATGCCTTGCTACTTTATCATCTGTGATTATTGGTTCTATATAAAGGCAGTCTCCCCAGTCCTCCTTGAAATTAGCGTCAAGAGCTATAGCATTTTCCCTGTCCCCATCAAGGATAGCAATCGCAACAGGAGCAGGCTTATGAATGCTCTTCCTGTACTGGACCGCAAGACATTTACAAGAATCAAACTCAAAGCTTATCTTATCGCCTACGTGCGCGGCAGTCCATCCCTCTTTAAAGAATTCCCTGAAATTTTTACGAGGGCTTAAATCAGGCTCAAAGCCGTGCAGACTGGTTACAAGTGAGCTCTTAAGGTCATCTGAGCGGTAAATCTCCGTCCTCTCGAAACGGTTCCTCGTAAGAGGTTCCGGAAGAGAAAATACCTTCTCGCCGTCAAGTTCCTTCTTAAGCGCTCCGTAAAAATATTCGCCAAGGACATTTTCGATGGCATTCGCGACAAGCGCATGGCCCCTGTCATTCGGGTGAAGGCCGTCAGGAGACAGATCCTGCCATTTAAATTCGCCCGCATTTATTCGCTTATATATCCTGTCATAAATGCTCACGTATGGCACATGGTAGTGGTCACATATTTTCTTATGAATATTTTCGGCCGTCTTTCCGTCATTATACTGGGCGTTGCCGAGCGCGACCACGGCAGGCTCCGATGCGGCCGTAAGAATCCTTCTCACAAGCCCCTCATAGGTCTCCTCATGAAGAGGGTCCGCGTTGTCATTTACACTGAAATCAATAATCACAAGATTGGGCTTCTTTGAAATGAGGTCACACTCAGCCCTCGCGGTTCCAAAATAAGATGTCGTCCCACCTATACCCGCGTTAAAGAAACTTATTACAGCCTCCGGGAAAATAGACCCAAGCCATCTGTAGACCCTGGCGGCGTAATTGTATTCTTCCTTTGAAGCCAATGACCCCTGGGTTATGGACCCGCCGAAAAAGCCAACAGTCAAGAGCTCACCATTCGCTGCCCGCTGTCCAAAAGATATAAGTCTGTCCTCATTATTTCCATCGCACTTCCCCATATTGGATAAGGCACTAATCTCTTCATTTTTCTTTATTTCCATTTAGTAAGCCTCCGTAAACATCTTGTTTAATAGTTCCATTATATATGCTTAATTAGCTAATAAGCAAGGAAAACAGTGAATATAATTAAAAATATTCTGATTATAGAACACTAATACCGCCTGTCGTAAATTCTGATCAATATATCCCTTATTTATCAATATACCACTTCTGTTGCGTCTTATACATTGACGCATAATAGCCATTTAACTCCATCAGATCCTCATGTTTCCCTTCCTCAACTATTTTGCCTTTTCTTAACACAATTATCCTATCTGCAATTTTGGCAGCGCCAAGTCTGTGTGTGATAATGATGCTTGTCTTACCTTTTGATATTTCAGCAAACTTTTTATAAATATTGCTTTCTTCGACGGGGTCTATAGAAGCAGTTGGTTCATCGAGAAGTATAATATCATGCATTCTATACAAGCCTCTTGCAATGGCAATCCTCTGCCAGATACCACCGGATACATCTACACCTCCAAATTCAGGAGCAAGCAACGTATCTAGTCCGTCAGGAAAATTTTCTATATTAATAGTTAAATCGGCTTCTCCACAAGCATCTTTAATTTTACAATCATCACGATTAGCGATATTGTCACTAATCGCTATGTTTTCACGCAGTGACATCTTGTACTTTTGAAAGTTCTGGAATACAGCCGATGAATGGGGCATATATAGGTTCTCGTTCTTTGGCGACGTCTCTATGCCCCCAACTCGAACGCTCCCTTCAGTCGGAAAATACATCCCCAACAGAAGAGCAGCAAGAGTACTTTTACCGGCTCCATTTTCTCCGACAATCGCAACCGTTTCTCCGGCTTCTATGTTAAGGGAAATACCGCAAATAGCACAGGAATCAGCATTATTATACTTGTAACTAACATTATCAAAAACAACACCATTGTTTTCGTTGTAAATTTTACCGTCCAAACAGCTAGTTGTTCCTTCTTCATTTTGAAAATCCATTAATTTATAATAGTTATCAATAAATGGTAATTTTCTCGCTATTACTCCACCTACGCCACTAAAGGCTTCATTCGCTATACCATACATCATATTAAATGATATAATAACAGCGGAAAAAAGGCCTATGGTTATCCTGTTATGAAGAAGTTCACTCGTCATTAAACCTAATACACTGGCAAAGCCGGCTACACTTAACAATCGCATGATGCAATCAACTTTAGTTGATTCTTTTGCGCTTGTTATATTTGCTTTCACCACATTTTTGATTGATAGAATATATTTATCACATAGGAACATAAATATTCCCAGTTGTCTTATTTCCTTAATATAACTGTCTTTTGTAAAATATTCCTCATAAATTTCAATTTTTCTTTCGTCTGACGCATTTTTATTTTCATTCTTTGAATACAATCTTTTCTTGAGGGTGTTTGATATTATTATTGGCAAGAATATCATGATAACGCAAAAAGGCATATAAAATGAAAAAGAAAACA
Source organism: uncultured Eubacteriales bacterium (assembly GCA_900314885.1). Taxonomy (GTDB): domain Bacteria; phylum Bacillota; class Clostridia; order Lachnospirales; family Lachnospiraceae; genus Catonella. The sequence continues at coordinate 7,805 of OMWY01000024.1, forward strand.
AATATAAGCCCATACTAATAAAATATGGCATATAGAAAGTAAAAATCATAATTGTTGCTGTTATTGTAATCATACCCTCATCGATGCATTATCATATAAACTGAGATAATACTTTGAATAGTCTTGAAAAAGCACACTTGAAAGTCCCCTAAGATATCCCAGTGAATATTCTTTAATGGATTTTCCATCAATTAATATCTCTCCGGAAAAGTCATAATATATACCTGTGATGAGTTTCACAATTGTTGTCTTTCCGGCGCCATTTAAGCCTACAAATGCGTACTTTTTACCTTTTTCAATTTTAAATGAGAGATTACTCAATATTTTCTTTTCAGTATTTGGATAAGAGAAAGAAACATTTATAAACTCTATTGTATTGAAGTTAACGTCGTTGATTGGAGCAATCAAATTATCTCGATCAGCTGATAAATGAGCAAATTGAGTTAGAGTTTGATAATAAGACTTTGATTCCGCTACTTTATTAATATTATCAGAAAAATCCCACGACATTACCGACGAAATATTTATAGCCGCCTGAATCAAAGATATATACAATCCAACCGTCATTCTGTAAGTTATTACATCATGCAATAAAGTAAAGGCTATAAACATTATTGTTAATTGCATAAAAACGCTTATGCCTTTTAGATGTATCAACCACTGTTTTATATTGTTTCTTTTTTCTTTAGATACATAATGATTATTTGCCCTCCATTGTTTAGCCAGTCTATCCGACCACCCAAACAAAGTCCTTTCCATGACTGAATCTTTGTCAGTCAAAATTTTGTTCAGATGTCTATTTCTCATAGAATAGCGTTCATTGACAATTTCTACTTTATATTTATTTCTCCCCCAATAAGCGCTTATAAATAATACAAGAGGGATAAATAGGATAATCACAATACCTGATACTATACTTTTGTTCATTATTATCAGTAGGTATCCTAACACCTGTATAGTAATACCAATTATTGTAACAAAGCTTCTATAAAATACAAATAATTTCGTTTCTGCTTTGTCAGATACTAACTTATATAATTCATTGGTCTCCTTATCTTCTACTTTACTGTAATCCAGACTCATATATTTTTTTATTAACGTAGGTTTATATTTTATCCTTAGCGCTGATTTGATTTTTTCTTCTGTTATTGTGCTAATACAGCCTAAAATTTCGTCTATTGCCATGATAAAGACTAGGCCAATTAAGTATGGCAAGAAATACATAGCGTTAATACCATTTCTTATTCTAACAAATTTAACAACTTCATCAATAAATGCTGACATTAGGAATATTTGAATGGTTGGCAATATCCATCTCGTAAATATTATTACCATATCACAAAGAGTACTCGTTTTAGAACATCTATATGGCATATCAATATTATCGAAAGTCCCATACTTGTCTTTTATATCCAATTCGTTCAACTTATGCCTCCCTTTCAATATAAAAATTATCTATTATTTTTTGAAAACTATCTCTCTCATAATGGTAATACCAAACAAGTTTTTGAATTGAATTGATCAAATCACTAAATTTCATATTACTTCTATGATAGTTAGTATAGGTACAGTTAATACATATCTTATCGCATATTTTTGATTTTTTCAGTATACATATATTATTCATTATTATATCATAGTTACAGGCTGGGCGCAAATAATAATGAATTCTCTCTGGTCCATCTAAACTTACTATAATACTAAAGTTATATCTTTCGAAGAAAGAAACCATCTCACTGGTTAGTAAAATCAAGTCCGTAGTTATTTCAAATTCATCTACTTTAACTTGATTCGCAATACTTTTTGTTAAATATTGAATAATAGCAAAATTTGTTAACGGTTCGCCACCAAAAAAATGACACTTTCCCAATTTCATGATATTTTAGCAGTTTATTGACAACTGTTCTTGCAGATTCCATTGTCATTTTCCTTCCATCTTGTTTTTCATAGCAATATATACATTTTCCGTTGCATACATTCGCTACCGTAATTGTTGTTCGGTCAAGATAATTATCTAATATAATCTTAGGGCTACTCACTAGCTTTGGTGATGTTTTTACATTAGCATATATTGTCTTAACGTTTTAGACAGCTACCATTATAGTCTTATTATTCGCTTTGTCAATAGTGATCGCATCGTTATGGATATTCTGGATTTCTATGTTAAATATAACTCAAAGTTAAATTTAATAAAGTGTATTTTATATGTTGTGGGATTACTCTATGAGTCTTTTTCTCCTCCTTCTTGGCACGATAATAATCTCCTAAGCTCTGCCGCAAGGGCCTCTGCTGCCTTTGTGTGACTTTCAGGTCCCGGATGCTCTCTTGAACCCACAGCCTCCGAGTTCGGCATCTTAAAGAACTCCGCCTTCTCATCGCCGGTCTCAGCCCTGTATTCGTTTATCGCTGTCGCAATTTCCGGCGCAAGAAAATCCCCTATCATACCGTAAGCCCAGATAATCCATGCGTCCTTATTTAAATGCCTGATTTTCTTTACAAAATCCTTAACGGCATCTATAAAGCGCCTGTCGTCAATCGGCGCGGGTCTCCCATCATTTCCAAGCTCCTGCTTTGTTCTAACTCCCATTACAGGGTCTATCCACTCCTCGCCGTGGAAGGCTCCGTCATCATTTGTACCAAGATTAACTATGACAGCGCTCGCAGGCTTCTCATCAAAATCATATAGTTCATGAGCGCCTGCCTCTATATTTTTCTTTCCATCGGTAACGCCGCATACCTTGTCATAGAACTTTGGCAGGGCGCAGTCAGGGCAGTTCCGCCAGTCTGTGACTACTCCCCAGCCTGATTGTGAAATAACCCTGAAATCCGCTCCGAGGATGGACGCTGTCTTTCTTGTGTAATTATTCGCAAGTCCCATATAGGCCGAAAGCCAGTCCATTTGCCCTATCGCGCCGTAAGTTCCCTCACCCGACGTGATGGAATCACCTACAAATTCAAGGGTATATTTTGCCTTAGGAGGAGGCAGAATTTCCCCTTCGTATGTGAGACTTGATAGGGATAGATACTGGCTCTCATCGCCCTGTATAGCCTGAGTATCCCTGAAAATGCGAATCCTGTGATTGTCGGCGGGATTAAGCCCCCTCAGAAGAAGAAGCTTATTTTCTCCCTTATTCATCGGTATACGTGAAATGACTGCCCCATCAGCCTCAACAAGTATCCACGGCTCATTTGCCTCATAATCCGCATTGAAAGAGGCGTAAATCTCGCTGCCCTTAAAGGTGAAATCGGCTCCCGACCCTGTCCAGTAGAGGATAAGTTCTCCGTCCTTTTCGCTGCACCTGCCCATGTGCGCCAAGGCGCGAATTTCTCCCGGTTTCTTTGTTTCCATAATGTAAACCTCCATTAACTTTTAGCTTAATAAGTCTATTATAACCGCCTAATTAGCTAATAAGCAAGGGAAACAGACAACAAATAGAGAAATATCATGTTTATTTCTCGTTAACAATATCCGGCATCGGCTCTGTCTTATAAGTAAGACAATAATGTATGGTTTTTGTCTTGTAGGCAAGACAAAACTTAACATTCTCAGTAACACAAACGATTGACCTCGGTTTACCTTATGTGTTAATATATATAAGTGCAACATTTTACCTTCCACAGTTGTATATATATTAGAAGCAGGTAAATAATTCGTCAATTGAAAGGAGACGCACATGAAACAAGTTACAAGGAAGGTCCTCACCGCATTTATAGCCGGGACTCTTATTATTACCGCGACCGGCAGCATCCCGACATTTGCGGGAACAAAAACAAAAGCCGCTACATTTGACTCATCATCATTTACCAAGGTCATCAAAGCAAATGGGAATAAAAATACCGTTTACTCGCCTCTCTCGGTAAAGTTCTGCCTCGCTATAGCTATGGAGGGTGCCGGAAGCGGTGTTAAGAAGGAAATGGAAAATGCCCTCGGAACAACTGCGAACATAGAAAAGTTATATAAGAATAATAAGGACATAAAGGATACCGCCATTTCAAACTCACTCTGGGCAGATAATGGCCTCACAATTAATGCGAAAACCCGCAAAAATATAGCTTCAAGACTTGACGCCGATATTCTCTCCGCTGACCTTCAGAGCGCGGGTATTGTAAAAAAGGTAAATAATTATGTAAAAGAAAATACTAACGGCTTTATTCCGGTTTTAATAAATGAACCATACGCCGACAGCGTAAAGGCAGTTCTCATGAATACTGTCTATATGAAGGGTACATGGACGAGTGAATTTGATAAATACTCTACCTATGATGACAATTTCAACGGCAAAAATGTACCCACCATGCACCAGACGGAGCATTTTAATTATGCTAAAAAGGGCAAATTAAAATGCGTGGAGCTCCCATATACTAACGGAATGTCCATGTATATTGTCGAGCCTGTAAGCAAGAAGAATGACATTTTGAAAATATGGAATTCCCTTTCCGCGGCGAACAAAGAGAAGGTCGCGAACGGAAAATATTTCAACATGGCAGATACAAATATAGAACTCTCCATGCCGAAATTTACAACCAATTCCGATCTGGCGCTAACCGATACCCTGAAGGCACTCGGAATCAACCGTGTATTCACGACAAAAAACGCCCTCCCTAATATCGCGAAGGACCTCCACATCTCAGAAGTTCAGCAGGTCGCGAAGATAAAATGTGACGAGAAGGGCACCGAAGCCGCCGCGGTAACCCAGGCCATCTTAGAAACCACAAGTATAGCTGAACCCGAACTCACAGTGAAGTTCGCTGTCGACAGGCCATTTATGTATTTTATAAGAGATAACAAAAGCAATTCAACATGGTTCATGGGGTATATTGTCGCATTGTGAAACAATGCGACCCGCGATGAGCGAAGCGAATCGATCGGCTTCTCTTCAAAGAAAGTCAGCTACGCTGACTTTCAACCTTTCAACATAGAGTAAAAACGGCCGGCGCACGGAATAATCCTTGCGCCGGCTCCTATTTTCTCTATTTTATTTCCTTCATATCGCTCTCATCGATATCCTCTACCCTCATGGCAGGCTTCGCAAGAGGAAGTGAATGACCCTTGCGGATAAACACAAGAACCTCATTTAATTTTGCGTTCACATAGTGGTCGCCCTTCGTTAAAACTTCCTCGTCGTAGTCATCATACGCTCTGAAGCGGACCAGCTTCATATCTTCAGGAAGATAGACGTAACGACCGGTCGCGTTTTGCGTATATATAGGCGCAATCATTATGCTGCTGCCTATAAGAAGCTCATCTTCCACGTCAAGAGCCCTCTCGTCATTCTCATACTCATAGGCAAGAGGCGCTATAAACATCTCATCATTTTCGACAGCCTTAATAAATTCCGAATATAAATAAGGAATTAAGGCGTAGCGGAGGGAAATAATATTTTTAAAGTCATTAACCCTCTCAAAGCGATAATATTCCTGGAGCCTCGTTCCCGCCGCGGAATGATTCCTGAAAAGCGGTGTAAATATGGAAAATTCAGTCCACCGCATCAGTAAATCCTCAGTCGTGTCAGCGCCAAAGCCACCTGTATCAGCTCCCGAATAGAGGAAGCCGCACATATTAAGCCCCGGCATTTCGTGGATATTCATAAGAATATGATCCCACTCAGATTTATTGTCGCCGGTCCATACGCCGCCATAGCGGTGCATTCCGATATATGACGAGCGTGAGAACATTAATATATTCTTATCGGGAGCAAGCCTCTTAAATGCCTCACCTGCTGCCCTCGTCATATTATAGCCATAGAGGTTATGAACCTTATCGTGACGGATTTTTTTGCCGTTTACCTCGTGATAAAAGCGCCTATAGTCCTCCGGATTATTATCTATTCCTCCGACAAGTCCCTTAAATTCAAAAAATGAATTAATATCGAGGTTTTTACCCTTGTAATCCTCTATTTTTTCAAATACGTAATTTAAATAATCCTCCGTATAGAAAATAGCCGGCTCATTCATATCGTTCCAGAAGCCTTCTATTCCCGCGTCAAGGAGTACCTTATACCAGTTACCGAACCACTCACGAACCTCGGGTTTAAGAAAATCAGGAAAATGCACCCGTCCGGGCCACACAGCCGCCACGAGATTTTCACCGTTTTCTTTTTTAACAAAATAATTATTCTTTACGCCCTCCTCATAGACAGGATAACCCTTTTCTATTTTAACTCCCGCGTCAATAATCGGCACAAGGTGGATTCCTTTATTTTTCATTTCATTTACAAATCCCTTAAAATCAGGGAATGTCTTCTCATTTACCGTGAAATCCTTATAGGAATCCATATAGTCGATATCAAGGTAAATGCTGTCTATCGGAATTCCAGTCTTACGGTAATTTTCTTCTACCTTCCTGATATCGTCGGCGCTCTTATATCCCCACCTGCTCTGACCAAACCCGAATGCCCACTTTGGTGGAATATAGCTCTTGCCGATTAATTTACGAAACTCTTTAGTTACATCCTTAAGAGAATTCCCCGTAATATAATAAATATCCACGTCAAAATCATCGAGTATTATCGAAAATTCATCTATCCTCGAATACCCTATATCAAATGTAATTCTTCCCGGCGTATCATAATAAAATGCCGATATTTTCCCCTTGCCGAATAAAATAAAGAAGTTATGGGAAGCGTAGAGGGACCGCTTTTCCTCGGCGTGATTCGGATCATCGGTATTATTGCTGATGTACTGCCAGCCACGCTTGTTAATTCCGCGTACCGTCTCGCCTAAGCCAAATACACGGTCGCTGTCTTCCATGTGAGTAAATACGCGATTCTTATCGCTGTCAATGCTCCATCCCGTCGTGATTTCAAACGAATCCTCACTTGCCGGAATATCAGCCACAACAGACTCTGTAGGAATCGGATTGCCGAATGTGTACTTTTTTATCATATGGTTTGCTCCTTTCGCATTATAACTTACTTTATTTCACCATCACTATCAATATGCACCGGCGCATCACCTAGGCTTGCGCTATAGGTATTCATATCACTTATTAATTTCTGTGCCTCATCACCGGTTAACGGTGTCGGCTTAAAGTCGTTAAGCGCTGTGGTTGAACTAATATGGCAAGGTATAATTTTAGCGTCAATGTCATCATTTAATTTGCCATCGGTAAATGTAAATGTCTGCTGATAAATAATAGTCTCCTTATCGGCCGGGTTGTGATTTCCGCCAAAGCAGAAATTCCCTTCACTGTAGAGAATCATTTTACCGTGATACTTCTCCATGCCCTGAAGCACATGTGGGTGGGAACCCAGCAATAAATCGGCGCCCCAGTCTATAACCTCGTGGGCGAAATCAACCTGCCAGGCATCAGGATAGTAATTTCCCTCTACGCCCCAGTGGAGCATAACCACGATAATATCAGCCCCTTCGCTCTTTAGATAATCTATCCCATTTTTAACATAATCCCTGTCGGTCTGCTCAAGCCATATACAGCAGTCAGCGACAATTCCGACTTTAATACCATTTTGAAGGGTGATAATTGGCGTCTTGTCATAATAGGCGTATGGTATTTCCGCCCCGTCAAGTGCCTTCCAGGTATCCTCCGAGCCTCCGTCGCCGTAATCCCATATGTGATTATTAGCGGTCCCGACGGCGTCAATTCCCGCGTCCGTAAGAATTCCAACGTACTCAGGTGGTCCTTCTATATTAAAGGTCTTTTCCACCCTTTCCGTAGAGTTTGAAAGCACACCCTCGAGATTCGCTATTGTAAGATCATCATTTTTAAAATAATCCTTCACATTTTCAAAAAAATAAGATTCTCCATATATATCATAATAATTCAGAAATGACCCATCATATCCGTGTATCTGAAGCTTCCCGAGAGAGCAGTCGCCGACACCTGAAAGGGTAACAGATACGGTTTCCGGCTCTTTTTCTTCAATTGCTGTATCACTTACGGCTTCCACTATACTTGCAGGGCTTGTCGTATCTGCTATGCCTGAAGGGCTAGTAGGAGTCTGGTCGAAAACCTCACTCTCAGAAGGTTCTTCGGTATCAACTGCCGCCACTGTCGCGGTTTCCACTTCATTAGAAGGACCGGCTGCGGAATTTATTTTCTCATCTTTTTTTGCCGTCATAATTTGGTAAAGAAATGTGGTGGAAATCGCAACAACTATTATTAGCGCCACAAATATTAACCATCGCCTATTAAGCCTTTGGTTTCTTCGTTTATACTCGTGCTTACCCTGGTACATGCCTCCTCCTTACTAATACATGGATTCAGCAGAATATACACTATCTTTAGTCTATATCTTGCTGATACATTGATAATATACTACATTTCAGCAGATTTCAACCCTTTTTGCATCATAAGTTATAGTGGAATTTTTCACAGAGTTGTGGGATAATAGGTATTGTTAGCTTTTAAACCTAAACTATAAAAAAAGGAGAGACACTATGGAATTACACGAGGGCAGACCTGAAAGCATGGAGGGTAGGACCGAGGCTGAGATCAGAACCTACGACCTTCTTGACAGACTTGGGATTCATTATTGGCAGACAGATCACGATAAAGCCGCTTATACTATGGATGATTGCAAGGAAGTGGACGCTATACTTGAAGCCACGATATGCAAGAACCTTTTTCTCTGCAACAGGCAGAAGACAAAATATTATCTTCTTATGATAACAGGAGATAAGACATTTAAGACAAAAGACATTTCAAAGCAGATAAATTCCGCGAGACTAAGCTTCGCCCCTCCGGAGGATATGGTAAGATTACTCGATATCCATCCGGGAGCGGTAAGTGTGATGGGCCTTATGAATGATAAGGAAAATGAAGTGCAACTCCTGATTGACGAGGACGTTCTCGTGGGAGAATACCTGGTCTGCCATCCATGTGTAAATACATCGAGCCTTAAAATCAGAACAAAAGATATAATCGATAAATTCCTGCCCGCTGTGAAGCATGACTACATAAAGATAACAATTCAGCAAGCTGAATTGTCTTGAAAAAAACCGATCGATTCGCTTCGCTCATCGCGGGTCGCATTGCTTTCGCAAAGCGACATCAAGAGAATAACTTCTGTGTATTATAAAGCTCCGCGTACCGGCCGTTTTTCGCTATGAGCTCGCTATGCGTTCCCTCTTCAGCGATACGGCCGTCATCTATGAGGATAATTCTGTCGGCGTCCTTTACGGTAGCAAGCCTGTGAGCTATGATGAGCGAAGTTCTGCCCTTAGATAGCTCGTCAAAGCTCCTCTGTATCTTCTGCTCAGTTATGGTATCAAGCGCGGATGTGGCCTCATCAAGGATAAGAATCTTCGGATTCTTTAAAAATATCCTCGCTATGGAAATGCGCTGCTTCTGCCCACCGGAGAGCCTTACTCCTCTCTCGCCGACATAGGTATCGAATTTCTCCGGCATAGCCATGATGTCATCGTATATCTCAGCCCTTCTTGCCGCTTCTTCTATTTCCCCATCAGTTGCCGAAGGCCTGCCATAGCGGATATTTTCCTTGATTGTATCCGCGAATATAAAGACATCCTGCTGAACTATTCCTATATTTTTCCGGATGGATTTCTTCGTAACATCTCTTATATCCTGTCCGTCAATCCTTATGGAACCGGAATTCACATCATAAAATCTCGGTATCAGGCTTGAGAGCGTAGTCTTGCCACCTCCTGAATGGCCCACTATCGCCAGGCTTTCACCCGCCTTTACGTGCAGAGATATATCATTAAGAACAGAATTATATTCATTATACTGAAATGAAACGTGGTCGATATCTATATTTCCATCAGTTACACTAAGCGCCGGCGCGTTTACCTTTTCTTTTACGGAGGGCTCTATACTCATAAGCTCGCAGAATCTCTCAAAGCCTGCTGCCCCATCGGTGAAAACCTCCGCGAACTGGGCAAGTTTCCTTATAGGCGTAATAAAAGAGCTTGCGAAAAGTGTAAATGTGATAAGATCCACGTAGTTCATTTCATTTTTCATAATAAGATAACCGCCGACCGCTATTACCACAACAGGAGTTATACTCATAAAGAATTCCTGCGAAGCGTTAAAATCGGCCATAGCCTTGTATCTTATGCTCTTGCTCTCGCAATATTCCTTGTTCGCCCTGTCAAATCTCGCGTAATCAATCTCTTCATTCGCGAAGGCCTTTGAGGTTCTGATTCCCGAAATACCAGATTCTATATCAGCGCTTATCGCCGCCAGTTTTTTCTTGCTCTCAACCGAGGTTTCAGCGAGTGCCTTTCTATTGCTCATGACCACAAGCGCCGACACCGGTAGCAAGACAAGCAAAATAACCGCAAGCTTCCACTCAATTCTGAACATAAAAAATATTGCGCCTGCTATAGTAAGCACAGAAATAATAAGGTCTTCAGGTCCATGGTGCGCTAGCTCCGTCATTGAAAAAAGATCTCCCGTAAGACGGCTCATGAGCTGTCCCGTCCTGTTCCTGTCATAAAAATCAAAGTCGAGAGTCTCAAGATGACTGAAGAGGTCATTTCTGAGGTCAGTTTCGACCCTTACACCGAAAACATGTCCCCAATAGGTCATTACATACTGAAAGATGGACCTCACCACATATAAAATGCCTGTCACAAGCATAATAACGAAGAAGAATCTGAACTCCTTCGCCGGTAAGAGCGTTCTCATGGCATACCTTGAAACAAGAGGAAAGGCCAGGTCTATAGCCGCAACCCCTATGGCGCACAGTATGTCGATAACAAACAGCTTCATATGTGGCTTAAAATAAGATAAAAAAGTCTTTAACATAGCAAACAACACACCTTATTATTCCCTATCTAAAAAATATCATTAAAGTACCATTACTAATGTCCCTGCCGTAATCAAGGCTGCGCCAATTGCGGATTTTACAGTAAAATCTTCATGTAAAAATACAAAGGCAAGTACCAGGGTTATAACCACGCTCAGCTTATCGATCGGCACAACCTTCGAAGCGTCCCCCATCTGCAGAGCCCTGTAATAGCATAGCCATGAAGCGCCTGTAGCTAATCCTGAAAGAATCAAGAAAATCCAGCTTCTCTTTGATATCTCATGAATCCCACCCTGGGCGTTAGTAATGAAAACCATAAGCCAGGCCATCCCGACAACGACCACCGTCCTTATCGCAGTCGCGAGATTTGAATTCACTCCCTCTATTCCTACCTTCGCAAGAATAGAAGTAAGTGCCGCAAAAACAGCTGACAATAACGCAAACAACCACCACATAGCAAAGCGCCTCCTTTTTTCTTAGCCTCATACCAGTTTTTTTCTGTGCGAAAAATGATTGCCTCTCTAAATTTTAACATTCTTCAAACAGTATTGCAAGATTCTTTATAGTAAGCCACTTGTTTTTTACAGACAGATATGGTATGAGTTTCCTGCTATGTATTAGCGGACACATTTTTATATCACAGAGCGCAGGAGCCGACGGTATTACCATTTCTTAATCTCTCTAACCTGAGAGAGATTCAAGAAATAAATAAGCAATCGAGAGTTACCCTCCGATTGCTTATTTTAATGACATTCACTTATCCTTGGCCGTCCCGGCAGCATATTTTTCCGTGTCTTTTATTACATCAGCCACAGTTATAGCCGCCATTTCCTTCTCCATAGCATCCTGGACGCTTTTAAGCTTGTCATCCAGAATCAGGTGAATATTTCGTCCGACAGGACATTCCACATTCGGATTCTCATGGAAGCTAAAGAGCTTCCCGTTTTCAATGGAATCTACCGCGTTAAAAACATCAAGCAATGTAATATCTTCAGGCGCCTTAGCGATTGTTACACCGCCTGTCCCTCGAGCGACATTCACTAGCCCGGCATCACGCAGTTGAGACGTGATCTTTCTGATGATAACCGGATTGACACCCACACTCGACGCTAAAAATTCACTCGTGATTTTACGATCATTCTTAAAATACTCCATGCACGCAAACATATGTAACGCAATGGATAATCTGCTTGAAATCTGCATTGTAACCGCCTCGCTTTCAACGATTATTATACAATAGAACCGGCTCAATGTCAACCATAAAAAGAAAAAGCCCTGCAAACCGCTAATATCAAGCGTTTGCAAGGCTTATATTTTACTGAGGCATGCGGGAATTGAACCCGCGACACCTTGATTAAAAGTCAAGTGCTCTACCATCTGAGCTAATACCCCATAGTGCACATACTTTAGCTTTAACTAAAGAAAGTGCCCAGAACCGGAATCGAACCAGTGACACGGGGATTTTCAGTCCCCTGCTCTACCGACTGAGCTATCTGGGCATAAATTGCGGGGGCAGGATTTGAACCTACGACCTCCGGGTTATGAGCCCGACGAGCTTCCAGACTGCTCTACCCCGCGATATTTAATTATAAAAATATCTCCACTTAACTTTACATAATATCAAGCGGGGGATATTGATGAGTGGATGGAGAAGGATTCGAACCTTCGAAAGCGTTGCTAACAGATTTACAGTCTGCCCCCTTTGGCCACTCGGGAATCCATCCATAAATAAAAAGCCGATGATCGGACTCGAACCGATAACCTGCTGATTACAAATCAGCTGCTCTGCCAATTGAGCCACATCGGCACATCTGCTCTCGCATAGCGAGAGTGCCAAGTAAGGCGCCGTAGGCGACTTACAGAACATTTTAAACAATAATGGGGCCTACAGGGCTCGAACCTGTGACCCTCTGCTTGTAAGGCAGATGCTCTCCCAGCTGAGCTAAGACCCCATATTATTGGCTGTAACTCGCTACGCTCGTTACTAAGTCTGAGCCAACTCTCCCAACAGCTTCGCTGTCGGGTCCCTTTCTCAGACAACCGACCCAAGTGGGACTCGGACCCACGACCTCCGCCGTGACAGGGCGGCGCTCTAACCAACTGAGCCATTGGGCCACGCACTTTGAAAACTGCATATTGTTTATATTCTTAAGATCTATATTTGGAATAAGTCCTCGACCTATTAGTATTCTTCGGCACACGGATTGCTCCGCTTACACCACAAACCTATCAACCTCATACTCTCTGAGGGGTCTTACTAGCTTGC
>OMWY01000023.1 GCA_900314885.1 uncultured Eubacteriales bacterium
GCGGGTTTCCGGCTATTGTAACAGAAAAAGAGCACCGCGTCAGCAGTGCTCAGGATATATGGAAAGCTATCACGCGCGAGCGCGTGATTTGGTTCAAATCATCATGAGCCAATCGTTTCTGAAGAGACATGGAATAAAGCACAGGAAATACTGGCAAAGCGGTCCCCTTCGCATCATAATACTTTAGTAAATCCTGATGAAAGGACAAAGTTCAGCAGAAGATATACTTTCAGCTGCATGATACAGTGCGGTTTCTGCAACTCTACACTTACAAGAAGAACCAGAAGCAAAAAGATAATCTGGCAATGCGTTAAGTCAACAAAATATGGCAAGCGTGCATGTCCGCAATGCAAAGGTATTCGGGAGGATACGCTCGAAAGTGCTTTTGTGGAGTCATTTAATCTGGTAATGGATAAAAACAGTGATGTGTTTGAAGAATTTCTTGAAAGAATAGAGAAGAGCCTGAATGAAAAGGCTATCGGATCGACCTTGGCGAAAGCTAAAAATGATCTTGAAATTCTGGAGACGAGAAAGAAAAGACTTCTTGATTTGAAGCTCGATGAGAAAATTGAACTCACATCTTTTTTGGAAAAGGACGCCGAACTGGATCATGCTATCAAAAATAAGAAAGAGGAGATCAACCGGGCAAAAAATGCAGAGAAATCGAGAAAAAATCTTCATCGTGATATTGATGATATGAGGAATTATCTACAGAAAACAAATCATAAACCCCTCAAAAAATTTGACAGCAAAGTCTTCGAGAGCATAGTTGAAAAAATAATCGTTGGCGGTTATGATAATGACGGAAATGCAGATCCCCTAAAGATCACATTTGTCTATAAAACCGGGTTTAAGGATAAAAAAGACGGGTCGGATTTCAAGCATTCACCTTGTCATCAGGGTGGACCGAAACCTGCGGATAACGCGGTGAATGATTCGCAACTTTGTACAGACGACAGTCAGTCTGATTTCCAACATTGTACAGACGGGGCACGTCGAGACGGTATGCCTGATGAAGAAGGACAAATAATTACATTGCCTTTTATTTCGCAATGATGTAAAATTAATTTATGAATAAAATAAAACACTTCATCACCTATACTTTTGTAGCACTTTTTGTAGCAATCTCAGTAATCGCACCGTTACCGCCTATAAAATCATCAGGCATCACAGCATTTGCCTCAACCGGGGATGATTACGTCGCCGGTAAGGTGTCAACGCTTCTTCGTCTCAAGTGGAATGGGAGAGCGTCGGCAGAGGTTAATAATAATAAACCTCAGATTAAAAAGCGCTATTTAACCTATAAGAAAACCTATATCAGGGCTGCCGGCCTTGATGAGTATGGGAGACCTCATACAGTTCGCGCCGTGCTTGGACCTGAGACCTTGAATAACGGATATCGTGTATCTGTAGGAAAAATTAAGCCTGTCGGATGGCAGACCGTGAAGTATCCTGATATCGTTGAAGACATGTACGTTTACAACCGTTGCCACCTTATTGGGCAGGCTGTATCGGCAGGAAAATACTCAAAAACGGTTAACAGTAAGCTGAACCTGGTAACAGGAACCAGGTATATGAACTATGATGGAATGCTGCCGTATGAGAATGAGCTCCTTGATTACCTGCGCTCAGGAAAAGGCCATGTGGTTTATCAGGTCACGCCCATTTATAATGACGATGAAATCATCTGCCGTGGCGTCTGGATGCAGGCTTATTCTATGGAGGATAAAGGCAAGGCGATTTCATTTAATGTCTATTGCTTTGATATACAGCCCGGAATTAAGATTAATTACGGTAACGGTGATACAAGTATTAAGAATAACGCCGCGAGGGAAATGAAACTGGCTCTTAAGTACGGGGCCATGTCTGTTAAGAGTGATGGAAATCTAAGCTCATCCGGAACAGTATATGTTATTAACCTGGCGTCGAAAAAGTTTCACCTGCCATCCTGCGAGAGCGTGAAGACCATAACACCTAAGAACATGAAAAAGGGCAAGTACGACAGGGACGTGTTGATAAAGAAAGGGTACGTGCCGTGTAAGACATGCAAGCCATAAAATCAAACATATGATTATTTTTATACTTTACATTTCGTGAAATGTGTGATAAGCTATAGTGGAAAAAAGGAGGTTACTATGAACGAAGAAAACAATGATTTCAACCAAAACACATATTACCGAAACGGACAGCCTATGGACGATAATCGTATAGTGAATGACGCTTTTAACGCTGCCGGTTATGACCGTCCGGCCGAGATGTCACTTGCGGGCTTTCAGGGCATTACCTTCGCGTGGATGATAGCGGGGCTCTTAGTAACATTTGCCTGCGCCTTTTTATTCCTACAGTCTGGTCTCGCTTACGCAGTCGCTATATCAGGTCCTGCGGCCTGGATATTGCCTGTAGCCGAGATAGCAGTTGTTATGATCCTCTCATTGGCTGTGAGAAAACTTTCCACTGCGGCAGCTACCGGTCTCTACTTTGTTTACGCCATACTTACCGGTGTAAGCTTTTCAGAGATATTCCTAATATTTGACGTCTCTACGGTAATATTCGTATTCCTTATGGCAGCGGTTTACTTCGCTGTATTGGCGCTTATTACGCTTGTATTTAAGCTGAGATTAAATGGTCTCGGAGTCTTCCTTATGGGAGCGCTTCTGATGCTTCTCGTTATGCAGATAATTAACGTTTTTGTTCCGTCTACCGCGTACTCTAGAGTATGCTGCTATATCGGTATTCTCATTTTCTCAGGCTACACAGCCTATGATACCGGAAAGCTAACTGATTACTATGAGTATTATAGCAACAGTCAGACTGCCCTCGGCAAAGCGTCCATATATGGAGCACTCGAGCTTTATCTTGACTTTGTGAATCTCTTCTTGTATCTGCTCCGACTCTTCGGAGGAAGCGGCTCTTCATCGAAGGACTGATAGTAAAATCCCCGCGCTGAGCGCGGAGGATTTTTTTATGCAATGCTGTGATTATTGTTTTAAGGAGACATGATGGGAAATTTCAAAGCATTTCTAAAAAAGAAGAACATCGAGATTTCGATGAAGCGTTATGGGATTGATGCCATGAGCGCTATGGCGCAGGGACTTTTCTGCTCCCTCTTAATAGGTACTATTATTAATACGCTCGGTACCTTGTTCCATATCCCGTTTCTTACGGCGACAGTCGCTACGGTAGCGGATAAGAAGTATACGGTAGGCGGCCTCGCCATGGCAATGAGCGGGCCTGCGATGGCTGTGGCTATCGGAAGAGCCTTGCAGTGTCCGCCGTTAGTTCTTTTTTCATTAGTCACGGTTGGTTTTGCTTCTAACGCCTTAGGCGGAGCAGGCGGGCCATTAGCTGTATTATTTGTAGCTATAATAACAGCTGAGATTGGTAAAATGGTTGCCGGAGAGACGAAGGTAGATATCTTAGTAACACCACTGGTAACTGTCTTTGTCGGTGTATTCTTCTCATGGTTACTTGCGCCGGCTCTTGGAAAATTAGCTATGCTTGTAGGTAACTTCATTATGTGGGCTACGGAGTTAAGACCATTCCTTATGGGAATTCTTGTTTCGGTTGTCATGGGTATAGCGCTTACACTTCCTATATCGTCTGCTGCCATCTGCGCGGCCTTAGGTCTTACCGGACTTGCCGGTGGAGCGGCAGTAGCAGGATGCTCAGCCCAAATGGTCGGATTCGCGGTTATGTCCTTTAAGGAAAATAAATGGGGCGGCCTTGTATCACAGGGAATCGGCACATCCATGCTTCAGATGCCTAATATTGTAAAAAATCCAAGGATATGGATCGGACCTATCCTCGCTTCAGCCATAACAGGACCTATGGCTACCTGCCTCTTTCATTTACAGATGAATGGCCCGGCTATTGATTCGGGCATGGGCACATGCGGATTAGTAGGTCAGATAGGTGTATTCCAGGGCTGGCTTAACGACATAGAAGCGGGCAGCAAGGCTGCTATTACCGTTAATGACTGGATAGGACTAATTCTAATTAGCTTCGTCCTTCCAGCGATTCTTGCTCCGGCATTTAACATGATCTGCAAGAAACTCGGATGGGTAAAGGATGGAGATATGAAGCTTCAGTAAAAATGATACGATTCTAAAAAAGAAGTCGTATATTACCAATCACATAAATGCTAAATTATTACACTGTAGGAAGACTACTGCTTCCTGCAGTATTTTTATGTGAAAGGAAAAATAAAATGAAGAAATCAAGAGGGAAAATTGTGACTATTGTTTTTGTAGGAATTATTTTCTGCGTTTACCTGGTCGGTCTTATTTTATATAGTCATCGGGCTACCGGAATAAAGAGGAAAAGCGACTTTACGACAGAGCTTTTCGGGAAAAATATATACGTCTTTTCACCTGAGGATGATCCTCAGAAAATTAATGATCTTATCGATAATATTTATAAGAAACAGGAGAGCAATCAGTTTGGAAGTGATCGCTACGCCTTTTTCTTTTTGCCGGGGAAATACAGCGATAATATTATTCTGAAGGATGGTTTCTATACCGAATTTTGTGGTCTTGGGCAAAAGCCGACAGATACAAGCGTGGGTAAGCTTTATACTGACGCTCGCTGGCTTTCCACTGACAGCGATAACCATAACGGAACCCAGAACTTCTGGAGGGGAGTCACTAATCTTGAGATAGAAGATAATTCTCTCTTTGCGGTCTCTCAGGCTACATTTTTAAGAAGAATTAAGTTTGATAAGAATCTCGCCCTGCACGATGAAGGAGGGTGGGTCAGTGGAGGCTTTATAGCTGACTGTATTTCGGATGGAATTATTGATTCTGGTTCTCAACAGCAGTGGTTAACAAGAAATTCCGCATTCAAAAATTGGGCCGGTACCAACTGGAATATGGTTTTTCTGGGTGACGAGGAAGGGGCCGATCCGGAAGAGAGCTGGCCCGCGAAGAGTTACACTTCAGTGAAAAGTCCGCGTACCGTTCGGGAAAAACCTTATCTGTGGTATGATAAGAATAAGAAGGATTTCTTAGTGACGATTCCCGGAGCGGAAGAAGACGTAACCGGAGCAAGTTGGGGATGCCTGCGTGATGTTTCTTATGAGCGTGAGCACGCAGAGAAGCGTAACATTCCATTATCAGATTTTTATATCGCAAAGGAAGGCAAATGTAGTGCGCATGATATAAATATGGCCCTCTCTGAAGGAAGAAATATCTTCTTTACACCGGGAATCTATGAGCTTGATGAACCGCTTGAAATTACAAGGGCTGACACAATTCTTTTTGGTTGTGGCCTTACCACATTGAAACCGGTTAAAGGAACGGAGGCTATACGTACTTCTTCCGTACCCGGCGTTGTGATTTCAGGTATTTTAATCGACGCCTGTTTAAATAAGAGTGAAAACCTGATGATAATAGGAGAAGATAGTAGTGCTTTTAACGATGAGCTGCTGTCTGATCCAATTACATTATCGGATGTATTCTTCAGGGTGGGTGGCGCAAGTGAGAGGGCAAGCGCCGGAACATGTCTTACGGTAAATGCGGATGGTACTATTCTTGATAATCTCTGGATCTGGAGAGCCGACCATGGAGATGGAGTTGGATGGGACACAAATCCGGCTGAAACAGGAATTGTGATTAAGGGAAACTACGTTAACGCTTATGGCCTCTTTGTAGAGCACTTCGAGAAATATCAGACGGTATGGGAGGGAAATGATGGACTTCTTGTCATGTACCAGAGTGAGCTTCCTTATGATGTACCGGAACCATCCGCATGGAGGTCTCATGGAGGTGAAAAATCAGGCTATGCCTCAATAAAAATTGACGACGTAACGGATTGGCAGGGGTACGGAATAGGAATCTATTCCTATAACCGCGATTGCAAGGTAGAAGAGGTAAGCGCGATTGAGCTTCCGGAAGAGGCGGAGAATGTTACCATACGAAATGTTCTCACGGTAATGCTTTCCGGAAATCCGGGCATTTCTAATATAATAAATGAAACCGGTGGCCATGTATATCACGCGGGAGACGTGGCAAGGCTTTTACATTGGCCGATAAGAAGTGACGCGGACAGACAGTGAGGTTATAAATTATATTCCATTTTAGACGGTCTTGACTTTTTTACATAATTGGAGAATAATAAAGAGGATAGGGCATTTTGATCGGGACGTGGCCGGTAGACGCTTCACGACCTGAATGTCGTATTCCTCATTATTTTGTTGCTTGTGGCTGACATCTTTGTTAAAGGGTCATTTTAGAAGGACAGGTTAAATGGAAGTAAAAGAAAGCTATTGCAAATGGAGTTCGGCATCGGAGCTTGACAGGAAATATCACGATAATGAATGGAGTATTCCAATCCATGATGATCGCAAACAATTTGAATATCTGTCTCTTGAGTGCTTCCAATGCGGGCTTTCATGGGAGCTGATGCTGAAAAAGAGAGAGATACACCGGTAAATATATAGAGGATATGCTATGCCATTTAAAATAATACGCAATGATATAACCCGTGTTCATGCGGACGCCGTAGTAAATACAGCTAACCCAAAGCCGGTCATTGGAAGCGGAACCGATCATGCTGTATATGAGGCTGCGGGAACTGAGCTGTTACTCGCTGAACGGAAGAAGATTGGGAACATTAAGCCGGGCGATGCTGTTGCGACAAGCGCGTTCTCCCTGTCCGCAAGGTATATAATTCATACTGTGGGACCAAGATGGATAGATGGATGCCATGGTGAGTATGATATCCTTACGTCATGCTACAGAAAATCTCTTACACTTGCGGAAAACCTTGGCTGTAAATCAATAGCATTTCCATTAATAGCGACCGGTGTATACGGTTTTCCAAAAGAAGCGGCACTTACGATTGCTCTTAATGAAATCCGCTCATTTCTTGGACACTCAGATATGACCGTAACCTTAGTGGTTTTTGGCCGTGGCACTTACAAAATAGCTTCATCGCTGACAGACAGGGTAGAAGCATTTATCGATGAGAATTATGTAGAAAGCGTTACTGAGCGGGAATACAGGGATGGTTTTATCGGACGTGATTTAGAATCGATAGTATCCGAGAGAGATTACACAGAACAGGCGTATACTTTGTCTGGAGAAGGTAAGCCTTCTTTTGGGGAATCACCTGAGCTATTAACGAGCTTCAAAAGCTCATCTATTGAAGACGCTATCTCACATCTAGGTGAGTCGTTTCAGAAGAGACTTTTTAGAATGATTGATGAGCGTGGCCTTTCGGATGTCGAGGTATATAAGAAGGCCAACATTGACAGAAAGCTTTTTTCTAAAATAAGATGCAGCGAGGATTATATACCAAAGAAGAAAACTATTTTAGCGCTTGCTATCGGCCTCAGGTTAAATATTGACGACACAAAGGATCTCTTGTCAGCTGCCGGATATTCGCTCACAGATAGCAGTAAGATGGACGTAATTGTGCGCTTCTGTATTGAAAATAATAGCTACGATATATTTGATGTGAATGCTCTATTATTTAAATTTGGCCAGCCCGTACTTGGATAATTATTGTCGCTTTTAAAGCGACCAAATATGATTGATAATTTGAGTATATTTCTTCTTGATATTGTAAAGTATAATTTTGAAGTCGGAGCCGGAAAAGATAACTTTGTATGGGCGTGATTCACAGATACTATAATAATGGAAAGAGGAAAACCACTTAAATGATTGCTCGATTTATAAAAGCGAATCCTGTTTTCGTAATTGCCGGGCTTTTCGCAATTATTTCTATGTTCTTAGTACCGCCGAATGCGGGATATGCCTCTTATATTGACTGGCGGACAGTAAGTCTGCTATTATGTCAGCTTATGATAGTGCAGGGACTGATGGAAAGCGGATTCTTTCGGTTATTGTCGCAAAGAATTGTAAGCACAGTTCACACGACGCGTGCCTTGGGAAATGTTCTGATCTTAGCCTGCTTTTTCTCTTCGATGCTTGTAACAAATGATGTGTCGCTGATATCATTTGTGCCGCTAACAATCATACTTTTTTCTTCATCAGATGAAAAAGAAATGCTGGTTCCGGTGGTTGTTTTGGAGACAATCGCGGCAAATCTTGGCAGTATGCTGATGCCTTTTGGCAATCCGCAGAATCTCTATCTTTATAATCTGTCCGGCATTTCGGGTATCAGATTTATAGGACTGATGTTGCCTTTTACATTGGTTTCTTTGAGCCTTATTCTTCTTTCCTGTCTTTTTCTGCCTCATAAGGAATTGGCGGGCAGAGGAGAGAATAAAAATATCTCATTAGGGCAGAATAAGAGGTTAGAGGGATTCGGTTCGCTTGCGTTGCTTACTTTCTGCATTCTGGTGGTCTTCCATATTGGAAATGTTCCTACGCTGTTAGCGCTCAGTATAGTATTTTTCCTGTTCGTTGACAGGAATGTTTTCCGCAAGGTGAATTACATTCTACCGATGACTTTTATTATCTTCTTTATTCTTACCGGTAATATTCAGTCATTGCCCGGATTTTCGGATGCCCTTTCTAATGTGATAAAAGAGCATGAGATGATTACTGCTGTTGCAGTCAGTCAGGTAATAAGCAATGTTCCGGCGGCAATGCTTCTGTCTTCATTTACGGATAATTACAAAGCGCTTATTATCGGAACTGACATAGGAGGCCTTGGAACATTGATCGCCTCTATGGCATCACTGATTTCTTTTCAGTTCTATTGTGGGTCTGATAAAGCAAGACCGGGGAAGTATATTGGGGTATTTACCTTGTTTAATGTCATATACCTCATTATTTTGTTGCTGGTGACTATTCCGGCTACAGGCGGTTTGGCCTCCTGAGAGCGCAGGAAACCATAAGGTGACTCGCGTTTTACATGGTCACTCCGCTTGTGGCTAATATCTTAGGCAAAAGTGGCATTATTGAAGGGCAGGTTAAATGGAAGTGAAAGAAAGTTATTGCGAATGGAGTTATGCATCGGAGCTTGACAGGAAGTATCATGATAATGAATGGGGCCTTCCAATTCATGATGACCGCAAACAATTTGAATATCTGTCTCTTGAGTGCTTCCAATGCGGGCTTTCATGGGAACTGATGCTGAAAAAGAGAGAGATTTTCCGATGCTGTTTTGATAATTTTGATTACGATAAGGTAGCATTGTATGATGAGTTGGATGTGGAGCGAATCCTGAACACAGAAGGGATGATTCGTTCGGTTCAGAAGATTAGGGCTGAAATCAATAATGCGAAATGTTTTCAGAAGATTCGGGAGGAATTTGGAAGCTTTGACGATTACCTTTGGGGATTTTCGCAAGGAAAGACCATTTACTATAAAGGACACGCTGAAGGATCTATTCCAGTAAGCAATGGACTTTCTGACAAGGTAAGCAAGGATCTTAAGAAGCGTGGCTTTAAATATGTCGGTACGATTACGATATATTCTCATCTGCAGGCCTGTGGGATAATTAACGACCATGATGAGCATTGCCCGTGCTTTCGGAAGATACTTGATAATTATCCGGTGATATGGAAGAGGCGGTATAAGGAAGTGAAATAGAAATTATCAATTCGAAGTTGGAGCGGTAAAACTACCACATTCAATCCCGACTATGTTGTTCTATTGCCGGTGGAAATAAAAGGAATACTATGAAATGCGCCAATTTATGTTATAATAAGCATGAACGCTTGATTGGAGGAAATCCGATGAATAATGAAGACGTAAAGCTACTAAAGGCCCTGCTTCATGGCACTGACAACCTTGTCAGCAGACTTTCAAATGCGTCAGCGTTTATAAATGAAGCTTTGCCCGATGTCTGCTGGGTGGGCTTTTACCTTGTAAATGAAAATGGAGATCTTTATCTGGGCCCGTTTCAGGGGAAGCCTGCCTGTATCAATATAAAGAAAGGCCACGGAGTATGCGGAAGCGCCGCTATGAATGACGAAACACTCGTTGTGCCTGATGTGCATCAGTTTCCGGGATATATTTCCTGTGATGCCGCTGCGATGTCGGAAGTTGTAATCCCTATACACGATGATGAAGGAAAAGTAACCGCTGTCCTTGATATAGACAGTGCTACATTGGGCAGATTTTCTGATGAAGACAGTGAAGAGATAACAGCACTCAAGAATATAACAGAATATATTCTTACTGATAAAGCCTAATGATAGCGGGTTTTAGCACAATCGTTACCACATGGTAACACAATATATAACGGTATCATTGATAAGTTCTATAGCAGGAAGCATATATATAGGCGCTGGCTATTTAACAGAGCAGAAAGGGGAAAAGTTATGACAGATTATCTTATTGTTGTAGATATGCAAAAGGATTTTGTGGATGGGGCTTTAGGAACCTCAGAAGCTATGGCTATTGTTCCCGCTGTAAAGAAGCGGATAGAGGAAGCCATAGATAAAGGCGAAAAAGTAATCTTCACGAGAGATACCCATGAAGATAAATACCTGCAAACACAGGAAGGGAAGAACCTTCCTGTTCCCCATTGCATTAAAGGAAGCGAAGGCTGGGAGATTATTCCGGAATTACGGGACTATGCTGATAAAAATGTTATTTTTGACAAGCCGACATTTGGAAGCAGAAAATTAGGAGAATATCTGTCAGAGCAGAAAGATGTCGGTAAAATTACGGTAATAGGGCTATGTACTGATATCTGTGTCATTTCAAACGCTCTTCTCATAAAGGCATTTTTACCGGAAACGCCAATTAGTGTTGAGAAGGCCTGCTGTGCAGGCGTAACACCTGAGAGTCACGAGAGGGCGCTTCTTACAATGCAGAGTTGCCAGATAAAGGTGATATGATTATATGGAGCATGGCTATGACTGAACTTACGACACTTTGCTATATTGAGCAGCTTAAGACGACATTGTAACAGTAAGGAAGAGATCAGCCGATGAAGGTAGTACTTAGCAGAAAGGGATTCGATAGTGCCGCGGGCGGATTCGCAAGCCCCATAATAATGCCTGAAGGAATAATGCAGTCACTGCCTATTCCTTCAGATATCGGGCCCCGTCTTTATTCGGAAGTTAAGTCACATTATAAGAACAAAAGCATTTATGACCTCATAAAGCTCATACGGTGTGACGATAAAGTACGTAGTGGCGACTGGGTAGGTGCTGAAAGAACAGGATGCCACCTTGATCCTGACATTGATATAAACGCAGTAAAAAGACCTTCAGGATGGCTAGGAGCTTTCGGACAGGCTGGCGCATCTGAGAGGCAGCTTGAGAATCAGGGCGTAAAAGAAGGAGACCTTTTTCTTTTCTTCGGCTGGTTTAAAGAGTATAGAGAAAGCGGCACAGATGGGAGCTTGAAGCCTGTTTCTAAAAGTGATAAGCATGTGATCTTTGGATATCTTCAGATATGGCAGATAGTGAGGGTAAATCAAATTGATTTGATCAGTGATACTATTCCTCAGCATGTAAAAGAGCACCCTCATACTGAGAAAGATTTCATAGATGCGCATAGAGAAAACAATTCAATTTATATCTCAAGAGAGTCCGTAAGCTGGGATGATGATATTCCGGGCTATTGTCTGTTGCGGTATTGTCCTGAGGTTATTTTGACAGCTGAGGGGATGCCTCGAAGCAGATGGAACCTAGAAGATAAGTGGGGACTAAAACATTCTGATAATAAACCGGGAATCACATATCATTCAGAGCAATCATGGAAAAAAGATTATTTTCAGTCAGCATGCAGAGGGCAGGAATTTGTCATAGATGAGAATCAAGCTGTCACAGAATGGGCTGAGAAGCTTATATCAAATTATAGGTGTCAATGATATTTATATTAATAGTGTCTTGGTGGTGAAAAGAATAGTGAATTCTATACCCTGCACTAAATTAGCTAATAATTTCACCACTATTTCACCTTTGATGACAGGCATAGTGAGAATGTTGAATGTTATTCTGCAGATAAATTATGCAGGGAGTGGTTTCAGCTAATAAGGAATATGGTTCCTCCCTGTGAGAATCTGCCTGAATATATATTGGATGACGAAGAATCTGATGAGGACGGTGAAGAGTAAGCAGCCTATAAAATATTATTGCAGTTTGCGGGCCGTTACTAAAATACCATGCCGTCTGTACAATCAGAATTATATGGTTAGTCTGCCTGACAGGGCCTGAGTCTGTCAGGCTATTACGCATTTTTATAGACAGGGACATGAAATTAATGGATTATAAGAAATTGATAGCATATTCGAGTGAGCATAGGGCAAGGCTTTGGACTTTTGAGAAGGGAAGAGAAGCCGCTGTATTGATTCCTTTGATAGCGAGTGAGTCTGGAGAAACCTCTGTTCTTTTTGAAGTCAGATCTGACAGACTTAATACGCAACCGTCAGAGATATGTTTTCCGGGTGGTGGAATTGAGGAAGAAGAGCTTCCTTCTGAAACGGCAGTAAGAGAGACGGTCGAAGAACTCCTCGTAAAATCGGAACAGGTAAAGATTCTCTGTGAGACAGATGGCACGATAGGACCCAGTGGCGCGCCGATATGGGCGTTTGCCGGTGAGATTACTGACTATCATATGACATTTTCAAAAGACGAAGTCAGCGAAGTTTTCCTAATGCCATTGGCATGGCTCCTTAACACAGAGCCAGAAGTTTATTCATTTTCCTACAGGGAAATTCCGGATGATAAATTTCCTGCAGACAGAGTTCCGGGCGGTGATAATGTCGGGAAACGACTGTGGGTAAAAGAAGTGCCTGTATATCGCTATAAAGGGCATGTTATCTGGGGAGCTACAGCTAGAATCTTAAAGCAGTTCGCTCAGAGAATAAAGGAAGCTAGCAATTGTCGCTTTTGAAGCGACCAAATATATCCGCGAAGAGTCTATAATTGTCTTATAAAACAAAGACAAGGAGGACTCAGATATGACACGGAAAAACGTAAAGAAAAATGATGTAACCGAACTTGTAATGATTCTTGACCGCAGTGGCTCGATGGAGGGCCTTGAGGCTGATACCATAGGTGGCTACAACAGCATGATCAAGAAGCAGAGAAAGGCATCAGGCAGAGTGTTGGTCTCTACGGTGCTTTTTGATGATGAAGCCGAAGTTCTCTATGACAGAGTGCCGCTTGATAAAATGCCTGAGATGACGAAAAAGGATTATTACGTTAGAGGATGCACGGCGCTTCTTGACGCTGTCGGTGGCGCTATACACCATATCAACAGGGTACATAAGGAAGAGGGCAGTGAAGCCCCATCAAAGACTATTTTCGTAATAACCACCGACGGACTTGAAAACGCAAGCAGGAAATACAGCTATGAGAAAGTAAGAAAGATGGTAGAGAAGCGGAAGGAAAAGGATGGCTGGGAATTCATTTTCATTGGCGCTAACATTGATGCTATCGAAGTCGCTGGGCGTTTCGGAATAGACTCAGACAGGGCAGCCAATTACCACAGCGATCACTTAGGCACCGAACTTAACTATGAGGTTCTTTCCGAGGCTGTTTTGGAGATGAGATGTTCTGACGAAAGAATCGGAAGTAGTTGGAAGAAGCAGATTGACGAGGACTTCAGAAACAGAGCTGATGAATAAAATTTCAGGCGTATACACGGGGAGGAATGAATATGAATCATAGATATCCGGTAGTCACCTTGTGTGGCAGTACCCGTTTTATTTCTGATATTCTGCTTCTTGCGAGCCTTCATGAGGGAAGTGAACCGAGCCGTGAAATGCTGCTTGCGAAGACTTATTCATACATTTCGCTTTATAAAGACGAAATACCCGACGATTGCGATGTTGGGTCCATGTCTCTTAGTGAGCTTCGGGATTTTGCTGAAACATGATCGGAGTATGATCCTTATAAAAATCTGTGATTCAGGGCAGGAAAATTTATAATAAATACGCAGAAAACAAACGAATCTTATTTCTTACGGCAAACAAATGAGAAAGAGAATATTTTCACTGATATTGGCTATAACCTTGTCGTGTATGTATATGGCTTATCCGCTGAAGGCGGTTGCAAAAGCAAAGCAGTCGCAACAAAAGACTGTACTTGAGGCTCTAAAGATAGATCCGGTAAAGTATCATGACTGGCTTTTAAACCATGACGGAACCACCAAAAATGACACAAAGAAAATGCCGGAGGGAACTACAGGGTATTATCTTGGAACTCCTTATATCGGATATGACCACCGTGAGCCCAATGGTGATACAAAGCACGCCTACGGTGAACTTGACAGGAAGGGCGTTGCCGCCATGAACTGTAATGGCTTTGTATGGCACGTCATGTATAAGGCGAGTGGACTGGATTGGAAAACCGCAAAGAAAAGAATTCCAAGGGTTCTCTATTCTGAGTGGAATAAAATGTGCAGAGATAACAAGGTTATCTCCTATAAATACAAAGGGAAGGATGCCATAAAGAAGGCCCTGAAGGATGGGCATCTCACAAAGGGCGACATAATAGAAATTCACTCTTCCTATGACAACCATGTCGGCTTCTTCTGGGACAACAAGCCGGATGAAGATAAATTTTGGCATTCGCTTGGCGTGAATAAAATAACGAACATTTATGAAAAGGGTGTTATCTATTCCGTGACAGTTTATAAGACTTATTCTTTTGAAAGTAAACCGGGTAAGGAAGATAACAACGAAGAAATCTATTATGAGGAACAGCTTATCTGCGACAGCAGATATATAAACAGACCTAATGAAATTATTAGTGAGGATACATAATGGATATTTATGATATGAGTTTCAAGAAGGTATACTCGGCACTGGTTGCTAAAGCGGAGAGAAAAGGCCGAACCAAAGAGGAAGTAGACGAGATAATTATATGGCTCACCGGTTACAGGCAAGAAGACCTTGATCAGGACATTTCCTACGGTGACTTCTTTCGTAATGCGCCACAGATGAACCCCGCACGCAAGCTCATAAAAGGCTCCATATGTGGCATAAAGGTAGAAGATATCGAAGATCCGCTAATGCAGGACATAAGATATCTTGACAAGATGGTTGATGAGCTTGCCAAAGGGAAACCGATGGAGAAGATTCTCAGGGTATCTGAACCACAGGATTCCAAATCTCTCAACTTATCTTAGTACCAGAATAAATCTTCATCTTCACCGGTGCCTTTCGAGGGCATGACAAATAGGACCGCTGCTAAAAGAAATATAACGAGGTAAAAATGTTAAGACATATTGTTATGTATAAGTTGCGTGAAGACTGTGATAAGGCAAAAGCGATTGAGGAAATAAGACACGCACTTGAGCCGTTAGCCGGAGTAGTGCCGGGGCTCATTAGTATGCAAATCAGACCAACATTAGGTGGAGAATATGATTATGTACTGTATTCTGAATTCGCTGACAGGGATAGCCTTGAAGCATATAAGAGCAATCCGTCTCATATGGCGGTAAAGCCCATAGTTCACAGCTATATAACGGAGCGTTCCGGCGCTGACACAGAGGTATAATGCTTTTAAAAATGTTTCGTAACATTTCGCTAACAAATTTCAAAAAGGGATATTGACTTTTGGGTAAAATGATGAGATAATAGCTCTTGTAACGTGAATATTAATGAGAATTGGGAACAGTATTCACAAAACAGGGGCCCGAATTTTGCCTATTCTACGAAAACATTCGCAAGAGTATCCGAAATAGTGCGAAACTATACCGGATGTTTTGGCGCGCCAAGTATGTAAAGGCAGGTTCAGCTCGACAACAAACTTTAAGGAGGCTCATCTAATGTATGGGGCAAGACAGACAGCAGTGAAGAAGGTACTTAGTTTCCTGCTCGTATTTGTAATGGCGGTAACTCTGTTACCGGTTGCGGGGCTTGACAGTGGGACAGCCCGAGCTTACGCGGCAGAGAATGGAGTGGAGCTCTACTTTAAACTGCCGGAGAATACGGCGGTAACAGACTGGTGCGTTAATGCTTGGGGAGACGAAGTTAGCGTAACAGGAGACAGTGAGCATAAATTCAGACCGAATTCATGGGGAACAACGGGAGACCAGTATCCTACACTCATCTCGTGTGATGAAGATGGTTTCGGCAAGGTCACTGTAAGTGGCAGCATAAATGGCCTTCAGTTCGTAGATAAAACCGGCTCAAAAGAGTATAAATGCTGGAACAGCCAGATATCAGCACTGGGACTAAAAGAAGCTTACTTTAATCCGGCTGATTCCAAGTGGTATAAAGGCAGCGATTTAACTGAGGAAATAAAAGAAGCTGCAGTTCAGAACATTTTTGTCGTAGCTGGTACTGACAGCCTTTGCAATGGTGTTAACTGGCAGGCTAAGGCAAGTGGCAATGAATCAAATACTTTAAAGCAGGTCGGCGATTCAAGTAAATATAGCATTATTTACAATGATGTTGCCTCAGGATCTTATGAATATAAGATATTACAGGATCCCGATAACAAGGCTTGGGGCTCACCGTGGGGCAGTGATGATAACAGAAAACTTGAGGTTACAGCGCCTGCTGACGTAACGCTTACTATAGACCTTAATGACAGTAATCATGATGTTACTGTAACATTTTCATATCTTAAAAAGCTGGTTTTAAAAGATGTTCCTGCTCAGGTATCAAAGGGAAAGTCAGTAGATATCAGTACAGAAGCGACATGCTATGATGGAAGTAGCTCAGCTGCCAATAGTGTAAATGTAAGTCTTTCTCTTAAGGAAGGGCAGAGCGGTGTTACACTTACAGGAAATACTCTTACTGTAGATAATTCATTTGCGGGAGATAAGGTCCTTTTAATTGCATCCTATAATGATGTTAGCACCGAAATAAGCATTCCTGTAGTTGACAAGGAATACAGCGTTACTATCAACTTCTACAATCAGGACTGGGATGTAAGTAAATCTGATATTTATATCTTTGAAAATGGTGGAAATACAAATACTGCTTTAACATTTGATAAGACTGTAGAAGACACTGAGAATGGGATAACCTGGGCTCAGGGAACTATCAAATTACCATATAATAAGCTTGGTATTATAGCAAGAAGGACCGCGGGTAAATGGGAAGATGGACAGGATGGAAACAGGTATTTTGACATTGACGAAAATACCGAATCTGTCACCATCTGGTACGTCTTCGGCAAAACTCCTGTCACTGAGAAGCCTGTAGTTGTGAAACACGCCGACGGCGACAGATATATATACATGACTTATGATAACCGTGAGATTTCCGCTGCGCCTAAATTCTACAGCTGGACTATTAACGACAGTACGCATTATCCGTTTACAAAGGGTGATGACGGAAAATGGCATGTACAGGTAAAGGTTCCATATGGCACTACAAACGTAAAATATGTTCTTGCGCTTGATGATACCGCGGCAGACTGGGTAAAGGATGGCGGTGACCATGAACTTACCTTCCCGGCTGATCAGACAAGCCTTTATGTAAATATGAATAAGGGCGAGGAGCCGACATTAATCTACCCTTATAATAAGGGTTATGATGTTAATTCCGAAGCCAAGAGCGTAACATTTTACTATCGCGACGATGAGGCGCTTAAAGCCGGTGTTCTTGCGGATTATAAGGTACAGGTAGAAGTTAACGGAACTACCTTTGATATGACCTATAACCCGGTAAACGCGAGATTTGAATACACAACAGAACTCGTTTCCGGAAGGACATATTATCGTTATCTTGTAACCGAAAAGGACGCAACCGAAGCGACGGCAAAGCTTGACGCATTCAACGCTGACAAGGAAAAGAAGACATTTAATGGCGCTGAAAATGAGTATTCCTATTTTACCTACTATGTATTAAACGCTGATGTTACGGCGATGCCTGTAATCGGAAGCTTAAATTACAACACAAATGATGTAATAAAGATATCGGTAAATCAGAATAAGAGCTCTGACAGCGAACCTGATATTATTCCACAGTCTGTAACTATAGATGAGAGCGCTCTTGGCGGTAAAAGTGATGTAAATGTGGATACGGCAAATATGGCTATAACAATCGCTGTAACAAGCGATATAGCTGTGGGAACCTATAAGCTACCTGTGAAAATTACCGATCAGTTTGGAAATGTATATACCTGCGAAGCGACTGAAAATGTGACTGCCCGCGTAAAGAACGGCTCTGATGATTTTGACTGGGATGAGTCTGTCATTTACTTCATGGTAACCGACAGGTTCTTTGACGGTGATTCATCAAACAATAACGCGAATGACGTATTTATAACCGATGATCAGAAGGCTAAAGGCGTAACGACCACAGCAGGTGATAATCCGGGTCTTTATCATGGCGGTGATTTCAAGGGAGTCACTGATAAGCTTGACTACCTTAAGGACCTCGGCATAAACACTATCTGGATTACGCCAATAGTAGAAAATATCGCGGGAACAGTTGTAAGTGGCAATGGTTCCAACGATGTTCCGTACAATGCGGCCTTCCATGGCTATTGGGCAAGTGATTTTACAAAGTTAAATCCTGCTCTTGGTACAGAAGATGACTTCAGGGAAATGATTTCCGAGGCTCATAAGCGCGGGATAAAAATCATGGTTGATATAGTTATCAATCATGCGGGATATGGCACAGAGAGTACATTCGGTGATATGCTTCGCTCCGGTGACGATATAGATACGACTAGCGACCAGAAGAATCCTCTTTCAGGACTTCCTGATTTCAAGACAGAAGACTCTTCCGTAAGAGCAAAGCTTGTCGCATGGCAGACAGCATGGATGAAGAATTTCGGCATTGATTATTACCGTGTGGATACTGTAAAGCATGTTGACCTCGCTACATGGCAGGCTCTTAAGAACTCAACGACTGAAGTAAACCCTTCATTTAAAATGATTGGTGAATATTCAGGCGCGGGCGCCGCTTCAAACGGTTCGACGCTTGGAACAGGCGCCATGGATTCCGACCTTGACTTTGATTTCAATGATTGGGCTTCTCAGTTTGTAAAGGGTGGCATCAGCCAGACTGAATCGAATTTGACAACAAGAAACAACCTGCTCAACAATACCTATATGACAGGCCAGTTCCTCGGAAGCCATGATGAGGATGGATTTAAATATTCTCTTATAAATGGTGGTATGAGTGCTGAGGATGCTGACGCGGCCGCGCTCGTGGCTGCCTCACTTCAGATTACCGCTAAAGGCCAGCCTGTAATATACTATGGCGAGGAAACAGGTCTTACAGGCGCCAACGATTATCCTTATCAGACAAACCGCTATGATATGGACTTTGCCCTTGCGAATGACTCAAATGAGACCTATGTTCACTATAAAAAGATGCTTTCGATAAGAAATACATTTACCGACGTATTCGCAAGAGGAATAAGAAGGACACTTATCGCTGATGACGCAAAGGGACTTGATGTATTCGAGAGAGCTTACAAGGGTGATTCGGTTTATATAGCTCTTAATGTTAAGAGCGAAGCGCAGAGTGCTGCAATAACGGGACTTTCCGCCGGTGATATTTATAAGGATTACTATTCAGGAAAGAAATATACGGTCGCAAATGATGGTACGCTTACAATATCGGTTCCTGCCGCAAAGGATGGTGGTACTGTAGTTCTTCATAAGGAAGGGAAGAGCTCAGATAACAGCGGTAATTCAGACAATAGCTCTGATACAGGCAATTCCGGAAGTGGTTCTAATTCGGGAAGTGCTTCAGAAACCGGGAATACATCAGGTTCAGAAACAGGTACCACTTCAGGTACCGAAATTAAGCCTTCTGAACCTGCAAGCGGCTCATCAACAACAACTCCTGCTACAGGAAGCAGTGTAGTAAATCCTTCCGATGATAAGAAGGATGACAGTACTTCGTCATCCGCTGTTAAGGACGACAGTGACGATACAATTAAACCTATAGCGGCAAAGAAGACAAAGAAAGGCGTATTTACTGACGCCAGCGGCTCGGCAATTAAGAACTCCCTTGTCATTACAAGTAATGGTAAGATGTATTACACTAACGACAAGGGCAAGGCAATAAAAAACAAGGTTGTCAAGGCTCCAAACGGAAAGAAATATGCTTTAAAGAAAGATGGAACAGTCGCTGTAAGTACTAAAGTTACGATTGGCAAGAGTACATATATTGCGAAGAAAGACGGCACTCTTGGATCAAACGAGATAGTTAAGATTGGCAGTAAGAAGTATTACGCTGACAAGAATGGCAAAATAGTAAAGAACAAGCTTGTTACGGTTAATGGTAAGAAATATCTTACGGATAAAAACGGAAAGATAATAATCGGCAAGTGGATAAAGAAGGGCAGTAAATACTATTATTGTTCAAAGTCCGGCGCAATAACGAAGACTAAAAAGTCAAAGAAGAAATAACATTTTATGAGAAGTCTGCAAGGCCTGTGTTCAGGGCCTTGCAGGCTTTTTCTGTATTATGTAAAATATTGCCATAAGCCTTTATATCATGATTGCTTCATATTCCTTAATACCGGGGTTGACTTTTTAATGCCATTGTGGAATAATAGAGACATATTGTTAGAGATTTGAGGTGGTATTAAATGAGTGAAGAGGCATTATTAATAGAGGGATTGTACAGCTCTGAGATGGAGCGGATAAGACGTAAGCATCGGAAGGATTGTGATGACTTTGTAATGAGTGAAGATACGTATGATTTCAAGTATGTCATATATCCTGAAAAAAGCAATATCGGGGCGAGCTTTAGAAATAATACCGATCTTATAACAATCGGTCTTATATCAAGAAACTGCGATGACTCAGAGTGTCTAAGATGCGATGTCGTGAGATTTAATTGCAATAAGCTTATTATTTACATAAGCGATAAGATATTCTCGAAAGCATGGGGAAGCATAAAATTAGGAATAAGCGCAGGCATCAGGCATTGCAGGGAAAAGAACATTGTATGCCCTATTATAAAATCGGATGATGTTCTTGACTTCCACCTCTTAGAGAATGATACAAGAAAGAAGCTTAAATACCACAGCAACAAGGGAATTTCAAATGTAAATATTTTAAGAAATAAGCTATCTCCTAAAGAAATGGCTAAGAAGCAGAGCATTCTCGACAATGCTCAGTTCAGACTTTTCCGTGATGACGAGACGGGATTATTTCATGACAAGGACTGCTATAAGCTTGAAAAGTCAAGGCGAATCACCGGATACAGGTCTATTCCCGATGACTATAATCCCTGCCCTGACTGTCTGAGGCGGATGCTAATGAAAGAGGCATGTTACCCTCATGTAAAGCAGATTCCTGATTGCAACGCAATGCTAATTGATGGAGGCCTTACCTTATCGGACTTAAAGAGAATAGTATTCGAGGATCATATATCATTCCATTTAAATGAGGATGGAGCTCTGGCTGTTAAGGGATCCGAAGATTCATGGCTTGTTTATCGCAAAGAAAATGGGTATTTTTATCTCTGGCATAATAACTATGAGAAGACCGGACCGAAAGAAAGATTTATCACATCAGGATATCATGATCAGGGTATAAAAAGCAGGAGGCTTATAATCATTTTTAACTATATCGCCGCATATACGTACGAAGGCCATCTTGAAGCGGAAATAAAACGTAAGATGATGGAAGAGGAGCCTGCCCTTCAAAGAGAAAATATGCAGCATGCGAATAGTGGCCTGTATGAGAATGAGTCTGTTAAGGGTCCTGATACAAGAAGAAAGTCAAATGTAATTACCCGTATTGCGGCAGCATTTGGTAAAATATTTGGCAAGCTTTTTAATAGGAATCAAAAGGATTAACGCATTGAAGCCGGAAGGTGTGATATGAGAAATTAATTGGAGAAAACGTATGGAAATAAGTGAGGTAAAGCTAACGGAGTCTGTCATTAATATTTTGATTAGGTTATCAAAAGATTGGGAAGCGGAAAACAGCTGTCATGGTTATCGAGCTAATGATAAATCCGACATAGAAGGGAATCGGGTTTTTCTTGCCCGCGAAAATAATAATGTGATAGGATATTTATTTGGAAATATATTTGAATCTGAGAATATGAGATCAGTTATGCCAAAAGGCACATCCTGCTTCGAAGTAGAAGAGCTTTATGTCATACCTGAGAAACGATCGTTAGGTGTCGGCACTGCTTTATTTAAATATGCGGAAAATGCTGTTAAAGATGAAGCAGAATATATAGTCTTAAGTACTGCGACAAAGAACTGGAAAGCTATATTTCATTTCTATCTCGAAGAGCTGGGAATGGAATTTTGGAGTGCCAGGTTATATAGAAAAATATTATGATTGCAAAAGGGACAAAGATTAACATATTACTGAAAGGATGACTAATGTTTGAACTTAAAGAGCAGTATAACAGCGCTGTTGTTTATACTGATGACTGTGACAAGGATACGCGCATACAGATTGAGATTTTGCTGAATCAGGAGTCGTGCGCGGGAAGTAAAAGTTGATATTGTAGACACAATAAAGCCGGTCTATAACTTTAAAGCGCATTAATTGCGAGGAAGAGGGTATAAATTGAAAAGAATAGTATATATATTAATGACAGCAATGCTTGTGATATCTCTTTCCGGTTGTGAATGGGCAAGTAAGCAGGTCACGGAATTGAAGGGAGACATAACCGGAAACGAATATTTTAAGGTACATCGAAGATGGCGCTGACATTAAGCAGTTTATAAGAACATATTCATTTACAAAATAAAATCTGTAAACCTATTTTTAAAGGAGAAAAA
>OMWY01000013.1 GCA_900314885.1 uncultured Eubacteriales bacterium
CGTCAATACCGGCCGCCATAAAAGTATGGGTAATCAGGTTCGCCGGATAACTTGAATTCATCACCTTGTTATCTGAGGCAACAGCCTCTCCGTTCTTTGCGAGATCGGCTCTTATAAGCTCCTTAATATATCCCTGACGGTTGCCTGTGGCGTTCAACTTGTCAAGCACATCCTTATCGGTTCCACGATTCAGCTTGAGAGTTATCTGTCTTGTATTCGCGGCGTCATACTTCGCAGTCGCTCTCTTCTGGGCTTCTTTGTTCTTCTGCATATATTTACTCCTTTTAAAATTTTCAGGAATTACTTTCCTTACATAGATTATATACCTATATAAGAAGTTTTGTCAAGCCCAAGATATCCGTGCTGCACAATGTCGTTTTATCGTTACTGTTCACAGGTAGGCTTGTAAATAAATGCCCGATGTCATAGAATATAGCCATAAGATGACATCGGGCTTTTGCGCTGATTTATGAATCGAAGATATTTGCTACGCTTTCCATTGCATTCTGTTCGCCATCAAGGCGCAACAATAAAAGCATGCCCATGCCATCGCATAGTTTCTCTATACTTGAGAAACTTCTATATGACACAGTCTGCGCTTGCTCGCTTTCTTGATGATAGTCTGTTTCTCGTTCTCGACATCTTCAGCGACCTGCATAAAGTAAGTACGCACACGTTTAGTCTCCATGTGCGCTTCGGCGAGAGCGTTATTTAACTTGCCGATTTTCAGGTGAAACGCACGGAAATACGCGTCTCTTATAGCTTTAAATTTATCGTATATTGCGTCTGAACTGAAGTCCTCAAGTTTCTTCTCGAGACCTTTAATCCTGTACTGGAGTTGGGTAATTTATGAAAATGCGCTCATTCTGTCAAACCTTTCCTGTTATAGATTATTCAGCTCATTTAGCGAGATTTCGGGTATGGTAAAATTGACGAGTGGATAACTTTATAAAACAGGGTCACAATCGGACCAAAATCGGAAGAAGCGGTGGATAAAATCCACCGTTTCTTCCGATTTGAAAGCGCGAAGCGCTAAAAATGTTGATAACTTTTCCAAAATTCCGGCTACTCGAAGAGTTATCAACTGATTCTGAGGCATTGCCTCAGGCAATCCACAAAGAAAAAAATTAAAATTCAGCACTTTTCACAAGGCTGTGGTAGGGGTGTGAACTGTAACAAGTATGGATAACGATTGTGTACGACTTACGAATTAACCTTGACAATATGTCGTAAACGTCATATAATAATACCAAGGAGTATTTTTGATATGGAAATTTGTTTTTACAAAACAGCAGAAGGCGTTGAACCGGCGAGAGAATTTCTTGATTCTCTCAAACCCAAAATGCTTGCCAAGATGCTTCGTTCAATTGATTTATTGGAAGCCAACGGCATTGCGCTACGGGAACCATATTCAGCGCCGTTACAAGATGGCATTTTCGAACTTCGCGCAAAGCAAGGTTCTGATATTACCAGAGTTCTTTATTTCTTCCAAGTTGGCAACAAAGCGTATCTTACGAACGGTTTTACTGAGAAAACGCAGACCACGCCACCATCTGAGATTGCGCTTGCCAAGAAATACCGTGAAGACCATTTAAGGAGGCATCCAAATGAATAGTTATCAAGAATACAAGCAGAAGGCATTAGAAAATCCGGAAGTCAAAAAAGAATATGAAGCATTGGGCCCTGAATATGATATCATACAGGCCATGATTGACGCAAGGAAAGACCAAAATCTGACTCAGAAAGAACTTTCCGAACGCACGGGAATCACTCAAGCCGATATAAGCCGCATCGAACGTGGAACAAGGAATCCAAGCCTTGAAATGATAAAGAGGCTTGCCCGAGGTCTTGGTATGCGACTCAAACTGGAATTTGTTCCAGACACCGCTGCGAAGTGATAAAAAGATGGTAGCTTATAGAATTAAAGAAGAGAGGTTTGTATCCCCTCTTCTATTGTTTTCAGACCGCATTGCCTTTTTTACTATTCACAGCGTCTATAATCATGGCTTTTTCTTCTTTAGTCCAGCAGTCGCGACTCTCTTCTATCATAGCCATAACCGTCCTAAACGTATCCTCGCTATCGGTTGGATTCCTCATAAGATATGATGGCGCAACACCAAGCGCCTTAGCTAGCTTCTTGACGACATCCATCTTGGGCTCACGGCTTCCATTTATATACCTTGATATAGTACCTTCTGAGACGTCTGCCTCTGCAGACAGCATTCTCTGAGACATACCAATATCTTCCATTCTTTTCATCAAATTTTCTCTAAACATATTTTCTCCCACTAAAAAAATCATTGCTTAATTTATAAGGTGCACCTTTATTGCTATGGTATAAATAAATATATTATTATTTATAATTATACACGTATCTACCGTAAATGTCAAGTGTGATGCATTACTACATTATTTCATTAAATGTAAGCTCACGCAATAAAAATAGTTGACAATGCGTATAATTCGCATTACAATTCATTATATGTGGTATTTTTAAAACTGTCAGAAAAAGAAGGTAAGGACGCATGAGGTTTAGTTATCCTGCTATATTTACAAAAGAAGATCATCGGCGAAGCCTTCGCTGGGACATTATCAAATGCGTTTTAGCCACCGTACTAACAATTTTCGTGTTTACTCAAATCATAGGACTTCATTATGTACCAACAGGTTCTATGATACCGTTCATACAGAGAAAGGATATATGCGTATCTTATAGGCTTGCGTATAACAGTTCTCCGCCTCAAAGAGGCGATGTTATAACCTTCATACATGATGGCGAGCCTCTTGTTAAAAGGGTTATAGGCTTGTCCGGGGAAAACATAAGCTTTATGGATGGCAAGGTCTATATTGACGGAAGTCAATTGGATGAGAGTGATTATTTACCAAGGTCGGTCAAGACTATGAGCAAAAAAGAATTCACCGTTCCTGAAAATTGTGTGTTCTGTCTTGGAGATAATCGTGAAAGTTCATACGATTCAAGGTTTTGGGATAATCCTTACGTACCTTATTCAGAGATAACCGATAAGGTATGTTTTGTTATTCCTGTACACGTACTGGGAACATTTCTTGAAACGACTGATTAGAAAGGAAAAATTATGTTTTACTATATGCCTGTCAAGGTTTACGAAGAAAAGGACTGCGTCGCGAAGCACGCAGAGGAGCTTGCAAGCTTCGGTCGCAAGGCTCTCATCGTCACGGGAGCTCATTCAGCTAAGGCAAATGGCTCTCTTGATGACGTTATAAATGCCTTGAAGTCGGAGAAGACCGAATACGCAATATTTGATAAGGTTGAAGAAAATCCCTCAGTCGAAACAATCATGAGGGCGCGTGATTTTGGGCTTTCTGAGAACGCCGACTTCCTTATCGGTATAGGCGGCGGATCACCTATGGATGCCGCGAAGGCCATCGCCTACATGATGAAAAATAAAGACCTTACAAGCGAAGCTCTCTTTGATAAAGGCGCAGTTTCTGACTATCTCCCGGTCATCGCGGTACCTACGACCTGCGGAACAGGCTCTGAAGTAACCGGCGTTTCAGTTCTTACAAGGAACGATATTCATACAAAGATGTCTATGACTCATAAAATATTTCCGAGCCTCGCTCTCATAGACGCCAAGTATCTTCTGACAGCGAGTAGGAATGTTATTGTAAATACTACAATGGACGCCTTCGCCCATCTTGTCGAAAGCTATATTAACAGCACCGCGACCGAATTCAGCCGGGATATAGCCATCACCGGGTTAAAATACTGGTCCCTGTCAAGGGAAATAATTCTTAATAACGAAAAGCCAAGCTATGATAATCTAAGAAATATGCTCCTTGCCTCAACCTACGGTGGCATGGCAATAGCCCACACCGGAACCTCTCTGCCTCACGGACTTAGCTACGCCCTAACCTATAACACCCATATGGCCCATGGCAAGGCCTGCGGATATTTCATCGGTGGCTATCTTGCCGAGTCCGATAAGGAAGAAGTGGGTACGGTCCTAAGAGCAGCGGGATTTTCTTCTATCGATGATTTTAATAAATATTACGAAAATACCTGTGGCAGGGATACCGTAAGCTCTGATATACTTGAGCTCTCAATAAAGGATATTCTAACAAATCCCGGCAAGCAGAAAAAAGCGCCTTTTCCTGTGGATGAAAAGGTGCTAAGAAGAATTGCCTTATAAATTAAGGCAAGAAAGTCTTTCCTTCGGGAGGGTGTCATGGCAATTAAGCGCTAAGACACTCTCCGTCTCTTCGCTTGCGTTTATATACCACATTTTGGCTTCTTCCTTATCTCCATTATTAAGAAAATATTCTCCCATTTCAAAGCATAGCTCCGATGGAATTTCGAGCGTAGGTTTGTTATCCGAAATTAAGGCAAAAAGCCTTGATGAGTATTTAATAAATTCCGGAGCATTTGCTTCTAATCTCGAGTTCCTTATTAATACAAGCAGTACTTTGACAAGCCGGTCTTCATCGGTCTCATTTTCTGACATTTCTTTAAAATATGGTTCCGCCTTCTTAAAATCCTCCCTATCGCCCGAGATAAATAATTCTCTCGCGTACATATCCTTTAAATGATCCGATAATTGTCCGTCCTTTTCTATTGCATTTAAATAAGCCCCGAAGTCACGCTTACTGTGATTTCCCGTCGGAGCATGGATTATTTTTATGTCGCTCTCATATACAACAGGGTCAAGCCTAACCGCCTCATGCACAGGGTCTATCCAGGTAAATTCACGCAAACGCTTATATAATTTCGGCCGTAATTCATCATTATAATTATAGGTCGTATTATAGGTAAGCTGCCCGGTGTAGTGCATTTCGACTATTTCTATCTCCGGTAATAAAGCTTGTTTTAAATAGAGAAATTTCTGTCTGTTTTCCTCGTCAATAATTTCATCCGCGTCAGCGGAATAAATATAATCACCTGTCGCCTTGCTAAAGGCAAAATTCCTTGCGTCGGAAAAGCTCCCGGTCCAGGTAAAATCATATATTTTATCGGTATATTTCTTAGCGATTTCCCTCGTATTATCAGTGCTTCCGGTATCGACAAGAATTAATTCGTCGTAAATACCCGCCAAGGAATCAAGGCATCGCTTAAGAACATTACCTTCATTTTTTACAATCGTGCAGACACTGATTGTTATTCGGTTATCGGTCATAATTTAACACCTCCACAGCGATAATTCTACCACAAGGAAGGGAGATAAGCAAGATTTACAGATTCCGTGCCAGGTACACAAAAATTTGCATAAACTAACGTTTATATAAATTTTAGTGGACCAGGCACTTGCTAATGCAAAATAAAAAATAGGGGGGAAACCCCCTATTTTTTATTTCTTAATCAGGATTGCTGCTGATATTTTCTTTACGGTTACCTTACCGTTTACGGTCTCAAACTTTGTGGTTCCTGCCTTGCCGCCGTTCGCGTATACGCCCCATTTTCCATCAGGAAGACTTATCTTCTGACTCTTATCTGTAGGGTTATAGATGACAATGATATCATTCTTATCCGTATCTGACGGCTTAATCTCAAACTCAATTATGTCATCATCGTTTCCGGTATTTATAACATTAAGACGTTCCTTTGACTCTTCCTTCGTCGCGATTGAGAAGCCCGGATAAGCCTTTCTCAGAGCGATAAGTCCCTTATAATAATTATATACGCTCTTATAGGTCTTGGTCCTGTTATAATCAAGTTCATTTACAGCGTCACTGCTTGAATAGCTGTTGCTGTCGAATGTGCCGTCTTCCTTAGTCTTGGTTCTTAAGAACTCATCGCCCTCCTGGATAAACGGTGTGCCTTCGGCGGTAAATACGATTGCAGCAGCCAGTTTATCACGGCTGATATTTGTCTTCTCATCGTCCTCGGCATTTGAAGAATTAATCTTATCCCAGAGGGTAAGGTTATCATGACAGCTAGCGTAGTTCATGGTCTGTGATGGAGCAGGTGACCATACGAGTGAATATTTAACACCATGAAGTACGTCACTTACGCCATTAATGGTTCCCTTGTCATTTATAGGACCATTTACATAGCCCTTATCAGCGGCATCAAATACAGAACCCTTGATACCGTCGCGGATTGTATCACTGAAGTAAGCTATACCAGGAGTAAGCGCTGCCGCATCCTGAGTAGAGCCCTGGGTACCGTCCTTTGTGAAGTTCGTGGTCATGGTCCAGCCTTCACCGTAGATGATAATCTTAGGGTCGATAGCGTCAAGAGACTTGCGAATCTCGTTCATGGTGTCCGTATCTATAAGGCCCATAAGGTCAAATCTGAAACCGTCAAGATGGTATTCACTTGCCCAATAACTTACTGAATCAACGATAAATTTACGAACCATGGAACGCTCAGTTGCCACATCATTTCCACAACCGGAGCCGTTACTGTCAGGCCTGTAGAAATATCCCGGAACAAGCTTGTTAAAACAGTAGTCTGTGTTGTACGTATGGTTGTAAACTACATCCATTACGGCGCCGATACCGTTCTTGTGGAGCGACTCAACCATCTGCTTGTATTCATTTACACGTACTTCGCCGTGATAAGGGTCGGTTGAATATGAACCCTCAGGAGCGTTATAGTTCACAGGGTCATAGCCCCAGTTAAACTGTGGCGTGTCAAGCTTGGTCTCATCAACTGAGCCGTAGTCATATGAAGGTAAAATGTGAACCGCTGTTACGCCTAAGTCCTTGAGGTGGTCTATACCCGTAGGTACACCTTCGCTT
Organism: uncultured Eubacteriales bacterium; assembly: GCA_900314885.1. Taxonomy (GTDB): domain Bacteria; phylum Bacillota; class Clostridia; order Lachnospirales; family Lachnospiraceae; genus Catonella. The sequence goes on from OMWY01000013.1 coordinate 6,721, forward strand.
GTCTTAGTTCCTGTTTCTGTAAAGGCGAGGTACTTGCCCTTATTGGTCATACCGCTGTCCTCAGCGATAGAGAAGTCACGAACATGGGTCTCATATACTACATTTTCAGTAATGGAATCCTTGGTCTGACGCTCGTCTGAATCCCAGCCGTCAGGGTTGGTGCTCTTAAGATCGAGAATCTCGCCGCGTGCTCCGTTAACACCTACGGACTTAGCATATGGGTCAACAATGTCCTTATTCTCGGTTCCATCGTCAAAATAAGCGTTGTATGTGTAGTATTTATTCTTGAGATCACCCTTAACAGTAGCAATCCAAGTACCATTTACATCGCTAGTCATTTCATCGGTTTCTGTAGCTTCACCACCGTCACCGTTATCGTAAATATTTATCTCAAGCTTGGTGGCTGTAGGCGCCCATACACGGAAGCTTGTGGCTTCCTTGGCATAGGTAGCTCCAAGATCTGTGCCTGTGTAAGTGTACTGGTTCTCAAACTCTTCCGATGAGTAATAGTCAGGCATCTTGACAGGAGTCATCGCGCCATTATAGACAAGGGTATAATCCTTAAAGTAATCTATTTCTGAAGAAGTGGTGATAATACCCTTGGTAGGCTTTGAAGAATCCGGTGTCACGGAAGCGATAGCGACTTCATCACCCTTCTTATCCGTAAGCTTGAAATCGGAGACGGATGCGTCACCGGCGTCCATAGTGAGCTCATAGCTTATTTCTGTCCTTGAGTCAGCACTTGCGCCAACGAATTTCACACCCTTCACGATATCATTTCCTTCCTTAACATCAAAGCTCTCTTCACCGGTCTTGCAGTAAATATCAAGTGTTCCGGCGACTATATCACCTATTTCAACAAACCTGTCTCCGTCTGTGTCCTTGAGGGACCAGTCATTTTTCCTGATAATAAAGCCATACTTCGTGGAACCGTCAGTGACTGTTATAGTCGCTTCAGCGCCGTTCTCATCGCCGTTATCTATAAGGTCGTAGCTTGCGCCGTCTCCTGCGTTAGGCTCGTAAGGCCATGCCCATACCGACATATCAGTGTAGTCACCGTCAGTTCTAAGGTAATGAAAATGAAGTGTAACCTCACTTTCGACCGGAGTAGCGCTTGTCTCAGCCGTTTCACTTGCAGAAGCCACAGTGGAAGCGGATGTACTTCCAGCACTCGCCGAACTACTGGATGTACTTGTCTTGTTCTCGCTTCCGCATCCTGTCACGGTAAGACAGAAGGCCGCTATGAGGCCTGCGAAAATTCGCGAAAACTTTCTCATTGAACCCTTGTTCATGTGTAAACCCCTTTTCTTTTGAATTATTACTATTCTTGTGACACATGTCTATAATCTGCGCCACATTTTATAGAAAGTTTAACACATTTCACAAAGGATGTCAATCAGTTTTCGCAAGAATTCGAAAATTTACGAAACATTGCTCTCATACAGAAAGAAAAAAGCGTTTTCATATATTATATTATGAAAACGCCCTTCTTATCACCGGTTACCCGACTGAACCATTACTGTTTGCAGACCTTTATTGGTAAACAAAGACTTATATTTAGATAGATTCTTCTTATAGACTGTTATTTTCAAGTTAATATCAGTACCTGTTAAGGCATTCTTGCCAACACTCGTAAGCTTCTTTGACAAAACGGTAATCCGGTTCAGGTGGCTGCAGCCTCTAAAGGCTTCCTTGCCTATTTTTTCCACATTTGTGCCGATAACAGCCTTTCTAAGCCTTGTATAATCGGCAAATGCCTTCTCATTTATTTTTACCACCTTGAAATTTGTCTTTTTATATTTCACCTTGGCAGGAATAATGATATGCGTGTTGTATTTACTTGTCATTCCCGACACACGGACAGTTTTATTCTTTACGCTTGTAATCTCATAAATGAGACCACCACTCTTAATTTTATCGCCAACCTTGTAAGCTACAGCAGGCTTTACAGGCTTCGATGGCTTTGTCGGCTTAGACGGCTTGTCAGGCTTTTCAGGCTCTACGGCAGGACCGGTTGTAATAGATGGGCCTGTCACCGCAGGACCGCTTGGATTGCCCGGTTCCACTGCGGGACCGGTTGTAATGGATGATCCTGTAACCGTAATGCCGGCAGGAGTTCCAGGTTCCATGGCAGGACCACTTGTTATCGCGCCACCCGTTACAGCCGGGCCGCTTGCCGTTCCAATGCCTATTGCCTCTCCTGTCGAAACCTCAACAGCAGGTGGAGCAGTCGTTACAGGCACGTCATTATTTTCAGCCGCAAAGGTCGGAGTAAATGAACCTGCCGATATCAAAAATGTCATCGCAATTGTAAGAACCTTCTTATTCATTACCATGCCAATACCTCGTTTCCATTCTCAGTTACCGCTATAGTTACTTCCCATTGTGCCGAGTAGCTGCCATCCTCCGTGTAAACAGTCCAGTCATTATCCTCATCAACATAGACCTCAGGTTCACCAAAGTTAACCATAGGCTCAATGGTAAATACCATACCCGGTGCAAGAAGGTAATCTGTACCCTTCCTCGTAACATAGCTTACCCATGGGTCCTCATGGAACTCAAGTCCAACACCATGTCCGCCTATCTCACGCACCACAGAGTAGCCGTTTGCCTTAGCATAGTCGTTTATCACCTGACCTATATCTCCAAGATACCCCCAAGGTTTAGTTTCCTTTATACCGCGGTTAACCATTTCCTTTACGTCATCGACAAGCTTCTTATCCTCAGGCTCAACATTTCCTATGCAGAACATCCTGGAAGCGTCAGCGTAGAAGCCCTTGTAAATGGTTGTACAGTCGACATTTACTATATCGCCGTCTTCAAGCACATCCTCGGTGCTCGGGATTCCATGGCAAACCTGGTCATTTATGGATGTACACACGCTCTTAGGGAATTTCTCGTAATTAAGAGGAGCGCAGATTCCGCCGAGCTTCTTGGTCGTCTCTGAAACAATATCATCTATCTCCTGGGTGGTCATGCCAAGCTTTATCTTCGCCGCAACCTCATCAAGTACGGCGTTATTAACCTTTCCTGCCTCACGGATGCCATCTATCTGTTCAGGAGTCTTAATCATCTTATGTGTAGGAACCTTGTGGCCTCGAAGCTTGGCAGCCCTGATTTTATTGTCAAATTCTTCATGACACTGCTTATACTTCTTTCCGCTTCCGCACCAGCATGGGTCGTTCCGACCTATTTTCTCAAATAACATACTTTGCCTCTTCTGTATATAAACTGTTACAATTATAAAATAAGCTCCATGTGAAGTCAATAGTTAGATATATCTAACTGCAAAATCACACAGAGTCTATTTTATGACTATTATGAGTTTTTGTCAAGTATAATCAGAGCGAATGTCACTCCTTCCAGAAATCTACGGGTTCATAATCCGTAAGATTCGCAAGGAACCCTGCATCGGCAAGCTTCTCCTGGATAAGGTCAAGAATTTCCACCGAATCGGCGTTCACGGTATGGTAATGATAGCCGCTAGTTATCGTAAGAAGAGGCTTCGATTTGGCGTCCTTTATCTGGGCCAGGTAATTCTTTATATCGAGCCTCGACTTAATCTTAAGATCTACCTTAACCACTCCGTATACCTTGTGGTAGACGAAGACATCGAGCACCCGCCCGCCAAGATCTACTATAAGGTTCAGTTCTTCTTCTATCTTAGAAGCGTCGTGACAGACCTTAAAGACTCGGGTCAGGGCGTGGACGTCCTGCAAATAATAGCCTCTGTTTGTGGAGAAAATCTGGTAGCCATGCGCCCTAAGAATAGCTATGTCCTGGACTATAACCTGGCGGCTTACGTCGAGCTGGTCGGACAGGCTTCCGCCTGACACCGGCTTCTCATTGTCACTGAGGATTCTGATCAGATTCTCTCTTCTTTCTTCACTCTTCACTATACTCTCCTAAGGTTTTTCATCGACAGATCAAGGATAGGGGCGGAGTGGGTGAGGGCCCCGCTTGAGACGTAATCGACCGGAAGATCACGGATCCTTGCTATATTTTCTTCCGTAACATTTCCTGAAATCTCTATCTCCGCCTTCCCGGCTATGATTTCACAGGCAAGCTTCATGGTATCGTGGTCCATGTTGTCAAGCATTATTATGTCAGCTCCCGCTTCAACTGCCTCACGAACCTCATCAAGTGTCTCGGTCTCGACCTCTATTTTCCTTACAAATGGAGCGTAAGCCTTTGCCGCAAGCACTGCTTCCTTTACACCGCCTGCTGCCCCTATATGGTTGTCCTTAAGAAGAACTCCATCAGAGAGGTTATAACGGTGGTTCCTCCCTCCACCGACTGTTACGGCGTATTTTTCAAAAACACGCATGCAGGGACTCGTTTTCCTTGTGTCAAGTAGGGTTATCTTAGTCCCTTCAAGGAGCTTCGCCGTCTTATGGGTAAGGCTTGCGATACCGCTCATCCTCTGCAGATAATTAAGGGCGGTCCGTTCTCCTGAGAGGAGGACCCTGATGTCACCCGTAACATTTCCAAGCTTGTCGCCCTTCTTGACCTCGTCTCCATCCTTCACGTTAAAGCTTACTTCCGTCGCCGGATCAAGAATCGTAAATACCCTCGCGTAAACCTCAAGTCCGCAGATTATGCCTTCCTCCTTCGCGATAAGGTCAACGGTCCCCTTCACATACCCGGGCATTACCGCGTTCGTGCTCACGTCCTCGCTCGTGATGTCCTCTTCAAGGGCCAGTTTAATATATTTGTCAGCGACAAGCTCCATAGTTATGCTATTCATACAGCTTCTTTTTCCTCTATCTTTCTCGTATTTTTCTCTTCATCTATCTCGCCAAGAACCATTTCCTTATATTCCGCGGCGACCTTCTCACTGTCATTATACTCATTTAAGTTAAGATTTGCAAATGCCCTGTCGTCCGGCTTTTCTATATTTCCTTCGAAATAATCCTCGCTTATTTCCTTAGCCGCCCTCTTGGCAAATACCATGCTCTCAAGGAGGGAGTTGCTTGCGAGCCTGTTCTTTCCATGAACGCCGTTGCAGGCAGTCTCGCCGACAGCGTAGAGGCCCTTCATCGAAGTCCGGCTGTTATAATTTACCTTAATTCCGCCCATAAAGTAGTGTTGGGCCGGGCATACAGGAATCGGAGTCTTCGCCGGGTCATAGCCCTCTTCCTTGCAGTGGTCTACAATATTCGGAAAATGCTTCTCCCTCTCCTCGTCAGGGATAGGCCTCATGTCCTCCCAGACAAACTTAGTATCATCCTTTGCCATCTGCTTACGTATCTCTGCCGTCAGAAGGTCACGAGGAAGAAGTTCATTTGTAAAACGCTCATGGTTCTTAGCAAGGAGCTTAGCCCCTTCTCCGCGCACCGATTCCGAAATCAGGAAGGCCCTCTCTTCAGGGTTTTCAGAATAAAATGTGGTCGGGTGGATCTGGATATAGTCGACATCCTTAAGCTCTATACCGTGCTTAAGGGAAATAGCTACACCGTCTCCCGTCAAATGATGATAATTCGTAGAATGGTCAAAGAGGCCGCCTATTCCACCCGTAGCAAGGATTGTAACATCAGCCTTTACAGTAGTAACCGTGCCGTCAGCAAGTCTTATGACACCGCCGACACACTTCCCGGCATTTTCAACTATATCAAGTATCGTCGTGTATTCCATAATTGTTACGTTAGGAAGGTTTCTAACTGCAGCTAAGAGGTGGGTCGTAATCTCCTTGCCTGTAACGTCCTCATGGTAGAGAATTCTGTGGTGGCTGTGGGCGCCTTCCCTGGTAAATGCGAAGCTCCCGTCCGGATTCCGCTTAAAATCGACACCTATATTTACAAGGTCATGAATAACAGACCTGGATGACTTAATCATAATCTCGACAGCGCCGCGGTCATTCTCATAGTGGCCTGCCTTCATGGTATCATCAAAATAAGACTCATAGTCGCTCTTGCTCTTAAGCATGCAGATTCCACCCTGGGCAAGCATGGAGTCATTGCTTTCGACATCGCTCTTAGTGATCATGAGAATCTTCTTATCCCTCGGAAGATTCAGGGCAGCATAGAGGCCTGAGCAGCCGGTTCCCGCGATAAGCACGTCAGTTTCCATATTTTGCATTTTCACTTCCTCCGTGTCATGCTGTGAAGCAGTATGGCAAAATCATTTATCTACATTTGTACCATACTATACCACAAAATTTTCTATCTGACAAGACAGTTGTTAATATTTTTCTTTACAGCTGACTTGACAGTGAAGGTTCACCGGATTATAATGCTGATAAGTCGTTTTAAATTTAATCAGTCGTGCCACGTCACAACAATAAAGGAGAAAGCAAATGACTACAAGAGAATTACAGGACAAAATCCTTGAATTAAAGAAGAAAAATGATTTCTGCGTACTCGCCCACGCCTACCAGGGGCAGGAAATATGCGATATAGCTGACTTCGTCGGCGATTCCTATGGACTTTCCGTGAACGCCACAAAGACAAGCGCGAAAAATATAGTAATGGCGGGAGTCCGTTTCATGGCTGAGACCGCGAAGCTCCTCAATCCCGATAAGAACGTCTACCTCGCCAATTCCATGGCTGGCTGCCCTATGGCAGACCAGATAGACAAGGAGACAGTAGAAAAATTAAAGGAAGAGAATCCGGGATATACAGCTGTATGCTATATAAATACAACAAGCGACACGAAGAGGGCCGTGGATGTGGTCGTAACATCTTCAAGCGCTGTTAAAATAATAAAGAACATAAAAAATGACAAGATTCTCTTCATCCCCGACTGCAACCTCGGCAGATGGGTCGAGAAGGAATGTCCGGAGAAGAAGTTTGTATTCTTTAAGGGTGGCTGCCCTACCCATATGAGAATTACGGAAGAAGAGGTCAAGGCATGCAAAGCTGCCCACCCGGATGCCGAATTTCTCGTTCATCCCGAAGCCCTGCCTCCTGTCAGCGCTATGGCGGATTACGTAGGAAGCACTACAGGAATCATGAAGTACGCAAAGGAGAGCCCGAAGAAAGAATTTATTATCGGGACCGAACAGTCTATAGTGGAACATTTGCAATACGAATGCCCCGATAAAAAATTCTACCTGGTATCTAAGGGTCTCGTCTGCCACAATATGAAGGTAACAACCCTGATGGACGTATATAACGCTATAAGCGGAAGTGGGGAATTAATTACCCTTCCTCCCGAAACCATGCTTGAGGCTAAGAAGCCTATCGATGAAATGATAAGCTTAGGTGGTTGACGGCTCTGTTCATAACTATAAAAGCGGCCGGAATTAATCCGACCGCCCTTTTATATCACAAAATTCCCATAAAATCATCCTCTGTCAGCGGCTTATAGAAGTAGTAGCCCTGAATCATATCACAGCCACTGCCCTTAAGGAAGAGGTACTGCCTCTCATCCTCAACTCCTTCCGCGACCACCTTCGCCCCGATAGAATGGGCAAGCTCAATAGTGGAGCGGATTATGGACTCGGCCTTTCCGCTTATTCCTATTTTCCTGATAAAGCCCATATCGAGCTTCACCACGTCAAAATCAAAGCTCTCAAGTGTAGAGAGACTCGACATGCCGGAGCCATAGTCATCGAGGAATATTTTCACATCCATGCTTCTAAGCTTATTTAAAAACGCAACAGCCTCCTTCTCCATGACCGCATATGCCGATTCAGTAACCTCAAATCGGAAGAGGCTCCTGTACTTTCCGGCATTTTCAACCGCGGACATGATATCTGAGAGCAATGTCGTGTCATAGAAATCAATACGCGAGAGGTTCATGGCGCAGGGAACCATAGGCAGCCCCTCCTCTGCCCTCTTCATACAGAAGTCCATGACATGCCATATCATGAACCTGTCGAGACTTGAAATCTGTCCTGACCGTTCAAAAAGCGGCACGAACATTCCGGGACTTACCATACCGATGTCATGGTGCTGCCAGCGGATAAGGGCCTCGGCGCTCACAACCTCTCTTGAACGCGCGTCCACAACCGGCTGATAGAAGACCTTGAACTCTCCGTTTTTTATGGAATCCGAAAGATCGGCTATGAAGGTACGCTCCCTCATATAGGTGATCTGGATCTCATTTGAAAATGTGGCCCATGGCCTTACGCTGCTCTCCTTGACTGTCTTCTCCGCGAGTCTCGCCCGGTCTATCATAATTCTGACCGGCACCGTCCTGTCGATTATCGGGTAAATACCTAAGCACATATCAAACCGGTATTTCTTCGAATCCTTCACGAATTCCCTGTGGCAAAGGATATTCAAATTTTCGTCACTGAGTACCGCGTCAGGGCAGATAAAGGCGAAATGGTCGCTCTCTAGTCTTGCGAGTATAACGGGTCTCAGTGTCTCCTTTATGGCGTCGCGCATCTGAAAAATAGCCATATCGCCACTCTGCTCGCCGAATATCTCATTTATAGCCTTAAAGCCGTGGACATTCGTATACACAAGTGAATAGTGCTCCTCGAGGGAGAGCTTCTTAAGGAGCTCTCCCGCCTTTACTATAAAGCCTGACCTTGCGTACTCATCTGTCATCCAGTCATGGTCGAGAGCCGCCGATATATCAAATATCACAAAGAGAAGCTTCCCGTCAGACCCCGGGATATTCCTGACTCTTATGCTGAAGGCTCTCCGGCCCTCTCTGGCCTTGAAGTGTACAGTCCTCGCGAACTCGTTATGGTCGAGAATTTCATCTGCCATAGTCTTATAATTTATCTCTCTGTCAAATGTTCCTCTTTCATCTGATACAACGAGTTTGCCGGATATAGCTCTGGCCAGTTCATCAAGGTTGGCGCAATTTTTAATGTCAACTCCTGCCTTCACGAATTTTTCCGCGAAATAGAGATAACGCAGATTCTCGTCTCTGTCAATTATTATAACTGACTGGAAACCGTTCTGCATCAATGTCTGCCACAGATCATCAGAGATAATGTCTTCTCTGGTCTTTATTAGATCATTCTCCATACATTAACTCCCGAATGCTATTTATTTTCCCCTATTATAGCACACCCTACAGTAAAAACACAAATGTTAGTTAGATTTAATATTGCTTTAATACTCATGCATTGAAATTGATATAAAAAAATAGTATAGTAGTTATCAGATACTCGTTTATCCCTAATACTATAAAAAGGAGACTGAAAACATGAGTAACGAAGATAAAATAGCTAATGGTTTTAAAAAGGCCTTTTACGCCGGCGTTGGCGCCGCTGCCTTTACAGCTGAGGCCATAGGTAAGGGAATCGACGCCCTCGCTAAGAAGGGCGAGGAGGTTTCTAACTCTACCGCCTTCAAGGAAGGAAAGGAGCACGCCAGAGAAGCTGCCGAGGAAACCATCGAATTCACCAAGAAGACCGTCGATACGGTTGTAAATGAGTCCGAGAAGAAGTTCAATGAGTGGAAGGCCCGTCAGGATAGCGACAAGGATGCGCCTGTGAACGAAGCTAAGCCTGAGTCTTCAGATAAGAGCACATCTGATGAGAAGGAAGACAGTGCTTCAGACAGCGACTATTCCGATGACGAGTAAGTAATCGGAAGGCTTGCCGGCTTAATACCGTATACGACAAGAGGAGAGAAATTTCTCTCCTCTTTTACTTTTTCTTTTTTCCTACGAACTGAAAGCCATCATTGTCAATGCTCATGCTTTTATAGTAATTTGCCACAGCCTTCTGGCTGACATTATATGTGCGAATCTTCTCCTTGCTCTTCTTGAGTGCGTTATCAAGGTTCGGCTGGTTCCGTCTCTCTTTCGCCTCAAGCTTCACGCCGAGCTCCGTGAGCTTCTTTATTTCCGCCTGCATTTCCTTTATTTTAGCTGTATATTTTCCCGGGCGGTCCTTTACTTCTTTTTCTATAATTTTAAACGTAGAGTTGAAGCCGTCATCAAGGACATTTATCAGCTTTATCACCTCACCCTTTTCACCGATATAATAGAGAAACTTATCAGCGTCGAATTTCTCGGCACCAATAAGCTTCGTCTGTTCATCAGTATAGAGGAGGAGCTTTTTTAGCGCCTCCTCTTTTTTGTTGAGTGATAATATCATACTGTCAAGATATTCATCAATCTCCAAGAGCTTCCTCCTATGCGCTAAGAACAGCGCCCTTCTTTACGCCTTCATTTCTCTGCTTCATGAGCTGAGCCCAGATCTGCTTCATATCACGGATATCCTTAAGGGCAGCATCGATATACTCTGTCTTCTTCGTAATATTCGCCTGGACAAGATTATTGTAAATATTTGAATATACAACATCAAAGTCCTTCGCCACAGGATATTTAAAATCAAGCGTACTGCGAAGCTCAGTAATAATATTCTCAGCCTTCATAATATTTTCATGGGACATAAGAATATCCTTTTTCTCAATGCCGATTACAGCCTTATTGCAGAACTTAATCGCGCCATCATATAGCATCATAGTAAGGTCAGCAGGGTCAGCTGTATTAATCGCTGATTTCTTGTAAAACATTGCTGCGTTATTCATGCCTTATCTCCTCCTTAGAAAATCATGAGCCAATCATACCTGAAATTGAAGAGCTCTGAGAGTTAAGTGTAGAAAGAGCTTTCTCCATTCTGGTAAACTGATTGTAATAGCGTTCCTCTATATCAGCTACCTTATCCTGCATCTTCTTTAACTCTGTCTTATAATCAGCCGCCTCTTTTTTCAGCTGTTTATCATTGTAGAACTTCTGTGAGCTCTTATAGTCATTGCTTGTCATGGCAATTTCCGAAAGGCCGCTTAAGCTTCCCTTCTTAGTACTGCCATAGAGCTTACCAAAGAGCTGGCTTAAAGCTTCACTTGCAGCATCCGGGTCTTCCTCGAGTGCCTTCTTTAGCTTATCCTCATTACCACTTGTGAGGTTATCATCACTATCTCCAGCGAGATGAAGCTTGCCGTGTTCAGTATATGTTACAGAGCTGATACCGAATGAAGAAAGTGAGTACTTAGTACCGTTTACAACAACCACAGCGCTCGTAAGATCATTCTGTAAATGATTAAGTACCTTCTTTGCGCTGTCATCTCTTCTTAAAAGAGCACCCTTAATCTTATCGTTCCACTGCTTTTCCTCATCATCCGACATCTCTTCCTTCTGATCATCGGTAAGGATATCATAGTCTTTAGCGTCATCCGCATTGTATGCGTCATATACGGCAGTCAGAACCTCATTAAACTCCTTAAGGAGCTCCTTGACATTTTTATATACTGAATCTATATCATTTGAAACAGTAATTGTTGTGGTCTTTCCTGTATCTGAATCGTAGTCGTCGGTAGTGCCGGTAACAGTCACCTTAAGACCGTTAATGGTATTTGTATTGCTTGACTTTTTATATTCAACATTATCAAGCTTAAATATAGCATCAGCTGCATCAGTGGTAATTGACTTATTGTCAGTTCCACTTAATATGTCAGACAGAGCTGTCGTTGTCGTAGTCGACTTACCATCTGAATCAACCGTAGTCGCTGTCTTTGTAATGGTAAAGCTATTAGCGGTGCCGGACTGCTTTGAGGATATATAGAATCTTCCCTCTGTCGAATCAAATGCCGCATTTAAACCGGCTTCCTGAAGCTTAGACGTGAAGGAGCTGATAGTGTCGTCGTTTCCGACGGTATAAGATACTGTCTTAGTGTCTTCGCCCTCTTCATTTACAGTAATTGTAAATGAGTCGCCCGCCTTAAATAAAGCATCCGAGGAACCGCTTAATTTAAGATCTGAAAGCTTAGTGCTTCCCTTAGTGCCACTCGCCATCTTGCCGCTTACGATAGATTGAGCCTGCGCAAGCTGTTTAACCTTAAGAGTATGTGTGCCGTTAACTGCGTTTCCAACGCCTTCAGCTGAAGCTATGGTAGAATCCGCAACGTTTACCTTCTTAACATTGTACGCAGACTGAAATCTTGCGTTAGAAAGCTTACCCGTATAGAACGTGGAAATCTTGGTATTGAGTTCCTTCCATTTATCTGTTTTCCATTCAAGCTTTGTCTGCTTATTCTTAATATTAGTAACCTTCTGGTTTTCTGCCTTCATCAGTTCCTTGACAATAGCTTCTGTGTCAAGGCCTGAATTAAGCCCACTCATTCTGATAGCCATAAGGAGCCTCCTTATCTTTTCTCGTCAACCATAATGCCCATAAGGTCATATAGTCTCTCTACCATAGAAAGTGTCTCTTCAGGCGGAATTTCACGTATAACCTCCTTAGTTGTGGCATCATAGACCTTTATGGAAATCCTGTTTGCCTTCTCATCGTAAGAAAAAGCGCACTGCCTCCGACCTACATGCTTAACCTTCTGGTTAGCCTGATCTATGGCGCTTTCCATACGTCTGTTAACCTCTTCTTCTGTAACATCCTCTTCCGTCTGATCATCATTTTTCTGATTAATATTCTTATTCTTGTTATCAGACTTAATATTAGGAATAGGTTCAATAGGCGTTGTCTGCCCCGAGCCCATCACATCGAACTGGTAAGCCTTGGTATCACCAACATCCTGGCCTACGGTCCCCGCCACACCGGTGGCTATTGAATTCAGGTTCATATCGTTTACCTCCGTGTAAACAGTGACCTTCGTACGGTCTTGTCATTCCGTTTCAAAATCCTTCTCAAAACGGACAGTTCCCTTTTACACTCTCTATATCGGCAGAAAATTTCTCTAACTTAACCTTTTAATATATCATTAAGATTTTTAACAGCATCGACCGCATTATCTATGCTCTCCGAGGCTGCCTTATTTTCTTGCTGAATCTGGTCATAGAGCTCTTTTCTGTAAATACCGACTGTTTTTGGTGCCTTAATGCCCAACTTAACCTGATCGCCTTTGACTTCAAGAACGGTAATTTCTATGTCATTGCCGATCACAAGGCTTTCGTCGGGCCTTCTTGATAATGCAAGCATAATTTCTCCTTCCCAAAGTCTAAGCTTTTGTTTTCTTTACCAGATCTGCTACTTTTGTATGGATATCATAGTCCTCATTATCCACAATGATTTGTATGCCCCTTCTGTTTTCAGGGTTAATAATAAATGGTGCCTTAAAATTAGCCGTTGTATCGGCTGGCCTCCCCACCGGTACTGAAAGAGAAAGGAAAATCAGAAGGTCCTCATCCTTAAAATTTCCTAACGGAGCAAGTAATTCATCTTCCACAAGAGGCGAATATGTATCAACAAGGGAAAATGGACTTATAATCGGCATTGCGAAGCCCGACTCATCAAGACTCTGAAGCCATGAAACAGGGGCATTCTCGCCCCTGTCCTTATCGTATAATATTGTCCACCTCTTCATATCAGGAAACCCCATGATTCCCTCTTCAAATGTTAAAACCTTATCATCTGACAGATCTACTGTACCGAAGAACCTGGTTTCGTATTCCATTTTCTAATCTCCTGTTTAGCTTATGAAATCAAGCAATGTATTCTGTATCGACCTGGCTCCGGCATTGAGCGAAGCGGTATATACATTCTTCATTGTTGTAAAATTAATAATTGTCTCTGTCAGGTCAGCGTCCTCATTGTTCGAAAGCAAATCCTTCGTCTCTGTCTGCTGGGATTGGAGTCTTGATGTGGTAAGCTTAAGTCTCTTCTCCCTTGCTCCAAGGTCAGAAAGAGTTATATTGCACTGATCGGATATTGCCTTCACGTTATCGAGGCCATAAGAGAAGCGTTCATGCATAACCTTCTCCTTGAGGGCCTTCTCAGTCTCGAGCTGGTCCTTCATTTTGTTAAGGTTAGCAAGGTATTCCTCTTTTTTATCAGCTTCAATTTCGGTATCGGCGCTTGTAGAGTCTATAACCTTCTGAACCTCGCTTATCTTACTTTCAACCGCCTTGACATCATCTATGCTTGAAATGATACCGTCGAGCTCACGCCCAAGGTCAGGGGTGAGGCAGGAGCTTGCCTGGACATTGACAGTCAGCTTCTGGTTGTAGGTAATCTCATATTCTATCTGCTGGTCCTCTTTAGTATACTTAATTTTCTTGCCCTTTTTGTCCTCAATCATAGTGCCATCAGCATCGGCTTTGAGTGGAGTCTCAATACAGTCAAAATAGTGAACAGGACGGATGTCGTTTTTCTGAAATCTTGACTTGTCGTAGGTTATCGAAAATTCGATCTTATTATTAATAACATCCTTTGCTATTTTGTTTCCGATAACCATCTCACCGGTGTCCGAAAGGAAATTAACTTCATTGTCGCCTACCTTATAGGCATCTGTAGCTGTTGATATTTTCGTATTTACCGTATAGTCCGTATTGCCAATTTTTATCTTCGTATTTGTAGTAAAACTATCGGCATCTATAGTAGTAAAACTATCGGCATCTATATTTTTATAAGCAAGATTTAAGATATAAACCTTATCGTTCTCCGCAATACTCTCAGTTCCGGTTGTAACATCCTTTTCCCGATTAATATCAGTATTTAAATAACCTCCCTTTGTAACCGTAAGGAGCTTAATATCGTCCTTGTCAAAGTTCTCTGTAATCGTATATCTCTTGGAATTATCATCCTCAAGATAAGTTAAGCTGGTCTGTGTCTTATATCCCGTAAAAAGATAGCGGCCGGCATAGCTTGCGTTACCCTCGGTATAGAACTCATCCCTGTACTGCTTGCAGGTATTATAAATGGTCTCACGATCATTTACCGTAAATGTATCGGTCGCGCCGGCATTTAAGTTCTCGTGAATTACACGGAGCATATCTATTCCGGCGTTAAGTGTACTCTCGGTATTGCTCATCCAGTTCTTAGCATCGGGAGCATTTTTCTGGTAGTACTGATTTACTTCCGAAAGATTATTTCTAAGCTTAAGAGCGCGGATGGCTATGACGGGATTGTCGCTCGGACGGCTTATTTTCTTGCCTGTCTGATACTGATTTTCTATGTCAACAAGTCGCTGCTTATTATTATTTATATTAGTAAGAGTTTTATTCGTGATAATCTGGTTAGTAACACGCATAATATACCTCCCTTAAACGGCCATTTGATTTATTAATGTATTATATATTTCGTTCATAACCTTGATGACGTGGGCTGACAGGTTATAGGCCTGCTTGAATTTTACCAGATCAACAATTTCCTCATCGGTATCAACACCCGATATGGAAATACGCTGCTCTTCTATATTCTTCACCAGCAGATTCTGATTTTCTGATACTGTCTTCGAGTCCTTTGTGTCAACACCGATATCTGCAATAAGTGTCTGGAAAAATTCAGAAGGCTTTCCTTCATCAAACATAGAAGAATCCGTCTTTAGCTTCTCAATCAGATCCATATTATCCTTATTTTCGACATCAGCCTTGGCTATAGTACCCGGATCAGGGGTTTCCTTATCATTTTCCGGTTTCTTCGCTGCGGCAATCTTATCCTTATCAGCGACGATAGCGGCATTAATAGTGCAATTCGCTGTCGTTAATTTATAATAGGTCTCGTCATCACTGGTAAATGATTTTGCATAGTCTGTGGTCTTTTCATCACTATCAAGCACACCCGGACCTACAAAGGTAAAATTCTTGCCGCTCACCTTATCCGTTCCGTTAAATAAATCAAGTCCCAGCTCGCCGTTAAGGTCAACACCCTTTTTATGCTGTTCATTTACATTCCTCGAAAATGTTCTTATAAACTGATTTATTTTATTCTGATAATAAGGAATTCCCTTATAATTTACGCTCTGTCCTATATAGGCATTGGCATTCTCTTTTGGAACCTTTATATCTACATTATCTGCAAGGGTAAAGGTATACGTAAAGGTACCATCATTTTCATTAACATCAACCTTGAAGCCCTTATATTTATACAGGTAACCGGCCACATTTATTTCGCCCTCTGAAGGCATATTCATAAAATCAACAGAATTAATGTTTGTATTGGTTACAATAACCTGGGCGTTACTCGAATCTGTCTTAGACACCGTTTTAGCCGTACCCTGAAAATTTCCGAGATTATTGCCGTCACGCATTTCAACCAGGCCCTGAAGGACACCCCCAAGATGGCTGTCATAAAGGTTGAAATCCTGTCCGTCAGACCAGGCAAAATCATATAATCCCTCCGAGTCCATCTGATTAAACTGGGCTCTAGCATTTTGTATGGAATCAATCTTCGGCGTAACCGTACCGCTTGTACGAGGAATAGCCTCTATCGTATTATAATTATAAATATTTACAAGGTACCTGCCATTTAGCATTACTGTTAATGCTTTAGCGTTATTAAATGAAGCAGGGAGTTCATTATCGGTATCGGTTAACTTTTCCTCCTTCACCGATACATTCGCTATCTTGGAAAGCTTATCTATGGCGAGATTTCTCTGGTCGCGAAGGTCATTCGCGAATCCACCATTAACCTCTATAATATTTATCTGTTTATTTAAGGTCGCTATCTGTTGGGCATAGGAATTTATCTGGTCAATATTGCTCTTTAGGCTGTCATTAATTTCCTTCTGCAGATTCGTAAGGTTCGCGGAAAGGTTATTAAAATAATCAGTAACGCTTGCAGCCTGGTGAATAAGCTGGCTTCTCGCCGACCCGCTCGCAGGATCCTTTTCGACCTCCTCCACGTCCGCCCAGAAAGCGTTGAACGCAGTCGTGAAACCACCTTCATTTCCGACATCGTTGAAATAATTCTCAACGGTATTCATATAATAATATTTAGTGTCAAGCTTTCCGTAGACATTATTAGCGGAACGATATTTCGCGTCAAAATATGCATCACGGTTCTGAGTTATTTTATCGGCAGCGACACCCGTACCGACCATGCCGTATCTCTGTCCTATGGAAATAGGCTCACTTGCGGTACGATTTACAATCTGCTTGCTGTAGCCTTCAGTCTGCGCGTTAGCTACATTATGCGCAGTAGTATTGAGAGCTGTCTGGTATATATTTAATCCTGTAGCGCCTATATCAAGTCCAAAAAATGTAGATGGCATAATTTACCTCACTTTCACGTCATGGATGTGAGCAGTGTCTCAAGCATAGAATTTATTACTGTTATATATCTCGAATTAGCGTTAAATGCCTGCTGGTATTTTATTAAAAATGTAAGCTCCTCATCGGCATTTACACCCACTACCTGCTGCCTCTGGTTCTCAACACTGTTAACCGTAACCTCCTGGCTCTTCTGGAGGGCCTTGTAGGTCTGACCTGTATTCGCTATATCCGACATATAGGCCGAATAATAGTCGGCAAAATCATACTTTGTAAGCGAATTAGGATTAACGGTTGCGAATTTCTCATGCCATACATCAGCTAGCTTATCGGCCGTCTTCGCGCTGTAGTCCCCGGTGTCAGTCACGTAGGAAATAGGAAGAAGTGAAACAGCATCCTTCACCGACCTATTAACCTCTTCCTCACCGATGGTAAACATGGTGTAGGCATCATCGGGATTTTCATAGTTATAGAGGCGTAAATATGTGCCTGCCCCTTTTACGTCACTTGCGTCTACAGCTCCACCGTCAGCCTTATCGCAATACCTGTCTACTGACTTCCTGTTATAGAGGGCATGGCCCTGAACCTTACTTGAGTCAAGACTTATAGGAGCAGCTACAAGATCAAGCATCTTAAATTCGCACTTTTCATAGCCCCTGTTTCCCTCGCCCATAGCTGTCTTCTTCACAAAGTCTCTCGGTGTCGTTCCATCGATTGACTTGTGATCTGGATCGGAAAAACCAAGCATCTTACTTGCGGACAGCTCATTTTTAAGAATCAAATCGCTCTTCTTATGGTCCTTATCGACCAACTCGGTAACATCATTTCCCTTTTCGTCACGCCAGATTAAATTTCCAGCATCAGCCCACTTTACCGTTTTTCCGTTAGAATCGGTCGTATCGGCAGCCGGTGTTTTGCCATCCTCCTGTACATTACAGATATATCCATCTCCATCACGCCAGGTAATTATGCCGCTGGTAGCGCCTATCTTATCCTTATCGACCTCATTAAAGGTTGTACCATCATCCCCGATTTTGCCCTCGGTAAAATTTCCTTCTGTATCAATCTTTCCCGTGAGCACAAATGACGCAGTCAGATTAGGTGACAAAATATCATTCGTTATCGTAGCCATACCATGAATCAGCTGATCGAATTCAGCCTGAGCATTAATGATGACGGATGCCTTTGTAATATCGTTATATTTATCCTTTTCTATATTGTATTTAGAAAGAGCGGCATTGTAGGCATTTCTCATTGTATCATCTTTTATATCATTCGCGCTCTTAAGGTCGCCTGTTTCAGTCGTCCTGTAGTCATTTATATCAGGCTCAACAGGAATATTCGTATAACGCCCACTGGATCTTCCTCTTGAAAGTAAGAGTCCCTTAACATATCCTATATCGTTATCACGTTTTGTGGAAATTTTGATATCTGTATTAAATACCTCCGTGCCGTCAGCCCAGGTAGGAATATAGAGGTCACGGCAGTTGTCGTCCACCTTGTCACCGCGTTTCTTAGCCAAATCCTCTACCGTCGCGAGTTTAATTTCCTCAGCACCGAACTCGGTGACAAAGGCAGTTCCCTCAAGGTTAATGGAGCATGTTCCATCATTAAAATGTCTTACGGAAATATCGGCAAGATTACCAAGCTCATCTATTAGCTTATCTCTCTGGTCACGGTAATCGTTCGCCCGCTGGCCATTTGACTCATCCTTTCTTATTTCCTTATTTAGCTTGAATATTTCATTACCAATCTCATTTATTCTTTCAACAGAGGACTTGACCTTTGTATTCATGTCCTTCTGATATTTGGTGAGCTGCTTGTAAATGTCCTCGCATCTGTCCATAAATGACTTGGCTGTCTGTACAAAATCGGTTCGACTTACTATGCTCTCAGGTTCCTTCTTTAATTCCTGAACAGAGGTCCACAGAGACTCCATATCAGCCTGAAAGGTAGAGCCCTCAAGCTCTCCGAACAAATTTTCAACTTCCTCTATGGCATAAGTCTCGGCATCATAAAAACCCTGCCTCCCGTATTGTCTGCGATAGGCTGTATCAAGGAACTTATCCCTGATAGTCCTTATCTGCTCAATAAGAGAGCCAAGGCCATATTCTTTGACACCTGACTGCGTATTAACAGGCAGATAATCCTTGTCTACAAGAACTACCTGCTGTCGTGTATATCCCTTAGTATCAACGTTTGTCACGTTGTGGCTCGTAGCGTTAAGCGCAGCCTGAGCCGCTGTAAGTCCGGCTACACCTGTATTAAAGCTCGTAAAAAGTCCACCCATATTGATGTCCCTCCGGGAAATGATTAACTCCTGGCATCAAACGCTCTTCTTTCGATACCATTTTCTTCCATTTCGCTTGATTTACCGTACTGTCCGGCCCCCGGCGACATCCTTGTACTCTGTATGACGTTCATATCGAACTCTATCATATCCAGGGATTGCTTTATTAACATCTGATTAGTGTCATTAATCTGCTGAAGTCTTGTGAGATCGCGCTTCAACCTGTCATGGATAAACCTCAGAGCCTCCTGCTCCTTCGGCTGTCCCTCAATCAGATCTATAATCGTCTCAAAATTAAGTCTCTCAGGGTCCTTATTCATAACGACCCCGATATTACGTATGACCTCCGATCTCTTCTTCTCAAGATTACTGATGGCATCACAGATTTCCTGTTCTCTGCCTGTAATCTCGTTAAGGGACTGAAGGTCATTATTTACAATAGCCTTGGTTTTATTGTCAGCGATAGGAATAAGCTTCTCATACAAATCCGTCTCTTTGCTTAGTGTACTGATCAGGTCTTCAATAAGACTCGCCATCAGTCATCCTCCAGGAGCTTATCCGCAATATCAGAAGCGCTGACATTATAAGTGCCATTCTCATAGGCACTCTTAAGCTCTGAAACACGTCCCTCGCGAATATCCGGCGCTGCCGCTACCGCTGCTCTCACAGCGCTGAAGGTCTTAGCCTCATCAGAAATCACATATGAATCCTTGGCTCCTTCAGTCTTCTTAGCGCTGCTTACCTTCTTAGGACTGCCGATATTATAGATCTTACCTATAGAACCATAAGCGTCAATCCTCATAAAATCACCACCTTACAACTTACTTAAGTCAGAAATCTATTCTCCTCAAGTAAAAAAACTGTTTACTGCTTCTGTCAATAACTATATCGGCAGGTTTATAAAATACTTTACCCCTCTTAAACAGTTTTTCGCATAAATTTCTTTAAGATTAGCGTTTTCGTGAAGTCGCTCAGAATTTTTGCTTTTTGAAGACTTTATTGTTATAAAAAGAGGACCATTCATATGAAATGGTCCTCAGCGATTTATCACTTTATCAGCTTCGATGCGAACTCAGTATGGTCAAAGGTGGCGAAATAGTCATTTAAGGTCTCCGCCCGCCTGATTTCCTTAATTGAACCATCCACGCATTTCATAAGCTCAGCGCTCCAGAGCCTTCCGTTATAGTTATAACCCATAGCGAAGCCGTGGGCACCGGCGTCATGGATTGTCAGATAATCTCCCCTATCAATCTTCGGAAGCATGCGGTCGATCGCGAATTTGTCGTTGTTCTCGCAGAGTGACCCTGTCACGTCATACTTATGGTCGCAAGGTTCATCCTCCTTGCCGAGCACCGTAATATGGTGGTAAGCCCCGTACATGGCCGGCCGCATAAGGTTAGCGGCGCAGGCGTCACACCCTATATATTCCTTATAAATGTGCTTCTCGTGGATTGCCTGAGTCACAAGCTCTCCGTAAGGCCCCGTCATAAAGCGGCCCATTTCCGTAAAAATGGCAACATCAGTTAAGCCTGCCGGAATTAAAATCTTCTCATACTCCTTACGGACACCGTCACCTATAGCCATGATGTCGTTAGGCTCCTCACCCGGCTTATAAGGAATTCCGACACCCCCTGAGAGATTAATAAACGATATGGAAATGCCAAGCTTCTCCTTTATCTCAACCGCCAGGCCAAAGAGCTTCGAGGCGAGTAGCGGATAGTACTCGTTCGTAACCGTGTTGGAAGCTAAGAAGGAGTGGATGCCAAAGCGCTTAGCTCCCAGGTCTCTTAACTGCTTAAAGGCGTCAAGGATCTGCTCATGGGTCATACCGTACTTCGCGTCGCCCGGATTATCCATGATTCCATTTGAAAGTTCTATGACACCGCCCGGATTATAGCGACAGCAGATGGTCTCAGGAATTCCCGCGTTCTCCTTAAGAAAATCGATATGGGTTATATCATCGAGATTAATGATGGCGCCAAGTTCCGCCGCCTTTTTATACTCCTCGGCCGGCGTAACATTTGAAGAAAACATGATATCCTGTCCCTTGATGCCGACCACCTCGGAGAGGATGAGCTCTGCCATTGATGAGCAGTCGCTCCCGCAGCCCTCTTCGTAGAGAACCTTCATAATATAAGGATTCGGTGTCGCCTTGACAGCAAAATATTCGCGGAAGCCCTTGTTCCAAGAAAATGCCTTATTTACTCGTCTCGCGTTCTCTCTGATTGCCTTCTCGTCATAGATATAAAATGGTGTAGGATGAGTCTTAACTATCTCCTCAACTTCCGCCTTAGTAAGAATAGGAATTTTTTTCATAATTACCCCCTTCGATTGTACTGTTGTATACAATCTATCGTAACCTACTTGTATAGAGATGTCAAGGGGTAATTCTATTATTATTCATCATAGCTTATCATTCCTCGGGCACGTATCTTGTCGCCTTCGGTATCGATATATCTTGTGGTCGTTGAAATGCTCTCATGGCCAAGGACGTCCTTCACCATCTCTATATCACCGCCACTCTTGTTATAGAGAGCTGTGCCGTATGCCTTACGCAATTTGTGAGGACTTATCTTCTTATCATAAATGCCCGCCGCCTCACCGTAGCTCTTCACCATAATCTGAATATTACGGGCTGTCATCCTTGTGCCGCGATTTGATATGAAAAGGGCATTTTCACCTTCAGGAATATCCTGCTCCGCCCGGTAACCCGTAATATAATCGTGGAGAAGCTCCGCCAGGTTGTCAGAGATATAGACGAGGTCAGGGTGACCACCCTTTCTCGTAACGGTAATTCTCTTTTCTTCAAAATTAATATGGTCAAGGTCAAGGCCGACGCACTCTGAAATACGGATTCCGGTTTCAGCCATCAGCCTTATTATGGTATAGTCCCGTTCAGTCCTGTGTGACCGCATTTTCTTTGTACGCTCGGACATGTTACCGTCATTATTTTCTATGGTCCTGAGGATTTTCGCTATATCATCGGTATTAAGCCAGGCCTGGCCCTTGGTCTTAGGTTCCTTAGGTCGTTCAACCATTTCAACAGGATTAAGCTGCAATTTGCCCCGGACCATATAGTATTTAAATAACCCATTTAGAGGAATTAATTTTCTCGCTATGGAATTACGGTTATTATTATAATCACTGATGCTTCCCTTGCTCAGATAGTACATATAGCTCTGCAGATCATCGGGAGTAATTTTCGCGAAATCATCAAGCGTAATGTCCTCTATTTCCTTGTCGCGTACATATTTCTTGTTATCATGAAACCAGTCAAAAAATATATTCAAATCAGAAATATACTCTGCCTTAGTTGACTCCTGCAGCTTCATCCTGGCATTGATAAACCGGCTCACAAACTCCGGGAGTCTGCTTTCGAGCCGGTCTATCTTTTCAGCGCATTCATGCAGGTGTTCACCGTAATAATCTGAATATTCCGGCATAATAACCTCACTTATTAAACATCAATCCGCAAGTGTTCCCATAGGATCCCATGGATAGAAATGCTTAGGTTCATTTTTCAATGCGCCAAGCATCTTTTCTGTCATAAATTCCTTTTTAACCACAGCCTGGAATACGTACTTATCAAACCAGCCGGCGTTCATTACAAAATATCCTTTATTTCCGCGCTCATCGCTCCAGCTGTTCTCTATCTTCCAACGATCTGGCTTGCCATTCACTCCGAAATTAACACCGGTAATAACCATAGCGTGGTTCATGGCGCTGTCCCTGTATGGAAGGGCAAATTCCTTGGTCATGGAAAAATCAATGCCGAGCGTTCCATTGTAATCAAAGAGCGCGTCGCTCCACAGGCCCATCTGGCGTTCACCCATCTTGCTCACGTCGCTTCCGAACCAGACAGGCATACCGCTCTTAAGCTGCTTAACTATAGCAGACTTCATATCTTCCATAGGAACATTCAGATACTTCACAGGACGGCCCTCCGCGACATTGTTAAGCCAGTCTATGGTAACATTCTCATAGAAAGGCTTATCCTCCGTAGGAGAATTTATAAGACTGGCAAAGTCATTCGCCAGGTCACAGCCTATGTATTTTTCATAAAATGACTTAGGAGTAAGGTCTCTGTCCGCATGGTAGTTTCCATCCTTGTCAGTATACTCAAAATCAAATGTCTTAGGAGGCTCGCCAAAGCACATGCAAAGTAAGGAATAGAAGTCAAACATCATTTCTTCCTTCTCATACTTTATACTCTTCGCGTCTTTTCCTCCGGCTACACTGTTTCTGAGCTCAGCGGCGCTCTGACGAAGCTTGGTATTTATCAGCTCATTCATATGCGCTGTGTTCTCACTCTGGAAGGTCTCTTCCATAGCGGACTGAGGAACAACTCCGTATTTCTCAACTACGTTTACGAACATATCCCACTGGCCGCCATCATTTATGCCGCTCTGGAGAATATAATCAACAAGCCTGTCATCTAAAGGTCTGTCAGCCAACGCTATTATGCTCTCAAGAAAATAATTAATCTTCTCAAATTTATCCCAGAAGGCGACATAATTCTGAGAGAGCTCGAACTTCTCAGGATAGCTTTTCCTGTCTATATTGCAGGTGTCTGCTGCCTTCTCGCGAAGAACATTCAAAGCTGAAAATATCCAACACCTGCCGCTCTTCTTCTGATTTGTCGCAGGAAGAGTCTTGATGTCTACATCAAACTGAAACTGCGTCGCGGCTCTTCCTGAATTCACAAAGACCACATCATCAATATCATGCTTGGCAAGAGCATTCGTAAGAGGCTTTGATAATATATTCTCCTCAAAGGTTTTTTTGAAATCCGACAAGGTTTTTTCATTAATGCCATTCATATCTGCCATATTTTTCCTTTCCGCCAACCGGCCTCGAAAATTTTGCGTTCACACGCTAGTACTATTATAACCGATAAAGGTATTTTTTTAAAGTAGAAATTATAACAAAAGCAAGAAGACCTCCTTAATGGAGGTCTTATAATGTATAAGTATTAATTTATCAGATGAGATCTGCCTTTCTCAGCGCCGGTCTCAAGAGGAGATAAAGAATCGTAGCAACCGTAACGCTGATAAGAGCGTTCACTGTGGTTGTCAGTGAAGCGAATTTCGCGAGAAGCTCAGCTCCGGTGCTCTCCATACCAAAGAAGATCCTGTGATAGAGGTATCCGAGGGTCGGATCCGCTACAACGTTAAAGCCAAGACCGGCAATAGAGGAAACAATAGTTGCGGCAGCAAGCTTCTTGCCATCTTTAATCTCATTTATCCTGAAAGCCTTATGAGCTACTGTTCCTGTGATAAAGCCAATAAAGAACTTAAGAATGAATGTGAGAGGCGCGCTGGTTGCGTATCCGCTTGTAAGGTCCGCGATTGAAAGTCCGATACCACCCGCGAGACCGCCAACAGGGCCGCCCAGGAAAAGGGCCGCAAGCACTACAAATGAGTTCGCGAAATGGAAGGCTGTCTTACCTCCTCCGACAGATATATCGATTTTAAAGAAGGCAAAACCGATATAAGAGAGGGCGGCAAAGAGCCCCGCGAGCGCTATGCGCTTAACCTTCGTTGATGTCTCATCTACTGATGTTCTCATGGTTGTTGTCTTTGTATTATCCATAGTTTTTCTCTCCTTTATGTTTTGTTTATAATTTTGAACCCTATAATAACACTAAAAAAGAGAAAAGTAAAGACCTTTTGAAAATATTTTTACGGTTTTTCCGTAGGATTAGTAGGTAAAGTCTCTTTTTCTGCCTTTTTCTTCTCCCGCAGTTCAAGGAAGTCATGATACATGAAATCACTTATAGCCGCGAAAGGTATAGCAAG
The DNA here is from genome assembly GCA_900314885.1 of uncultured Eubacteriales bacterium. Lineage (GTDB taxonomy): Bacteria > Bacillota > Clostridia > Lachnospirales > Lachnospiraceae > Catonella. The sequence continues at coordinate 31,663 of OMWY01000013.1, forward strand.
CAGAATTCCTGCCACGCCGAACATCCTGCCACCTACGATTATGCAGATAAGGATATAAACTCCCGGAACACCGAGCGTCCCACCGAAAAGCTTCGGCTTAAGCACGTATCCGTCCATGGTCTGAAGGATTATGGTAAATATAAGGAACCAGAGGGCATACCATGGATTAACAAGAACAAGGATAAAGGCTCCGATCACAGCTCCCGCGATAGGGCCGAAGGTCGGGGCAAGATTCGTAACACCAACTACCACCGAAACGATGACACTGTAAGGCATCCGCATTATACCCATAAATGCCGCGTTCGCCAGTCCCACTATCAATCCGTCAAGAAGGTCGCATACGATATATCTTATTAAAATGGTGTTGCACCTTGCCCAGAAATTCCCGGATGTCTTATAGGTCTTCTCACTCATAAACGACCGCATGAGCCGCTTGAAGCCATTCTGCAGGCGGACCTTATCAGCCAGAAAATATATGGCAAGGATACAGCTTATTATTATGTTAAATATATTCTTCCCGATACCAAGCGAGGTATCAATGATATTTGTCCCGCCCGAAGCCTTCTCAAAATAAGAGAGGAGGTTGTTGAGCATATTTTCGCCAAACGATGTCGCGGAAGAAATATCAAGGTTTCTGCTGCTAGCGAATTTCGTGAGCTCATTCAAGAGAGCCTGAAGCTGCGATACATAGGTGTCAAGGTTTGTAATGAACATCTGTATGCTTTTTACAAGCTGCGGTATAAGGGCAACGAGTAGCAGGGCAAAGAGCGCCACTATAACAAGCAGGGCGACAAGTATGGACAGATTTCTGCGTAGGCGGTCACTCTTAACATTTTTAAAAACAGACCGCTCAAAGGCCTTTACAATGGGGTTAATTACGTAAGCAATAATTAAGCCATAAATCGCCGGTGAAATAAAGCCGAAAAATACTCCTATGCCGTGGAATATATTTCCAAGGTTAATCAATATTACGTAAAATAATATCGCAATGCAGAGAGCTAAGGCATATTCAGCCCATTTCTTGCCGGATAAATCTTTTTTAAATTTCATATAATCTCGTATATTTATCGGTCAGGTAATCAAGGAAATCATCAGGTGTAAATTCTCTTCCTGTGATGTCCTTAATCCAATCCATCGGTGCTAAATAATTTGCCTTCTTAAATACGTGTTCTGCCATCCAGCCATTTATCAGGTCAAAATCCCCTTCGGAAATGGCCTTAGAAATGTCGATGTCCTCTTTCATTTTATTATAGTACATGGCATTATACATATTGCCAATAGCGTAGGCCTGGAAGTATCCGAAGCCGCTTGCCCAGTGAACATCCTGAAGGAGGCCTTCTTTGTCATTAGATGGTCTGATTCCGAGATATTTTTCATATAAATCATTCCATCTTTCCGGGAGCTTGTCATCAATTGGCATATTACCATCGACAAGCGCTTTCTCGAGTTCATAGCGAATTATGATGTGAAATGTATATGTAAATTCATCAGCCTCTGTGCGGATAAGTGAAGGCTCAACCACATTTATGGCCTCATAAAATTCTTCCTCGGTTACATCAGAAAATACCTGAGGGAATATTTCCTTGCACTTCGGGAAAATGAGGTGAATAAATTCCCTTGAGCGGCCGATTCTGTTTTCATAGAATCTTGACACGCTCTCGTGCATTGCCATGGACTGTGAGTCGTTGTTAAAATGAGGGTAATCCTCCTCGGGCTGGAGCTGCATAAACAACGCGTGGCCACCCTCGTGAATCACCGAGAACATGCTTGATGTAAAGGCTGTCGGATAATAGTGAGTCGTGATTCTCGCGTCATCCTTAGCGAGGTTATCGGTAAATGGGTGCTCAGTAGTGGTTATGGCACCGCGACTTTTATCGAAATGGATTACATCAAGTAAATATTCAGCCATCCGGCGCTGCTGCTCATCCGTAACCTCACGGCTTAAGAAATCCGTCCTGATTTTCTTCTTACTTGATTTTATTTTCGAAAGGAGCGGGGTAATTCTTTCCTTAAAAGCATTAAAAGCCATGTCTATCTCGTCGGTAGTCACGCCTCTTTCATATGCGTCAAGAAGGGCGTTATAGGCTGTCTTGGGACGTTCTCCGTCATAGTCGCTTAACTCAAACTGTTCTAACTGGGTTTCGCGGACCTTATTCAATGAATCCTTGAAAATGGAAAAATCAGCCTTGTTCTTCGCCTCAAGCCAGTCAACAAAGGCCTTATTGAATATTTTAGAAAATTCAAGATCCTGTTCAACTGAAATATTACGGGTACGCATATAATTACGGCGAAGGCCTTCGGCAAGGACCTTGTCCTCATAGTCAAGTTCATCGCGGTGTTCATACAGATAATTCGCGGCATTGACAAAGTCATCGCTCTTGGTTAATTCAAAGGCTTTGTTTGATAAAAATGATATGGTCTCGCCCTGGTTTTCCATTGCCTTCTTAGGGCAGATGGTTTCCTCGTCATAATTAAGAACGTGGCAGGCGTTAGTGTACTTCTCACAGATAGCAAGTGTGTCAAGTACGAGGGTCAGGTTTTTTAGGGTTATTTCTTTCATGGTAACTTCTTTCCGTGCCATGTGTTGTCGTAGATAGGGGTCCACAGCTTGCTGTGGGAAAGTTATCTACGACCAAAATTGTGCTTGCACAATTTTACGGGACCAGGCACTAGTATTCTTCCTTTTTTTGTAATAATTCTTTCAGGTAGGCGAAGGCTGCGTCTTCTCCTTCATCGCGTACCATTTTGAGGAGTTTTTCAAGAAGGGCCTGCGTCTCTGGATGAATGATATAGTGGCTGTGCACCTTCTCGTAATAATCCCAGGGGTCGCTCTCCTTATAATCCGCTCCCTTATAGGTCTTGCTTGCGGCAAGTCGGTCGCAGAACATCTCGGCTACGTATCTGAGAGGCATCTTCATACCCTTCATCTTAACATCGCTGCTAAGATCGTTCTCGTAGTCAATCCAGTACTCTATATGGTGTTTATTGCGGCCCTTGTGGTGGAGCCAGGCAAGGCTGATTCCCCCATTTGCCTCCTTCTCGGCGAAGTTCGGGCTTCTGAAGCCCTGGTAGTATTTTACTCCGACCCAGAACTCGGTCGGTGAATATTTTGAGAGATCATGGCACAAGCCCTGCTTATATAGGCCAAGCCTGAAGCAGCCATTTCGCACGAGGTGCCGGTGGTGGGTTATCGTTTTAAAATGTCCGGTAAATCTTTTCCAAAAATTCATCTTCGTCCTGTTCTATTATACCTCATTCAGGTCATAAGTTAAAGTAAAATCATTGTTAAGATATTCTATATTTGCTTTAGCCCCATTAATCATAGTAAATCTAGGCGGCCTGTGGCCAATATCAGCGCCGGTGATAATCGGCACGTCAAAATCATGGATGGCGTTTTTCACAGCATCATCAAAGCTCACTTCGTAGCCGGAACTAAAGAAGCAGGGCCTGCCAAATATAAATGCCTTCGCGGTATCAAACCAGCCTGCGCTCTTAAGCTGCCAGAGGGCAATCTCTATGCGTTCGGAAGCGAGACCAAAGGATTCGATATACCAGATTATGCCATCATCACGGTACTTATCAATGAAGGCTCTTGTATTGTCGAATTTCGTGCCGCAGAGGGCTATCAGGACGTCAAGGCACCCGCCCAAAAGCCTTCCTTCTGCCCTTGCTGCCCCATTACCACCAAGAAGATGATATGAAACCGGCTCAGTCAGAACAAATTCCTCATCTCCGGTAACCCTGTCCTGAAACGAAGTCTCATATTTGTCATAATTCCTCTGGGTTATATTATTTCCTTCAAGTATTCCAATATTGTCTAGGAGAGATTTATGCCAGGTTTTCATTCCGAAGTCAGAAAAATTCCCGGCATAAACTGAAGCCACGTCTGAAATAGTTGTCAGAGTATAGGTAATTCCGGTGTTATCGGAGTACCCCTGGAACCACTTAGGATTATCTCTTATCTCATTAAAATCGATATAGTCAAGCGTTTCAAAGAGATAATCCCCACCGGAGGCTGAAAATACACACCTAACGTCACGATTTTTCATGAGTCCCATGAACTCTTCCGCGCGGGCTTTGCCGCCGGCGCTCCTGCCGCCGATGCTCTTCCTCACATCGTTTGTCTCAAGAGTCCTGTATCCGCGGGATTCTAAGGCACGCTCTCCATTTTCAAGGCGGATAATATCCACAGGCTCTCCTATGCCATCACTTGGAGCAGTAATGCCGACTGTATCGCCCGGTTTTATGAATTCAGGAATAATCATGAAAATCTCCTATTATCATTTCTTGGTTCTGAACAAAATTCAAAATCAGTAGTGCTTTTTTTATCAAAGAATGTTATAGTAGTAACTAACCAAATATTCGCTTACCTATGGGAGGTGGAAAATGATTAGCTACAATCCTTCACTTTACAAGGATTACTGTATCTACAGAAGGCGCTACATTCCTGACGAACTCGTCTCACTTAAGGGGGACACTATCTATTATATTTCAGACGAGCTCATTCTTACTTCGTGGAAGGCTCTAAAGAAGCGACCCGATATAGCGGGCGGTCTTTCGGCTTATTTTCCAAAGCTTGGTGTGAAGGTCAGTAAGAAGCTTTCTGAGGATGGGAAGCTCGTCTACTGGTACAACGATATCTGTGAGGTCGTCTTCGATGGGAAGAATATCACGATGAATGATATGCTTCTCGATCTCCTTGTATATCCTGATGGAAATATCCGTCTGGTGGACTCGGATGAGTTCGCGGAGGCGATGGAGAAGGATATTATAACAAAGGAGCAGAGCATAAGGACTATGAAGAGCCTCAGTAAGCTACTCGATATGGTCTACTCTGACAGGTATGACGAACTGCAGGGACCGGTGGAACAATTAGAATCTTTCTTGGCACAAAATCCCGTGCCAGGTACACAAAAATTTTTGTAAACTTCGTTTCACTCGTTTACAGAAATTTTAGTGGACCAGGCACTAGCGCTCTATCTTGTTAATCCTGCGGATGTGGCGCTCTTCGTTTGAAAACGGAGTGTCAAGGAAGGTGTCAACTATCTTAAGCGCAAGGCCGGGGCCTACCACTCTGCCGCCCATAGCGAGGATATTCGCGTCATTGTGAAGTCTCGTCGCTTCCGCTGAGAAGCAGTCAGAGCAGAGGGCCGCCCTGATGCCCTTTATTTTATTCGCAGTTATAGAAATTCCTATTCCTGTGCCGCATATCAGTATACCAAAATCATATTCTTTGTCGGCTACGGCGTGAGCTACAGGCTTCGCTATATCAGGATAATCGCATGACTTACTGTCATAGCAACCAAAATCCTTAAACTCGATTCCGCGCTCTGTTAAATGTTCCATAACGGCCTGCTTTAACTCAAAGCCGCCATGATCTGATCCGATAGCAATTTTCATGATGTAGTACCCTCCTCATTAATATTAGTATGTGTACGAGCTTCCTCAAGCTTGTAAATCGCTTTCTTCACAAGCCTGACGAGCTCGGTATAGCACTCTTCAAAATCCACCAGCGTTCCGCCGTATGGATCCTTGACGTCACCGGCTTCGCCGCAGTATTCCTTTATCGTAAATACATTTGAAGCTTCCGGAAACATTTCCAAAACCTGCTTCTTTAAGGCGGCAGTCATGGTAAGCGTCAGCGTAGTCGATTGATTTTCCACATTTTCAATATCCCGCATCTTAAGCTGGATACTGTTTGGATGGTCAAAGGACAGGTTGTGGTTATTAATAATTGTCGCGGCCTTAGGATTGACCGGCTCTGAAAACAGTACTACCGTCCCCCGCGAAATGGCGTTAATGCCGGTCTCCTTACCAAGATTGTAGAATATTGCCTCTGCCATAGGTGAAACTATGGTATTTTCAGTACATACAAATACTATCTTTTCAATCATTTCTCTTCTACTTTGATTATATTGTATCCTGCTGCCTTGCGCAAGCGGTTCATTATCGCAAGACCTAAGTTATCATCATTAAAGCTCTCAGAGAACAGGCTGTCAGCACCTGCCTCATCAAATTTTCTTAACACATCAAATAAATTGTGAGCTATCGAGTCCGGATTCTTACGGCTGCCGGCTGAAAATACAAAATCAGCCTTATAAGCCTCCTTCGTCTCATCCGTTGCAAGGACAGCCGTAATATGACCTGCTTCCTTAGCCTTAGCCGCGTCCTTGTTAATCCTCTCAATCACGGCTCTCTCGCTTCCCTCATATATAGCCATATCACCCCTCGGGGCGTAGTGCCTGTATTTCATCCCCGGTGCCTTAGGACGGAGGTTAGGGTCAGGGTGTAAGGTTGTAATTACAGGGTCGAGGCTTGCGTCAGGGAAAAGCTTAAGCATCATTTCCTCGGTAATGTACCCCGGTCTCAGCATAACCGGTGACTCTCCGGTAACGTCAATGATTGTCGACTCAAGCCCGATTCCTACCGGACCTCCATCAAGAATCATATCTATTTTCCCATCGAGATCCTCTTTTACATGCTCCGCTCTCGTAGGGCTTGGTCTTCCCGATGAATTCGCGCTCGGAGCTGCTATAGGAGTTCCCGCAGCCTTTATAAGGGCCCGGGCGGCTATATGACTTGGCATTCTAACCGCCACTGTGTCGAGGCCACCGGTCGTACTATACGGAACCAGAGACTTTTTCTTCATAATCATGGTGAGAGGCCCCGGCCAATACTTATCAGTTAAAATCCTCGCGGCTTCAGGAACTTCCTCAACTATTCCATCAAGATCACTCATTTCCGTAATATGTAAAATGAGCGGATTATCGCTCGGACGCCCCTTAGCTGCGTAAATTTTCTTTGATGCCTCAGCGTTTAGGCCGTCCCCGCCGAGGCCATATACGGTCTCGGTGGGAAAGGCAACCAGGCCGCCATTTTTTATTATTCTGCCTGCCTCTTCTATCAGAGGGGTAATCACTCCGTCACGTTTTCCATTATTTTCCTTCATCCAGTCTATGAGGGAAATATACCTTGTTTTCATCAGTGCCTTTCTTTCTTGGCCGGCTCTATATTTACCTTCTTACCTTTAATCTTTGCGTGTTTCATGGCATGAAGAACATTTTCGCCATACTCAGCCGGCACTTCAACAAAAGTGAACTTATCATACATCTTTATTTCACCGACAAGCTTGCCCGGAATCTTCGCCTCTCCCGCGACAGCTCCAAGGATATCGCCCGGCTTTACGTGGTCCTTCTTGCCGACATTTATAAAGAGCCTTACCTTGCCACCGGAAACCTCGTCATCGTACTCGTCATCCGTAGCTTCCTCGCTGCTGCCGCCCATTTTGCTGTTTAAATACATCTTAAGGAAGGCGCTCGCCACGTCAAGGCTCGTGTAATCGCTTTCATTTACCTTATCCTCGATAAGCTCGCTCATCTTGGAGAGGTCCTCTTCCTGCATAATCTCCTCGAGACGGTCAAATACGTAGTTCACGCGGGTATTCGTTACATCATCGAGGCTAGGCACAGGCTTCAGCTTAATCTTTGTATGGCAATAGCGCATGATTTCCTTTAATTTGTAAATCTCGCGTCCCGTTACAAATGATATGGCAAGTCCGGATTTTCCGGCCCTTCCGGTTCTTCCGATTCTGTGGACATAGTACTCGTCATCCTGCGGGAGGTCATAATTTACAACAAGGTCGACACCGCTTACATCTATTCCGCGGGCAGCCACATCGGTAGCCACGAGAATATCGGTTTTGCCATTCCTGAAATTATCCATGACAGCATCACGCTGGTTCTGCTTAAGGTCTCCGTGAAGTCCCTCAGCAAAATACCCCCGCTCCGAGAGCTCGTTCGCAACCTCCTGAGTCTTCATTTTCGTATTGCAGAAAATGATGGTAAGCTCAGGATTGTAAACATCAAGCACACGAGAAAGGATCTCGTCCTTCCTGTCGCGGCGTACCTCATGATAGTACTGCTCTATATTTTCAACCGTAAGCTCCTTCTTCGCTATGCGGATATTCTCGGCGTCATGCTGGTAGTGGGCAGCAAGCTCCCTTATCGGCTGAGGCATGGTCGCAGAAAAGAGCATGGTCTGGCGATCCTCCGGCACCTGACTCAATATAGTCTCTATATCATCGCGGAAGCCCATATCAAGCATTTCATCGGCTTCATCGAGGACTACCTGGGCTATATGCTCGCAGCGTATGGTCTTACGCCTCATATGATCCATGATTCTTCCCGGGGTTCCGACTACTATCTGAACGCCCTGCTTAAGGCTTCTTATCTGCTTCACTATATCCTGCCCGCCGTAAACAGGTAAAAGTTTTACGTCGTGCATATACTTTGAAAGCTTCCTGAATTCTCCGGCTACTTGGAGGGCAAGCTCCCTTGTAGGGCATAATATCAGGGCCTGAACATGCTTATCCTCGGGGTTAATCCTCTCAAGAACAGGTATCGCGAATGCGCAGGTTTTGCCTGTTCCTGTCTGAGCCTGACCTATGATGTCACGCCCTGTAAGGGCCTCAGGAATTGCCTTAGCCTGTATCGGTGTTGCTTCTTCGTATCCTAAATCACTGATCGCGCGGTTAATCTCCGGCGAGAGGTTCATATCTGTAAAGTTCAAAATTAATATCCTTTCTAAATCTCAACACAGTGCCAGGTACCATTAAATTTTTCAAAACCGCTTCACGGTTTAGAGAAATTTAACGGGACCAGGCACTAACGTTTTCCCACACTTCAGGGCGTTCGAGCCCTAATTTCCAGAAGGCTACGCCGCCACAGTTCGGGGCTTTGGTGTCTATGGCCTTAATCTTCGTACCTATCGACTTTTCTTCTTCCAGCCAAATCCGCATAGTGTCATCCCCATCCATCCACTTCGCTATATACTGACCATATTTTTTGCTCCACTTAGGAGTCGCTCCGCCTTCCTTAACACGGGCAAGGCCGCCATCCATAGACAGGGCGCGGCTGGTAAGCGTACCATCCGGAGCGGTGCGCCATATTCTCGTATAAAAAGGCAACCCAACAATCATCTTCTCCTCCGGAATCAGTTCCAGAGTACTATCTATGCCATTTTTCACCCAGGAAACAGAAGAAACCGACCCCGGCGTCGAGCTTCCCGAATAGTGCTCATCATAAGCCATGATAATTAAGAAATCAGCGACCGTACCGATCTCCGTCCTGTCATAATAAGCGGTATATTCGGTCGGAACATAGGTATCAACCGAAAGGGTCTTCCCCGCCTTTCTCATCGATACGGAGAGCTCCCTGATAAATTCGGTATAATCAGCGCTATCCTCACTCGTAATATTCTCAAAATCAATATTGATTCCATCAAGATCATATTTATTGATAAAGTACATGATGTTGAGAATGAGCCCGTTTCTCTTCACACGGCTTGCGAAAATTCCCGCGAAATCAACATTCTTGTCGAAATCATTTACAAGAGGCCATATCTGCATACCTGCATCATGAACCGTCTTAACATAATTTTCGTCAGCGAGAGTCGAAAGCGTGCCATCATTTTGCACGACAGAGAACCATGTAGGCGAAATGACATTGAGCGTCCCATTTCCGGAAATCACAGAGTCAAGGGTTGAGTTAGCGGCTTCATTCGTAACCTGGTGCCATCCGAGTACAACCTTCCCGTCCCGCTTAACACTTGTATAAATCTCGCTGTCCTTTTCACGCTTAAAATCGGTTTTATACAGTTCGGATTCACCAAGCTTACTAAGAAGACAATACCCCGTAACACCGTCTTCCGTAAGCACATTTACAAACTTACTGTCAGCCGCGCCGCCGAGAAGGTAAAGCCTGTCGCCCTTCTTTACATCGGAAAGCACATTTCCCTTGATGGTAGCGTCATCGCGGACCTGCGTATCTTCCTTAACCGTATGTACATCGTACTCGGCGCCATTCTTCTCAAAAAGAACTATCCTTCCCGGGTCAGCCGACACATTTACACTCATATCATGCTTAGACTTGATAAAGTCTGTTGAAATGTACCACGAACCATTATCCCCGGCAATGACCGCCGGTACCTCGAGGCTCTTCTTCTCATCGCTGTTGACGGTGTACTCGGTGCTGTTAAGCGGATACTCCTCGACCTCTGTCGGTGTCGTGAAAATGACCTCGCTCGCGGTCTTATCGGCGTAAAGTCTCGGGAGCATGTTCTGGGCAGTGCTAAGGAGTATATATCCCTTGCCGTCAATAACGGCTCCCTTTTCACCGGAATTCTTAGTGTCAATGAAGAGCTCGGCCTCATTCCCGGCAAGGCTGTAATAATCCGTCAGTTTCTTAACCTCCTTCGAAGGCGTGAAATGCTCTATAACCTTCACAAGAACAATCACGCACAGGAGGCAGACAAGCAGGGCAATTAACAGAATGACCTTCCTGTTAAACTGATTCCTACCTTCGTTCTTATAGTTTTCGTTATTATCCATAAATGACTCCATTAAGCATAGATATTGATATTATATCACGATATATGCATCGTTTGTTGAAAATTATATATTAATTTTATATTAACTGTTATTTTATATAAATTTAATATAAATTGTACCGGTATCGCCCCATAAAGGTGGTATACTATTTCTATGTTTTAACACTTTAACTAAGGAGAATCTGCGGATGAGAATAGAAAAAATAAGCGAAAAGGAAATAAAATGCACATTCAGCAAGACGGACCTTAAGAAGCGGTCACTCTCAGCTGAGGATGTAATAAAAAATACCGAAAAATCCGACATCCTTTCGTCTGAAGCTGTATCGGCGGCCGACAGAAAGTTCCATATAGCGAAAAACGGCATTTCACTGTCAACTAAGCCCCACGCCAACTCGAATGGGAGTCTTTCATATATAATTAAATTACACAACGAGAAATTATTGTCCGGCAGTAAGGGCCTGTTTGAGCCGGTTACGAAGTCCGTAAAGCCTGATGTTGACGCAGGCATTTTTATGAGTCTTGATAACTTTAACGGCTCTGCCAATGGAAGCTTAGTCGATGTAAATATACCCTCTGATAATCATGACATCTCCTTTGAGGATATCTGGGATGATATGGATACTGACTTTCCCGATTACGAAGGAACGTTTGACCTAGGAGATGGAAATTCACTTAGCTTTGCCATTACTGCAGTTCCAATCAGTGATGAAATGATGACAAACGCTCTCTACATGCTCGCTTCCGATGACGAAGACGACGTTTTCGGCCCGGAACATTCATTCTTGCCTCTGCCTGATTTCTTACGAGGCGATGACGAAAAGACTGCGGACAGGCATTTCGACTGCCGTATATACAGGTTCTCCTCATTTAGCGAAGTGAGTCGGATCGCGGGAAGTCTTGCCGGCGTTTACCACGGAAGCAGCTCTCTTTACAGGGATAAAAAGGGCGATTTTCTACTGATTCTCGACTTCAGTGGCGTAAAGAAAGAAGAAATCGGAGAAGCCCTCGCTGTGCTTTCAGAATTCACCTCATCCATAAGTGCGAATTACGCAAGTATCTCTTATATCAAGGAGCACATGGAAAAGATTGTTGAAAATAACGCTCTTCAGATCATAAATGTTACATAAGAAAAGCCTGCCGCAATAACGGCAGGCTTTTCTTATGCTCAATTATTCTTCGCTTCCGCTTTCATACTCGTTAAGCATATCGCAGAGGTCATCAGCGTCAAGTCCATGAACCATAGCGGCCTCCTCAAGGGTCTCCCCTAAAGAAGCAGGACATGTTATACAGTGCATTCCGGCATTCATAAGGAGTGGGATCGTATTCTGGTCCCTCTGGATAATCTCAGCTACAATCATATCCTTTGTTATAGTAAACTTTTCTGTATTATTTACAGGTGTTGCAACAGCATTTGCGTCCATATCAAAACCTTCCTTTCAAAGTTCGTGACAATTCCTGTCACATGTTATTTCCTACTTATCTGGTAAGAATTATACAATGTTATTCTCAATTAGTCAATAGCATTTACTTCAGTACCGTCGTTACCATTTGACGGATTTGTATCCGGTTCAACCGCGTTATCGTCCTCGCCCGGTGTTCCGGTATCCGTACCGGGTTCGGTAGTTGCGTCATCGCCGTCGCCCGCATCGGTTTCATTGCCTCCGTTTGCGTCAACCGTCGTGCCGCCGGTAGCTCCGCCATTGTCACCTCCGGTAGTTGTTGTTCCCGTTTCACCCTGATTATTGTTATCGTTGCCTGTATTTGTTCCGGTCTGGCCCTCATTGGCGTTCGTTCCGCCATTGCCGGCTTCCGCGCCATCATTTGCTGTGCCGCCATTGCCGTTTTCACCGGCGCCACCGGCATTATCTGCTGCGCCACCATTATTGTCGGTATTGTCAATAGCGTTATCGTTCCCATCATTTATCGCAGCATCTGAAGCGTTTTCTTCATTTGGGTTGTTGTCCTCATCGATAGCGGACTCAGTAGCAGCCTTGGTATCAGGCTTCTTTGTCTTCCAATCTGAAAGCTTCACGCTCTTAAGGCCTGTATGAATATCCTCCATGTAATTCTTCCAGATTGTTAGCGGCCTCGCGTTCTGCGAAAGGTCATTAAGACTCGCGGGAAGATCGTACCCAACCCAGACACTAGTTGTATAATAATGGGTGAAGCCTACAAACCATAGGTCATGGGCATCGTTTGTGGTACCTGTTTTCCCGGCGCAAGGCATACTCGCTAGCTTTCCGTTCCGCCCGGTACCTGTATTCATAACCTCTTCCATACAGGTTGTCATCATTTTCGACGCGTCTTCAGCGTAAACGGAATAGGCATCTTCATTTCCGTAAAATGTATCGCTTACGATGTCGTTTCCATCCGCGTCAGTAATCTTCACTATGCATGAAGGACTTCTGAAAATGCCGGCGTTTTCAAGGGTTGAGAAGCCGCTCGCCATTTCGACAGCGCTGACACCGTGAGAGAGGCCTCCCAAAGCAGCCGACGGATAGAAATCATCATTTGTAATTCTTGAAAAGCCCATATCAAAAAGCTTGTTAAGTCCCGTCGCAGGTGATATTTCTGTAAATAATTTCCATGCAACAGTATTGACACTTACCGCAACCGCCTGCTTGATTGTCATATCTCCGCGGAAATATCCGTCAGCGTTGACCGGGCCTCCGTCTATTTTCTCATCCTTAACGATACTGTTAGGCGTGTATCCCGCTTCGAAGGCCGGTGTATAGACTATAAGCGGCTTGATTGAGCTTCCGGGCTGCCTGAAGCTCTGGTAGGCCCTGTTCAGGGTCTGACCCTCAAAATTCTGAGTTCTTCCTCCGACTATAGCCACAACACGTCCCGTGTCATTATCTACCGTGACAGCCGAGCCCTGAAGCTTATAGACCCCATCGTCAGACTTTGCCTTCGACTCTGAGAGCCCATCATCTAGCGCCGCCTGAAGCTTCTTCTGAAGAGCCGGATTTAAGGACGTATAAACCCTGTAGCCTCCGGAATAAAGTCTCGTCTGACAGTTGTCATACTCTTTATTGTAGAGGTCATTATAGTCATCTTCCTCCGCATCTGAGTCGAAGCTGTACTTGAAGACAAATCCATTTGCCTTCATCAGAGCCTTCACCGCGCAGTCATTTGCGTAGGTTATCATGTAGGAGCTGGTCGTAGACTTCTTCTTCTTTAAGGTGATGCTCTCACCTATAGCCTCGTTGTACTGCTCCCCGTCTATCTTCCCGTCTGCGAGCATCTGACCAAGTATTCTGTCACGACGGCCTAAGGTACCCTCCATATTCTTGTATGGATCATACCGGTTCGGGCTGTTAGGTATTCCTAATAGGAATGCTGTCTGCGACAATGATAACTCGCTGACACCCTTGCCAAAATAGCCGAAGGACGCAGCCTGGAGGCCGTAATAGCCGTTTGCGAAGTAAATATTGTTGAGATAGAACTCCATTATCTGCTGCTTGGAGTATTTCTTTTCAAGCTCTATTGATATAAATATCTCACGGGCTTTTCTCTCCCAGGTCTCATCGAAGTTTAAGAAAATGTTCCTCGCAAGCTGCTGGGTGATGGTGGAACCGCCCTGGGTAATAACGCCTTTATTCCTGATATAAGCGTATGCGGCTCGTAAAATCGCGTACGGATCATAGCCCCTGTGGCTGAAAAACTTCTTATCCTCTATACTCACGATAGCGTTCACAGCGTTAGTCGGAATATCCTTGTAGGAAATGTAGTAGAGGTTCTTCTCGCCGGCAAGCTTCGAGAGGAGCTCTCCATTACTGTCATAGATGAGACTGGTCTCTGTCTGCCTGAAGGTGGATGGTGAGCTGCTTTCGACTGTAGCGATAGCGTCATTTCGCATAGCCATGACACGGGCTCCGTACTTTCTGTACACAAGCAGTCCTATCACGATGATTACGACAAGGACAGTCAGGATGAAAAAGCGGAGTATCGTCCCTAAGACATGCCCTATGCCGGATTTTTTCTTCTTCTTTTTTGCCAAAATATTGCTTCCTTTTTAAATCAGAATAAAATTTACTATTGACATTTTTACATTCAGCCTTTATAATACACTTTCGTAACGAATTTGGCAAGTTAATTTTACAGAGATTTGCCCGAGTGTTAGTATCCCTTCCCACTCGTCAAAACTAAGCGGATAAAGTGAGTGATTATCGCTGATTATGCTCCTTTATATTTTTCGCTTCGTTTCATGAGTGGAGGAAAATATAAAGGAGTATTTTATGCGTAACAAGAAAGTTTTGTACATTGCCCAGGCAGGCATCATCGCTGCCATCTATGTCGTTCTTACTGCCCTTGCCGCGGGATTTGACCTTGCGAGCGGAGCTATCCAGGTAAGATTTTCTGAAGTCCTTACAGTAATGCCATACTTTACCCCGGCAGGAATCCCCGGCGTAACCTTAGGCTGCCTTATCGCTAACATAGTTACCGGGTCGGCCATGCCTGATGTAGTTTTCGGTACCTTAGCGACCCTACTCGGAGCGCTTGGAACCTACGCCTTAAGGAAGAACAGATGGATAGCTCCAATCCCTCCGATTGTCGCAAATGCGGTAATCATTCCATTTGTATTAAGATTTGCTTACCACATTGAGGGCTCACTTCTCTTCTTCGCGGCAACGGTCGGCGCCGGAGAGGTTATCACCTGCTACATCTTCGGACAGATTTTAATCTCAGCTCTCAATCCTGTGAAGAGACATGTATTCGCCATAGATAACTGAAGATAACTTCGAAGTGGACAGGAATAAGCCTGTCCACTTTGCGTTTTCTCCTATTCTAGTAGTAATTACTTCACTTAGTTAATTACCTTCGGTACTCTTATTCTTTCATAATTGCCGTTATGCCACAGAAGGCCATCCGGGAATTTTGGTGCGGCTTTAAATGACTCAAGCGGGAAGGTAGACAGAGCACCCTGCTCGCCCAGCATCAGCCCCTCTGTAGTGTGTATAATGGTTTTAGCGATATCATCATAGGAGTTGACCTTAGCAGAATTCGCTGTAAAAATCATAGTGACACACACTCCTGAGCCTCTCTTTATGAGATCAGGCACGTCATCCTCATAATCACTGCCATCAAAATATTTTGCGAAATCACTAAGCTCGTCTACGAGTAAATATACCGGAGAGAACCTATAGGCAATCTGCTTCGGACTTTCACTGCCATCATTGAGCAAGGCTTCCTTTAGCTTATTTTCCCTTTCGGTGACAATATTTTCAAATTCAGAAACGAATTCTCCCGCATTATCTTCTCCGTAATAATTGACATGCTTATCAGCTCTGTAAGAAAAGAGCTCCATCTCCTTTGAGTCAAAGAGGTATAGCTTAGCATCGTCAGCGAATTTCTCAAGAAGCTGGTTAAGTATAAGGCGAAGCACGTTTGTCTTGCCCTTCTTAGCCTCTCCCAGAATCAGGAATGGAGTATCATTTCTCATCATGCCGCTTGGCAATACCTCTGATTTATTAAGTCCAAGGTAAATATCCTTTTTCGTATATGCATTTTCCACGAATTCCGCAAAATTCTCATCCGTAAGCTCCTCAGGAAGTACAGGAATAGACGGAGCCTTCTCATCCGGATATAAGCTGTTAATATCTGACACAAGCTTTTCAATCGCCTTCGTATACTCAATCTCATTTTTTGATTCGCACATCGAGTAAACCTGCATAAAGGATATATTGTCTTTAATTTTTACAAATGCACGTCCCTTCACCTCCGACATTTTATAGTCTGTTTTTCCAACCAGCGAATTAACGTCAGAATCATCGATAACATAGCCGCATATTTTATTTTTAAAATTATTGGCCAGCTGATACTTTAAAGCGCTGCCTCTTGTAGCCGATACTATAAAATAAATTCCGAGTCCCTGTCCATCACGCGTAAGTCTGTTCATAAAATCATCATCCAGATAGTCAAGCTCATGCACAGCGTCAATATTATCAAGCATTATGACGATTGCCTTCATACGCTTTTCGGGCTCAACCACCTTATTGTAGACTTCAAAGCTTTGTACGGCGGACACAGCGAGTTTCTTTTTTCTGTCCGCCATCTCAGAATTCATGATATTGACAAACTTATTTATACGTTCCTTATCATCAAGGCCTATATAATCAGATACATGGTTCAGGTTCTTAAGCGGTATAAGACCACTGTTACCAAAGTCAAGAAGATAAATATTTAACATATCAACGCTGTTTTTCATGGCAAGGCTAAGCGTTGCCGTTGTTAAAAATACGGTTTTTCCAAATCCGGCCGCGGCGACAAAAAGCACATTTCCGTCAGTTGCAAGGTTGACTGTATAAGGAATCTGTTCCTGCTTTTCCGGAATATCCACAAGGCCAAAATCAATCGTCAGATTAGCTAAATTTCCATGCGCGTCTATAATTTCCACCGGACTCTTAATAATATCACCAAGCGGTGGCAGCCATGGCCTTGTAACCGGGATTGCATTTAATCCCTGATAATAATCATGGATATAATCAACCGTAACATCCAGTTCTGTCTTTACTATTTTGTTCTTATCGTCTTCAATCGCAGATAAATCAGGGTTTATTAATTCGCCCTGGCCTAAATCATTTATCACATAGACCCTGTTATCCTTAACGTCAGCATCACTCTCGTCGACAACCTGTGCCCCACTCCAGGCTGACTGGAACAGTTCATATATTTCATTGTTTCCTACCTGGAGATACGCGCGTCCTGTCTGGGTTATATTTGCGGCATCAGGAGTTTTTAATACCTCGTTGGAATCAGAAGCGTTCTGAACCTTAAGCGCTATCTTGAACTTACTGTTTGACCAGATCTGATCGTCCACGACGCCTGCCGGCTTTTGTGTCGCAAGAATAAGGTGTACACCCAGGCTTCGACCTATACGGGCAGTAGATACAAGCTCGCTCATAAATTCAGGCTGTTCCTTCTTTAATTCCGCGAACTCATCACTTATAATAAACAGATGCGGAAGCGGTTCCTTTGCATCCCCTGATCTGAAAAGCTTGTTATAGCTGTTAATATGGTTAACATGAAATATATTAAAAATCTCCTGTCTCCTAGAAAGCTCTGCCTTAATTGAAGCCATGGCTCTCAAACTCTCAGTCCCGTCCAGATTCGTTATGGTACCGAGAAGATGTGGCAGCCTGTTAAATAGACCGGCCATGCCACCGCCCTTATAGTCTATTAATAGAAACGCAACCTCATAGGGGCTGAAATTCACAGCAAGCGAAAGTATATAAGACTGAACAAGCTCTGATTTTCCCGACCCTGTGGTTCCGGCAATAAGTCCATGCGGTCCGTGCGCCTTTTCATGAAGGTTAAGATAGACATAATCATTCTCAGCCCTGGCACCAAGAGGTACCGCAAGTGATTTTGAAGAGTCATGCTTTCTCCACCTCTCGGGAATATTCATCTCCGCAGGACCCTTCACTCCATACATTCCAAAAAAAGTAATACTCTTCGGAATATGGGAACCTGCGTCCTTCTGATGTTCCAATATCCCCAAATCTCTCGCTGTCCATTCGAGCCTGTCTACATTTAGGCTTTGTATACCAAACCTTTTATCCTTCTCCTTCCTTTCAGTCCTTTCTTTGTATGCCAAGTCAATATTTGACGGATTGTCTCCATGGAAGAGCTTATAATCAAATGCGCCTTCTGCCGCCCAGCCTCCAATCGTTCCGGCTCCTAATCCTATGAGAGTCGCGGTTCTGTCATCAGCACCGTTTATTTTTGCAATCTCCTCGCCTCCGGCACCGGCGGCCTGTCCTGCCGCCATGGAAGTTAAGGTTTTAGCTGTGGTATATTTGATAGTTGACATAGTAGGGACTGTAGCCTTGCTTACCGCTCCTATAGGTGTCATTATTGATGTTCCTATTCCGAAGACAGTTTCAACAGCATTATAATTGGCATCATTTCCATGGAAAGCTCCGTCTAGCAGTGGATTCCACGCTCTGGTTACGGTATCGCCAATGCGACCACAGTATATATATTGGCTGCCTTCTACTGTATCAAAGAATCCAAATGTTAGGCTTCCGCCTCCTGCCGCTACTCCAAATCCCACAACTACCGGAGTGGCAGCCCCAGCAGATAATATTATGCATGCCGCTCCTCCGACTACAAGTCCTACACCTGTTATTGTTTTTACTATGCCTCTGGTATCTCTTTCATCTTCACGTTCTATAGTGCTATATATCTTCTCCCAGTCGGCTTCGTATTCGCTCCGGTGTATGTTGTGGTTATTTGCCGCTGCGTTTACTAGGTTCACTAGATTGACTAAATCAGGACTTGCAGGAAATGATCTACTCTCCTTGATTACATTAACTTTCTTGCGCAAATTTACTTAAAGCATATTCTATCAAGAACAGGTTCAGTATACCACATATGTTAAACCATTACAAGCTTAAATTTTATTAACAAAAAAGCAGCAGGCTAAAAACTGAAGCCTGCTGCTTTTTTATAATATTCAATTATGGCTATATAGTTCCCTCAGGATCAAAATCAAACTGCACACTTACTTTGGCAAATCCCTTATTCTCAAGAACTTTATTTTCTATAATATCCTTCAGGCCGACGAGGACTTCCCTCTCTTTTGCCCTGATATATACGACCTTCCTGTACCTGTCGCGGAGCTTCGCTATGGTCGCCCACACCGGTCCCGTCATCATGATATCATGCTCTGCCGGTATATTTTCCTCTACCATTGTTGAAATAATTTTAGCCTTTTCCGTGACTGTATCCGGGTCAGCCCCGACAGTTATTATGGCAAGCATATGGCCCGATGGAGGGAAACCGCCCATAAAGCGCATCTTCATTTCCTGCTTGTAAAAATCGTTATAATTTCTTTCCGCGGCGTCAATTACGGCATAATGCTCGGGATGATATGTCTGAATCACTACATTTCCGGGAATTTTCCCTCGCCCGGCTCGTCCTGCTGCCTGAAGCACCAGATCAAATGTGCGCTCGCCTGCCCTGTAATCATTTGTAAAAAGCGACAGGTCAGCAGCCAGAACTCCCACAAGCGTTACTCTCGGGAAGTCGTGTCCCTTCACTATCATCTGGGTTCCAATAAGTATGTCGGCCTCACCATTTCTGAATATTGAAAGAATCTCCTCGTGGCCGTTTTTGCCGGCCGTCGTGTCACCATCCATCCTAAGCACTCTCGCTGAAGAAAAGGCCGCCTTTACAGCCTCTTCAACCTTCTCAGTGCCAAGGCCGAACGTCGCTATATATTTCGACCCGCACGTCGGACAGATTTTAGGCATTTGACGCTCATAGCCGCAGTAATGGCACACAAGCCGCCCAGGCCTGTGAAATGTCAGCGATACGTCGCAGTGCGGGCATTTTAAAACGGTACCGCAGCTTCTGCAGTTAACAAACCCCGCATAGCCGCGACGATTTATAAAGAGCATAATCTGCTCATGTTTTTTAAGCCTGTCTTCGATGAGTCCCGCAAGCCGTCTGCTTATCACCGAACGATTTCCCGCTTTAAGCTCTTCGCGAAGGTCTATGATATCAGTATGAGGAAATTCGGCTCCTCCGGCGCGCCTCGTGAGGCTTAGCATAGTAAGCTTCTTATCCGAAACCATCTTAATGGCTTCAAGGCTTGGTGTGGCTGAGCCTAAAACAATATCAGCCTTTTCCCTCTCAGCCCTGTGCATAGCGGCCTCGCGGGCATGGTATCGCGGTGTCTTCTCGCTCTTATAGCTTTCCTCATGCTCCTCATCAACTATTATTAATCCTAATTTCGGAAATGGCGTGAACAAGGCAGACCTCGGCCCAACTATTATCGATATCTCACCTTCCTTCGCCTTCAGATACTGATCATATCGCTCTCCCTGACTCATTTTGGAATTAAGCATGGAGATTTTACCGCCGAAGCGCCTTGATAATCTGTCAATCATCTGAAAGGTCAGAGCTATCTCAGGAATCAGAAAAATAACCTGCTTACCGGACGCAATGACATTTTCCATCATTTTCATGTAAACTTCGGTTTTTCCCGATCCTGTGACACCAAAAAGGAGGAAGCCATGGCTCTCTCCTTCTCTGTGATTATTTAAAAATGTATCGACTGCCTTCTGTTGTTCCTCGTTAAGCTCTACCTTACCGGCATCCCTCTCATCTGCGCTGTTCGCAGCCTTCACCACCATGTCCGGGTCTCTCGATATCCGACCATCAGAAAGCTTAATAAATCCGTTAGCTTCTATATCCTTAAGTGCCTGATATGTAAGTCCGCACTCGGAATAATTGGTAAAGCTTATGGCGTTGCCATCTGCCTCAAGCAGCCTTTTAAGGAGTCTTGCTCTCGCGGTTTTGTGATGTATTTCAAAATCCGTTATAAGAGCCCTCGCTTTATCCGCAGAAACCGCCAGACTCATCGTATGCAGAATCCTGCTCTCAGTCTTCTTCGGGGCAGGAATTACGGAATGTATGGCATCGTTCATGGTCCCGCCGTAATTCTTGCGAAGCCATGCCGCCATTTCCATGAGGTTTTCTTCCACGCCTGTTGACCCATTTACAGGAGCGATTATATCCTTAGCAGCGGACTCATCGAAATCTATCTTATCAGTGAGACCGATTACAAATCCCTTTATTTCCCTGTTTGATTTTCCAAACGGAATTAAGACCTCCCGTCCTATAATTTCATTTACAGGAATTGGGAAGTCTTCAGGGATTCTGTAAGTAAATGGTCTGTCAAGTCTGTCAACAGAGGAACTGATAATAATCTCAGCGTACAATTATTCCACCGATTCTGTAACTACCTTGTCGTCGCCGTCTTCACCACCGATAATCTTAACCTTGCCCTCATAGAGTTCCTCTACAGCTGTAGAGAGTGGCTTGCTCTTCTCATCGGTTGGAACATATGCCGGAGCGCCGTCTATAAGCTGTCTCGCGCGCTTAGCGGCTGCAAGAACTATAGAATAACGGCTGTTAACGAGTTTTTCCTCGCCCTCGTCAACTCCTTCGTTAGCGACTTCCATAAGATCCGAATAGGACGGATGAAGCATCATAATATTTGTTTCCTTTCTTTATACCTCAAACTTGTTCTTTATCTGCTGTGACAGAATAGTGAGGAATTCATCATTATTGCCAAGTCTCATATGGGCTGACTGAATCACGGTATGAACATCAAGAACAGCCCTCTCAAGATCATCATTTACAACTACATACTCGTAATTCTTAATATAGGCTGTCTCTTCAGCCGCGCGACTTAAACGATCCTTGATTGTATCAGCGTCTTCCGTGCCTCTGCCCTTTAATCTCTCGCGAAGCACATCCGCGGTAGGCGGCACTATAAATATAAGCAGAGCGTCAGGGTACTGCTTCTTTATCTGGAGCGCTCCCTGCGCGTCTATCTCAAGTATGACATCCTTGCCTTCCGATAGCTTTCTCTCGACGTAAGCTCTCGGAGTACCGTAATAGTGGTCAACGTATTTCGCGTATTCAATGAGACCATCATCCTTTATCATACTCTCAAATGCTTCATTTGTCAAAAAGAAATAATCTCTGCCGTTCTCTTCGCCTGGACGCGGATTTCTCGTAGTAGCGGAAACAGAGACGGCATATTCATCATGCTCGCTTACTAACTTTTTTACTATCGTTCCCTTACCGACACCCGAAAATCCGGAAATGACGGTAAGTACACCTTTACGTGGCATTTTCACTCCTCCTTTTTACCTATATCCAGTTTAGACATCTCTTATTATATGCACCGGAGCGCTCGCAGGATTTCCTGTGGCTCTCGCTGTTATAGTTTCAGGAAGTATCGCCGATAAAATGATGTGCCCGTCATCCATAATGAGGACCGCTCTCGTTTTCCTGCCACAGGTCGCGTCAACCGCGAGATTCTCATCCTTGGCGTGCTGCACCATACGCTTCACCGGCGCCGCTTCAGGGCTCAGAATCGCCGTTATCTTCTCAGCGTTCGCGATATTTCCATAACCAATATTTATTAACGAATTCATTGTTCGGCTCCGAGGATTTCCTTGGCGTGCTTTACGCTCTCAGCCGTAGGAGCGCTGACTCCCTCAAGTCTGTAAGGAATTCCCAGTTCTTCGTACTTGTGAATACCAAGCGTATGATACGGAAGCACCTCTACCTTCTTCACCGTCTTAAGTGAATCGATGAATTTTCTTGTCGCGTATAGCTCCTCATCACTGTCGGTCACTCCCGGCACAAGTACGTGACGGATCCACATATCCACCCCATTATCCGACAAAAATCTCGCGCAGTCAAGAATATTTGTATTAGGACATCCTGTGAGCTCGATATGCTTATCATTATCTATTTCCTTAATATCAAAGAGCACCGTATCGGTGACCTTGATAAGTTCTTCAAATTTTGAAAAGAAGGGCTCTTCCCTCGTAAAAGGTTCGCCACTGGTATCCAAACATGTATTTATACCACGTTTTTTAGCTTTTGTAAAGAGGTCAAGCACAAAATCTATCTGAACAAGCGGATCTCCCCCGCTTACCGTAATGCCGCCTTCATCTCCCCAGTACTCCTTATAACGACAGGCAAGATCAAGCAGCTCATCGGCAGTTCTAAGATCGTCTGATTTCAAAACCCACGTATCAGGGTTATGGCAGTACTTGCACCTCATATTGCAGCCCTTTGTAAATATAACGAATCTCAGTCCCGGGCCATCAACGCCGCCAAAACTCTCAGTAGAATGAATGAGTCCCTTGATTGCTTCTGCCATGGTATTGTCCTTTCTATGGTAAATGTATCGTCTCTAATATGTCAAAAGACCGCCGGTACTGCGTCAGTGCCGACGGTCTAAGTTTATCGCCTTAAAGCCGCGATAGAAATTATCACATCAAGTATCTAAGCTCAAAGAGTCTTGTGCTCAGTTCTCATGATAACATCATCCTGCTGTTCCTTGGTAAGGTTGATGAACTTAACAGCGTAGCCTGATACACGGATAGTGAAGTTAGCGTACTCAGGTTTCTCAGGATGAGCCTGGCAATCCTTAAGCTTCTCAACACCGAATACGTTAACGTTAAGGTGATGAGCGCCCTTTGCGAAGTAGCCATCAAGAACTGTAACGAGCTTGTCTGACTCTTCTTCCTCTGTATGGCCAAGTGCGCCCGGATTGATGGTCTGAGTATTTGAAATACCATCAAGAGCGTACTCATAAGGAACCTTAGCTACAGAGTTAAGTGAAGCAAGAAGTCCTGACTTCTCAGCGCCGTATGATGGGTTAGCGCCAGGTGAAAGAGGCTCCTTATCCTTACGTCCGTCAGGCATTGAACCTGTAGCCTTGCCATATACTACGTTAGAAGTAATGGTAAGGATAGATGTTGTAGGTTCACTGTTTCTATATGT
This sequence comes from uncultured Eubacteriales bacterium, assembly GCA_900314885.1. Taxonomy (GTDB): domain Bacteria; phylum Bacillota; class Clostridia; order Lachnospirales; family Lachnospiraceae; genus Catonella. The sequence goes on from OMWY01000013.1 coordinate 55,372, forward strand.
ATGATGCTTCTTAATCTTTCTCATGAATGTCTTAAGAAGGTTAACCGCAATCTCATCAGCGCGGTCATCATCGTTACCGTATCTTGGGAAGTCTCCCTCAGTTACGTAGTCAACTACGAGGCCGTCAGCGTCACGAACTGCCTTAACCTTGGCGTACTTGATAGCTGAAAGAGAATCTACTACGTGTGAGAAGCCTGCGATACCGGTAGCGAATGTACGACGTACATCTGTATCGATAAGAGCCATCTCAGCTGCTTCATAGTAGTACTTATCATGCATGTACTGGATGAGGTTAAGTGTATTTACATAGATGCCTGCGAGCCAATCCATCATCTTGTCATACTTCTCAACTACTTCGTCATAGTCAAGGTACTCTGAAGTGATAGGCTTGTACTCAGGTCCAACCTGCTGCTTTGTATGCTCATCAACACCACCGTTGATAGCGTAAAGAAGACACTTAGCAAGGTTAGCGCGGGCACCGAAGAACTGCATCTCCTTACCTGTCTGAGTAGCGGATACGCAGCAGCAGATGCTGTAGTCATCGCCCCATTCAGGTCTCATGACATCATCATTCTCATACTGGATAGCGCTGGTTTTAACAGAAATCTTAGCAGCGTACTTTCTGAAGTTCTCAGGAAGTCTCTTGGTGTAGAGAACTGTAAGGTTAGGCTCCGGAGCAGGTCCCATGTTCTCAAGGGTGTGAAGGAATCTGAAGTCGTTCTTTGTAACCATAGAACGTCCATCTGAACCCATGCCTGCTACTTCAAGTGTAGCCCATACAGGGTCACCTGAGAAGAGCTGATTGTAAGACTCGATACGAGCGAACTTAACCATACGAAGCTTCATTACGAAGTGATCGATAAGCTCCTGAGCCTCGCTCTCGGTGATCACACCGTTCTTAAGGTCTCTCTCGATATAGATATCAAGGAATGTTGATACACGGCCAACGCTCATTGCGGCACCGTTCTGGGTCTTGATAGCCGCGAGATATCCGAAGTAAAGCCACTGAACAGCTTCCTTAGCGTTCTTAGCAGGCTTGCTGATATCAAATCCATAAGACTGAGCCATAACCTTCATAGCTTCAAGAGCTCTTACCTGCTCGGTAAGTTCCTCTCTCTGACGAATGATATCATCTGTCATTGTGCCATCGCCACAGTTAGCGAAGTCTTCCTTCTTCTTCTCGATAAGGAAGTCGATACCGTAAAGGGCAACTCTTCTGTAGTCACCTACGATACGGCCACGGCCATATGTATCAGGAAGTCCGGTAAGGATCTTGTTGTGACGGCACTTCATCATCTCAGGAGTGTAAGCATCGAATACACCCTGGTTGTGTGTCTTGTGATATACGGTGAAGATCTTGTGAAGTTCAGGATCCGGTGTATAACCGTACTGCTCACATGACTGCTCAGCCATCTTAATACCGCCGTAAGGCATGAACGCTCTCTTAAGAGGCTTGTCTGTCTGAAGACCTACGATCTGCTCAAGGTCCTTGGTCTTGTCATCTATATAAGCTGCGCCGTAGGAAGTGATATCGGAAACAACCTTTGTCTCCATATCAAGAACTCCGCCCTTAGCGTGCTCTTCCTTCTGAAGTTCCTGAACCTTGTTCCAAAGTGTGGTTGTAGCGTCTGTAGGTCCTGCGAGGAAACTAGCGTCTCCATCGTATGGTGTGTAGTTGTGCTGGATGAATGATCTGACATTAACGTCTTCTACCCAGTGACCGCCTTCAAAACCGTTCCATTCGTCTCTCATTACATTTACCTCCAAGTAATGTACGTGAATGATTGATATGTCGATTCGATATATCTGTTCTACGAAAACCTGTATGGTTTTCTGTTACTTATCACACCTCAAATATACACCGTGAAAATGGTTTTGTCAATAGCAAAATGCGCTATTTTACGCATGTTCCCCGATAAAAACAATAATCATTATCAATTTTGTATTTTACATGGAACATACATGGCCTTGCTTGATTTTTTGTGGATTTTGTGGTATAATAATATGCTATAATTTTATATTTTTGTTTATATTTTCTTTATATATGTTCTAAGCCGCAAAAAGCTCCTCCGTCGTATGGCGGAGGAGCTTTCTCACGTCAAGTGATAATTATTGCTGAATGCTCCTTCGGAGCAAACTTAGTCGTAGCCTACTCTCCCACTCGCATAGCGAGTGGGTCCCTCTCTACGACAATTATTACAGCTGAGGGCCTGCGGAAACAAGAGCCTTACCGGCTGCGTTTCCTTCGTACTTCTTGAAATTCTTCTGGAATCTTGCGGCAAGGTCCTTTGCCTTCTCTTCCCACTCAGAGGCGTTAGCGTAGGTATCGCGTGGGTCAAGAATCTTAGGATCTACTCCTGGAAGCTCTGTAGGAACCTCAAAATCGAAGAATGGAATCTTCTTTGTAGGAGCCTTGGCAACATCGCCGTTCTGAATAGCAGTGATGATACCACGGGTATCCTTGATGGAAATTCTCTTGCCTGTGCCGTTCCAGCCAGTATTTACGAGGTAAGCCTTAGCGCCGCTCTTCTCCATCTTCTTAACGAGCTCTTCAGCGTACTTTGTAGGATGAAGCTCAAGGAATGCCTGTCCGAAGCAAGCTGAGAAGGTAGGAGTAGGCTCGGTTATACCACGCTCTGTACCTGCGAGCTTAGCTGTAAATCCTGAAAGGAAGTAGTACTTTGTCTGTTCAGGTGTAAGGATTGAAACAGGAGGAAGTACTCCAAAAGCGTCAGCTGAAAGGAAGATAACGTTATCAGCCGCAGGGCCATGGCTGATAGGCTTAACGATCTTCTCGATATGATAGATAGGATATGATACACGGGTATTCTCGGTAACGCTCTTATCATCAAAGTCAAGCTTTCCGCCGTTCTTGTCATCTACGGTAACATTTTCAAGAAGAGCGTCTCTCTTGATAGCGCCATAGATATCAGGCTCAGCGTCCTTATCGAGCTTGATAACCTTAGCGTAGCAGCCGCCTTCAAGGTTAAATACGCCATTGTCATCCCAGCCGTGCTCATCATCACCGATGAGGAGTCTCTTAGGATCTGTTGAAAGTGTGGTCTTACCTGTACCTGAAAGACCGAAGAAAATGCAGGTATGCTCGCCGTTAAGGTCGGTGTTGGCTGAGCAGTGCATAGAAGCGATACCCTTAAGTGGAAGATAGTAGTTCATCATAGAGAACATACCCTTCTTCATCTCACCACCATACCAGGTATTTACAATAACCTGCTCGTGGCTGGTGATATTGAAGAGAACGGCGGTCTCAGAATGAAGGCCGAGCTCCTTATAATTTTCTACCTTAGCCTTAGAAGCGTTATATACTACGAAATCAGGCTTGAAGTTAGCCTCTTCCTCTGCTGTTGGTCTGATGAACATGTTCTTTACGAAATGTGCCTGCCAAGCGACTTCCATGATGAAACGGACAGCCATTCTTGTATCCTTGTTGGCACCGCAGAAACCATCAACAACGTAAAGCTTCTTGTTAGAAAGTTCCTTCTTCGCGATCTCCTTAACGGCCTTCCATGTATCCTCTGAAGCACGATGGTTATCGTTAGGATACTCATCACTTGTCCACCATACGGTGTCCTTTGAATTCTCATCCTCTACTATGAACTTATCCTTAGGGGAACGGCCTGTGAATTCACCTGTGAATACGTCAACAGCGCCAAGCTCGCTTACATGACCAACTTCATAGCCTGTAAGGCCATCCTTGGTCTCTTCCTTGAAGAGTTCCTCGTAAGTAGGGTTGTAAACGATCTCTGATGTTCCGGTGATGCCGTACTGTGTAAGATCTACCTTTGACATAAAAGCTTCCTCCTTGTTGATTCTCATTTTTGATTGCGCCGGTTATCCGGCAAGTAAATCTGAATCCACTAGCAAGTATAGCACTATTCTCTCATTATCGCAAGGAAAAATAGAATTTTTATATTTTGTTACTGTTCAGACCCAATAAATCATGCACCAATACAGCTTGCTGTAATTGCTGTTTTGATTTATTGGGTTAAGAGGGGCGATAATTGAAGTGCCGCGCTAGCGGTGCTTCGTAGATTGTCGCTTTGCGAAGCAATGCGACTCGCCTTGCGCGAAGCGCAACTATAATGGCGTGGGTATCAAATCCCCCTTGAGCCCACTACATGAGAGATGCGCTAGCATCTCGAATGCGTGGGCGTGAACAGTAACTTCCATTTTCCTTATATTTGTGTTATACTCTCCTTTAAACAGACATTCATGGACAATAAGGCATTCCGGAGGATAAGATATGCGCATAATAACCATAAGCAGACAATTCGGTTCAGGAGGGAGAGAACTGGGCAAGCGCCTCTCAGATGTAACCGGATACGACTATTACGATAAGGAAATAATCACTGCGCTTGCCGCGGAAGAAGGACTTCACCCCGACAACGTGCAGCGCATTCTTTCATCACACGGCTGGAGCAGCTATCCCTTAAACTACGGCAGTCAGTTCCGGGCATCCATCCATCACGATTCTTTTCAGGCGACAGAGCTCCTTGTAAAGCAGCGTAGGATAATAGAAAAAATCGCTAAAGCGGGCAACGACTGCATTATTGTAGGCCGTGACGCGGATATTATTCTTGCGGACTACAGCCCTCTTAGAATCTCCATCTGCGCTGACTTTGAGGAGAGGCTTGCCAGGTGCATGCGCTTTGAAGAAAAAAAGCCCGCAGATGAGCAACTGACAAAGAAACAGGTCGCATCCAACATAAAAAGGATTGACAGAGAACGTAAAAGCACCAGAGAAGTTCTGACAGGAAAGCAAATTTCCGATTCCAGTACCTTTGATCTTACGATAAATACAGGAAAATGGAACATGCAGAGCCTTGCGGAGGCAGTAGCTGACTTTTCGGGCAGGTGGTTTAGGCAGGAGAATTCATGAATACCAGTAAAGAAGCAAAGAACGACCTTACAGAAGGAACCGTGTGGAAAAAGCTTATTGTTTTTTTCCTTCCAATAGCCGCGGGTACCATTATCCAGCAGCTCTATAACGCGGTAGACGGACTTGTCGTGGGCAGATTCGTGGGGACAACCGCGCTTGCCGCGGTTGGCGGAAGCGCAGCCCAGATAATAAACGTACTGGTGGGATTTTTCGTTTCCATGACCGCGGGGGCGGCTGTAGTAATAGGGCAGATATATGGGGCCGGCAGAAGAGAGGATCTGAAGAATGCCATAGGAAACGCCGTAGCAGCTCTCACCGCAATCGGAATCCTGCTTATGATCTTTGGTATCGTTGCCGCGAGAGGAATGCTTATACTAATGAAGACAACTCCGGATACCTTGGATGATTCTGTACTTTACCTCAGAATCTATTTTATCGGGGTTCCCTTCATTATGGCGTTAAACATGGAATCGGCCATATTGAGGGCTCTTGGAGATTCCATACACCCATTTATCTATATGATCGCGGGGTGCTTATTAAATATCGTGCTTGATATTGTCTTCGTGGTAGCCTTCCACTGGGGAGTCGCGGGTGTGGCAATTGCCACTATCCTTGCCCAGGTTCTTAATATGGCGCTGCTTACCCTGCAGCTTATGAATACGAAGGAAGTATACCGCGTGACCTGGCGTGACTTAAAGCTTAGGGGCGTCTATCTTTCAAACATGATGAGGCTCGGAATCCCCGCAGGTCTTCAGTCATCCATGTACAGCGTATCAAATATGATCATTCAGATTGCGGTCAACACCCTGGGCACTACCGTTATTGCGTCCTGGGCCATGTCTTCGAAAACAGACGGCTTCTACTGGGCGGTCACAAACGCCATGGGAGCAGCTATCACAAGCTTCGCAGCGCAGAATTACGGAGCGGGAAAATATGACCGCGTAAAGGAATGCGTAAAGCAGAGCATGATCATGCACATTACGGGAACCGTGGCCATAAGTGCCATACTGCTCTTTACAAGCATCCCGATTCTCCGCCTTCTGACTCCTGATGAAGCTGTCGTGGCGACGACCTTTCAGATTATGACCTATTTCGTCCCATTTTATTTTACCTGGTCACCTGTAGAGGTACTTTCCGCTGTGCTTCGCGGCGTCGGTGATGCAGTTAAACCGGTAATTATCATAGGCGTGACAGTCTGCCTCTTCAGGGTAATATGGATTATCACGGTATTTGGACAGGTCCATACACTATTTTCCCTCTGCGTGTCATATCTCATATCATGGACACTTGCCGGGATCTCGCTGATCATATATTACAAGAGAGGCGGGTGGAACAGGCAAAGCGGCAGGATTATTGACAAATAATTACATATTAGCTTCAAGAGCTATAACATCCTCAAAATGCCTCCCTCAAAAGCAGAGGGTCTGACACCATCGGAGTCAGACCCTCTTTACCTATATCACATACATGTATATCCACCGTCAACAGGAACCATGATTCCTGTTACATAAGAAGAAGCCGGTGAAGATAGGAACAGCGCTGCTGTATCCAGTTCTCCCTCCTTGCCATACCTTTCTTCCGGAATCATGGTTTTTGCATTTGCCTGGAAGAAGTCAGAATCCAGGGTTTCTCTGGTGAGATCTGTGTAGAAATAACCCGGGCAAATCGCATTTACGGTTATTCCATATTTGCCCCACTCTGCCGCCAATGCACGAGTAAGGTTTACGACTCCGCCTTTTGCTGCATGATAAGGAGCGGATCCGGCAATTTTATTTCCTACAAGACCATACATGGAAGCAATATTGATAACACGTCCGAATTTTGCCGGAATCATCGCTTTTTTTGCTACAGCTCTTGCAACACGAAATGTTCCAAACAGGTCGATATTCATTTCATTGCCGAACTGCGCGTCTGTAATGTCCTCAGCCGGAGCCACGGCACCGGTCCCTGCATTATTGATCAAAATATCAATACGGCCGAATTTTCCCATTACTTTGTCAACGGCCTCATTTACCATGTCTGTATCGGTAATGTCACACTTCACCGGGAATGTCTCGACACCAAAATCCTCTGTGATTTCCTTTGCGACAGCCTCCAGCTTCTCCATGCGGCGCGCAAGCGGAACAATCTTGCACCCTTGGCTTGCCAGCGCCTTTGCCATCTGAACACCCAGCCCTGCTGAGCATCCGGTAACAATGGCAACACGATCATTCAGATCAAAGTAATTTTTCATTGTAAACCTCCTTTGGTTTGAGAAAAAATTAATGAGTCCCTATTTGACATACTCCCATGACTAAAGTCGTGGGATTCTTAAGGAAACTGCTATTTAAGTTTCCACCTGACTTTTGTCAGGCAAGCTTTATCCTTAATGGATGTGCCAAGCATCCACTAGACGGTAGCGAAATATCACATCCGTTTACCTTTGCTTTGCGTAAGATATTTGCCGCGCCATTGACATCAGCGTTAAGCAACGTGCCATCAGAGGATTTGTAAAGTCCCCTATACACCCGTTTGCCACTAAATGTACCCGTGTATGGCTGTTCTGTATACTGAATGTTATATCGTTCACATAGGTACTGAAGGCTTTGGCGTAAATCTCCAAGTGGCAGCTGTACAAAGTTTTGATTGTTCCTTTGACCAAGGTTAGCGTTACGTTTAAAATCTTCGTTGTAGCCAACGACAATAGTCCCGATATCATTGCTTATACAATAGTTTACGATACAGCGAGCTGACTTCCGGATGCAATCCTTTACCTTGTTGTTGCGTTTAAAGTTAAGTAAAGCTATACGTTTTGTGACACCATTGATTTTTTGATGGTCAGCTATAGACTGATAGTACGCTTTCTTTTTGTTCCAGTAACGGTTATATGATTTGAGTTTACGTCCGTCAATTATGAACGGAGTCCCGTCTGATGGAACACATGTAACGAGATTATCCACGCCGAGGTCTATGCCGAGAGCTTTCGCGTTATCAAGTGTCTGCGGCTCTTCTTCCTGAACATAGACATACTGAATCTTATATTTCATTTTTCGCATTATCGCTACCTTTTTGCATGCCCTCCTGTATACCTTTTTGTATACCTTCCTGTATGCCTCTTTTCATACCTTTTTCATATATTCCATCACTCATGTTACACATATTGTTCACCTCCATCTTTACTTTCTCAGTCATCGGAATGCCGAAGTCCTTCTCGATGATTTCTTCCTTAACATCAACGGGAGTCTCACTGTCGAGAAGCACATTCATGAGTTTCAATAGCTGATTCTTAACATCTTTATCACCGGTTTTGAGGTTTACTATAACCCCGGTCTATGTCATGCTGCGAAGCGGTATGACCCGCGATGAGCGAAGCGAATCGATTGGCTTTACATCAAAGAAAGTCAGCCTTGCTGACTTTCTTCCTTTATCTCAACACTTCTAGCTATATCTGTTTTAGTTTCCATTTTCTAATCCTTTTAATTTTCTACTCATATAATACCATACATCATAGGTTTTTGGCAAGTCCGGACATAAGGATCTTGTCTCTCCGGGCTTTACAATAATTTTCAGTCCATTTTACAGAAATAGCTATTGTTTTCTGACAACATATGCTATAATCTAGATGTAGTAGGAAATGTTGGCCATACCACAAACAGGAGGCAACCTGATTGAAAAAAACTTATGCGCTCGACGCAAACGTACTGATGCAGGCGCCGTACGCCTTAAGCAGCTTTGATGACAACGAGGTTGTGCTGCCGCTCGTCGTCCTCGAGGAGCGCACAAACGGTCTCTCCTTCGCAGCCGAGCACATGAAGGGAGGTCCGCTCTGCTTTCAGATAGCCGTGGACAAGAGCGAGTGCGAACGCTCGGAGCTCGCTATGGACACGACAAGCAGGCTGTAACATTTATCAAATGCCGGCAAAAATAACTTGACTTGTCCTCATATTTATAGTATACTTAGTTTACTAAGTAACATCAGTCTAAAATCCACAACCAGGGAGGACTAGCAATGAGTGATACTAATACAGTTACCTGTTCATTTACATTGAATCGAGATCTCTACAACCGTTATAAGAGTATTATAGTAAGAGGTGGTGGCAACGTAAAGGGAGACCTTGTAAGATACATGGAAAATGTAATAACAGAATCCGAAGTTCCAAATTCTGAAACCCTCGAGGCATTGTCTGAAGTAAAGAGAATGAAAGAAGATCCTTCGCTTGGGAAATCATATACCGACATTGATAAAATGATGGAGGATCTACTCAAGTGAAATATACTGTCAGACCAACCAGTAAATTCAAGAAAGATCTAAAGTTAGCGAAAAAACGTGGGTATAACCTTAGTCTTCTTAAGGACATTATATATAAGCTAGCAAACGGTGAAAGCCTTCCTCCTGAAAATCATGACCACCCTCTTACAGGCAACTTTTCAAGCTTGCGCGAATGCCACATAGAACCGGATTGGCTCCCGGTTTACGAAACTGATGATAACTCATTGTATCTATATCTCACAAGAACCGGGACACATAGTGACATATTCTGACATAATATGAAAACCGCCACCCTTATGGATGGCGGTTTGTGTTAATCGGCTAATGTCCTTCCTTCGGCGTCGGGTATTTTGCCCTCATAGGCCTGTATGCCCTGGACAAGGGCCCAGACCCACATGCCGGTCGGTACGATAAATGTCCAGCAGAAAGCACATGATAATACAAGCTGGATTACTCCCTGCTTTATATAGCCTAAGTAGAAATTATGAATACCAAGGCTCCCTAAGAAAATAGCAAGAAGAAGGGTTACAAGCTTAGATTTATCTGACTTAAAAACTTCCGGATTCAAGGCGATTCCGCAATTCAAGCACATCGGAGCGTAAGGTTCCGTATGAGACCCGCAGTTAGGACAGAAGTTAACTCCATCTCCCGCTCTAACGCCGCATTTCACACATACAATCGCGCGATTATCCATCGGTGCGCCACAATTTCTGCAATACATTTTGTTACCTCCAAAATAAATCATGAAAGGAGCATTTAACACTATTATACTGTTAGATACTCCTCTATATCATCGGTTAATTTTCATTAAAACCCATAACCGCCATATTCACTTAAGCTATTGAACAGAGAACCTATCGATGAACCTATCTGCGTTTTGATGAGATTATCAATAATCGCTAAGGAAATAAGAATAGGTACTATGTTATAAATAGCAATGTAAAGTCCGCTGTAGAGAGAATGCTTCTCGTTCCTGCGTTCATTATCTGAAATATCAACAAACTCAGCTAAAGACCACATCGTTCCTACGAAATAAACTATATAGCCAAGAGGAAGGCTTAAGAACATAAGCAGGAAACCAACAGCAGTGAATGGTATAAGTATCATGGACGTGATACCTGACGCGTTCAGTGACTTTGAAAATGTGGTGTCATATTTCTCTGTCTTCTTGGTTGCGAAAAACATCAACGCCAAGAAGAGGCTGATAAGGAATCCTGTCACAAATGCTCCCATAAAAGAGCCGAAGTAATACGCTCCCTTATGTCCGCCTGAAACATATCCCAAAAACGAATGTGTCAGCTTCCAGTTCGCCGCAAACGAGAAGAGGCCATAAAGTACAGCGTATATGAGCATAGAGCCTATAGAATACTTGGTCTGACCATTCTCTACATAAGAAATTCCTTCCGTCCTTGGCTTTGTGAAAAAATTCTTGCATATAGCAAAAAGCTCACTGAAATAATTCTTTGTGGTCTGTCCAGCCTGGTTCACGGTCTGCTGGAACTGCTGACCGTTAAAGCCATTGCCCGGCTGACCCTGATATGGATTGCCCTGGTACTGCTGACCATTTGGCTGACCCTGATATGGAGCTCCGTTAAACTGCTGATACTGACCCTGGTTTGGTGCTCCATTAAACTGTTGGTACTGACCCTGGTTTGGCGCTCCGTTAAACTGCTGATACTGACCCTGGTTTGGCGCTCCGTTAAACTGCTGATACTGACCCTGGTTTGGCGCTCCGTTAAACTGCTGGTTCTGGCCCTGATTTGTCGCAGATTCGGTAACATTTTCATCGCCCGCAGGCTGCTCTGTGACAGTATCATTCACGGTTTCGGCACCGGTATCTGCTGTACCTGCTGTGCTCTCTTCGCCTTCGTTGTTAACTGCGTTCTCGGAATTCTCAACCTTAGCGCCGCAGTTCTCACAGAAGAGCGCACCCTCAGGCAGCTCCGCTCCACAATTATTACAAAACATATAAATCCTCCTTAAATATGTTCTCCTGCCATTTCGTAATAATGGCAATCTCGCTCATATATTTTACATCAAACAGTACCGTTATGCAAGTAAAAAATGAATATTTTCTAAATTTTACAATCATAAGCTTAACTATTCTTAGTTCTCTGTTATATCTATATGGCTACCGTTTTTGCCTCGTTTTACAAGAATCTGCTTGTCTATCCGCTCCTTCAGCTCATCGCAATGGCTTATGATTCCGACCATCTTGTTATGGGTTGAAATAGTTGTCAGCATATCAATTGCGTCTGATATTGACTGACTGTCAAGCGTACCAAAGCCCTCATCTATGAACATGGAGTCAACCGTAATTCCACCCGCAATAGATGAAATTCTGTCTGAGAGACCCAGGGCAAGTGAAAGTGAAGCTTTGAAGCTCTCACCACCCGAAAGCGTATTCACAGGACGTTTCTTACCGGTATAATTATCTAGAATATCAAGCGCAAGAGCGTTCTGCGATTTGAGCCCCGCGTCTGCCGCCTCGCGACGTATAAGGACGAATCTCCCATTACTGATTACATCCATTCTCAGATTTGCTGCCCTCAGTATACCATCAAAGCCGGCCTCCTGCACATACTGCTCAAAGGTAATTTTTGTGTTAGCCGTCTTACCGTTTAGAAGGTTATAGAGGCTAAGAAGCGTATTGCATTTCTTTTCGGCTTCTTTAAGATTTTCCAGCTCGTTAGCAATGTTTTTGGCAGCGTTTTCGTTATGAGAAATCCTGCCTGAAATTACGGTATATTCAGAGGAAATATCATCAAGCCTTGCCTGTGTCGCCTTTTGTTTCCCGGTAAGAGCCCCGATATCCACCCGTTCAATACCGTCTGCGGCTTTCTTGGCGGCGGATAATTTTCCTTCAATCGCAGCCGATTCTGAATTATATTTGTTTATTTCTTCTTCATCACCCTGCAATTTCTCATCAGTGACCATATATTCTTTGAAGTCATCCTCATTAATAAATCCGAATGCATTAAGGGCGGAATTAAAATCAGCGATTGTTTTTTCGGATTCAGCCCGTAGCTTATCTGCCTGCGCGCCGGCAGCTTCCATGGCAGTCTTTGCCGCAGTCACGCCCTGCATGGCTTCATTTTTCTTAGTCTCCGCGGAGTCAATCGATTCTCTAAGGTTCTTGCACTCTTTAGATAATTCCTCCTTTTTCGTAAGTGCTTCCGCTTTTGTTTTATAAGGCAAGGCCGGCATAGTCTTAAGCGCAGCCTCATCCCCAGCCTTTTTTATATTTAACTCGTTAATGCTGTCAGTAATTTGCTTTAAATCATCAGCTAATTTCGTGTTCTCGTTTTTTAGTTTCTCACCCCTCCTCTCATTCTCTTCGTCTTTCTTTATTGAGGCCTCAAGCTCTCCTATGGCCTCACTTCTGTTTGCTATAATAGAATCAAGGTCATCGGTCAGTAAATTAATATGGTTATTAATTTCGTTAATTCCCACATTGTTTATATCATCCGTTGATAATTTATTTTCAGAAATTTCTTTCCATAAATAAATATCCGAAAGGGCATCACAAGTGTCTTTTCTTATCGTTGCCTCAAACGTTTCTGTTTTTGACTTCGCTGACGCGGCTGCCTCGTTTGATGTGTCTTTCTTTTTCTGAAAATTAAGAACATTTTCCTTAAGTTCCGTCACTTCTTCATCGGAAATTTCCTCGTCCAAAAGCAGAGCTAAATGCGGGTGAGACGTTGCTCCACATACAGGACAAGGTTCTCCTTCAACCAAGTCCTTGGCTAGGATTCCCGCCCTGTTCATTTCAAGTAAATGTTCCGCATGAAGGAGCTCTTTATTTGCCTTGTCGTATTTATCCCAGTCAAGCTTATATTTTTCCTTTGCTTCCTCAAATATCTTCTTATATTTATTATAATCGTCAATTTCAGTGACAATATTCTTAAGCCTTCCGGCCTGGGAAAGAGCTTTGTCTCTTTCATTCTCAAGCCTGCTTTTCTTTACAGGAAGGTCCTTGCTCGCGGCTAATTCTTTTTCAAGGTTCAAAGCTTCTTCCGTATTTGCTTTTATCTTAGCATTCGTTTTAGCTTTTTCCTCTTCAAGCCCAGCAATTTTATTAGCGCAAACTGACACTTCCTTTAACAGTTCATCTCGCTTTTCATAGAGAGGCTCTTCGTCGATTAATTTATTTAATTCCGCGGTTTTTAGCTCAAGCTCCTTGCTTCGTTCAAGGTTCTTAGAAGCCTCAGCCTTTGCGGCGGCATCTTTTTCCTTAGCGGCCGCAAGCGAATTCTTTTTTCTCTCTACATCATTAGCAGATTCGCTTACCTTCTTTTCCGCCTGTATTTTTACTTCATAAAGAGGCTTAACATTGTGGCATGCCTTCTTTTCCTTTTCAAGTACTAGTTTTAATTCATCTATCTGCTCTTTCTTTTTTAAGAGCTCACTCTTCTCGTTCATGACCTCTTTAAGAGTATCTAACTTTTTATTATTTTCGGCAGCTATACCGACTTCCTTTATCAACCTATTATTTTCAGTCTGCAGTAAATTAATTTCTTCCGCTATTTTCTTTCTTGCTTCATTGTCTTCTTTTGTAATATCAGAAATTAATGTGAGTATTTCACTCTCACGTACAGATAAAGAAGGCACGTCAATAATTTCCTTTAATTCATTAAGAGCGTCAAAATAAGCGGACTTTTCATCGCAGGTAAGGGTCTGTATCAGACCTTCTGCCCTGCTCCCACTGTCGTCCCTTATTTTCCTGGCTTCGTCAAGCCTTGCCTTCATTATTTCCGCCATTTTCATATAGCTTTCTGTGCGGAATATTTTCTGAAGAATGGCTGTCCTCTCCTTTGTGTCAGCCGTCAGAACCTTTCTGAATTCTCCCTGGGCTATCATCGCTATCTGACAGAACTGGTTATATTCGAGGTGTAAAATATCCTTCTCTATTTTTTCTGTGACGGCAGTCGGCTTGCTGACAGGTTCCATCCCATCACCTGTTAGCTCCGCCTTCTCCGGGACAGTCGTCATCTTGCTCCTGTCCTCGCCACGAGTCACATTTCGCCTGTATGAAGGTCTCCTTATAACCTTATATGCCTTTCCCCTGTGGGTAAATTCGAGTTCCACGCTCGTTTCCGTAGCATCGTTTGTAAAGTCACTCCTGAGCGTTGTCGCCGGTCTCTCCTCATTACTTGTTTTTCCATAGAGGGCATAGGAAATAGCGTCGAAAATGGTTGTCTTCCCGGCGCCTGTATCTCCAGTAATCAAATAAACTCCCTCTTCGCCGAATTTGGTAAAATCAACTATTTCAGTCCCTGCGTACGGACCGAAGGCTGTCATGGTTAGTTTTATCGGTTTCATTACTCTGTCACCCCTGCTTCCTTAGCGACTTCATTTAGAATCTTCCACTCATCGTCTTCCGGTTCTCTTCCAAGAATTTTCTTATAAAAATCAGCCATCATTTCTGAGAAATCCCTGCCAGATTCTCCTTCATTAATTTCTTCAGTATCAGCTAATTTTGACTCTGAATTATCATATCTTAATCCCATCAAATTTTTATAGCGGCTCTCCGCGATTGCGTAAGCATCCGCTATAGGCGTCTTATCCTTTAATGTCATGAAAATATAGTCATCGGGAAATTCTATATTTTCGGGCTTCATTAATTCATCAAAATTACCCTTTAATTCTCTCATCTCATGGAGAGGCTTAATCGGAATTAAAGTGATATCAGGGCCTGTCCCTTTTTCATTAATTGTTACTATTGTAAATGCCTTACTCTGATTTATTTCGTTTAGCGAATATTTTAAAAGAGAACCTCCATAACGGACATTCTCGCTCCCAACCTTCTGTGGGCGATGAATATGACCAAGGGCGGTATATTCGAACTCTGAAAATAATCCACTGCTCACTTTATCTATGGTTCCTACATTTTTGGCGCTCGTCTCAGAGCCCGATAATTCCGGCTCCGATGTACCCGATATGGCAAATAAATGGGCTAAGAGAATATTCCTCTCCGAGTAATCTATCCCGGTATGGGAGAGGGCTGTATTTACCGCGGCTTCATAGGTAGACGTATCGTCATCGGGAAAATAATATTCCACCTGATTTCTTTCCGTAAAAGGCATCAGGTAAAAATTAACCGGACCATATTTATCTTCGATGGTAACCTTATTTATTTGGCCATTATATTTTCCCGCGACATATATTCCATTTTTACTGAAAATCCTGCTGCCGAAATTAAGGCGCTCGTCAGAGTCGTGATTCCCGCTTATCATAAGGACCGGTATTTTCTTAGCCGCAAGCTTCGAGAGGAAGTCATCAAGAAGCGCTACCGCCTCCTCACTAGGCACCTTCCTGTCGTAGATGTCCCCCGCCATCATAACAGCGTCTATTTTCTCCTCGTCAATCAAATCAATAACCTGACTCAGAATATATTTCTGGTCATCAAGCATACTGATCTCGTTGACAGCCTTCCCTAAATGTAAGTCCGCAAGATGCAATAATTTCATATAACCTCCCTAAACAGTAATTAAAAGGAGTCGGGGTAGGGCTCCCGCCCGCCTCCGGCTCCATATCAGAATGACCGTTCACTATAAGTATCGACTCCATAGAAATATCGAGATAACGGCTGAGGGCCAACAGATTATCGACCGTAGGAAGGGATTTCCCACTCAGCCATTTATATACCGCCTGCGGCTGCTCAAAGCCCATATAGTCAGCTACCTGTCTCACTGAGATATGCTTTTCATTTAGCAGGTGCCTCAGGTTCTCCGCCGTCTCAGGTACATCAATTACAGGGTAATCTTTTTCCATAACGCTTCTCCTTCCTATATTGTCAAGCCCTAATCGTTGATTTTTAGGACTTTTTTTAATTGATCTACCTCACAAATAAGAGCTAGAGGTGATGAGTAGTCATG
>OMWY01000009.1:0-88044 GCA_900314885.1 uncultured Eubacteriales bacterium
TGTTTTGGTTGCGCCTGTGTTTCCACAAGCTACGTTCTTGAATAGGATACTCAAGCCATTTATAATCGTGCTTCGCACGAGGCTTGAGCTACGAAACAGTGCTTCGCACTGTTTCAGTTCTCAAAAATTAATTGCTTTTCAAGATTGTCTCACTGTTCAGTTGTCAAAGTGTTGTCGTGCTGCGTAGCAGTACGACACTGCGAATTCTCGTAGAGAATTCGTGTTCTGTTCTCTTCAAGGAAAATCAGTTTCGCTGATTTTCTTCGCTTGCTGTTTCTTCGTGAAGCAGCTTTACTATTATATCACATGTTCATCCGGATGTCAAGTACTTTTTTCATTTATTTTTGAAGAAAGTATTTTGATTAATCCAGGGGATAAACAACGGAGAAACAGGGATTTGAACCCTGGCGCCGCTATTAACGACCTACTCCCTTTCCAGGGGAGCCCCTTCAGCCTCTTGGGTATTTCTCCAAGCTGAATTCAGTCTTCAATATTCTATTATAAAGCGGAGAAGGAGGGATTCGAACCCTCGGAGCCCTTGCGAGCTCGCTGGTTTTCAAGACCAGTTCATTAAACCACTCTGACACCTCTCCAAGAAGTGCTCTGTCTTGCGACAGCTTCATTAGTATACCACAATGTTTCTGCCATGTCAAGCACTTTTTTGAAAAAAATCTCATTTACCATTATTTGGTAAATCTTCCGGTACCGTAATCTTGATATTATCGTAGTATCCTTCTGTTATATGGCATTGCATTCTCCCAAAAAGAGAAGCCACCTCAGCATCGTCGGTTATCCCTTCATCACTCAATTCAGAGTACATCTTATCGTAAGCGTTTCTTATGTCACCAAGAGCGAATACCTGAGGAGTCTGAGCCGCCCATAAGGTCCTCCTGTCCGGGGTCTCTGAAACCATACCGTCCTCTACTACTTTTATGGTATCCTTTACCGGCACTGCAAGAAGGGCAGCCTTATATTTTCTGAAATCAGTGAAGAGCTTTATTAAGGAATCCTCCTTAACGTAGGGCCTCGCGGAATCGTGAATATATACGCACGTATCGTCATCATATCCATTTTCCGAAAGATAATGCAATGCATTCGACACAGACCGACACCTGGTATTACCGCTCTCGCATATTCCGATAAGCTTATGAAATGTGCCGAGTGGCAGAACATGTTCTTTTATATACTCTTCATCTGATGCCGGCGCGACAAGCAGCATATTATTTATGATAAGGCTTCTTTCAAATGTATCAAGGCTATAATAGAGCATAGGCTTACCTTTTATGTCTATGAACTGCTTTGGGAGGTCGCTCTTCATGCGGCTGCCGCGGCCGCCGGCTAAAATAATCGCTACCTTCTTCATCATCTCTCTCCTAATTTAAGATTAGGCACAGCATTCAGATCAAGTCCCGAACGGACACCGCGCTTATAATCATAATAAGCCGCAGCTCCGATCATGGCTGCGTTATCGGTACAGAGAATCGGGTCAGGATAGTAAAGCTCATAGCCCTCTCTCTCACACGCGGCTCTCATACCTGCCCTCAGAGCGGCATTGCTCGCCACTCCTCCTGCCATCGCTATTTTCTTAAAGCCAAGCTTCTTAGCTCCTGCTATGGTGTGGCTCACAAGCACATCGACAACTGAAGCCTGGAATGAAGCAGCCACATCAGCCGGATTTATCTTCTCCCCCTTCATTTCGCATGAATTGAGATAGTTAAGTACAGCCGACTTAAGGCCGCTGAAGCTGAAATCAAAGGGATTGTCGGCTATCTTCGCGCGTGGAAAATCTATCGCTGCCGGGTTCCCCATTTCTGAGACCTTCTGAATCTTAGGGCCACCCGGGTATCCCAGTCCTATGGCTCTCGCCACCTTGTCAAAGGCCTCTCCGGCCGCGTCATCGCGTGTAGTGCCAAGTACCTCGTATTCGCCGTAATCCCGTACTATCACAAGATTAGTATGGCCTCCCGAAACCACAAGGCACATAAAAGGCGGCTCAAGCTCCTTCGCCTGGATATAATTTGCGGAAATATGCCCCTCTATATGATGAACTCCTATGAGAGGTTTATTTGCGGCAAAGGCGATTGCTTTAGCCGCCGAAACGCCGACAAGTAAAGCCCCGACGAGGCCGGGGCCGTATGTCACGCCTATAGCGTCTATTTCAGATAGGGTTGTGTTCGCTTTTTTGAGAGCCTCATCCACAACCGGGATAACCGCCTTTATATGCTCTCTCGAGGCTATTTCCGGCACAACGCCGCCGTAAAGCGTGTGGATATCTATCTGTGAAGCGATAATATTTGATTTAACCTCTCTGCCATCAACAACGACCGCAGCCGCCGTCTCATCGCAGGACGATTCTATTCCAAGAATTTTCATTGATCTCTAAAGTCCTTTGTGGTTGTCTCCCATGACAGTATTTTCCAGTGACCGTCGCCATCCTCCCTCAGGTGGAAATCCTCGAAGGTTCTCTGGTTATTTTTGGTATTCTGGGCCCGAATATAATAGTATACGGAAATCGTGCAGAGCCTGTAGCCACCCTTTTCCTCGTACTTAGCGTCAGTGGAATCCTGAATCTCGTAATTTCCAAGGGTCTGCTTTTCCTTCTTGTACGTGAGAATCTCCTTCTTCAGGTTCTCCACGTAAGTATCATAAGGGTTGAGCTTCAACACCTCTTCATCATATATTTTTAAATTCTGCGCCGCAAGCTTCTCTATTTCCTCGTCAGACAGATCTTCGTTGTAATAGGCCTTGAGGAAACGCGTATAGTACTTCATTACTTCCTTCGGCGAGGCAGGATAGTCATTGTCAAAATCCATATTCATTAGCTTTTCAACATCATCCGAAACCTTCGCTGTCGTGCCGGTCTCCATTTTTCGCTGTAAGGCCACGAAGCCGACAATAATTACAGCCACGACAACAACCATCGTAACAACAGTTGATACAGTGCTAGAAGCTTTCTTACCAGCCATACCCGCCTCCTGTTAAATAATAATTACTCTTCACTAAACATCAGATCTATACTCTTTCCATCTTTTCCAAGGCTTATTCTCGGGAAAATGGTCCTCAGCTCGTCTATGTACTGCGGAGGATACGCCATTGACGGCGAGTAGTGGGTGAGCCACATCCTCTGTGGCCTCGCCTCAGCTCCGATTCTCGCGGCCTCCTGCATGGTCATGTGCTTCTTGTCCTTCGCCTTTCCCTCACAGTCAGCCTCTCCGTACATGCCCTCGCAGATAAATAAATCAGCTTCCTTCGCCATCTCGGTTATGGTCTGAGTCGGCCTTGTGTCGGTTACATAGGTAAGCTTAAGTCCCTTACGTTCCGGTCCCAGAACCATTTCCGGTGTAAATCTTCCTTCAGGAGCCTCAATAGTCTCACCCTTCTGAAGCCTGTTCCAGTATTTCAATGGGACATTATTTTCATTGGCGAGCTCAGGGTGAAATTTACCAGATCGCGAAAGGGTCACCCGGTAGCCATAGCAGACTACATTGTGCTTAACTCTGAAGGCCTTTATATGAAGCCCCTTGTAATCATAGTCAAAATCTTTACCATCTATCTCTATAAACCTCAGTTCAAAGGGGAGGTCCTGAGCGATCACAAGAAGTGACCTCACCACACTCTCAAGGCCCTTCGGTCCCACTATCGTAACAGGGTCGGTCCTGTCAGAATTTCCTATAGAGAGCAAAAGCCCCGGAAGTCCCGAGATGTGGTCGCCATGAAAATGGGTTACGCAAATGAGCCCGATCGGATTCATGCTCCAGCCCTTTTTCCTTATAGCGACCTGGGTTCCCTCACCACAGTCAATGAGCACACTCTCGCCGTTATAACGCATGAGCAGGCTCGTTAAAAATCTCCCCGGCAGTGGCATCATACCGCCAGTGCCGAGCAGGCAGACATCTAACATACAAATATTTCCTTTAATTTTCAGTAAGAAGAAGCGACATCATAAGCGCGTCTTCCTTCGGGTCATCGTAATAATTTTTTCTGACGCAGTCATCCTTAAAGCCCAGCGACCGGTAGAGTCCTATAGCCCTCTCGTTTGATATGCGGGCTTCAAGGTAAATATGCACTATTCCATTCGCCCTCATGGCTTCAATATATTCAGACATCAGTCTGCGACCGAAGCCGCGGCCCTGACTATCCTTTGCCACAGCGATATCAAGCACCTCAGAGTCATTCGCGATACGATCGGTTATAATAAAGCCTGACACTATTCCATTTTCACATATCACTAAGTTCGTATAATTTTCTATGAGCAGGACAGAGCCCAGCATACTTTCACTCCATGGCGAAGCAAAGCATCCATTTTCAATAACGCAGACCTTCTCGAGATCATCAAAGGTCATCTCGCGGATTTCGATGATCCCGTCACTCTTATAAGGCTCCACTTGCAAGCTTTTCCTTTCTCTCGCGCTCCGCCTGAGACATTCTCAGATATACCGGCGTAAATGAGTAAGCGTCGCAGGTCTCACCCTTATTATAATACATTTCGCCTAAAAGCGCTACTGCTCCGGCGTGCTGTTTTAGTAAATGAGGCGCCGCGTAAATATGGTCAGCCTTCAAGATCTCATCTATCTGACACCTGTAGCGAGGTACGCCATCACCTAAGAAAATAATCCGCCTGTCGTTATATTTTTCATCAAGCTCACAGACAAGCTTTTTGACATCTATAGGCCTTTGGTCGGTAAAGGTCACAAGCTCATCATTTTCAAATGAATAAATGGCGTTATATACCTGGTTTCTTCTTGCGTCCATAATCGGACACACGTAATCACTGCTTCCAAAAAAATTCGCCGCAAGGGCCGCCGTGGTCGGAACCGAAACTATCGGCTTATTAAGGGCATAGGCAAGTCCCTTAGCCGTAGCCGCGCCGATACGGAGTCCGGTAAATGAGCCCGGTCCTGCAGCTATAGCTATCGCGTCAATCTCAGTGAGATCCGTCTCAGTCATTTTCACGATTTCGGAGACCATAGGGAGAAGGGTCTCCGAATGGGTCTTCTTGTGCTCAATCGTATACTCGCCCGCAAGCACATAATCCCGCATAATCGCGGCGCTCGCGACAAGTCCCGAGCTGTCTATTCCTAAAATTGTCATTTCCTTACCGTAATTTTCCTGTAATCAAAGCCCTTCGTAAGGTCTTTTTCTATCTTTATCCAGGTTGAGCCCTCCGGAATAATTTCTTCAACAAGCTCAGCCCACTCAATGAGACAGATTCCGTCTCCAAAAAAGCAGTCCTCGTAGCCAATCTCATCCATTTCACTGATGTCGCCTATCCTGTAGACATCAAAATGGTAGAGGGGAAGTCTGCCCTCTGTATGCTGTTCAACTATTGTAAATGTCGGGCTAGTGACAGGCTCTTCTATGCCAAGTCCCTTCGCAAGGCCCTGGGTGAATACAGTTTTTCCTACGCCAAGGTCCCCCGAAAGGCAGATGATTTCACCTGCTGTCGCCTCTTCGCCAAACCTTTTGCCGAGGGCGAAGGTCTCAGAGCTTGAGGCTGTCTCGTAAATATTTTCCATCATTTCGCCTGCTTCATTGATAAGCTGATCCTCTTCTTAGGTATATCGACAGAAAGCACCTTAACATCAACTATATCACCGACACTTACCACCTCAAGAGGATGCTTCACGAATTTCTTGTCTGTCAACTCAGAAATATGAACGAGGCCGTCCTGGTGAACGCCGATGTCTACAAAGGCTCCGAAATCAATGACATTTCTGACAGTTCCCTTAAGAACCATGCCCGGTTTCAGGTCCTTCATATCCATGACATCAGTCCTTAGAACAGGCTTTGGCATCTCCTCACGGGGATCGCGGCCCGGCTTCTCGAGTTCCTTTATGATATCCTTCAAGGTGAGCTCACCTATGCCAACCTCCGCCGAAAGCTTGCCCGTATCCTTAGCAAGGAGGGAGAGGCCCGTGAGTCCACTCTTTATATCATTTTCGCTATAGCCTAGCTTATCAAGCATCTTCCTTGCGGCATCGTAGGATTCCGGGTGCACGCTTGTAGCGTCAAGAGGCTCATCGCCACCGGATATTCTCATAAATCCGGCGCACTGCTCGAAAGCTTTGGGCCCTAACTTAGCCACCTTAAGGAGCTGCTTCCTGTTTGTAAATCTTCCGTTCTCTTCACGATAAGTGACTATATTCTTGGCAATTGTCTTAGAAATGCCTGAAATATAGGAAAGAAGCGGCGCCGAGGCTGTATTCAAATCAACGCCGACCCTGTTAACGCAGTCCTCCACAACCGCGCCGAGGGCCTCTGAGAGCTTCTTCTGGTTCATATCGTGCTGGTATTGACCGACGCCTATAGCCTGAGGTTCTATCTTAACAAGCTCGGCAAGAGGGTCCTGGAGCCTTCTCGCGATACTCGTGGCGCTTCTCTGTCCAACGTCAAATTTTGGAAATTCCTCCGTGGCGAGCTTGCTCGCCGAATAAACACTCGCGCCCGCCTCATTTACAATAACATACGAAACCGGCAGATTCATTTCCTTAATCATATCGGCTATAATCTTCTCAGACTCACGGCTCGCAGTTCCATTTCCGACTGAAATGAGTGAGATGTTATACCTCTTGATGAGGGCAGCAACTACCTTCTTGGTCTCGGCAACCTTGTTCTGAGGTTCCGTCGGAAATACAACGGTCGTATCAAGCACGCGGCCTGTCTCATCTACCACCGCAAGCTTGCAGCCGGTACGGAAGGCAGGGTCCCAGCCTAGTACACGTTTTCCCGCGATCGGAGGCTGCATGAGGAGCTGGGTCAGGTTCTGGCCGAATACCTTAATAGCCCCATCCTCCGCCTTCTCTGTGAGGTCTGACCTGATATCGCGCTCAATCGCAGGCGCTATGAGTCTGTCGTATGAATCAGTGAGGGCTGCGGTAAGCACATCATTTGTATTCGGGTTATCCTTAACTACTACCTTCTTAGTAAGGTAAGTAATAATTTTCTCCACCGGCGCTTCAACCTTAACGGTTAAGAACTTCTCCTTCTCACCGCGGTTTATAGCAAGCACCTTGTAGCCCGCTAATTTATTTATATGATCTGTAAAATTATAGTAATTCTCGTAGACACTTTCTGCCTTCTCATCCTTGGCTGTCGAGGTAAGCTGGCCTTCCTTGACGGTAATATCCCTGATATACTTCCTGTACTCGGCATTGTCAGCGATATTCTCAGCGATTATATCGGAAGCTCCGGCTATAGCCTTTTCCGGGGTATCGATATTCTTCTCTTCATTTAAATATGCTTTCGCTTCTTCTAAAAGATTCTTATCCGTGCTCTGCAGTAAAATGATGTTCGCGAGGCCCTCGAGTCCCGCTTCCTTAGCGATTGTGGCGCGGGTCCTTCTCTTCTGCTTGTAAGGCATATATAAGTCTTCTACTGCGACAAGGGTCGTGGCTGCCTCAATCTGCGCCTTCAATTCATCCGTAAGCTTTCCCTGCTCCTCAATCGAAGAGAGTACGGCCGCCTTGCGCTCCTCAAGCCCTCTAAGGTACTTAAGGCGCTCATCTAGATTCCTCAATATCTCATCATTAAGGGCTCCATGAGCCTCCTTACGGTATCTCGCTATGAATGGGATTGTGTTTCCCTCGTCAATAAGCTTAATTACTGCGTCAACCTGCCATGGTTTTATAGCAAGCTCCTCGGCAAGTGTCTTGGTTATGTCCATCTTTTCCTCACATCTGTGTCAATACAAAAATATTATAAATAGCGTTTATCGCCTTTTCGAAGTCAGAATTGGCTACTCCGACAATGATATTTAACTCACTTGAGCCCTGATCAATCATCCTGATATTGATATGGGCATGGGCAAGGGCCGAGAAAATCCTCCCCGCAGTGCCATGAGCGTTCTTCATACCGCGACCAACGATAGCAATAAGGGCAAGGTCACTCTCTATATCAATGGTATCAGGCTTCGCAAGCCTGTGAATAGCCGATATTACCTGCTGTTCATGTGGAATAAAGGCCTTCTGTTCGACAAAAATTGTCATCGTGTCAATACCCGAAGGCATATGCTCGAATGAAAGATTACTCTCTTCAAATGCCTGGAGAACCTTCCTTCCGAAGCCAACCTCAGAGTTCATCATGTCCTTATCTATATTTATGGAGCAGAAGCCCTTTTTACCTGCTATTCCGGTTATCGTATACTTAGATTTCTTACCGGTGCTCTCAACAATCCAGCTGCCCGGGTCATCAGGACAGTTAGTATTCCTTATATTTACAGGTATTCCCTCTATACGGACAGGGAAAATAGCGTCCTCGTGAAGGACTGACGCGCCCATATATGAGAGCTCACGGAGTTCACGATACGTGATTGTTTCGATAGGAACAGGGTCCTTTACAATCCTAGGGTCTGCCACAAGGAATCCGGATACATCGGTCCAGTTC
This sequence comes from uncultured Eubacteriales bacterium, assembly GCA_900314885.1. Taxonomy (GTDB): domain Bacteria; phylum Bacillota; class Clostridia; order Lachnospirales; family Lachnospiraceae; genus Catonella. Next base: position 8,383 of record OMWY01000009.1, read on the forward strand.
TCATAGATATCGGCGTGAACTGCCCTCGCCACAAGTGAGCCCGTTATATCGGAGCCACCTCTTGAAAATGTTTTGACGTTTCCGTTTGCGTCGCTTCCATAGAAGCCCGGGATAACGGCAGTTTCGAGCTTCGCGAGGGTCTTACCTAGCTTCTCATTTGTCTTATCAGCGTCGAATTCACCTTCCTTGTCGAAGAAAACGACACTTGCGGCGTCAACAAAAGTAAAGCCCAGATAAGCCGCCATGAGCTTGCCGTTAAGGAATTCTCCGCGACTTGCGGCATAATCCTTACCGATGTGGGCCTTAAAATTCTTCTCTATTTCTTCGAAGTCCTTATCAAGAGAAATATTCAGGGAAAGACCCTTTATTATCTCGCTGTAACGATTCTTAATAAGGCCGAATTCATTCGAAAAATCGGCGTCTACCTCAGCCTTTGAATAACAGGCATAGAGAAGGTCTGTGACCTTGGTATCACCGGAATATCTTCTTCCCGGAGCTGACGGGACAACGTAACGGCGGGACTTGTCGGCCTTTATTATATTTCCTACTTTTGTAAACTGAGCGGCATCCGCAAGTGAGCTTCCGCCGAATTTTACTACCTTTAACATTTGCTCTCTCTTCCTTTTTACAGATTAGATCTTATCATATTAAGCACGCCCAAATCCTTGGCACGATCAGCATACTCGCCCTCTGTCATGGTATCCGTGATAAAGGCGAATTCATTTTTTACCTTATCGCTCTTAACCTCTGAGAGGTTAGGGAATGCGGCAATTGCGGCATCCTTCTTATCCGCAGGTACCCTTACAAAGTACTCACCCTTCGCATCCTTGATATCACCTAAGGTAAGCTTGCTTGCGCTCCACTGAATCATGATGTGGACACCCTTGTGCTTTACTTCATCTATAACATCAGAAACTACGGCGCTTGCGGTAGGAAGCTTCCCGGCTCCGCGGCCATAGAACATGACATCATCAAGTACATTTCCCTTTACGAAAATGGCGTTAAATACGTCATTTACCGAGAATAGCGGGCTGTGGGCGCTGACAAGGGCAGGAGCGACTCTCGCGTAAACTACCCCGTTATCCGCGCGCCTGCTTTCGCCAAGAAGCTTAATCGAAGCGTCAAGAGCCTTAGCGTAAGCCATATCCTCAACTGAAATCTTAGTGATTCCTTCTGTATAAATATCCTCATAATCGACCTGCATGCCATAAGCAAGACTCGTTAAAATAGCTATCTTACGACATGTGTCGTATCCTTCGACATCCGCCTCAGGATTTCTCTCGGCATAGCCAAGCTCCTGGGCTTCCTTAAGGGAAGCGTGATAATCAGAACCCTGGCGGGCCATTTTCGTTAAAATGTAGTTAGTGGTACCGTTAAGGATACCTTTTATCTCAAGAATCTCGTCAGCTGTAATCGCCTGGTTGAGAGGCCTTATAATAGGAATACCACCGCCTACGCTCGCCTCGAAGAGGAAATTTTCGTTATGCTCCTTAGCTATCTCGATTAGCTCCGGGCCGTATTTCGCAACTAGCTCCTTATTCGACGTAGCGACACTCTTGCCGGCAAGAAGGGCTGATTTTACAAAATCATAGGCAGGCTTGGTACCTCCCATAGTCTCGACTACTATACTGATTTCAGGATCATTTACAATATCCTTGAAGTCATGGGTTATAAGCTTCTCAGCCGGGTCCCCCGGAAAATCTCTGAGATCGCATATTCGTTTAACTTCTATGGGCTCACCCGCCCTCTTCGCTATACTTTCTTTGTTGGTATTGATGACTTCAAACACCCCTGAGCCAATAGTACCGTATCCTAATATACCAATGCCTACCATCGTGCACCTCCAACTGCTTTTCGTTTCGCTGTCTTTAGACAACAATCATTTTATATGATAACAGAAACAGCGCAAAAAGTAAATGAAGAAGTTATAATAAATTAATATATTAGCTGTAATTCTTTCGGATAGTGGTTGAGGGTTTCAACTCCATCAGGGGTGACGAGGTTGAGGTCCTCTATGCGGACACCCGTATCACCGGAAAGATAGATGCCCGGCTCGATAGAAAAAATCATACCCGGAAGGAGCTGCCAGTCGTAAGCGGACGAAACGTCACCGTATTCATGCTCCTTAAGCCCTATAAAATGGCCGAGTCTGTGGTTAAATTCTTCTCCATACCCGCCCTCGGTTATAAGGTCTCGTGCCGCCTTGTCGAGCTCACAGAGACGAGCCTTAGGACTGATCAGTGCTTCAGCCGTGAGATTTGCCTTAAGGGTAAGCTCATATATTTGGCGCGCATGGTCGCTGACCGTCTTATAGTAGAAGGTTCTCGTCATATCAGAGCAATAGCCCTTATATTTGCAGCCTACATCAAAAAGCACGCAATCACCTTCCTTTATTACCGTATTGTCAGGCTCATGGTGAGGATCGGCGGCATTTGCCCCGAAGGAAACGATAGGTTCAAAGGAATATCCCTCCGCTCCAAGGCTCTTATAAATGCCAAGCATTTTGTCGGCGACCTCAAGTTCTGTTACACCATCATGAATCAGTCCCTTAAACTGCGCCATGGCCGCGTCATTTATTTCCGAAGCCTTACGCATAAGCTTTATCTCATCCTCATCCTTGACGCCCCGGGTAAGGTCTATGGCAAGCGAGCCATTCTTAAAGCCTGCTGCCGCCTTGTCATCTATGAGAGGAAGAAGGAAGCGCGCCTCTATATTTTTGTCAACTCCAAGGATTCTGTCCTTATCTATCTCGCCTTCGATTGCGGAAATCACGTTATCCGTATCGGTCAGAACCACCGTCCTTATCGGCACTTCAGGCACGACGAAGAGTTTATTTAAAAACAAGACATTTTCACCCTCGGCGTTAATATAGAAGGCAAAAAATCTCTCATAGGGCTGGACATATACGCCTGTGAAATAGTAAATTGACATAGGGTCGGTCACAAGCATCTGAGTTAGATCAAGCTTCTTTAGGTTTTCAATCGCCCTGTTAATTCTTTTTTCGTTCATTTTATTTTCCTTTCAAAAAGCCCGGGAACGAATCCCCGGGCAGAAATTACTTCACTAAAAGCTTGTAGAGTACTCCATTTGACGTTCCCCAGAAGGTAGAATCATGGCTTACACAAATGTAATACGTCTTTCCCTTCACTGCTGAAAACTTTATACTTCCACTCCTTCTTATTGAATCGGAGCTTACAACTGTATTACCATTCTTGTCTAAGACCTTAAAATTGTACAAATAATTTACATCATGAGCCAACGTAAGCTTCACCCTGTATGTACCGGTTTTTGTGGCCTTAAGCTTAAAGTAATCCTTATTCTGACCTACAAGAGACCCAAAGACTCCCTTGTTCGCGTATATCCTGTCAGCAGTGGCTATACTGTCATTAGGTTCAGACTCAACACGGGAATAAGCCTTAAAGGTCATCGTCACCTCGTAGAGCTGCTTTTTTGCGGCACTGTTATACGGAGTAACACCGATATACATCTTTTGGCCTTTCTTTAAGACGCAGGACAGACCTTCAATATTCGATTTATTGTCATAAATTGTATTTAACGAAGCTACTTCATTTGCCTCATCATCATAAAACTTAACAGTCCACTCAGGTGTATCGGTCGAGTTAAATTCATGACGCTTTACGGTTACATTATAAGAACCTGACTTATCGGCATCTATCTCATAGAAGTCAACGTCCTTATAATTATCGTTAATGCAGCCGAGGATAGTCTTATCCTTAGTAAGCTTAGTAGCTGTTACGGTGCTGTTATTCGGTTCCTTTTCAACGTCAGCGGCTAAAAAGTCAGGGAAAAGCTGGTAGGTCTTATCAATCGTTCCGCTGTAATTCGATACCTCGATGACGATTCTCGTACCCTTACTCACTGTGAAATACATCGTCTGAAAAGATGTACCATACCAGTAGAGAGATGCCTTATTGAGTTCACCGTCATAAGGCTGAATCTGCCACTCTCTGTTGCTCGTCGATGCCTCTATTGGGTTAATACAGAATCTTACAATTCCATCATCACTTGCGGTATATGAATAATACTGCTTACGCACATCATCCGTCAATGCATTCGAAACAGGCGCGCCATCAGAAATATCAATAGGGTTTGATACAGAATCACCGCTTGCGGCAAACGCCTTAACCGGAACCACCGCGAAAAGCAGAGCCATGAAAGCAATGACAAAAAGCTTTGAAAGACTAAAAACCTTCTTCACTAAGATTCCTCCATAAGTGAATTTTGTAAAAATTGTGTTACAGATTTATTATATCCGAATAAAGTAAAATGTCAAGGATAAAAATACTCATCGCCCACATGCACAACAGCCGTTTTATCTTGCAAAAGATTTCTTTTCCTTGTACATCTCAACATCGGCGATATGGATGCAGTTTTCGACGCCGGCAAGAGTATTTTCGGTAAGCTCCGAATATCCTATGCTCATAGATATTGTTATCTGTCCGCCACCAGTTATAACCGCCGGAGTTGCTGCGAGATTTCTTCGTATTTTCTCAATTATCTGTCCCTCGCCGGCCTTGCTCGATGTCATCTGAACACCGATAAATTCATCTCCGCCGTACCTGTAAAATATCGTATCAGCGCCGGAACCTGCGTCCTTTAAGCTTGCGGCAGCGATTTTAAGGCACTCATCTCCAAACTGGTGACCGTAAGTATCGTTTATTTTCTTAAAACCGTTAAGATCAACCATGAAAATGCCCTTAATGCCTTTAATCGATTCGGCATCCTTATAATCCTCATAAAATGCCTGTCTGTTCGCTATATTTAAGCTCATGTCCATTTTCGCCATCTCCCGCATACGGCGGGCATTGTCTATAGCGAGAATTTTCATCCACTCAGTATACATTCCGAAGAAGAGGCCTCCAAGGCCTACCAGTATAAAATTGATGTTTAATTCCGCAACCGGAATTGATGGATGAGGATTAATCATATTCGCAGCGACAAGAGCAAACACCGCCGCTACCTCCTCCACAAGCATTGTCAGTGGTGAAACTATGAACATAGTCGGAGCGAGTGCCAGCAAAACAACCGGAAGTATAACATTTGCCCTCGGCATCGTAACAAATACAGTATAAATCGAAACAGCAAAAAGAAATGTTTTAAAGAGGACAATAACTGTCATCGCAAGCATGACATGCATATGCCTCATCATATATCTGCAGGCCCAGGCAAAGGCCAGCATGATTATAAACAGAGCAATCCACACAGGTATCAGATGCAGGTCATGCATTATTATGGTCGCGAACGTAAGGCTTGCCGCCACAATCAGAAAGACCTGAGAAATCAGGTAGAGGAGGTAAAGATTTTCCTCATTTATCTCAGATCTGTTTATATCGAACATCTTCTTCCAGTCTTTTATAGATAGAAGTCCGTAAAGGTTGTGTCCTTTTTCACTCATTGACGCCTCCTATATAATGGTAAATGCTTACCTATCTTATTCTATCACAATAGCGACTGTCATACAACGATAAATTTTAGATAGCGGATTCATTACTTGTTCAAGCATAAGAATACCGCCTCCTAAGCAGGAAGCGGTAGCGTAAAATTATTATGACTATTCTTCTACTGTAAATACCTTGGCGCTGGTATTCGGGAATTCCTCGGATTCATCACCGATTATCATCTTGGCTCCTTTAGGAAGCTTAACCTTCTTATCCTCACGGGAGAAGTTCTCCATGAAAATGTAACGCCTGCCATCCCTCACACGGCTCTGAATATCAATCTCAGAAGGAAGCTTCTTAACAAGTGGCTCCACATTTGCGTCAGCGAGCACCTTCTCAAGGAACTTCTTATAGAAATCATCCTCAAGGTCTGTCGCAAGATAGTAAGCCTTTCCTTTTTCAAAATGATTTACAGTTGCGGCAGGTGAGCCTGCGTAGAAATCCTCGCCATATTTCATAAATGGCTCAGCGCCGTTAAGAGTTATAAGCTCGCAAATCTTATTGCATGAATATGACTTGTCAAGGCCCATAGCACCATCGACCGTAAGAGCCTTGTTGCTCTGCTCATCCGTAAGGCCGTCAATCTCGTCAAGCCTTACGCCAAGCACATCCGTCAGGTCGTGAGGTGTGTCATGAAGGAAGCAGAGGTCATTCTCATTTGTCATCGCGCAAAGGTAGGTAGCGATAAGAGTGCCACCATTCTTTACAAAATCACGGATTCTCTCAAGTACATCGCCTCTTACACTATAGAGCATAGGAGCGATAAGTATCTTATATTTGCTGAAATCGTGAGGCTCGCTTATGACATCAACATCAACAGCGTTGCGCTTCAATGCGTTATAGAACTTCTGGGTCTGCTCAAGGTAGCCCTCACCGCAGTTTCTAGGGCCCTCGCTCATATCTATAGCCCATTCATTCTGTCTATCATAAATAAGCCCGACCTTGGCATCGGTCTGAGATCCGGCTACATCAGCAAGCTTAAGAAGAAGCTCGCCTGTCTTCGTTGCTTCCTTAAATACTCTCGTATCCTCACGGCAGGTATGGTCAATAATAGCACCGTGGAACTTCTCACATGATCCGCGTCCGGCCCTTATCTGGAAATATTGAACGCTGTCAGCGCCATGACCAACTGCGTGAATAGCGGCAAGCGGAAGAAGGCCGTTTCTCTTAAGGCGGTGGGTCTGCTGCCAGTTTGTGCCTGAAGGGCAGCTTTCCATAAGAAGGAATGGCTTGTCCTTGTAGCAGCGCATGGAATCATGGCAGAGTCCGTGCTCAAGAGCCGGTTTAATGTCGCTTTCTGAGAAGCCCCAGTCCGGGTAAGAATCCCATGAGATTATATCAATATGGTTCTTCTGCTCGTTATAGTCGTAACCTCCAAAATCGTACATCATATTGATGGTGACAGGCTGCGTGGCGCCTGCGTCACGGAGGGCATTAACTTCATTATCTATGAAATTATCGCACTCCTCGGTAGCGTACCGCTTCCAGTCTATCATGAGACCGTTCGTACCCTTCTCACCTATGTTTGAAGGCGCGTCAATCTGGTCAAATGAGCTGTACTGGTGGCTCCAGAAAGCGTTCCACCACTCGTGGTTAAGCTTCTCGATTGTGCCGTATTTCTTCTTCAAGAAACCTCTGAAGGCCTTCTGGCAGGAAGGGCAATAGCACTCGCCCGAAAATTCGTTTGATATATGCCACGCGATGATGGCAGGATTGTCCTTGAAGCGCTCTGCAAGCTTAGTATCGATTATCCTGACCTTCTCCCTGTATATCGGAGATGTAAGGCAATGATTGTGGCGGCCGCCATACTGAGCCTTCGTACCATCCTCCCAGGTTCTAAGCACTTCAGGATACTTGTCTGAGAGCCACTTAGGTCTCGCGCCGGAAGGGGTTGCCATTATAGTCTTAATACCGTTAGCGTAGAGCTTATTCACAATTTCCTCAAGCCAGTCAAGGGTGAACTTACCTTCTTCAGGCTCAAGAGACGCCCAGGCAAATACACCAAGCGTCACTTCATTTATATGAGCTGCCTTCATCATGCGGAGATCCTGCTCAAGAATTTCAGGCTCATCAAGCCACTGATCAGGGTTGTAGTCGCCTCCGTAAATAATCTTGTCTTCCATCTTCATACCTCACGAAATGTTGTCATATTAAAATAAGCTGTCAGGCACTATCCCCGGTTTGCGCAATTGCGCCTGACAAATTACTTTATTGCGCAATACTATAATAGCACAGTTTACGTTTAAGTCAAGGGGGAAATATTAAACAAAAAACAAGTGTAAATATTGTGCAATATTGACAATGACCGCCTTTTTCAAACATTTTTCTTGCACATCTTTCCGATGTGTGATATAATTGCGCAAGTAAATATTATTTTGGAGAATATCCGTCTTAAGAAGGGTGGACATTGCATATGAGAAACAGTTTCACATCAAAGCAGATAGCCGCTGATCTTGGGGTTTCACAGACTACTGTCTCACGCGCTCTTTCAGGGAAGGGCAGGGTCTCACCGGCGACAAGAGAGCTTGTTAAAAAATATATTATAGAGCACGGCGGCACCTACGAGGAACCGGATTCGGATGGTTCTGAAGCTCTTACGACAAATATAGCTATAGTCATACCTGAGGATTATAACCAGAATTTCATGTCATTTTTCATGACCTGTCTCTCAGGGATTCAGGAGACATGCCAGGCAAACGGCTATGACCTCCTCGTAACCTCATGTGGCAATAAGGACGTGAGCTCTCTCGTCCGCATAGTTGAGAAGCACAAGGTCGATGGGGTAATCCTCGCCCGTACCTACGACAATGACGCCGCCGTTGAGTTCCTTCAGTCTAAGCATGTGCCATTTGTAACCATAGGAACTACGCCCGTTTCAAATGTCACTATGATAGACGAGGACAACGTGGGCAGCGCAATGGAAATGACCCAGATACTTATAGCTAAGGGCTTTAAGAAGCTTGCGCTAATTTGCGGCAGCCTTGATTTCATCGTTAACAGGCAGAGACTTGAAGGCTTCAACCTCGGCGTTGAGGAGGCAGGCCTTCCTCTCCACGGTGAGATTGTCTATGCAAACAAAGACACAGTAGCGGATGTTTCCGACTGTGTCTCTGATATTCTAAGCAAGGGCGCCGACTGCATAGTCTGTGCCGATGATAACTTAGCCATGATGACCTTGAACGAGCTTCGCCGCCGTCATGTGCATATCCCGGGTGAGGTTAAAATCGCATCTTTTTATGACAGCACATATCTGATGCAGTATCACCCTTCTGTCACTAGTCTCGTATTTGATTCAAGGACACTAGGCAGGAAGGCCGCAGAGAAGCTCCTCTTTATGCTGGGGACCTTCGATAGCGACCAGAGCGAGTCTATCTCACTAAGCTATGAAATTTCCTTCAGAGAATCAACTAAGTAAAATCTGATATCGACGTGAGCCTCCCACGACTAAAGTCGCGGGCTTCTAAAGAGCTTGCGCTCTTATTTAAGAAGTTTGGTATTTCTTGTATGTATTGGAGAACGGAACAACAAGCTTGTTACCATTCAGACGCACAAAACCTATTACAAGCGTGGTAAATCCGTCTTTAGGAAGATAATGAGGCAGTCTGATATCCCTGAAGTCATATCAATAATAGGGGTTAGCAAAAAGCAATGATACGCATTAGAGATAATAAATTAACTACCATTTTCATTACAGTCATAATTTTATTCAGTATGGCTTTATCAGGCTGCTTATTTAATAACACTTCAGCATATACCTACTATCTAGTAGATATTGGTGACACAGATGAAGCCATGACAAAATATGGCAATCAATATAGTGATTACAAATTCATATGGGATGATTCTGGATACTTATATGAGCTACAGCAATCCATGGTCGCAAAAGATGTATTAATTGGTATTAACCCTATAACAGGAGAAGATAAAGTTATCTATGATACCCAGAATAATAAGACTAGAATTGTTGGTTTGAGGAATGATGCACTATTTATATTAAAAGGCAAAAAAATCTTTGAATGCAAAATTAATGATATTGACGATTTAAACAATATACAAATATCATCAAAGAAGAAAGAGATATTGACATTGCCGAAGCCTAATAGAGGTGTAGATAATCTTGAACCCACATTCTGTTTTGATTGGGAGGGCGATTGTTTGTATTTGATAGATGATACAGACATTTTAGATGTTAAGATTTATTCATATGAATATGATGAAAATCAGGAGGTAAAATAATGCAGAAAGCGATTAATGACGCTAGTGAAATATTGGTGGACGAGAAGACCTTTGATGACTATATGAGTCGGTTTTCTGAAATATCAAGCAGATTTGAGCTAGTAAGGCATCAGCTCAATACAGACGGAGTTCAGTCCATCGCATTTTCGAACATGGTTAATGCAGCCAAAAGCCTCAATACAGACTTCAACGAGTTCGGTGAGCTTATAGGTGAGATGGATAAAACCTTTGTAAAAGCTACTTCTACACTAATTGCAGCCGATAGTAATATTGGAAAATTAATAAACAAAAACACCTGATATATGGATGAGAAGGAGACATTTACTTATGATGATAGATAAGGCAGCATTAATTGAGCATATGGCTGTTCTTAGAGAGCAGATTGAAAGACTTAGCAATTCTTCAAGGAGGCTTAGTAACATCTAGAAGAGCTCGCCAGATGTGAGGCGGAACTAACTGCGGTTTAAGTAGAATTATCCTCTTCTGCCGTTACAGTTCACAGGTAGGCTTGTAAATAAATGCCCGATGTCATAGAATATAGCCACAAGATGACATCGGGCTTTCGCTTTGATTATGAAGTGTTATCAACCGATTCAGAGGCATCGCCTCAGGGAATCCACAAAGAAAAAATTTAAAATTCAACACTTTTCACAAGGCTGTGGTAGGGGGGTGTGAACTGTAACATTTTTTACGGAGTCTCTCAGAATCGGATCCGCATGAAAAAGAAAATTTCCGTCAAAGTCAGGATTCTTAATCATAGCAAGTAAATTAGACGCAGCCTTCTCTCCCAGTTCCTCTTTAGGATGAGGAATAGAGGATATGGCTACTGAACCTAATATCGCAATCTCGGAGTCATCTATTCCAACTACCGAATAATCTTCCGGAACATTTATTCCATGGGACGTTAATATTTTAATCAGGGAATAGGCAACATCATCATTATAACAGAGGCATGCACTGGTTCCCTTTAATCTGCTTATAAGGTAGTCCGGAAACCGGTCCATTTCGAGGCACCCAAGGGAATCAAACCAGAGAATGTGCCTTGCGTCGATTGAAAGACTCTTCTCATTCAAGGCATCTATGTAACCTGAATAGCGAAGCTTTCCCTGACCATCATCAGCCTTCGTAATTAAGGCTATATCCTTATGCCCGTTTTCAATAAGGACTCTTGTCATTTTATAGGCATATTCCCTGTCATCTATCCTTACACAGGGAACGTTTAAATCAGGGTATACCGCGTTAAAGCAGATCATTGGTATATTTCTTTTCTGCAATTCCTTATAAAGAGGAATATTCGGATTTGGTATTCCGCTTTTTACAGGTTCGAAAATAATTCCATCCACATTATCCTGGGCTAAAAGCTTTTGCAAAATGTGCATCTCATGATGAACCCTGTCATCTGTAAATGAAACCTGGACCGTATATCCGGCTTTTGCGATAACCTTCTCTATTCCGCGCAGGGTTGTCGGAAAAATATATGAGTCACCATAGGTACTTAATACCGCTATGTTCATATATTTTTCCGTGCGAGGTGGAATATAGGCATTTCCGATATAGGTGCCACTGCCCTGGATTCTTGTGAGCAATTTCTGATTTACAAGGTCGCCCGTCGCGTGACGGATTGTCTGCCTTGAAAGTCCAAACTTCTCACTTAATTTTTTCTCGGAAGGAAGTCTGTCGCCCTGCTTCAATTCACCACTTGCGAGGCCCTGCTTCACCCATTCTATGACCCTTTTATATTTCGCATCTTCGCCGTCCATAAGACCTCCAAGTTATTAAAAATCAGTATAGCTGATTTTTATGATGTAAGCGGCACGACAATCTACATCATTTTATTACCTGCAGGGACTGGCGGTCAGCGAAAATAAATACGAATACAAGGAATATTACACCCTGAATCATCTGCATAGTCTGGGTTGTAATTCCAAGCATCTGAAGTCCCGACTGAAGTATTGTATATAATGCCGCCCCAACAACTACATTTAAGAAGCGAACCTTAGCGCCACCCGAAATCGGCATACCACCAAGGACAAGAGCTATAAGAATCTGGGTTTCGAGCTGGTTTCCGCCTGAAGAGGTCACAGAACCGGTATGCGCTACGCTTACAAATGCGGCTAGTCCCGTGATAGCTCCCGCAAGGACGTAGATAAGAAATTTCATTTTATCTGTACGTATTCCCGCGAATTTCGCAGCCTTCTCTCCTGCGCCTATTGCTTTTAAATATGTCCCGAATTTTGTAAAACGGAAAAAGAAATAAGCAATAGCGACAACAACAATCATAATTCCTAATTTTATAGGAATAGTATCATAACTTAAAGCAAGGCTCGCGCTTCCCGTTACAGGTGAATCCGATGTCAGGTATTTTATAAAACCACGGAATAAAAACATCGTACAGATTGTAACTATAAATGATTTTATTTTTCTGAATACATAGAAATAACCATTTACAGCTCCGATAGCAGCTCCTGTCGCGATTCCCGCAAGTATCGCTATTCCCATAGGGGCATGCTGTGACACTGAACAAATGACAATCCCAGCCATACCTAATATAGATCCCTGCGAGAAATCAAGACCGCCCATTGTCATGATAAAAAATACACCGGTGCATGCTATCATGAGCGAGTACATTGATGACATCGTAAGCGGAAGGTTTGTAATCATTCTTCCGCCGGTAAGCGCATTAAATAAAATAAATATGACTATAAGTCCCATCACAGGAAGAAGCGTCCTTACAAGTGCCATACGAGACGCCTTTTTGAGAGACTCTTCATAGCCTGTAGCCGCAACAGCATTATTTGCCATCTCTCTATCCTCCTTATACCATTTTTGAAATAAGAGCATTTTCGTCAAGTGCCTTATCTCTCATCAATTCGCCGTTAATTTTTCCGTCTTTCATAATAAGAATACGGTCGCACATTCCTATTAATTCCATTAATTCCTCGGAAATCATGATTATTGATTTTCCACTCTTACGCATCTCATCCATGAGCTGGTAAATATCCTGCTTGACCTTAATATCAATTCCTCTTGTAGGACTGTCAAGAACAAGAATATCGGAATCAGCGCCAACCCATCTCGCAAGGACAACCTTTTGCTTATTTCCGCCTGATAATTCAGAGACAAACTGCTTTGTATTTACCATTTTAACTGATAATTCCTTAGCGTACTTGTCCTCGAATTCAGTTAATTTTTTATCGCTCTGAATCTTAAGCGGACCATTCCCGAGGCGGTCAAGTGAAGGAAGGGCAATGTTATCGCCGATGCTCTGGTTAAGTATTACAGACTCGTTATCACGGTCCTTTGAAGTATAAGCGATGCTGTGTTTTATAGCCGTAGGAATATCATTTATGTGAGTTCCATCCTTTAAAATAACACTTCCCTGACGATCAAATGAAGCCCCAAAAACAGCCTTGCCGACCTCATGCATGCCTGACTCGGAAAGTCCGCCGAATCCTAATATTTCACCCTTATGAAGGTCAAATGATATGTCACTTATAAGATTTGGTACCGTAACTCCCTTTACCGATAAAACAACGTCATCGGATACCTTTTCGCCGTAATCCGCCCGGTAATAATTACCGGTCATTTCACGGCCAACCATCATTTTCTTGAGGTCATCTTCAGTGACCGCGCTGCTTTCGACAGTGCCAATATATACGCCATCGCGAAGAATAGTAATTGTATCTGATTTATCAATTACTTCAGGAAGATCATGTGAAATAAATATTACCGTTCCACCATAACCTTTTACTCGTTCCATAACCTTGTAAAGCTCTTCACGGCCTTCCTGAGAGAGTGCTGTCGTTGTCTCATCAACAACAAGAACCTTCGGTTCAAAATAAGTTGACTTAACAATTTCTACTAATTTCCTATCCTCGAAATTATAGTCATCAACGAGGTCAGCGGCCTTAATTCTTTCAAAGCCGTAATCCTTTAATAATTTATTCGCCTCACGGTTCATGGCATTGGTATTTTTTATGCCATGTTTTACAAATTTATCCTCGTGGCCTAGGAAAATATTCTCAGCGACAGTCAAGCCATCAAGGGTACCAAGTTCCTGAACGATAATCGCCACGCCATGATTATTCGCGTCAACCTGGTTTTTCGCGTTTATTTCCTCACCGTCAAGAATAAATTTACCACTGTCCTTAGAATAGATTCCGGTTAACATATTTGTAAGCGTAGATTTTCCGGAACCATTTTCACCTATAAGAGCATGAATCTCGCCCTTATAGAATTTCTCTGAAACATGCTGCACCGCCTTCGTAATGCCGAAGGATTTGCAGACGTCAACGGCTTCAAGCCTTACTTCTTTAGCCATTTTGCTTCCTCCTCCGATTATTTTACGATTTCGCCCTTTGTAACCTTGGTTGTAAGAGTTATTATTATAAGAAGCGCGAGGCCGGTAATAACGTCCTGAATAGCGGTCGGTGCGCCAAGAGCGATAAATCCGAAGAAAATAATATTTACAAAAAATTCACCTATAAGAATTGCCTGAAGTGGAATTCCATACTTTTTAAACGCAAGTCCGAAGAAGCATCCCATGGTAGGTACGAAGTTTCGGCTCATGGAGCTCATACCGGTTGTCGCTACCATTGATGAACCATAGCTGATTGAAAGTACCGCTTCGGCTCCAAAGAAGGCGCCGGAAACAACGAAAGCGAGTAATTTATACTTGTCTACATTTATACCCATATTTTTGGCTGTAAATTCATTGCTGCCGATAGCATAGGTATATGTACCCATTTTCGTGTAATTAAGTAAAATCCAAGCCACAACAAAAGCAATAGCCGCAAGAACTATGGAACCGGCTGTTGAACCAAACCATCTTAAATCCGATGGAAGTGTCTGTTCAACTCCGCCCGCGACATAATTCGCTACAGCCTCGTAAATAAGGGCGAGGCCTGTTGTAACTATAAGTGATGGAATTTTTAGCTTGATATAGAAAAAACCATTTAAAAATCCCACAATCGCGCCACATAAAATAGAACCAAATATCAGTCCGAAATATCCGAGATTAAGCTTTGTCGCGAACACACAGCCTACAATTGCTGAGAGAACGATGTTAGCTCCAATCGAGAAATCGAACATCCCCATAACCATTACAAAATAAAATCCGACAGCTCCCGTCGCTGCCATAAGCCCCGCCTGGAAATACTGGAGCATACTTTTAGCTGATCCGAAATTTCCGGGAGTAATAATTTTAAATACCGCCCATGAAGCTATTACTAAGAGAATAAGGATTAAGTATCCGCCTTTTTTCCCACTGAATATCTGAGGCTTCGCGGTGGCTGTTGCTGTTTCACCCATACGTTTTATTCCCTTTCAAAGAAGTTGTGTGTACATCTTTTTTCTGTTTAAAAATAGCTGCCGCACATCTTGCCCTTATTCACATTAGAGTGCGGCAGCCAATTAATTATGGTAACTGTTCAGGCCTGTCACATGAGAAATGCTACGCATTTCTCATGTGACAGGCTCAAGGGGCTATCGCCCCTCATAACCCAACAAATATATAAAGCAATTACAGCAAGCTGTATTGCTTCATAATTTGTTGGGTCTGAACAGTTACAAATTATGAAGCTGACTTAGCGTCATCGGCGATTGTCTTTGTTCCTTCAGCTCTTGCCTTAGCATCCTCAATAGAAAGGTTAGAAGCAACATTCTGAAGTTCCTCAAGACTCATATCAGCCATCTGCTTAATCTCGTCGTCAGTATATGGAAGCTGGTCTACAAAATATTTCTCATACTCAGCGTAATCATCAGCTGATGAAACGAAGAGGTAAGGGAACTTGAAATCGTTAAACTGGCCTTCAAATCCTGTATATTTTCCTCTAACAGCGTTGTATGTAAGGAGGAATGAGAAGAGAGGATCGCAATAATGTCCTCCGGACTCACCGGCCATTGAACCATTCGCAAGTCTGTCGCCAAGGTCAGGAAGGAAGTCTGTTGAAACTACATCGATATCCTTGGTCTTGCCTGCTGACTCTATAGCAGCGATAGCTCCCTGAAGAGGATCACCGCCACCACCTGCAGGAATGATTGCGTCAAGGTTAGGATCTGCGCTCATAAGAGCGTTAGCTGCTTTTGCGCCACCATCTGAGGATGTACCTGCGTACTGTGGCTCGGAGAGCTTAGCCTGATCATTAGGGTTAGCCTTGTTCCAGGCGTCTACGCCGTTCTGATATCCTTCATATCTGCCGAGCCAGGTAGCATCGCCCTGCTCCCAGCCGATAAGACCGATATCTCTGTCGCCCTTGTCAAGGAGGATCTGAACGAGTTTCTCACCGTTCTCAACCTCGTTCTCATGAACGGCCGCTACATAATAAGGAGAATCGGTAGCTGCCTTGTAAATGTCAGCGCTGTTATCCTTGTTTATAATTCTGAAGAACTGTGAAAGATAAACCTTGTTATCATTGCAGGTCTTGATAGCGCTTGTCATCTCTGTATCTGAAGAGTTACAGATGATAATTCCCTGGCATCCTGCTGCCGCAAGCTGCTCAACAGAAGCGGTAACCTTCTCTGATACATGTCCCTGGTCTACATATTGAACAGAAACTCCGAGTGCCTTGGCTGCCTCATCGCAGATAAGCTTGCACTGGGAACCGAGTACATCGGTTGATGACCAGATTGAAACACCGATTTTAATATTATCTGTAGTTGTCGGTGTACTGCCTGCCTTGCTCCCGCTCGCTGTAGAAGATGAACCGCCACCGCATCCGGCGAGCATTGTTACTGCTGTGCTGGCACAAAGAATTGTGCTTAGTACCTTTTTTCCTATTCCCATAAGATCCTCCTTTTGTAAAAAGATGTATGGACATCTTTTTGAAATGCTTTGCATTTTTGTAAACCCTAAGGTATAACTTGTATTGTGCATTTTTCTCTTTCTATAGATGTTCGTTGACATCGTTTTGTAGGTTTTGCACGTTTTACGGTCCAGGCTGCCGAAACTTGTTGTACCTTTTGACTAATTGTATTATATAACGGTCTGTACAAATTTGCAAGAGGTTTTTTATAATTTTTTAAGGTGAAGTATTTGTACTGTACATATATTACTGTTCTCGTCAACGCATTCCAGATACTACAAGTGGTTGCACTTTTCCGATATTGAGAGTATAATAGTAGAAGTTTTGTCAAACATTTAAAAGGATAATGATTATGAACAGATTTTTTGTAACAGGGGTAAATGGACAGCTTGGCCACGATGTCATGAATGAGCTGATTGACCGGGGATACGAGGCTGTCGGTTCTGACATTACTGAAGCCTACAGCGGAATCGATGATGGCTCGGCTGTAACAAGGGCTCCTTATAGGAAGCTTGATATAACGGATGCTTCTAGTGTCTCACGCTTGCTAAAGGAAGTAAGACCCGACCATATAATTCACTGCGCAGCCTGGACGGCCGTGGACGCAGCTGAGGATGAGGCGAACATTCCTAAGGTTACCGCGGTTAACGCTGACGGAACCGGAAATATAGCTAAGGCAGCCAGGGAGCTAGACGCTGTCATGACCTATATTTCAACCGACTACGTATTTAACGGCCAGGGGACAGAGCCTTGGGATCCGGATTGTAAGGACTACGCTCCGCTTAATGTATACGGTAAAACCAAGCTTGCCGGCGAATTAGCCGTAAGTGAAACGTTGGATAAATACTTTATAGTCCGCATAGCCTGGGTATTCGGCCTGAACGGCAAGAATTTCATCAAGACCATGCTTAACGTCGGTAAGACCCACGACGAGGTCCGTGTTGTAAATGACCAGATTGGCACGCCTACTTACACGCTCGACCTGGCGAGACTCCTTGTCGATATGAACGAGACCGATAAATACGGCTACTATCATGCCACTAATAGTGAGCTTCCCGATACCTCAACAGGATTTGATAAAAATGGAACTAAAAACGGCTTTATATCCTGGTATGATTTCACGAAGGAAATATACAGGCAGGCGGGATTAACTACTAAGGTAACTCCTGTAACTACCGCTGAGTATGGGCTTTCGAAGGCAGCGAGGCCATTTAACAGCAGACTCGACAAGAGTAAGCTGGTTAAGAACGGATTTAAGCCGCTACCGGTCTGGAGCGATGCTGTAAGAAGATATTTAACTGAAATTGGAGAAATAAAGTAATGCAGATAAATGTAGAGAAAAATGTAGGCGGCATAGAAGGGCTCTGTGTCATAACTCCTGCCGTCCACGGTGACACAAGAGGGTATTTCTGTGAGACATATAATAAAAATGATATGAAAGAAGCGGGATTCGATATAGATTTTGTCCAGGACAACCAGTCAATGAGTACAAAGGGAGTCCTTCGAGGACTTCATTTTCAAAAACACTTCCCTCAGTGTAAGCTTGTCAGAGCTATTAAGGGCGAGGTTTTCGATGTAGCGGTAGACCTTAGAAGCGCAAGCGCAACCTATGGAAGGTGGTATGGAGTCAGGCTCTCCGAGGAAAATAAAAAGCAGTTCTTGATTCCCGAAGGCTTTGCTCACGGATTCTTAGTTCTCTCTGATGTAGCGGAATTCTGCTACAAGGTAAATGATTTTTGGCATCCGAATGATGAAGGCGGCATGGCCTGGAACGACCCTGAGATAGGGATAGAGTGGCCTGATCTTGTCGGTTCCTACAAGGGCAGCCCGTCAGCGGAGGGATACACCCTAAGAGACGGTACACCGCTTAACCTCTCCGATAAGGACCAGAAATGGCTCGGAATCAAGGATACGTTTAAATTTTGATTGACCCTTATTTAAGAAAAGAAAGCGCCATCTAACTATGGCGCTTTTTCTATTCACTGGAACAGGTTGTTCTTTAAATCGAATATTGGTCTGCCGCTATCATCATAGTCTATCTTCATGATAAAGCAGTGGCGGTTTGGATCATATAGTGGGTCTCCGACTATCTCATCGTAAGTGCGAGAATGGTAGCTCATTAGGTCATTTCCCTTTTCATCCTTAAAGAAGGTATTGTGACCGGGACCGTAGAAACCAAGTTCACGGTCGCTCTTAAGTACAGGGTATCTGTCCTTCCTCCAGGAAAGAGGGTCAAGCAGGTCGTCATCGCAGGAAGCTGTGAGCATACCCATGCAGTAGCATTCCCCCGTAGAACTTGCCGAAAAGGTGAGATAAATCTTTCCATCATGGAAAAGGGCAGTCGGCCCTTCATTTACCCAGAAGCCAACTCTCTCCCAATCATAATCGGGAGTGGTAAGGAGAACCTGGGCAGTTTTCATCTCAGTAGGACTTGCCAATTCAGCGATATAGAGGTTGCTGATAGCTTTGCCTGTGTTAACCTTCTCAGCCCAGACCGTATATTTCTTTCCATTATTCTCAAAGACAGTCATATCGAGTGAAAATGAATTAAATGAAAATTCATCATCACTTGCCCTCTTAAGGTTTCCGCACTCTCCCCATTTATCACGAATCGGGTCATCGCCTAAGCAGTGAAGAACCCATGGTTTTATATTCCATATATCATCCCGCTCGCCTGCGGCAAAGTAGATATACCATCCTCCATCGAGGAAATGGAGCTCCGGTGCCCAGATGTGCTTGCTCATGACACCGGACTCATGCTTATGCCAGATCTCGGTCTCCGAGGCAGTTCTCAGTCCTTCGAGGGTATCGGCATGACGGAGTATTATCCTGTCATACTCCGGAACAGAAGCCGTAAAATAAAATGTTCCGTCCCCCGCCTTAATTATAAACGGATCCGCTCTCTGCGCTATAAATGGCGTATTATACGCCGTTTTCTTATAATTTTCCGCATTCATTTCTTATTCCTACACATTCCATTTTTTATAGGGACATTTGCTGTCCTTTCTTGCGGCACGAAGCTCTACGTAGCAGCCGCAGGCCTGACAGGTGGCATCGGCCAGGTAGTCGCACGCCTTGCAGGTATCAAGGCGTGCCTTAACCTTATCGTCGTCTGCCTTCTCGTCCTTAGAGAGGAGCATGATAACTCTGTAGATCTTCGCCATGTACTCTTCTTCGCTTATTTCGGACAGAAGACATTTCAAACAATGTCTGGTACTCATACTTTCACCTTGCTTCTCATGACCCCGAGCCAGGCACCCGCTTCGCATGAGCCAGGCACGGGGCGCCACTTTAGACAATGTCTGGTACTCAAAATTTGATACCTAGGACAGCGCAGGCTGGGATGGTGAACTTGGCGACGCCATTCTCTACCTTGATGTCCGTGAAGTCCTTCTCGCTTACAGCATCAGGATCATCGAATGTATTCTTAGCGTGCATATCCTCTGTTACGATTGTCGCCTTGACAGAAGTAAGAGCCGTGTCAGCGAGCTTAAGCTCTACAGGGTAGCTCTTATCTATATCCATGTTTGCTACGGTTACAAGGTACTTTCCATCCCTAACGGAAGCTGAAACCTGAAGAGCAGGTACAGGGTCCTCATCCGTACCGATATCAGCGTTTTCAGCAATCGTGCTCCGAACACAGTCAGCATCCTGGTGACCCTTATACATATGGAAAATATGGTAGGTAGGGGTCTTAATCATCTTCTCGCCCTCAGTGAGGATGACAGACTGAAGTACATTTATCATCTGGGCTATGCAGGCCATCTTGACACGGTCTGAGTGATTATTGAAAATGTTAAGCGTTACGGCAGCTATAAGGGCATCCCTCATAGTGTTCTGCTGATAGAGGAATCCGGGGTTTGTTCCCGGTTCACAGTCATACCAGCCACCCCATTCGTCCATGATAAGGCCGACCTTGTTCTCTGTATCGTACTGGGCTAAAATGTCGCTGTGAATCTTAATAAGGTGCTCTATATAGAGAGCCTTCTTCATGGTCTTATACCACATAGCGTTATCGAATTCCGTGGCGCTTCCCTTGTGGTCCCATCCGCCCGGATGAACATAGTAGTGAACGCTTAAGCCGTCCATGAAGCCATGCACGAAGCCCGGAGCCTGAGTAAATGTGGTCTCGCAGACCTTACGGGTCCAGTTCACATCGTCAACATTAGGACCGCCGCAGACCTTCTTAATAGGCTTCTCAGGGTCATACTGACGGACATAGGTCTGGAATCTCCTGTAAAGGTTGCCGTAATACTCAGGTGTCATATTACCGCCGCAGCCCCAGTTCTCATTGCCGACGCCAAAATAATCGATGGTCCATGGCTCCTCATGGCCGTTCTTCTTACGGAGCTCACTCATAGGTGAAAGTCCGCCAAAGGTCATATACTCAACCCATTCACTCATCTCGCGGACAGACCCGGAGCCTACGTTTCCGTTGACATAGGTCTTGCAGCCGAGCTGACGGACAAGCTCAAAGAACTCATGAGTACCGAAGCTGTTATCCTCGGTAACTCCGCCCCAGTGGGTATTAACCATCTTCTTACGGGTCTCCTTCGGACCGATTCCGTCCATCCAGTGATACTCATCCGCGAAGCAGCCGCCCGGCCACCTCAAAAGCGGTACACCCATTTCCTTAAGGGCGGTTACAACGTCGGTACGCATACCATTTACATTAGGTATACCTGAATCTTCCTTTACGAATAAGCCTTCGTAAATGCCTCTTCCAAGGTGCTCTGAAAAATGCCCCTGCACCTCAGGATTGATATGTCCGAGCTTCTCGTGCTCGTTAATGATGATCTTAGCCATCACTACACCCCTTTCTGCTTAGGTCAATATAGGATAAGTTTATTATAATTTGTTCGAAGCCCAATGTCAATGGAAAATTTAGATTTTTCTAAATTATTTTTGTATCATTCAAAGTAATGCGATATTATTTACAAATTTTGCACAATTTGGGCCACTTTCTTATAGAAGTTTAAGCTTGAAAATGATTTCCGGTGACATATAAGCGTATTAGTTTAGAATTTTGTAAAGAAAATACTTTCAAATTTTCCTCTGATGTGATATAATTAACTCATATTTGGGGATGACCGGTCAAGAGAAGTATTTTAGGTCCGGCCATAAGAAAGGACTATTATGCTATATATTTCTAAAGTACAGGACGGTCTGCCCTTATATAAGGCACTGGGGTCCGATATAAGGGTCAAGATTATCGATACCCTTCTCGCTGAGAACGGTATAAATATGAACGACCTCGCAGGGAAGCTCGGTATATCGAACGGCGCTCTCACAAGCCATATCAAGAAGCTCGAGGAATGTGGCATGGTAACCGTAAGCAACGATGCCGAGGGCCACGGAAACCACAAGAACTGCTCTGTTCACGTAGACAAGATTCTGATAGAGCTCGCCGCAGGTGGCAGAAGTGAGAATATTTTTCACACGAGTGTAAAGGTCGGCCATTATAACGAGTGCAGGGCTCTGCCTACCTGTGGACTTGCGAGCTCCGACCATATCATAGGTGAAGTTGATGATAACAGATATTTCAACCACCCTGACCGCTTCAATGCCGATATTTTATGGTTCACCAAGGGCTACGTAGAATACGCCGTGCCTAATTTCATACCCTTCGATAAGAAGATAGACAGCATTACCTTTACCATGGAGCTCTCCAGTGAGGCTCCGGGTATAAATGAGCAGTGGCCGTCAGATATTTATTTCTATCTAAATGATGTGAATATCGCCATGTGGACGAGTCCGGGCGACTTCGGTGAGGTTCGGGGGCTCTTTACGCCTGACTGGTGGTTCGCTAACTGGAACCAATATGGACTTCTTAAGATGGTCGAGATAAACCACGAGGGAACCTTCATAGATGGGCT
This sequence comes from uncultured Eubacteriales bacterium, assembly GCA_900314885.1. Classification (GTDB taxonomy): domain Bacteria; phylum Bacillota; class Clostridia; order Lachnospirales; family Lachnospiraceae; genus Catonella. Next base: position 30,757 of record OMWY01000009.1, read on the forward strand.
TAAGGTTTCGGATGTGAAGATAGATGGCTTTAACCTCAACTCAAGAAGCAACATCAAGCTAAAGATAGCGGTTCCCGACAACGCGGCAAATATAGGCGGATTAACTATATTTGGAAGGTCATTCGGCAATTATAACCAGGATATAGATATAGACATCGGTTACAGATGAAAGGGGACACAAAAAAGACGGGCATTGCCCGTCTTTTTTTTAGATTGATTGATCTTCTGAATCTTGGTCTTTCGAATCGTTATCGAACGGTGTATCACTGTCACCGGTACTGCCCTTCTTAACATTTACCGCGTCATCAATATCAAGTAATTTCCACCTGTCTTTTTCAGATTTCACAACGTCATTATATAATTCCTTCAGTGACTTGTAGCCGGTTATATACCACCATGCCCTGTAGCCACCGGATACCTTCTCGGTAGTAAAAGAATTATATGTCTTTGTAGTGCCGGAAAGATCCACACAGGTCTCACCTTCTCCGTCATTCTTTACATCCGAAAAGCCAACAGTCCAATAGTATGTCTGATTCTTCGACACCTTCTTGCTTCCCGATTTCGCTACGAGCTTTGCCTTAATCTTATAAACCAGAAGAACCTTGTTATAGTTGTAAGAGTCCTTATACTGCTCAAGGATACAACCAAGATAGGTCATTGACTTAAGCTCAGAATCCGTAGAACCGGCTTCAAAGGAATCCTTGAACTCAGACTCCGCAGTCTCCTTCATATCCTCCATAGCTTCATCGGATATTTCGCTTATCTTCGCCACATATTCCGTGAGCCCTGAAACGGTATAGTCCTTGCTTGTCTCCGTAATCTTCTTTCCGTAACGCTCAGCGTAATCATCAAGCGTATAATAGGACGTATCGAGTGTCAAAGTGATGGTTTCACCATTCGTAAGGTCTGAGCTCTTATCAAACTTAAAGTACATATCTGATTCCACGTCTGCATTGTCAGAGCCCGGAACAAAATCGTATTCTGCGTATCCGTTGCCGGATTCGCCATTAAACGTCACTTCTATATCGTCAAAAGGATTCACTTCAATAAGTTCACTGAGTCCTTTAACTTCAAACTGCTTAGCGGTATAGTTCAATGTACACTTAAGATTATCCTTTAAGTTTCCATCGATCTTCCAGTCAAGAGCGACCTTGCCTCCGTTTGATAGGTCAGAATCCTTGTCAAGATCGACATCGATATATTTCGCACAGATATAATTTGCGGCTGCGTCAGCCATTTCCACCTCGTCGCCATTATGCAGCTTCTTTAATGTCGCGTACGTAGCCTTGTCATGCGCCTTGATAACCTTCAGGATTTCCTTGCCGTTATCCTCAGCAAACTTTTCTTTGTCGAATGCGCATGTGGCAGTGCCGTTTCCGTCATTTCCTTCAAAGTTAACAGTAACATACGGGTCAATATCTATTTGGGCCGTCGATGTCTTATCAACATAAAACAGATATCCCGCTCCACCACCTATTACAAGGAGGCAGACAATAATAATGGCAACGATTGCTGTAAGGACGCTGTTTTTTCCTTTTGGTGTCTCTGATAGAGGCTCCCCAAAGCTTTCGTTGTTCGATACAAATGAGCTCTCGTCTGCGCTCCACGTACCGCTATTAGCACCGTCCTTTGGCATTTCCTCCTGCTTTGCTCCGCAATATCGGCAGAATTTACTTCCGTCAGGTATTTCCTGTCCACATTTTATACATCTCATAATGGATTCCCCCATGAAACAAAAATAGTAAAGGTCAATAGAATGAATTCTAAAAACCTTTACTATTTTATTCCGGCATACAAGAAATGTCAAGTTAAAAAAAGTTTATCTTTTCTTTACTCTATAAATAATGTAGATTATTTCACTAATCACAGCCATTATCTCTGACAGGCGAAGTATCTCATCGAAGTTGGTGTGCCAAATGTTCATAAGGAATATGGAAAATATTATGAACATGGCAAACCACCAGGCGAAAAAGACCGCCGCGGCGATAACGTAACGTAAAACTTCAAGAAAAATATCCGTAATTTTCTGTCTCATAGCCATAGTTCACACTTTCCGCCGATTATTCATCGTACTTGGCGCCCCAGAGAGTCGTATTATTTCCAACTGCTGAAAATGCCATAACATCGGTGCCGGCCTCGTCGGTCATCTTACAGAAGACACCCGAGTAGGTAACATCCTCGTAGCTTATCGTCATATAGTAGGTGCCATTCTTCATGGTCCACTTGCCCTCGATATTTTCACCGAACACATTTCCCCGCTTCGTAAGTACAAGCTTAAAAGGCTCTGCTACGTTCTTGTCGATATTCATGCCAAGGTTGTCCACATAATAGGTTCCGACAACGTCGTCCTTCTTGATATCATTCGAAGGAACCTCGCCGTTTGTATTATATGGCAGAACGCAAGGCCAGCCCTCTTCATTTAATATGTACTGCTTGACACGGTCGGAGAAATTCTCGCCATTATTTGAAAATCTCGTGTGGTAAACAACATATCTTAAATTGGTATCAGGGTCGATAAAGGCCGAGTTATGGCCGGTCGCCATATAGTCAGCCTTAAGGCTCGGCATAAAATAATTTCCCGAAAGCTTGAGTCCGAAGCAGGCGTGATTGCCGGACTTCTCGTAAGGCGTCTGACCGTTCATATCAACGTAATCACCGTCTACATTCTTTGAACGAAATACCCTGATCTGGTAGCCTCCGTTCGTATTGAGACCGCCGTAAGATACGAAAAGGTAATAATAATCGCTGTCCTTATCGTACATGATGTAAGGTCCCTCTATAGACTTGTGGCCGCCGCCGAGAAGGCGCTTTCCAAAGTAAGCGTCAACCTGATTCTCAGGGTCAGCCTCAGGGTGAATTACCTTTCCTGTCTGCTCATCAAGCTGCAGGAGGAAAATACCACCCGACCATGAGCCGTAAACCATCCAAAGCTTGCCGTCTTTATCGTAGAAAACGGTCGGGTCGAGGGCGTTCGGATATTCGTTGAAATTATACTCGCCACCGATATCTATATAATTTTCCTTGGCGTAATCCTCCGAGACGTAATCAAGCACATCAGTCTTAGTAAGAGATTCATTCGTAAGACCCGAGTAAATGAGGTTCGCCGCCCACTCATATTTGCCATCGATGGTATCACTTGTAGCAAATTCGAGTGTCGAAGCGTTAAAGGTAGACGAAGTACAATAATAGAGGCAGTACTTCTTCATAGCCTTATTGTAAATGACATCAGGCGCCCAGAGCCTTACACCGCCGTTACCATCGGTAGGGATAACGGACGAATCGTTTCCGGTATAATAGAACACGTGGTTATCCTTGTCCGCCATGAGATCGCCGTATATGGCGTTCTTCTCTGTATAGCCGTTCCCAAGGTAGGTCCAGGTACGTAAGTCATCCGAAACAGCAGCAGTCATGTGAGTTCCGAAGATATAGTACTTGCCATTTTCCTTGTAAACAGATGGATCATGAACCGCTACCCTTGCGTTCACCGTACCCGTCTTGATGTTCGATGTGTCAACCGTAAAATCCACGTCAACCTTCTCCTTAAAAATAGTGTCTCTGTTGGCAACCACTGCCGCTACTGCCCCGACAGCCGCCACAGCGCATAGCGCTATGACAATTTTCTTTGTTTTCCCCATAGTATAACCCCTTTACATAGTCTTTAGATATTTCTAAAGTATTTTGAGTTCATATAAACATTATACTACGGTCACGCGAATTTTGCAAGGAGAAAAATATGTTGGTTAAATGAAGTTAAAATTTAGTATATTTATTGGTTGTACCATCTAACGCTGTTTCCGATCCATACACCAGTGGTTCGCTCGAATAATCGATGATGTCTGCCATAGAAGTAAGTTATTGTCAGCGCAATTGCCAAACATAACCATAATAAATTTTTCATGTGCCAAAGTCAAGCAAATTTTAACAAAATCTTAATTATTTTACTAACATGTTTGCTGTTCAGCCTCAACGAATTATGAAGTAAGTCATAGTTGGCCTTGATAAATTTCTTGCCAGGGTGTATTATATTAGAGAATAACATCCATAATTTCTGGTTATGTTATTAGCATTTAGAAAAGAGGAATTTATCATGAGCTTTAAGAATTCAAAAGTAGTTATTGTAGGCGCAGGAAATGTCGGTTCCACAACGGCTTACAGCATTATCAACCAGGGTCTCTGCGAGGAGGTGGCCCTTATTGATGTAAATAAGGATAAGGCTTACGCTGAGGCGCTTGATATGGCCCACTCTGTATTTTTCATGAACAGGAATATCAAGGTTCATTCGGGAGATTACAGCGAGTGTAAGGATGCTGATATCGTTATTATTACGGCTTCGGCGCCTATGCCTAAGGACTCTCATAACCGCCTTGAGATGCTTGCGCCATCCATGAATATCATGAAGTCAATAGTCACTAGTGTCATGGACAACGGCTTTGACGGCATTTTCCTCATTATATCTAACCCTGTTGATATAATGACATATTACACCTGGAAGATATCAGGCCTTCCTAAGAACCATGTTATAGGAAGCGGTACCAACCTTGACAGCGCGAGACTCTGCTGTGAGCTGGCGAATATGTACGACCTTGACGCTAAGAGCGTAGAGGCTTACGTATGCGGTGAGCACGGCGACAGCGAGTTTGTTTCATGGAATTCGGCTACAATCGGTGGCAAGAACATTGATGATGTCATGGCTGACAATAAGTCACGTACAGGTACGGTCACAAAGCCTGACCTTCTTAAGATGACCGCCCAGGCAGGCTGGGAGATATTTAACCGTAAGGGAAATACCTGCTATGGTATAGCTTCTTCAGCGACATCTATTGTGAAGTCTATCCTCTTCAATGAGAACAGGATTTATCCTGTAACTGTTGATGTGGACGGCCAGTACGGACTTCACGGAGTATTTCTTTCGGTACCGACAATTATTGACAACACAGGTGCCAAGGAAATTGTTGAAATAAAGCTGATGCCTGATGAGCAGGCAGCGCTCATGCACTCCGCCGAGGTGCTGACGTCCTTCTATGCTGAACTGGCACTATAACTCCTTCCGTTTGTCTATATTTATTCACACTCTATGCTCTTAAGGCTCCCTCTTGAGGGGCTGTCTGCGAAGCAGACTGAAGGAGTCAAAATAAGACACACCTAGTGTGTCTTATTATTTACCGTATAGTTGCCGATATATTCATTGATAACCGTGTCTGGCTCACGCTGCGAAGCTGCGGGTGCCTGACTCGATCTAGAGGAGGGACACTATGGCAATTGACATATCACGCGTAAATACACAAGGCATCACCATAAACAACGGCAATCAGTCAGGCATTGGCCGCACAGTCGATACAGGAAGAACAGAAGCTACAGCCGGAACTGGCTCAACCGGTACCATGGACTTCTCAAATCTAAAGGAAGGCCAGACATTTACAGGGCAGGTAACAAATATTACCCCTGAGGATGTCACCATAGCGCTCGATAACGGTGGAACCCTTACCGCAAGGTACGATGCCAAGGCAGAGCTTACCATAGGCGATGGCGCCCGGTTCAAGGTCATCAGCAACGAAAACGGAACCATTGTATTAAAGTCGCTCTCAAATATTTCAAGTATAGACTCGGCAGTCGATAAAGCTCTTATGGCTGCCGACCTTCCATACACTCCTAAGAACGAAGAATTAATAAATGCACTTCTTAAAAATGAATTTCCGGTCAACCGCCAGATGATAAATAATATTCTCTCCCAGGCCTATAAGAATCCGGATATTTCCATGAAGAACCTCGTCCTTATGAATAAATTAGGTATGGAAATCACTCCCGAAAACACAAGGATGTTCGAAAATTACGCAAACGGAAGAGGAGAACTTGTAGGCGGTATTAATGACTCCTTTAAGGATATGCTCTCTATGATAGACGGTCTGCTTTCTGATGGCAACACTGATGTCGCTTCGGAATTCGCAAACAGTCTTTTAACTACGCTTAATACAGGACGTGAGCCTGATGAGATGGTCCTTGCCTTTTTGGAAAATGATACGAATAAGCCACTTACCATTCCTACTAATGTAGGGAGCTTTGCGGATTATTTATCGCAGATATTTGAAAATGCGGAGAACGGGGGTAAGCCTACCCTTCTTGATTTAAATTTTGCGGGACTTGATAATGCCGTTACGGAAGAAGAGAATACAGGAGTAAATAGCCTTTCTAAGGATGTAAATAATATTATTGATGAAAATAATGGAGAACAGAATATCGAAACGGCAGATCCCGCTGACGGGCCTGCTAAGGCATCAAGGAACCTTGCCGAAATAACCGCTGACACTAGGCTTTCTGAAGTATTCTCAAGAGAAGAGAGACTTCAAATTTTCGCCATATTTGAAAATTCGGATAATACCGATGCCGAATCACTACAGAAATTAATAAACGGAAATATGTCAATGAAGGAGCTTTCGGATTTAATAAATACACTTCCCGAGAGCGCCACGAACGACAGGCTTCCTGACATTTTAAATAAATTCGTGAGTGGAATTAGTGGGGACACTACCGCAAATGAAGAAGTTGCGGGAATGTTACCTAAGGAGGCGACACTTAAGCAGGCGGCTGACAGCATTTCAACCTTACTTAAGAGCGGAAATCTTACAAAATCGCAGACCGCGGCCCTCCTTCACTCAAGGGATTTCAGCCAGACCCTGAGAGCTCTCATGGAGACAAACTGGACTCTCTCTGCGTCTGAATTAAATAAGGATAGCTTAAAGAGCCTCTATGAAAGAGTTAACAGGCAGAGCGCCGATATAGCAAAGGCTGCTGCCAAGGCTAGCGCTGAGGGCTGGATTAATTCAAATCTCAAGCAGGACATGGGGCAGATGAACGAGAATCTTAACTTCATGCAGGCTATGAATGAGCTCATGAACTATGCCCAGGTACCTTTACGAATGAGCGGTCAGAATGTTACGGGGGACCTCTATGTCTATACTAAAAAGGGCCGTCGCAGAATGACAGCGGATGGAGGTGTATCATGTCTTCTTCACCTTGATATGAGCAACCTCGGCGCCATGAATGTCCGCATTGAGCTTAAGGGAGCAAATGTCTCGACTAAATTTTACCTTGATGACAATGAGTCCGCTAACCTCATAACATCCCACCTTCACGAGCTCGACGAGGCTATAGCGAAACAGGGCTATGTAGCGAACAGCGAGGTCGTTAAGAAAAATGATAGAAAGGATGAGCACGCCAAACAAGGCGGCCAGCTTGACTTCGTGAAGGATTTCGTTGAGCGTGAAATGCCCGAGGGGAGATTTAGCAGGTATTCATTTGATATGAGGGCGTAAACGAGAAAAAAATAAGACACACAAAGTGTGTCTTATTTTGACTCCTTCAATTCATAAAGCTTACCATTCTGTCAAAGGCTTCCTTTATCCTTGCGGTCGGTGAGGCCAGGTTTAATCTGATGGAATAAGGAGCGTTAAATAGGCTGCCGTCCTGCCAGCCTACACCGTAATCCCAGCCCTTTTTAATAAGCTCATCCCTTGTCATATTGTGGCTCTTAAGGTACTCCTCACAGTCAAGGAGCATCATATAGGTTCCTTCTGTTTTAAAGGCTGTCACACCGTCTAATTTATTTCTCACGTAATCATCGGCAACATTTACATTTTCGGAAAGAACAGGTAGCAGCTGGCTAAGCCAGTTATTTCCTTCCTCGCTGTAAGCTCCTATTAAAGCATGCTCCGAAAAAACATTCATGCTGTTATAGACCAGCTTACTGCTTATGCCTTGAACGCGCTCACGGATTGTCTTGTTATAAATGATATGATAGGCCCCTATTAATCCTGCCAAATTAAATGTCTTAGATGGGGCGTAAAAGGCCATTACATTATCATGAGCCCATTCACTTACGGACTGGGCAGGCGTATACGAATTACCGTTCATCATCAGGTCTGACCAGATTTCATCGGAAATTACGGCGCAGTTATTCTTCTCATAAACCTCCATCGCCCTTGTTATCTCTTCTTTGGTCCAGACTCTGCCGCAAGGATTGTGAGGATTGCAGAATATAGCTACATGAATGTGATTTTCCTTTATTTTTCTGTCCATATCCTCATAGTCCATACGCCACGCCCCGCCTTCATCACGGATAAGTGGGCTGTGAACTATATGGTATCCGTTTCCCGAAACCACCTCTGTAAATCCAACGTAGGTCGGGCTGTGAAGCAGCACGGCATCTCCCGGTGCGGCGAACACCTTCAGCGCCGACAATACCCCGCCAAGTACACCATTTTCATATCCTATATATTCTTTTTTTATTCCATCGGTGTGCTTTCTAAGTTTATGCCAGTATTTTATGGCTTCATAATATTCGTCACTCGGCTCAAAGTATCCGAAGGCCGGATGCTTCGCCCTTTCAATTATCGCCTCTGTAACAGAATCCGCGGTAGGAAAATTCATATCCGCTACCCACATCGGAATAGGGTCAAAGCCCTCCTTCGCTTTATCCGGTGCGAAGCCCTTAAAATTCGGATTTCCAATTCCGTCTATAGAAATCGCGTCATGACCTCGGCGATCTATTAATGTTTCAAAATCATACTTTTTAAAGCACATGATAAATCCCTCTTTTCCAAAGCGTTCGGTTATAGCCACTGCTTAAGGCAGTTATTCAAACAATAATACACCCCGGAATTAAAATTGTCAAGACTTACCGGATATTAAGGTGACAATAATCTTTCTATAAGGCTCTTCTCAAGCTCCGGCAGGACGCCGAACGTATATGGCATATTCACCCGTTCCGTCCACTTGTGGGCGTCACGGCCATAGACGCCGATATTTAGCGCCGGAATCGAAAGGTCTCTGATGTCATCGATTGGGACCGGATATATATTTTCCATTACAGGAAAATTCTCCCTGAGGACATTAATTGAATTGTCATCGTCGTCGCAGTCAATGTAGCTCGAATCAGACAGTGAGGGATAAAAATGCTTAATTCTGAATTCGGTTCCCGTACCTTCGCTTACCTCGTCTGAGGTTTCCTTTAATATATCATATATTTTCTGCTCTTCATCGGAGGCTGATTCTTCATCATAATGAAGTCTGCAATGCGGTACATAGGGTGGCGCGAAGTAAAGCACAATAGCCGGATCTGTAATGCCGCATACATGAAGCAGGTATCTTATTAGTGGAACCTGGAGCTCCCTCTTATCGGTATTTTTCTTTTCCTCCTCAGAATAAATGCGGTCGTATTCATCTTTAGAAAAATCAGTCTTTTCGCGGGCTTTATTATACAGGTCGGCGAAGGATAATACATTTATCGGATATTCAAACCTCTTTAACGGCAATAAATTTCTGTCGCTGTATTTATCATTTTCTTCGTTTATTTTATAAAGTACCTTTTTAAATGCGCTCTTACCGGCATTAAGAAGCTTACTCGTTATTTTGCTCATATCGGAATCAAAGACAAAATAATTAAAATAAAGAAGAGCTTCCTTCGCTGTCTGCACGTTATAGAAATCCTTCAAATCCTTCAATTTAAGGACAGAGGGTGGTGGTGCCATTTCTCCCAGATTTTCATCGGCGTAATCACAGGAAAGCTGCAATTCATTTATAATCGCAGCCGCGAGAAATGAGGCATCGAAGCCTTCAAAGCACTGACCTACGTGGGTTTCCTTTCCCCGAATATAAAAGCATGGAAGGACCTTGCCACCCATTCCGGTGTAAAGGGTAATCTTGTCATCACCTTCATATAATTTGGTCGTAAAATCATTATTTAAGGCAGCGATAAATTTGTAGCCTTCTCCTCTTAATTTCTTTAATTCCGGAAGGCTTGTAATTATTCCCGTATGAAGATTCTCCTCAACAGGATTAAAAAGCCCAATAATATTTCCCGATAATTTATCCGGATTCTCTGAAAAGCGCTTAATTAAAACCATAAATACCGCATCGCCGCTCTTCATATCAGAAGCGCCGCGGCCGAACATATAATCGCCCGAATTAAGGTCAGAAAGGACCTCGGGTGGAAGGTTTACCCTGCCCTCTCTTAAGGCGGCTTCTAATTTATCAGGGAAGCAGGCAAGCTCCTTAAGCGGACCATAGTCCTCAATTCCGACCATGTCTGTGTGGCCATGAATAATTACGGTATTTTTATTATTATCCTTTTCCCCTTTTAGAAGAGCCATTACGCTCATTCTTCCAAGGGAATCTCCCGGAATGGGAATGGTAATCAGATTTTCCGGGTGCTTCATAAAATATGGGAGCTTAGCGAAGTAATCCCTAATATAAAGGGATACTTCCTTCTCTCCCGCAGTGCCATTCACACTGTTAATATTTACAAGCTTTTCCGTAAGAAGTTTTATTTCCTCGTCAATCATACAGCCTCTTCCTTAAAGAGCTCGCCCTCCTCTTCTATTTCCTTGATGGCGGCAAGCACAATATTCATCTCTTCTTCGGTTCCGATTGTGACTCTTACATATCCTCTGATCTGCGGATGATCAAAATGCCTTACTAATATTCCCCTCTTCTTTAATTCGGCAGTCATGGTCTCAGCCGATACATTTTTCTCCCTGAAGAAGGTGAAATTCGTGGTAGAACGAATAACCTTAAAGCCTAAGGCTTCAAGCTCGTCCTCGAATTTTTCTCTGATATTAATTATAGTATTAATATATTTGTGAAAATAGTCGGTGCTCTTTACAATAGCGGTTCCGGCCTTAATAGCCACTGTGCTCATGTTAAACGGTGTCATGCAGAATTTCACATTATTCATGTCGGAAATAAGTGATTTCGCCCCGATACCGAAACCGATTCTCGCGCCGGGAACATTTCTCGACTTTGAGAATGTCTGAACCACAAGTAAATTTTCGTATTTATCCACGAGTGAGAGGCATGATTCATTGCCATAGTCAACGTAGGCCTCATCGACTATTACAAGTCTCTTAGGATTTACACGGAGAATCTTCTCTATATCGGCTAGAGAGATGGCAATTCCGGTAGGATTATTCGGATTTGCGAGCACTACGTCCCTGTCAGGCTCCCTCAGATAATCATCAACATTTATGGTAAGATCATCATTTAAAGGGAACATCTCATAATCGAGCTTGAAGGATTTAGCGTAGGTCCTGTAAAAATCGTAGGTTATTTCAGGGAAGGAAATCTTATAGCCCTCCCTGTAAAATGACTGGAAGGCAATTGTAAGGACCTCATCAGCTCCATTTCCAACAAATATCTGACTAGGTGGGAAGTGATATACCTCACCTATAGCCTTACGGAGTTCCATGCAATTAGGATCCGAATAGTGGGCCATACTGTCAAGAACAGTTTCGTTAATAGCCTTTAAAATAGCCGGTGAAGGAGGAAATGATGATTCATTCGCGTTTAATTTTATATAGTCTCTGTCAGTCGGCTGTTCTCCCGGAGTATAAACCTCCATATCCTTGAATGCGTCAGCTAAAAAATATCCCATAACTTATCCTTTCAAAATAAATCTTTGATCACAACTCCCTCTCAAGCGGGAATGTCATGCAGTGAGGACCGCCGCCCGCCTTAAGTATCTCTGTTACGGGAAGCTCTATAACCTCCATGCCATGCTCCTTAAGCGCCTCGTTTACCTTGGTGTTTCTTGCAAGACTAAGTACCCTATGATCTCCGAGCGCCTGTAAATTGCAGCCGTGGAGGAATATATCACCTTCCTCTACAGGAATAATTTCTATATTTAACCTCTTAAGAAGAGCCTTAAAATCATCAGGAAGTCCCTCATAGTATGTTACCGCGAGATTTTCATCAACAAGATTAAAGCACATATCAAAATGCAGATATTCTCTCTTAAGAGGAACTCCGACAACCGTGTATCCCAGGGCTCTTAAGGTCGTCTTAATTTCCTCAACGCCTTCCGCGTTTGTCCTGTCAGCCATGCCGAGCGCTATGAGATCAGGCCTTAGAAAGGCAAAATCTCCACCCTCGAAAAGCCCCTTCTTTACTTCGCAAATGCATGGAATGCCTAACTCTTCCATTTTCGCCTTATAATCGGTGTGCTCCTTATAGCGAAGAGGGAGCTTGAAATTCCCCAAAATGTAGCCTTCCTTCACGCAGCCTCCGAAATCTCTCGCGAAGGTGGAATTAGGTCTCTCCTTGTCTGCTTCGAGAAATTCAGTCTTTACTCCTGCCTTATGGTAGGCTTCTACAACAGCATCGAATTCACGTGCCATGATATCAGGATCCATGCCGAGCTTTTCCCACTTCTTAGCGATCTCATTTATAGGCGCAGGCTGTAAATAGGTCGGTGGCGAAAGTAATACTCTCTTTAATACTCCGGTTCCATTCTGTACAAACATAAGCTGTTTCCTTTCTAAAAGTAAGATATTAAAAACAAAAAAGTGCAAGGAATCTATTGATTCCTTGCACCCTTGCAATTATCATGGCTACATTTTAATACAAGCAAAATCCTTTCGCTATGTAAAATGAACATCATTTCAAGGTGTCGTTTGTAAATTTTACAATCCGGTCGTAGGTCACTATCATATAGGCGGCCGTCATGAACTCCATTTCCCTGTCTGTCATACCGAATATCTCGCGAATCTTACCTATCCGGTAACGCACAGTGTTGAAATGCATGGCAAGCTCCTCAGCCACCCGCTTGAAATTGCCATCAAGCCTGACAAAGGATACCAATGTCGGCCAGAGGTCCGTCCCATTCGCCTTGTCGCTCTCTATCAGCTTCTCCTTCAGATTTTCGCAGTATGTCCTCATGTAATAATCCCCGCACAGTGGAATCGATACCGAAAAGAAACCCATTTCAGCGATATCCGCAAAGTCCTTGTTCTTAAATTCCGCATACCTGCAGGCGTAATACGAGGACTTCAGAGCGTCGGAAATATTTGTGGAGCTATGGCATATGCTTCCTCTGCCGAACCGATATTCATTTTCAGAAAAACCATATGAGGAAAAGGCACCTGCCCTATAATCCGAAGTATCGTCCGTCACAATAAAAAAGCCCCCATCGTAAGGAAGTATGGAACGGTTCATTTTACTCTTCTCACCGTGAAAAATGCTCTTAAGTATGCGGTGATAGGATGTAATAGACTCGGGCTTCCTCTTCTTCGAGTAATAGAAAACCTTGTCACCGACGAAGTTAGGAAAGAGCTTTCTCTCCTTTTCCCTTACAAGCTCGATGTTTGTCTTACCCTCTGAAAATATATCCTTAACATCCTCTTCCATCTCTTCAATTTCATCGTAATCGTTGACAGCGTTTGTAAGATTTACAACGACATTTTCCGGGAATTTATTCTTGCCGGTGAAAAATACCGGAAGGGAATGCTCATTTGCGTAAGCTATAACCTCATCCGAAAGCGACTCAAAATAAACAGGAAGAACGACAAGGGCGCTTATACTGTCAAAGTAAAGCTGTTTTACAACAGGCAGTATAAGCGCAGGCTTGTTCTTCGCGAACAGGAGACTCGTAACAACTATGGAATTCCTGTCAAACATCCCATCCGGGCTTTTAGCGTCAGGCGGTGTCGCGTCATATTCATAATCCATGAGATTTACAAAGTCAACAATTCTGTCTAGTCCCTTTTCCCCCGCAGCCAGATGGAATTCCCCCTCATGCTGGTGCTCCATCAGCTCTCTAACCGTAATGCCCAACTAATCACCTCTCCTCAGATTTTAATCTTACAGTACCTTTGATAAGAAGTCCTGAAGCCTCTTATTTTTCGGATAATAAAAGATATCCTCCGGCGTACCGGATTCGGCGATTACGCCGTCAGCGATAAAAAATACCCTGTCCGCCACTTCCTTCGCGAAGTTCATCTCGTGTGTCACAACCGCCATGGTCATGCCATCAGCCGCGACCTCCCTCATAACGTCAAGAACCTCGCCGACCATTTCAGGGTCAAGGGCGCTCGTAGGTTCGTCGAAGAGCATCATCTTCGGGTCCATGGCAAGGGCTCTGACAATCGCGATTCTCTGCTGCTGCCCGCCCGAAAGCTGGGCAGGATAAGCTCCCGCCTTGTCATAGAGACCTACTCTTTTTAGAAGATGAAGAGCCTTATCCTCGGCCTCCTCGCGACTAAGTCCTCTTATCATTATAGGCGCGAGCGTGATATTTTCCATTATGGATAAATGTGGAAACAGGTTAAAATGCTGGAAAACCATCCCCATCTGGGATCTGACCCAGTCGATATTTACCCCTTCACCGGTGATATTAAGGCCTCCGAACCAGATTTCCCCCTTTGTAGGCCTCTCTAGGAGATTGAGACATCTTAAAAATGTACTCTTTCCCGAACCGGACGGGCCGATTATGGCTATTTTCTCTCCGTCCTTTATTTCAGTCGAAATGTCATGAAGAATTTCCACAGATCCGGACTCTGTTTTAAAGCTTTTTGAAAGGTGCTTAACGTCTATCACTCTTAGCAAGCCTCCTTTCTATAGCTTTCTGAACATACGTAAGTCCCACAACCATTACTAAGTAAATCGCCGCTATCATAAGAAGCGGAATATAAGGATCATATGTTATTGAGCGAATGATATCTCCGCCTCTCGTAAGGTCATTAATGCCTACGTAGCCGCTGATTGATGTTTCCTTTAAAAGAGTAATAAATTCATTAAAAATAGCCGGCAGACAATTCTTTATTGCCTGAGGAAGGACTATTTTCCGCATTGTCTGGGCGGAAGAAAGGCCCAAACTCCTGCCTGCTTCAGTCTGCCCTATATCAACAGACTGGATACCGCCTCTGAAAACCTCGGCGACATAGGCGCCGGAATTTATGCCAAAAGCAAGAATCGCGACCAATATAGGGGCTCCTGATGGAATAATAATAAAGTACATGATGAGTAACTGAACTACCGTAGGTGTACCTCTGATTATCGTAAGATAGACCCCGCCTATCCAGTTTAAAACGGCCATCACAGGGCTTCGATTGCCGTTTTTGTACGAAACCCTGATGACAGCGGTTAGTATTCCAAGCAACAGTCCTAACATCAGCGCAAATATTGTGATGACTACCGTATTTCCCAGGCCGTCGAGAATATACCTGTACCTGTTCTTCGCGATAAAATCATCGTAAAAATGCTGTGATAAGGAATACATAAGCTTTACTCCGAAATGTATTTACTGAAGATTTCTTCGAGTGAGCCATCGCCCTGCATCTTCTTGAGGAGGCTGTTGATTTCATCCTTGAGATTGCTTCCCTTAGGAACGGCGATAGCGTATGTCTCTGTAGTCAGGGCATCATCAAGGAGCTTTGTTGTCTCAGGGTTGTTCGCCTGAAGCTTCTTCAGAGGAAAGTTATCGCCTACTACGGCATCAATTCTTCCGGCTGTAAGATCTGAAACGGCGTCGGTAAGCTTAGTATAACGCTTAACCTCCTTTACCTTTACATCGTTGCTTCCGTCCTCATTTGTAACATAGGTGTCGCCTGTGGTTCCCTGCTGAACACCGACCGTCTTGTCATTTATATCAGAGCCTCCGGCTATAGTTGAGTCAGAGCCAACGAGAATCATCTGAGACGCGTCAAAATAAGTATCAGTAAAATCTACATTCTTCTTACGCTCCTCCGTGACAGACATGCCGGCAGCGCAGAAGTCAGCCTTGCCCGAAGTGAGGCTTGGGATACATGAGTTGAAATCGATATCCTGAATTTCAAGCTTGACACCAAGGTCATCAGCGATTGCCTGACCTATCTCCGCGTCAATACCGATTACGGTGTCACCATCCTTATATTCGAACGGTTCGAAGGAGGCATTCGTTACCATTGTAATGGTACCCTTCTTCTTGATTGAAGCGACTGCGTCATCTGAGCCTCCGCAGGCTGTGAGTGAGAGGGCGAGTGTCCCCGCAAGTACGAGTGATAAGAGTTTCTTTGTTTTCATTTTGTGCTCCTTTCTTTTATAAAAGAAAAAGAGACGGGGATTAATAAAATCCGCGTCTCCTTTGACTTTGGTTATTGTGGCATTTTATCACTGTACCATACAAAATGGTATGTAAAATGTACAAATGATTTTATCGTTATTTGTATTTTATACAAGTGGAAATGATTTGTCAACACATTCCACAACTTTGTAGATAGAACAAAAAAGAATAGTAGATATTCCGTGCCAGGTACCATAAAATTTATCTAAACTGCTACGCAGTTTAGATAAATTTTACGGGACCAGGCACTGGGAGGCTATTTTTTCTTGCGGCGGAGGCGTTGGATCACGTAGCGGAGGATGAGGAAGATGGTTGCGAAGAAGGCGAAGGCGAATCCTATAAAGCCCGGGAAGGGAATTCCCATGATACGCGGTTCCATGTTCGTTGTACTAATTATAGCGCTCGCGACTAAGAGGGCCGCAAGGCACATGCCGATGACCAGGTTCCTGACTGCGTAATTCACCATATTCGAGAGACCCTCCGAGGAATAGAGAGTTATATTTAACCTGCTCTCCCCATCGAGGTACTCCTTCATGATATCTGCCGTAAGGCCCGGAATTTCCGCGCCCTTTGACATATTTCTGTAGAGAACGCGGGCCGCCTTCTCTGATGAAGCCCTTAAATTAAGAGTCTTAAGACGGTCCTCGGTAATTCTTGTCGAGGCTATCTCCATCATGCTGATGCCGGGAGCGATTTCAGCGAGATCTCCCTGCATGTGGGAAAGGCCGCGACAGAGCATGGTCATACCGTGCGGCAGCCTGATATGGTTTGTCTTCATGATATCCATGAGGTCCATCATGGCGTCAGCCACATTTATACTTCCCATGGACGCACTTCCGTATTCTGAAAGAAATTCCTTGAGGTCGCTATAGAGCCTGCTCCTGTTTGGCTTTCCGTTAAAATCGCCGAGATCGGTGACTGCGTTCATAACCATATTCACATCGTGAATTGCGATTCCGTTCACGCCGCGAACCA
Organism: uncultured Eubacteriales bacterium; assembly: GCA_900314885.1. GTDB lineage: Bacteria > Bacillota > Clostridia > Lachnospirales > Lachnospiraceae > Catonella. The sequence goes on from OMWY01000009.1 coordinate 47,600, forward strand.
TGATTTCACGGTCCTTCTCGGTGAGCCGCCCCATCATGCCCATGTCAAGAAAAACGATTTTCCCGCCCCTGATCTTTACATTTCCGGGATGAGGGTCGGCATGGAAAAATCCATCGTCCATGACCTGCTTTATGAAGTTATTTACAAATTTTATTCCAATTTCGTTAAGGTCATAGCCCATCCGGGTAAGGGAGTCCTTGTCGTCTATCGCGACACCATCTATGTATTCCATGACAAGGACTGTATTTGTGGTATAATCCCTGTATAATTTGGGAACATAGATGTAATTAATATCCCTATTGTTCTTCGCGAATTCCTCGATGTTGTCGGCCTCGTGGGAAAAATCCATCTCTTCGCGCGCGACAGACCACATCTCGTCTATAACCATATCGAGGTCAACAACATTCTTTATAGGCGTGACAGGTGGCATGAAGCGAACCAGATTATGTAACATAGCTATATCCTGCTGCATTATCCGCTTGATGCCCTTCCTCTGTACCTTGATTACGACATCGCTGCCATCCTTAAGCTTAGCCCTGTGGACCTGGGCAATAGACGCGGAACCAAGTGGCTTCTCGTCTATTTTATCGAAATATTCGGTTATTTCGCCCGGAAATGAGTCGTTAAGCACGTCCAAAACGTCGCTAAAAGGCATCGGAGACACATCTGAATTAAGCCTCGCGAGCTCTTCACAATATGCCTCCGGCAGGATATCAGAATGAAGCGACATTATCTGGCCAAGCTTAATATAGGTAGGGCCGAGATCTTCAAGGATTTCGCGAAGCTTAACGGGCGTGATGCCCCTCGTGATATGATGCTTCTTAAGTACCTCACGGATTTCGCGAAATCTCGTATTCTTCTCCTTCGCCTCTTCCATCCTTATTTGTTTTCTTCTGCTTTCGCTATCTCTGCCTTAAGGGCCTCAAGGTCTTCCTTAGACATACCCTTAACCATGCCTGCGTAATCCTTCTTGCCGGCATTTGCCTTGGCTTCCTCGGCCTTATGCTTGAGCTCCTGATTTAAGGCCTTTCCCTGATCCACAGTGAGCTCGCCCTTCTTTACAAGCTCGTCGAGCACCTCGGTTGACTTCTCATAGCCTGTGGCTACAGCGCCGATCCCCGCTAACATTAAGTTCTTGATTCCATCCGTAAGTTCCATAATTTAATACCTTACCTTTCTAAAAAATTCCAATTAGTTTTGGTAAAAATATAAATCCGCCGATAATCACGGCGATTATCGCTGATACAAGCACTGCTCCCGCTGCCGCGTCCTTTGCCTTCTTAGCGAGTGGTCTCTTCTCCTCAGTCACGAGGTCCGTAACCGCCTCAACAGCCGTATTTACAAGCTCAAGGCTGATTACTAAGGCAAAGAGCAGGAGACAGACAAACCACTCCGTTACGGAAATCCTAAGCCATACGCCAAAAATTACAACAAGCAGGGCGCAGGCAAGGTGAATCTTAATATTCCGCTCGTCCTTTATTGTATTTCCTATCCCCGAAAACGCGTAGCCGAAGCTCTTATAAAGCGGCTCATGCTTTCGCCCTTTTTTATTCATCCTCATCGTCCTGCATTTCCGTAAGATAATCTGTCTTTCTGTGATTCTTCTGCTTTTCTATATACATTTTCTCATCCGCGTCATTGATAAATTCATCGAGAGACTTGCTCCCATCAGGCTTCGCAAGAACAAAGCCGGTGCTCGCCGAATATGGAAAAGCAAAATTTCCGTGCGAGCCTATATCTATCATCTTGTCTTCTATACGTTCTCTAATCGAGTCAAAATCAACCGGTCCGGAAATCTTCTCTATCCCTACGAACTCATCGCCGCCTGTTCTCGCTATTATGGCATCGGAATTAAGAGCCGATTTAAGCGATTCGGCAACTCCCTTCAGGGCAAGATCTCCATAGTCATGACCGAATTGATCATTTATATATTTTAACCTGTCGAGATCCGTAAATGTAATCAGTACAGTGTCCTTATTCTCTATAGCCCGCCTGTAGAGCGCCTCACCGTCTATTCTGATTCCCCGCCTGTTGAAAAGTCCGGTAAGTGTGTCACGCTTGTAGAGATTTTCAAGACGTACATTTACATAATTTAGCTTTTCACTCCTGAAAAGCTCCTCAAGCCTTCTTGAAATGATGCGCATTATTTCAAAGAAACGCTGGCTAAGCATCATCGGAATCGCTGATTTTGTCACGTAATATCCGACTGTATATTTTCCAAAATGAAGCGGCATAAAGAGAACATCCTCGCCCTGCTTCTCAAGAAGATATTTCTTGAAAATGTCCTCCTCGGCCTTCTCTCCCTCCATGCCCCTGAAGCAGCCATCAGCGTAAAGAACATGCATATTTGAAGAGTACCCCTTGATATTAAACTCCATGAGCTCCGGGGCCGCCATTTCACCCCTACCGTCATCATCATGATAGTCAAAGACATGGTCATCGATAACGACACAGAGTCCCTCTACCCTGAATGAAGGGAGGCTCGCTCTTGCGACGGCAACGACTGACTTCGCGTCATTGCACTGCATAACCTCTGACTCCATGTTCATGAGCTCTTCTTCGTAGCGGTCGGTATCAACTCCCGAAAGAATCTGCTTTCTGAGGTACTGGTTCATATCAAATGGGTCGCCGTGACAACCGCAGCTCTCCTGGGACACAAGCTCGGTCTTGATATACTGCTTTCTCTCTATCTTCTCTCCCCGCCAAAGGGCAAGTATCATATCCATGGCAAGATAGGCTATGTCCTCGCGGGCATTTTCAACCGTAGTTATCCTCGGTGTATAGAAGCTCGCCTTGTCAAAATTGTCAAAGCCTGTAACGGCAAAGTCCCTCGGAACCTTCTTCCCCTCCTTTGCGGCCTCCTCGCAGACTGAGATGGCGAGATTATCATTCGCGCAGATAAATGCGTCAGGAAACCCTTCATGGGTAAGTCTTAGCTTCTTATAGCAGACCACGCCGCTCTGATAGTCAAAATCTCCATGGGCAAAGTCATTTTCGGAATAGGAAAGATTATGGGAATCCAAGTAGTCCTTGACAGCTCTCTCCCTCTCGGCGCTCTCAAAGTTGGATGGGTCGGCAAATATACCCCAGAATCTTTTCATTCCATGGTGCTCATTCAAATGCTCTATAACCTGCCACATGGCGGCATAATTATCCACGCCGGCATAGTAGAAGCCGTCGATCTCCTTCCCGAGAGATACGGCCGGTATACCGGCTTTCTTAATGCGGTCAATTATTTCATCAACTTCGTCCTGTACGCTGAAGTTGTTAAAATCGGCTATGACTGCGTCAAATTTTGTAAAGTCCGCGAGTCTCATGATGTTGTATTCTGCTCTGTTGTATGACTCGTCAAGGCTCCAGCACCCCGCGCTGTTAAATATATAGAGCGTGCCTTCCGCTCCCTTCCGCCTCATCCTGTCCACAATGCCGTAGGGCCAGGCGGAAATCATGAACTGTTTCCAATTGTCCGTGATGAGTGCTACCTTGCGCATAAGAAGCCCTCCAAAGGTGTATAGTGTTACGATTAACTTATTATAACTCTTTTCTGATATTTTTTCAAACATCATTGTAAATAAATATGGTTTATTTTATAATGTTATTACTCCTTCCGTCGCCTACGGCGTATAATGTATGCTCCTACGGAGCATACTGGTCATAGCCACCCACTTCGTGGGACCCGCCTATGACAACAGCCACACTCCCTCAAGAGGGAGGCTATATGATAGGATAATCTTATTATGGAGAAATATTATGCAGACACTACTTAAGGGCCTTACGGAGGCTGAAGTCCGTGAACGCACCGAGGCGGGCCAGGTAAATGCCCTGCCCGAGGACACCAGGAACAGCGTAAGGTCAATCATTTTCAAGAACGTATTTACTTATTTTAACCTCATATTCACGGTACTTGCCGTGCTCGTAATCCTGGTGGGCTCCTATAACAGCCTGCTTTTTCTCCCTGTCGTAATCGCGAATACGATTATCGGCATAGTCCAACAGCTCTACGCTAAGAAGGTTCTCGATAACCTGACCCTGATGAGTGTTACCGAATGTACCGTCGTGAGGGATGGGAAGGAAATAAGCGTTCCCGTTAACACCCTTGTAAGAGATGACATTGTAAAGCTTACAAACGGAAACCAGATTCCCGCTGATGCCGAGGTCCTCGAGGGCCTTGTCCGTGTAAATGAATCGCTCCTTACCGGTGAATCTGACGAGATTGAAAAGAAGAAGGGAAGCGGCCTTAAGTCGGGAAGCTTCGTTGTTTCGGGAACATGCTACGCTAAGCTCATTTCGGTCGGTGAAAGCTCTTACGCAAGCAGGCTCACCGCTGAAGCCAAGTCCATAAAAGATCGTGACTCTGAAATGATTAAGAGCATTAACGGCTTCGTAAAATTTGCCGGTATCGCCATAATCCCGATAGGCATTACCTTATTTTTACAGGGAATATATGTAAATGATCTTTCATACAAGGATTCTGTTGTTTCGATGGTGGCGGCAGTAATAGGCATGATTCCTGAAGGCTTATATCTCCTCGTTACGATAGCCCTTGCCCTCTCCGCAGCGAGACTCGCGACAAAGCATGTCCTTCTCCACGATATGAGAAGCACAGAGACCCTTGCGAGAGTTGATGTCCTCTGCGTCGATAAGACGGGAACAATTACCGACAATAAGATGAACGTAACGGATATATCTCTTCCTGTTGATTCATCTGATTCTTCGGGCTCGGATGAGCAAAATAAGCTTCTTCTCGCGCGATACATTAGTTCCATGGATGACACTAACGCCACCATGGAAGCCCTCCGCTCATATTTTACGGAGGAAGATAAAATAGAAAATATAGTAAAAATCACATCATTTTCTTCTAAATTAAAATATTCGGAAATTGAGACCGGTGAATATATTTACAGGCTCGGCGCTCCGGAATTTTTACTGGGTGAAGATATATTAGAGAAAAATGCGCCTCTCGTCGAAGGCCCTGCCGAAGCCGGCCAGAGAGTTCTTGCCTTTGTGAGAATTTTAAAGTCTCAGCCTATGGATGAGAAAAATAAGAACGCAGAGCCATTATTATTTATCGCTCTCGAAAACGGGATAAGAAACGGCGCAATCGAGACATTTAAATATTTGCAGGACGAGGAGGTTGAAATAAAGGTTATTTCGGGTGATAATCCTGTGACTGTTTCCGCTGTCGCGAGGTCGGTCGGAATTAATAACGCTGATAAATATATAGACGCTTCGACGTTAAATAATTCCTATGATTACGAAAACGCCGTCAGAAAATATACTATTTTCGGCCGTGTAAAGCCTGAGCAGAAACGCGAGCTTGTTAAGGCTATAAAGGGTACAGGTAAATTTACCGCTATGACGGGAGACGGTGTAAATGATATTCTCGCCATGAAGGAGGCGGACTGCTCTATCGCCATGGGAACAGGAAGTGACGCGGCGAGAAGTGCCGCCCAGACTGTCCTTCTTGATTCTGATTTTTCGCACATGAAGGATATTATTGCGGAAGGCAGGCAGGACATAAATAATATCACAAGGTCAGCGATATTATTCTTATACAAGAATTTATTTTCGATGTTCCTTGCGATATTCTCTATAATTAATACATTTAAATATCCGCTCAACCCGTCGCAGATTAGTCTTATTTCTGCCTTTAATATCGGACTTCCGGCATTTTTGTTAGCTCTTGAGCCTAACGATACGAAGCAGAAAAATCACTTTATGCGGGAGACTATACTGAAATCCCTACCGGCGGCGCTTACATCATTTTTATGCATAGCCTCAATGGTAATATTCGGACAGGTATTTCATATAGCGGAAAGCGATGTCTCTACGGCAAGTACCTATCTCCTCTCAATCGTAGGCTTCCTAATCCTCTTCAGATTATGCAAGCCTAGGAACACCTACAGGAATTGGGTATTTATTGGTTGCCTCGCGGGATTTATTTTCACCGCGTCATTCCTGGACAGCCTCTTCTCCCTCCAGTCCATTTCAACGCCATGCGTAATGCTGACCGTAGTCTTCGCGATAGCTGAGGAATCCCTCATGCGGAACTTCACCGAACTTGCAGGGTGGATAGAGAGAAAATTAGTCAAAGGGTAAGGGGACAGATTAAAATCTGTCCCGCATGAGAGTAAGGGGACAGAATAAAATCTGTCTCCTTATAAAAGTGCATTAATTGTCAATATCTTATGATGCAACCATTTCTTTCTCAAGAAGCTTCTTCGCCACTCTGTATTGATCGACAGTCACACCCAGCCTACTGCAAGCTTCATCTATTGTAACCGAAAATCCATCTGCTGCATTTTCAACGTACTTAACCAAATTCTCTGCATTATCATATGCCCTAGCCGCATCAAGTTCAGGTTTCATCAATGTATTGAACGCCTCACACATATCAGGTTCCTCCTTTATTTCTTTAAAGACTTCAATATTACATTTCCTCTTCTGATGCTGTCACACCTTCGGCAAGGTCCTGCATTTTAATATTGGTATAGCTAAGCGCATTAATAAGAAATGTCGGAGTGCCTGTTTTAAACCAGTAATTTCCGAAATCAAACTTATTAAAGACAAAGAGAATGCTAAAAGTACATACGGGGGTCAGGAACCCCATAAAGTTTTTATCCACCGCTACGCGTGCGGGCTGTAAGTGCTTTGCGCTTACTTAGTCGTAGCCAACTCCCCCACTTCGTGGGTCCCCTTCTACGACAACTTATGAAGACTGACCCCCTGTTTTCTTTCCTCTGAGGTCGGAATAAACAAATACCATAATGAGCTCAAGAATCAGGATATAATATGGGAAGAGGCGGAAGGAAAGTGCCTTCGCGAGGAAGCCAAAAAGCGGAGGCATTACAACAACGCCCACATAGGCGCTAGCCATCTGGACACCTATTACAGCCTGAGACATATCCTCCCCAAAGAGCTCGGGAGTCGAGTGAATAAAGCACGGATAAACCGGAGCGCAGCCAAGGCCTACAATAATAAGCGCTATAAAGGATACCATATTTGAAAATGGCAGGAATAATAATACAACCCCTATGCTTATTAAAGTAAATCCCATATAAATAAGCTGCACATCGTTAAACTTAATGGCAAGAAATCCATTAAGAGCGCGGCCTATAGTAATTCCGATTACAAATAATACGGCTAGCTTCGCAGCCGTTGTCTCATCTACGCCCTTCTCAAGCACAAGGTATGTACTGCCCCATCCCATTACCGTCTGCTCTATAGCGCAATAGCAGAAAAATGAGAGCATGACATTTTTAATGCCCGGAAGTCTCACAAGCTTATGAAGGGGAATAGGCTCCCGCTTCTCTAAGCCCTTATCCTCTATGTCCTTTTCCTCGCTCGCTTCCCATTTAGGAAGGCTTACAAAAATAATTACGACAATAACAAGCTGAATAATTCCTACAATCCGATAGCCCATATTCCATGGCCTGTTCGCTGATAAAACCGCTCCCATAATAACAGGGCCGGTAAGGGCGCCAAGGCCCCACATGCAGTGAAGCCAGCTCATGTGCTTCGCTTCAAGGTGGAGGGCGACGTAATTATTCAAGGCAGCGTCAACGCTTCCGGCTCCGAGGCCATAAGGGATAGCCAGGATACAGAGAGATATAAATGAGTGGCTGAATGAAAAGCCTAAAAGAGCAAGCGCTGTAAGGGCAACGCTTGCGACTGTAACCTTGCCTGCTCCAAAGCGCTTCGTGAGCTTATCTGAATTAAGGCTTGATACAACGGTACCTGCTGATATAATCATGGAAATGATTCCCATCCACGATACATTTACACCGAATTCCTTGTAAATAGTAGGCCAGGCGCTCCCGAGCATGCTGTCCGGCAGGCCCAGCGATATGAATGCCAGGTATATGATTGCGATAAGTATTGATGTCATTTTATTCTACCCTTGTTCAATTTATCCCGAGTCAGGCACGCCCTGCGGGCGAGCCAGACACTAGGAAATCATACTGCGATTCATACAGAGCCCTGTATGCTCCACCCTTCTTTTTCATAAGCTCCTCATGGCTGCCCTTCTCCACTATTTCACCGTGATCCACGTACATAATGCAGTCGGCGTTCCTTATAGTGGAAAGACGGTGAGCTATAATAAAGCTCGTCCTTCCCTTTAGCATCTCGGAAAGGCCCTTCTGAAGGAGAATCTCGGTCTCGGTATCTATCGCAGCCGTTGCCTCATCAAGTATAAGAATCTTAGGATCGGCAAGCACGGCTCGTGCGAATGAAATGAGCTGCCGTTGTCCTGCCGAAAGCCTAGAGCCGCGTTCATTTACCTGGGTATTATAGCCATCCTCAAGCCCCATAATAAAATCATGAGCGCAGACTGTCTTAGCGGCCCTTATTACATCCTCATCGCTCGCCTCCATATTTCCGTAGCGGATATTATCCATAATTGTCCCTGAAAATATGAAGCTGTCCTGCATCATTACGCCCATCTGGGTTCTGAGCGAATGAATCGTTACGTCCTCTATATTGATTCCGTCAACATAAACTCCACCGGACGTGACATTATAAAAGCGGCTTAGGAGATTTACAATCGTGCTCTTGCCTGCTCCAGTCGGTCCTACGATAGCGTAGCTCTCTCCCGCCTTCACATCAAAGGATACGCCGTGCAATATTTCAACACCGTCATCGTAAGCGAAATGGACGTCCCTGTACTCAACATCTCCCTTTATCGGAGGCATTTCACGAGCGCCTTCCTTATCCTTCACCGCGACAGGCGCGTCGATGGTTTCAAATATTCTCTCAAGATAAGAAATAGCTGTCAGGAGTGAATTATAGAAGCTCGCGAGAGTCATGACAGGCTGCCAGAACCTCGCCACATAGCCCGTAAAAGCGGTGAGAAGTCCTACTGTTATAACAACGTCGCCCTTAGCTAGCCACCCTATTCCAAGCACATAAATAATCGCTGTCGACAATACATTTATATTATCGATTACCGGACGCAAAATAAAATTATATTTTACCGCGCCAAGCCAGGCGGATCTCGCTTCGCCATTTAAGTCATTAAAGAAGTCGGTATTATAATCCTCCCTTACAAATGACTGGGTGACGCGGATGCCATTTACACTTTCCGCTATATAGGCATTTAAATTCGACTGCTTGTTCGACTGGATCTGCCAGGCCTTATGCTGACGGCTTTTTACAAATAATACGATTGCTATTAATATAGGCAGACCGCAGAGTACAATCAGTGTAAATTTCACATTTAAATAAAGCATGAAAATTACGATAAATACCATGGAAATTGTATCGGTTATGGTATTTACAATTCCGTTCGATAATAAATCAGAGAGATTATTTACGTAATTTACCACTCTCACCTGAATTTTTCCGTGCGGCTTGTCATCAAAATAAGAAAACGGCAGCTCCTGCAAATGCACAAACAGCTCACGCCGCAAATTATAAACAATTCCCTGCCCTGCCTCATTTGTAAGCTTTATTTTGGCTCTCGTAATTAAGGCGCAGATAATAGTTATCGCAAGGGTCGCAAGGGCGTAAATAATTATTTTTTCTATCGCCGCGTCAGCCGATAATTTATTTTCAAAGTTCGTCTCCGTGACGGTATCCATGACATTTTTCATAAATATCGGAATAAGCATGGAAAGGCCGCTCGAAATAATCATAATTACAACTGCGGTAATTAATTTCCCTTTAAATGGGCCGACATATGAAAACAGGCGCTTCAGCTGGTTTACGTCAAAGCTCTCTTCGAGGTCTTCATCCTCGTTAATTTTATTTCTTGCCATACCGTCACTCACCTCCCTTTAATATTTCTTCCGGCACATTTCCGTACTGGTGATTAAATACCGTCTTATAATATCCATCTTCTTTTATTAATTCATCATGATTTCCGTGCTGGGCTATCCTTCCATCCTTAAGCACCAGTATCTGGTCGCAATCCTTCAGGGAAGAAATCCTCTGAGCGATAACAAAGACCGTCTCATGATTTAATTTTTTAAGGGCGTGCTGAATCTGAGTCTCAGTCTCCATATCAACCGCGCTCGTCGTATCATCTAAGATAATTATAGACGGCTTCTTTAAAATAGCCCTCGCGAGAGCTATTCTCTGCTTCTGACCGCCTGAGAGGCCGATTCCCCTCTCTCCCACGACAGTGTTATAGCCCTCAGGCATTTCACGGATAAAGCCGTCGGCGTCAGCTATTTTCGCTGCCCATTCCACGTCCTCGAATGAACAGTCCGGAGCGCCGTAGGCTATATTTCCTTCAATGGTATCGGAGAAAAGGAATACGTCCTGCATAGCCATGCCTATGCCGTCTCTAAGGGTGTGAAGCTCGAGCTCACGCACATCTGTGCCATCTACCAGCACCGCGCCGTCAGTCACATCATAAAAACGGCAGAGAAGGCTTACAATGGTGCTCTTGCCTGAGCCCGTGGCACCTAATATTCCTACGGTCTCACCCGGTTTAACATGGAATGAGACATCCCTTAGGACAGGCTCTCCGTCTACGACATAGGATACATTTTTAAACTCAACCTCACCGCGAATTTTATCTGTGTTTTTAGGATATCGCGGAGTCATGATTGCAGGCTTTTCGGAAATGGTTCGGTATATTTTAACTACTGACGTGGTGAAACGCTGGTAATCATTTATGAGCCAGCCAAACATACGCAGCGGATTATTTAACATCCAGAGATAACTGTTAATCATTACCATATTTCCGAGAGTCATATAACCCTTCACGCACATGATACCGCCGACAAGCATCAGGACAACCGTAAGGAGGCCCGCAAGAACCTCAAATATAGGCACAAATTTCGTCCAGACCGCTGCCGCGCCAAGCTCGGCGTCACGATACTTTGCGTTTTCGCGATCGAACTTCTCTATCTCGTAGTCTTCCTTAGCGAATGCCCTGACGACACGATTACCGCTGATATTTTCCTGGGCGAGGGCATTTAAGACAGAAAACTGGTCGCGCACCGCCATGAACTTCGGCTTGATGCTCTTAGACTGAAGGTAGGTCATGAGGGCAGTAATCGGAAGCACCGTAATCATGGCAAGGCCTATACGCCAGTCGACAGAGAAAATCATCACGAGGGCGATCACGAAGAGCAGGGCATTTTCATAGACCTGATAGATTACAAATGCGACGAAGTGGCGGATGGCCATCATATCGCCGGTCTGTCGGCTCATGAGATCACCTGTACGGTTTCTGTTATAGAAGGCAAAGTCCTTCTGAAGGAGGCTCCTGTAAACGCCGTCACGCATATCATAGAGGGTGTCCTGGGAACAGGTCTCAAACATCCACAGGAAAATGAGCCTGATTACGGCCTGGGCAACAGTAACCAGAATCATCGCAATTAGCGCCTTCGGCAGTAGTGGGAGGCGGTCACTTATACCCTTACCGTTTCCGATAATATCGTCTACTATGTAGCCCGTTATTTTCGGATTAACGATTGCTAAAAGGCTTGTCACAGTAACAAGCACAAGGCCAACGCCTATCTTCCACCGGTACTTCGCGAGGTACCCGTAGAACCAGCGCATGGCATTTTTCCACTCATCCGGATTCTTCTTTCGTTCACTCATCTGCTTTCCTCCTGTAAGGTAAGGTTTATAAAACAAAACCTCGCTTTATTCTATCAGAATCTCAGAAACTTTCAAGGGGGTTTAAAAAATTTTAATCCGAAAAAATCAGACTTCTTTTATGGCGAAATTTGTCTTGTGTATTTTTAACAAACGTGTCAGCTTCGAATTAGTTATTTTGTGCATTATTCATAGTTTGTTCATAATTTGTCTCTAATTTGGTTAAATGCAGGTTAATTCCACGTAATATCTGTCTGATATAATTAGTGAAAAGTACCAAGAAAGGCAGGGTGATGTATATGAGGAATGATTCTTTAGGAGCAAAATTATTAGCGATTGTCTGTTTCGCCGTAGCTTTTATCTGCGTTTATTTCGGATTTCCGGATGAACACGCCCAGTTCGGAACCATACCTGAGTTCGTATTAGAGGCATCTATGTACTCTATAGCGGTTATCATGATTATGTTTGGAAACAGGGCGGTAGGAGTCCATATTCCTGTTCTGGCTAAGAGATATAGAACAGAAAAGATTGTAAGAACAAGGCCGGCATAATTCGAGATACCTATATGATAGATAGAATGAAGCAATAAGAATCCCTTAATCAGCGTATACTGCGCTGATTAAGGGATTCTCTGATTACGGAGCGGGTGGGATTCGAACCCACGAGCCCTGTTAGGGGCTACCCGATTTCGAGTCGGGGCCGTTATAACCACTTCGATACCGCTCCAATTCCGTGCCACCTTAGTCGTAGCCAACTCTCCCACAGCAAGCTGTGGGTTCCTCTCTACGACAATAGGCACTGTGACTTATCTATTATACTCGCCGACGAAGCACTTGTCAAGTCTCTGTCGGAAAGATTTCGGCAAATTCGAAGGTGAATTGGGTGCCTTCGCCGACCTTGCTGGCGACTGAAATCGTGCCGCCGTGCTTCACGGCAATCTGGCGGGCTATGGCAAGGCCTAGGCCTGAGCCCTTCGCGTTCTGGCGGAGCTTGCTCTTATAAAATTTGTCAAAGATATTAGGCAGCTCCTGGTCTGAGATGCCGACTCCGTGGTCACGGATTTTCGTTACAAGCTTCTTGTCACGGATCTCGTAAATGTCGCCGTCCATATCGTATTTCGTGCCGACAGGGTCACAATCCTTCGAGTGCGGCCTGCCATCCACTTCTTCGATTGATATGTCTATCTCCCCGCCTTCATTTGAAAACTTAACGGCATTGTCAATTATTACCATGAACATCTGCCTGATCCGGTCATAATCCCCGTACATCAGCAGGACATCCTTCGGGCATGAACGATTTACGGTGAGATTCTTCTGCTTTGCGAGAGCATTCGCTGAGCGGTCAATATCGTCAAATACCTGGACGAGATTTATCGGCTCGCGTTCAATCTGAAAATCCGGGTTCTGCATTTTCGAAAGGACAAGAAGATCACCAACGAGACGCTCCATGCTCTGCATTTCAGAAAGCATCTTGTCGTAATATTCCTGACGCGTTTCCTCATCGTCAACAACGCCATCAGCAAGGGTCTCGGTGTAAGCCCTTACAACGGTGATAGGGGTACGGAGCTCGTGTGAAACATTTGCAAAGAAATCAATTCGCATCTGGTCAAGCTTCTTACGCTGCTCTTCGGCCCGTTTCAGTCTCTCTGAAAGTATATCGATAGCCCTCGCAAGGTCACCAAGCTCCCCTTTACTCCTTATTCCGGTCTTCGCTGAGTAATCGCCTTCCGCAAGCTTAAGGGCCGTCTTCCTCATTTTCAAAATAGGCCTCGTGAGGCTTCTCGCAAAGAATATGGCAATAATTCCCGACACAAGCAGAGCTAATAAAGCGGACATCGTAACAGTCCTGATTCCCTGCTGTAAAATGGCCTGCTCGGTCTCTTCCTTCTGGTTAAAGAGGACGGCTCCTACCACATCGCCCTTGACATTCTTTATGGGGGCGCCTGCAAATACATAATTGCCCTCATAGGTCCTCGAATATTTCGCCGTGGACGCGGCTTTTCCGCTGTATATTTTACTGAGAAGCCCGGCAACCTCATTGCGCTGCGCCGATGACAGCGACACATTCGCGTAAGCGCTCTTCATGGGATTTGACGGATTGGAGATGATCCACACGTCATTTGCCTCGGTCTCCTCGAGCACTTCAAGAAATGATGGGTAGGTTATATAATCGTCATCCTGAACAAATTCCGATACCCTGTTTGCTATACGGCTCGCCTGCTTTTCAAGCTGACTCTTGTTACTGTTAGTAATTATCCTCGAAAACATCTGGATGAAGAGGATACCTGTAAGCAAGGCGAAAATTACCATGACCACAGCATAATTTCTGAACATCACGAACATCAGGCTGTGGTCATGGATTGCCACTTTTATCCTTTTAATTAAGGTTCTGTCACCGCTCTTCATTTGCCGGCGGCTCCTTCGTATTCAAATTTGTAACCGACGCCCCAGATGGTCTTGATGGCCCAGTTAGGGTGGTCGACCTTATCTATCTTCTGACGGAGCCTCTTGATATGGGAGTCAACGGTTCTTCCGTCACCGTAGTAATCGTAGCCCCAGAGGGTATCAAGGAGATTGTCTCTTGTAAACACCCTGTTCGGGTTGCCTGCCAATGTCCACATGGTCTCTATTTCCTTCTTCGTAAGGCGAACCTTCTCACCTCCGATAGTGACCTGGTACTCATCGAGGTTGACTTCGAGGTTATCGATCTTAAGGACCTTGTCGCCGTTTGAGCTCTGCGTGCCCACATTTCCACCATCTACACGGCGAAGTACTGCCCTCACGCGGGCCATAACCTCGCTGGGTGAAAATGGCTTGACGATATAGTCATCAGCTCCGATGTCAAGTCCCATAATTCTTTCAAAGTCTTCGCCGCGGGCCGTGACCAGGATAACAGGGCAGTTTGACTTAGACCTTATCTTGCGGCAGACTTCGTAGCCGTCTACCTTTGGCATCATAACGTCGAGAAGGACGCATACGGGTTCTTCTTTATCAAATAAATCGAGGGCTTGCTCGCCGTCGGAGGCTATGACGGGATCGTATCCTTCTTTCTTCGCGTAGGCAGCAAGTACCTTTGTAATATCTTCATTGTCATCAGCGATTAATATCTTAGACATTCTGTATCCTCCTGCTTTATCTATGATTATCTTATACGAAAATCGTGATTATTTCAAGTCAAAATGGACAACAATTTTTATCACTTTTGTAGCATTAGTGACTTAATCTTGACATAAAGCGGTGTTACAATAAAGGTGCTTAAAGACAGACGGAGGTGTCGTATGAAAAATTTCATTAAAAAAGCGGCCCTGTCATGTCTGGTTCTTCTCACGGTCATGTTGTCACCTGCGCTGTTTGCGACAAAGGCATACGCCGGGGAGGTACTGACGACATCAAGTGCGAGTGAGCCAAAGTTGAACGTTACCGAACTGTCTTTGGTAACAGATGACAACTTCACTCTTAAGGTGTTCAATATGGCAGAGACGCAGAAAGCGTCCTTCAAATCCAGTGATACCGATGTAGCAGGCGTCGATAAAACCGGAAAGGTCACTGCTAATAAGGTTGGTGAAGCTACCATCACCGTTACATTAAATGACAGCAAGTCAAAGGATGACCTTACCTTTAAGTGCAAGGTAACAGTCGGACCGCCGGCTATCAGTGTTAAGATCACGCTCAGTAACCTGACTCTTGAAGTCGGCAAACGTAAGACACTTCAGGTTATTTTGAAGCCTAATACAACCACTGAGCAGGCTGTATTTTCAAGCACAAATCCTGAAGTTGCTACAGTTAGTGCTACCGGTAAGGTAGTTGCCAAGTCTCCCGGCAAGACCTATATTATCGCGGAGATAGCTAATGGCAAGTATGATGTCTGTACAGTGACGGTCGTTGAGACAGCGACCGGACCTGCGGTGTCAGTTGCCAGGAAATAAAAAGACGGCTAACAAGCCGTCTTTTTATTTATCTTGCGAATTTATGTTCGCGATCCTTGTACATGGTCTCGTAATACTTGTCGTAGGAGCCGTTCATGATGTGCTCCATCCATTCGTTATGAGACAGGTACCAGTCTATGGTGTAAACAATTCCCTTAGCGAACGGAGTCTCAGGCTCCCAGCCAAGCTCATCATGGATCTTCGTCGGGTCTATAGCGTAACGCCTGTCATGGCCCGGTCTGTCAGTTACATGCTTGATTAAGTCCGTACTCTTGCCGGTCTTCTCAAGGATCATGGTCACAACTTCCATATTTGTCTTCTCATTGTGACCACCTATGTTGTAAACCTCGCCAATCTTACCCTTCTCGAGAATCAGATCAATCGCGTGGCAGTGATCTTCCACGTACAGCCAGTCTCTGACATTCTTTCCTTCCCCGTATACGGGAAGCTGCTTGTCATGCTCGGCGTTCCAGATCATAAGAGGAATAAGCTTCTCAGGGAACTGATAAGCGCCATAGTTATTTGAGCAGCGTGAAATGGTAACCGGCAGGTTGTATGTCCTATGGTATGCCTGGGTTATGAGGTCAGCGCTTGCCTTCGAAGCCGAATAAGGGCTTGAAGCGTGAAGCGGCGTCTTCTCGGTAAAGAAGAGGTCAGGTCTGTCAAGCGGCAGGTCGCCATAGACTTCATCGGTTGATACCTGGTGGAAACGAATATTTCCATACTTACGGCAGGCATCAAGAAGGACACCTGTTCCCATGATATTAGTATTCAGGAATTCATCCGGATAGAGAACAGAACGGTCTACGTGCGATTCAGCGGCAAAATTAATGACCTGATCAGGCTTCTCAGCCTCAAAGAGGTCATAGATAAACTTTCTGTCAGCTATATCACCCTTAACAAACTTAAGATTCTTATGCTCGAGGGCTTCTGTGAGATTTTCAAGATTCCCGGCGTAGGTGAGTTTATCGAGACAGATAAATTCGTCCTCAGGATGGAGGTTAAGCATGTAATAGATGAAATTGCTTCCGATGAATCCGGCTCCGCCGGTGATGATTCTTTTCAATTTTGATTTTCCTCTTCCCTCCGCGGCATGCGGACTTTAAATACTCTTTCCATAACAGCGCAGAAACACACATAAATGTGTGTTTCAATATGCATCTGACGGGATTCGAACCCACGACACCCGGCTTCGGAAGCCGGTGCTCTATCCAGCTGAGCTACAGATGCATACTCAGCTGAGTCAGATGGTTACGTTTTGGTTACGCATCTATCAGCTGAGATTATATCATAAATTTAGACCGGACACAATATAAAATATATTATTCTTCTATAAACTCGTCCCTCTTTCCGAGTCTATTACTGGATTGCCTATGGCAATCCTTAGTCGTAGCCAACTCTCCCACCGCTTTGCGGTGGGCCCCTCTCTACGACAATAGGCACCACTTCGTGGAGCCAGACACGGAAAGACCAATATTAATAATCTTATTCTTTTATAAATTACTTATCCGCAGGTACGTCCTTGATGGAGAAGGAGATTCTGCCCATCCTGTCCTTACCGAGGCATACGGTCTTAACCTCGTCACCGAGAGTAAGTACATCCTCAACATGGTTGATACGCTCATTCGCGATCTTGCTTATATGAACCATGCCTTCCTTACCAGGAGCGAACTCTATGAAAGCGCCGAAGTCCTTAATGGATACAACCTTACCGGTGTAAATCTTACCTTCCTCAAAGTCACTCGCAATAAGCTCGATAAGGCGCTTAGCTTCAGCGATCATAGCCTTGTCGGTGCCGCAAATGCTTACATTGCCATCGTCTGTGATATCAATCTTAACACCTGTGCGGGCAATGATTTCATTTATAACCTTACCCTTCTGACCTACGACATCACCGATCTTATCAGGGTTTATAGAAATCTGCTCAATCTTAGGAGCGTACTCATTTACAGTAGGACGAGGAGCGCTGATAGCCGGCTTCATGCAGGTATCCATGATGAAGAATCTAGCTTCTCTGGCCCTGTAAATAGCTTCTTCAACAATCTGACGGGTAAGACCATGAATCTTGATATCCATCTGGATTGCAGTAATACCCTCAGTTGTACCGGTTACCTTAAAGTCCATGTCTCCGAAGAAATCCTCAAGACCCTGAATATCGGTAAGTACTATATAGTCATCGTCAGTATCGCCTGTTACAAGACCGCAGGAAATGCCGGCAACCATTCTCTTAATAGGAACACCTGCTGCCATAAGGGCCATACAGCTTGCGCATGTACTACCCATAGAGGTTGAGCCGTTAGACTCGAAGGTCTCAGATACGGCACGGATTGTATAAGGGAACTCTTCCTCTGATGGAATTACAGGGAGAAGGGCTCTCTCAGCCAGTGCGCCATGGCCTATCTCGCGACGGCCCGGTCCTCTTGAAACCTTAGTCTCGCCTACTGAGTAAGCAGGGAAATTATACTGGTGAATATATCTCTTATATGTGATCTCAGAGTTAAGTCCCTCGACCTTCTGAACCTCAGAAAGAGGAGCGAGTGTAACTACGTCACAAATCTGAGTCTGACCTCTGGTGAACATAGCTGAACCATGAACGCGAGGAACGATATCTACTTCAGCTGCAAGCGGTCTGATCTGCTTGATCTCACGGCCATCCGGACGCTTGTGGTCCTTAAGAATCATCTTACGGACTGTCTTTTTCTGATACTGGTAAACGGCGTCACCTAAGAATGGAAGCCAGTCTTCTCTGTCGGCAAACTTCTCGGCAAGTCTCTCGGTAATAGCTGAAATATTCGCCTCACGGGTCTGCTTGTCATCGGTAAATACAGCCTTCTCCATCTCATCCTGAGGTACTTCGGCCTTGATAGCCTCCATAAAGTCAGCAGGTACAGCGTAGCTGGTATACTCTGCCTTCTGCTTACCGCACTCGGCTACAATCTTATCAATAAACTTAATTATTTCCTGGTTCTGCTCATGAGCCTTATAAATAGCCTCAATCATACGCTCCTCAGGGAGTTCGTTAGCGCCGGCTTCTATCATGATAACCTTATCTCTCGTAGAAGCTACTGTAAGCTTAAGGTCTGATACAACCTGCTGCTTCTCTGTAGGATTAAGCACGAACTGTCCATCCACAAGGCCAACCTGGGTCATGGCGCAAGGACCGTCAAAAGGAACGTCACTTACACATGTAGCGATAGCTGAACCAAGCATAGCCGTAAGCTCAGGTGAGCACTCAGGGTCAACGGACATAACGAGGTTGTTAAGTGTTACGTCATTCCTGTAATCCTTAGGGAAAAGAGGACGCATAGGACGGTCGATTACTCTGGATGTAAGGATAGCGTTCTCGGAAGCCTTGCCCTCTCTCTTATTAAATCCGCCCGGTATCTTACCTACCGCGTACATCTTCTCTTCATATTCAACTGAAAGTGGGAAGAAATCAACGCCTTCGCGAGGCGCGTCAGAAGCTGTGCAGGTAGAAAGCACAGTAGTATCGCCGTAATGCATGAATGCGGCACCGTTAGCCTGCTTAGCCACTCTGCCTATATCTACTGTAAGCGTACGGCCCGCAAGCTCCATGCTGAAACTCTTGAACATAGTATCTCCTTTATATTTACATTTCTCGCAAAATCCATAGGCCATTATAGCACATATTTGGGGGGATATCAAGAAAAATATTCTGGATTGCCTACGGCAATCCTTAGCCGTTGCCAACTCTCCCAGCCATACGGCTGGGAGAGTTGGCAACAATCACAACTTTGCGGGGATATCAAGCAGGTTCTCAAAATTAGACAGGGGAACCGGCTTCGAGAAATAATATCCCTGGTAAATGTCGCATCCTACGCTGTCAAGGAAATGAACCTGGGACTCATCGTCAACTCCCTCGCAGATGACAGTCATATCAAGCTCCTTCGCGAGCTCAATCATTATTCTTATAATCTTCCTGCACCTGTCCATATCGCGAGCCTTGTATAGGAAGCCCATATCAAGCTTCAGCACATCAACAGGCAGGTTCTTAAGCAGATTCAGAGACGAATACCCCGAGCCGAAATCATCCATTTCAATAATGAAGCCATCCTTATGTAGCTCATCAAGGATAAACTGCTTCCTGTCAATATCATTTATCATAAATGTCTCGGTTATCTCAAGCTTCAGCTGAGACGGAGCTATATCGTACTTCTTTACCAGATTATGGAATTCATCATAAATATCGACAAAGTAAAAATCCCTTGGCGAAATATTTACAGAGAGATACCTGTCCGCAAAGCCGCTGTCCTTCCACTTTCTAAGGGTCTTGGCCGCCATTTCCCATATGTAGCGGTCTATATAAGATATCATCCCGTTACGTTCAAAAAGCGGAATGAATTTCTCGGGATTCAGCATTCCCTCCGAATGGTGATCCCATCTGACGAGGGCTTCACCTCCGCGTATCTTACCATCAGCAGTACACTGAGGTTGAACAAAAATCTTTAACTCACCCTTCGCTATCGAATCAAGCAGGTCGCCTGTGAGACGCTGTTCAAAATAGCGTTTTTCCTTAGTCTCCGAGTCATAGTAAAAAATCCTGTTCCTCAGGTCTTCCTTATTCTCGGCAATCGCCATAAAGGCACGGTCAATCATTTGAGAAACAGCGAGTTCCGTATCATCTATGAAATAGACGCCAAACTGAATACTCAATGGATAATTTATATCGTTAACATCCAATATTTTAACCACATCCCGCTTCAGCGCGGCTTCATCAAAATCATCACGCCGTAAGAAGGCACAGAACCTGTCGCCTGTTATCCTGCATACAAAGGCTGAATCGTCGAAAAAGCCTCTCAGGAAATCAGATATTTTCTGTAATACCACATCACCGTTGTGTGAACCGAATACATCATTTAAGAGTTTAAAGTCCTTTACATCGGCCGCCACAACGCAGAATTCCGTCTCTTTTTCCTCATTCAGCCTCTTTCGTACAAGGTGATAGAATTCATCCCTGTTGTATAATCCCGTGAGACTGTCATGGCTCGCCAGGTATTTTCCCTTCTCAAGCGCCTCTATATCCGCTGTCTTGTCCTGGATGTGGTAGTAGTAGCCTATTTCACGCCCTGATCTTCGAAGCCTGTGAAATTCTATATCAAGGTGAAATTTCACGCCCTCTATCTTCGTTGCGCAAATAATATTATAATAATCTGTGGTTCTGTCTATATGGCTCTTAGAGAGCAGCTCCTCCATGGCCTCATAGCATCTGTCAAGCTCCCCATCAAATATTCTGAAAAACTGCTTAGCCCGTTCATTTATGTAAATGCAGTTATTGTCGGTGTCAAAAAGCAAAATGGCGTCGCACTCATTATCCGCTATTCCGCGGAACATTTTCCCTAAAAGTACTCGCGGCTTATAGACATCCACATCGTAGTAAAATAATACTCCCGCGAGGGCGTAGCCTATAACAGAGTAGTCAATCAGTCTGTCTGAAAATACATACAGGGCATCAAGAATAAGCACGATCACAAAGCCAGCAAGCATAAGGATATATTTATCCCAGTAAATAGTTGAAACCTTAAAAAGCTTGCTTACAAGGACTATGCCAATCACAAAAGAAATAATATATGAAGCAGCAAGGTGAATCTGATACAGTAAATGAAATTCAGAGACATAAAAAATAGTACCGCTGCTCTCAACCGCCTTGACGGAATACACAATATCCGTGAAAATATCGGTCGCGATCAGAATGGAATCAAAAATATAGTACCAAAAGAAAACCTTCTTAAAGACTCCGCGTCTTGGAGGCTGAAAAGTAAAATCCTCACAAAGACCAAGTACAGAGTAGAGAAGCCAGTCTATGGAAATATAAAAAACGGCATACGAAACATTTGCCATGGCCGCATTAAGGGCAGCCATAACAAATGCCTGGGAGACGCATACAGCCATGCCGAATACAAGTACCAGGGTCAGCCATCTTCGGCATTTGTTTTTCTTCTTACCTGCGAAGCCGGCGAGCATTCCAAGTACAACTCCTGCTGCCGTGAACGCGAACGTATAGAAACTCTTCATCAGTTCTTCTCTAATTCCTTAATTGCTTTCTTCAATTGCTTATCCACAATCTTTCCGGTGGAGGTTTTCGTGTTCTTAACCGTAATATCAGGCTTTATGCCTATCCCGTGTATGCTGAGGCCGGATGGCGTAAAATATCCGGCAGTTGTAAGCTTTACATATCCTTTTAATATTCTCTCACCATTTACATATTCACCATCAGGAAGAAAGCCCTGAGCTACTCCCTTGCCATAGCTCCTTGTGCCAATTACCTCTATATCATCATAGTCATCCATAAGGCATCCCGTAAGGAGCTCTGACGCGCTGGCGCTATTCTCATTAATGAGGATTACAATAGGAACATTTACGGTTTTATCCTTACCGTTATTGTCGCTTTCCGGCGTGGTATAAACCTCCTCGCCTCCGTTTTTATCACGCAACGTAGTTACAAGCGTATCCGCCGGGAGTATTCGTCCTGCCATGTTGACAGCGGTATCAATATATCCGCCCGGATTGTCGCGAAGGTCAATTACGAGTCCCTTCATACCCTTTTTAGCTAGCTTCGTTATAGCCGAATCAAACTCTTCGTCTGTTCTCTCGCCAAAATCAGTAACCCTTACATAGCCAACCTTATAGGTCTTGTAATACTTTGTTGATACCGTATCAACCTTTATCTCATCGCGAGTTATGGTTACGGTCTTGCTTCTGTATTTACCGGCAGAATTCTTTCTTTTATATGTGACCTTCACTGTAGTACCCTTCTCGCCCCGCATAAGAGCAACTCCCTCATCAAGGTCAATCCCGGTTACATCCATGCCATCAACCCTAACAATAACATCACCGGCCTTAAGGCCTGCTTTCTTGGCGGGACTCTCTGCCAAGGTTTTTACAATTTTTATACCCTTGGGCTTATCACTTTTCTCAACAGTAGCGCCTATGCCAAAAAAAGAGCCACTCATGGAGTCAGTTAACTCACTGTAATCCGGTACGGTAAAATATCCGCTCCACGGATCGAGCTTAGAGAAGTAATCCTTGAGCAGCTGCTCCTCGCTCCAGTCATTTGAGGCGTCATTCAAGGTTTCGTTCTTCATCTTATCTGCGTCATAGTCCAGATAATAGTAGTACTCGACATAATCCTCGTAATCATCAAGAATTTCTGAAAATTCATCTTTTTTTTCGCCTGTAACCGCTGCGTACGCAGTATTTGTATTTGCAGGAAGAATCGAGAAAATGCTTGTAACTATAGTAAGCGCGGCAATAAGTATCTTAGGGTTCTTGTTCATAGCGGCCCCTCCCTGTATTTTCTTCTATGATTATATCATTTCACCGGCAAGTTGGCAAGAAAAAACCGTACCATCTTATAATGGTACGGTAAATGTGTGTTTGACTTAAAAATTTGATTACTTTCTTAAACCAAGACGGCCAAGAAGCTTACGGTAGCCTTCAAGATCCTTCTTCTGATAGTAAGAGAGAAGTCTTCTTCTAGCACCAACCATCTTAAGAAGTCCTCTTCTTGAATGGAAGTCCTTCTTGTTAACAGCGAGATGAGCATTAAGCTCATTGATACGCTCTGTGAGGAGGGCGATCTGAACCTCAGGTGATCCTGTATCTTCCGGGGTTCTGCCGAATTCCTTGATGATCTCAGCTTTTCTTTCCTTTGTTACCATTAGTAGTCTCCTTTCGTAAATGATATGTCCTTGTCTAAGTCCGGGTCGGAGTCTCCACGGACTGGGAAAAGGATAAAATAAACCGTGCATTGCCTGCACGGTTTAAGATTATAACATATTAAATGTCGGCTGTCAACATATTTTTTATTCCACAGATATAATATAGTAGTATACCGGCTGGCCACCGTTTGTCATCTCGACTTCGATGCCGGAGTTGGCTGCCTCTATCTCGCTCTTAAGAGCCTCGGCATCCTCTTCCTTGACATCGGCTCCATAGTAGAGAGTAATAAGGCTTGAATCTCCGTCAACCATATGAGAAATCATATCCTTGGCGGTCTCGGTAACCGATCTTGTCACGGAAATGATTCCCTCATCTCCGATTCCCATGATATCACCGTTCTTGATGGCCTTACCGTCTATAGAAGTGTCACGAACCGCGTAAGTAATCTCGCCGGTCTTCACATTCTTCATCTCTTCGGTCATGTTCTCGGCATTCTTCTCCGGATCATCTCCCTCAACGAAGCCAAGAAGTGCTGTGATTCCCTGAGGTACAGTCTTCGAAGGGATAACGAATATCTTCTTATCCTCAGTAAGATCACGAGCCTGGTTCGCGGCAAGAATAATATTCTTGTTGTTAGGGAAAATGAAGATATTGTCAGCGTTAACCTTTGAGATAGCGTTTAACATATCCTCGGTACTAGGATTCATGGTCTGACCGCCCTCTATGACGTAGTCAACACCAAGATTCTTGAAAACTCCCGTAAGTCCCGCTCCGGCTGAAACGGAAATAAATCCATTCTCCTTGTGCTCTGATGGCGCTTCCGGCTCAGCAGCAGCTGCGGCAGACGCAGAGCTATCATTCTTTTCTTCAGTAACTTCCTTATCATTAACCTTGACATCGGAAATGGAATCATAGCCTAAATTCCTTCCCATGTTGTCAAGCTCATGCTTGAGGTCTATCTCATCGGCGCTTGTAAACTGCTTTCCGCTGTTTATTACAAATGAAGCGTTATACTGATATCTCGAAGCGGCTTCCTTCTCGCTTTCGCTCTTCTCTTCTCCTGTGGCGAGAGGAACGTCCTTTCCGGAAATAAGGTCAAGAGCACCCTTCATACACTCAAGAAGTCCGGTACCTCCCGAATCAACTACACCTGCCTCCTTAAGAACAGGGAGAAGGTCAGGGGTTGAATCAAGAACCTTACTCATATGATTGACTATCTGAGATAGAAACTCTACAACATCATCCGTTGTGTTCTCTATCTCAAGAGCCTTATCGGCTCCGCCTCTGGCAACGGTAAGGATTGTGCCTTCCTTAGGCTTCATGACTGCCTTGTAGGCTGTGTCAGCCGCCCTGTTCATGGCTCTTGCGAGAGCGTGAACATCTATATGGTCAGGGTCGCCCTTTATTTCACGGGTAAAGCCCCTTAAAAGCTGAGAGAGAATTACACCCGAATTTCCTCTCGCGCCGCGAAGAGATCCACCGGACATAGCCTTGCAAAGTGCTTCTACAGTAGCGCCGCCATCCTCGCCGAGCTCTAAAACCGCCTTAGCCGCGGACATAATCGTGAGCGTCATATTCGTTCCCGTATCACCGTCCGGTACCGGGAAGACATTTAACTCATTTATCCTTTCCTTCTGGGACTCAAGTCTTGCCGCAGCTGCAAGGAAAGCGTTACGCAGCATGACGGCGTCTATATTATTAACTGTCACTGAATTTTCCTCCAAATGTTATTGTTCAGTCACCCTGACACCTTCAACATACACGGTGATTTTCCTCACCTTCATGCCGGTTGATTTCTCGACCTTATAGCGCACATTTTCCTCAAGATTATCGCATACAGTAGAAATATTCACCCCATAGGCAATGATTACATGGAGCTTGATTTTGATCTCATTGTTAGCGTTGACGGAAACCTCAACACCCTTGCTTAAATTCTCGCGTCCGAGCAGGGTTGAAATGCCATCCTTTACGCTTACAATAGCCATACCGACGATACCGAAGCACTCACATGCCGCGGAACCGGCGTAGTTAGCAATGACGTCCTGTGATATGGCGACCTCGCCAATATCAGTATTCATATAACCTTTCATATGACCTCTTTCCGTGCATCGCACAGCACCCTAAACTGCGGTTCGGTTGTCGAACCGCTACATTACATTACGTAGTTCTGCAGGTCTTTAATGTTTACAACCATTATAATTCTTTAAGGCTTAGATTTCAACCCATAACCAAAACAATTTTCGGATATCTACAGAACAATTCCCAGGCCTTCAAAAATCAGACCCCAAACTACTCCGGACGCATAAAGCATCAGCAGAATAACCAGGTTCTCGTTCGGATGATCGTTTGTCCTGAAAAGCACAAGGAGTCCCACGCCGGCTCCAACAAGGAGCCCCGCTATCATCTGGGCCGCCGAAAGCATCCCCTTTAAGAAAAGCTCGGTTAAAGCGACACTCGCCGCGCAGTTAGGTATAAGACCTATAAGAGCCGCCATAAAAACCCCAAGCACAGGCTCCCCGCTTAGAAATGAGCCTATGGCTTCCTCACCGATGCCTTCAACGAGAAGGGTAATCGCTGTGGTAATTATGAAAATAAAAAGTGAAATCTGAAGGGTATGGGAGAGGGCAGGCTTTGCTATATGAAGGAAGCCGTGGCCATGGTTCTCATGAGAGTGTCCACCGGCTGCGGACTCTGCTTCCGCTTCCTCGTCTTCATCATCCTCACAGCCACAGTGCTCGCGCTCGCAGAGATCGCGAATACGCTTCTTGCTGTTAATCCTCGGGTGAAGCTTATTTACAAGAAAATCTATAAAAAATCCTGTTATAGCCCCGACAGCTGCCTTCAGAAGAAGTATCTTTCCGAGTCTCCCCGGCGCGACCTGCTCGGATATGAATATAGGGAGCATCTCGTCAGACGTGGAAAGAAATACTGCAAGCAGGGTTCCGACCGAAATTATGCCTCCCGAGAAGAGACTCGCCGCTGCAGCGGAAAAACCACACTGGGGAAGGACTCCCGCTGCCGCTCCTATGGCGGGCCCCAAGCGTCCGGCGCCCTTAAGCCATTTTTCTGTCTTTTCCTCTGAAAAATGCTCAAGATATTCCATTAAAAGATATGTTACAAATAAAAATGGCAGAAGGCGTGCGGTATCGACTATCGCGTCAATCAGCGCGTCAAGTATCATTATTTTTTTCCTTTCGTTGATGTGTATAGCGGGATTCCCGATGAGACTACACTTGTCGACAGCTTTATGGTCTTTTTCTTCTTTACCTTACCATAGCCGGTTATAGTGTCGGACATAACGGTGACCCTGCATTTGCCTGCTCCATCAAGAGCCTTTGTTTTCTTTACTCCGGTGGATTCACCGAATTCCTGGACCCAGAAGTCATATCCGTTTATTTTGAGATGGGCAATGCCTACAGCTGTGATATCCTTACGGAGCATATTTCTTCTGTGGCCCTGACCGGGATATTTTTCTCCGGTCTCCTTAAAGCCCTCAAATATTTCCTTTGTGGTCTGATACATGCCATATCCATATCCGATATTTTCACCAAAGACATGGATAGACATGCCGTACACCTCACCGCCTGCCGGACGGGTGTGGGAAAACTGAACGGCTATCTCCATCGCGCGACGCATGGCAAGCTTTTCAAGGCCGTAATCATATTTTAGCTTCTTAAGTCCGATAATCACTTCCTTATTGCCCTTCTCATCATACTGCCATGAATCATCGCCGGTTCTGAAATTATTGATCATGGTAAGCATTTTTCTCGCGCTCGTCTGCTTGTACGTTCCCTGCAAGGATACCGTCTTTGTGTCTCCCGCAAATACATGACACGGTACAAGTATCGACACAAAAAGCGCAAAAATGAGCGCAATAATTATTGAGTCTTTCTTAATGCTCTTCATATAAACCTCCAACATTTTTTCACATAATGATTTAACTGTATAGGCGGATGATCGCCTGTATACCTCTGTTCATCCGTTCTTGTTGTCAGGTGGCCAAACATATTTACAACAGGATACTTCATACCTTTATATTCACCATAAAAGAAGTGAAAAAAAGTAGGGTTCTTATCTATCCTATAGACAGAAAATCTTGTATTTAAAAAAACCTTTCCGATTTCATGCAGCTTTGGCCAATCTATTAAGGTAACAATATTATCATCGATATACGGCTTCAATATCGTCAAATAATCATCATCCGAGCAGTTGTTATACATATAGAAATGTTCTACGCCGATCATCATATGGTACTCAAGCCACTCTCTGAGATATGGACCTTCATTTTTGAAAATGGCACAAATCGTTACCTTATACTGCGTTCCCTCATTGCCCGGCAATGCTAAATGTTTATACCTCATCCAATATATTAAGTGCCTCAAAAAGTCATATAACATAGCAGCATAATAACCAAAGCCCTTCTTTACTGGCATGGGGTAATGATAGTGGCTGTTCCCATAATATAATTTCATAATATCTTTCTCTCCGTTACCATATCTTGTTATATCGTTCTCTCTTGAAAATATTAAGCCTTGCCGTATCAAGTTTCAGAAAGACAATATACATCCTTTCCGCAAAAGAAATACTCAGATTATGCCTGAAGTCGCAATAGTTATTACTGTAATAAGGATCATAATCAAAGTCTCTATAGCGATTCAACATAATAGCCGCTTCATCCTTAGTAACAGCGTAAGCGTTGCCCTTTTTCATCTTGTTAAAGACAGCGTCAGGCCTGAGCACACAATACTTTCCGTCTTCATGGAGACGCAAGGAGTAATCTATCAATGTACCATAAGAAGTCAGCTTAGTATCAAACTCACCATACTTTTTAAATACGTCCTTCCTCATTGCGAATACATCAGGTCCTCCGGCAAGTACATCTACCGGCATAATTCTCATTGTCCGCGGAGATCTGACACCGTTGTCTATTCTGCCAAATGTCTTTAGTGAATTATTATAATCGATACCTGCTTCAGAAACTATTTCTCTGCATTTTATAAGAGGAACAGACATTCCGACATGTGTCTGACATGCGGAGCCGGCAAGAATATTTATCCATGCTACATCATCATCTGTAAACAAAACCTCTGACCGGTTAATAACGATAATCACATCTTCTGAGGCTTCATCAAAAATCCGATTTAAGACTGTGGCATATGATACAGTGTCGATTTCCCTATTCTCACAATAAACATTTATACTGCTGCTATTTTCCAATTGATTATCAATGTTCTTCTTTAATCTAATGCAATCGTTCTCATTGCCACCGATTAATACAAGGCTAATTGTCTCATTTTTATCCGGCAAAAATGTAACCCTTGTCTGATAATATTCCGGAATGTAATCAAGCACAGCATTGTGGCCATTTCTCACTATTGTCCTTTTTTTAGCCTCATATGCTGCCTTGTATGCATACGCTTTCGCTTCCGGATTCCCTGAAGTTGAATTTTCGCCCTCGCGCCAGTGATACATAACATACGGCACATGACTTATTTTCTTTGCTTTTTCCACAAACCTTAACGTAAGATCGTAATCCTGAGAACCGTCAACTCCAACTCCTAGACCGCCTATTACATCTATAATGCTCTTCCTGTACATAGAAAAATGACCTGTGTACATGAGAGAAAGAAGGGTATCATATGACCAGTCAGGCTTGAAGGTAGGGTATGAAAATATTTTACCATCAGCGCTTACGTGATCCTCATCCGTATAGACCATGTCCGCATTGTCCTCGATAGCTTTCTCCACCATATAATATAAGGCATCAGGCTCTATAAAATCATCGCAGTCCATAAAGGCTATATACTCGCCATGGGCAAGAGCTATGCAGTCATTTGTTGTCTTAGAAATCTGGCAGTTTTTTTTATGATAGCCTGTGATAATTTGTGGTTCATTGTCATACTTATGTAAGGCATTTACGCATTCGGCCTTCGGGGAACAATCGTCAATCATGATTAATTCCCAGTTCTTGTAGGTTTGTGCCTTTACCGAATTAACGCAATCCGAAAGCACACTTTCATCCGCGTTATAGACGGGAACCACTATACTGATAAGAGGATTGCGAATAAAAGCCTCCTGAACCGGCCGCTTATTCTGAGCACTAATTAATTTGTTATATGCTTTAATATTTGCTTTTCTATAAAGATCCAGTAATTTTTCATTGATTTTTGATAGCTTTTCATACATTCTTCTTTACCATCTCTCTGTATGTCAGTCCATACCATGTATACTTTTTATGGCGTTTCACAAGTTTCCGCCTTGCTGCCATTTGCTTTCTTATCTGATTCCTGCTTATTGTTTTTCCCCTGCTGTAGGATTCATAATGATATAAAACCACATCCGGTCTCACGCTGCAATAATATCCCATCTCGGTTAGCGTAGCACAAAGATCAATGTCATTATAATCAGTCGGAAATTCCTCGCAGAAGCCATTGCAGTCATCAAATAATTCACTTCTTATCATGAAGCAGGCTCCGGTAACAGCAGGGTAATCATAAGGAAGCTCTGTCCGCATTTCTATATTATCTTCATCAGGCTTATGGCTCATCAAATGGCCCGGGAAAGAGCCTCCCGTAACGCCAATATGCTGGATACTTTCGTCTGGGTATAGGAGCTTAGCCGATACAGCACCGCCCCATGGCCTAAGAGCCGTTCCCGCTAAGAGCGAGAGCCAGTTATCAGACAAAACCTCCATATCATCATTCAGGAATAATAAGAGATTACCTGTCGCTGACTTCTTTCCAATATTGCACATTTTAGAGAAATTAAATGGCATTATATTGTAAATGTACCTCGCTCCGGCAGCCTTGCATAAATCATTTACTGTTGATTTATTAGCCTCGATGCTGCCATTATCAACTACAATTATTTCATAACGCATTCCAGGTTTATGACTTTTAATTGACCTTATTAATCTTATAAGACATTCAGCATTATCCTTACTTGGGATAATTATGCTTACAAGGTCATCCTTTGCAACCGGGTAGACAGGATTCTCAGTATGAGAGAAGAATTCATCCCGAAATGGCCTCTCAGTTCTAATGAGCCCTGCCATTACCGCTCGCACATTTTCCTTGCAATTAACGTTACTGCGCAGTTCTAATGCCGATAGTTTATGTATGTTCCATATTAAATCATCAATGTTATTTCCGAATATGTCTTTATTATTAACAGAGCCTGTTTTTATTGCAGCGGCATGCCCCATATAGTCGTGACCGCTTAAGGTATCAGGAGAAAATATTGGCTTATCTGCTTCTAAATCAGAGCAGGATTCATCGGTATAAATAATATCCGCTTCGCTATTGTGAGCCATAGCCTGTATAACAGAAATATAATCTGTATCAAATTCATCCCCCGGTCTTGCAAACATGAAGTAAGTCTCTGACAAGCCTTTTATTAGCTTCCGTAAATCGTCTGTCGCTTTTTGTTCGTTGTCAGAGGAGATATAATAAATCTTCTTGACAGAGCATTTTTGAGAATCAAGTGAGGCTATTGTGCGTTTATAATTCTCACTCGTTTTATCATTTTCGGAAGCAAGCATTATTACCGCAATATCAGACTCCCTGCCATGATATTGCTTCGCAAGGCTTATAATTCTTTTATTTTCGCTTCTGATATACCTTTGGCATGCTCTTAATTCAAGCTTTGCTTTAATAGAAATCGTCAGCCTGCCGGATTTAATTAGCCTAGGCAACAGCTTAATTGGATTTGGCATCATTTAACTCCAATTCATATCAATATGGTTCTCTGTAATACATATCCTCTATTGACACATCTACATAGCGTTCATGAATAATCTTCAGGTAATGATGAATCTCCTTCAGTTTGGCTTTAGTGAACTCGCTTCCTCGAGACAGAGATTCATAGTGTGTCAATATTACATCATTTCTAATGCAATTATGATATCCTCTTTTTAGAAGTTTAAGGCAAAAATCCACGTCGTTGTAGTCATTAGGAAATAATTCATCAAACCCACCTACCGCGTCGAACAAATTACTTCTCACCATCAGACACGCAGCTGTAAGAACCGAATAATTGTATGGAAGCCTCTGTCTTTCAACCAAATCAACATATTCCACCCGGTCATCTTCCTTCATAATATGAACAGGAAGGCCATTAAGCAGCGCGACACCTCCATGCTGGAGCTTCCCACCGGGATAAAGAAGTCTCGCGCCGATAGCGCCGCGTTTTGGCATGAGCGCTTCTCCCGCCAATATATAAAGCCAGTTATCAGTTTTAACCTCCGTGTCATCATTCAAGAAAAGAAACAAATTTCCCTTCGCGTCCTTACGTCCAAGATTACACATTTTAGAGAAATTAAAGGGCATCGGTTCATATAAATACCTGACATTATAGGTATCGCATAATTCCGCTACCTTTTTCTTATTTTCATCATTACTTCCATTGTCGACAAGAATGATTTCGTAACGAATATTTCCGGTATATTTTTTAATGCTCTCAAGGAGTCTCGATAAGCATTTCGGATTATCCTTGCTGGCGATAATTATGCTAATAAGATTATCATCACCAACATTATAAACAGGAATGTTCTGATATTTCAGGAACTCCGTTCTAATATCCACCTTGGTTCCCATAAGAGCGGCGGGAATTTGAACCACATTTTCACCGCATGATTTTTCTATATTCCAAATAAGATTGTCAAGGTCCTTATCAGTTCCATTGTCGCTGATATATTTTTTCGCGACCTCGGTACTCAGGAGAGCGAAATGGCCTATATAATTATGTCCCGAAAGAGTGTCCGGTGACCATGCAGGCTTCCTCACTTCACGGCCGTCAATGTTTTCATCCGTATAGACCATGGTCACGTTTTCATGTTCATCAATAATACATGAAAACGCGCCAAAAAGAATTTCATCAAAGGTATCCCCCGCATAAGAAAGGCAAAAGAACTCTTCGCTAAGATTATTTATAGTTCGCTCTATATCAGAAGAATCATTAACCTTATAAATGTTAATCTTATCGAAGGTCTGTGACATAAGTGAATTAATTGTGGTCTCAATTAATTCTTCGTCTTTTCCGGTTATTAATACAGCTATCTCATATTTATCGATATAATTACGTTTTTGAATTTTCTTACGGAGCTTATCCGTAGCGGTTCTTCTGTTATGTCTTCTCTTTCGAGAAGCTTTTATAACCTGTAAATCGGCATTAAGGCCCGATATCCCGCCGCGTTTAAAGGACGTTATCATAAACTTAACCGGATTAATCATTGCCTCTGCCTTTCTTCTCTTTCATTTACAGTCTCCCCATCTTAACCAATATCTTAAAATACGTATCGTTCCCGGTCCCGGTCTTGAAGAGGGGACTGTTAATTAATTCCGTCTTCAGCTCGGGATTGTTCTTGTAGTTCGCGACCATATTCAATATATGGATCTGCTCGTCACCTATTTCGTTCCCATATACCCGGAGCATGGAGGCGGCGGTGTGGCTCCTGACGCATTCGGTGGAGGTAAGGAAGCGCTTAGCCCTCTTGGCTGTCTCGGATAAGCTCTTCCTTCCGAATGAGGCTCCGACAGCGTTATCGCCATGCTGTCGGTAGAGCATATGCTCGTTCGGGTCATATATTACCTTACCAAGAAGGGCTGTAATCCTTACGGCAAGCCAGTCGTGAAGCTGGGGGAATTCCTTAGCCTGGTCGTACTTGATAAATTCCTTTCTCGCAGCTTCATTAAAAATATAAGTGCAGCCGGGTGAAAATGAATAGATCAGTGAGTGTGCCAGGTCGGTAAAGGCCTTCTCGGGTGAAATGGAATAGGGCAGCTCCTTTAAATTCTCATCCGCGACCGTAACAGCGCTGTTATAAAGGAGGGGGATATTGCTGTGCTCCTTTAATAGTACATTTATTCCTGCGCTCAGCTTATCGGGATTCCAGAAATCATCCTGATCGGCGAAGGCATAGAAATCAGAATTTCCCGCAGCCTTCACAAGATTCCAGAAGCTCTTCCCGGGCCTCAGGTTTTCTCCCGTGTACCAGGATATATTATCGTATTTCTTAACGTATTCGTCAAGTATTTTTGTCGTTCCATCGTTTGAGCCGTCATCACGAATTAATATTTCCATGGCACAGTCAGCCGGAAGAGTCTGATTAAGTATGGAATCAAGCTGGCACCTTAGGTATTTCTCACCGTTATAGGTTGACATCAGAACCGTAATTTTCATGCCATTTTCTCCACACTGTCATATATTTCGCTCATACGGGCAGTAACCTTCTTCTGATCGAAGTCCTTAGCCCGGCCTTTATTTAAATCGGCAAGCTTCTCCGAGACTGCCTTATTTTCCCGTAAGAATTTTATCTTCCCACTTATTTCCGCAGGGTCATTTGGCTTAAATAAAGGCACGAAGTTATCCTCCCTTGTGAGCTTAACGGGCTGCATGAGGTCGACATTTCCGCGGATCTCGGATGTAAGACAAGGCAAGCCCATAGCCATGGCCTCAAGGAGGGACACACAGAGACCCTCCCGCTTTGACGGAAGGATAAATAGGTCAGCGGCGGCGAGGTTCTTCACTGCGTCCTCGGAAAATCCGGCAAGCTTCACATTTTCTTCCATACCAAAGCTCTTAATCATGGTCTCAAGGGCTTTTCTCTTAGGACCCTCGCCATAAATTACATAATAGATATTTTTATCATTATATAAATGAAGGGCCTTAATTACTGCTTCATGGTTCTTGTTATCATTTAATTCGCCGATTGACATGATTAAGTAAGCGCTGTCAGGTACGCCGAGGCCCTTCCTTATGGCAGCCCTGTCAGCGTTTCCGGAAAGCTTAGCTATTTCTTCCGTATCGATACCCACGCCCGGGCAATAGCGGACATTTAGCCTTGGCTTAAATTTCTCACTCGCTAAGATATAATCCTCGTGATTAATGGTCACAATTACGTCTGTGCTCTTAGCGTATTTTTTTTCGACATTATAGAAGGTAAGCCAGTTACCGACAGGGGCTCCCTTATAAAAATGGAAGCCGTGAGCCGTGTAAATTACCTTAGGTCTCTTCTTGCCGTTCGCGGCTAATTTATCGACGGCCTTCCTCGCCTCGACGCCACCCACAGGGGTGTGGCAGTGAACGAGGTCAAAAGCTTCATTCTCCATAAGGTTGTAGAGGAGGTCGAAGGCTCTCTTATTTTCACTTGAAAACGGTGACCGGGCAAATGGAATGTCGACTAGCTCTATATCAAGGCCGTCGAGACCGCCGTGGTTCATAATTTCCGTATTTACCGCGACATATACCTTATAGCCCTTGTCCTGTAATAATTTTATGTCGCTCTTTAAAAATGATTCGACAAAGCCATAGACTGTCGCGACTATAAGTGCTTTCATATTTGCCTCCTGTCAGTAGTACATTTTATTTTTTCGTTATCGACTGTATAGATCATGTCGCACTCGGATACGGTGGTGAGGCGGTGGGCGATAATTACCATCGTCTTCCTCCCGTGGAGCGAATTGATCGACTCCATAATTTCCGCCTCGGTAGCGTTATCAAGGGCGCTTGTCGCCTCATCAAATACGAGAAGGTCAGGATCGGTGTAGAGGGCTCTCGCGATTCCGATTCTCTGGCGTTGTCCGCCCGAGAGCCTCATGCCCCGTTCACCTATCTCGGTATCTATTCCATCCGGAAGTTCATTTACCACGTCTTCAAGTCTCGCCTCACGGAGAACCTCCATCACCTTATCCCTGTCGATATTTTCCTTATTTACACCAAAAGCCACATTCGCGGCTACCGTGTCATCTATCATATAGGTGCTCTGAGGGATATAGGATATTCTTGAAAGCCACGATGGATAATCCGTCATAATATCCACTCCGTCGGAGAGCACATTTCCCTCTTGAGGATTAAGAAGCCCTAAGAGAATATCAACCGTCGTGGTCTTACCCGCTCCCGAAGGGCCCACAATTCCAACAGATGCGCCCGCAGGAATTACCATATTCGCGTCTGTTAAAATGTTCCGATCGGAATTCTCATAGGCAAATGTGACATGAGATAATTCACATTTATCATTAAGTGTAAGCTTTCCCCTTGATACACTCTTTCGCTGCTCGATATCAGCCCTTCTCTCGGCATCCCAGGACTTCATGTCATTAAGAGTCTTAATCAATGCGTCAAGATTCGGCTCATAGGCAGGAAACATATTCGCGCTCGAGCTGATCCTGTTCGCTGAAGGAAGGAGCCTTACGGCCGCTACCGCGAAGGCAGACAGCTGTGGCATTAATTTCTCTACGCTCTGGCCCCTGAAAAGGAGAATCGCTATAAAGGCAAGCATGGCGCTTATAGTGACGGCCTCTATTATTAGTCTCGGGGCGTTACTTATTACGGCTGACGCTCTCGATAGCTTTGCGTTCTCGGAGGCGTATCTCTGATAATTTTCAAGGAAAAAGCCCTCCTTTTCGGCGACCTTAGTCTCCTTGATTCCGCTTACGGACTGGATTATCCACTTATTTAAATTGGCGGATATATCACGCTGCCTTACACCTATTTTTCTCATCTTCGGCTTAATAATGTAGCCGATAACAAGAATCTCTATCGTCACTATAGCGAGCACCAGGGCCGCCATAGTGGGATTTATTACGAAAATGGCGACACAGAGCACAATCGATACGACAAGCTCCGTCGCGAGTGACATGAAATTTCCGAGGAGTAAAAATACGCCCTCGACGTCTGAAATAATAGTCCTCTGAACCTCGCCCGTCGATACATTTACAAAGTACTCATAGGGGCGGTTCAAAATCGCCGACATAATCCTGTGCTGCATCAGAACCCTGTTATTACAGATAAATCTCTGCTGCACGTAGTACTCAAAATAGAGGAAGACATTTTTAAATATATATATAAATATCATCCCTATAAGCAGGGCGATTACGAAGGTTTTCGTCGAGTGTATATCAAGTACCCTCGCGGCCCACACGGCGTATTTATTTGTCTCAAAAAAATCAGGCTTCATAATAGAAGTCATAAGCGGCACGATAAGCGATACGCCTATGGTTTCGAAGCCCGCTCCTATAATCATCAGCACGAAAATAATCGCGATTTTTATTTTCTGTCCGCGATCAAATACGCTGAACATTTTCTTAGTAATTCTTAGCATTACCGGCTGTTTCCTTTAAATTCTTCCATGGTAGCGCTTGTAGCGGAGCTTATGCCCTCATGCTTAATCACGCTTTTTACGGTCTTAAAAATAATACTGACATCACCGACAAAGGAAATATTATCTACATAGGCAACGTCGTACTTGAATTTTTCTTCCCACGTTATGGCGTTCCGGCCATTTACCTGGGCGAGGCCCGTGAGCCCCGGTCTTACCTCATGGCGGCGGCGCTGCTCCTTACTGTATCTCGGCAGATATCTCACTAAGAGCGGGCGGGGGCCGACTATAGCCATATCACCCTTAAGTATATTAATAAGCTCAGGGAGCTCGTCTATGCTAGTGCTTCTAAGCTTCTTCCCGAAGCTCGTGAGTCTCACCTCATCTGGTCTAGGCTCGCCTGTCGCGGGGTCTCTCTCATCGGTCATGGTGCGAAACTTATAGAGCTTAAATATCCGCTCCTTGCCGGTCTTCTTGTCTATCCTTCCGGGCCGATCCTGCCTGAATAGCACGGGGCTTCCAAGCCTCACCCTCACAAGGATCGCCGTCACAAGGAGGAGGGGTGACAGTATAATAAGCGCCAGGAGCGACAGTATAAAGTCAAGGAGGCGCTTGACAAATCTCTCATATATCTTCATAATAGTATCATTGTACCATGATTCATTGACTTTATCAAGTGGGAAGGTGCTTTAATGACAGATGATTTGACCGAATATATTTTTAAATGGGCTGACGCGGGTCCCGACAAAACAGCTGTAATCGATTGGGACTCAGCTTTATCCTACAGGGAACTTGCAGGGGCTATAAGGGAGAAGGCGGGCGAGATTTTGCCCTGTCGCCCGAATGATGACAATCGCCCAATAATCATTGAAGAGCCAAAATCTGTCAGTACCCTCGTCACCATGCTCGCCATAAATTACTCAGGCCACAGCTACTGCGTCCTCGATGACAGGCTGCCTGAGGGAAAGAAGAATGAGCTTCATGACATTTTGCATTGTGGCGGATCATTTCCACCTGACCTTAAGTACATAACCTTTTCATCAGGTTCTACGGGGAGACCGAAATTAATCATGACCTCGCGGACTGCCGCCATGAATTACCTAGCTTCACTAACTGCTGCCCTTCCCTACAATAAGGACCTCGTCATAGCAAACCAGTCCCCCTTCTGCTTCGATGCCTGCCTTAAGGATGCCTTCGCGGCGCTCTTCGTAGGCGCGACCGTTTACTTAACCGACAGGAGGCTTTTCACTAACCCTGAAGCCCTGATCTCAGTCCTCTCGGCCAACAAGGTAAATGCCCTCACCTGGACCTCGTCAGCCTACGGGGTATTATATAGCCTTCTCGGGGGCGACCTTATAAGTGACAGGGATTTTTGTGAAAATGTGAAGCTGATCACCTTCGGAAGCGAGAGAATGAGCCCTGATATATTGGGGTGGTTAATAAGGAATTTTCCTGCCGCCGATATTTACCAGCTATACGGGCCGACAGAGGCCACGGGAATGAGTGCCTATTTTAAGGTCGATAAGGAATTATCGTGTTTATTGGATGATGGCTTGATTCCTATCGGAAGGCCCCTGCCGGGAGTAAATATTATCCTTATGAATGATGGCATAGAATCCGACAAGGAGGGAGAAATATATATTAATTCCAACCGACTTTCGGACGGCTATTATGGTGATAAAGCTCTTACCGACCGAAGCTTTATAAATATAGATGGCAAGAGATATTTTAAGACCGGCGATATAGCGAAGACTGACAAAGGCGGAAATCTTTTGTTTTTAGGAAGAAATGATGATATAATTAAGCGGGGAGGATATCAGATCTCCTTGAACGCCATGTCAGCCTTCGTTGAGAAATACGACGGAGTTGATAAGGCAATAGCATTATTTTATGAGGAAAAAAATAAGCTTATGCTCTTCTACGTGGGGACAGCTGACAAAGGGAAAATAAGGGATTATTTATCGGAACATTTCCCCACCCCTGCGGTTCCCGGTAGAATAATAAGACTAGATACCTTCCCCCTCCTATCGAACGGAAAAACAGACAGAAAGGCGCTCCTTGCATGGAAGAATTAATAGAATTGCTCACCGATATCGATGACAGTATAGACTACGAAAATGCTGACGGGCTGGTCACTGACGGGCTGCTTGACTCGCTATCTTTAGTTGAAATAGTTGTCGCCATAAAGGAAAAATTCGGAGTTAAAATCCCGGGCTCCATGATAGTTCCCGAGAATTTTGACAGCCTTGAAAGGATAGAAAAGCTCATAGAAAAATGCGAAAAAGAGGGATAATTAAGGGATCGGTTATTACGATACTAAGCCTTCTCTTCTATGCCAAAACGGGATGGAAGGCTTTATTTCTCATGCTTGCTGTTTCCCTTATCGCCTATATCGGCGGTCTTTTGGTCGCTTTATTTTCGGAAAATAAACGTTCTATTTTCGTTATTTTTTTGTCTATCTTAGTCTTTATTTTTATTTACTTTGAGGGCCTGCCGGGAAAGCATACTGTTGGATTATCCTATTATATTCTTATGGCTATGGGCTATATTATCGGGGCAGTAAACGGAAACGTCAAAGCCATAAAAAATCCCATCAAAATAATTTCCGCTATTTCCTTTTTCCCCCTGATGGCCGAAGGACCTATAGGAGAAGCCGATAAAATTTCAGAAGAAATATGGGCTGTCAAATCGTCTGATAATCCTTCATATGTTCCCGTAAGGCTCCGCCTTATGCCCGCATTTTACAGGTTTTTCTATGGTCTTTTTAAGAAGCTTGTTATCGCTGACAGGCTTGCCGAAACGGTTAATTATTATACGTCTTTCCCACTTTTATCTTGGAATTATTTACTCGGCCTCTTTTTATATTCTGTCGAATTAATCGCTGATTTTACAGGTGGGATAGATATGGCGATTGCTATATGTAATCTGCTGAACGTAAATGTACCTGAGAATTTCCGCCATCCTCTCTTCGCTACATCGCTGTCCAACTTTTGGAAGAGGTGGCACATTTCGCTCTCCGGCTGGTTTCAGAGAAATGTATTCTATCCCCTGTCGGTCTCGCTCTCTGAAAGTAAGCTCTTATCGGGAAAAAGCCGGAGGACTGTAAGCAGGGTTTCCGTTTATACTGCTTCTATAATTACCTGGTCACTTACCGGCCTCTGGCATGGAATCAGTATTTATTATTTATTCTGGGGACTCACTAACGCGGGAATATTATTGCTTTCGTATGAATTAAGGGATAAGTACAAGGCATTTCACAAAAGGCATAAATTCGCCGATTCTAGGGGATATAACTTATTTATGATGATAAGGACCTTCATTATCGTAATGTTCCTCAGATGTTTTGATTTAATGGCGGCAGCTTCGGCTAAAGTCGAGACCCTTACGTCAGATTATAGGGCATTAGCCATCAGTGAGATTATCCTCTTAATTATTGCCTGCCTTGTCTGCGTACTTATAAGCGCATGCACTGCAAAGAAAAAAGAGAGATTCACCAATCCTTATTCATTAGTGAACACTCTCTCATTCCCGGCAAGACTAGCGATTCTGTTTGCGATGGTATTTGTAATTATTATATTCGGCGCCTATGGAAAGGACTATGATGCTAAAGGGTTTATTTATGGGAATTTTTAATAATCAATAATCAGTGATAGAGAAACAGAGCCCATCTCGATAAGGAAGTGAAAGTGATTCGTCATGAGGCAATAGCTTATTACCTTGAAATCGTAGGGCTCGTGACTTATTACCTTGAAATCGTAGGGCTCGTGATATTGTGAGAATAGAGAGAGAAAAATCTCATAGTCCTCCTCATTCAGAAATATATTCTGGTGGCGATTCCCCCTGTTAATCACGTGGTATATCCCACCGTTGTAGAACAATCTTTTAGATCTTGCCATATCTTAGCTTCAGGCAATTGAATAATAACCAAATATATACAAATATAATATGATACCATGAATTTGCTTTGATGTCAATAAAAGATAAAAGAATAAGAGAGAATTAGGGTGAAGACACATTTGGAAATTATTTGACAATATATGGATGCTTGCGCAATTATTATTTATGTCGATGTTTATGCTTTCTTTATATTTACTTCCTATATACCAGTGCTTTACTTCGATTTGCTCTACTACAAGTCTCTTTTTGGTTTATATATTTTTTATACTATTTTGTGGCATAATATGTTTTTGT
>OMWY01000009.1:88114-179317 GCA_900314885.1 uncultured Eubacteriales bacterium
CCCTGTTTTCAAGCTTTTATTGTCATATTCCTCAATTAGAAATAATATTTAGCTCATTTTCAGTTTATATTTTCTTAATGGGGCCTGACCCCTTCCTTACGAAGCGAAATGACTCCCTGGCGCTTCTTTCGGTCGGAACAGCAGACGCTGTATATAACAGGGACGATATCACGGATTTCCTAAAGACCTGCGGGTTTACGAATAAGAGAGACTCGGTGACCGATGAGAACAGCGATGACCTGTCCTTTAACTTCGGCAAGAAAAAAATAGGCAAAAAGACTGTCGTGGCGGTGATCCTTCAGGGAACTGCGTCGAATGATGAGTGGAAAAGTAACCTTAGGTTGGGAGATTCTTTGCTGGATTTGCCGACTGTTCATGCAGGCTTTAATGCGACAGAAAAAGCAGTGCACAAGAAA
Source organism: uncultured Eubacteriales bacterium (assembly GCA_900314885.1). GTDB lineage: Bacteria > Bacillota > Clostridia > Lachnospirales > Lachnospiraceae > Catonella. The sequence continues at coordinate 88,531 of OMWY01000009.1, forward strand.
CTGAATACCTTCCTGAAGACAAATAAGCTGAAAAAAGGCTCTGTAGCCTTCTGGGTCACCGGACACAGCAGAGGCGCAGCAGTGGCGAATATCATGGCAAAGCGTCTATCTGATACTTATGGTAAGTCAAACGTGTATGCTTATACCTTTGCTTCTCCAAAGGTCGTAAAGGTGAGCACTAAGACTACCAATAAATATTCAAATATCTTTAACTATGTAAATCCTGATGATGTGGTAACCCGCATCCCTACTAAAGATACTAAATCTCTTGAGGATGAACTGGACAGAGCCGGAATCTTAAATGAAGAGAAGCTGAAAAGCGGACTAAATAAAATAGGACTCAGCATCTTTGTTAATTTTGAACTGGGTACTTACCGCCGTTTCGGGACGGATATAGAGATGTCATCAGAAGACCACAGTACGATGGCAGAGACCTTCTCGGATATCACCGGAGTGGACTTCGATGAGACGAGCGTGGCGCATAATCATTGTCAGAGCTGTTACCTTTCATGGCTGATGGGGTAACAGCCATTTTTATAATCAGTCATGAATCCGATAAATTTTTCCCTTAGATAATATATTTTCTTGTTCGAAAAGTAGAAAATATGAGCAGCATAAAAACTGACGCCATACGAAAGGAACCAGAAAGTATGAGATATGGACATTTCGACGAAAAAGAACGAGAATATGTGATAGAGAGACCGGATACGCCAAAGCCGTGGGCTAACTATCTCGGGTCTCCAGAGTACGGGGCTATTATCTCGAATAATGCCGGCGGATACAGCTTTGTAAAGAGCGGAGCGAACGGCAGGATCATCAGATATATTTTTAACGGGGAGGACAAGCCGGGAAGATATATCTATATCAGAGATAATGACAGCAGGGATTTCTGGTCTGCTTCATGGCAGCCAGTAGGCAAAGACCTTGCCTCTTATAAAAATATCTGCCGCCACGGACTTGGCTATTCTGTTTTTGAGACTGATTACAGTGACATCCATTCGGAGGCACTTTACTATGTCCCGGAGGGAAAGACTTACGAAGTCTGGAGAATAAAGGTAAGAAACGACGGAAAGTCAGATAGGAAGCTTACAGTTACAGGCTTTGCAGAGCTCACGAACCATGATAACTACGAGCAGGATATGGTAAACCTTCAGTATTCGCAGTTTATCACCAGCACCGATTTCCGAGGAGACCGTATCAGACAGAAGATTCACGGGAACCTCGATGCCGAGACAGAAAAAGGCGATGAGGTAGACGGCAAGGGTGTTACCGAGAGATTTTTCGGACTTGCAGGCGCTGAAGTCTCATCACACTGCGGAGACAGAGACGCTTTCCTTGGCACTTACCGTGGATATGATAACCCGGCAGGTGTAGCAGACGGTAATCTCGGTGATGTAGACGCCTATAACGGCTACTGCTGCGGAGCTCTTTCATCTGTCATAGAACTAGCACCGGGTGAAGAGAAGACTCTTGCCTTTGTCCTTGGAGAGCACAAAGATAAAAAAGCATCTGAGATAATGGCCCACTACAAAGACACAGAGGCGGTCTGTGACAGAGAGTGGAGCGAGACAAAAGAAGTATGGGGTTCGAGACTTAAGACTTTCCAGGTAAAGACACCTTCACCTGAGTTCAATACGATGATAAATACCTGGAACGCCTACAACTGCTACATGACAGTCATCTGGTCGAGAGCTGCTTCATTTATCTACTGCGGACTCAGAAACGGCTACGGCTACAGGGATACAGTTCAGGATATCCAGGGAATCATTCACCTGGATCCGGAACTCGCACTTGAGAAGATCCGTTTCATGCTGACAGCGCAGGTGGATAACGGTGCCGGACTTCCACTCGTAAAGTTCACACATAACCCTGGACACGAAGATACACCCGATGATGCTTCATATGTACAGGAGACCGGGCATCCGGCTTACAGAGCAGATGATGCACTCTGGCTGTTCCCGACTGTATATAAATACATCGCTGAGACTGGAAACGTAGACTTCTTAAACGAAGTACTTCCATTTGCAAATAAGGATGAAGCTACAGTCTATGAGCATCTGAAGAGAACTATCGAATTTTCACTTGATCATCTCGGAAAGCATGGACTTCCGGCAGGCCTCTACGCAGACTGGAATGACTGCTTAAGGCTCGGAGCAGACGGAGAATCGGCATTCGTGGCGCTTCAGTTCTACTATGCACTCCGAATCATGAAGATCCTCACGGTATATGAAAAGGACATGAAGTACGCAGATCATCTGGATCTGACAGAAGCAGAGTATCTGCAGAAGATAAATGAGCTGCTCTGGGACGGAGACAGGTTCATCAGAGGATATACGGAAACTGGAGAGACTGTAGGAGATAAAAAGTCACAGGAGGCCAAGCTCTGGCTCAATCCGCAGTCCTGGTCGGTCATCAGCGGACTTGCGACAGACGAGCAGGCAGACGCAGCGTTAGAGAACGTACATGAAAACCTGAACACCGAGTACGGTGCTATACTCATGGATCCGCCTTATCATAAGCATGCTTTCGACGGTGCATTCGCCGTGATCTATAATCAGGGAACCAAAGAGAACTCCGGAGTCTTCTCGCAGACACAGGGTTGGCTGATCCTCGCTGAGGCGCTTCGTGGACACGGAGACAGGGCTTTTGAGTATTGGTATGAGAATTCTCCATCCGTACAGAACGATAAGGCAGAGATCAGAAAACTGGAGCCTTACTGCTACGGACAGTTCACCGAAGGAAAGGCAAGCCCGCACGCAGGAGAGAGCCATGTACACTGGCTTACCGGAACAGCATCTACGATGATGGTAGGCTGTGTCGAGGGTATCCTCGGTATCAGACCTGACATCGGCGGACTGAAGCTAGCTCCATCGATCCCGAAGAGCTGGGATCACCTCGAGATAGATAAGGATTTCCGCGGAAAGCATCTGCACATCACGGTAGAAAATCCGGGACACGCAGAGTCGGGATTCAAGTCGATGACTCTTAACGGAAAGAGCCTTTCCGGAAACTATATCGCGGAAAAGCTCCTGACCGAGGATATTAACGAGATCATTCTTAAAATATCATAACCAGGCTTTGCCTTCTTCATTTACCGACCACTCTGTCTTACCGTATTTCTCGCGGTATTTCAGAGGAGTCGTTCCGATGACTTTTTTGAAAGTCTGAATGAAATGACTCTGTGAAGAAAATGACAGGCGGTTAGCTATATCGACCATACTATAGGGACTGTACTTAAGTAGATTAGTTGCAGTCTCTATTTTTTTCTGCCTTACGTATTCACTTACGGAAACGCCGACCTCTTTTTTAAAGACACGGGACAGATATCCGGAAGAAACACCTACTGATTCAGCCACGTCTTCGACCGAGACCGGATCATAGCGGTGTATATATATGTAATTTAATGCGTTCTGGACCGGCCCGGACACCTTGATCTGAGTATCTGTCATTCGCATTTTTGTCGCAAAATCTGTGGCCATAGCGTCGTGCAGTTTTTCGACACCTGATATAGACTTTATATCGTCCAGCTGCTGGATGTAGTAATCGCTCATCCTAAATCCCTGCTCTTCGATCATGCCTGCACGGATACATACACGGGTAATAAGCGCACAGCTGACAACAAAGTGATATTTGATATTCGTCAGCGGGTCGCGCGACAGCTTTCCTACACCGTCAGTGGAGATGAATCTGTGGGCCTCGCAGTTCTGTCTTACTGCTTCGAGGTTTCCTCTGGCGACCTCTTTGTAAAATGCCTGTTCTTCGGACGCAGGACGGTGTTTTTCGGTTTCATTGTCTTTTGCTATTTCGAAATGTTCAAATCTATTTTCCATGAATTTATTATATCAGATTTGTGATGAAAATGAGTGCACGAATCTGATATTTTTTCTTTTCATTTTGTATAATGATGTTACCCATGAAGAATATAATCTAAGCATAGTTACAAAGAACGGAGATTTCAAAGGAGGAAATCACAATGAAAAAAAAGAAAATCGTAAGTATGGCACTCATCGCAGCGATGACAGCCACAATGTTCGCAGGATGTGGATCTAATTCCTCATCTTCATCATCAAAGTCTTCAAGTGGTAAAGAGGGAAGAGTCTTAAACATCTGGAGCTGGAATGACGAGTTCGAGACCAGATTCAATGACTTCTATCCTGAAGTAGAGTCTGTATCAAAGGACAAGACAGAGACAAAGCTGAAGGATGGTACAGTAGTAAAGTGGACGATCAATCCTAACCAGGACGGCGTTTACCAGCAGAAGCTCGATGAAGCTCTTCAGAATCAGGCTACAGCCTCAGCTGATGACAAGATCGACATCTTCCTTGCTGAGACAGATTATCTGGTAAAGTACACAGACGCTGACGCAAACGCATCAATGCCTCTGAAGGACTTAGGTATTGATCCTGACAAAGACTTCGCTGATCAGTATCAGTACACAAAGGATGCCGCTACAGATAAGAATGGCGACTTAAGAGCTACCAGCTGGCAGGCTTGTCCGGGACTCTTCGTATACAGAAGAGGAATCGCAAAGGATGCTTTCGGAACAGATGATCCGGAAAAGATCCAGGAGAAGGTAAAGGATTGGGATACATTCGAGCAGTCAGCAAAGGAACTCAAGGATAAAGGTTATTACATGCTTTCATCAATGGGCGCTGATACCTACAGAGTATTCGGAAACAATGCAAGCGAGCCATGGGTACAGGGCGATACAGTTACTGTAGACCCGAACCTCATGAAGTGGGTAGAGCAGTCAAAGAAGTTCACAGACGAAGGATACAACCACAAAGTATCAGGACAGTGGACAGATGACTGGAACAAAGATCAGGGTGCTGATTCAAAGGTATTCGGATGGTTCTTCCCAGCTTGGGGTATCAACTTCACTATCCAGCCTAACGCAGGAGATAAAGGAGCAGGAGACTGGGCTGTATGTAATGGACCACAGTCTTATAACTGGGGCGGTTCATTCATCCTTGCAGCGCAGGGAACAGATAACCCGAAGCTCGTTAAAGATATCATGCTGAAGCTTACAGCTGATAAGGATACACTCCTTAAGATCACAGATAAGACTCTTGACTATACCAACACAGTTTCAGGTATGGAAGAGTATGCTGCTGATGATAAGAAGGGTGATTCAGACTTCCTTGGCGGCGAGAACCCATACAAGTACTTCGCTCCAGCTGCTGAGAGCATCAAGATGGATAAGATCACACCTTATGATCAGGGATGCGGCGAGTGCTTCCAGAACGCATTTGGTGATTACTTCAACGGCAAGGTTTCATTTGACAAGGCAAAGAAGAACTTCGAGACAGCTATCCTCGAGAGATACAGTGACCTCAAGAAGGTAGAGTGGCCTAAGTAATAATTACCTGGTCAAAAGGGTTTTTCCTGGAAAGGCTTTACTATGAAGAAGAAAACAAAGAAAGCTAAGAATTATTCGAATTACGGATATTTATTTATCGCACCGTTTTTCATCAGTTTCGTGATTTTTTCACTGATACCGCTGGTCGATACGATAAAGAACAGTTTCTATGAGTACTATACTTCCGGACTCAAAGTAGTGGGACCGAACTTCATAGGTCTTCAGAACTACTCACAGATACTGAAGGCAGACCTGCTTAAATACACCGGAAACACATTCATCCTCTGGATTGCCGGTTTCATCCCGCAGATCGTGATAGCGCTGATACTTGCAGCGTGGTTTACAGATCAGCACATGAAGCTTAGAGGAAGAAAAGTGTACGAAGTCATCATTTACATGCCAAACCTTATCATGGCATCGGCTTTCGCAATGCTCTTCTTCACCCTCTTCTCTGACTCAGGTCCTGTGAACTCACTTTTACAGCAGCTTCACATCACCAAAGAGCCGATAAGGTTCCTGGCCTCAGTGTCAGGAACCAGAGGCCTGATAGCACTGATGAACTTCCTGATGTGGTTCGGAAACACGACTATCATGCTGATGTCGGCTATAAACGGCGTAAACCCAGAGCTTTTTGAAGCAGCGAACATGGATGGCTGCACACATACGCAGATATTCTTCAGGATCACGCTTCCTATGATAAGACCAATACTTACCTACACTCTTATCACCTCTCTTATCGGTGGTATCCAGATGTTCGATGTACCTCAGATCCTTACCAACGGTAATGGTTCTCCGGACAGAAGCTCGATGACACTTATCATGCTCCTCAACAACTACCTGAAGACCAAGAACTATGGTATGGCAGGTGCACTTTCAGTTTACCTGTTCATCATCAGTGGTATCCTCTGCTTCATCGTTTACCGTTTCATCAATACTGACAGTTCGGATAACGAAGCAAAGGTAAAGGCTAAGAGAGAAAAACGTCAGAAAAAGATCGCCACAGTGGAAGGAGGAATCACAGTATGAAAAGCCATTCAGAAAGAACAAGAGTAGTAATAGCACAGATAGTGCTCGTGATCCTCTCATTCATGTGTATGTTCTTCTTCTACATCCTGATCATCAACTCGACCAGGTCTCATGTAGAACTACAGAAAGGATTCTCATTCCTTCCGGGCACACATTTTGCGAAGAACCTGACAAACGTATTAAACGATGGAACTCTTCCAGTCGTAAACGGTATCATCAACAGCCTTATAGTGGCAGCCTGCAGTGCGGCTCTGTCGACTTACTTTTCAGCGATGACTGCATTCGGACTTTACGTGTATGATTTCAAGCTGAGAAAAGCAGCGTTTACATTTATCATGGCAATCATGGTAATGCCTACACAGGTTACCGCACTTGGTTTCTTAAGACTCATCACGAACATGGGAATGTATGATACGGTTCTTCCGCTGATCATCCCTTCGATAGCTTCACCGGCAGTATTCTACTTCATGTACAGCTACATGGAGTCATCACTTCCGGCAGCTCTCGTTGAAGCAGCCAGAATAGATGGTGCAAGTGAGTTCAGGATCTTTAACCAGATAGTCATTCCTATCATGAAGCCGGCTATCGCAGTACAGGCCATCTTCACCTTCGTAGGTTCCTGGAATAACTACTTCATTCCAGCCCTTGTTCTTCAGACAAAGAAGAAGATGACTCTTCCTATACTTATCGCAACCCTTCGTGGTGCTGATTACATGAACTTTGATATGGGTAAGATCTACATGATGATCATGGTAGCTATCGTTCCTATCATCATCGTATATCTCTTCCTTTCGAGATTCATCATCGCCGGTATTACCCTTGGTGGTGTTAAGGAGTAATTTATGAGTGAGGCTGGTCTCAGCCCTCTTGCGCAGGGCATATCATTACCCGTCGAAGGAGAAAAGTACAATTCACCAGGCTCGATAGATGTGATCCGTCGGGCCGGTGATGAAGCCATAGTTCTTCTAAAAAACGACGATGAAGTCCTACCGATAAAGGACGAGCGTGTCGCAGTTTTCGGCAGATGCCAGATCAATACATTTTTCGTAGGATATGGAAGTGGAGGCGACGTCAAGCCGACCAGAAAAGTATCTATCCTCGATGGCATAAAAAGTGCCGGCATAAACTACGACACAGAACTGGCCAGAGCCTATAAAGCATGGTGTCCTGATCATATACCTGACGAAGGCACCTGGGGTAAATGGCCTTTCAGTTTTCCTGAAATGCCTGTCTCTGACGAGCTGATGCAGGCGGCTTCCGACAGCTGTGAAAAAGCAGTAGTCGTGATAGGCAGGGCGGCAGGCGAAGACAGAGATAACACTCTTACAAAGGGCAGCTTCTTCCTCACAGATGAGGAGGAAGCCCTCCTTGAAAAAGTAGACAAAGCATTTGAAAATGTCATAGTTCTTTTAAATATCGGTGGTCCTATAGATTTCACCTGGCTTAAAAAATACAGTAACCTGAAAGGCCTTCTGATCGTCTGGCAGCTGGGACAGGAAATGGGTCATGCGGTAGCAGATGTACTTACCGGCAGAGTCTCTCCTTCAGGGCATTTAGCCCAGACTATAGCTGAAAAGTACGATGACTATCCGTCAGCCGCCCATTTCGGAGATCCGGACTCTAACGAGTACAAAGAAGGCGTCCGTGTAGGTTACAGAGGGCTTAAAGAAGCTCTGTTCCCATTCGGATACGGTCTGTCTTATACGACCTTCGATACACAGGTGCTAGACTATAAAGAGACAGCTCATACCTTTGAGTTCAGGACAGAGATCACGAATACCGGAAAGCGTTCAGGAAAAGGGTTAGTCCAGCTGTATGCCACTATTCCGGGATATGATTTCAGGACTCTTGTAGGATATGGGAAGTCTGATGAGCTCGCACCTGGTGAGAGTGAAGTCATTCTTCTCCCGGTTAAAAAAGTCCAGGTTTCGATCTACGACACCGATTCCGAAAGTTTCGTGATACAGAAAGGCTTCTATGAATTTTTCATAGGAGACACGCCATATGATACTACTGTAAAAGCTGGTCAGGCGACTGTCACAGATGATATAGTCGTTCAGAAATGCGAGAGTATCACAGAAGGCTCTGAGAAGCTAAAAGAGAGGATACATGACAGACTTCCTGCTCCTGTAGAGACTATAGTCCAAGAGCAGATCAGCTTTGATGATGTAAGAGCTGGAAAGTATTCCCTGGATGACTTCATAGCGCAGATGACTCCGGCAGAGCTTTCGGATCTGTCGCGCGGCGAAGGTGATATGGATTCACCTAATGCCATCAAAGGAAACGCAGGTGTTTTCGGTGGTATCACACCTGCCTTAAAGAAAAAAGATATTCCGATAATAAATACTTCGGATGGTCCTTCGGGACTCCGTGTATGCAGATACAGTTCACTTCTTCCTATAGGCACAGCTGTTGCCAGCACCTGGAACAGGCGCCTGACAGAAGAGTTGTATTCGTCAGAAGCGGACGACATGAAGCACTACGGAGTTGATGTATTGCTCGGCCCTGGAATGAACATCCAGAGAAATCCGCTCTGCGGCAGGAATTTCGAATACTATTCGGAAGACCCGTACCTGTCAGGAATGACAGCCACTGCCGCCGTAAGAGGCATCCAGAGCAAAGGAGCTGCAGCCTGCATAAAGCACTTTGCCTGCAACAACCAGGAGACAAACCGGTACAGGAATTCAAGCGATGTAGATGAAAAGACTCTTAGAGAGATCTATCTGAAGCCTTTTGAGATTGCCATCCGTGAATCCTCACCGAAGTGCATTATGACAAGCTATAACCAGATAAACGGTGTCTGGGCACATTACAATTACGACCTGGTAAAGACAGTGCTCAGAAAAGAATGGGGCTACGAGGGCCTGGTCATGACAGACTGGTGGATGCAGCTGGCTGACAGTCCTGAATTCCCTGGAGTGAAAAATAACGCGTACCGTATCCGCGCAGGTGTAAACATCTTGATGCCTGGCGCACTGACACGAGGCGATGTAGGGTTTGTACATGACTCCGACCCGGAGAACTACCTGACCCTTGGAGAACTTCAGGAAAACGCCCGCTACATTCTAAACTTCATTTTACTTAGGTAACTTCTTCATTATAATAAATTCCTCTTCATAAAAAGCTGCGGCATGTCCGCAGCTTTTTAAAACTAAAGCTTTATAAGCAGAAAGGAATATATGGACGGAATACAATTTTTAGATAACGATGGGACCTTTGAACTGGATCGTCCGGAAGATTACAGCTATCTGTATTTCCCGCTTGCCAGTGAAAAAGGCTTAAAGAGCAGTATCACTCCGAATCTCGGTGGTGATATAAAAATAGATCAGACGTCTTTTTTACTTGAGCCTGTAAGTGCTGAGAATCTGCACAACAACAGGAGCACCAGGAATTTCTGGGCCAAGTTCGATAATGGTGATGTATGGTCAGCAGCCGGAAGCTCTGCAGAGGCTGAAAATGACAAGTTCACGAAGGCTCAGGACAACTCAAAGATCGCTGCCGGTTTTATGTGGCAGACTATAGAGCGCGAGTCAAAAAAATATGGTATCAGTGCCGAGATCACGTCATTCGTACCTGGAGACTTAAACGCCGAGGTCATGTCGGTAAAGCTAAAAAATACTTCCGATAAGACAGAGAAGTTCACGCCGGTTGCCGCAGTTCCTATATATGGCAGAAGTGCTGATAATATCCGTGACCACAGGAACGTGACCTCGATGCTCCATCGAATCCACACTGATAAGTACGGTATCATCGTGACTCCTACGATGTCATTTGATGAGAGAGGACATAAGAAAAATCATACGTCGTATTTTGTCTATGGAGAGTCAGGTGAAGGTAAGGCTCCGGAAGTATTTTACCCTACAGTTGACCTGTTCCTGGGAGAAGGAGGAACCTTCACTCATCCGGGAGCTGTCTACAGAGACCTGAAAGGCGCAAAGGCAGGAGAATATTTTGCCGGTAGAGAAGCCGTCGGTGCGCTTCAGTTTGCTGAGATAACGCTTGCCCCTGGAGAAGAGGTAAGCTACACTGTTCTTTTGGGAATCACGCCGGAGGGAACAGATCTGGCACCTGTCATCGACAGATTCAGCAGTACAGAAAAGACAGAAAGCGAGCTTAAAGAGGTAAAGGATTACTGGAAAAAGGAAGTCAGCATCAGCTACCATACCGGGAACCATTCATTTGATGAACTGATGAAGTGGGTTACCTTCCAGCCATTTTTACGCAGGATCTTCGGATGTTCGTTCCTTCCTCATCATGATTACGGCAGAGGCGGCAGAGGCTGGAGAGACCTTTGGCAGGATTCGCTTTCTCTTCTGATGATGAACCCGAAGGAAGTCAGAGATGATCTGGTAAGCTATTTCGGCGGAGTCAGGATCGATGGAACGAATGCTACGATCATAGGTGACAAGCCGGGAGAATTCAAGGCTGACAGAAACGGTATTGCCCGTGTCTGGATGGATCATGGCATGTGGCCTTTCCTTACGATAGAGCTCTATCTGAACCAGACAGGAGACTATTCCATCCTGAGCGAAGAGGTCCCGTATTTCCAGGACCGCCAGATTTTCAGAGGAACTGATACTGACAGCAACTGGAATGAAAAGGACGGCACTATACTGAAGGACAAGGGTGGAAAAACCATAAATGGAACAGTCCTTGAACATATACTCATCGAGACACTGACCGAATTCTACGAGGTCGGACAGCATAATATCATCCGTCTCCGTGGAGCCGACTGGAACGATGCTCTCGATATGGCTGATGAAAATGGTGAGAGTGTAGCATTTACCTATGCTTATGCAGGAAATCTGAAGCGTCTGTCGAAGCTCCTTAGTCTGCTCGATCAGAAGGAAGGCATCCATGAGGTGACACTTAACAGAGCTCTTGAAGTACTGCTTGAGAACGGCACCGACAGATACGAGTCTGTCGAAGAAAAGACAAAGGCCCTGAAAAAATATTTTTCAAAGGTACAGCCAGAGACTGACGGCGCAAAGGCAGATTTCGACGTGAAGATGCTCGCTGATAATCTGGAAGAAAAAGCCGACTGGCTTATGGATTTTCTGAGAAAGCAGGAGTGGATCGAGACTCCGTCTGACTCATGGTTTAACAGCTACTATGATAATTCTGGCAACAGAGTCGAAGGAGTACAGGAGGACGGCAGTGTCAGGATGATGCTTACCGGACAGGTCTTTGCTATCATGAGCGGTACGGCGAGTGACGATGAAGTCGCAAGCATTGCCAAAGCTGCCGATCATTATCTCTACAGGGAAGACATAGGCGGATACCGTCTGAACACAGACTTCCATGAGCTGAAAATGGACCTTGGCCGAATGTTCGGATTTGCCTACGGTGAAAAAGAGAACGGCGCTGTATTCTCACACATGGCAGTCATGTACGCGAATGCGCTTTATGGCAGAGGCTTCGTAAAAGAAGGTTGGAAGGCTGTTAAGGCACTGACAGATGCCTGCATGAACTTTGATAAGAGCCGCATCTATCCGGGCATCCCTGAGTATTTCAGGACCGATGGACGTGGAATGTATCACTATCTGACAGGTGCAGCCAGCTGGCTGATGATGACTGTCGTACAGGAGATGTACGGGGTAAAGGGCCTATCAGGTGATCTGGTCATCACACCGCGTCTTACAGCAGAACAGTTTGACGCTGACGGAAAAGCCAGTATCAGTCTGCCGTTTGCGGGAAGCCGCATCCACGTCACGATCGAAAATCCTGCTAAAAAGGAAACTGGAGCTTACACCGTCGAAAGTGCCTTCCTTAACGGCACAGAAATATCTCACGGCGCTGACTTTGTCTCAATAGACAGAGATCAGATAGCAGACAAAGAAAAAGAACAGGAAATCCGTATTGTACTCGGATAAGCCTGATCGGAAAAAATCCACATGTATTGACACTTTTACTCAGAAAGCGTAAAATAGTCTTAGAAAACTTTTTGTGGATTTTTTCCGGATTTTTATATCACCTTTTCGCCACACAGTATGACCGATCTCAGCTGCGTGGCATTTTTATGCGCAGCTGCTGACTCTATGAAAGGGTATTTTTTATGCAGCAGACGTATATGAAGGAGAAAAAGATTCTCCCGCTTGTTCTTTCCATGTCAATCCCAATGGCACTTTCGATGCTTGTCAATGCGCTCTACAATATAGTGGACAGCTATTTTGTGGCGCAGATCAGCGAAAAGGCCATGACAGCTTTATCTCTTGTTTTCCCATTGCAGAATGTATCCGGAGCCGTGGCTATAGGCTTCGGAGTCGGCGCAAATGCGGTCACGGCATTTTTTATGGGACAGAATGATAAGAAGGCAGCAGATGGGGCAGCATCGCTTAGCCTGCTCCTCTCATTTGTTCATTCAGTAATTCTTACAGCAGTTCTTCTTCTGATCCAGAGGCCGTTTCTGGCATCATTTACGAATGATTCCGAGACTTTATCGTATGGAGTTCACTATGGGCTTATAGTATTCTCAGGGTTAGTTATCTCACAGGTGTCACTTATCTACGAGAAGCTGTTTCAGGCTGTAGGTAAAATGAAGATAAGTATGATCAGTATGATAGCAGGCTGTGTTACGAACATAGTCTTAGATCCTGTAATGATCTTCGGAGTCGGACCTTTCCCAGTGATGGGGATAAGCGGTGCGGCTGCGGCGACACTGATAGGGCAGACTGTGACACTTGTCATCTATCTGTACTGCTGGAAGAAAAAAATGCTTGGCATAAGACTTTCCATAACTGAGGGTTGGCATTACAGACATCTGGCCGGAAGGCTTTACGGGATAGGAATACCTGCTATCTTAAACCAGGCGCTTCCGTCAGTGCTCATAACACTTCTGAACGGGATCCTCTCTGCTTTTTCAGCGACAGACGTCCTGATCCTTGGTATCTACTATAAACTCCAGACATTTATCTATCTGACCTCGAGCGGTATAGTCCAGGGAATCCGTCCTCTTGTGGCATATAACTATGGAGCTGGCGACCTGAAAAGAGTCAAAGGTATAGTCAGGTGCGCGCTTATACTTGCGATAATAGTAATGGGGGTGGGAATGGCGATATGTATGATAGCTCCGGGAAGCCTTATAGGACTCTTTACTACAAATCCTGCGACCATTAAGGCTGGTGGAACTGCGCTTCGTATCATAAGCTGCGGCTTTGTGGTCTCATCGATATCTGTTATCGTATGCGGGACCATGGAAGCGCTTGGTTCGGGAACTCTCTCCTTTATCATCTCATTGATGAGATATGTAGTGATCATAGTTCCGGTGGCATTTGTACTCAGCCGTTTTATAGGAGCCACCGGAGTCTGGAACGCATTCTGGGTAGCAGAAGCAGTCACAGCGGTCATTGCTGCACTTATATACAGAAAGAAAATGTATGCGATCTCGAAGTAACTGATAACTTAATACATTATTGCATTCAATCAGATACATCGTATATAATGGAGACGAATGGAGGTGCACATTATGAGTGAAGGAAAGGAAAAAGAAGCTGTATGGCCGGGCCCGGAGGGGTTGATACCGGCTCTGCCAAAAGACGCGTCAAATGCCAGCTGGCATACGAGAAGATATCTGGATGAGATCCTTATCGAGGAGAGGATCCTGGGAACTCAGCCTGCAGATATCTCGATGGAGTTATGGGGAAAGAATTTTTCTTCGCCTATAATGATGCCGGCTTTTTCACATCTGAATAAAGCGGGTCTTGATCATAAGCCAATGGAAGAGTATGCCGAAGCCGCAAAGGATCTGAACCTGGTGAACTGGGTCGGAATGGAGTCTGATGAAGACTACGCTGAGATAGCTGCTGTCGGAGCGGAGACTATCCGCATTATCAAACCTTTCGCAGACCATGAAAAAATAAAAGACCAGATGGACTTTGCTAAGGATCACAATGCTTTTGCAGTAGGTGTAGATATAGACCACAGCATAGGAACTGACGGAGAGTTCGATGTAGTAGACGGCGAGACTATGGGCTCGCTTTCGGACGCAGAACTGAAGGATCTGATCAGCCATGCGCACGATCTCGGGCTTCCGTTCGTGGCAAAGGGAGTGCTCAGTGCCAGGGACGCTTCTATCTGTCAGAGAGCAGGAGCGGATGCCATAGTCGTAAGCCACCATCATGGAAGGCTGCCGTTTGCAGTGCCGCCTGCTATGGTGATCCCTGAGATAAAGCGGGTATCCGGTCAGATGCTCGTCTTTGCGGACTGCTCAGTAGATGACGGTCGGGATGCGTACAAGCTGATGGCGATCGGCGCAGACGCAGTCTCGGTAGGCCGTGCCATACTTCCGGGACTGTTAAAGGGAGGAAAGGCTCCGGTTGAGAAAAAGATCCAGGAGATGGATCAGCAGCTTAAGGAAGTCATGGGTTATACAGGAGTTGCTACTGTGCGGGATTTTGACCCGTCAGTGCTCTGGTATCATGGCAGACATCTGCTCTGATAAATAAATTTTAATACTAGCTCCACAGATTTTTCACAGATGGATTGTATAGTATTAAACATCAAAGGGAACAAAACCCTTTGACGGAAATTGTTTTCGTTTTTCATACTCCCCCTCATTAGGACCGTGAGATTTTCTCACGGCCCTTTTTTTGACCAAAAATCCACTTGACAGATCACAAAGACAAAAAGGCTGTATAACGGTAGTCATTCGCTTAAAAGATCCTATTACCTTTCATGTCATGATGATATTGACAAATAAAACATATCAGAATATAGTTATCCATACTTTAAGCGCCTCCTGAAGTGTAATGAAAACAAATTATACTTCAGGAGATTTTTATGGAATCAGAAAAACAGTTGCCGCAAGTCAGAACCGGGCCAAGCGGGCCTTTCTCCCTCTGACGCATGTGGATGCGTCAGAGGGAGACGGTCCAAAACAAAAAACTCAATTGACAAATATATGAAATTCCACAATAAAGACGAAATAGTACGGATGATAAATATTACAATGAAATAGATGAGGAGAGGAATGTTGTCATTTTAAATTGACCATACCTCCCAAAAAGTATCTTAAATGAGTTATAACCCGAAAAAATCTAAACAAAAAAGAAGGGGCGCTATAGCGCCTCTTTTCTTTATTTTAAAAGATTTTGGATTATAACGAACGCCAGGTCGATGAGACACTTGATGATTGCCTTATGAACTGGATCACCTTTTCCAAGCCGAATTGTCACTTCATAATAGGCTTCATATGTGCTTAAAGCAGGAAGCATAAATGGTACATAACATGAGAATATTATTATCCATATATTGTAGATTCCTGTTTTAGCCATGACTTTTAACAGAAGATAAATGACTTTATAAAGCAGATAAGCTCCTGAAAAGCTGCAGTTACGGCTTCCGGTCATATATATAATATAGCCAGTGAAGGACCTCGCAAGAAACGAGTTAATCTGTTTCTCTAAGTAATCAATGAACTTATTCATAATAATACCTCCTGGTGAATTTAGCTGTTACAAGAAGTGAGATAGCTCCCATCTTCTTATATAGGTAATATGCTCATCATAAGAGGTAAATTAAAATGAATTACAAAGCTGCTTGTATGGATACGATGTCTCCTGCCTGAAAGCTTAGAATACAGCCTTACAGACGGTTTTTATTAAGCTCAGTCAGTAGTTATGCTGCCAACCTTGAGAGTGAATACATAATAATATACATCGCTCGTTCCCTTAACTGTAAGGTTTACAGTCTGAACGAAGTTTGACTTTCCATCTGTGTAAACAACTGTGAAGTTTACGATATCTCCGTCAGCGAAGTCGATGGTTTTGCCATCTTTATCTGTCTTAGATGATTCTACGGTAAAGTAGCAGGCACCCTTTTCGGTTCTGTTGTCTGAGAAAAGTGATGCTACAGTCTGTGAACCAGACCAGAGACTAGCATTTTCACCGGAACCCGATGCGGTTACGCTGAGTCTCCAATTTTACAGTGTTAATGAATAATATGAATAAGATTTTAATGAAAATGTATCGTGCCGGCTTATGCTTATATATTTCTATGATTTATTTGCATTAAAAAAGCACCGCCTGAGCGATGCCCCTCACATAAAAAATTATTTCACAACATAACGATAAGTCGTAGTTTCATCATAGCAATTGCCATTCTTAGACGCAATCTTATGCTTTACAAAGATTACATAGTTTCCAGATACAGAAGCCGTGGTCCATGTTTTACCAATGTAAGTAGCCTCAGCTTTAAATCCTTCTGGGTTCACGAAGAGTGCCTTAGAGCTTGCAATAGATGCATGCCACCCGTTAGAATCTTTCGTGAAATCAAGAGTTAATTCAAACAGGTCTTGATTTGTATTCAACCCAGTATAACCATCTTCTTCGGTCTCAACTTTGCAATCACTCAGTCCGGTGTTATCATTTTTAAGTGTATAACGTCCATAATATGTATTCTTTTCGTCATCCCAGCTAGACGTGCCACCTGTTACGACTGCGGTCATTGAACGCTCCGCATAGTTACCATCTGTTCCATCCGCTAACTTAACCAAACCTTCTGATGTAAGAGTCATACTTAAGTTTGAAGATTCAACCTGAACCGCGCTCTTCTTATGTGTCTCTTCAAACTTAGCGCTATCCGCAAGAAGCTCGAAGTCAGCTGTAAGCTTAGCGTCGTCATATTCAACAGTAAGGGTATGCTTTCCAGCCTTAAGAGCCTGTGAATTAAGTCCTACAGTAAATGCATACTCACCATTTCCAAGAGTCTCAAGCTTACCAACCTCATAAACTCCATTGATGTTGTTAAGTTCCTGTTCTGTAGGAACAACAGTTACATCATAGGTCTTTGTCTTGTCTCCATCGACATAAGCAGTAAAGTCACCAGCATTTGGCTTCTTAGCTTTTCCCGAAGCAAACGCAACATAACCACTAAAGCTGATGGTATCTTTTGCTGTTATATTCTTCACATCGTCCTTGCTGAATACATGACCGTCGTCAGACTCTTCACGACTTCCGTTGAAGCCAGTATATGTGAAAAGTGAGGTCTTAGCAATCTCAGCCTTACCACTTACAGTAAGGGTAGCTGTCTGAACAAACTTTTCATTGTTATCACTGTCGGTTACGACAACAGTTACGTTAACATTATCGCCGTCAGCAAAATCAAGCAAATCGCCCTTAGAATTACTCTTTTTTGAGTCAAGTTCGAAGTAATAAGCGCCAACCTCTTTTCTGTCTGAAGCAAGTTCGCTAATCGCCGCAGCCTTAGCTCCACCTCTTACACTGCCAGCGCCTGTAGCTGTAGGAACTACAGCTGCATTAACTTTGAACGCGTTACCCCGCTGGTTGGTGAGCTTAATCTTTCCGATTGCTTCGCTCTTTTTAATTTCATTCTACGCATTGGCCAAATTTCTCCTGTTATGCTCTCTTAAAAGAGTTCTTCGGGATATTCCGGTCATTTTAGCTGTGGCATTATAAGACCAGTTCTCATCATCTATAAGCCGCATAGCATGGTCCATCTGCTCTTTGGTGAATTTCCTAGGGCGGCCTTCATGGTAGCCCGGCTTTGTCTTAGCGACAGCTTTTCCTTCTTGGGTACGCTGAACAATCATATCTCTTTCGAATTCGGCGAAGGAGAACATAATGCCGAGGATAAGCTTGCCGGTTGATGTATCGTCAATGGTTCCCATATTGAGCACCTTAACAGCTACGCCACGATCTAGCAGTTCCTTTACGAGTTCAGTTCCCTGTGTGGCGCTCCTGGCTATTCTGTCAAGCTTGGTAACGATAAGAGTATCGCCATCCTTAAGCTCTTCCTTGAGCTCATCGAAGTGTGGCCGATCTATCTTAGTTCCGGTGTAGACATCACTGTAGATAGTTTCTGCCCCAGCATCACGAAGCTTCTTCTCCTGATCTTCAAGGGAATTTCCATCCTTGGCCTGACCGTAGGTAGACACTCTCGCATATCCATAAATCATAAAAAACACCTCTTATTAATGACACTATGTATTGGCACATCTCATAAGAGGCATTTTATCATGATTAGGCGTTGGTGTCAATACTTAAAGTAATGACACCGGGCGAAGAATCACATACAACATTACATACAACACTTCGAGATGGACAATAATGCGCAAAAGCCGCTATCTGAAAGACTTCTGAGCGTTTTCCTGACTCTCAACTGTTGAAAAATTGATCGCTTGACAGAAAAGCTGATTGATGTTATAGTAAGAATATAAGAAGGCGCCATCAACAGATGGTCAACCCTCGCGACTACAATCAAAAGAAATGACCGTGTCCTTTGCGAGTGGGGCGGTCATTTTTTGATTTCATCATCTCTACAAACTGACCTACAGCGACTCCGGCTCCAAAGATCAAGTCGACGAAGTTTATGAGGTCCATGATATCAATGACTATCTTCATTTGCCTGCCCTCCTTTCCGCACACCGAAAAAGAAACATCGGTACGCTAGTTAGAGGGGCGAGCCCCTCTGCGCCTTTTAAAACCAGAGGGTTGACCACCTGCCATCATGACAGCGCCACGGAGCAAGCTCCGCATAAGTAGCATAACATCTGTGTATTCCAATTTCAAGCTGTGTTATGTTTTTTTTACGTGGTTCATAACAACTTCTATGTTAAAGATTACATACCATAAGTCTACCTGTGAGCCGTGAGAGATATTTAAGCAAAATTGGCTTGCATTTTAACCTAAATTAGTCTATAATTGGGTTAAATATTAAGTAAGGGCGGGAAAGTACCCATAACCCTTACTTATAACCAATCCGGAGGCAGGACTATGGCTAAAACAATCACACTTGCTGATATAGCGAAGCGTGTCGGCGTCAGCACAGTTACGGTATCGAAGGCACTTTCGGGACAGAAGGGTGTCAGCGAAGCCATGAGGAAGAAGATAATAGAGATTGCGGATGACCTGGGCTACCACAGGCAGGAGAGGATGAAGAGAGTTTCGGCCGAACCCAGGAGCTATAATATAGGCGTCCTCATTTCCGACTTCTACCTGGGAAAATATGAGACATTTTACTCCCTCTTCTACCAGCAGGTGGCTGCGGCAGCCCTCGCGAGGGGCAGCTTTGTCCTGATGGAGGGCATTTCATCCGAAGAGGAAAAGGAGTGCCATGTACCTAAGCTTGTAGCTGAAGGAAAGGTGGATGGGGTTATTGTCATAGGGAAGCTCTCGGAGGCTTACCTTGCCATGCTTCATAAGAAGAAAGCTCTGCCTATAGTTTACCTTGACTTTTCTACAAATGATTCCACTGCGGACGCTGTCATTTCTAACAGCTACTACGGGGAATACTGCGTGACGAACTACCTCTTCGAGCATGGCCACAGGAAAATAGGCTTTGTCGGAACGGTGCTTGCGACGGAGTCAATTACTGACAGGTATTTAGGATATACGAAATCGCTCATGGAGCACGGCGGTAAGCCGGAGGATATCATAATTGTTCCTGACAGGGATATAGAGACAGGTAAAATGTACCCTGAGCTTGAGATGGAATTTCCCGATAAGAAGCATATGCCTACGGCTTTCGTCTGCAACTGCGACCTTACGGCAAGCTATGTTGTAAGGCGCCTGAGGCATGACGGTTATAGGGTACCTGAGGATATATCGGTGTGCGGCTATGATAATTACCTCTTCCCGGGCCTCTGCGATATTCCGCTCACAACCTATGAGGTTGATATGAAGGAAATGGCTAAGAAGGCGGTCTCTATCGTGGTTCACAAGATCGAGGGGAGACCTTATCACGCCGGCCTATCCATAGTGGAGGGCAGCCTTATAGAGAGAGAAAGCGTAAAGACAATTTAGAATCACAAACATAGTAATTAAGAGCCCGGTCGTCCGGAAATTGGATGACCGGGCTCTTTTTGTTTTCTGTTAGCTAGCTAATAAAGAAAAATTAGCCTTGCAATATGGGAAACACCGAAAATTCAACAGATCAATTATTTGTCATAATAACCAAATATTAATCAATAAACTTGTGAAAATTGTACAAAGTTACTTAATAAGTGTCAAAAACTCTTGATTATATTGTTTAAAAGTGTTATCTTTGAGGTAAGCTAAATTTGGCTAATTAATCTGATTAATATTAAGCCTGACTAATGGAGGAAAAACTTATGTCAACTGTCACATTTATAGACAAGACCTCCCTGCCGAATATCCCATGGCAGGAGAAACCGGCGCAGATGGGGGACGCGCCTGTATGGAAGTACACGGAGAATCCTATCATCGACAGGAACCCGCTTAAGAACGTAGCGAGAATCTTTAACTCGGCCGTTGTTCCTTACGAGGGAAAGTTCATCGGCGTCTTCAGGGGCGAGCAGACGAACGGGGTTCCTTATATCTACCTCGGTCACAGCGAAGACGGTATCCACTGGAGCTTCGATGAGGAGAAGATTCATTTCGTGGATGAGAATGGAAATGACTTCATGCCGGGTTACGCTTATGACCCTCGCCTCGTTAAGGTAGAGGACAATTACTATATCATCTGGTGCACCGATTTCTACGGGGCGGCCATCGGAATGGCGAAGACAAAGGACTTCAAGAAATTTGTAAGGATCGAAAATCCATTTATACCATTTAACAGGAACGCAGTCCTCTTCCCGAGAAAGATTAACGGAAACTTCGTACTCCTTTCAAGGCCAAGCGACTCAGGCCACACGCCTTTCGGGGATATTTTCCTTAGCGAAAGTCCTGACCTTGTATACTGGGGTAAGCACCGTCACGTGATGTCACGAGGCTATGAGTGGTGGGAATCACTTAAGGTTGGCGGCGGGGCAGCTCCTATCGAGACATCCGAGGGCTGGCTTCTCTTCTACCATGGCGTAGCGGGAACCTGCAACGGCTACGTCTACAGCATTGGAGGAGCCATCCTTGATATAGACAATCCTTCTATCGTTAAGTACAGGTGCGAGAACTTCCTTCTCACTCCGACCGAATGGTATGAGGAGAGGGGATTTGTGCCAAATGTCTGCTTCCCATGCGCAACTCTCGAAGACGCCGATACGGGAAGAATCGCTATATACTATGGCGCTGCCGACAGCTATGTAGGCCTTGCCTTCACTAAGCTTGATGAGGTTGTCGACTATATAGAGGACCACAGCGTTGTAAGAGACCAGGACACTGAGATAGGTATTAAGTAAGGTAATTTAAGGTATAAGCTTATGTTAAGAAAATGTATGGGATTTATTCTTCCGTTGGCTGTCGCGACGGCTACCCTTCTTCCGGCCTGCGGTGGTAAGAAGGTTGATAACGAAGGCGCTTCAGCCGGTAAAAATGTGGCTGTAGAGGAGGAAAGCAGCGTGGCAGAGGTTAAGAGCGAATTTGTTCCGGAAATTGTAGGAACATACGAGGCTGAAGACGGAACATTTCAAGGAAATGTGAAATCGGGATCGAGCCGTTCCGGATATTCGGGAACAGGCTACGCGACCGGCTTTAACAAGGCGGAAGAGGATACCTGTACATTTTCAATAGACATAAGCGATACAGGCTTCTACGATCTTGACTTTACCGGGGCCGCCGACGACCACAAGGAGAACAAGGTTTATGTTGACGGCGCCTATATGGGCGTGGTTGTCTATGAGAAGGGCGGATACGCTGATTCCTATATCAAGCGAGTCTACCTTGAGACCGGGAAGCATGAGGTAAAGGTTGAAGCCTACTGGGGCTACATCGACCTCGATAAGCTCACAGTCGCGACAAGCGAGCCGATTCCGGATGACTTCTATGAGGTAAACGCGAAGCTAATAAACCCGAACGCTGATGAAAATACAAGGCGTCTCATGAGTTACCTCGCCGACAATTACGGAAAGAAGGTTCTCTCGGGTCAGTATTCACAGGACGGGATGCTTGGCAAGGAATTTTCGGTAGTTAAGAAGGTAACGGGTAAAACGCCTGCGATCATTGGCCTTGACATGATTGACTACTCTCCGTCAAGAGCAGCCCATGACCTTAAGTCAAACGCGGTTCAGTCGGCGATAAATTTCTGGAACCAGGGTGGCATAGTAACATTTTGCTGGCACTGGAATCTTGACGAGAAGTACTGCACCAAGGAATGGTGGCAGGGATTCTCTTCAGATACGACAAACTTTGATATAGAAAAGGTTATGAACGGAGAAGACCAAGAGGCCTATGACCTCTTGATGAGGGATATCGACGTCATAGCGGGGAAATTAAAGGAGCTTCAGGACGCGGGAGTGCCTGTAATATGGAGACCGCTTCACGAAGCCGGCGGAGGCTGGTTCTGGTGGGGCGAGAAGGGGCCGGAGCCATATAAGAAGCTATATAGGCTCCTCTACGATAAGCTTACGAATGAATACGGACTGAATAACCTGATCTGGCTCTGGAACGGCCAGGACAAGGACTTTTATCCGGGCGATGAATACGTGGATATCATAGGCGAGGACATTTACCCGGGCGAGAAGGTCTACAGCTCACAGGCGAGCAAATATTTCGAAGCGGCGGCCTATACTGACGCTAAGAAAATGGTTGTCCTCTCTGAAAACGGCTGCGTGCCTGACCCTGACCTCCTTAAGAGAGACGGCGCCATGTGGGGCTTCTGGTGCACATGGGGACAGGAGTTCGTGGCGAAGGATATAGCGGTGTACTCTTACAGCGATCAGTACACTGAGGCGGACAAGCTGAAGGAATTTTATGAAAATGACCTGGTGATTACCGAGGATGAGCTTCCGGATCTTAAGCAGTATCCGATAAGGGAGGAATTACAGTGAAGAAATTTAAATTACCTAAAAGGTTCACTGCCCTCGCCCTTGCGGCCTCACTCCTTATAGCGGGGACCGTGATACCGGGAATTCCCGCTAAGGCGGAGACGGACAAGACCTATGAGGACTTCGAAAATCTTGTAAGTACATATTCCGTGGATCCTTCGATTCCGGCCTACAATACCTACAGGACAGAGTTCGATCAGACATTTCCCGATAAGGAAAATGTCGTAACTGCTGATAATCTGGTCCGCTTCGAGACAGGCGGCGAAACCGCAAGTCCCGAGGTTCTTAAGGACTATGAGGGAGAGGCGGGGAACAGCCTTTATACAGGCGAGGAGGATCTTGCCGAATTTGAATTTGATATCAATGAGACCGGCTATTACGCCGTCTCGCTAAAATATTTTCCTGTTGAGGGAAAGAATTCCGAGATTCAGAGGGCTTTCTTTATAGATGGGGCGCTTCCTTTTAAGGAATTTTCTTTAATAGAACTCAACAGAATCTGGGCAACCGATGTCACGGAGAGCCATACGGATGAAAATGGCATCGAGGTTAAGAATTGGGAGACCGATAACCAGGGATTCCAGGTAAAGCCCGAGGCCATAGAGGCTCCTGAATGGGTTACGACATATCTCCATGATTCAAATGGCTACATCACCGAACCGCTGATGGTTTACCTTGAAGCGGGAAAGCACACCATTTCCATCATGTCCCAGAAGGAACCTATGGTTATAGGGAGCATAATATTTAAAAAGCCTGAAGAGGTTAGGCCCTACAAGGACGTGAAGGCTGACTGGGATAAGGCGGGCTTCGCTGATACGAGTAAGGTAAATGTAAGGATTGAGGCCGAAAACGAGGCTAAAATGTCCTCCCAGATGCTCTACCCTAGGCAGGATCAGTCATCACCGGCAGTCTACCCATCAAGCCCTAAGCTCCTATTAAATAATACAGTCGGCGGAACCTCGTGGCAGCAGGCGGGCCAGTGGATAGAGTGGAATTTTGAAGTGCCTGAGGCGGGATACTACAATATTTCCATGTTCTGTAAGCAGAACTTCGTAAGAGGTATCGATGTCACGAGGAAGATCTATATCGACGGGGAGGTTCCCTTCGAGGAATTCAACAACTACGGCTTTGCCTATGGCCAGACCTGGAGACATGAGGTTCTTTCGGATGAAAACGGGAGTCCATATGAGATTTACCTCGATAAGGGAAGTCATACCCTCAAAATGGAAGTAGTGCTCGGTGATATGGCTTCTATCATAAGCAATGTTCAGAATACCGTCCAGCTCCTAAACTCCATCTACCGCCAGGTTATTTACATCACGGGCGTGTCGCCTGATATTTACAGAGATTACCAGATAGAGGCAAGCCTTCCAAGCTTAAATGGAGAGCTTGTTGAGGCTAAGAAGGGAATAGATGATACCTTAGCCGCACTCAGGGTTACAGCGGGCAACAACAGCGACAAGCTGACGGTCCTTGAGACCATGAGCGACCAGCTTGGCGAGCTAATAGAGGACGAGGAACATTTCACAGAGGTTATCTCTTCCTACAAGGTAAACGTAAGAGCCTGCGGAAACTGGATAACCCAGGTACTTCCTCAGCCGCTCGCTATCGACAGGATAATGATTTATTCGCCCGACAGCAAGCCTTCGATTCCGGGAAGCAACTGGTTCTCAGGGGCAGGCTACGAGCTTTCGAGGCTTTATTATTCATTCATAATCGACTACAACCAGATCGGAAATGTGGTCGATGAAAATGAAGGCGATGGCACAACCCTTACACTCTGGATAGGTACCGGACGAGACCAGGCTAACGTTATCAAGGCCTTAATCGATGAGAACTTCACGAATAAGACGGGTATAAATGTAAATGTCCAGCTCGTCGATATGAATACCCTCCTGCGCGCGACACTTGCGGGCGAGGGTCCCGATGTGGCGATCCAGGTCGCGAACACGAACGGTATCGCGGGAGCTGTCCTTAATACAGGAAACGATACGCCGGTAAACTATGGGCTCAGGCACGCGGTGCTTGATCTCACGAAGTTCTCTGACTACGATGAGGTCGCTAAGAGATTTTCAGAGAGCGCCATAGTTCCATTTTCCTTTGACGGCGCGACCTACGCCCTCCCTGATACCGAAACATTTCCTATGATGTTCTACAGAAAGGATATCTTAGCTGAAATAGGGCTTGACGTCCCGAAGACCTGGGATCAGGTGAAGGTAGCCATGACCGTCCTCTCAAAGAATCAGATGGAATTCGGCATGCTTCCTACAGAGCAGATCTTCGCCATGCTCCTCTTCCAGAACGGTGGAGAGTACTATACTGAAAATGGTGACAGATCGGCCCTCGATTCTGATATAGCGGTAAATACATTTAAGGAATATTGCGAATTCTATACGGATTATAAGCTCGATAAGGCGACGAGCCTTGAGGAACGATTCCGTACAGGCGAGTGTCCGATCATCATTTCAGACTATACGACCTATAACAACATGCAGGTTTCTGCGCCTGATATCGAAGGCCTTTGGGATTTCACTGTTGTTCCGGGAGTCATGAATGAGGATGGCACCATAAATCACGCGACCGGAGCTACGGGACTGGCTGATATCATAATGGCGAACACTAAGCACCCCGATGAGAGCTGGGAGTTCTTAAAATGGTGGACTAGCGCCGAAACGCAGACCCTTTACGGGCGTGAAATGGAGAGCCTCATGGGAGCGAGCGCGAGGGTTGCTACGGCGAATCTCGAAGCCCTCTCAAATCTCTCATGGCCGATTAAGGATTACAACGAGCTCATGGAGCAGTTTGACCAGGTCAGAGGTATACCTCAGGTGCCGGGCGGATATTATTCATGGCGTAACGTAAATAACGCTTTCTATACAGTAACTACGGATTCCTCTAGCACGGGCAGGACCTACACGGCTACCCCGAGAGAGGAGCTCATGGATAATGTAATTTACATAAATCAGGAAATAGACTACAAGAGGACAGAGTTCAGGCTTCCTCTTGCGGACGGAAAGGCGGTGGCGAAATGAAAGAAGGCGAAGCTCTCGCGAATGCCAAAAAGCAGGCGAGCCTCGGCTATCAGATAAAGAAAAACAAGGCATCCTATCTGATGATGGCTCCTTATTTCATACTTTTCTTTCTCTTCACCGTCCTGCCGGTTGTCATGTCGATAGTTCTTAGCTTTACGGACTTCAACATGCTTGAATTTCCTAAGTTTGTGGGATGGAGAAATTACGTAAAGCTCTTCCTTGAGGATAATATTTTCACAATCGCGTTAAAGAATACTCTCCTTTTTGCGGTAATCACGGGGCCTATATCCTATATGCTCTGCCTCCTCTTTGCCTGGATTATAAATGAGTTCCACGGCTTCCTGCGAGCTCTGCTTACGCTTATATTCTACGCTCCGTCTATCTGTGGAAACGCCTACCTTGTATGGAATCTCATTCTTACAGGCGACAGGTACGGATATTTAAATGGTATTCTTCTTAAGCTTGGCATCATAAATGAGCCAATCCTCTGGATGCAGACTGAGAAGTACGTGCTTCCGGTCCTCATAGTGGTTCAGCTGTGGCTGTCGCTCGGTACAGGCTTCCTGTCATTTATAGCGGGTCTTCAGACCATAGACAAGTCAATGTATGAGGCAGCAGCCATAGACGGTGTCAAGAACCGTTGGCAGGAGCTCTGGTACGTAACGCTTCCCGCGATGAAGCCGCAGCTTATGTTCGGCGCGGTAATGCAGATCACCCAGTCATTCGCGGTAGCGGATATATCCATAAATCTCGCCGGCAACCCGTCGGTAAACTACGCCGGTGCCACAGTCGTAACGCATCTTCTTGACTATGGCTCGACGAGGTTTGAAATGGGCTACGCTTCGGCGATAGCGACAATCCTGTTCCTCCTCATGGTAGGAACCAACAAGCTGGTGCAGAAAATTCTAGGAAGGGTAGGGGAATAAGCTTTGAGTAAACGAAGTACAGAAGCTGCTTTGCCGAAGAAGCGGGTCTTCCACAGGGAAAAACAGCTTAACAGATCATTTGCCGGCAATACCCTCCTCTTCATCATCATGATAATATGCGGAATTTTCATGGTATTGCCCCTTGTAATGATTGTAAATAACGCGCTTAAGCCGCTCGATGAGCTCTATCAGTTCCCGCCGCAGATTTTCGTAAGAAACCCGACGCTCGAGAACTTTACTGACCTCTTCACCCTGATGAATGATTCGTGGGTACCATTTTCAAGGTATATATTAAATACCGTAATCATCACGGGCGGAGGCATGGTAGGACATGTCATCATAGCTTCCATGGCGGCTTACCCGCTTGCTAAGAACAATTTTCCTTTTAAGAAACAGCTCTTTTCCATGGTCGTGCTGTCAATGATGTTTTCATGGACGGTCACCCAGATACCTCAGTATCTCGTTATAAGCTGGCTCCATATCAACAACAAGTATTGGGCCCTGATACTTCCGGCCTGGTCCTTCGGTATGGGTCTCTATCTCATGAAGCAGTTCATGGAGCAGATTCCCGATTCTATGATAGAGGCGGCGAGGCTTGACGGCGCTAGCGAATGGAAAATCTACTGGACTATAGTGATGCCTAACGTAAAGCCTGCATGGCTTACACTCGCTATCTTCCAGTTCCAGCAGATGTGGGGAAATACAGGCTCCCTCTTCCTAAGGGATGAGCAGTTAAAACCTCTCCAGTACGCCCTCCAGCAGATCACGGCAGGCGGTGTCGCGAGAGCAGGCGCGGCAGCAGCGGTTACATTTATAATTGCCGCTGTGCCTATAATCTTCTTCTTAGTCTGCCAGAGCAACGTCATCGAGACCATGACAACATCAGGTATGAAGGATTGAGGAGGGTGATATGAGAGTAAATAAGCTATTAATACGAATATCAGCTCTTCTCGCGGTGGCAGCGGTGCTCTTCACGAGCCTCCCAATGAGGGCAGAAGCTAATGAGCTTCCGTACACTACATATAATTACAATTATTGGAAAGACATAGTCTATACGCCGGCCGCCTATGAGCCTGACTTCACGGTGGCGGGCAAGGACCTGACATTTAACGGGGAACCGGTCGGAAAATTCGTTACGCCTGAAGATCTGTGCGTATCAGCGGATGGGAAGATTTACCTTGCCGATACGGGAAATAACAGGATTGTGGTCATGGACTCCACGATGTCAAATGTATATAACATAATCACCACATTTGACAATAACGGCAAGGAAGACAAGTTCAAGCAGCCTTACGGAGTAGCCATATCCCAGACGAACCAGCTCTATATAGCCGATTCTCAGAACCACAGAATCGTAGTTTTGAATGAGGACGGGAGCCTCGCGAGGATTATAGAAAATCCTCAGGCTGAGGTTCTCGATGAAGGCTTCGTCTTCGTGCCGCTTAAGGTTGCGGTGGATTACGCGGACAGAGTTTACTGCGTAGCCCAGAACATGTTCGAAGGAATCATGGTTTTTGAAACCAACGGTGAATTTACAGGCTTCTTTGGCACTATTAATGTTCAGATTTCCCTCTGGGAGAGGTTCTGGAGGAAGCTCGCCTCTAAGGAGGAGAGGGCGAAATCGCAGCTCTTCATCCCTACGGAGTTCACCGGTGTCGCTATAGACCCTGAGGGCTTTGTATACGCGTCAAATATAGACCCTGACGGTCTTCAGGGCGTAAGAAGGCTAAACCCTAAGGGTGAGGACGTCATAAAGAAGGGCACGAATTCAAATCTCGGAGGAGACCTTCAGATTACCGGAACCACGGACTATTCAGGACCTTCACAGTTCGTGGATGTCACATACCGTGATCACGGCATTTACTCCTGCCTCGACCGTAAGAGGGGGAGGGTGTTCACCTATGACCATGAGGGCAACCTCCTCTATATTTTCGGAGGACTCGGAACCCAGGACGGAACATTTTCACTTCCGGCGGCCATAGAGGATATAGACGGAGATCTCTTGGTTCTCGACGCGAATACCGCTGAGGTAACCTACTTTAAGACCACCGAATACGGAAGACTTATAAATCAGGCGGTCGGCCTCCGCTATGATGGCGACGAGGCCAAGGCTGTCGATATCTGGAAGAGGGTACTCCTTCTTGATGAAAATAATGAGCTCGCGAACACGGGTATCGGGAAGGCTTATCTTACGGCCGGTGATTACAGCAAGGCTATGAAGTACCTGAAGCTCGGCATGGCGAGGTCATATTACTCGGTGGCCTATAAGAGATACAGAAACGCCTACCTTACCGACCACGCGAATACGACGCTTACGGTAATTATCGTGATTATAGCGGCTATCGTGGTTTGGGTACAGTTAAAAAAGCACGGTCTAATAAAGCCGCGGGCAAAGGCAGCAGAGAAGGGAAGTGATGGGGATGCGTAAATATTTTTCAGCCGATAAATGGAAGTATTTATTCTATACCATGTCACACCCGATGGACGGCTTTTACTGGATAAGGCATACAGAGGGCAAGGGCAGCGTCCCTATAGCGATTCTCTTAGTTGTGATATTTGGCATTACATTTTCATCAAACAGACTTCTGGCGGGCTTTGTAGTAAATTATATAGACCCGAGAAGCGTGAATCTTCTCTTTGAGCTCTTGGGAGTGCTTGCCTTTTATATTCTTCTCTGCGCGAGCAACTGGTCTATCACCTGCCTCATGAACGGCGAAGGAAGATTAAAGGATATCGCAATTGCCATAGGCTACGGAACATTTCCGATAACGGTGGGCTTAATTCTCGCCACATTAGTGAGCGGCGCCATCGCTGATGACGAGCAGGCCTTCTACACCCTCATCATAGCGATCGGGATAGCCTACGGGGTTATCGTGATGCTGGTAGGCATTATGCAGGTCCACAACTATACGCTCGGAAAGACCTTAGTAACGCTGTTTCTTACATTTGTCGCGCTGATAATAATTATTTTCCTGATACTGCTCCTTACAAATCTGCTCGGCATGGTCTTTAATTTCTTCCGCAGCGTTTATACAGAGCTGATTTTCAGGACATAAGGGGGGTACACAGATGTTTAAGAAAGATAAGAGTCAGGAGGCAGGGGCTGTAAGGATAAAGCAAAAGAAAATGCCCATGTCTCCGGCAAAAAAACTTCTGCTGGTAATCCTTCTTGCGGTCCTCGTCATATTTGCCCTGTATATGGTTTACTATCTCGTTCACTATGTATCCTACGACAGATACAGGGACTTTCTATCGGATTACAGCATAGAAGGCGGAGTCAGCTACACGGCGCTTACAGATTCTTCCCCATCAGTTGAGGGCTATGAGCTCGTAGCGGAAAATGACAATCTGAAGCTCTACACGGACACGAAGACCGCGAATATAGCGGTTTTTGATAAGAGGAACGGGCAGGTAACATATTCGAATCCTCAGGACCCTGATAACGACTCGGTCGCGAACAGGGCAAACAAGGCCTATCTGAAGTCCCAGATGCTGGTCTACTACTACAATAAGGATGTCGTTTCCGGTACCTACAGCACCTATACCGACAGCGTCAGCAAGGGCCAGTACAGCTGGGAAGGCCTTGAAAATGGAATCAGATATATCTACGATGTCGGTGACGCTAATGGGATTCATTTCCTGATACCTCTTGAATACAGGTTAGGAACTGACAACCTCGAGGTTTCTATACCCGTCAAGGCGATAGAGGAGTACGGAGGTGGGGCCGTCTACCGTATCCAGATGCTCCGCTATATGGGAGCGGGCGGTATGGATGAAAATGGCTGTCTCGTCGTTCCGAACGGCTCGGGCTCAGTCATTAATTTCAACAACGGCAAGCAGAAGACGGGAAATTATTCGCAATATGTCTACGATATAGACCCTCTTGCGGCAAACTACACTACGGTAGAGCTCTTAAAGACCGCGAGACTCCCTATTTTCGGCATATGCAAGGAAAAGTCCTCCCTTCTCGTATCGATAGAGGAAGGCGCTTCCACGGCGGTAATAAGCGGTGTGGTATCAGGTACGGACTCAGAGAATAACTACGCTTATCCTTCATTTGTATTAAGAATAGTAGATAATCTCAGAATGTTCGGAGACGCTACCCAGGATGTATTTGTCATGGAGCCTGAGCCTTATAAGATAAATATAAGGGTCAGATATACATTTTTACCTGATGAAAATGTGGGATACGCGGGACTCGCGAACTACTACAGGAACCGCCTAATAGAGGAAGGTGTCCTTACACCGCAGACCGCTACAGGCGATATACCTTTTTACTACGATATAATCGCCGGTGTCAAGGAAAATGCCCATTTCTTAGGAGTCCAGTATCTGAGGAACTTCTCGATGACTGACTTCGATGAGGCCGGGGAAATATCTGACAGCCTCAAGGAAAATGGAATTACGAACCAGGTGATGAACCTTCAGGGGTGGTTTAACGGCGGCTATTACCATGACGCGACAGACCACGTGAGGGTTACGGCGAAGCTTGGCGGCAAGAAGGGACTCGAGGACTTAAATGAGAAGGTAATCGCGAACGGCGGCAGGCTTTACGCTGATACGGCCTTCGAGGAGGTCACGATGGCGGACCATTCCTTCCCTTACTCGAAGGAAGCGTCCAGGTACTACGGAGCCGGATATGTGGCGACCTTAGGCCAGATAGACCCTACGACCCTTCGGAATACCTCGGGACTCGGTTATGAAGAAAATAGGTACAGCCTTATTTCACCTAAGTTTCTTCCAAGATACGTGGACACATTTTTGAAGAAAATAAAGGGAATCGATGTCTATGGCGTATCATTACGAGACCTCGGAAATGTCCTCACGTCAGACAAGAAAAGGACGAATCAGATAAACAGGGAGCAGGCCTTGGATGTGGTCGAGGGCCAGCTTGATACCCTAGCCGGTACCGGAAAGAAGCTCATGACAAATGAAGCAAACAGCTACGCTTTCCGCTACAGCAGCGATATCATAAACGCCCCTCTTAAAGGAAGCTCCGTAAATATCATAGATTACGATATTCCGCTCTATGAGATGATAATTCACGGGTGCGTATCTTATTCTTCGGAGCTCCTTAACTTCAAGAACGCAGATGATATGGACATCATGACCCTGAAGCTGATAGAATTCGGCGCGAGTCCTCATTACGTATTTACCTATGAGGATTCAAGTAAAATGAAGGAGACCGCCTTAAACCGCTACTACTCAACTACATTTTCAAACTGGGAAAAGAACGCCGTAGATGAGTATAAGAAGGTAAATGAGGTGCTCTCAAAGGTTTCCGGCGAGCAGATAACCGGTCATGAAATCCTTGATTCGGGAGTCAGGAAGGTCACATATGGAAATGGGGCAGTGATTTACGTAAATTATTCGGACAAGGATGAAGTGGCGGACGGGATAACGATTCCGGCCATGGGATATGATTTGGAGGCAGGCAGATGAGAAAAAAGAAAAGAAGACTTTCTCTCATTCAGAAGAGGAATCTGCATGGATTTTTATTTGTCCTGCCATGGCTCATAGGCTTCCTCCTCTTCTACGTGCGATCGCTGGTGATGACTGTTCAGTTCTCATTTTCGACCCTTACCGTGGACACTAAGGGCGGAGGCTTCAGCCTGGTTCCGGCGGGACTTTCGAACTACATTTACGCCTTCCGCGTTCATCCGAGCTTTAAGCAGGTACTTACGAAATCAATAGGAGATATGGTTATAGATGTACCGTTAATCATATTTTTCAGCTTATTTATAGCGATGCTGCTTAACAGGAAGTTCAAGGGAAGGGCTATAGTCAGGGCTATTTTCTTCCTGCCGGTAATACTTAATTCAAGCGCTATCAAGGCCGCCATGGACCTCTCCGCAACCATGATGGCGGGCGGTATCTCAAGCCAGGCGGCTGAGGTATCGGCGACGGCGGGAAATACGATAGCCTTTGATATAGACTATCTCATGAACATGTTCGTAAGTCTCGGAATTCCGGCTACCGTCATGAATTATATAG
This sequence comes from uncultured Eubacteriales bacterium, assembly GCA_900314885.1. Taxonomy (GTDB): domain Bacteria; phylum Bacillota; class Clostridia; order Lachnospirales; family Lachnospiraceae; genus Catonella. The sequence continues at coordinate 121,543 of OMWY01000009.1, forward strand.
TCCAGGCTGTCAGCCGTATAAATGATATCATTTCCGCTTCGGGGGTGCAGATAGTCATATTTATAGCCGCCCTCCAGTCAATCCCTTCGTCGATGTACGAGGTAGCGAAGATAGAAGGCGCCACAAGCTATGAGACCTTCTGGAAGGTAACATTTCCAATGGTCATGCCTCATATCATAACGAACTTCGTCTACACCATAGTCGACAGCTTCACGGACAGTGATGTCGTAAATCTTGCCTACAGCGTGGCATTTGACGAATTTAACTACGGACTGAGCTCTGTAATGAGTCTGGCATCGACGCTTATAACGTGTCTGATTCTGGTGCTTGTAGTGAAGCTTATCCAGAAGCGCACATTCTATTACAACTAGAAAGGGGGATGAATGATGTCAAAGCAAGCGGCAGTAAAGAAGAACGCTTTCGGGAGATTAAATGCCTTTGTTCATGATTCCTTTGAAATGAAGATCCTCATGAACAAGATAAAGGATTTTCTGATAGGACTCGTGAGGGTCCTGATACTCATCGGAGTCGGCTACGTAATCTTAGCCCCTGTCATAGGTATAGTGGTAAATTCCATTTCGTCGGATGTGGATGCCTACAACCCTATGGTCTTCGTAGTGCCTGAGCACCCGACGCTTGAGAGGTTCAAGCTCGCCTTCACGAGACTTAACTATATTCCGACGATGGCGAAGGACCTGCTCTATACAGGCTCTCTGACTTTAATCCAGTTACTGATATGCTCTATGGTAGGGTATGGCTTCGCGAGGTTTAATTTTCCTTTTAAGAAATTATTGTTTGGCATGGTAGTTGTCATGATAGTAATTCCTTCACATACCATCATGCTCCCTCTCTACCTCACCTTCAGGTCATTTGATCCGCTCGGAATCGTAACCGCCATACATGGAAGTCCTATAAATCTTATGGGAACTCCGATTCCTATGTATATTATGACGACACTGGGGTGCGGAGTCAGATCAGGCCTCTATATCTACATTTTCAACCAGTTCTTCAGAGGACTGCCCAAGGAAATAGAGGAAGCGGCTCTTGTGGACGGCTGCAGCGTATGGAGGACGTATTTTAGCATCATGCTAAGGAGCGCGTCACCTGCGGTTATCACGGTAACGGTCTTCTCAATCGTATGGCAGTTCAACGATACATTTTACGCTAAGCTATTCCTCTTAAGTGAAAATGTAGTGATCAGCAAGAAGATATCATCTCTTCAGGCTACAATCGCAAACCTCGACAAGGTACTGGATCCTAATATCCAGGAGCTTTACCTCGACGCAGGCGTAATTCTCGTAATTCTGCCTATCTTAATCATATATCTCATCCTCCAGAAGAACTTCATCGAGGGTGTGGAGCGAAGCGGAATAGTCGGGTAAAAAGACTGGTTTTTCGGGTAAATATAGCTAATAAATCAGTAGTTAATTGCTTAATAATTGTTTAATTTAATGGCTAAGATATTATATAATCATCTTAGACTTAAATATATTTAAAGCTCACAGAGCGAAAAGGAGGATCAACAGTGGGAAGAAGGCAAATTTTGTCACTGATGGTAGTGGGTGCAATGGCGTTTACAATGACAGCGTGCGGAGGCAGTAACAGCACATCGTCAAGCGCAAGCTCGGCCAAGGCATCATCAGGCGCTGTATCATCAGCAACAGGGGCATCATCAAGCACGTCAACGGCAGCAGCTTCATCAAGCCAGGTTGTCTCAGAGACCTCGACAGAGGAGACCCCGGCAGTCGCGGCAAGCATTGACTTTGAGGATGGCAACTTCGGTTTTGTCGGTATCGACAAGGTCGTAAACCGCGCGGCGGATGATTCAACCCTTGAGGTCGCTGACTTTAATGGGTCGAAGGCTCTTAAGGTAACACCGACAGGCACAGGTTCAATCGACGTGGCTATCCAGGCGGACGCGTTACTCGGGGCAGACGCGGGAAAGCTTAAGACAGTTGAAATGTCAGCCGGAATCGAGAATCCGGATGGCAAATTCTCAGCCGTATCGGGTAACATTTACGGACTCGTTGGTGAAAATAAGGATCAGACCCAGGATGCCTGGTCGGTATATCTTGAGACAGCCAATCCTAAGACCATAACCTACACGGTTCCTGACGGCTATACCTTTGGCGAAGGAAATTATCTTGTGGTTTCCGTAGAGTCAGATGTAGCTAAGGACGCAGGCGGTACACCGGCTATCCTTTACCTTGACGATATAACCTTTAAGGATGCTGACGGAAATGTGCTTAAGGCAGACTCCACCGCCCAGTTCGCCTCACAGGATACGGGAAATGACCGCTCTAACCTCTTCGCTCTTACAAGTCCTACTGAGATCGAGGGATTCCAGGTATCAGCTGATGCCTGGGCTCAGGCCGGTATAGACCTTACTGAGGACCAGATCAAGGCTATCGACAAGAACACTGTATTTGAAATCAGCTACACCTCAGAGACAGGCAATATGTGGCTTGTATTCCCAGGCGCTGAGAAGGGCTGGATGAGAATAGGTGTCGGAGACGCTGACGGCTCGGGTCAGGGATACGCTTATCTTAACAGCTCAAAGAACATAGCCCAGGTTGACTTTAAGACCATTTCCAAGTACCTCGGCAAGGATCCTACCAAGTGGGGTACGACCCTTCAGTGCGAGTCCGATGGTAAATGGGAAGTATACTCAGTCAAGATGGGTAAGAAGGCTAAGCATTATACCTTAAATGGTGGAGTTTCGATAGAAGGCTTCCAGAAGAAGGCCGACGGCTGGGCTCAGGACGGTGTTGAGGTGAGCGAGGACGTCATGAAGACCCTTGTTCCGGGAACCGCAATAGAAATTGATTATACATCAGAAACCGGTGAGATCTGGCTCGTATTCCCCGGAGCCGAGAAGGGTTGGATGAGAATAGGTGTCGGCGATTATGACGGTTCGGGCCAGGGCTATGGCATTTTCGATGGCAGCAAGTGCTTCATAACCTATGAGACTATCGCTAAATACTTAGGCGAGGATACTTCAAAATGGGGCACAACCATCCAGTGCGAAGCTTCAAGCGCATGGGAAGTATTTGACGTAAAGATCGGCAAGGCCGTAGTTATGAAGGCAAATAACCGCCAGACTGAAGTAGAAGGCTTTGCGACATCAGCCGACGGCTGGGCTCAGGCAGGCGCGGATCTTACAGAGGATCAGATAAAGGCTCTTGTTCCCGGTTCTGTTATAAATATTAATTATACATCAGAGAGCGGAGAAATCTGGCTTGTGTTCCCTGGTGCTGAGAAGGGCTGGATGAGAATAGGCGTAGGAAACTTCGATGGTTCAGGTCAGGGCTTCGCGGCTTACGATGGGTCTCATGCCCAGGTTGCCTATGAGACTATCGCGAAGTATCTTGGCGACGACACTTCCAAGTGGGGAACCACACTTCAGTGCGAGGCTTCAACCGCATGGGAGGTTTACGGAGTCAATATAGGTCAGACAAAGTAATATTACGATTATCGTGAGGGAGGTAATACAATGAAACTATATAAGAAATTGGTAGGTACAAGCCTTGCGGCAGCCATGGTCATTTCACTGGCTGCCTGCGGAGGCAGTGATAGCGCTTCGACATCAAGCTCCGCTAAGATTGGGGCGGCTGCTACAAGCGCTGAGAAGACGAGCACCGCGTCAGCTTCAACTGAAAAGGCATCCTCAGTAACTCCTGAGACCGCGGCTCCTGCGGGTACAGGCACCACCACAGGCGATGGCTTCATGAGAACAGAGTCTGACGGCAAGCGCCAGATTCTCATAGGTACATGGTGGAAGCAGTACTACGACAGCGGCGACGCTTCTATAGATGTTTCTCCTGACTGGATAGCGAACCAGGATGCCGATGGCGATGATGATGCCAAGAAGGCTGAGAAGGAAATCAACAGGAAGGTAGCCCAATTAAAGTTTGACAAAGTAAAGAAGCTTGAGGATACTTACAATTGCAAGTTCTACTGGACAAATCTTACCTATACCGGTGTTCAGGAGTCAATAAATACCTCAGTTCTTGCGGGGACCCCGGACGCGGATATTTATCTTGTAGATACGGGAATGGCAATACCTGCCCAGATGAACGGTCTCGCTGTTGATCTTAAGAGCGTGCTTCCTGCTGACGCTGATGTACTTAAGGATCAGAAGGTTATGTCATACCTTGACCTGGGCGACGGCAAGGCCTGCATTTTAAAGAGAGTCGAGGCCCAGAGCCAGGTAGAGGCTACCTATCCTCTTGCCTTCAATATGCAGATGCTTGAGGACAACAACCTCGAGGACCCTCGCGAGCTCTATAAGAGAGGCGAGTGGACCTGGGATAAGTTCATAGAATACTGCAAGGCTCTTACCCAGGATACAGACGGTGACGGTCAGACAGACCAGTATGGCTACTGCGGATATGAGTACGAGACATTTGAGAACCTTATGATGAGCAATGGCGCGGGTATCGCGATCGGAAATAAGCAGACGCTTGATTCACCGCAGACAGGCGAAGCCCTTCAGATGCTCTCAGACATGTACAACGTATATAATGTATGCTATCCTTATGACTATGAAGGCACTCCTTCGGATTCCATGAGAAATCAGTATACACAGGGAAATATAGGATTCTTCCCTATAGCTGCCTGGATCGAGGCCGGAAACAACGACTATGACTGGGACGGCGATGGCACAGCAGAGCTTCCATTCGACGTTTGCTATGTACGCTGGCCTGTAGGACCTTCAGGTGACCAGGAGAAGAATGCCGGCAAGAACTCCACATCAGGTGAGTTCTATATCATTCCTGCAGGAATCGCTGAGCCTGAGAAGGTCTACAATTTCCTCTATGACTATTGGAACTGGATGGATGGCGATTATTCACTCCGTGACAGCCGTGAGACCCTTAACTGGTGGTATGGCGTAACCGGACGTGACGATGAACATCAGACAGCGAACTTCGATGTCATGAACGACTGCGGCGCTCACACAGAGCTCGACCTCTGGAACAGCCTTAATGTTTCATACGATCTCGAATCCGTGATGAAGGGCGAGGTAACACCAGCCCAGTTCCAGGAGACCTACAAGCAGCAGGTACAGGACGGACTTGACGCTTACTTTAATCAGTAAATAAAAGAAAGCTGATAAAAACAGGACCTCAGATGTGAGGTCCTGTTTTTTGTCTGTCTAGACTAATGAGTGCCAACCTGTTAGAATAATATCAGAAGAAACAGCAGGAGAAAACAATGAACTTTGACAATATAATTTACCCTTTGACAACCTCTTGCATGAGCGGTTTGGGATAAACTTTACCAGTTAAATCAGGAAAGAGGTGAACGGTATGAACGGAATAGCGGAAGCGTACTTCGATAACGGAGTGAAATAATGTTTCTACCGTAAGCAAGAATAATGTTGTCGCTAGTACAAAAAAGAATCAAAGTTCATCTACAAAAGCTTTTAATAAAATGTATAATTGGGTAAAGAAAAATGGCGGCGAGGAAGATAACGGATATTTATTTGTTAATGATTCTTTTGTCATAGGATGTACAAAAAGCACTGCTGGCATAAAAACTTTCATGAAAAATGATAGTTATATAAGTATTGATTTTACCAAAACTGGAAAATATGTAGAAGTATTTTATAACCCAGGCGGCGATGATTATGATATTCTTTTAACCGCAAAAATGCCAAAGAAAAAGTTCGATTCAATGACCACTCCTGACTGGAAACTTGACGAGTATTCAGTTGTAGCCGGCTACAAGAAATCCGATGTCAAGAAGTTTTCCGACGATGCCAACGACGCCATTACCCAGGCTTATTCCGAATGGAACGACACCCTTAAGAAGATGGGCGTAAGCATGAAGAAGCTCGGCTTCAAGAACTGACCAGCCCACAATACAGACAAACCGCCGCTTTCGTGTTTTACGAAGATGGAAAGAATAAGAAAAATGAAAAAAGAAGGCTTTCGCGGCCTTCTTTTTTGTATGGTATTCGATTTCCTGGTTTTCCGTGCTTTTAATACAAGGTCTTACTGCTTTCAAGTAACTTCTTGGCATTGTAGTAGTCAGTAACTGTTTTACCGGCGCCTTCGCAGGCAGTTTCAAGCGATACATTATAGAACTTCATTGCGGTTTCAACGGAAGATATAAGTTGCTCAGCTTTTCCTTCGGCCATACCCTCAGCAATACCTATCTTTCTTTGATCAATATATTTTTCGGCTAATTCCATATAAATCACCTCGCCTTTCTCACTTTCACGCTGGGGTTCAACGGCACTATTTATAGTTGCTGTCAAGTCGTCAGCGGCTTTATTAGTAACAAGGTAGTTAAGAAAGTTCTTAACGTCATCAGTTATATTACCGTTAGTACCTGAAGCATTAAGAAATATTCTGGTCGCTCCATCATCTAATATGAGGTCTGGGTCTTCATCACACCTGTTTCTGAAGGTATATTTGTATAATCCTTCATCAAATGGATCATCTAAGCAGATGAAAACTATATAGCAATCATTAAGCTCGCTGTAATAATGACCATGACGAAGCATCCGCATATCGTTTAGTGCCTGATAGTAGCGGGAGCGCTTACTCTCATCTGACTTAAGGAATCTTTGCATTTCAAAGTCATAGGCTGTTCCTTCATTATCGGAGAAGTAAATATCAAAGCGAACACCTTTACCATCGCTAGTGATTTTGATAGGTTTCTGTTCGTTTACAGCACCGATCCTAGCTATCTTCCTGCCGGTGATAATCTCAGCGAGCTGTTTACACAAGTCGGGATTCTCACTAAGTACGAGGCAGAACATGAAGTCATCGGTGAAGGTTAACTCTTTGTAAGGTTTAATGTCTGTTAAATTGTAATTTAGGTTCATCAGCTTCTCCTTGGTTATTTCTACTACTATATTAGCAGATACTGCGATTTGAGTCAAGTCTGATTCTATTTTTCCGACGATGTCAATGATGCCATAACTGAGGCTTATAATGAAAGGAACTCCGCACTCAAGAAGATGGGCGTAAGCATGAAGATAGCTCTCTTGATGAATACAAGAAGGCAAAAGAGCTGATAGCTGAAGTGAAAACATTGATCTAACGGAGAGAAGCTGATTAAGGCAATGGAAAATACGGGACCTCTAGAGGTCCTGCTTTTTGTGTGATAAGTGTATGCCCGGCCGGTTTGCGTATGTAGTGTAAAGTTTGATTATATTTGCGATATGTGGTATACTCATACTAATTAGAAGAAAGAAGGCTTTTGGATGAATAAGAGTAACGGAAGGACTTACCTCTTTGAGTCGGCGCCTGTTTCGAAGGCTGTATGGACCATGGCGCTGCCGACCGTAATCACGCAGTTAATAAATATTGTCTATAATTTCGCCGATACATGGTACGTCGGGAGAACCGCAAATCCCGCAATGGTCGCGACCTTAGGGGTTTGTTTCCCTATTTACGTTATAATGGCGGCGGCAGCGAATCTCTTTGGAATCGGTGGCTCAAGCATGATTTCCAGGTCGCTGGGACAGAAGAAGGTTGAGAAGGCGCGGCAATTGCGACAATGCTTTCGAATACCGTAGCATTTATATATTTTATTATCTATATCGTGAAGCATGATGAGGGAAACGGCAGAGGTGTAATTACACTAAGAATTAAGGATATATCTTTCGGTGAAAATATTCCTTCGGATGTCCTTATGATTGGTCTCCCGGCAGCGCTTCAGACAACGCTTGCGATGGTATCGAATATTTTCGCGAACGTCCTTATCAGGCCTTACGGAAGCGCGGCTGTAGCGGGCATGGGCGTCGCGAAGAAAATAAATATGATAGCCTTTAATACCTGCATGGGTATGACAATGGGAATTCTTCCGCTCCTTGCCTACTCTTATGGGGCTAAAAATTTTGACAGAATGAAGAAAATAATACGTTACACAGGTACTGTAATTATTATTTTCGGCTGTCTCTGCACTGTTTTCTTCAGGATATTCGCTCCGGAAATCGTTCGCTTCTTCATAGATGAGCCGGAATCTGTCGGATACGGGAGGGATTTTCTGAGAATTATTGCCTTTGCGGCGCCTCTTGCTGCCGGCTCCTACCTTATGAATACGGTATTTCAGTCTGCCGGACGGAAGAAATCATCCTTTATTCTGTCTATTTTAAGAAAGGGCGTGCTTGATATACCGGCCATGTTTGTATTTCGAGTATTCTACGGGGCTGAGGGAGTCTGCATCGCCACGCCCTTCGCGGAGATTGTGAGCGTATTTATTGCTGTAATTTTATATTTGAATTTTATCGGAAAAGTAAATAAGTGATGCACGCCATGTTCCACGACTATATGGAAAGCTTTCCGACTCATCAGATGAGAAAGGCGCTTATTGAACTTTTTAAGGTTCTCGATCAAAAGCCGGATGAAATAAGAAACCTCATTTTAAAGGACGCGAGCGAGAACTTTGACTGGTCAAAGATATCGCCTACTATTAATATTTTTAGTGATATAAAAGACAATGTAGGAGACCTCGACTATGTTTGCTGTTGGTATAAAAAGCTTCTGAATTGAAATACTTCTAAATTATGTACACTCCCATGCTGATGGGAAATACTGCTTGTTCGATAATGATGGCAGCTCGTTCCTAAGTCGGGATATGCGAATCAACATATAAAAGCAGCCATTAACGCTTGATATATAAAACGTTATATGCTATAATATCTGTTATATAAGACGTTACAAATTATATATAAAGGAGAATTTATGTCAAAGCGATCAGGCGTTATAATGTACCCTAAGGTATCACAAAACCTTGCCACTGTTGGAAGCCAGATAAAGAAAGCGAGACTCAGACGAAATCTTTCCGTAGAGCTTGTCGCGAGCCGAGCTAATATAAGCCGGTCTACTGTATGGCAGGTAGAAAAGGGAAGTCCTACGGTATCTATTGGCATATATGCTTCTGTATTGTCCGCGATAGGCCTTGGTGATGATATTACAAAGCTTGCGCAAGAAGACACAAAGGGAATACTTATCGAAGATGAAAATCTGAGAAAAAGAGCGTCAGGAAGGAGAAAGAGTTGAACAAAATCTATGTTTACGCCGGCTGGCTTTCGGACTGCCCATTGATTGGGGAATATGGCTATGAACATAATTTTGCAATGTTCAGATACTCTGACTATTGGTTGGAAAATGGCATGCCACCGCTAAGTCCTGAAGCTGTTCTTATTGAAGGCTGGCAATATAGTCCTGCTTTTGGCTTTATTTCAGACTCTTCGCCCGACAGATGGGGAAAAGGCCTTCTTGAAAGAAAAGAGAGATATCTGGCGCGGAAAGAAAAAAGACATGTGCGTACATTAACGACCGAAGACTATCTGCTTGGCATAAGTGACTTGGGGCGTAATGGTGGTCTGCGATATAAATCATCGCCGGAAGGTGATTTCCTCAGTGTCGAAAATGATATCCCTAAAATCACAGACATCAGAAATCTCGAACATTCAAGCCGCATGTATAATAATCGTGACGAAATAATGAATGAGAGATGGCTTGCGGATATACTTGCTCCGGGGTCTTCCTTGGGCGGTGCACGACCAAAGGCGAACGTAATTGATACAGATGGTACACTGTGGATTGCCAAGTTCCCGAAGGAAGGAGATAATCTCGATATAGGCGCATGGGAAATGGTTGCTAACAGGCTTGCGAAAGAATGTGGCATCAATGTTCCGGACGCAAAGCTCATGTACTTGTCTGACGCAGGACATACTTTTTTATCGAAGCGCTTTGACAGAACTGATAACGGCGGTCGTATTCACGCAATGTCTGCAATGACAGCTTTTGGAATTACCGATTCCGATTCTTCTAAAGCAGATTTTGGGTTCCTTAACATTGCAGAATTTATCAGCAATAACAGTAACTCGGTAAGCTTGGAATTAAGAGAACTATACAAGAGAGTAGTATTCTCTGTCTGCATCAGCAATACGGATTGTCATTTGCGCAATCATGAGTTTATTTTACACGATAATTCGTGGAGCCTGTCTCCGGCCTATGACATGAACCCGAATATAGAAAAAAGCGAACTTGCCATACCAATAGGGCTAAAAGAGAAGGATATAAGCATAGACCTGGTAAAACAGACTGCGATGTTTTATCGCTTATCTGATAGCGAGGCGGATACAATTATATCCGATATAGGCAAAACAATCGTGAAAAACTTGGAGAAATTCGCTGATGAGTATGGTATAAGGAAAGCTGAACAGGAATACATGGAACCGGCATTCTTGGAGGCTGAGAAGGCTGCCGGATAGAAGCCCATTTTCAAAGGCTGTATAAAGGAAAATTAAAGCCGCGTTTATCCGCGGCTTTTTTCTTAATTGTTCTCGATTATAGGATTTATGATTTCACGTTTCACTTTCCTGTAGAAGATAAGGGTGACGGTAACTGATACCAGTTCCGCAAGCGGAAATGAGAGCCATACCATGTCGAGGTTTCCTGTGAGGGACATGAGGTAGGCAATCGGAATCAGGGCCACAAGCTGTCGCATGGTTGAAACGATGAGCGAATAAATACTCTTTCCAAAGGCCTGGAATACGGAACCAAGCGAGATTCCCACTGCCGCGATCGGAAAATGTATCGCGATAATTCTAAGCGCCGGAATACCGAGCGTCACTACATTTCCACCTGCTCCGAACACCTTAAGAAGCGTTCCCGGGATGAGCTCGAATACCAGTGTTCCTATGCACATGATTACGATAGCGACCTTAACCGCAAATGACAGCGCTTCCTTGATTCGAGCGCCCTTTCTCGCGCCCCAGTTGTAGGCGAGAACAGGAATTACGCCGTTATTCAGGCCGAAAACCGGCATGAAGAAGAAGCTCTGGAGCTTAAAGTAGGCACCGAAAACGGATACGGCGTCGTCTGAAAAACGCATGGAGAGAATCAGGTCCATGAGGTAGGTCATAACGGTTCCGATGGCCATCATAAGTATACTCGGGATGCCGACAATATAGATGGTTCTGACTGTTCTGCCATCAGGTATCATTCCTTTAAGTGAAAAATGAATTTCCGTATTTTTACTGAGGTTAAAATATAAGGCAAGGGCGGCTGCTATACTCTGGCCTATGATAGTCGCGTAAGCCGCGCCCGCGACACCCATTTCCGGACAGCCAAAATAACCGAAAATCATGATCGGGTCCATGATAATATTTATAATGGCGCCGAGGCTCTGTGTTATCATGGTGTAGAAGGTCTTACCGGTTGAAATGAGTAGCCTCTCGAACGTTACCTGCATAAAGAGGCCTAGCGAGAGCATCATTACAATCCTTAGATACGTGGTTCCCTGCTCCGCTATCACAGCGTTGCTTGTCTGTGACGAGATAAAGGCCTTGGCTCCGGTTATCGATAAGAGCATGAAGACAATCGCTGAAATGATTCCGAGCGTGATACCATTATTTCCGGCGCGATTCGAGCGTTCGAATTCCTTCTCGCCAAGGGCCTTAGAGAGTACCGCGTTAATACCGACTCCCGTACCCGCCGCTACAGAGAGCATGAGGTTCTGCATGGGGTAGGCGTAGGTAAGTCCGGCGAAGGCATCAGCTGAGTAGTGGCCTACGTAAGCCGCGTCGACGATGCCATATAAGGCCTGCACGAGCATGGAAATCATCATCGGCAGGGACATGTTTACTATAAGCTTCTTTACGGGCATGACGCCCATTTTATTTTCTTCCTGGGGCATATTTCCTCCTTTACCGCTATTTCTCTTAGCTATAGCGCACATCCTTTCAATTATATATGAATATTTTCATAATGTCAAATAAAACCTCTTGACATTATATACCCCGTGGGGTATAATGAAGGCAACAAATATATAAAGCCACATGAAAGTGAGGTAATAACTATGGCAGAGGTTACATTAACAAACGCGAACTTTGAGAATGAGGTTCTCAATTCGGATAAGCCCGTTCTTGTTGATTTCTGGGCTACCTGGTGCGGACCGTGCAAGATGCTCGGACCTGTAATTAAGGAAATAGCGGATGAGAATCCTCAGATCAAGGTAGGCAAGGTCGATGTAGATAACGAGCCGGAGCTCGCGAGGAAGTTTGGTATAGAGAGTATACCGACGGTAATTGTTTTTAAGGATGGGAAGCAGGCTAACATGTCGGTCGGTTTCAGACCTAAGCAGGATATTTTAGCATTATTGTAAGAAGACAGCCACGGTTTTTACACCGTGGCTTTTATTATATTACATTTCTGGGTTTTTAATCAGAAACCTGTGCAGGTACCGATTAAGTCAGCACCGCTGATATTATTCTTAGCGCCGTAGGACTTACAGTTAATTATCTTGGCTCTGCCGAAGGTTACCTTATAGCCTAAGGCTGAAGGGGGTCCGTCCTTTGGCCAGTTGTAATTAATCTTGTTGTTTTCGGCTGTGCAGTTCTCCATGGTAACTACGCCACCCTGGTTATTTCTGTCGAATCCGGCAGCGAGATTTCCCTTAGCTGTGCAGCCCTTTAATACGTGATTGCAAGGATAGATATAAGCCTTCTTGCCGGGAGTCTTATTATCTACGCCACCCATCTTGAAGCCGTTGCCGTCACCGTAAATGCCGTTGCATTTTCCGTTGTAATTAGCGTGGCAGTTTACAAGGGTTACAGCGCCGTGAGCCGCGTAGCAGTCCCAGCCGTCATCTGAATTGTACTCGGCTGTGCAGTTCTCGTAATAATTTCCCTCGCCTGAGTGAAGCTTGTTAGCGAATCCGTCAGCGTTCTCGCCCTTAGCGTCTGCGTTGTGGTGTGAATAGCAGTTGTAAAACTTATTGTAGCTTCCGCCGTTGCATACCTGGAAACCGGCGTCATGGTTGTAAGCGCAGGTTACATATTTAAATGTGTTGTTATTTCCGCTTACGAATACACCATTATCGCTTGCGTTGATTACGGTGATGTTGTTGATGGTGCTTCCGTTTCCGGCAAGTGTAAGTCCGCGTCCGTTGCTGCCGCTTGTCTGTGAGAAATCAAGCACAGCGTTGTTGACTCCGGCAAGATTTACGCCACTAGGAACGTTAATTGACTTGGTGCGGATTGTACCGCTTATAACTATAGTGGTTCCTGCCTTAGCCTTTGAAAGGGCACTTGCGAGGGCTGAAGCGTTGCTTACAGTAGTAGAGCTTCCTGTGCTGGAACCCTTGTTTCCGCTGTTATTTCCCTTATTTCCGGAATTTCCCTTGTTACCTGAATTTCCGGAATTGCTGCTGTCTGTATGATTTGTCTTCTCGAAAATGAACTGCTGGCAGCCGAGTCCGTTGTAGGTCCAGATATTCAAATTACCGCCATTGCTTGTGCTCCATCCATATACATCAAGGGCGCGCTTATTTCCGCTGCTCTTGGAGAGGAGGCAGACAGCCCCGTTCTTAGACTTCTTAACCTTCCAGATCTGAGGTGCCTTGCCGTTTGAAGCCCAGATCTCCACGTTTACACCGTCTTTGTTCTCACCGTTAGTGACATCGAGCATTCTCTTGCCACTCATGCCGCTCATGAGGGTTATATAGTTATTGCCGAGATTCCTTACGTACCACTTCTGGCAGTTATTGCCGTTTCCCTGGTACTGGGCTACGTTAGCGCCGTTAGAATCCTTGGCGTTTGTAACTTCAACGTACTTCTGGCTGTAAACGTTCTTGATATAATACCAGCCGTCAGCGATTATAGCGCTCTTTGTGGTGCTCTTGGTGCCTGCGATAGCTGTTACTGTGGTGACAGGCAGAGCAGCTGTCCCTGTTGATGCTACTGCCGCTATGAGCGCTGCCATAGCGAACTTCTTAAGAACTTTACTGTAGGACATGATGTGAAACCTTCAAGTTTCTGAAAAAAGTTTAAGTTAAATACAGAATGCTTAGCATTCTCAAAAAGTATACCACCGTTTTCAGACTTTGAAAACCGTAAAAATCAAAGATGTAAAAAATTGATTAAAAATAAGCGTCTAATGAGCGAAAATGCAGAAACTTAATTAAATTTAACACGGGGTGCGCAAGTTGCGCTAATGCATATGCCGCTATTAGTAAATATGCACAAATATATAATCTGAACTTTGTGAAAATTTAACGTATTTACAAAATCAACCCGACCCTGTATAATAAATCTTGCACTGGAGAAAGAATGCTTGATTTAAATTTAGCAATCTTTCACAAACAAGTAATAAACGCAAATTGCGCATACTATACAAAGGAGCAAGGTATGTTAAAACAGGTCAAGAAGTTACTATCGTTTATGCTAATGTTAGCGCTGATGATTACGCTGCTTCCTGCGGGTGGCAAGATAAACGCCCGGGCAGCGGAAGAAGCGGCAAGCAGGACATTTATGCTGTATGTATATTATGAGGGAACAGAACAACTTACAGCTGATATTTGGAAGAGAAATGCTCTTGATTTTACTGCAAGCGATGTTACATCAGATGCTTTTGGGTGGGAGAAGCAGGAAGCTGCCTTACAAAAGGTTCCTGATAAAGATAATTGGTATCAGGTTGAATTCGAAGTTAAAGGTAAATCATCCGATGACGATGGCTTTGATATTTACACCGATAAAGGAACCACAAAGTTTATGTCATTCGGTCCTTGGGATAATACCAATAAGGCAGAGTATGAAAAGCTCTTTACCGGAAAATCCGCTTATATCCTTAAGGACTGGACGATAACAGATAATCTCTCGGCCATTGGTGGTTCTTCATCAGATGACAATACAGATCCTGTTGAGCCGGAACCATCCGAGCCGGAAGAGGACAAGTCCGATGAGGTTCTTGACGCAGATTTGTCAGATGCAATCCGCGGTATGGACGTTAGCTCTTATATTTCTCTTCAGGATTCCTTTGATGCCTTGAACGCCGAAGAAGGCACAGAAAAATATGGCTTCAAGGACAACGATGGCAATATAATTAAGGATCAGGCCTTCTTTAATTTCCTTGCTTCGACAGGTATGAACTATGTCCGTCTCCGTGTATGGAACAATCCTTATGACGCAAACGGAAACGGCTACGGCGGTGGTAACAACGACCTCGCTAAGGCTATCGAGATGGGAAAATATGCCACAAACGCCGGCATGAAGGTTCTTATCGATTTCCACAACTCGGACTTCTGGGCAGATCCTGCTAAGCAGAGCGTACCAAAGGCCTGGGAAGGAAAGTCAGAGGATGAGCTTGCGACTGCGGTAGCTGATTATACGACAGAGAGCCTTAACAAATTACTCGATGCCGGTGTAAATGTTACGATGGTTCAGGTCGGAAACGAGACCCACGGCTGGATGTGCGGAATCGTTTTTGATAAAAATGATCCGAATAAGGGCTTAAATAAGCTTCTTGACGCAGGCTGCGACGCGGTTCACGAGGTTGCGGCAAATTATAACAGGGAAATTCTCGCTGTAGTTCATTTTGCTAACCCTACCGGCAGCAACGAAGAGTCATATGCCTGGAATATGGCCCAGTACGACGGCGATAACGATGGTAAGAAGGAAGGCGTAAGCTACGATGTATTTGCCACATCCTATTATCCATACTGGCACGGCAGCCTTGAGAACCTCCGTTCGGTTCTTCACGGAATAGCCAAGACCTACGGCAAGAAGGTAATGGTAGCTGAGACTAGCTATGCCAACACACTTAAGGATTTTGACGGGCACGGAAATACGGTTCGCAAGGGAACAAATGATACCGGCGACGATTTAGTCTGGGCATTTAACGAGCTCGGCCAGGCTGAAGAGTTCCAGGCTGTTGAGAAGGCAGTCCGCTCAATTGCGGCTAAGGATGGCAGCCATGCGGGACTCGGCGCGTTTTACTGGGAAGGAACCTGGATTGACCTTATAAATGTGGACGGTCTCACCGGAGAAGCCCGTGATGCCGCAATTGCTAAGAATAAGGAACTCTGGGAGAAATACGGTTCAGGCTGGGCCGCTTCATTTGCGGGAGAATATGACGCAAAGGATGCGGGAAAATGGTACGGCGGCAGCGCTGTAGATAACCAGTGCTTCTTTGATGAAAATGGATATCCGCGTAAATCAATCACTACATTTTCACCTGATTACAAGCCTTTTGAATTAACGGCAGCCCCTGTAAGCGCTGAATGCGGTGAAGAGGTTGAGACAGAGGCAGGGAGCACCATAACAGCGGCGAATTTACCTGAGACAGCTATTGTCGTATTTGACGATGATTCGAGCTCCAAGGAAGCAGTAGTCTGGTCAGAAAATGATATAGCCTCCGCAAACGCATTTATAGCGGATAACAAAAATGTAGATAAGACCTTTACCGTAAATGGCACTGTAACAATAAATGGGAAGGAGTTTACGGTAGCATGCACCGTTAAGCTCGTTCCAAGGAACCTCTTCGCAAATCCTTCCTTTGAGGACAGCGATGAGAGCGGATGGATGGTTTCTTCTGATTCAAAGGGACTTGATGTAAACACTGACGGTTCAGCGAAGATTGGTACAAATGATCCTCGTACAGGTGCTAAGACCCTTCATTTCTGGTATGGCGAAGACTTTACATTTAACTTCTCAAAGGAAGTCGCGATATCAGAGGCCGGAACCTACGAAGCATCTATCTATGCCCAGGGTGGTGATGTAGGCGACAGCAGTGAGCTTACTATTTCAGCTTCATGCGGTGATACAACTGTAACAAGTGAAAATGTGACCCTCGAAGGCTGGAAGAACTGGAAGCTTTTGAAGACGTCAATAAAAGTAACCGATGAGATGATTAAGGCGGCGGACGGCAAGCTTACGATTACCGTAAATGCTAAGATGCCTGCCAAGGCCTGGGGCTCATTTGATGACGCTACCCTGGTCCTCTACCCTGAAGAAAAAATAGAGCCGGCTGAACCGGATAAGCCTTCGGATAATAAGGAATCGGGAAGTAATTCAGGTAGCAGCTCATCAGGAAATAACTCTAACAGCAGTTCCTCGGGCAGCAGCTCAAACAGCAGCTCATCAGGCAACGGAAGCTCAAGCACCGTAACGGTACCTGAAACCCCTGCTGTAACGGTTCCCGAGACGAAGAACGAAGATAAGCCTCAAACCGAGCCTGCAGCCGAAGTAAAGCCTGAAGATAAAGGCGATAAGACAGTAACCGAAACCGCGATAAATGAAAATGATAAAACACCTTCATCGGCAGCTGCGACAACAAGTGCCGTTACTAAGACAACTAAGATAGTAAAGGCTACACTTAAGACCAAGAAGGGCAGCAGCAAGACCTACTGCTATAACAGCAAGGGGAAGCTTGTAAGAAGCTCAATAGTTAAGTCAGGCAGCAGGCTCTACATTACGGATAAAAAAGGCGCTGTAATTAAAAATAAGCTCGTTAAGCTTAACGGCAAATATTATATCGCCGGAAAATCCGGAGCCCTGAAGAAGAACACCTGGGTAACAATCAAGAACAAGAGATACTATGTAAATAAAAATGGAGTCGTAACAAAGACGAAGACAATCAAAAAGACATCAAAAAATAAATAAATGAAGAGAGCTGCCGAATTTGGTAATTTACCAAATTCGGCAGCTCTTATGTTGAACGTTCAAGTCAAACGACGTCGGCTGTTATGGATTGGAGATTATTCCTTTAAAAATGAAGGAACCTCTCCGGCTATTAGGAAAATCGTATCAGTATCACCTGATTTGTAATAAATAGTTACATCATAGCTGCTGTCATAAATACTGTTAATAGCTAATGCGTAAGGGTCGGAATGATCGAGAATTTCCTTTATCTGCTTGGCGTCTGTGATAGTTATTCCCTCATCACTTGTGTATCCCACATCGGAGGTATAAGCTGATTTAGTTGAAGCATCACTGTCGGTGCTTACCCTATTTACGCTGATTGCCTTAACCGTATCAGGGTCTATTACACTTGTTTTATAGCCAAATTCCGATAAAATTCCGAGCGTTTCGGTCATATTTCTGTATAGCGGATATACATTAAATACGGCATGCGAATCGTCATCAAAGCTGTACCTTCTATATTTTTCACCAGCTTCCTTTGTCCTGAACTGGAGGATTCCGGCATAACGCGCCTTTTCTTTGTCGCTGTAGGACATGGCCGCAAGCTCAGATTTATAAGTATCTATGAGTCTCTTTAGGTCGCTGTCAGAGAGCTTGTCAAGCTTATAGGATATATAGCCATCACAGTAGCTTACCCTATAAACATCAGATGGGTCGTCAGTCATAATACTGTATTTCTGAGTGAGATAATCCCTGCTGTTGTATAATTTCTCGCAATATTTCTCTATTTCAGCGCTATTAGCGATATATTTCCTATATACGCTTCTGCCATCTGTTAAATTCCACTTAATATAAACCGTAGTGGTCGGGTAGTCACTTATAAAATAATCTACTGCCTTCGTAGCCACGGTATTATTGACGCAAATTTTTGCGATTTCGCGAATGTCAGCGGTATCAGAGTATTCGGTAGTATCAAGAGCCGCTTTCGCATACTTAAGTGAGTCAAGTGAGTTATTATATGCGCCTACATTAAAACCATCAAGATCGCCGTCTTCATCACCTATCGCTGCTTTATTGTATTCAAATTCCAGCTTGTCTGTTACAATTGAAGCGGATTTGATTTTATTTTCGGTCGGAATATAAGTATCATATCCGAATAAATCAAAAACGAAAATACCGAAAATTAAATAGGTCACTGCGAGCGAAATAATTAATGTAATTTTATGAGAGAACAGCTTCTTGAAATCGGAATTATAAACAATCTCCATTATCGCGTATGATAAAAGGAAGCCGACAGTTATTCCGAAATAAGCCCAACCCTTTCCAATACCGTTTATATCGCTGAAGGATGAGCCAAAAACCAGGCCAAATAATAATCCAACCGGAATGGTTATTAATACCTTAATCGGCCCTTTTGTAACCTTGTAAGCCATTGCGTGACCGGCTGCCTCGGAAGGCCTTTTCTGATAAAGAAAATATCCAAGGCAAAATAATATTATACTAACAATTATTGATGCTATTATATAGTGCGCATACCCATGACCGTTGATCAAAGTCTCTGACCAATAAGCAAAGCCAAACAGGGCAGGAGAAAAACGGAAAGCTTCATCCACCGAGGTGACAAGGTAATTATTAAAAGCGGTGGTAAAGAAATCCATTAACGCATTGTGGATAAGGAAAATTGCCGGACCGTATCCGATGAAAACAAGCGTTCCTGCTATGGCGGTTCCCATATTTCCTGTAAGCTGCGCTGCGATCATGGCTACCATATAGCTGCCGATGAAGAAAACGAGCTGCATTAGCGTGTTTACAAATGTTCCTGAAATAAGTGCCATACGCTCGCCATGGGCAGTACCTACAATTAACGCGCCAATCTCTGACATAATAATAGCCGGTATTGCTACGATTAAAATGCTGTTTATGATATTTATCAGATACAGCTTGCTTCTTTTTATCGGCTGGCTGTGGTAAAATGAGGTCTCACGCTCATTAAAAAGATACGAAAATGAGCTGATTCCAAGTGCCAGACCTAATACCATATACATAAATACAGCTGCGGCGTTTTGCGATATGGATGTAATACTAAGGTACTGTGTTACAAATCTGTGATGGTATGAGGAATCGTTGGAATTTACCGCGGCGGCTGCTACAATGTACTCAAAAAAAGTAAATAGCAAGCTTATCGCGATAGCCCAAAGTCTGTGCTTAAGATTTTCCTTCCATGGATTACTCGCCGAGTATGAGTTTTTTGACATCGTATCCCCTGACCTCCGTTTCCTCTATAAATATTTCCTCAAGTGTGAGCGGAATTATTTCATAAAATACCGGCAAAAGCGGCTCTATCCGTGCTCTTATTTCTTCTTCTTCTCCGCGAAGCGTGAGCGTATAGAGTCTGCCTCGCTTTTCCTTTTTAATTGGAGCGAGTGAATCTATATTCTCGGCTTCATTTTCCTCAGGTAAAACTATCTGAACCTTGTGGATGCCAAGCTTCATTTCCTCGAGATCTCTCTCGAAGACAACACCACCCCTGTGAAGGAGTCCTACGTGCTCGCAGATATCTTCAAGCTCGCGAAGATTGTGGCTTGCGATAATAGGGGTGAGACCGCGCGAATCTATTTCCTCGGCGAAAATACTCTTCACAGTCTGCCTTACAACCGGGTCGAGGCCGTCGAAGGTCTCATCGCAGAAGAGATATTTTGTCCTAGCCGCGATTCCGGCTGAGAGGGCTAATTGCTTTTTCATTCCCTTTGAAAATGAATTTACCTTGCGGTTCCTGTCAAGCTCGAAGCCATTTAACAGGCGGTCAAATATACCTGTATCAAAGCGCTTGTAAACCGTGGTATAATAGGTTCCTATTTCAAAAGGCGTGGCGTTTTTAAAAAACCACGGCTCATCAGGGATATAGAAAAATTCCTGCTTTATTTCCGGATTTTCAAAGACAGGTTTATTGTCTATCGAAAATGTTCCGCTTGTCGGTGTCAGAATTCCTGACAATAATTTTAAAAGTGTGGATTTACCGGCTCCGTTTGTTCCGATAAGTCCGAATACGTTCTCATCCGGAATTTTCATTGTAATGTGGGACAGAGCCGTAACCTTATCGAACGTCTTAGTCAGGTCTGTAATCTGTATCATTTTTCTCCTTCTCCCTTCTCATGATAAATGGCATATATCTCTGATTTTAATTCCGTTACGGAAATGCCTCCGTCTTTGGCCTTCTTAGTGACTTCACGAAATTCGGACAGAATTTCACCTTTTCTTGCCTCCTTAATCTTAGCGGTATCGACTACGTAATTTCCCTTACCGCGGATAGAATTAATGACGCCCCTGGTCTCGAGGTCAAGATAGGCTCTCTGTACGGTGTTCGGATTTATGGAAAGCTCCGCCGCGAGCTGTCTTACGCTCGGCAGGGGGTCTCCTTCATTCAGGACACCGAGAACGATGAGATCCGTAAATTTATCCTCAATCTGGGCATATATCGGGCGTCTGTCGCCCGGGTCAAGAACTATCATGCATTGCCCTCCTGTGTGAATGATACGTGTATCATCTGTATTAATTACCATAATACACTTGTATACACCTTTTGTCAACCCCTTTTTGGCGAATTTTGAAATTTTTCTTGTATTCGTCGCTCCAATAGGTTAGAATATTTCTATAGGTACTGTTACAGAAAGTTTGGAGGGCCATTTTCATGGAAGAAACAAAGCAGTCTAAGGATAAAAAGAGGGAAATCGTTGTGGTCGCGCTCGGAAGGAACTCGTTCGGGCGGACCATTCCTGAGCAGAAGGAGCACGTACATACCGCGGCGGTTGCGGTTGCTGACCTGGTTGAGGCGGGATACATTCCTGTTGTCACACACAGCAACGGCCCGCAGATAGGTATGATTCAGACGGCGATGACGGAATACTCAAGGCTTGAACCGGAATTCACGGTTGCGCCTATGTCGGTCTGCGGCGCCATGAGTCAGGGGTATATAGGCTACGATCTTCAGAACGAAATCAGAACTGAGCTCCTTGACAGGGGCATCTACAAGCCTGTCTGCACCATAATTACTCAGGTTCGCGTGGACCCATTCGATAGGGCATTTACCCACCCGACTAAGGTCATCGGTCGTGTTATGAACAGGACTGAGGCTGACGCCGAGGAAGCGAAGGGAAACTTCGTAACCGAGGAGGACGGTGGCTTCAGGAGAATTATCCCTTCACCGAAGCCTGTCGAGATTTATGAGATAGATTCAATAAGGGCTCTTGTAAATGCCGAGCAGATTGTCATCGCCTGCGGTGGTGGCGGTATTCCTGTCATGCAGCAGGGTACGAGGCTTAAGGGGGCGAGCGCGATAATTGAGAAGGACGCCACCGCGGCAAGACTCGCGGGTGAGCTTGACGCTGACGCCATGCTCTTCCTCACGCATCGTGAATTCCTGACCGAGAAGACCGGCACGCCTGAGGAGAAGAAGATAGGCGAGATAAGTGTCGCTGAGGCTGAAAAGCTTATAGAAGAGCAGGGCAACTTCACGGCGGGACTCGATAAGGCTAAGATGGAGGCTGCCATAGAATTTGTCGCTAGCGCGAGAGATAAGGCCCGCAAGGCTGTAATTACTTCTACCGAGAACGCGCTTGCGGGTCTCAAGGGGCGCACGGGTACTGTAATTAAATGAAAAATTATCGGGTAAAATGTATATACGGAACCAATAAAAACATTCGAGTGAGGGTGCCGGGGAGTAAGAGCATTACGAACCGGGCTCTCCTTGTCGCTGCTGTTGCTTCAGGGACTTCGGTAATAAAGAACGCTTTATTTTCTAGGGATTCAGAGGATTTAATTAATTGCCTTAGGATTCTCGGAATAGAAATTAAGGCTGATAGTGAGAAAAAGGAAATTACCGTAAAGGGGTGCGGTGGCACTATTCCAAATAAAAGAGCTAAAATAAATGTCGGTAGCGCCGGAACCGCAGCGAGATTTATTACTGCCCTCCTCGCTGTAAGCGGAGGCGAATACGAGCTTGACGCTTCCGATCAGATGAGGAAACGCCCCATGAAGCCCCTTCTTGATGCTCTTATTAATTCGGGAGTAAAAATAATATATCATGGCGAAGAGGGACATTTTCCTTTTTATATGGATTCCCGTGGATTTAAGGGGAATAAAATTACTATTGATATAGGAGTCTCAAGCCAGTTCTTATCGGGACTTCTAATGGCGGGTCCATTAAGAAATGGTGGACTTACGATAGAATTAACGGGCACAAGAAAGTCTCTTCCCTACGTGGAAATGACGGCGAGTGTGATGGAGAGCTTCGGAGTTAAGGCAATTAATTCTTCGGAAAATGAATGGTCAGTTCCGGAAGCTTCTTATATGGCCTGTGATTATCCGGTAGAACCTGATATTTCGGCGGCCTGTTATTTTTACGCGGCGGCTGAGATACTTGGAACAAGGGCGCTTGTCGAAGGAGTACACTCTGACGGCATGCAGGGGGATATTAAGTTTTTATCTGTATTGAGAGAGCTTGGGGCAGAAATTAAAGATGGGCCTGAAGGAATAGAAGTAACCGGGCCTGTAAATGGTGAATTTAAGGGCGGCACATTTGATTTAAATGATTTTTCCGACCAGGCATTAACCCTTGCGGCAGTTTCTGCTTTCGCTAAAAGCCCGGTTCGTATAACCGGAATAGGTCACATAAGGGCTCAGGAGTGCGACAGGATAAACGCTATAGTTACAAATATGAAGGCATTAAATGTTCCTGTAACGGAAGGCAGCGATTATGTAATAATAGGAAGTGGAGATAAGGCTTCCGGGGAAGATTATATAGAGGGTGATGATGTAATTATTAATTCTTATAATGACCACCGTGTAGCCATGTCATTCGCGATAGCAGGGTTAAGGAAAAAAGGAATAATAATAGATAATCCGGACTGCTCGGCGAAGACCTTCGCGGATTTTTTTGATATTTTGGATGAAATAACAGGAGAGTGACCATGAATATAGAGAACTTACTTTCTAATAAAAAAGTATTATTTTCTATGGAAGTATTTCCGCCAAAGAAGGCGGGAAGCGTAGAAACTGTCTATAAATCTATCTATGGCTTAAGGAGTCTTGCGCCTGATTTTATTAGCGTAACCTATGGGGCAGGCGGCAGTACCACGCAGCGTGAGAAGACGGTTGAAATAGCTTCATTAATTAAATCGGAATACGCTATAGAACCTGTGTGCCACCTGACCTGTATCGGGGCTACGAAGCAGGAAATCAGAGAAAAGCTTTCCGATATGAAGAAAAACGGAATTACAAATGTGCTTGCTCTGAGGGGAGATATGAGTCCTGAGGGAAGCCGAGGAAATGATTTTGCTCATTCGTCTGACCTCGCAGGATTTATTCACGAGGAGGATCCTGAATTTCATATTATGGGAGCCTGCTATCCGGAAAAGCATCCGGCGGCAGCATCAATGGATGAGGATATAAAAAATCTTCACATTAAGATAGATGCGGGAGTGAGCCACCTGATCACGCAGCTTTTTTTTGATAACGAGAATTTTTATGCTTTTATGGATAAGCTTCATAAGGAAGGGATAGATGTTCCTGTCGAGGCGGGAATTATGCCGGTTACGAATAAGGGACAGATAGAGCGTATGGTAACCATGTGTGGGGCTACGATTCCGCCTAAAATGCAGTCACTTATAGATAAGTTTGGCGACGACAATGACTGTATGAAAAAAGCGGGAATAGATTACGCCATAGAGCAGATAGATGAGCTGCTTGCCTACGGCGTGCGGGGCATCCACCTCTACTCCATGAACCAGGTGGATACAACCAAGGAAATTACTGAAGCGGTTATGCCTTTAATTAATCATATTAATAATAATTAATTTATTTGGGATAAATATTTTGGAAGAAATAAAATCATTAAATAAAAAAGAAGCGCTATTGTATATGGGCTATCGGGGCAGTGAAATCCCTGATAGCCTTGATAAAATGATAGACGACTGCCTTGATGAGACCTTGCAGCTGATGGAGCCTCGGGCGGTAATAAGACACTATAAGCTCGATAAGTCAGATAATAAGGGAATAAAAATAATCGGTACCAATATTATGCTTACCGGTGAGAGTATAAGAAAGCACTTAATTTATTCCGATGAAATATTTTTATTTTCTACGACTGTCGGAAATGAAATAGAGAAAAATATCAGAAAAAACATGGCCTCTGACCCGGCAAGGGGAGTGATCCTTGACTCCTGCGGGTCTGTTGCGGTTGAAGCGGTGACCCAGGCGGCGGAGGATGAATGCTCTGCCGCTGCCGCAAAGGCCGGCCTCAATATCACCTGGCGCTTCGGCCCGGGCTATGGAGACCTCCCTATAGATATTCAGAGGGATATAATTCGTGAGCTTGACGCTACCACTAAGATAGGTGTCACGGTAAATCTTGATTCACTTCTGTCTCCATCGAAGTCAGAGACCGCCATAATAGGCCTTATGAACCAGGGGCGGGAACTAAGAGGAAGCTCCTGCGATATTTGCAGGTTTAAGGAGACCTGTAATATAAAAGCGCATGGAGCGAAATGTCATTAATGGGGGGATATAAATGCCAAAAATAACCTTGCTTGACGGTGCTATGGGCACTATGATTCAGGCGGCAGGAGTTAAGGTTCCGGCCGTTCCTGAGGAATTAAATATTACTCACCCTGAATTAATAGAGGGAATTCAGAAAAAATATGTAGAAGCCGGTTCTGATGTTATTTACGCGAATACATTTACGGCTAACAGATATAAGGCTTCTCGCGGAAAATATTCCGTCGATGAATTAATTACCGCAGGAATAAATATAGCTAAAAACGCGACTAAAGGGACAAAGACGAAAGTCGCTCTTGATATAGGCCCTATCGGCCGTCTCCTTCTTCCGAACGGGGATTTATCATTTGCCGAAGCTTACGATATGTATAAGGAAATGCTTATTGCGGGCGCTAAGGCGGGAGCCGATTTAGTAGTATTCGAGACGAGCACTGACCTTCTTGAGATGAAGGCCGCTGTTCTTGCGGCGAAAGAAAATACTGATCTTCCTATCTGGAGCACTATGACCTTCGAGGAAAACGGCAGGACATTTACAGGGGTAAGTGTCGCTTCCATGGCTGTCACCTTATCGGCCCTTGATGTGGACGCCTTGGGGATAAATTGTTCAATCGGTCCCGATAAAATGCTTCCTAATGTGGAAGAATTAATGCGATATACGGATAAGCCTGTCATAGTTAAGCCAAACGCGGGGCTCCCTGATTTAATAACGGGCGGATATGATATAGGCGCCGATGATTTCGCCGAATATATGAAGCCGATAATTGAATGTGGCGTTTCGATAATTGGCGGCTGCTGTGGCAGCGATCCTGTATTTATTCGGAAATTAAGGGGAGTTATTGACGAGAATCCGGAGATTAGACCTCGTAAGGTAGATGCTGACCACTCCGATATGGCTGATAAGGCTGTGCTTGCAAGCTCTTCACAGGTTGTTGTTGTCGACAGGCCTCGTGTTGTGGGCGAGAGAATAAATCCGACCGGAAAGAAATTATTTAAAGAGGCCTTAAAGAAGCACGATATTTCTTATATATGCGGAAAGGCCGTCGAGCAGGTAAATGGCGGGGCGGATATTCTCGATGTAAATGTCGGTCTTCCTGAAATAGACGAAAAGGCCATGATGGTGGATGTCGTGACTGAGCTTCAGGGTGTGGTTGACGCGCCACTGCAGCTAGATTCGACTGAGCCTGCAGTGCTTGAGGCCGCGCTACGCATTTACAACGGAAAGCCGCTTGTAAATTCGGTAAACGGTAAAAAGGAGGTTTATTCGGCTATATTACCGCTTGTAAAAAAATACGGGGCTTCCGTAATCGGCCTTACGATTGATGAGTCGGGAATTCCCGATAAGGCTGAGGATCGCTTTAAAATAGCGGAAAAAATAGTTAACGCAGCCAAGGAATATGGAATTTCCGAAAAGGATATTTATATAGACTGCCTTGTAATGTCCGCTTCGGTTAAGCAGGCTGAGGTGCGTGAGACCTTAAAGGCTGTTTCTATGGTTAAGGAAAAATTACACGTCCACACCCTCCTTGGCGTTTCAAATATTTCCTTCGGACTTCCTATAAGGGAATATATTAATACATCATTTTTAACAATGGCCCTTGCGGCAGGTCTTGATCTTCCTATCATGAACCCGAATAATGAGGCCATGATGGCGGCGGTTAAGTCTTTCAGGGTGTTATATAATATAGATGAAAATTGCGAGGACTACGTAAATTCATACGCGGGAAAAAGTCTTGCGGCAAATAAATTGGTAAGTAAGGATTCTGCGGTTTCAGGCAACGGAGCGGCAGCGGTCTCGGATACTTCCGGCTTAGATAATAAAGCAGGCTTATCAGATATCATTATAGATAAGGTTCGCCATGGCTTAAAGAACGGAATAAGAGAAGATACAGCCGAATTATTAAAAACCATGCCTGTAATGGACGTCGTAAATAATGTTCTTATTCACGCACTTGACCTGGTGGGTGATGATTACGAGAAGAATATTATTTTCCTCCCCCAGCTCCTTCAGGCAGCCGGCGCGGCCCAGGAGGCATTTGACGTAATTAAAACAAGTCTATCAAAATCCGACGCTGAGCAGACTAAAAAGGGAACAATTGTTATCTGTACAGTGAAGGGTGATATTCACGATATAGGCAAAAATATCGTGAAGGTAATTCTTGAAAATTATGGTTATGATGTTATAGATCTCGGTAAGGATGTTCCTGAAGAGGCCGTGGTGGAGGCCGCGAAGAAATATAATGCCGGTCTTGTAGGCCTCTCCGCTCTTATGACTACAACAGTTGTAAATATGGACACCACCATAAAGGCCATAAAGGCTGCCGGACTCACATGCAAAATTATGGTTGGCGGAGCCGTCATGACACCTGAATACGCCAAGCAGATCCACGCCGACTATTACGCCAAAGACGCCAAAATGTCAGCAGACATCGCGAAGGAAGTGTTTGGAAAGTAAGATAGATTATACTATTTACAAATATTAACAGTCACTGTGAAAATGGTGGCTGTTTTTAATGTCAAATTTATAAAATGATATTATCGGAGGAAAACGTTTCCTAATAAAACCCGTAAAAATTAAACATGTTTGCAACCAACCTGATAAATTTGTGCAATATGCACAAATAATTGCCCATAAAATTGATAAAAAAGCATCCTAAACAAGGAAACCGATTACCCAATTTGCCGTTGACTACGCTATTATTTTGATTTATTATAAAATCATCAGCTGATGGAACTATATAAACATTAAACTGTGTATTGTTAATTTGGAGGTTTATATGAAACAATTTCTAAAAAAGCTGGGGATGCTTTTTAGTGTATTAGCCCTTATTGTGTTTGTGATGCCGACTACGTTAACGTTTGCTGAAGATGTTGATCGTATTGCGATACACGTACAGACACCGGGTGATTGGAAAAATCCTTGTGCATGGGCATGGAACGAGGATGGAACTAATGCGTTTGAGGCGTGGCCTGGAGAGGAATTTGACAGCGATGTAGATAATGAGGGCTGGTATTATATTTGGGTGCCTTCTTATGCGAATCATCTTATTGTGAATGCGAATAATGGCGGAGTACAGACTGAGGAGATTGTCCTCGATTCCGGAAAAGAAAGCTGGATTACGGTGAATGATGACAAATCTGTTGATGTCTCGTATGACGCCAAAACAACAGGAGATACACCTGAATATGTTGCTAAATTTGCTGTTCACGCAAAGGTAGATGAGTCATGGAAAAATCCTTGCCTATGGGCATGGTCGGCACCAGATGGAAAGAATGTATTTGAATCGTGGCCGGGTAAGTCTATGACATACTCTGAAGATAGTGGGTGGTATACCGAAAAAGTACCGGAATGGGTAAATTCAGTAATAATAAATGGCAATAATGGAGAGGTTCAGACAGAGGATCTATCAATTGATCCTTCTGAGATATGGATAACGGTTGACAAAGATGGCAAAGCTGACTATAGCTATGTAGATCCGGATAAGGCGGATGTACCTAATATAAAGGTATATGTGAAAGCACCGTCTGATTGGAGCAATCCAAATCTTTGGGCATGGGGTGAAAAATGAACAAAAGTGCAATTTTACATATTCCAATGTCACAATATGCTTTCGGATTGGATGAGAAAACAGTAGTAATAAGGTTAAGAACAGCGGCAGGAGACTTACAGTGCTGTAATCTTTATTATGGAGATAGGGCGTGCAGAAAAACTCCTGTCGAATTTACAAAGATCGAAATGCGTCGCCTGTATACAACTGAAGATTTTGATTTTTATGAAGCTATAATAGAAAATTGCTATAAACGGTTGTGCTATTACTTTGAGCTGATTGACGAAAAAGAATCATTGCTTTTCTATGGCGATCAGTTTGAACATGAAACTGTTGATGATCGTTCCGAGTACTTTCAATTGCCATTTAATCACAGAGCTGATATAGTATCCGTACCGGAGTGGGCAAAACATGCTGTATTCTATAATATATTTCCTGATAGTTTCGCCACTGGGAAAAGGTTTATAAGTGGTAAATCGACAGAGAAAGAATGGAATGGAGAAATTACCAGAGGATTATTGGGAGGTACAATCAAAGGGATCACTGAAAATATAGATTATATTAAAGGGCTTGGAGCAAATGCTATATACATAAATCCTATTTTTGTCGCCGGCGAATATCATAAATATGATTTGCTCGATTATTATCACATTGATCCTTGTTTGGGCACTAATGAGGACTTTGCGGAGTTGGTTGCAAAATGTCATAATGAGGGAATAAGAGTTGTCATAGACGGAGTATTTAACCATTGCGGCTGGAGATTTTTCGCTTTCGATGATGTAGTTAGAAATGGAGAAAAGTCTAGATACAGAGATTGGTTTTATGGACTAAAGTTTCCGGTTATAAGACCTGATGACCCAGAGGCATATCCTAACTATGAATGTTTTGGGTATGAACGTTTAATGCCGAAATTGAATATGGAAAATCCTGAAACAAAGGAGTATTTTTGCAACGTTGGAAAATATTGGATTGAAAACTTTCATATCGATGGCTGGCGTCTTGATGTCGCAAGTGAGATCAATGATGAATTCTGGAGGGAATTTAGAAATACGGTTAAAAAAGCAAACCCTGAGGTCCTGCTTATAGGCGAAATCTGGGAGAGCGCAAATCATTGGCTGGATGGAACTATGTTTGACTCTTCAATGAATTATGATTTTAGGCGGCACTGCAAGAGATTTTTTGCCGAAGAAAAAGATGACGCAGCACGATTTAATGAAAGAGTAGTAAATATGCTAACAAGATATCGTAGTCAGACTATTCAGGTTCAGCTTAATGTTCTTGACAGCCATGATGTTAGTCGGTTTTTATCCGTATGTGGCGAAAGCATAGAAAATTATAAGTTGGCACTGCTTTTTCAGATGACTTTTCCGGGAATGCCTATGTTATTTTACGGAGACGAATGTGGACTTACCGGTATTATCGAGAAGGATTATAGGAGACCTATGCAATGGAATAAAAAGATGTTATTGACTGATTATATTAAAACGCTTATATCACTTAGAATCTCTCATGAGGCCTTGCAAGTTGGAAATTTTGAGGTGGTTGCTGCGAAACAAAATTCGAGAGTATATAAATATAGAAGATGCTTAAAAAAAGAAAATATACTTGTAGTGATAAATATGGATAATAATATGGTATCTCTTAATAGTAGTGAAATGAACGGAACTGTACTATTATCTGAGAAGTTATTAGATGGAAAAATAGGCGGCAAAGG
This sequence comes from uncultured Eubacteriales bacterium, assembly GCA_900314885.1. Lineage (GTDB taxonomy): Bacteria > Bacillota > Clostridia > Lachnospirales > Lachnospiraceae > Catonella. The sequence continues at coordinate 151,739 of OMWY01000009.1, forward strand.
TTTTGCTGTAATCTCAGAATAAGGAAGAAAAAATGGCTATTACTATTAAAGATGTGGCAAAGCTTGCCGGGACGTCTACCGCGACCGTTTCTAAGGTGATGAATGGATCATATTCCATATCTGAAGCCACTGCGAATAAGGTTAAGCAGGCAATGGAGGAACTTGACTACCACCCTAACGCAGTTGCGCGCATGTTTGCAAAGCAGTCAACCAAAACAGTAATTTTTTTAGCGACAATCGAGAAAAATTCAGGATACTCTAACCCGCAGCTTTTTGAAATGATATGTGGGCTTGAACAAGCTTTATCTAATAAAAAGTATGCTTTGCTGATAAAGAATATATCTCCTGATGAGACACCTGATTATGTGGAAAATGCCATGCAGTGCAGGATATGTGACGGCTTTGTAATTCATGCCTCTGTTATTTCAAAAAGGCTGGATAGTTTGTTCTTTGAACATGAGATACCACACATTGTGATAGGAACGCCAAATTTTAAAAGCCATTTTTGCTGGATAGATATTGACAATCGTCTGGCAGGTGAAATGGCTATAACCCATTTATTCAGAAAAGGATATCAGCGTCCTGCATACATTGGCGGGAAGGAGGATGATAATATATCAAATCACCGTTTGGAGGGTATTATTTCAGTATTTGAAAAGCATTCGGTGAATTTTGATGAGAGATTAATTAAAAGAGGTGAATCTGAGCCTGACAACGGTTATAATTCGACTTTGGAAATATTAGGCAAATATAATTGCGTAGATTCTATTATTTGTGCTAATAATTATATAACTTATGGATGCGTTCAGGCACTTATTGAAAGAAAAGTGAATATACCCGGTGATATTGGAGTAATTACTTTTGATGATTATCCTTTTTCTAAGGTATTAAGACCTCAGATATCGGTTGTTGATATAGATGTATTTGATGTAGGTGTTCAGGCTGGGAAATATATATTACATAAAATAAAAAAGCCAAATACCTATGTTCAATCTTATATTACTGTACCGGTACTGATTGAGAGAGAATCAACAAATAAACGGGAGACCAGATTGAGGAAAATCTAGGACCGGTAACATCAAAGGACGTTATTTACCAAATAATCACTGATAGATTTTATAATGCTGCACTTGCTGTATTATTGACAAGCCGTGGAATACCTAATATATTTTATGGCACTGAACAATATGTGCTTCCTGAAGACGCTAGCGATGTATCCGGAAGAATATTTATGGAGACAAGTAGCAAGTTTGATACAGAGACAACAGCTTATAAAAGTCATTGCTGAGATGTCAGGGCTGAGACAAGAGAACGATGCACTGGCCTATGGTGAAACAAAAGTGCTGTATTCTGATGATAACGTTATCGTATATGAAAGAAAATTTTATGATGACGTTGTCGTTGTTGCGGTAAATCGACAGCCGGATAGAGAATATCAGCTTAATAATGTTACAACAGACTTATCAGATGGCGTATATAATGATGAATTAAGCGGAATTCTATATGATGAATGGAGAAACCGTGGCCGAAGGGCTGCGGTTTTTGCAAATGTGCTTTTAAGTTGACAAATGGGATGCAATCGTGTACTATTAAGATGGCAGAAGTGCTACTATAAACTTTAGTGATGAGCATGGCTTAGGAGGTGCTAATGGGAGTTATTTTGAATCCGGGGGCGAGCGCGTTCCTATCGGCCCGGAGGTTAAATATATATGTAGACAAAAGTGATATGATATCGAGGATCATACCTTTTGTAGGTACGGCTGATAAATATTTATGTGTCAGCAGACCGCGGCGCTTTGGAAAGTCATTTATGGCGAATATGTTATCGGCGTATTTTGACAATACTGTTGACGGTCATGAGGCATTTAAAGGACTTAAAGTTACATCAGAACCATCGTTTGAGACGTGCCTTAACAAATTTTATGTTGTTAAGTTAAATATGCAGAATTTTATCTCTGAATCGGAAGATATTAAGGAGATGATAGAGCTTCTCAAAAGGTCCGTGATGTGGGACTTAAAAAAGGTCTTTCCGGATGTGAGTTATTTTGATGAAAATAATCTTGGGAGAAGCTTTGCTGATATTTATGATGCAACCGGTAATACATTTGTTTTTATAATAGATGAATGGGATTCAATATTCAGAGAGTTTAAGACTGACTTTGCGGCGCAGAAAAAATATCTGGACTTTTTGCGGGACCTGTTAAAAGACAGAGATTATGTGGAATTTGCATATATGACAGGAATTTTACCGATTAAAAAATATGGTTCACAGTCAGCGCTCAATATGTTCAAGGAAATATCTATGGAATCGCCGGGAATTTTTGCGGAATACACCGGCTTTACAAATGATGAGGTACTGAAATTATGCGAGTCTCATAATATGGATATGGAGGCATGCAGATTATGGTATGATGGCTATTCATTTCCGAATTGTGAGCACATTTACAACCCACGATCACTTGTTGAGGCAATGAATAATGCAGCTTTCGCCGATTATTGGAATAAAACAGAGACATATGAAGCCCTCAGAGCTTATATAGATATGAATTTTGACGGACTTAAGGACAGCATTATTAAAATGATGGCTGGAAGTAGAGAACGTGTTAATACAGGAAGCTTTCAGAATGATATGACCACATTTTCTAACAAGGATGATGTATTAACTCTTCTGATTCACCTGGGATACCTTGGATATGACAAAGAAAAGTCGGAGGTTTTTATTCCTAATAAGGAATTAATGATGGAATTCGTAACTTCGACTACAGCCGGTATTCCTTGGAAAGAGGTTGCTAATTCTGTAAGTGAATCAAGGGAATTGCTTAAGTCGACATGGGCAATGAAGGAAAAGGATGTCGCGGCCGGTTTGGAAAAGGCGCATCTTGAGACAAGTCATCTACAGTATAATGACGAAAATGCTTTGTCCTATACTATTTCGCTCGCATATTACGCGGCAAGGGATTATTATAGTATTGTAAGGGAAATGCCTGCCGGCATTGGCTTTGCTGATATGGTATTTATACCAAGGAAGAATAGTGTGGATAAGCCTGCTATGATAGTTGAGTTGAAATGGGATAAGAGCGTAGATACAGCGATCAAACAGATATGCAATAAGCATTACCCTGATGTACTAAAAAAATTTACAGGGGATATTCTTCTTGTTGGCATTAATTACGACAAGAAGACCAAAAAACATGAGTGTAGAATCGAAAGACTAAAAAAGATAAAAAGGGGCTTGACAGGCTCCTTTTTAAGTGGTATAGTAAGGGCAAAGGAACGATTAAACGATTATTTAATCGTTAAAGACTAACTGAGATTTACAGGACCGGAAGGCCCGAAAGGAGTTTACCATGAAGAAGACCTATGATATTGAAGTTGACTGCGCTAACTGTGCCGCTAAGATGGAGGAGGCGGCGAAGCACACCGAGGGCGTTAAGGACGCGAACGTGAACTTTATGATGCTTAAGATGACGGTTGAGTTTGAAGATGGTGCCGACCCTAAGACTGTTATGAAGAACGTACTTAAGAACTGCCGTAAGGTCGAGGATGAGTGCGAGATAGCGATATGACAAAAAAGCAGAGAAAGAATTTAACGAGAATAATTGTTACTGCCACTTTGCTCATCATTTTACACTTCGTACCTGTAACGGGAATTTTAAGGTTCTGCCTTTATATGGTGCCATACGCTATAATAAGCTATGATATATTGCGTAAGGCAGTAAAGGGAGTTATTAACAGGCAGCCCTTTGATGAGTGCTTTCTTATGGCGGTGGCATCGGTTGGCGCGATTGTGCTTGCTGTATATGAAAGTGCCCATGGGAAGTCAGGCGATTATGTTGAGTCCATCGCGGTTATGCTCTTCTACCAGGTAGGCGAGTGGTTTCAGAGCTACGCTGTCGGGAAAAGCCGTAAGAATATTTCCGCGCTGATGGATATCCGTCCCGATTACGCGAATATTGAGCAGGACGGAGAACTCGTTAGGGTAGATCCGGATGAAGTTAATACCGGTTCAATTATAGTTGTGAATCCCGGTGAGAAGGTGCCGATTGACGGCGTGGTTGTTGAGGGAAATTCCTCATTAAATACCGCGGCATTAACCGGTGAGAGCGTGCCTAGAGATGTGGCGACCGGAGATGAAATAATTTCAGGCTCCATCAGCATGACAGGTGTATTAAAAATTCGTACCACGAAGGAATTTGGTGAGTCTACTGTTTCGAAAATTCTTGACCTTGTAGAGAACGCCAGCTCGAGAAAGTCGAAATCAGAGGATTTTATTACTAAATTCGCAAGAATTTATACTCCTGCAGTTGTATATTCAGCTATAGCTCTTGCGATTATTCCTCCCCTTGTAAGGATGCTGGCGCTTGGCATTTCACCTGATTGGGGAACATGGATATACAGGGCCTTAACCTTCCTTGTAATCAGCTGTCCTTGCGCCCTTGTGGTCAGCATCCCGCTTTCGTTCTTCGCGGGACTTGGCGGCGCGAGCCGGGCCGGAGTGCTTGTGAAGGGTTCGAATTACCTTGAAACCTTATCGAAGGTTAAAACCGTTATGTTCGATAAGACTGGAACCCTGACCCAGGGCGTATTTAAGGTTGTCGGAATTCATCACAGCACTATGGATGACAAGGAACTTTTAAAATACGCGGCTTACGCTGAGAGCGCAAGCTCACATCCGATAGCACATTCACTTCTCGATGCCTATGGCCTTGAAATAGACAGGGATAAGGTAAACGATATTAAGGAAATAAGCGGCCGTGGAGTTACAGCCCTTGTTGAAGGCCATGAGGTCGCAGCCGGAAATCTGAAATTAATGGGCGATTTAGGAGTATCTGCCTTGGAGTGTCATGGCGTCGGAACCGTGGTCCATATGGCTGTGGATGGAAAATACGCCGGCCATATTTTAATTTCAGATGTGGTTAAGGAGCATTCGGGAGAAGCAATCGCGGCTCTTCATAAAGAAGGAATTAAAAAAGTCGTTATGCTTACCGGTGACAGCAAGAAGGTCGGAGAGGCGGTCGCTTCGGAATTAGGTATTGATGAGGCTCACGCTGAACTTCTTCCTGCCGATAAGGTCGACTGGGTTGAAAAATATATTAAGTCATCTGGTAAGGAAGAAAAGGTTGCTTTTGTCGGTGATGGCATAAATGACGCGCCGGTTCTTAGCAGGGCTGATATAGGCATCGCCATGGGAGCTATGGGAAGCGATGCCGCTATCGAGGCGGCAGATGTCGTTCTTATGGATGACGACCCGCTTAAAATTTCTACTGCTATTAAAATAGCTAAGAAGAGCCTTAGAATCGTATATGAAAATATTTATTTCGCGATAGGAATTAAATTCCTCTGCCTGATTCTGTCGGCTGTCGGTATAGCGAACATGTGGCTTGCCATATTCGCCGACACGGGTGTGCTTATCATTTGTGTAATCAATGCTATAAGAGCGCTGTTTGTAGGAAAGAAGGCTTGAAAGTCGCGATAATTTTAAGAGAGCGTCGGTTGAAAGACCGGCGTTCTCTTAATTTTCACTTGACATTTCAGGTTCATGAAAGTATCCTATAAGGGACAGAAAACATAAGTAAAGAAGGATAATAAGATGAATATAGTTGTACTTTGCGGTGGACTTTCTACCGAGAGAAAGATTTCGTTCCTGTCGGGAACCAAGATCTGTAAGGCCCTGCGTGACAAGGGCCACAGGGCAGTGCTTGTGGATATGTTTATGGGCCTTGAAAATGAGACAGAGGATGTCCGTAAGAACCCCGCGCTCCTCTTTGACAAACTTCCCAAGCTGCAGCCGGTTTCATTCGACGGTGTAGCTCCTGACCTCGATGAAGTAAGAAGTTCGAGAAAGCTACAAAGCAAGTCTCTTTTTGGTGAAGGTGTGCTTGAGATCTGCGAGAAGGCTGATATTGTCTTTATCGCCCTTCACGGTATGAATGGTGAAGACGGACGAGTTCAGGCCGCTTTTGATCTCTTAGGCATTCCGTATACCGGTTCCGGATATCTCGGAGCCGCCATCGGCATGGATAAAATAATAACCAAGGAAATAGTAAGGCCGGCCGGTGTAAATACTCCTGATTGGAACTCATATACGAATGTTACGGAAGCTGACATTGATAGAATTATCGGTGAAAATAAACTTCCTTGCGTTGTGAAGACTCCTGACGGTGGTTCGACAGTTGGAGTGTATATTGTAAAGAACGAGGCTGATTTTAAAAACGCACTAAAGGAAGTACTTAAATATGGAAATACAGTCCTCGTTGAGCAGTTTATAGAGGGCAAGGAATTTACAAATGCGGTATTCCTTAATAAGGCTCTTCCATGCGTGGAAATAGCGCCTAAGGAAGGTGAGTATGATTATAAAAATAAATATTCAGCAGGCGCTACAGATGAGATATGTCCGGGAAGACTTTCTCCTGAGCTTGCAAATAAGTTAGGCGATATAGCTCTTTCTGTCCACAAAATATTAGGACTCAGGACATATTCGAGAAGTGATTTTATTATAGATAAGGATAATAATATATATTTCCTCGAAGTAAATATTTTACCCGGCATGACCCCTACGAGTCTGGTCCCGCAGGAAGCTGCGGCAGACGGTATAAGCTACGAGGACCTGTGTGAAAAAATTGTAGAAGACGGTCTGAAGAACTGCAAAATATAATTGGTAAAAAATGACCCACATAAATGTGGGTCATTTTTTTATATTATTCTCCTGACTTGCCATAGTTAGATAGGACTCTGGCGGATGGGTCTGTTACGTCGCATCCTTCCCAGGATTTATTTGGCATCCAGAAGGCCGGAATTAATTCCGCCTGGTGTGGATAATATTTCTCAAATATATCCCGGTAGAGAAGTGATTCCTTCGTGTAAGGCGGAACGTAGGTGTATTTTTTATATCCTTCCTCTGCCTCTTCGTCGGTATATTTCTCGTTAGCGTATGCGATAATATCATCTCTCAGTGAGTGGCCTACCGCATCAGAGAAGGCTGCCTTCTCACGCATAAGGATGCTGTGAGGGATGACAGGATCATTTTCAAATGAATGACGAAGAAGATATTTTCCTATACCGTATTTATTTAACTTCTTCTCCGGATCAATGCTCATAACGTAATCCACGAAGTCGAGGTCGCCGAAAGGAACTCTCGCCTCAAGCGAATTTACGGAAATGCAACGGTCTGCGCGGAGAACATCGTAGACGTTTATCTCATGGATACGCTTCTCTGCTTCCTTCTGGAATTCCTCAGCGTTAGGAGCGAAGTCGGTATATTTGTAACCGAAAAGCTCATCTGAGATTTCGCCGGTTAATATAACTCTGATATCAGTGTTCTCGTGGATCCATTTACATAGAAGATACATACCGATTGAAGCTCTTACGGTTGTTATGTCAAATGTGCCGAGAGCCGCGATAACCGGGTCGATGGCCTCTATTACATCGTCCTTATCGATAATTACCTCGTGGTGGTTTGAATGGATGTAATCGGCAACCTCGCGTGCGTACTTAAGGTCAATGGCATCTATATCCATACCAATTGCGAATGTCTCCAATGGTTTATTGGAATGCTTCGCGGCGATTCCGCAGACTAGTGATGAGTCGAGACCGCCTGAGAGGAGGAAGCCGACAGGGGCATCTGAATCAAGACGCTTCATAACGCCCTCGGTGAGCTTGTCGTGGATATTCTTACTTATAGTATCCGGGTCGTCGTAGGTGTACTTTGTGACCTTCGAAGGGTCCTTGTAGCAGGTGAATTTGCCGTCCTTATAGTAGTGGCCCGGTGGAAATGGCTTGATGCGGTCACAGGTGCCTATAAGGCTCTTTGGCTCGGATGAGAAAATGATATTCTCGTCCTTGTCATATCCATAATAGAGCGGGCGGATGCCGATCGGGTCTCTTGCGGCGATATACTCATCATTTTCGCCGTCATAGAGAACTAAGGCGTACTCGGCATCGAGCTTTGCGAACATGTCCGTTCCATATTCTTTATAGAGTGGAAGAAGTATCTCACAGTCGGAATCGGAGTTGAAATTATAGCCTTTATTCACAAGTTCGTCTTTTAATGGACGGAAGCCGTATATTTCGCCGTTGCAGACAACGCTGTTGTCGCCTAATACGAATGGCTGCATTCCTGATGCGGTGAGTCCCATGATGGCAAGACGATTGAAGCCTAAGTATCCTCTCTTTGTGGCGATTACCCTGGAATCGTCGGGACCTCGTGATGTTGTGATGGCGAGCATCTTCTTGACCTTGTCAAGCTCTATGCCCTCGCCTGTGTAAGCTAAAATTGAGCACATAATTGTTACCTCCGAATTTCCTTTTGTATCTCTGACAATGGATTAAAGCCCCCTTTTGCTTTAACGCTTTAGTCAGTTACAAAGATTAAAGCACTATAACGGACGTTTGTCAAGAAAAAAAATCATCGGCCTGTAAGAAAAAATATATATGTCGTTTATCCTTTGTTAATTTTTCAAAATAACCTATTGACTTCTTACAAATGTTGTGATATCATGCAAATCAAAGCAAAGGTGCTTTAAGAAATCCCGTGCATGCAGGGGCCTCTTAAAGCACCTTTTCTTTTAGAAATGGTACCCGTAAGAAGTAAAAAGATACTCCCTTAGTATTAGAAAGGGAGCCTTAACTTCCGGGTGCGTAACAATTTAAAGCGGGGATAGACTTATCAACATTTATTAAAGGAAGGGGCATTAAAATGGTAAATGTAAACTCAGTAGCATGGGTCCTCATTTCGGCAGCTCTTGTCTACTTCATGCAGGCGGGCTTCGCCCTCTGTGAGGCGGGCCTTACCAGAGCAAAGAATACCGGCAATATTCTTATGAAGAACATGATGGACTTCTGTATCGGCACACCTTGTTTCTGGCTGATTGGCTTTGGTATCATGTTCGGTGGTTCAGGAGCTCTTATCGGCGGTTTTGATCCTCTTATAAGAGGGGACTACGCAGCGATTCTTCCTGATGGCGTACCAAAATGGGCATATGTTGTATTCCAGACAGTTTTCTGCGCAACAGCGGCTACAATTGTTTCGGGATCAATGGCTGAGAGAACCAATTTCAAGGCTTACTGCTTATATTCAGCTTGTATTTCACTTTTCGTTTACCCTATCTGCGGTCACTGGGGATGGGGTGGTGGATTCCTTGCCCAGATGGGATTTCACGATTTCGCGGGTTCTGCTCTTGTTCATAACGTAGGTGGCGTTATTGCCTGCCTCGGCGCGGCAATGCTCGGGCCTCGTATCGGTAAATATGATAAGAACGGTAAAGCAAGGGCTATACCGGGTCATAACATGACAGCGGCTGCGTTAGGGGTATTTGTCCTCTGGTTCTGTTGGTTCGGCTTTAACGGTGGTTCTACGGTCAGCATGGCTGATGACGCAGCTGCTACCAGCGCATCACTTGTATATATGAATACAAACCTTGCGGCGGCTGTAGCGACAACAACTACCATGATATTTACCTGGTTCCGTTATGGCAAGCCTGATGTTTCAATGACATTCAACGGCGCTCTTGCGGGACTTGTAGCGATTACGGCAGGCTGCGATTGCGTAACCCCTGTCGGCGCATTCTTCATTGGTCTTATCGCAGGTATCCTTGTAGTTCTTTCTGTTGAGTTCTTTGATAACGTAGCAAAGATTGATGACCCTGTCGGCGCGGTTTCGGTTCACTGCGTAAATGGTATATGGGGTACACTTGCTGTCGGCCTCTTCTCAAATGGAGCTGATGGTGTTGAAAACGGTCTTTTCTATGGTGGCGGAGCTCACCTGCTTGGTGTTCAGGCGCTTTCGATCGTGTGCATCGACGCTTACGTTCTTATTGTAATGTTTATAGTATTCAAAATTATAGATAAGACTATAGGCTTAAGGGTTCCTGCTCAGGTCGAGATTGATGGTCTTGATATGCATGAGCACGGCCTTGCGAGCGCTTACTCAGGATTTGCCATTACAGACGTAACCAACATGGAAATGGATATAAATGAAAATACAGACCTTGGTGAGGACAGCTACGATATGGCTGACGAAGCAAGACGTAACGCAGCCGTTAAGGTAGTAAGAGAGCCTTCCGCAAGCCCTGACCTTGATACAGGAATGCATAAGGTTTCTATTATCTGCCGCCTCTCAAAGTTCGATGAGCTTAAGAAGGCTCTCAATGAGCTCGGTGTCACCGGTATGACCATGACTCAGGTTATGGGCTGTGGTATCCAGAAGGGTTCTACAGAGCGTTACAGAGGCGCGGTTGTCGATTCTACACTCCTTCCTAAGGTCAAGGTTGAGGTCGTTGTAGGTGAAATCAGTGTAGATAAGGTTATAGAGACAGCTAAGAAGGCTCTTTACACCGGTCACATCGGCGATGGTAAGATTTTCGTATTTAACGTAGCCAAGGTCGTAAAGGTAAGAACCGGCGAAGAGGATATAGCAGCATTACAAGACGTGGAATGACAGTTATAACTATTTGGAAATATTTGCGCTGTTGAAAAATACAGCGCAATATTCTATAATAAAATTACGTATCTTTTCTAAATGGAGGTAATGATGGAGACAGAGTCAATTCCGGAAATCTACGGAAGCCTTGTTTTCAGTGACAAGGTTATGAAAGAAAGACTGCCTAAGGATATCTACAAGGCAGTTATCAAGACAAGCAGAAATGGCACCCATCTTGAGCTTGACGTGGCAAATGTTGTTGCCGCGGCTATGAAGGAATGGGCCATTGAACACGGCGCTACCCATTTCACACATTGGTTCCAGCCACTTACGGGACTTACAGCAGAGAAGCACGACAGCTTCATAAGTCCTACCGCGGATGGCGGCGCTATTATGGAATTCTCAGGCAAGGAGCTTGTTAAGGGTGAACCTGATGCTTCAAGCTTCCCTTCGGGCGGTCTTCGCGCAACATTTGAAGCAAGAGGCTATACGGCATGGGATCCTTCATCTCCTGCATTTATCAAGGACAGATCACTCTATATTCCTACAGCTTTCTGTTCATACGGCGGCGAGGCTCTCGATAAGAAGACACCTCTCCTTCGTTCTATGGAAGCTCTTTCAACTGAGGCTGTCAAGGTTCTTCACCTCTTAGGCAAGAAGGAGGTTACCCACGTTGACACCACAATCGGAAGTGAGCAGGAATATTTCCTTATAGACAAGGACATGTACTTAAAGCGTAAGGATCTTCTCATGTGCGGCAGAACCCTTATCGGCGCGCCTGCTCCTAAGGGACAGGAAATGGAAGATCACTACTTTGGAGTACTTAAGCCAAAGGTAGCTGAATATATGCACGACCTCGATGAGGAGCTCTGGAAGCTTGGTGTTCCTGCTAAGACAAAGCATAACGAGGTTGCTCCTTCTCAGCATGAGCTCGCTCCTGTATTCGAGACAGCGAACAAGGCCGTAGATCACAACCAGCTCACCATGGAAATGATGAAGAAGGTAGCTGATAAGCGCGGATACGCCTGCCTCTTACATGAGAAGCCATTTGAGGGAATCAACGGTTCAGGTAAGCATAACAACTGGTCTCTCGTGACCGACCAGGGCGAGAACCTTCTTGATCCGGGCAAGACCCATGAAGAGAATTTCCAGTTTATGGTATTCCTTATGGCTGTAATTTCAGCTGTTGATGATTATCAGGATGTTTTAAGAGCTTCTGTTGCTACCGCCGGAAACGATCACAGACTTGGCGCAAATGAGGCACCTCCTGCTGTTATCTCTATTTTCGTTGGTGACGAGCTTGCGGGATTCCTTAAGGGCCTTGAAGAGGGCCATTTACCTGATAAGGCAGTCAAGACCAAGATGGGTATGGGCGCTACAGTCCTTCCTCACATCACTAAGGATACCACCGACAGGAACAGAACATCTCCATTTGCCTTCACAGGTAACAAGTTCGAGTTCAGAATGCCGGGTTCCTCTCTTTCCGTAGCTGACCCTAACATCGTCCTTAACACAGCTGTAGCTGAGGCTCTTTCTCAGATTTATGACGCTCTCAAGGATGTTCCTGAGGATAAGTTTGAAGAAGAAACCATGAAGTATCTTAAGGAGCTTCTTGCCAAGCATAAGAGAATCCTCTTCAACGGTAACGGCTATTCGGATGAATGGATCGCTGAGGCTGAGAAGCGCGGTCTCTGCAACCTTAAGAGCCTTCCTGAGGCTATGCCAAGCCTCATCGCTCCTAAGAATGTCAAGGTATTCGAGAAGCATAAGGTATTTACTGAGCAGGAATTAAAGTCTCGTTACGACATTTTCCTTGAGAATTACAGCAAGACTATCCATATAGAGTCTCTTACCATGCAGGAAATGGTGCGCAAGGACTTCACAGAGGGCCTTGTAACCTATCTCAAGGCAGTAACCGATGAGACAGCGAAGAAGAAGGCACTCATTCCTGATCTTAAGTGCGAGTACGAGGAGCATACAATCAGAGTACTTGACGAGAGCGAGTCTAAGATCGGCGAATGGCTCACGAAGCTCTCCGCTGATACCAAGAAGGCTGAGCAGATGACAGACAACCTTGAGACAGCGAAGTACTATCATGAGGTTATTCTTGAGGATATGGAAAGCCTTCGTTCTTATGTAGACGAGGCTGAGGCTTATATCCCTGAAGACTATCTCCCATATCCTACATATGGCGAGCTTCTCTTTTCATTAAGATAATATACATCCTTTGCAAGGGCGCGAAGGAAATTGGAGCGGGTGGTATGACTATTTGCGTATCATTTGTTTCAAGAACTTTGCGCTTACGCAAATTAAACTACGCTGCGCAATAAGTTGGTTTAACCGGGGGCAGTGATGTCTCCGGTATTTTTTAAAATAATTGTTTATCAGTTTAAAGTTAGAAATCAGTTAATTATTAGTTTGAAGCCTGTTTGCTATTTCGCAAACGTGAAGAGGAGCGCAATTTATGCAATACGATTACAGTAAGCTCTATGAAGAGCACGACTCCTGCGGTATCGGCGCTGTGGTAAATATCGATGGAACGAAGGATAACAGGGCCCTGTCTGACGCTCTGTCCATCGTCGAGAAGCTCGAGCACCGCGCGGGTAAGGATGCGACCGGTAAGGTCGGCGATGGTGTAGGAATATTGACGCAGGTATCCCATTCATTTTTTAAGAAAGCGGCAGCTAAAGAGGGGATTAAGCTTAAAAATGAAGGCGATTACGGCGTTGGCATGATATTTTTTCCGACGGATAACCTAAAGCGGACATTTGCCATGCGAATGCTGACTGTTATCTGCGAAAAGGAGGGCCTGCCGTTTTTAGGCTTCAGGAATGTGCCTACGAAGCCTGAAATATTGGGAAAGCCGGCCAGGGACTGCATGCCATGTATCATGCAGTGCTTTATCGGCAGGCCTGACAATATAGCCAAGGGAATAGATTTTGACAGACGTCTTTACGTAGTGAGACGTGAGTTCGAGCAGAGCAGCGAGGATACATATATCTGCTCTCTTTCAAGCAGGACTATAGTTTATAAGGGCATGTTCCTCGTAAAGCAGCTCAGGGCATTTTACGATGATCTTCGTGACCCTGATTATAATACGGCAATCGCGATAGTCCATTCCAGATTCTCCACGAATACGACACCCTCATGGAACCGCGCCCATCCTTACAGGATGATAGCCCATAACGGGGAAATAAACACAATCCGCGGTAATATCGACAGGATGCTTGCCCGTGAGGAGACCATGGATACGAAGGTATTTGAAAATGACAAGGACAAGATTTTCCCTGTTGTAAATACCTCAGGCTCCGATTCTGCCATGCTTGACAATACTCTCGAGTTCATGTACATGAACGGCATGGATCTTCCGCTCGCGATGATGACCCTCATCCCTGAGCCGTGGAAGCATGACAGGTACATGACCCAGGATAAGAAGGATTTCTACCACTATTATTCGACAATGATGGAGCCATGGGATGGGCCGGCGGCAATCATTTACTCGGACGGTGACCTCATGGGGGCGACCCTTGACAGAAATGGCCTTCGACCATCAAGATATTATATCACGGACGACAACAGACTTATTCTCTCATCTGAGGTAGGCGTGCTTGATATACCGGCTGAGCACATCGTAGAGAAGAAGAGGCTTGAGCCGGGCAAGATGCTCCTCGTCGATACCAAGAAGGGGAAGCTCATTTCAAATGATGAGATAAAGAAGACTTATTCAAGCCGTGAGCCTTATGGCGAGTGGCTCGATCTGAATCTCCTTCACCTTGACGATATCAAGATACCTAACCGCAAGGTTCCTTCGCACGACCAGAAGATGAGGGACAAGCTCTATAAGGTATTCGGATATTCATATGAGGACGTGCTTCAGACGATTGAGCCTATGGCTGAAAATGGCGTGGAGCCTACTGTTTCTATGGGCCACGACGTTCCGCTTGCGGTATTGTCAAACAAGCATCAGCTTCTGTATTCTTACTTCAAGCAGATGTTTGCCCAGGTCACAAATCCGCCTATTGACTCACTTCGCGAGAAGGTAGTCACCGATACGGCAATTTACATAGGCTCTGATGGCGACCTTATAAATGAGAAGCCTGAGAACTGCCATGTGCTTGAGATAGAGCATCCTATCCTTACGGGAACCGATATGCTTAAGATCAAAGCTCTTGACAGGCCGGGATTCCACTCAGAGACAATTTCGCTTTTGTATTATAAAAATACCTCGCTGAAGAAGGCCTTATCTCAGTTAAATGTGGCGATTGACCTCGCTATTCAGAACGGAAAGAATATTATTATTCTCTCTGACAGAGGCGTAGACGAGAACCATATGCCGATTCCTGCCCTTCTTGCTGTATCGAGCGCTGAGCAGCACCTGGTCCGCACGAAGAAGAGGACGGCTATATCGCTTATCCTTGAGAGCGGGGAGCCTCGCGACGTACATCAGTGCGCGACACTATTAGGCTTCGGTGCCCGCGCGATTAATCCGTATCTTGCTCACGAATGTATTACTGAGCTTATCGATATCGGAATCCTTGACAAGGATTACCATACCGCGATTGATGACTACAACAACGCCATACTTTCAGGCGTAGTCAAGACAGCCGCCAAGATGGGCATTTCAACCATCCAGTCCTACCAGTCAGCGAGAATCTTCGAGGCAGTCGGACTCTCAAAGGAGGTGATGGACAGGTATTTCACGGGTACGGTAAGTCGTGTAGGCGGCATCGGTATCAAGGAGATAGAGGAAAATGTCACTGTCCGTCACAATCACGCCTTCGATCCGCTTGGTCTCGGAGTTGACACGACGCTTGACAGCACCGGCTTCCATAATCTCAGGACCGGCACTGACAAGGAAGACCACCTCTATGACCCTGTCACAATCGTAACCCTCCAGCAGTCAGTGAAGAACGCTAGCTACGAGCAGTTCAAGCAGTATACTAAGATGGTTGACGACCCTAAGAGACTTCATACCCTGAGAAGCCTCCTCTCATTCAAGCCACAGGGAAAGAGCATTCCTATAGATGAGGTTGAGAGTGTTGAGAGCATCGTAAAGCGCTTCAAGACAGGTGCCATGAGCTATGGAGCCCTTTCTGATGAAGCGCACGAGACACTAGCGATTGCCATGAACACACTCGGCGGCAAGTCCAATACCGGTGAGGGTGGCGAGCACGTTTCAAGATTTGGAACTATTAAGAACTCGGCTGTTAAGCAGGTCGCGAGCGGACGTTTCGGCGTTACAAGCGCCTATCTTAACAGCGCTAACGAGATTCAGATAAAAATGGCCCAGGGAGCTAAGCCGGGTGAGGGCGGCAACCTTCCTGGAAAGAAGGTTTATCCGTGGGTAGCGGCTACAAGGTGCTCAACACCTGGTGTTTCGCTCATTTCACCACCGCCTCACCATGATATTTACTCGATAGAGGACCTTGCGGAGCTTATTTACGACCTCAAGAACGCTAATCGCGACGCGCGAATTTCCGTAAAGCTCGTGTCTGAAGCGGGTGTAGGCACTATTTCGTGCGGTGTCGCTAAGGCGGGAGCCCAGGTCATCCTTATATCAGGTTATGACGGCGGTACAGGCGCGGCTCCGGGCTCAAGTATCCATAACGCGGGCCTTCCTTGGGAGCTTGGTATAGCTGAGGCCCATCATGCCCTTCTTGAAAATGGCTTACGTAGCCGTGTAGTTCTAGAGACAGACGGCAAGCTCATGACGGGCAGGGATGTGGCAATAGCGGCCCTCCTTGGCGCTGAGGAGTTCTCATTTGGTACCGCTCCGCTTATCTGCATGGGCTGTATGATGATGCGTGTCTGCAGCAAGAATACATGTCCTGCGGGTATAGCGACCCAGAACGAGGCACTGAGAAAGCGCTTCGCGGGCAAGCCTGAGTATGTCATGAACTTCATGAAATATGTAGCCGAGGATCTCCGTGAGATTATGGCTGAGCTTGGCTTCCATACGGTTGAGGAAATGGTTGGCCGCACGGACTGCCTTGAAGTGAGAAAAGAGCCGGAGGGCAGCAGGGCGAGTACGGTTGACATGAGCCGGATTATCGATACAAGGTACGCTAAGGCCGAGAAGCCTCATTTCGAGAAGGAAGACATATATGACTTCCACCTCGAAAATACGCCTGATATGAAGACTCTTCTGCCTGCCTTTGAGAAGGCGCTTAAGAGCGGAAAACCGGGAAAGAGCAATTCCGTCGATATTAAGATTTCGAGTACCGACAGGGCCTTCGGTACAATTTTAGGAAGCGAAATCACTAAGAAGTACGGCGACAAGCTCCCTGATAATACATTTATTGTAAACGCAACAGGCGGCGGTGGACAGAGCTTCGGCGCATTTATACCTAACGGCCTTACCATAAAGCTTCACGGTGACGCGAACGACGGTTTCGGCAAGGGACTTTCGGGCGGAAAGCTTATCGCTGTGCCTGAAGAGGGAAGCAGGTTCGACCCGGCCAAGAATATTATCGTAGGAAATGTGGCTCTCTATGGCGCTACAAGCGGAACAGCCTACGTAGAGGGTATAGCGGGCGAGAGATTCCTCGTTAGAAATTCCGGAGCGACAGCGGTTGCGCTTGGCTGCGGCGACCACGGTCTCGAGTACATGACAGGCGGAAGAGCAGTAATTCTCGGGCCTGTCGGCAAGAACTTCGCGGCCGGCATGAGTGGAGGAATTGCCTATGTTCTTGACGAGGAGCACAACCTCTACAGGATGATGAACAAGGATATGGCGGATCTCACCGAGCTCACCGAGAAGTATGATATCAAGGAATTACACGACATTCTCGAGGATTACGAGAAGGCGACGGGTTCTAAGAAGGCAGCCGATATTCTAGCTGATTTTGAAAATTATATACCTTCGTTTAAGAAGATAGTTCCTAGGGACTACAAGAAAATGCTCACAGCGATAAGCACGTTTGAGGAGCAGGGCATTTCCCATGAAGACGCGCTGCTTGAAGCCTTCAAGGCTGTAACGAGTGAGGACGGCGGCAGGAAGCTCGCCGCATTAAGAGAAGAAAGGAAGCTCTGGCATCCAAATGCCGGTGCCGCGGCAGCGAGGTGATTGAAAATGGGAAAACCTACAGGATTTTTGGAATATGATCGTGCCGAAGACGGGATGGCGCCGGTACGGGAAAGAATTAAGAATTTTGATACTCTTCATACTGAGCTTTCTGAGGAGGAGAGAAGGGAGCAGGGCGCCCGCTGCATGAACTGTGGCGTTCCTTTCTGCCAGTCAGGCATGAAGCTCTCCGGGATGGTGACCGGATGTCCGCTCCATAACCTCATTCCTGAGTGGAATGACCAGGTTTACAAGGGACATTTTCACCATGCCCTAAGTCGTCTCCTTAAGACCAATAATTTCCCTGAATTTACGGGAAATGTCTGCCCGGCTCTCTGCGAGAAGGCCTGCATTAATGGCGAATACGGTGATTCCGTCACGATTCGCGACAATGAGAAGTATATCATAGAGAAGGCTTACGCAAATGGCTGGATGGAGCCGAGGATTCCCGAAGTAAGAAGCGGGAAGAAGGTTGCTGTTATCGGAAGCGGCCCGGCGGGTCTTGCGGCAGCGGATACGCTTAACCACAGAGGACATAATGTAACTGTATTTGAGCGAGACGACAGGGCCGGCGGCCTCCTTATGTACGGCATTCCGAATATGAAGCTTGACAAGCGGGTAGTGGAGCGTCGTATAGAGCTCATGAAAAAGGAAGGCGTTGAATTCAAATTAGGCGTAAATGTCGGCGTGGACGTGACTGCTGAAGAGCTCACCAAGGAGTATGACGCTGTAATCCTTGCCTGTGGCGCGAAGCAGGCGAGGGGCCTTGCGGCAGCAGATCCTGCTAAGGTGAAGGGCGTATTTTTCGCTGTGGATTTCTTAAGTATGGTTACAAAGGACCTGCTTAAGGGTGAAGAGAAATATGGCCTCTCAGCTGACAGTGCTTCTCTTTCAGAGGTTAAAAAGCTTGTTGACGGCAAAAATGTAGTTGTTGTCGGTGGCGGTGATACCGGAAATGACTGCACGGGTACCGTTATAAGGCTTGGAGCGAAGAGCGTTACGGCGCTTGAGATGATGCCGAAGCCGCCTGTCGAGAGAGCAGCGAACAATCCGTGGCCTGAGTGGCCTAAGGTCCTTAAGACCGACTACGGTCAGGAGGAGGCTATAGAAAAATTCGGAGGCGATCCTCGCGTCTATGAGACGACGGTAAAATCGGTCAAGACCGATAAGAAGGGTCAGCTTACAAGCATTACAACTGTAAAGGTTCATTTTACGGCTGACAGGAAGCTTGAGGAGGAAAAGGGAAGCGAGAAGGAAATTCCTTGCGAGCTTTTACTTATCGCGGCGGGCTTCACGGGCTGTGAAAAATATACGGCTGACGCATTTAAAGCAGCCCTGACACCAAGAAATGTTATTGAGACAGAGCCTGACCATTATAAGACAAAGGTCGATAAGGTATTTACGGCGGGCGATATGCACCGCGGCCAGAGCCTGGTCGTCTGGGCGATAACAGAAGGCAGGGCAGCAGCCAAGGAAGTTGATGAATTTTTGATGGGATATACGAACATATAAGGTAAGGGGACAGAATAAATTCTGTCCTATGAAAGGAAACAACGGTGGAGAATCCACCGTTGTTTTTATTTGTCGGGTTGTGAGGGCCTTGCGAAATGTGGCACTGAATGTTATAATTATAGAAAAATATGGAGTGTGATATGGGGACCATTAATTACAACATAAAAGAAGAGTTGCGTAAGGATGATCATCCTTACGACAGTGCCTTTAAGACCGTCATGAAAGAGTGCAAGTCCTTGGTATATCATTTGCTGAATGAGACCTTTGGTGAATGTTGCGACAAAGATGATGAAATAATATTTCTGAACGATGAGCACGAGCTTATAAAAGGTACAGGGAGGGCTAAGGAAGAGGCAGAGAGTTTTGCTGCTTACAACGACAAAATTATCAGCGATACGAACTTTATCGTAAGAGATAAGGATGGCAATGTTAAAGGCAGATATATATATGAATGCCAGTCTAAGAAAGATGATACTATGACTGTACGAATGGTACGGTACGGCGCAAGAGTCGCATTTGAGAATTTTTATGTTAAGGACGGAGTTCTGCATATTCCATTTCCGGAAGCCGCAGTTCTGTATCTGCGTGGGCAAGGCAACAATGAGGCTGATATTATCACTGCAAAGGTGGATTTTCCTGACTGCAGTGTGGACTACAATATAAAGTCGTTAAGGTTTCAGCGGTATTCGATAGATGAGCTCTTTGAGAAAAAACTGTACGTACTGTTACCGTTTTCATTATTTCTGTATGAAGGGAAGCTCAAAACCATCGATAAAGATGAGAATGAGCGGAATAAGATAGTAGATTTATACAGGGATATAATCACAAGATTGGATTCGGCATCCGAGAACGGTGAGTTGGATTCTTACCAGGCACAGGAAATATGTCTCTTGCTTGAATATGTAACTGACAGCTTAGCGGCGAAATATGATAATGTTAGAAACGAGGTTGATAAAGTTATGGGCGGACGATTATTGGAATTTGACATCACCAAGGTGAAAAATGAGTATGTAAACCAGGGCCGCGAGGCGGGCTTGCGAGATGGTCGCGAAGAAGGCTTGCGAGATGGACTTAATGAGGGACAGATTTTGGGAACGATGGAGACCTTACGTTACTACGGCGAAAAGGATGAGAAAATTATTGACATAGTATGCGAACGCTTTCATCTGACCGAGGACAAGGCAAAGCAATATCTTGCCAAGTGCAAAAAGGATGATGGAGCGGAGGAAGCATAACTATATTTTAATATTTATCTATTAAGGGGTTAACATGAATAAATCTATATATAAATTGTTAGTTGTATTTATTGCTATCACTTTACTTGTAAGCATACCACGTCCATATCGGGTAATGGCTTCAGACGAAGGCGGGAAAACTTACTATTTTGAAGATGTTGTAAATGCCGGAAAGGATACTGGGTATTCTGAGAACAATGAAATTACTAAAAATGATCCTCATTATGGGTGGAAACTGGGTTCTTTTTCCATTAGTGGATATACACAAGAAATTATTAATACTGACGGTACTGTTACCTTTTTAAAAACAGTTGGAGATGAGGTTGCTCTTTCATTTCAGTTAAACCAGAATATTGATAAGCTAAATGATAAAGATAACCTAGTTATAGCTGATGATAAGAACGGCTATGATTTAGCCTTCCAAAGCGATAGGACCGATTTTGGAAGAGGAATCCTAATCATTCAAAAGACGTATCAAAGTAATAAGGAAGAACCGCAAGTATATATAGACTATCTTGCTGGTGTAGAGGTTGGGGCAAATACAAAAGTTGATGTGTTTGAAGAAGGCGATTATACCGTATCGTTGGATTATGAAATACAAGATAAGAAATTGCCAATATTTAGCACATATAATGATTATAAAATTTCCTTCCAATTTTCTGTAAGAAATGGCAACTGCATGGTATTTCCTTTTGACGTGAAGACAGGAGATGAACTTACCAATGAATCGATAACCAAGAATGGCTTTAGACTTGACCTTGCCCGGTCTCGCTATCTTGATATTAATATAAAAAAAGAAGTATTAACGGAAAGCTCTGGTGGATTGGTTGAAGATGTGAGATTTAACGGACCAGCCAAAGAGGGTAAGGAATATACAGAGGAAGGATTATACACAATTACTGTAAAGAATAATTATACGAATCAAAAAACCGAAAAAAAGATATATGTTGGAACTGACAAGGTAATGATGGCATATGTTAAGACTGGGTATTCAATTAAGGACATCAAGGATTTGCTAAAAGAAGGAGCTACAATTGATGATAACGGTAATATATATATTCCCCCAAAAAGTGAGGAGTCAGATAAGACAGAGAATGTCTCAAAACTAACTGTCAATTCTCAAAACAAAATAAGCCGGAGTAATGTAGGTGGAGATACAGAGACAGAGGATGATTCACTGTTATTGTTACCTGTAATTACTATTCTTATCCTGATGGCTATATTGATATTAATGATATCAAAGAAAAAAAAGAAAAGACGCCTTGCAAAAAGGAATATGAATCCTAAAGGGCAAGGTGAAAATGCACCAATGTAAAATGATAATAACTATTGGGAGAAGAAATAATGAAAAAATTTCTTGCAATTGTACTTTGCATTATGGTCACTCTGTCGGGGTGCGGCTCAAAGTCAAGGACTCAAGCGGAGGCATCAAATATTAAGGAATCTACAATCGCCTCTGAAGAAATGGGCGATGAATCCGGATACGAGTTTAAGCCGGATTTTGCTTCACTTGATGATAAGGATTTGCTAAGATATGTAAAGGACAATGTTTACAACGAGGTGGTTTCTCAATTAAATAGCGATAAATATTATGTTGAGAACGTAGATGCAACGTATGTATCAAAAGAATACCTGGAAGAGTTATCTTATAATTCAAAGTCAAACATTTTCTTTGGATATACTCTCGCAGATATTGAAGGACTGTATGGATCATCTAAGTATGTATTTACAGTTGATGAAAACGGAAATACGGTAGTAGCGCCTTTTGAGGACTATGATGATACATATGAACAGGTTGTAAAGAATGTTGTCATAGGTACAGGTGTTATCTTAATATGTGTCACCGTATCGGCCGTCACAGCAGGCGCTGGAGCTCCGGTAGTAAGCCTGATATTTGCCACATCCGCTAAGACTGGCACAGTAATGGCTTTGTCATCAGCTACGATAGGTGGAGTAGCTTCTGGTGTTGTGACCGGGATAGAAACTGGTGATATAAATAAAGCAATAAAAAAGGGAGCTTTGAGCGCAAGCCAGGACTTCAAATGGGGAGCAATATCGGGAGCTGTAGCTGGTGGTGCAGCAGAAACGGCCAAGTATGCCAATGCGATGAAAGAGTTAAGAGGCGCTGACATTTACCTGACTAAGCAACAGGCGGCATATATTCAAATGAAGACCGGATACCCAACTGATGTAATTTCGCAGTTTCATACGATGGATGAATATAAGGTTTTTGAAGATGCTCACTTGAAGAATGCCTTTGTGAATGGCAAAAATGCTTTGATAAGATCAGATATTGATTTAAATATAAAAGATGAATCGGGAGCAACAAATTTAGAACGTATGATGAATGGAAGACCTCCTTTGGACATAAATGGAAATTCATATGAATTACATCATATTGGGCAGGAGGCAGATGGAACACTTGCGGTATTGACTCAATCAGAACACGATAATACTGCTTTACATGAATTTAAAAAAATAACTGAAATTGATAGGGGTGTTTTTGCGACACAAAGGAGAAATTTCTGGAAAGCAATGGCCGAAATATATAAAGAAGGAGCAACTTAAAAATGGCTGAAATATGCAATGCTTTAAAGGAACAGGATGGCTTCGTGCCAATGAGCGGGTGTTATGACAAGGAAATAGAAGATGCGGAAGCAATACTTGGATGCGCCTTCTCTGAGGATTATAAATCTTATGTTAAGGCTTTTGGATGTGCTTGTGCGAATGGCCACGAGTTTACTGGGATAGTTGATTCACACCGCTTGAATGTTGTCGATGTTACTAAGCGATTTAGGAAAGATGCAGATGATATTGCAAACGAATTATACGTAATTGAAGATATGGGCATTGACAGTTTGGTTATTTGGCAAGCGAGTGATGGTAAACTATACCAAAGCGTGAACGGGAAGAACTTTTCCACTATACCTATAAGCTTTGCTGAATATATTAATGAATAGCAGCTAAATGTATAAAATGTATCTTTAAGACATAGATTAAGTGAGTAAGATCGCAGTAATATAGAACAGTTAAGTGAATATAAGTGGAAAAGATAGAAGAAAATTTTATTTGGAGGTGCGATATGGCTGAGACAGAAAGAAAATCACCGTGGCCGGGTCCTGAGGGATTGATTCCGGTTACAAGTGGTCACATGGACGACGCGAATCTTCACAACAGGAATTATCTTGATAATCTCCTTGTGGAAATGCGGGTGATAGATTCCGAATTACCGGACTTATCCTGTGAAATATTCGGCGAAAAATTTAATTCACCAATTATGATGCCGGCTTTTTCGCATTTAAATAAAGTCGGTGAAGACGGAAAAGATCCTATGGTACTGTATGCGGAGGCTGCTAAAGAACTGAATACGGTTAACTGGGTCGGTATGGAGAGTAATGAAGAGTATGAGAGAATAGCGAATGTCGGCGCGAGGACAGTCAGGATTATTAAGCCCTTCGTCGACCATGAAATTATTATGGATCAGATAAAGTTCGCAGAAGAACATGGCGCGATAGCAGTTGGAATTGACATTGACCATATAGTCGGAACCGATGGAAAATATGACGTAGTCGATGGAATTCCACTTGGCCCGATTAAGGCGGATGATTTAAAGAAATATGTTAACGCTACGAAGCTGCCATTTGTAGCGAAGGGAGTCCTGTCGGTAAGCGACGCCATTAAGGCGAGAGCCGCAGGATGCTACGCGATTGTTGTCTCCCACCATCACGGAAGGATACCATTTGGTATGCCGCCAGTGGCTGTTTTACCGGAAATTAAAAAGGCCCTTGCGGGAAGTGGAGTACATATATTTGTGGACTGCTCAATTGATACCGGAATTGATGCCTTTAAGGCTCTTTGCCTCGGAGCGGAAGCGGTTTCTGTCGGCCGTGGCATATTAAATCCACTTCTTAAAGAAGGAAAGGAAGGGGTAGTAAAGAAGGTTACCCGCATGAATGAAGAGCTTTCCGAAATGATGCTCTATACCGACATAGGCGATACAAGGTCCTTCAGCCCTGATGTAATTTACGTAAGAGACGGAATGAAGTTTGAGCACTGTTGAAATAAGTAGATTAAAGAAAGAGGAGCAGCCTTACGGCTGCTCCTCTTTCTCTTGCGATTTCAGCTCTCTTATGATCTGGTGAACTCTCCTGTCACTCAAGTCAAGCACGTGAGCCATTGTGGCGGGACTCATGGTTCCCATATTCTCGGCGATGAACTTTCTGGTGTACTCGCGTGAGTACATGCGTTGCGGGAATGTTACAGTCAGCCCGGAGAAGTTCTTCCATATCTTCTGGGTGGCTGTCTCACCAACCAGCTCAGCCAGTTCCCTGTAAATCGTACAATACTTAGATAAATCAGCAGGCATCTCAACTTTGCCCTCCTTATTGCATTGTACAGGTTCGTCACTGAAATCACAATCTGAAATCTTCTTTGCAAATTTCATATGAAATCTATGCTGCTAATTTCCTTTTCGCAGCAGCCTCCTTTCATAATAGAGTGTGCTTATCTTGCGAATCGGAAAAAGCGAATCAGTACGGTCGGTATGAAATTTACAATGTAAAATTCAAGGAAATTTAGAATGAATTTATCTAATTAAGAAAATATTAAGAAACATATTGACGGGAGAATTGACATAGCGTATAATTATGGGAGAAATGCATAACGAAAGGAAGGACAATTGTCATGAACGAAGAAAAGAAAGCAAAGCTTATATCATTAGGAGTTAAGGTTGGTATACCACTCCTTATAGCAATTCTATCCCTTACGCTTTTTGGTGGCATATTATCATCACCTAAGACCTATAATGGGGCTATAACGTACCTCGATAAGAAAGAGTCAAATGTACTTGAAATGACAGCGGCTTCCACGGCGGCATCAGCGGCTATCTCTCTACTTCCCGGAGACGCTGGAACGCCAATAGCTGAGAAGCTTCTCGATTTGACCAGCTACTTTGTGGTTATTTCAGCGGCGGTTCTCTTTGAAAAATATCTGATGACTGTAGCAGGGTTTATCGGATTTAAAATATTAATTCCTATAGCTATGGTGCTTCTTGCGGCAGGTTTTTATTGGAAGGATTATGGACGAAAGCTGCAGGAGCTTGCTGTAAGACTCACTTTATTTTCAATAATAATTACAGCGGTTGTTCCTGCCAGCGTAGCAATATCACAGAAGATAGAAAGTACTTATCAAACTACCATAGATCAAACTATAGCTGACGCAAAGGAAAATACTGATGATATAAATAAC
This sequence comes from uncultured Eubacteriales bacterium, assembly GCA_900314885.1. GTDB lineage: Bacteria > Bacillota > Clostridia > Lachnospirales > Lachnospiraceae > Catonella. The sequence goes on from OMWY01000009.1 coordinate 177,213, forward strand.
GCAGTTAGCGAAAGCGCTGTGAGCGATAATAGTGAAACAATTAATAATACTTCATCAGGTACTGCCTCGACTGAATCTGAGGATATATCTTCGGAGACAAGTTCATCATCAAAAGAGAGAAAAGGATTTTTTGGTAACCTGATAGATAAAGCAGGTAATACTGCAAAATCAATTGGTGATGGTGCAAAGGACTTGGCTAAAGATGCGGGAGAAACTATTACCAATACAGTTTCTAATGTAGGTGAAGCTATATCTAATGCCGCAGACAGTGTCGCAAATGTCGTTTCAGATGCACTTACAGGCTTCGAGAATACTCTCAACAATATGATTGAGGCTATTGCGATTATGCTCGTAACATCTTGCCTCATACCTATTGTAGTCTTGATTTTTCTTATCTGGATTACAAAGCTTATTTTCGGAGTAAGCTTCCCGAAGGTACCGATTATGTCAAAGATTCCGGGCGCATCGAAGGTTAGCAAGCTAATCAAATCAGTTGAACCTGAGAAAAAAGATCAAGAATAAAAAACAAAAACAGGAGGAAAAAACAATGAAGAAAAAACTGTTGGCTATTGTCATGGCTTTGGCGATGATTTTCACGCTGATGCCATCAAACTATGCTCTTGCGGCAGGAAACAGTGCAAACTCACTTGTAGCGACGAGTAAGACAGGTAAGAGTGCGGCTAAGTCAAAAACTGTCTCGACCGAGAAGGCTCTCAAAGCAGCCCTTAAAAGCAAGAAGTATAAGAGTATAATCATTTCTACCAAGAAGAAGGTAAAATTCACAATTCCGAAGGGTAAGTATACGACGAAGACTCTTACTGTAAATGCGCCTAAGAGCGATGTAAAGAACTATGGAAAATTTAAGAGCATCACGGTAAAGTCTATAGCAAAGAAAACCTGGGAGGAGCATGCAAACGGCAATTCCATAAAACTTACATGCGCTGCCGGAAGAGTGGTCCTCTCAAAGGATAAGAAACTAAAGCAGCTCATTATCGACAGACGAGATATGAACCTCGATCTTGTAGTTACCGGCGACGTGGATGAGATAATAGTAGATTCTACATCAAAGGTAAATATCAAGGTAACAGGCTCTGTCGGTAAAATCACGGTAAATAAGAGAACCGAGGTGAACATTACCGGATCTTCTGACAGTCAGATTCCTATAGAGGTAAATGCCGGCGCAGACGGCACAGCATTTGCGACAACAGTACCTGTAAATATTACCGCTTCCGCAAATACAGAGCTCACCGCAAACGCAGGCGCTGAAGGCTCAACTGTAAAAATAAATGACGCTTCATCAAAGGTTGAAGTAGCTAATAATTCCGCTTCACCGGTATCAGTAACAAGAACTGACGGAACCAAAACTGCAATTGAGAACGGAAAAAACGATATCGTAAGCGGCGAGGAAGTAAAGGTACCTGCGGAAACACCTGTATCGGCTCCGGCTGTATCAAGACCTGTTTCCCAGCCTGCAATTACACCTATAGAACCACCACAGCCCGTAACAGTTCCTGAGAGTACGCTACAGCCATCGACATCAGAGTCAAATTCAGGATCATCTTCCTCAACTGGTGGAAGCGCTTCTGCTTCCACCGGCGGCTCATCTACAAACGAACCATCCCATGATCTTTCAAGATATATAAGGCAGTTTTCTTATCAACCCCAGATTACCGCAGGCGTATTCGGTACTCCCCTTAAGTCTGTCGATGAGATAATGAAGGAACTTCCGGCCTATATATCTCAGAAGGCCTCAGACGGCACAACCGTAACATTTCCGGTCACAAAATGGAACAATACCGATAACTACAACACCGATTCCCCTGTCGGCAACTACTCCTTCACCGCCGACCTCGGCACCCCAACACCAGACTGTATAGTCGAAGACGGCGCCAAAGCAGTAGTGAAAGTCTGCGTACTGGCTAAAGGCAGTATTGCAGTAAATACATATAATGATAATCTTAAGAATATAGAGAAGGTTGGTGAGGAACGGTTAGGTAATTATCTGATATTTAAAATAAAGAATAATAATGCAGAGGATGTCAATATTTCAGGTAGTATAAAATATTATAAAAATGGTAATTTACAATACAACCAAGGATATATAG
>OMWY01000020.1 GCA_900314885.1 uncultured Eubacteriales bacterium
AGCAGGATCGGTTCGACAGGATTCAGACCTCTGTCAGGTGGTATCAAGCAGCGGCTTATGTCATGAGTAGCAAATTTCTCATGCTTTCTGCTGTCTGTTGCTTATTATAAATTGTAATATTGTCAGTTTTATGTCATACTTGTACAATCTTAATGTCATTTGCTCTTACGGTGCCCTATAGTTATTGCGGGGCTCCCAGAAAAGATTATCGGCCCTGTTATTTTCCTCATTGCCGTCCTTATGGCCCACAACCATATATCTCCCACTTTTTCTAAGGAATGTCCCGGCGACAAGATTGGCGACCTTCTGAAGGCTCTGTCTTCCGTCAGGTCTTACAAGTCTAACGTATGGAACCACATCTTTTTTACCCATACGAATGAATTCATTGACAAGGGTTATCGTTCCATCGGGTTCCATCTTTCTTACATGGCCCATATCAGAAACCATATAGCCATCAAAGTCTTCAATATCACGCCATTCTTCATCTGAGCCTTTGGGGACAGCTTTTGTTCTGCTGTTTTTACGTCCTATCACGCAGGCCACGGCTTCTTTCCGGGAGTATCCCATATTTTCCGTCATTAACTTTATGATTCTTTTTTTGCTTTTAAAAAGCTGTCTTTCGTTCGCGGTAAGCCACATGAGGTTATCTGTGCTGTTATTTCTTATATCGCCGTCAAGATGAAGAAGGAACTGGGATACATGGTCGCCGCCTTCAAGGAAACAGTCCGCCACAAGCTCGGCAACCGGCTTTTCGACCTGGTTCCCGGAGGCGTTCATAAGCTCAAGCGCCATCTCTCTGCCCTTTTTAACAGGCGGAAGAGTATAATACTCTCCGGTCTCTTCGACAAATGTATAGACAATGCCCTTATCGGAGACAAGATTATATGGGAAATCCCTTATCTGCATAAGGGATTCATCTTTTCCGAACGGAATAGGCGTTCCCACTGTCTGCGCGGCTTTTTTCCTTCTGCTTGAGAGATTGTTCTTTTTCTGGCTGTAAACACTGTACAGTTCCGGGTCTTTCTTGACATATTCAAGCAGTGTGCTGTCCAAGAAGCCATACATCTCCGCTACTTCCTTCATACTGCCGACTTCTTTTAACTTTTCTTTTATATGAGGTCTCAGTTCAAGATAGGCTTTATAAATATCGAGTTTCTTTATGAATTCAGGCTCAGCGCTGTAATAAAGGTTATCCGCCCTGTCATTCGTGGAGTCACCGTCCTTATGTCTTACGTATGGCTTTCCCTCTTCTTTTTGAAGAAAGGCCTCGGCGACAAGCACAGAGCGCTCTTTTTTGAACATTGTCTTTTTATCGGGCATATAGGTGACTTCATAATAGACATACCCGTCCTTTTCCTGTCTTTTGACGTTGCCGGGTATCCACTTTCCCCAACGGTGATTAAACCGTATGACATTTCCCATATTGGAAACCTTAAGGAACTCTATATCTTCTACCTGGCACCATTCTTCAAGTTCTTTCTTGCTGTCTGACATCTTTAAATCCTCTAATTTGTTTTTTACGGTAGCCTGTTATTTTACACCGTTTCATGCGTTTTCGCAGTATTTCCAAGCATTATTTATATTTTCTTAATAGGGCCATCCTTTATGTAAGATTCTACCATAAAAGATTGCCGGAAACAACAAAAAAATCCCGAGTCTTACTCCTTCAGACTCGGGATAATTATTACTTCTTCTGAACGTACTTTAAGCAGTCAAGTGTTACTGCGGCAAGGATTATGATGCCTTCGAATACGAACTGGAGATTTGTATCGATACCGAGGATGGTAAGGGAATAAGTGAGGGCGGTGAAGATGAGGACACCGACAACGACACCTGAAATCTTACCGATACCACCTGTAAATGATACACCACCGACTACGCAGGCAGCGATGGCATCCATGTCCCAGCCCTGTCCATAAGCAGCTGAGCCTGAACCAACCATTCGACAGCACTCAAGCCATGAACCGAAGCCATAGAGGACACCGGCGAGTATGAAGGCTCCGAGAGTTACAGCAAAGACTGAAATACCGGAAACTGCTGCCGCCTCAGGGTTGCCGCCGACCGCGAAGAGGTTCTTACCGAATGTAGTCTTATTCCAGATGAACCATACAATTATTATAGCGGCTACAGCCCAGAGAATAATCGTAGGGAATCCATTTATCTTAGGAATTACCATGCCCGGTATGCTTGATTCGATACCACCGAAGGATACACCCTTTGTAGCGTAGGTTACGATACCGAAGATAATAAGCATGTTAGCCATGGTTGAAATGAACGGATGCATCTTAAACTTGGCTGTGAAGAAACCTGCTATCGAAGTAAATATCGTACAGAAAATGATATTCATTACGAGTGCAAGGACAATTCTTCCACCGACAGGCATTCCCGAGAAATCAAATACATGTCCAAAGACAGCGCCGGTATTCGGGCCCTGATGCATGATAATTGTCGCTGTAACCATGCCCATGCCGACCATACGACCGATGGAAAGATCGGTACCGGTTAAGAGGATGAGTCCCGCAACACCTAAGGCTAAGAACATACGAGGACTAGCCTGCTGTAGGATATTCAAAATGTTTGTCGCCGTAAAGAGCGGTGTGTGCTTTACTATAGGCGTCATTATACCGAGTATAATGAAAATGATGACAATTACGATGTAGAGACCATTTTTAAGGAAGAACTGCTTCCTGTTAAATGTATACTTGTAATTCTCACGTTTCTGGGCCTGCTGTTCACCAAAGGTAAACTTACTCATGCGGAGCAGGTCAATCATGTGGTACTTGGCCGCGAAGGCTTCGTGCTTTCTGTCCTTAACCGCCTGTAAATCCTTCTGGTAGAGGAGCTTCGCGTCGAAGAGCTTATTTTTAAATACGTAATTCTCGTCCTTGACCGCCTGAGCGCTTTCCTTCTCAGCCTCAGCAAGAGCCTTCTCGTGCTCGTTTTTGTAGGTCTCGACTATAGCGTCATATTTCTCACGGGCAACGACTCTCTCCTGCTCGCAGGCTGTCTTTACCTTGGAATAATATTTTGGTTCGAAATTCGTGTTTAAGTAATCCTCAGCTTCCTTGACGAGGGCGTCTACCTGGGCCTTATTAGCCTTCTCTACCTCGAGAGCCTTAGTAAGGTCCGTCTTATCCTTCTCGATAGCGGCAGCCTTCTCTTCTTTAGTGAGGTTCTTGTCTTCCTTCACAAGCTGCATGTGGTTCTTAAGTGAAACCACCCGGTCTGTGCCGTCTTTTCTGAGAGCGTCTATTTTCTTCTGAATCCCGTCTACTTGTTCGCTTATAGGCTTCAGAAGCTCAGCTTCAGCTTCTCTTGATAATATATTCTTATCTGCCATATTTCCACCTCTATGCTGTTATCAAAGATACTTGGTCGAGAGCCTTAAGAGCTCTTCCTGGTTAGTCTCTTTCGTATTCACGATTCCCGACAGGTGGCCGTTACTCATGACACCTATACGGTTTGTAATACCAAGTATCTCAGGCATTTCCGATGATACAACGATTATCGTCTTGCCCTGCTTCGCCATCTGGATGATGAGCTCATATATCTCGTACTTCGCGCCAACGTCGATACCTCTCGTAGGCTCATCCATCATGAAAATGTTTGGATTTCGTTCGAGCCATTTTCCAAAAATGACCTTCTGCTGATTGCCGCCTGAGAGAGAGCTTATCATATCGTCAGGTCCCATACATTTTGTATGCATGGTCGCTATCTCGTTTACCGTAGCCTTAACCATCTTAGGTGTCGAGAGGGCCGGACCTGATTTATAGTGATTGAGGTTCGCTATCGTTGTGTTAAATGTGAGGTCGCCCTTCAGGAAGAGGCCGTTTGCCTTACGTTCCTCGGTTATCATCGCGAAGCCGTGATCCATGGCGTCCTTCGCGGAATTGAAGTTCATCATTTTTCCGTTATAGAGGACTCGTCCGGCTGCTCTCGTGCGGACACCGAATATAGTCTCGAGGAGCTCGGTTCTTCCGGCTCCTACAAGGCCATAGAGACCGAAAATCTCACCTTTTCTTACATCGAAGTTTATATCCTGTAAATGTGGCTCATATTTCGTGGAGAGATGCTTGACAGACAGAATAACATCCCCCGGAGTATTGTCAACCGGTGGGAATCTGTTATCGAGTGAACGTCCAACCATGGCCTTTATAAGCTCGTTCATGTTGGTGTCCTTGGAATCCTTGGTGGATACAAGCTGTCCATCGCGAAGAACTGAAACCTGGTCGCAGATCTCGAAGATCTCATCCATTTTATGGGAAATGTATATCAGTGATATGCCCTGTGACTTCAGCATACGCATCATTTCAAAGAGCTTCTTGACTTCAGGCACTGTAAGTGATGACGTAGGCTCGTCGAGCACGATTATTTTCGAATTATAGGAAATGGCTTTGGCGATCTCGCACATCTGTCTCTGAGAGACAGACATATTTCTCATAGGCTGGGTAAGATTTACCGTCATGCCGAGCTTTCTGAAGAGATCGGAAGCTTCCTTCTTCATTCTTCCTTCATCTATGACACCCGCGGAATTCTTCGGGTATCTTCCTAAGAAAAGATTATCTACCACACTTCTCTCAAGGCACTGGTTCAGTTCCTGGTGAACCATCGCTATTCCATTTTCAAGCGCGTCCTTAGGTCCTGAGAAATTTACTTCCTTGCCATCGAGAAAAATATGACCTTCGTCCTTCTGATATGTACCGAACAGACATTTCATCATTGTCGATTTGCCGGCGCCGTTCTCACCCATGAGGCCCATGACCGTGCCGCGCTTCACATCGAGATTGATGTGGTCGAGCACGCGGTTCCTGCCGAATGATTTGCACATGCCGCGGATCGATAAGATTATGTCATCTTTATTTTCTTCCGCCATATTTTTCACCTCTTATCGCTTTGCGACTTTTACCATAATAGAGGGATTCTCGCGGGCTCATTTTCCCTCGGAATCCCTCCTTCCATATCTTAGCTAAGCTTTAAATTTCAATTATCACTGGCTTAAAAGTGATGTGTAGCTTGAAGCGTTATCTGTCTTAACCATATTGATAGCGAATGCGTCATAAGCGCTTGGATTTCCAAGACGGTTTGTGATGTTAGACTCTGTCTGGCCATCACCACCAACGTACTCTACATCGAGGTTGAGAAGATCATCATAGTTCTGAAGAAGTGGCTGATATGTTGATGAAAGGAAGTTATCTGACGCATTGTAAATATCAAGCCATACCTTCTTGGTTGGATGAGCGCTTGAGTCAAGCTGCTTGCTTACAGGATCGTAAACCTTGGTAGCGTCTGTGAAATCCTGATAGTTGTCAGCTGTAACGGCTACGTTTAATGCGTAGTAGGATCTCTCATCAGCGTTGTATTCGTAAACATCGCTAGTAAGTACGTTTCCTGCGTCATCAGCTGTGCCGATACCGGTATCGATATCTACACCGTCGAGAGCGTTACGAAGAACTCTGAGTGTAAGATATGCCTGAACGTCAGCGTGCTGTGAAATGGTTCCGCCGTAGCCCTCAGCGATTGCGGCAACGGCATCTGAGTTAGCGTCGTATCCGAATGTAGGAACCTTGTTATCCTTTGACCATGAGTTGAACATACTCATGCCCATACCATCATTATTAGAAGCAACTATATCGATCTGGTCGCCGAATGAGGATGACCATGTGCCGATGGTGTTACCTGCTGTAGCGGCATCCCATGTAGCTCCGGCTGAGTTCTTCATTTCCTGGCTCGCGAGCTCGCGAACTGTGTATGTCTTGCCGTCTACATCGATTGTACCATCCTGTACATCTGTAGCGGATCCGTCTGTGTTTGTTCCGACAGGAGCGCTGTCAATCTCGCCATCCTTCTCTACAGCGGTTCCGAGAGCCTTACGAACACCTCTTGTACGAGCGATGGAATCGTTGTGGCCGATATCACCGATAGCAAGTACATATCCGATAACACCATCACCGTTCCTGTCGATAGAAGCAGCGTTCTTCTTGATGTAATCAAGAATCATCTGGCCCTGAAGCTCAGCACCCTGGTTAGCATCGAATCCAACGTAGTAGGTCTTGTCGTTGAAATTAAGAGCTGTCATATCAAGCTCACCTGTTGAGCTGTTGCTAGGCTGACGGTTGTACCAGCAAACAGGCTTGTCCTTGTTCGCTACTGTGCCACCGCTTGTGCCGGCTGCCGTAGATGTTGTTGATGTGGCGGATGATGCCGTTGATGTTGTAGCGCTTCCTGATGTAGCTGTGCTTGTGGATGAGCCACCGCCGCATGCTGTAAGTGAAAGTGCCGTGAGTGCTGCTGTCGCGATAGCGACAACCTTTTTCCTTGTGTTCTCCATTGTGTAAACCTCCAAGATTTCTTCAAAGGATATGTTACGGGCGAATGTTCCACTCCTTTGCGGAACTCCCTGACTTCGCACGCATTTCCTTATCAACTGTACTCAGTATATCACAGCTAAAAGTTTTTTTATCTTGAAAATTCAACTATCAATCTTAGAAATCCTATTTTCTTTTGTGCACATTGTATGATTTTATTGATTGGCCGCCGTCTTTTCTTATTATATATTACATTTTACAGCTTGTCTCATACATCTTTTTGCACAAAAGCAATTTTTTTGAAATTTCCTCTTGCATTTTCCGATTGATTGTAGTATAATTGATATCGTTGTCGATGGGCTATCGCCAAGCGGTAAGGCAACGGACTCTGACTCCGTCATTTCGAAGGTTCGAATCCTTCTAGCCCAGTACAGGAAGCACTTCGAAGAGAAGTGCTTTTTTCATATCTATCACTGATTTCGGAGGATACTATGGCAAAGAATATCATGACCGCTGACGGTCTTAAGAAACTTGAGGATGAGTTAGCCTTCTTGAAGGTTACACGCCGCGCTGAGATTGCGCAGAAGATTAAGGAAGCCCGTGAGCAGGGCGACCTCTCAGAGAACGCTGAGTACGACGCAGCTAAGGAAGAGCAGCGTCTTATAGAGACAAGAATTACTGAGATAGAGACCATTCTTAAGACTGCTGAGGTAGCTAGTGACGATGACAAGCAGGCAGGCAAGGTAAGCCTTGGCTCTAAGGTTAAGATCCTTGATGTAGAAGAAAATGAAGAGGACGAGTATAAGATTGTCGGCGCTACAGAGGCCGACAGCCTTCAGAATAAGATAAGCAACGAGTCACCTTTAGGTCAGGCCCTCTTAGGCCACAAGCCGGGTGATACTGTTACCGTATCAACCGCTGCCGGAGATTTCGAATATAAGATAGTAGAAATCTTAGCAGATGATAACTGATAACTAAATTAAGAGGTATTTATAATGTCAGAAGAAGCAAAGAACAATCAGAAGCCCGGCAAGGACACTAACGAGCAGATTGAGATAAGAAAGGGGAAGCTCGCCGACCTTCAGGCCGCGGGCAAGGACCCTTACCGGATAACAAAGTTTGATGTAAGCGACCACTCTACCGATATTAAGGAGCATTTCGAAGACTATGACGGCAAGACCGTATCCATAGCCGGAAGGATGATGTTCAAGCGTGTCATGGGTAAGGCAAGCTTCTGTAACGTAAATGATCGTCGCGGAAGCATCCAGTGCTACGTAGCCCGTGATGAAATTGGAGAAGAGAGCTACGCCGATTTCAAGAAAATGGATGTCGGCGATATAGTTGGCGTTAAGGGTTATGTATTTAAGACAAAAACGGGCGAGATAAGTGTTCACGCAGCTGAATTCACTCTTCTCTCTAAGAGCCTCCGTCCTCTTCCTGAGAAGTTCCACGGTCTCACGGATACTGAGATCAGATACCGCAGGAGATACCTTGACCTCATGACGAATCCTGAGGTCCGCGAGACCTTTGAGAAGAGAAGCGAAATTCTCCGTGAGATCAGAAACTTCCTCGCGGGACGTGACTTCATGGAGGTTGAGACTCCTATGCTCGTTGAAAATGCGGGCGGCGCAGCGGCGAGACCCTTCGTAACCCACTACAATGCCCTTGACGAGGAGAGGAAGCTCCGTATTTCTCTCGAGCTCTATCTTAAGAGGCTTATAGTCGGCGGTATGGAGCGTGTATTCGAGATCGGCCGAGTATTCAGAAATGAGGGTGTTGACACAAAGCACAACCCTGAGTTCACCCTTATGGAGCTCTACCAGGCATATACAGACTATAACGGCATGATGGAATTAACCGAGAGCATGTTCAAGTACCTCGCCGAGAAGGTCTGCGGAAGTGATGTAATTACCTACGGTGACCACGAGATTGACCTCGGTAAGCCATTCAGAAAGCTCACAATGATTGACGCTATTAAGGAATACGCAGGCGTTGATTTTAATACAATAGAGACAGACGAGGAAGCTAAGGCTATCGCTAAGGAAAAGGGCGTTGAGTTTGAGGATCGTCACAAGCGGGGCGACATCATCAACCTCTTCTTCGACGCCTTCTGTGAGGAGAAAATGATCCAGCCTACATTTATCATGGATCACCCTATTGAGATATCTCCTCTCACTAAGAAGAAGCCTTCAGACCCTCGCTACGTAGAGCGTTTTGAGCTCTATATCAACGGCTGGGAGATGTGTAACGCTTATTCTGAATTAAATGATCCTATAGACCAGCGTGAGCGCTTCGCTGAGCAGGATAAGCTTGCCGCGGCGGGTGATGAGGAAGCGAACCACACCGATGAGGATTTCCTCATGGCTCTTGAGTACGGTATGCCGCCTACGGGTGGAATCGGTTACGGGATTGACAGACTCTGCATGCTCTTGACGAACGCTCCAAGCATCAGAGACGTCCTCCTCTTCCCGACACTTAAGAGCCTGAGCAAGGAAGACCAATAATATCAGGGCTTTCGAAGACTGAAAAGTATTTTTCATTTACAACAGATTCGTATCCAAATGTAGAAAATTGTAGATTGCTGTGAACTGTGTGAGATTTTCAGCAAGCGCACATTTGCAGGTAAAGGAGACACCTTTTAGAAGAAATTCTAAAGGGTGTCTCTCTTTTTTATCCGGACCATCCGTCAAAAAATTCAGAAAGGAGACATGTTACGTGAAAATCGAGATAGGCATATTTTCTCACTTCATCCGGATCTCCGCTGATACCTATGACCGCTACACATTCGCCTTGCCAGAAAAAAGGCAGATTAACACCTTTATGAGTTCCATAAAATGAGTCATCATCTGTAACTTCAAGGAGCTGTTCAGTAATTGCCGCCTGTTTTCCTATTTCATGAAATGTCCCCACTCTTCCCGAATCTGTACTGGCTATTATCTTCCCTTCAGAGCTTATAAAATTTATGTTATGTCCGCATACATCTTTAACTGTATCTACTATCTGCTGAGCTATACTGCTGTCAATCTTCATAACGCCTCCGTCTTTTTTACATTTTAGCAATGATCATATTTGTCTTATTAGACAATATTATTATATCATCATCATGTTTATTTTTCTATACAGACATATCATTTGCCGTATGGTGTAGGTGAAATAATAATTGATGCAATAAGAAAAGGCTGCAGACACTTCATAGTAGGTATCGGCGGTTCCGCAACAAATGACGGCGGTATCGGTATGCTGCAGGCATTAGGGTTTGGTTTACTTGACGAAGATGGTAAAGAGGTACCATTTGGTGCAAAAGGGCTTAAGATCCTTGATAAAATAACAACAGACAATGTTATTCCTGAGCTTTCAGAATGCAGATTCCGGATAGCCTGTGACGTTACAAATCCTCTTTGCGGCGAGCAGGGGTGCAGTGCTGTATTCGGCCCGCAGAAAGGTGCAGATCCTACCATGATCATGCAGATGGATAAATGGTTGGCACATTTCGCATTTCTTGCAAGAGAATCCTTTTCAAAAGCCAATCCGAAGCAAGCAGGCACAGGAGCAGCCGGAGGTCTTGGGTTTGCTTTTCTTACATTTACAGATGCAGTCCTTGAATCTGGAATAAAAATAGTACTTGAAGAAACACACCTTGAAGATTATGTGAAAGATGCTGATCTTGTAATAACCGGTGAGGGAAGACTTGATTCTCAGACAGTAATGGGGAAAGGTCCTGCCGGAGTTGCCAATATTGCAAAAAAATACAATATACCTGTAATTGCCTTTGCGGGAAGTGTGACAAAGGATGCCACGATCTGTAATAGTCATGGTATTGACGCATTCTTCCCGATATTAAGAAGAATTTCAACACTGCAGGAAGCGATGGACAGTGAAAACGCCCGTCAAAACATGATAGATACAGTTGAGCAGGTCATAAGATTATATGTAACTGTTCAGAACCCATAAGTTTTATATAAAATCTGTATTACATGCCATCAGGAGGAATTAATATGGACGTTCAGTTTACAACATTCGGAGCGATCATAGGACTTGTGATCGCGATCATACTTATCATAAAAAAGATGCAGCCGGCATATTGCCTTATACTTGGAGCTCTTATCGGCGGGCTCATCGGTGGAGGCGGTCTTACAGGAACTGTAAATACTATGGTTTCGGGCGCAGGCTCAATGATGTCATCCGTTCTCAGAATAATCACAAGCGGAATACTTGCAGGTGCACTTATTAAAACAGGCTCAGCTCAGAAAATAGCCCAGACAATCGTTGACAGGCTCGGCAGCAAACGTGCAGTTGCGGCGATAGCAATTGCAACAATGATCATTTGTGCAGTAGGTGTATTTATAGATATTTCTGTTATTACTGTAGCCCCTATCGCTCTTGCAATAGGTGAAGAAGCAGGTCTTTCAAAGAGCGGTGTGCTTCTTGCCATGATAGGCGGCGGCAAGGCAGGCAACATCATCTCACCTAATCCGAATACGATAGCTGTATCAGAGGCATTTAACGTAGATCTTACAGCTGTCATGCTTGAAAATGTAATACCTGCCATATGCGCTCTTGTTGTGACTATAATACTTGCAGGCTTCCTCACAAAGAAAAAAGGTGACGCTATAACTGCTTCCGACCTTGAAGCAGTAAATGACAGTAATCTTAAGCGTTATTATTTTCCTTATATAGAGACATGCTCTGCGTTCAGATACGAAGTCATGAAGAGCCTGTTCTACCGGCTCAACAGACGCAGTCAGAAAAAAGGAAGCTCAAAAGAGCTTCCTTTTTTTAGGTCGAACTCGGAATTAGTTATTTTCATCTTCGCATCTCTTCGGGGTCGTCCTTTTCCTGCTCCTGCTTTTCCTTGTACATGTTGGTGTCGGCCTCGTGGATAACTTCATCAGCGGTGCGTGGATCGCCGGCTGTATGCGTGCTTATTCCGGTAGCTGCTTCAACCTTAAATGGTAGTATTTTCTCCCTGTTATAATCATCGATAGTATCGTTAAAACGCTTTAGAACGATTCTTATATCCGACTTTCTAAGCAGACATATGACAAATTCATCACCACCGTATCTGCCAAAATATCCCTTTCTCCCCGTGCATGACAACTTGATGGCATCAGCAACTGATTTCAAAAGAATATCACCCTTTTCGTGGCCAAAATTATCATTTGCGTATTTTAAGTGGTTCACATCGAGGAAGATAATCACGTAATTATCCTTTGCCTCAAGTTTACTTAGCTTATCATCCACAAAAGCCCGATTAGGAATACCTGTAAGCATATCAGTATACGCAAGCTGCTCAAGTTGGTTCTTCTCGAGCTGGAGACGGTATTCTCTCATAATTCTCACTATGTAACTAGCGAAAATGGTGAGCTCCAGGCTGAATATAATAAGTGATGAAAGTGAATGGGCGCTCAAATTAATAATCCATTCAGGGAAGCCCGAACCTGCGTAGGAAGACAAGGCTCTCCTTACAACTTCCAATAGACTCAATGCTATAGAAACAGAAATGCCTATTCTAAATATACTGTTAGACACACTGGTATCATGTCTATGCCTTATAGCGTACCATAACAAGACAAAGAGAGAAACCACCATGAAAATATTCTGAACATTTACAAACGACACATATCCCTTCCATGGTATGAGATGTTCAAGAGAAGCAACAGTAGCAAATAAAGCTGTATTTGCCACCAGGACTGTTCCTATAACCCTTTTGTCTACCTTGTCTTTACATTCACATAACAGATATCCGCTAAATAAGGGGACAACAAGATAGAGGGCAATATATTCAAGATAGGGAACAACCCTTGTATCATCAGAAAATAAGAACAGGGCATGGTTGTAGCCCATATTCCATATAGAAAAATCAGCGCAAAAAAGACACATCAGTACACCCTGAAGGACATTCGTTCCGCTGATAAGCATAACCGTAAATACAATAAGCAAAACAAGGGAGGCAATAAAGAATGACGCCATAGATATAATTCCGAACCTGGAGCTCACAACCAGAGGATAAAGCCATGATTCACCGGCCTCCATAGCTACCACATCACGAAATGAGGCTACGGTATTATTCTCAAGCTGCTCAAATCTAACAAGTATAGAGTTTCCCCACGCCTCTTCAGGTATAGACACCCTTATCATGGTGTGGCCTGTATATCTCTTATCTGCCTTCTCCTCACTTCCATGGCTATAAAGGTTCTGACCGTTATAATAAACATTGACTACAGAATTATAATTATAAAAGCAGAGAACTGAGTATGGAATCCACTTTGTGCGTGGAAGCTTAATCCGGCAGTCAAGGACCGTACCTGCCTTAGGAGAATCGAAGATGTTGCTGTCATAGGTCTTAACCTCGCCGTTATAAGAGGTGGTTACGGTGATATTATCATCTAAGCTGACATATTTATGAGTTGCGGCTCCCAAGAGGCTCAGAAGAGGCACAATAACAATGAACAACGCAAAAAAGGCGAATATAATCGCCAATAGACGCTTCACGTTAAATGCGCTGTTTTGCATTGACAACTCCTTCCGTCGCCTGTACAACTCTCTCGGCACTTTTACCGTCGAGGTAGTGGTAATACTTCTTTACAAACTGCTGCCGCTTAGTCTTTAGTTCCTGTGGTTCGTGGCCGATTAGATCTCTATTTATGCTGCTTGCGAGCTTCCCTTCATCTGAAAATATCTCTCCCGGCACCTCGCTGTAGTCCATATAGAAGCCCCTGCCGCGCTCTGAAAATTCCGCAAGGTCATCCGCAAAGAAATAGGTAGGCCTGTCAAATACAGAGTAGTCAAAAAACACGGATGAGTAATCGGTTATTAGCATGTCACTCGCCGCAAGTAGGTCATTCAGGCTCCCATAATCCGAGACATTGATAATCCTGTCATTAAATATGCCCGACTCCTTGTAGGCCCTGTACACAAAGGGATGAAGCCTTACGAGTATTATAACATTTTCGGGCAATAATTCAATAATTTTATTTACGTCGAGGTGAAGCTTCGGGGCATCAACCTCACTGTCGCGGAAGGTAGGGGCGTAAAGAATCAGGGATTTACCGGACAGGTCAAACCCGCAGGACTCCCCTATCCTTGACTTAAGTTCCGATATTTTTTTACACAATTTATCTTTAGGGAGCTTTGCCATGCTTATCAGGGCATCAGTCCTCGGAAGTCCTGTTACTACAACCTTGCTCCTGTCCACTCCAAAGGCGCTGGCGTACTGGTTTATCTGGCATTTGGCGTTAACAGTTACCATATCAATATTCGCGCCTATCGCCTTCTCAGCCTCTGCGAGGTCGTCCCTGTTTACATCCTGACCGAATCGCTTAAGAGATCCGGTCCCGTGCCAGAGTTGGACTACCTTCGTCCCCTTCCTCACCTTACAGTAGGCAAGAGGGAGGAAACCGTTATCCATGAAAATCACAGAGCACTTAGCCATCTTAAAGGGAAGGGCAAAGAACATACCCATAAGAGCCTTAGGTTCACCCTTCTCAACCTTTTCCCTGAAATTTGCCGAAAAGCAGGTGAAATTGTAGTCACCTGTTTTCATTAAATAATTTCTCACCGCTCCTATATTTCCGGTCTCGGAGGCGTCATTTGTCTCAACGAGGAAAATATTATACTTCCCCGCCTTCGTAAATACGCATCCAAGCCGGTAATTAAAAGCGAATAATTTGTATGCCGCTTTTTTTACTGACTTCATTTAGAAAGGTCTCCAAAAAGCTTAATTATGGAATCGCTGGCGTTACCGTGCTCATAGGTGTGGAATTTCTCATACCATAGCCTCTCACGCTCGCCATATTTCTCCTCAAACAAAACATCTGTCAGATGAAGGTCATGAATTAATTCATCCGTATTCTGCGATACAGGCCCCGGAATATCCTCGAGGAAATTAAAGTAAAATCCCCTTATGCTGTCCCTGTATTTATCAAGGTCATAGGCGTAAAAATACATATGACGGTGAAGTAGTGAATAATCAAACATTACAGACGAATAATCCGTTATCATAAGGTCTGACACAAGGTAAAGAGAGCTTATCTCCGCCTGGGCCGTAAATGGATAGACAAATCCCTCAAAGCCTGTCCAGTCTATCTTCTCACCGACGAGGTAGTGGTACTTTACCGCCATTACGTATTCGCCCTCAAGAGCCTCTTTCATCTTAGGAAAATCAAGCTTCGGACGGAATTCATACTTTCCTGTCGCGTCATATTCGTCGTCACGCCAGGTCGGGGCGTAAAGAATAATTATCTTATCAAGCGGAAGCCCCAGCTCCTTCTTCAGTAAATTAATGTCAGTCGGATTATTTTTCCGAAACAATACATCATTTCTCGGATATCCGGTAAGAAGCATCTCTTTCTTAAAATCAAAGCATCTCCTGAAAATGGAAGCCGAATAATCGTTCTGGGCTATAAGAAAATCCCAGGTCTTCGCGTTTTCGCGGAAATTCTTTTTATATGTCTCAATGTTGGAGCTACCCGCCATTGTGACATTATCCATATCTAGCGCAAGCTTCTTAAGAGGCGTACCATGCCATGTCTGGATATAGTGCTGGTCTTTCCTTTTTTTGATGAATTTAGGCTGTCTCGCGTCGAAGAGCCAGAGCCCCGCCTTAGACATATAATATAAATACCTTATTCTGCCATAGCGGACTGTCTTAGCATGCCCGGGTAAATTCTCCGGCGCCTTGCCCTTTTGGAAAAACCAGATACATTTATACTCCTTATCGAGTCCCAGTTCTACCATTCTTTCGTAAACAGCGCGAGGGCTTCCCGTATAATTAAGTCCTATAGAGCTGTCGAAAACTATCATTTTCTTGTCAGAATGGAAGAGCGGGAGGAGGAGCTTATAAATTCCAACAGTTACGGCTTTTATGGGCTTCTTAAGAAGCTTTCGTAAGTTAACGTCCATTTTACTGATTCTCACCCTCTAAAGCAAGGTCATGCTTTATCTTTGTGGTGGAAATGCCGGCTGTCCTAGGTAAATAAACGACCTCACAGTAGTCCTTTAAGAAGTCGAATTTTCCTTCCCAGTCATTTCCCATTACGAATACATCTACATTATATTTCTTGACATCCTCAACCTTCTGCTCCCAGCTCTTCTCAGGGATTACAAGGTCAACATACTTGATGGCCTCGAGGATTATTTTCCTGTCCTCATAGCTGTGATAGGCTTCCTTGTGCTTGCCGGCGTTAAATTCATCTGTTGAAAGACCAACTACGAGTCTGTCACCGAGCGCCTTAGCGCGTCTTAATAGGTTGATGTGGCCTACGTGAAGTAAATCAAAGGTTCCATAAGTAAGTACGGTTTTCATTTTTATTTCCTTTCGTATGAAGAAATTCGGTAAACCGAATTATTAACTGTTAATTTTCGTATTATAAATCTCAGCGACAGTCTTCGCGTCACCCTGAGCTATCAGGTGACCCTTCTCAAGGAGTATCGCCTTATTGCAAACCTCGAGCATCTGGTCTATCGAATGAGAGACAAAGAGTACAGTCACATTGTGACTCATCATAGACTTTACCTTCTTAAGGCTCTTCTTTCTGAACTTGGCATCGCCGACAGAGAGAACCTCATCAAGAATTAATATATCAGGCTCAACTATAGTTGCTATCGCAAATCCCAAACGGCTCTTCATTCCCGAAGAATAATTCTTCACAGGCACATCAATAAAATCACCGAGCTCAGAAAATTTTACGATCTCGTTGTATTTTTCCTGCAGGAATTCCTTAGAATATCCAAGCATGGCCCCATATAAATAAATATTTTCAGCGCCCGTGTACTGCTTGTCAAAGCCCGCTCCGAGCTCAAGGAGGGGTGCGATGGTTCCATTTATCCGGACACTTCCCTCCGTAGGCTTAAGCACTCCCGAAACAACCTTAAGAAGGGTACTTTTTCCGGCTCCGTTTAAGCCTACAATTCCTACCCTGTCGCCCTTTTTTACGTTAAAGGTGACATCTCTTAAGGCCCAGAATTCCTTATACATGAGCTCATGCTTTAGCGCCTTTATTACATAATCCTTTAAATTATCGACCTTCTCGGAACTCATGTTGAATTTCATTCCTACGTGGTCGACTTCAATTGCGTTATTCTTATCCATAATTATATGTGTAGTATAAATTTATCCTGTTCCTTGTAGAACATAAATGTTCCGAGAAGCAATGTCACTGCGGCGAATCCCATAGAATAGAGCATATATTTTATCTCTATAGGGGTACCGAAAACAGCGCTTCTGAAATTCACAATGCAGGCATACAGCGGGTTCATTTTAAGTATCCATCCGTAGCCGTGTTTAACGACCTTTTCGGGATCGTAGAAAATAGCGGATGAGTACATGATGAGCATAAGCGCTACGCTCCAGAGATATTCCATGTCCCTGAAAAATACCGAGAGCGTCGCGAGACACATGCCGACTCCCAATGTCATGAAGAAAATCACCACAAGCGGTATTATCGCGTGAAAAATGTGAATCGTCGGATACACGCCAAGCACCAGGGCAACTGCCACAAGGACAACGAGCGAAATCAAAAATATAATATAGTTCGAAATTATCGAGGACAGGGGGTAAATGTATTTTGGCACATATACCTTCTTAATCATCGAAGCGTTGGTCCTGATTGACTTTGTCGCGGCCTTCGTTCCATTTGAAAAATAAGTATATAAAAGTCGTCCGGTCAGTATATATACAGGAAAGGACCTGTCATCCTTCCCATAAAATCCCGAAAACACTACCGTCAGAACTATCATCGTAAGGAGCGGCTCGAGCAATGTCCACAGTATACCTAAGTACGACCGCCTGTATTTTAATTTTATATCCTTCTTAACAAGCTCCTGCAAGAGGTACCTGTATTTTTTAAAATTCTTTATGACTTTACTGATTGCTCTCACCTTCCTCTTTAAATACATCCTTAACTATCTTCTCCGAAGCGTCGCCGTGGTCAAGATAGCAGAACTTGTCATAGAACCTATCGTACTTTTCCTTATATTTATTATTAATATCATCGATATTTTTTACGGCGTCAGCTACTTCCTCCGTCGTGAAGAGCATAGGTCCCGGAACCTCTTCCTCCATGTTGAAATAGAATCCGCGAAGCATTCCCCTGTACTTATCGAGGTCATAGGTATAGAAAAGTATAGGACGGCGTAAATTCGCGTAGTCAAAAAATACGGATGAATAATCGGTAATACAGATATCGGAAATGAGGTAAATCTCCGCGATATCATCGTATTTACTGAGATTGATAACAAAGTCATCCATGCCCGTGACATCGACCTTGTCGGCTATATAATAATGCGTCCTTAAAATCAGCACATATTCGTCACCGAGCTCCTTCTTCATGGTCGGAAGGTCAAGGGCAAGTTTAAACTTATACTGGCCGGTTCCGTAATATTCATCATCGCGGAAGGTCGGGGCATATAGGATAGTCTTCTTTCCTTCCGGAATTCCGACCTTTTTCCTGATTTCACGAGCTCTTTCTTCACGGTCTGCCGCATGAAGGATATCATTTCTCGGATACCCGTACATAAGCATAGGTCCGTCATAACGGAAGCAGGATCTGAAAATATCTGTCGAGTACTGGTTATCCGAAACCAGGTAATCCCACTGCTTTGCCTGCTTGAATATTTTCTTCTTATATCCCGGCGTGGATGAGAAATTATCATCCATATCAAAGGCGAGACGCTTAAGAGGTGTTCCGTGCCAGGTCTCAAGAAATACCTGACCTTCCCTCTTCCTCATGAAGCCCGGCTGGTGGACATTGAATACAAAATATTTGCAGCGGGCAATATAATAGGCGTATTCGATGGAAAATCTCTTTACCTTCGTGCATTTATAAGGAATCTTGCTCTTAGGGTTGTCTATAACCCAAATATAGCGGTATTTTCCCGGAAATGCCCTGTTCATATACTCATAGATAGCCTTAGGGTTGTCTCCGTAGCTCTTCCCGAAGAAGCACTCGAACATGACCCAGTTATCCATAAGGGGCTCATTCATGAACTTATGAAGGTATAAATATTTAGCAAGCTCATGCGGTTTAGTGACAAATCTCACAAGCTTCCTTCCCGCTAGGCGCCTGTTGATCTGCCCTAAGACAGCCTTCCTGTCTCCTGCGTCAAGAGCCTTGACAGCGCTCCTCTTAGCGAGCTTCATAGGCTTAATAACTTCAGGGTCAATCTTCTCGATATTCTCCTTCATGACATCAAAACGCTCGCCGTACCAGTAATCATTCTCGCTGCGGCGCATTTTCATCATGAAATATCCCGAGAAATAATTTATCAGCTTGCGGTTCAGGGCAACCTCTACCCTGTCACCCTCCTCACACTTCGTAAGGGCATAGTTATAGGCACGAAGCATTTCGTCAAACCTGTCCTCGCTCTGCTCGTCTGAGAGGGCCGGATAAGTAACAGGGTCATCATGCTTTCTCTTTATATAAACCGCGTCAGGGACAAAGGCTATAAAGTGAGCCTTCTCTATCATCTCAACGACGAAGGAAATATCCGAATAATATCTGAAGTCCTCGTTAAAGCGAATCCTGTTCTCATCGATGAAGTCCTTACTTACAAGTATATTGAGAACGGAAATATTCTTTAAGCCCTTCCTCTTAGTCACAAGTCTCTTCGTCGCGATGCGGTGACCCCTCTCGACTCTTACGTATTCGGTCGGAAGGTATTCATCTATGAAATCATCGCTGTCATCATCAGAGAGGAGCATGCTCTCTTCGAGAGACTTACGGTCAAGGTCCGATTCGGCAGAGTCGCTTTCTTCATCGCTTCCCTCGCTGCCACCTTCACCCTCTTCTCCCGCTTCGTCGGTCGCTGAACCGTTCGCAAGCTCATCCTGCTCAGAGAGCCATGCTATATAGCCGTCACGGGTATAGAAGGTCCAGTTCTTGATACCATAGGCGAAATCTGCCTCATTTTCCGTTAGCCCCGCGAATAATTTCGCAAGTGTATCACCGAAGAGGTAATCATCACTGTCAAGGAAATAGACGTATTCGCCGGTTGCCGTGTCGAGCGCTATATTTCTTGCAGCGGCGACGCCCGTCCTGACTTCGCCGTCCTTATCATAGTCATCAAGTCTTATAAGCTTAATGGGCAGGTCGTTATAATCCTTCAAAAACGACTCTACGTCATCTCCGGTATGGTCGCATACAAGGAGAATCTCATAATCGAAATCAAGCTTCTGGTCACGGACGCTTGTAAGGCAGTCAGCGAGCTTCTTAAGTTCCGTCTTGTATGGTGTAATTATACTAAGTTTCATATCAGTCCTACTTTATAATATCTGAATTTATGTCTTCGCTGCCAATGTCAGAGCCGGTGGATGATGAATCGGAATTATTATCCCCTGACCGTCCGGAATTATTATCCGTATTGTCACCTGCCCCATTATCGGAGGCATTTCCGCCGTTATCTGTGATTCCACTGTCGGTTGCTGTATTGTCAGGCTCTTCTTCCTTGGTCTTATCCACAACCTCAATTGTAACCTCAGGCGTACCCTCTACGCTTACTCCCTCAACCTCGTTGAAGCTCAGCTTCACGTTATATGTACCTTCCATAGAGAAGCCGGCCATATCAACTGTAGGAGAGAGCTTGCTGACCGTAACTGAATTGATATCGTCCTTAAGGCCCTTAAGGGTAACATTTACGGAAGCGCCTGTTACAATATAATCAAAGCCCTCGTCAGTGTCTGTGAGCTTGATATCATCAGCCCCAAGAGCTATCTCGCGGCTGTCTATGCGGTTTATCTTGCACTTTACGCTCACAGTCGTATCAGGGTCCGTCAGGAATACATTAGTCGGCAGCGCGTCCGAAAGAGGAATCGTCTCCTCAACATCTGTAATCTTTCCCGATACGTCAAGACTCAGGGTAAGACTCGTAACACCTGATAAATCACTGTCATTTCCCGCGATAATAACCGACTTCGGTTCATAGTCAACATCGCCTGCCGTATATCCTTCATACGGATTCCCATTCGTCTCGACAAATATTGCGACTTCCTTGGTCTCATAGACCTTTGTCGTAACGGACACAGGGATTGATGAAAATGACAGGGTATCGGACGTTATCCTGGTTCCGGTTGAATCATAAGCCGAAGGCTCAGCCTCTGAGAAAAATGACCTGTTCGCCCCATCTACATTTACATCAACGGAAATCGTCGAAATCTGATCTATCGTGGATTCTCCGCCCGATACGGTTATTAGGTTAGGCTTAGTAGATGAGGATCCCACATAATAGCCCTCCGCAGGGGTTCCGTTCTGGTTCACGGTTACAGGGAATTGCTTCGTGACAAGCTCCTCAAGTTTGACCTTGAGCATCTTCACACTGCCTACAAATGAGATTTCAACATTTGACGACTTAGTACAGGTAACGTCTATGTTGGCGTTCATGGTAGGTGAGAGCTTCGATACATCCGCTGTCGCCTTAAAATCAGACGCCTTAAGGCTGTTAATTATACTGGTCTTAGCCTTGGCGCGGATGGTGACATTGCTTCCTTCCACAACGTCGTAAACCTTGCCTAGGTTCGTGATACTGTCGCCATTTACAACCGTAACGGGAATTGTAAAATCAGCCGTCTTCGCCGGGTCGTAGGTATAGACAATCGTAAGCCACAAGATAATCGCGACAATCACGGAAATAATCTTAAGTCCGATATTTTCTGTAAATAATTTTTTCATATCACTTTTTCCCATGGGAAAGATGGCTCTTTACCTGCATCCACTTGCTTCTGGTTTCCGGGTCAACAGAGTCCTTTCTCTGAATGTCGTGAAGTTCCTTCCTCAGTCTCTCGGCGTCAACATTTCTTATGATTCTTCCGTCCTTTGCTATGGAAACCTTGCCGGTCTCTTCGGATACAATAATTGTAAGTGAATCCGTAACCTCGCTGACACCGACTCCGGCACGGTGGCGGGTTCCGAGCTCCTTAGACAGTTCCATGTTATCGGAAAGCGGCAGATAGCAGGTAGCCGCTACTACCCTGTCTCCCCGCATAACCACAGCGCCATCATGAAGAGGAGTGTTATGCTCAAAAATATTAATTAGAAGAGCGCTCGACACTATAGCGTCAATAGGAATTCCGGTCCTTATGTACTCGTCAAGCTTTACGTTCCGCTCTATAACTATGAGGGCGCCGGTCTTAGCCCTTGCAAGGTCATACGAAGCGCTTACAAGCTCATCCACCGTTTCATTTGAAAATCTGTCGGGGACGCGGGAATTGTTAGTGAAAATGGCCGGCAGAATATTTTTACGTCCCAGATCCTCGAGCGCCTTACGGAGTTCAGGCTGGAAAAGAATTACCAGTGCGGTAACTCCTACCGAGAAGGTATTTTTTATAATAAAAAGTATAACGTCGAGATTTAATATAACAGCGACAAGACAGAAGGCGAGTAGTATTAGAAGTCCCTTAACCAGCGACCACGCCCTCGTGTCCCTTACCCATTTAATTATCTGATATATAACAAAGGCGAGAATCAGAATCTCCAATACATCAGTAAAATCAAAGGAAGGAAGCGACATGAAATTAAAATAATCGCTTAATGTCTCTCTGATATTTTCCATTTTTTAGTCCCTGTACGGCTCATTTTCCTTATCATCGCTGTCACTGATTTTCACCACATTTTTCTCCGGCTTAGTAACAGTGAGCTTTGGTACAGCCGTCACATAGTAATAATAGTCATCATCATCAAACTGTAAATGTTCCACAGCGTTATAGTCAAGCACATACCTCATGAACTGAATAGCCATGGCTATTACGACCGAAATTACGGTTCCAAGGAGGAGCCAGAGAATATTTCCCTTCACGTTGAAGGCAAGGAAGCCCACGAGGGTAATAATTATCTCCGCCGTAGCCCCGGCTGCCAGAGCGAGCTCATTTGAATGAGCTATAACAAGCTTCCTCACAAAATACGTCACGAGAAGAACGCAGATGCTCACAATTATAGCGAGAATCATGAGCTTATTACCGGAAATCGTTTTGATTACATATACATAGCTCTGCAGATTATCCTCAAGCTTCATGGAGCCCGACGACATGCTGATCGCGCTCTTGGTTACGTCAAAAAGATAATAAATAATAATTCCCGGAACTATGGCGAATCCCGCTATAGGCGTACCGATAAGGCCAATCACGAGCGGCATGAGCGCGTCGAGGTGAAGATACATAAGGATAGGTGTCATGAGGACACAGATTCCGTAGCCCGGCGCGAATCTTATCAAAAAGAAATATAACACAGCCAAAATAAGCACATATATCAGGCAGAGGAAATTCGACGCCGCGAATATATGCATAACGCTCATCACAAATGCCGCGAAAACAATAAAAGAAGTCGGCAGAAACGCTGAGATTACCGAAAGGCCGGCTAGTACAGGCCATCCGTTCAGTCTCTCATCATAGCCGATGGTATTTTTTATTATGGTGTAGACAAGCATCGCGAGAACGAACTTAAGGGCCGGATTAATAAATCTGGCGTTTTTCGCGTAAAATACTTTAATTCTGTCGCGTATCACGTATAATTCTGTCATGCTTCATCCTCCGTCCTCGTACGCTTTTCGGACGGACCTTCCTCCTCGTACAGCTTCCCTAACTCTTTTAATTTCCTGTCGTACTTCTTAAAGTTCTTATTATACCTCGAATACCTGTAGTTCGCGAGGAAAAATGTTCCTGCTACGTATATAACCAGCAGAATGAGGTAATAGCCCAAAAACCTCGAGAAGAGGCTCTTATAGTCAAGACTTGTGGCATTTTTAATAAGAAATTCAAGGTTGTACATAGCCATGAGTCCTATAACTATAATATAACCAACAGTAATGCCGGCAACTGTCTTTAATAACTCCCACCTGAGGTAGTCATTCTTGAAGAAACGGCATATCCTAAGCGATTTCTTCCCGAGTGGCGATTCCTCAAATATGGACAGCCTCGACATTGTACGTATTTTCCGACTGTCAAGCATATAAACTCCTATGTTTTATCGTTATAAGCGTCCCCTGCCTGTGGCAAAAAGACATCAATCACAGGACATTATATCACAAATCTCTCAATAAGGCAAATCTGACTGCCTTCACCTTTTTCCCCTGTGATTAAGCTTCTTTTCGAACTCAAAGCTTGGCATAGGCTTTGCGTAATAATAGCCCTGGATGGTCCTCGCTCCTACCGAGAGCATAAAGTCAGCCTGCTCCTTTGTCTCTACGCCCTCCGCGATAACGCTGATATTAAGGGCGTCAGCCATTTTAACAACGCTGTTGATAATTTTCCCGCCGCGGTCTTCATTTCCTCCGGCGAGAAATTTAAGGTCGAGCTTAAGGATATCGACGTTCATGTCCTTAAGGACGTTAAGAGAGCTGTAGCCCGAGCCAAAGTCATCCATTTCAACCAGAAAGCCGTATTTGTGGAAGCGGTTTATCATGCTGTTAATTCGCTCAGGGCTGCTCATATAGGCAGATTCCGTGATTTCAAGGCGGAGATACCTTCTGTCGAGCCTGTACCTGTCGGTCAGATCGGCTATATAGTCGGGCAGCTCATCGAAATAGATATCTATCCTTGAAATATTCACGGAAACCGGAACAAGCTCGTAGCCTGCCTCGCTCCAGGCAGCGAGAAGCCTTATCGTGGACTCCCATATAAACTGATCAAGCTTGAGGATAAATCCGTTCTTTTCAAAGAGAGGAACAAACTGGCCCGGTGAAATGTTCCCGCGCCCTTCCATAATCCACCTCGCGAGAGCCTCGGCGCCAACCATTTTCCCGGTCGAGTGGTCATACAGAGGCTGGAAAAATGTCTTGAAGTCGCCCCTCGCAAGCGATATGTTCATAAGGCTCGTGAGCTCAGATTCGCGGAGAATATTCTTCTTCATTTCATCCGTGTAAACGCCGACACGGGTATCATAGCCGCCCTTTATCGAATCAAAGGCAATTCTCGCGTTATCGGCGAATACCGATATGTCCTTTACCGTAAACGGGATGTCGGGGTCTCCCGGCTCTATTTCATAGAAGCCCATATCTACGCCGACAGGCACACGTTCCTTGTACTCCTTCGAAGCCTTGTCAGCGATTTCCTTGGCTGTCTCACAGACTCCGTCCCAGTATGGCACCATGAAGACAAAGCTGTCGTCCGCGAAGCGTCCGTAGCAGCTGTAGTTCGGGAGGCTCTTCTCAATGACAGATGCCGCCTTCCTTAATACATCATCGCCACTGTCATGGCCCAGGACATCATTTATTATGCGAAGCTTCTTGATATCGACCCAGCCCATAACGAACTTGTAGCCGCGATTTTCATTAAGAATCTGAGCCGCGTCCAGGGAGAACTGATCCATGTTCGGAGCGCCGGTAAGCTTGTCGGTATGATAGAGGATCGACAGCTCTCCTTTAGCGTACATAACGCAATTCTGCGGCACATTTACACCTAAAGCGATAGCCCTCGCCATCTCCATACAGTTTCCATAGCCACAGGACCGGCAGTCATGGTGGCGCTCAGCGTAGGTAGTCTTATGGAGGCTCGTCAGGACTTCATCTATAACGTTCTGCGGGATCAGGTTTAACTGTTGGTAATCCTCCTCACTCTCAACAAGGAAATCGGTGAAGTCTAAGTCCTTATATATGTTATTTATGAAATCAAGCTTCTCATCGTTCGGAAGACTCTTATACTCTAAGTACTCAGGGTCCACGCTGAAATACTTATGAAAATGGGCAAAGGCGCGTTCGCGGACCGACACATCATTTTTCTTCGATGAGCAGGCGAGGCACCCGTGGCTTGAAGCCATAGCGTCTATCACAACTATGCCCTCGTTATTTTCCTTGTCACGCCTGAACAAAATGCTGTCAGGGTTGATCTTTTCGCGTTCGTCAAGGTTAAATGAGGCCGAAGCTATATAGACTTCGGGTGGGACGACCTCGGACATGGCAAGCCGGAAACCGTTATGGAAGACATATTCCGGGAAGAGCGAATGTCCCTTGGCATCGCTCTTAGAAATCTCATCTCCAAAGGTAAGGTCATCTATCTGCTTAATAAATTCAGGAATCATAACGCAGTATTTGACTCCCAGGTCCCTATTTTCCGGTAGCTTAAGGAATTCCTTCATAGCGGCACATGAGCTTATGATAGCTATATTATTGTTATCGTGAAGATATTTCCTGACATAAATAAGAGTCGCAAGGGCCGGAACTCTGACAGGCAGTCTCTTCTTGATAAGTCCCGGTGTATAGCGCCTTAGGTACATGACAACGGCAGGACATGAGGATGATATAAATGTATCGTTCACGTCCTTATTTTCGTTAATCAGGTTCGCTGATATCCAGAAGTTGATATCAGAACCGATCGACGCGTCATAGATATGCTTTACTCCGATTTTCCTGAGATAGGCAAGCATTTGCCCCTCATTCGCGGAAAATTCATAGTAAAATGTGTCATCGAGAATGACCGAAAGCTCCTCACCGTCCGCAAGGCTATCAAGGAAGACCCTTGAATCATCCCTGTATTTTCTCTTCTCGTGAGGGCAGACACTGACACATCTTCCGCATGTTACGCATTCATCCTGATCGACAACCACGTAAGTCGCGTCCGTATTTCTCTTCGCTACATTCGCCCCTTCTACAGGGCAGACCGCTATGCACTGGTTACAACCTGCGCATCCAAATTCTGTATATACGACACCCTTGTTAATTTCTCGCGCCATCCCGTACAAACCTCAATGTAATCTAGTCAGCGCGGCATCACTCTCAACCTGTTTAATACACTGTCAGGCTACTCTTCAGTGAAGCTCGCGAATACTGTTGTCTGGTTCATATAGACGTAATTAAACTGCTCCCCGTATGGGAAGAAGCAGATATAATCCTGTAAGCCCCTGTCGAAATTTTTCACAAGTCCGTCAAGCCATGCGTTTCGCTCTAAAAATGCCGCCTGCGAAATGCATGAAGCTATCATCGTAAAGTAAGTCTCCCCTGATTCCCTCTTTATCTTGTCTACAACATCGGTAAAATGCTTCTCATAGTCACGCGGCTCCATCAGATTAACCATCGTCTGATTATAGAAACGCACGCGGAACTCGATAGAGCCATCATCATTTACCCTCGCGGCCTCTCCTATGAGGTTCGTCTTCCCAAAGGTACGGCCTAATGGGTGGTAGCGCATATTTTTTATAAGCGTATCCCTGTCACAGTCAAGAACCTCAGCTATAGCGTCCGCAGCGGGCATGTTATTAAGTTCATTTACGACCCGCCTCCTTGCGTCAGCGCTCGTAATCTGGAATGAATGGCCCATCGGCGTATAGATATTCGCCGAATAGAGATGAACCTTGCCCCTGTTATTATGTAAAAATATTACAAGCGACGAATCTGAGAGGACATGTCCATGATAGAAAACAAGTCCGTGCGGAAACGGGTCATCGCTTGTAAGGTCCGCTCTTGCCGCTGCCGAACCGCCGAACACAGGTATCTCATACTTGCCTAATGACAGATACAGGCAATCGGCAACCTTATCGTCGGCGAAGGTATTGCCACAATTGATAAGGAGGGCTACTGTGTTCTCCATCCCTGCCCTTTCTAAGGCATCCCTTATCGCGCTTATGTTGCTCACGGGAGCCGTAGACGCGCGGTTTAGGACTGCGACCTCAGTCCTGATAGTGTCCTCGGAGAGTCCGCACACCGCAAGGCCCTCGTCATAAAATTTTCCGCGGACGGCTACCTTTTCAGAAACCGCCCCGACTACTGTAGTGTTCGGGAACCGTCGCTCTATGGCAGGGCCAATTTCCTTGAAACGATTATAATCAGAAAAATAAATAATAAAATTCACAGGCGAAGCATTAAAGCCTGACACAGCCTCGTCAATGGCTTCATTTACGTCACTTCTCTTGCTGCTTCCGGTCAAATAAGGCATAAACAGTTCTCCTTAAACATGTAAAAAGGCAAATGGTTCATCGTCCGCGATAAATCGGGGGAGCATATAGCCCGCCCTCATGCAGCAGTTCTCTTCTCTTAAGATTCTTGCTGCCTCGGCCTTATCGGCGAGAACGACCTCTATTTCTTCGCTTTCCTCTTCGCCCTCGCTCGTAGGCTCTCCGGTACAAAACCCAAAAATCGTAGAGCAGGACTCATCCGTCATGCCTACAGACGTAAAAAATGGACGTTCATAGCCCTTCGGCGCATCAAGAGGCGTAAATGTCATGCCTGTCTCTTCCTTCATTTCGCGAATTCCTGCTTCATGTATATCTTCACCGTCTTCGACAAGTCCTGCCGGAAGCTCATAGATCCAGGCATCTATAGGATACCTGTACTGCTTCACAAGGACTATCCGCGGGTTTTCTTCCTTGGTCACGGCGTAAATCACAACACCGTCAGGCTTGTTTGTATGGCTTACAAGCTTCAGATCGTCATCGCTCTTAGCCCGGCTTGCCATGAAGTAATGGCTCTTCTTCCCGCTCTTATGTACGTTATCAAGATCGTACATGTTAAGGAAGCGGTTGTTGGTCTGTCTGGTTATTTTCGTAATACTGCCCATATATGGTTCCTTCTTCCTTAGGTCATCATAGTTCTATTTTATAATTTTTTCTTCGATTTGTAAATATTATTCTTTTATTTAGTTTAAAATGTGATATAATGATAACAAGGTTTAAAAAAAATTAATACATGAACCTATGGAGGGGTCTATGAACGAAGAAAAACCTGTAAGTAAGGTCTCGAACGAGATGTACAACAAGTTCCACATGCCACCGCTTGATAAGATAAGCGGTTTCGACGTCCGTCCCGGCTTCTACGACATGAATGGCGCCACGGCGATTCCTACCGGAGTGAATTTCACGATTCACAGCAAACACGCCACGAGCGTAACGCTCCTTCTCTTCCACTCGGGAGAAACAGAGCCTTTTGTCGAGCTTCCTTTTCCTGAGACCTACCGCATAGGAAATGTATACTCAATGATAGTCTTCGACCTTGACATCACCGACCTCGAGTACGCCTATAAGGTTGATGGTCCCTATGACCCTAAGAGAGGTTATATCTTCGATAAGACAAAGCTAATACTTGACCCTTACGCTAAGGCAGTAGCCGGCCAGGCTGACTGGGGAACGCCTTCCGATTACGTCTATCACGCAAGGGTTGTAAAGAACACCTTCGACTGGGGCGACGCGAAGCAGCCTCTGATTCCTTCGGAGGACGTGGTAATCTATGAGACCCACGTGCGTGGATTTTCCATAGATAAGAGCAGCGGCCTTGATGATAACGTCCGCGGAACATTTGAAGGAATAAGGCAGAAAATTCCATATCTCAAGGATCTCGGCATTACAGCGGTTGAGCTCATGCCTGTCTTTGAGTTTGATGAAATGCTCTCTCACCGAGACTTCTACGGTCGTCCTCTCTGTGACTACTGGGGCTACAATACTGTCTGCTATTTTGCTCCTAACACAAGCTACGCCTCCACCAGAGAGCACAACCACGAGGGCGAAGAGCTTAAACGCCTCATAAAGGAGTTAAATGAAAACAATATCGAAGTCTACCTTGACGTCGTATTTAACCACACAGCCGAGGGAAATGAGAAGGGGCCTTTCTTCTCATTTAAGGGGCTCGACAACAATATTTATTATATGCTGACTCCTGACGGATATTACTACAACTTCTCAGGCTGCGGCAATACCATGAACTGCAACCACCCTATCGTCCAGGAAATGATAGTAGAATGTCTCCGCTACTGGGTTACCGAATACAGGGTTGACGGTTTCCGTTTCGATCTCGCGACAATCCTCGGTCGAAATGAGGATGGGTCCCCTATGGCGAATCCTCCTCTCCTCCAGCGTCTCGCCTATGATCCGATACTTGGCGATGTCAAGCTCATAGCCGAGGCATGGGACGCCGGCGGTATGTACCAGGTAGGAAGCTTCCCTTCTTATCACCGTTGGAAGGAGTGGAACGGTAAATATCGTGATGACATGCGTTCATTCCTTAAGGGAGACGGAAGCACGGCAGGAGCTGCCGCCCAGCGTATCATAGGTTCCCCTGACCTATACAGTGAAAGTCAGGGCAGCTATAACGCAAGCATTAACTTCCTCGACTGCCATGACGGATTTACTCTTCACGACCTCTATACTTACAATGAGAAGCATAACGAAGACAATAACTGGAATAATACGGACGGTGACAATAACAACCATTCATGGAATTGCGGTTTCGAGGGTGAGACAACCGATGAGGATGTCATCAGGCTCAGGAAGCGTATGATAAAGAACGCCTTCGCGACCCTCATGTGCTCACGCGGAACGCCTATGTTCCTTATGGGCGATGAGTTTGGCAATTCTCAAGGCGGTAACAACAACGCCTACTGCCAGGATAACAATATTTCCTGGCTCAATTGGAATGACTTAGATGAAAATAAGGATCAGTATGATTTCTTCAAGTACATGATTCATTTCAGGCTAAGGCACCCTGCCATAAGGAAGAAGCTCTCTCCTAGTAAAATAGGTCTTCCTGACGTAAGTGTCCACGGAACAGAGCCGTTCAGGCCGGATTACGGGGCTGACAGCCACTATCTTGGTATAATGTTCGCGGGAAGTCCCGGTGAGGATGAACATGATGATATAGTTTATGTGGCTATCAATACCTTCTGGAATCCACTCCATATCTCGCTTCCTACGATTCAGTACAGTTCATGGAAGCTTGCTGTGGATACCTTCGCGGATGAGCCGGTACTCGACACACCTGCTCCGGTTGTAGGTGATATAGTAATGCAGCCGAGAAGCGTGAAGATATTTGTGGCTGACTAGTATAAAAGGATTTCCACGTGCAAACGTGGAAATCCTTCTTTAAACTAGTGCCTGGTCCCATAAAATTTTCATAAACGTTAGTTTATGAAAATTTTATGGGACCTGGCACGGATTCCTATGGTACCTGGCACTAAATAGGCGACTGAAGGAGTTTATCTATCCCCTAACTCAACATACTCCCTGGTCGGCTCGATACTTATATAAGCCGGTCTTATAATCTTATTGGTATTGATAAGTTCCTCAAGTCTGTGGGCGCTCCACCCCACAATTCTCGCGCAGGCAAACATCGGTGTATAAAGCTCCACCGGAAGCCCAAGCATTCCATACACAAATCCACTATAAAAATCGATATTCGCGCTGACGCCCTTATACATCTTCCTGTGAGAGCTGATAACCTCAGGCGCCAGGCGCTCTACTGTATTATAGAGTTCAAAATCATCCATCCGGTTCTTCTCGACAGCAAGCTTCTTCACAGCGCCCTTAAATATTCTCGCCCTCGGGTCGGATACTGAGTATACAGCATGCCCGATTCCGTATATCAGTCCCTTCTTGTCAAAGGCCTCTTTATTCAAAAGCTTCTCAAGATAATATTTTAATTCGTCCTCATCCTTGAGGTCTCTCACATTCTCCTTCAGATCCTCGAACATCCGGACAACCTTTATATTGGCGCCGCCGTGCTTCGGTCCCTTGAGCGACCCCAGCGCCGCCGCGATGGTCGAATAGGTATCCGTCCCCGATGATGTTACTACATGCGTAGTGAAAGTCGAGTTATTGCCGCCACCATGCTCCATGTGAAGGACCAGGGCCAGGTCGAGAACTCGGGCTTCTGTTTCCGTGTACTTCATATCAGGTCTTAAGAGCCTAAGTATATTTTGCGCGGTTGAAATATCCCGCCCCGGCTGGTGGATGTAGAGGCTCTTGTTATTGATATAGTGATTATAAGCGTGGTATCCGTAGACGGAAAATAATGGAAATACCGCTATGAGATTGAGGCACTGACGGAGTACATTTGAAAGCGATATATCATCCGCTTTAGCGTCATAAGAGTAGAGGGTGAGCACACTTCTCGCAAGAGTGTTCATCATATCCTTGCTCGGCGCCTTCATTATAACATCTCTCACGAAATTTTTAGGTAAATGCCTCGCCTGGGCCATGGCTTTTGAAAAAATGGCAAGCTCTTCCTTATTCGGAAGTTCGCCGAATAGAAGCAGATAGGTCATCTCGGAAAAGCCATATCTGCTATCCGATAGAAAACCGTCCGTCAGGTCCTTTACATTATATCCCCTGTAGAAGAGCTCACCATCACAAGGCACGGTCTTCCCGTCAACGATTTTGCTCGCGTTAATGCGTGAGACCTTCGTGAGTCCCGCACGAACTCCATTTCCATTGATATCCCTGAGTCCTCTCTTTACGTCATACTCTGAGTAGAGACCCGTATCAATTGTCGTGTTCTTAACGCATTTCGCGGTGAGCATTTCTATCTCTTCTGTAACTGCTGCGGTGTATGGCATACGTTCCTCCCCTAAAATAATATTGATTGCAAAAACACTTTAGTACGTTGCATTTTTTAACTATTTAATCTATTCTATCATAAAAGGTGAAGTACTGCAAGGAACATTTACAGGAATACGTAAAAAAGCTCCGGCACTTCCGTGCCGGAGCAATATATAAAATCTTGATACTGACAAAATTATCTCTTAGAGAACTGTGGTGCCTTACGAGCCTTCTTGAGACCGTACTTACGACGCTCTTTCATTCTAGGATCTCTTGTAAGGAAGCCTTCCTTCTTGAGTGATGGACGATAGTCAGCATCTGCCTCAAGGAGTGCTCTTGAGATACCGTGACGGATAGCGCCAGCCTGTCCTGCGGTACCACCACCGTATACATTAACGATGACATCAAACTTGTCAGCTGTATTGGTTGTAACAAGTGGCTGACGAACGATAGTCTTAAGTGTCTCAAGACCAAAGAACTCGTCGATATCCTTCTTGTTGATTGTGATCTTACCGGTGCCAGGTACAAGGTAAACTCTTGCTACGCTGGTCTTTCTTCTTCCTGTTCCGTAATACTTACCGTTAGCCAATGTATTTTCCTCCCTTCAATTAATATCTGCTCTTGATCTCATATACAACAGGCTTCTGAGCTGTCTGCTCGTGGTCAGCGCCTGCGTATACACGAAGCTTTGTAAGCATCTTGTCACCAAGAGTTCCATCAGGGAGCATACCCTTAACTGCGTGGAAAATAACATCCTCAGGCTTTTTAGCAAGCATCTCTGAGAGTGTAGCGCTCTTAAGTCCGCCTACATAGTCTGAATGACGATAGTAAATCTTGTCATGAAGCTTCTTGCCTGTAACCTTGATGTCTGCGGCATTAATAACTATAACATAATCGCCGGTATCAACATGAGGTGTGTACTCCGGCTTATTCTTGCCTCTTAAGATAGTAGCAACTGTACTCGCAAGGCGTCCAAGTGTCTGTCCCTTAGCGTCGATAAGAACCCACTTCTTCTCGACTGTCTTAGGGTTAGCCATAAATGTATCCATGGGGTCCTCCTAATATAAAACCTGCCAATAAAATCAGCGTACTGATTTTCCTATTATCTGTTCACACGGAATATAAGATCTCATCACGTCGGGCTGTCCGGTTCCCTTCGCAACACAATCTAATAGCCGCCACGAATCTATATTATACACTCGTGGCGGCTGTTTGTCAAGATGATTTTTGAAATTGTAACAATTGCTTACATGTCTGATTTTATAAGTATGTTACTATCTCAGATATATCCTTTTTTGTACTGTGTGGCGGAAGTGGCTTCACGACTCCGTTTGGGTAGCCAAGGTCCATAAGAAGAACCACCTTCTCGTTTTTCGGAAGATTAAAAATTTTGGCCGCCTCATCGGGATCGAATCGGTTAACCCAGCAGGAGCTGACACCAATATCCGCAGCTTCAAGCATCATGTGAGTCGCGACTATAGCGGCATCCTCAGCTCCGGAGTTGTATTTATCACTGTTCATATAATGATAAATTCCTTCCTCGTTGTAGACAACCATGAGTACAACCGGAGCCCCGTACCTGCACACTGTGAGCTTGTCGATTTTTTCAAGAGCCTCGAGGCTCTTCATAACATAAATCTTCTGTGGCTGAGAATTCATCGCTGTCGGCGCTACATTTCCAACAGCAAGAATTTTCTGAAGCTTTTCATCAGGAAGTTCCTTATTTGAAAAGTTCTTCGTCGAAAAACGATTCCTCGCCAGTTCTTCAAATGATTCCATTTTCCACTCCTTTTAATCCGCTATCTTTTACTGAAGCTTAAATCCACTTATAGCGCCGTCAAGAGACTTAGCAATCTCCTGCTGGTTCTCTGACATCTCGCCTACCGTATCTACAACCTCACCAACCTCATTGATGGAATTGGTAATATCCGAGCTGTGCTCAGCCGTCTCCTGGGTAGACTCAGCTATATTCTGGATAGCCTTGCTGACCTCATCCATGGCCATGCTTATGGTGTCAACCATGTTCTTGATATTGTCAGTAACCTCCCCGAAGGACCTCGCGTCATCACCGTACTGCTTGCCGACATTTACGAAGTTATCGTAATCAGGAGTTACGGTCTTGTCAAGGAAATCGATAAGGGCATTGCTGCTGTCAGAGAGTGACGCAAAAGCATCCTGTACGCCGGAAATGGTTTCCTGAATCTTTACAACAGCTTCCTTGGTGCTCTCAGCGAGCTTATTTATTTCCGAAGCAACAACCGCGAATCCGCGGCCATGTTCACCTGCTCTGGCAGCCTCAATGGATGCGTTAAGTGAGAGGAGGTTAATCTGCTCCGCAATATCCGCTATGGAATTAGCGAGATTACCTATTTCCGCAACTACCTTAGACTTCTCGTTAGCTTCCTCAAGTTCGCCTCGTCTTGCCTCAACAAGCTTTGTCGCGTTTTCATAGGCCTCGCGGCTGCTCTTTTCTATCTCAGCAGCTCGTTTCTCGATGTCAACAACAGACGCAGTACTTCTGTCAGTCTCTCCGGCAAGGGTCTGAACAGAGGCATTTACATCCTCCACGGAAGCATTTACCTCCTCGGTAGCGGCACCCTGGCTCATCATGTTGTCATTTACCGCTGACATGTTAGTCTTTATCTTGTCAAACTCATCAGTGAGTTTGCCGGCCATATTGGAGAGGTTTCCGCTCGCCTCGGTTATTCTCTCAGACTCATCTGAAATCTGTTTAATAACATTTCTGTTGCTGTCATACATGTCATTCAGCGAAGCGCTCATCTGACCCAACTCATCGTTTGCGCCTTTATCAAGCCTCTTGACTGTAAAATCGCCCTTAGAAAGCTCTCCCGCAAATACAGTAACCTTTTTAAGCTGCCTGGTTATAGACTTTACAAGAAGGACCGTTATAGTCGCAACTATCGCAAGCGCTATGCAGAGAATAATAACAAGCTGGGTCGCAAGTTGCGTCCCCTGCTCCTTTATTTCACCCTGAGCGAGGTAAAGAACAAGCTTCCAGTTTACTTCCGGGACGCTCTGGAAGAACATGGAAAGTCTGAGTCTGGTACCGCTTCTGTCATAAAAGGCTATACCCTTGTCAGACTTCATTATCTCTGAACCGGCTTTCGCAAGAGAAGCTTCCGGATCTTCCTGAATTTTTACCGCGTTGTTTACCTTGTCTGTGTCAGGGCTTGAAATATAGGTTCCATCTGAGGAAACAAGCATAGCGCCACCGCTCTTTCCCATCTTTATCTCAGACACAATATTCTGGAGTGTCGAGAGCTCGATATCTACGGTAACGCAGCCGATATAGGTGTCTCCGTCGTAAATAGGCGCTGAGCAGGTACTCATAATAAGGCCCGACGAAGCATCATAATAAGGGTCGGTTATCTTCGCCTCACCCTGCTTTAGGGCTTTAGCGTTTGTATAATATTCCTGATTCAGATAGTCATATTCATCAGTCTCATATTCTCTTGTAAGAGTTACCTTGCCATCTGCCTTAGTCCAATATGGGCCACAATATTTCTTCGAAGCGTCATAAACGTTCGGTTCGAACCAGAGGCCGCTTCCGAGGATCATATCATTACTGTTAATTATTTCCGTAAATACCTCACCGTATTCGTCTTCCTTCACACTCTTATATGTGCTTCCGACGAATGAGGCTTCGGTAATAGCATATGATCTCACTTCATCAAGCTCATCAACCATTTTGTTGATGTTTGAGTCAAGCGTCGCCTGGGCAGTCTGATTTACCTGTCCCATGATGATGTGACTGGCCCGATTACCACTGAAAGCGGTCATGATAATCATCGCCGCAGCTGTGATTGGGATAACCCCTAAAAGTATCTTCGCCTCAATGCTAAAGATTTTGCCTTCTCTCTGCTTCGCAGGACCTTTTTTCCGTGCCATAAATATTCCTCCTTGCCAAATCATATAAGACATTGTTACTTTTTATGTAACTGCGAACTAGTGTAACTTAGTGCAAATTTAGAGCATGATACTATTATAAATCTTTAAGGTTGAAATGTAAAGATGCTTTTTTGTTATAGTGTACACATATTTTGACTTCGTGAATGTACATGTACAAATTTACAATGTCTCAAGTCTGTCTGCAGGCTTTCTTATCCTTTTTTCTCATGCAAATCTCCATCAGGAATATTTTCCACCAGGAAATCAATAAATTTATCCAGTAATTTAGGATATGGATTCGCATGCTTCCAGGCAATTACCGACTTCACACTTATTTCCGGTTTCAGCAACACTGAGACAACATCATTATTACCACACATAATTTCCGGCCTCTCAACCGTAATTGCGATATCGTTACCATCCTTTACCAGAATCAGGCTGTTAAGAAGCAGGTTCCCGGTATAGGCGATATTTAGCCTGTCAAAATCTTCACCGAACCATTCTCCCAGCTCATCCTGAACAGAATGACGCTTCGGTAAAATCAGTTCCCTTCCGATCAAATCTTCTTTTGTGATAAAATCCTTGTCGGCTAGAGGATCGTCTGCCGCCATGGTGGCCACGTAATACTGTTTATCAGAAAGCCTTATATAGTCAAATTTGTCAAGATTTACCGGCTCTATAAGGATTCCTATGTCAATCAAGCCCTTATCCATTCCCTCTGTTACGTCATCCGCCGATCCGGTAAAGAGCTCAAATGTCACCAAGGGATACAATTTACGAAATTCTTTCATCAATGGCACAAAATTCTCGACAGCTTTCGACTCTCCACATCCTATCGTAAGTTTGCCTTCTATAACCTCAGTCTGTTCTTTCAGTTCGTGTTCTGTTTTATCCATGAGGTCGAGAATTTCTCTGGCGCGCCTCTTAAGGAGGACACCTTCTTCTGTTAATGTGATTCCCTTATTATCACGTAGAAAAAGTTCCACGCCAACCTCATTTTCAAGCTCGCGAAGCTGACGGCTAAGTGTGGGTTGAGATATAGGTATGGTTTCAGCTGCCTTGTTAATACTTTCTGCCTCAGCAGTTACAAGAAAATATTCTAGTAAGCGTAAATTCATGTCTTTCTCCTTTATGCTGTTCGCAGTTGATATGACTTAGTTACTGTTTGATGGGTGTGGCATATACTGATAGAGCTGCATAGCTGTGGACTGAATTGGCATGCTCTGAAGTATGATGTGTCCGGGTCCATAAACTACTGTATTAAAAAGGCCCTCTCCTCCAAAGAATATATTGCCTAATCCTTTAACAGTCTGAACTTCCAGGCGGCATGTATCCGACATCGCCGCAAGATATCCTGTGTCGACTATCTTGCAGTCTCCAGCCGGTATGTCATACTCATGGGCTGAGCCATCGATTTCAAGGAAGACAATGCCGTCTCCATGATAGTGACGCATTAAAAAGCCCTCACCACCGAAGAAACCACTGCTGATTCTCTTCTGGAAGAAAACCTCATTGTCAATATTACCTGCACAGGCAAGGAATGATCCCTTCTGAATCACTATTCCCTCGTTCGGGTGAATCTCAACAGCTCTTATAGAGCCCGGGAACTTCGATGAAAACGCAATCTCACCGGGACGATGGGCAATATAGCGGTTCATAAAGGCATGCTCAT
Source organism: uncultured Eubacteriales bacterium (assembly GCA_900314885.1). Classification (GTDB taxonomy): domain Bacteria; phylum Bacillota; class Clostridia; order Lachnospirales; family Lachnospiraceae; genus Catonella. The sequence continues at coordinate 37,107 of OMWY01000020.1, forward strand.
TCGTAAACATTCTGCCGAACATCTTACCAATACCGCCGCCTGTGTTTGTCTGCATCTCAATTTCATTGTCCATCCAGGACATAGCGCCGGCTTCGCAGTCAACTGTTTCGCCTGCCTCAAGTGAAAGCTTTAAAACAGGGAGGTTATCTCCATCTACTTTGTATCTCATGTTTTTCTCCATAAAAAAATGTTATAGTTATTTCTGGATGAAATAATTATAACATAGATAATGGAATTTGTCTTTAGAATTTATTGATATAAAAAAAGAACTCAGCTCTGCTGAGTTCTTTCATGCCGGCGACTGTGCCTTCGCGCAGCGAAGGTGCCTAGGATTGCGAAGCAATCCATAACAAAATAAAAAGAACTCAGCTCTGCTGAGTTCTTTCATGCCGGCGACCGGGGTCGAACCGGTACGGGTATCGCTACCCACGGGATTTTAAGTCCCGGGCGTCTACCAATTCCGCCACGCCGGCGATTGACACATTGCGAAGCGATGTGTCCCGCGATTTTGACCTAAGGATCAAAAATCGAACGGATTCTTTTCAAGACAAGTCAGCTTGCTGACTTGTTACCTTCTCGCGAAGCGAGAGTGCTAAATACCAAAAAATGGGGCCTACAGGGCTCGAACCTGTGACCCTCTGCTTGTAAGGCAGATGCTCTCCCAGCTGAGCTAAGACCCCAGATAATTCGCTGTAACTCGCTACGCTCGTTACTAAGTCTGAGCCGACCCTCCCAACAGCTTCGCTGTCGGGTCCCTAATTGTAGCTAAGACCTTACCCTAAAGAGACTGCTGACCTTAGCCAACTTTCCCAAAACTTCGTTTTTGGCCCCCTCTAAGGTATTTCGACCCAAGTGGGACTCGGACCCACGACCTCCGCCGTGACAGGGCGGCGCTCTAACCAACTGAGCCATTGGGCCATTGAACTTGCCCATTTGATTAAAGCAAAGTTCTAAGTGGATCTTCGGGGACTCGAACCCAGGACCGACCGGTTATGAGCCGGTTGCTCTAACCAACTGAGCTAAAGATCCAAAAATAAAAACCGCCACTATTTTTAACACGTAGCGGCCTAAAGAAACAACAAAGCAAACCTAAGTGACCCCAAGCAGATTTGAACTGCTGTTATCGCCGTGAAAGGGCGGTGTCTTAACCACTTGACCATGGGGCCGTTGTGCCTTCACTTTACAAAGGTACTAAATAGAGAAGGATTCTGTAACTCGCTACGCTCGTTACTACGCCGTAGCCGACTCCCCAATACTTCGTATGGGTCCCCCTCTACGACAACCTCCCCAAGTAGGGCTCGAACCTACAACATCGCGGTTAACAGCCGCGCGCTCTACCATTGAGCTATTGAGGAATAAAAATCGAACAATCTAGCATAACTAAATTGTTCAATCTTATAAGCCATACTTTCAAAACTGCATATTGATTATATTCTTAAGATCTATTCAAGGTGAGTCGCCGATTAGAATTTCCGCTTCGCGGAAATACGGCTCCTCGTGCAATACATTCGCTTCGCTCATGCATTGCAATTTTGGAGTAAGTCCTCGACCTATTAGTATTCTTCGGCACACGGATTGCTCCGCTTACACCACAAACCTATCAACCTCATACTCTCTGAGGGGTCT
>OMWY01000008.1:0-112381 GCA_900314885.1 uncultured Eubacteriales bacterium
AGATTGTCTCACTGTTCAGTTGTCAATGTGCTGTCTCTGTTCTGATCTCTCCGGCTCGCTGTCGGCGTCAGTCACAAGCGACGTGTTATATAATACCACCTTCGAGGAGGAATGTCAACCCCTTTTTTCAAGTTTTTTCTAAAATATCTAATATTTGCACAATTGGCTTTTTGTAGTCCAATATCGCAAACAATTCTGACAATTCTATTCTTCTCTCTCAAAGATCCCGCCTTCAAAATAAATGTTATTCCCCTCAGAATCCTTGTAAAATGAGACCTGTTCAGTTCCTGTCAGTTTAAAGCCAAGCGAATTCAACAGACGAACAGAGGGTATGTTATTAATTGCGGTACCCGCTTTGAAATAATGCACCCCCTGTTCTTCAGCACAATCCAATAGGGCTGATATGCTCTCCTTAGCGTATCCTTTTCTGTAATAATCAGTATGAAAGCAATATCCAATTTCATATCCATAATCTTTTCTGTGCATGTCTATATATCCAATAATCTCATCCTTAAGGCATACAGAAAAGAACATATGCTCGCTGCTGTCGCAAGTCGAAGCCCATCGTTCAATTCTTTTCTGTACCACAGTGTTCTTCGTATCATGTGGAATGTCATACTGAGCGTATTCAGTCTCTCCCACCTTCTGCCAAATTTCTTTTATAGATTCCCAATCCTCCGCTAAGACACGACGAATCAGCAGACGATCCGTTTCCATTGATTGTATTTCCATTCACATCCACCTCTTTAATATCTCGTAGAATATCCTCTCTCATTCTTCACTGAAATCCGTATCCATAGCTACTTCAAGCTTATAATCAGGATAGGCCTCATTTACCTTCGCGAGAATTTCCCTGTATACAGCCTTCCTGTCCGGCGCGTCAAAGCTGATTACCGCATCAAAGCGCATACTCTTATCATTTTCCCGCAAATAAAAGCCATGCACCTGAATAACATAAGGGATCGCAAGCACAAGGCTCATAACATTTTTCCTTGCCTCAATCGCAACAGGATCCTTCGTATTAATCGAATAGACACCGACAGCTGTTATGAGAACCCTGCAGGTCATATAGACATCCACGGAAATTTCACGGATAAGCTCATCAAGCTCGTCCGCTGACATTGTGTCTTCGACCTCAATATGGAGAGATCCGTTATACACATCCGGTCCATAATTATTGAGAACCAAATCATAAACACCGTGAACACCCTCATGCTTTAAGACGACCTTTTTTATGGCTCTTGCAAGCTCGACATCCGCCTTTTCACCTAGAATCTCTGACAGTGTATCCTTAAGCATATCAATACCCGACTTTATAATCACGACCGATATTATCGCTCCAAGCCATGACTCAAGTGATACGCCTGAAAATGTGAAGATAAGCGCCGCGGCAAGAGTAGAAGCGGAAATGATGGAATCAAGAGTCGCGTCTTCCCCTGAATTCACCAGTGAATCCGAATTAAGTCTCTTTCCTGCTGCCTTCACGAACCGCCCCAGAATTATTTTCACAAGAAGGCCCACTGCTACAATAACGAGAGCTACCGTACTGTAATCGGGTTTCTCCGGATGTATTATACTGCCTATAGACTCCTTTAGCGAAGTTATTCCCGCATAAAGAACGATTAAAGAAATCACCATCGCCGTGAGATACTCTATCCTCCCATAACCGAAAGGGTGCTTCTTGTCAGCGTCCTTTCCGGCTAACTTTGTACCTACTATCGTGATTACACTGCTTGCGGCATCCGAGAGATTATTTACAGCGTCAAGAGTGATGGCAATAGAACCGCTGACGATCCCTATAAATGCCTTGAATGCAGCTAAGAAGGCATTTGCGACAATGCCTATGATGCTTACCCTTACAACCTCTCTCTCACGGTCCGCCTCCGGCGCGGTAATCGCATCCGATGAATTCGCCTCAGAGTTTTCACGCAGACTGTTGATTTTTTCCTTTATTGTAGCCATTTTCTCTCACCATCCTTATAACATATACAAAGTCTTCCGACTTTGCTGATTTTAACTCTGATTATTACCCTATCATAGAGTACATTTTTTATTGTCAAATAGCTTATTGTTATAGTACCACAAACGGATTATAATATACAAGAAAATATTAAAAAAGAAGCATACAAGGCTCACAACAAGGCCCACAATAGCGGGTACATGGCTTTTAGCCTTCTCCCACTGGTCGACAAAGATAACAGTAAACAGGGCAGTCATACAGAAGTCAATTCCTTCGGTTGAAAATGGAATCAGCTGCCCGACAAGGCCGCCAAGCACCGCCCCTATACACCAGTAGAATTGACACATAATAGCGAGAGGAAGCATAACCTTACGCCTCTCCTCATCGGGAAGGTCAAGTGAATTATTAACGGCATAGGTTTCATCGGTGAGACTGTGAATCATATAAGGCTTCGCCCTGCCCATTTTATTAAAATCCTTCACAAAACTGAGGCTGTAGAAAAACTGCCTCGAATTCATGAAGAAGGCCGTGATAGCAATCGTGATAAGTGACGCGCCTCCGCTTAATAATGTAGTAAGAACAAACTGAAAGGCCCCGGTATAAACCACCAGGCTTATGAGAAGGGAATAGTACCAGTGGAGTCCCGCTTCTTCCATAAGGATTCCATAAGCCATCCCAAGAAAAATATAACTGCACAAAATCGGAAGTGATTTGATAAATGCGGTCTTTATAATGTCTCTCGTTTCCATAACTGCTGCCCCCTATTAACTTTTCCTACGAAATTGATATGCTAACAGTATAACATTAACCCTTTTAAATGTAAACAACCTATTAAAAGCACTGCCATCTAGTTTAGTGACAGTGCTTGTTTATTTCCTTGCGGTATGGTAAAATGTTTTAAAACATTTTTAAGATGAATGGAAAGCAAGATGAAATTAAACAGAAAAACAGTTATTTTGCTGGTCATTACCATGATGTGGATGACCGTAATTTTCAGAATGTCCGCCGCGCCGGCAGCTGAATCCTCTGAGACGAGTGAAAGCGTAGGAAAAATCATCTGCGGGCTCTTCATCCCTGATTACGACGAGCTTTCCGTCGAAGAGCAGACAAATATGGCAAAGGCCATAGACCACCCTGTAAGGAAGGCTGCCCATGTGACCGAATACCTGATACTGGGAATCCTGATGGCATTATTATTCGTTTCGGCAGATAAGGCAAACAATCGCAACAGGTATTCGAAAATAAGCTTCTTTGTGAAGCCGTTTACCATCTGCGCCCTTTATGCCGCAAGCGACGAATTTCACCAGCTCTTTGTACCCGGAAGAAGCGGACAGGTTAAAGATGTACTGATAGATTCGTGCGGGATATTAATAGGGACGGTGATTATTTGGATTGTAAGTAAAACTTCTTTTCATCATATCAGTCATACGCAAGTAAATTAACTCGGAAACATCCGACTCAATTGCTTCCGAGTTAACTTTAACTATATCTTGCATGGCTGTTGTTAAAAAAATACAGGCGTCACTTGACGCCTGTCTATAGAAAGAGAGGAGTTACCATCCGGCAGGGAACCGGACAGTCAGCAAATGAAAAAAAGTATATCAAAAACGGGAAACTAACTGTTGTTCTTCAAATGAAGTATATCTTGTATCTCCTTCATTTGATAACTACAGTATATCGTTCATTTATGTACTTCGAATGACGTAAATGTTAACAAACAGTTAACTTTATACTAACCACCCTTGTCCCGAGCCAGGCACCTTCGGAGCCAGGCACGGGGTGTTACTTAATCACCATCAGAGCCAGTCCGTAGCCATAAATCAGTATATATAGCACGAGAGCTATACCATTTACGATCATGGAAAGGATTGGCATCTGGTAGAAATTATGGTCATCCATCATCATTTTCCCACTTGCCGCTACTCCGATAATCGAAACTAAGAAGGCAGCGAATCCGATAACCCCGCTTATTATAGAGCTTGTTCCATCATTACCTGTCGCTATAACAGTAAGTACAAGGAGCGTTACAAGGCAGGCAATCCCAAGAGCAAGAAAAACATAGGCATCCTTCGGGATTACACGCCTTGAAAATGATACCTTAGCCCCTGATTCCGGCTTTGGCCGGTGAAGCTTATGAGTGTATACTATCTTAGGCATTCATCCTATCCTTTACTATGCAGTTAACGCCAAATCCGGCTCCCAAAATAATCCAGAAGAGAGGCGCGAGGGCAAGGCAGGAGTCGTTTAAGAGCCCTGCGAAAATGTATCCGATTACGCCAAGATTAATGCCAAACCCAAAGGCTGTCAGACTATCTGTCAGATCTGCCTTAAAATATAATTTACCCGACTGAATCATATAAATAACGAATATGGCAAGCTCACAGATAAGAGCTAAAACGCCTTCATTTACGCCCGTCTGAAGGTACATATTGTGAGGCTTCGTGATAATAAGCGAAGCATATCCGGATGTAATCTTACCGAGGTAGTCATTCTGAGGAAATACCTCAGTATATGAATCAGCGCCACCGCCAAGAACAATGTGCTTAGCTAAAAGCGGAATCGTACGTGACCAGATATATCCACGTCCCGAAGCAAACTGAGGCGAATCAGTGAAGATCACGGACGGAGCGTTATATATTTCGTCAGACTCGCCGATTGCTGTGATATAAGTATACTTTCCGTTTACCTTAGCGAATGTAAATACATGCTGGAGGGCGCTGGTTGACGGAGTATACATCTCTATACAGGTAAAGCTGTCGCCCGCCCTGTCAGTCATATCCTCATATGTGAATTTAACTCCACTGAGCTTATCATTATCAGGATATATAAATCCGTCATCCGAGTTCAGAGATGTATTTATAGTGCTGCCGTCCTTGGCTGTAAGAATTATCGACGGACTTTCCGATGTCTCATCAAAGGCCGCGTCAAAGCTGAATCCATTGTAGGTAATAGTTGCGCAATCCTCGGAGAACTCCACATTTTCAAGCAGATCCCCAGTGCTCTTGGTTGTTACTGCGTTCTTTACGTAGTCGATTACATTCGTATTTATCGACTTAAAATATAGACCACCCGCAACAACGAGAACAGCCACAAGTCCTACAAGCACCGGCCACCCATTTTTAAGCTGCTTTCTATAAAATACAGCTGCTATTATAATCGAAATAATAAATGAGAACACGAATGTCTTCGAGCCGCAGCCCATGGCGCAGAGAAATGTGCCTACGAACATAAGTCCCCAGTAAATCTTCTTCCATACCTGCTTAGAGCTGATAATTAAAATAGCGCAGATTGGAAGCACAAGGCTTGCGTACATACCGACATAGTTAGGGTTATAGAGTGTCAGATATACCTGATGGTTGCCGCTTCCCGAAAATGTAAAGGAGAGGCTCTGCCTTAGCTGTTCATAATTTTCAAAGCTCGCCGGTACTATAAGAGCCTTGCCGAGTGGTGACTCAAAGAAGTCATACCCTGTAATCTGGGATATACCTAGCAATGAAAGTATACAGGTTAAAATGCCGAGCGCCACCTTAAGAATCTGTACACAGTTCTCGTCTGTAACTACAAGGAATGTATAAGTCAAGACCATGCAGTAGCAAAGAATAACCCAGAGGCTCTCATGCTGCTCGTAGCCGCCGATAGCGGATAAGCCGGTACTTCTGTATGGGCTTGCTATGGTTGAAATGATCGCCAGCAAAGCGTAAATTCCAAGCGGAATCAACCATTTCTTCCCGCTCTTAAGCCTCGCTCTTCTGTCATCATCAGCGAGCAGGAAGGCAGTAGCTATGGCCATGATAATACTTACGGCATACAGGAAATATCCCTTCATAATAAGAAAGACATCAAACTTCTGTCCACCCTCAAACCAGGCCTTTCCGTTTATGCCTGAGTCGTAATATACCGCGACAACTATAAGCGGAATCACAACAATAGCAAAGAGAACCGGAATCATCTCATACTTCCCAAATATGCCAAAGGTTCCGCTGCCCTGTCTCTGACCGGTCAAAATAGCACGAGCCTGAGCCTGCGATAAAGATTGATTTTTCTTTGCCGCAGACTTGCCGGCGTTATTATTCCCCTTCATGATAATAAATTCCTCCATCATTACATAATGCAACCATTATAGCTCTTATTTGACTTATTTTCAAGACTCACTGTCAGTAACGGCCGCCGGAATTCCATTTACTTCTATCCCGCTCGTAACAGGGATAACCAGGCACATGCGTCCATCTATAAGCTTATGTTCTATAAGCTGAGTCGCCTCAGGCTTCGCCCTAATTACAATCTGTGGAGTAGCAACAGTAAACTGCTTTACGCTTGAGAGGTTGCTTACAACAATTTTGTTATCACTTCCGGCTATCTTGTCGTAGGTCTCATCAAAGCTTTCGAGTTCTTCATCACTTACACCGGATTTGGATAAGAGCTTCTTTACCTCAGGCGCAGCAAGCTCTATGGTATCTACAGGTTCCTTTGAATGCTTGTTGTCCTCCACCATTTCATTAATGTTGTCTGCCACATTTTGTAAAATGTCCATGTTGACTGTCTCACCGACTGTCTCGGTTATCAAAGTATTAAATGCGTCAGACTGCATTCCGGCAGTGAGGGGACCCGTGGTTCCAAAAATAGCGTCGGTAAAATCCGGCATAAGCTCCTCTGCCTTCTTAGAATAGTAGAGGGCCCTATGCACATTAGCAGCCCTGTCTTCAAAGGCAGGAAAGAGAAAGGCCTTGTCAGGAGCCGAAACTACCCAGTCACGGGTAAGCTCGCCAATCTTCTGCTGCTCTTCATCGTATCCGAGAGCCGGTTTAGCGAGGTTTACAGGGCATATGCAGGTTAAAATGTACTCAAAGACATTCTCAGAGCCATCATCGATTATTGTGTTATCCTTCGCCTTTCCCGGCACATCATAGCTAGCGTGAGCGGCAATTATATAGTATCTGCCCTCAAACTGATAGCTCTTAATGATGCTGTCAAAGAATTCCTCGTTTATTCCATCATCCTTTAGAGCTGAATCGCGTAGCTTTAGAAGCTTAGACGCGGGGCCTCCTATCTCGGAATCTGTCGGGAAATCAATATTTATAAGGTTTTTTCCAAGTGTTCCCGAAAGAGCCTTGTGAAAAATATCCAGATACCTCGCGAGCTCCTCCTCAGGGAGACTAAGCAGGGCCTCAGTAGTCACATAGGTCTTATTCTTCTCATCGTCCACAAGACAGGCTGAAAACCTGTCAACTGAGCAGGTTTCCTTGGTAAACGTCTTCTTTATCTCCGCTACCTCTGATTTATTCATTTATGAAATGTTCCTCCAATGTTTTTTATGACAGGCGTCACTCTCCTTTAATCAGGCTTCAAACAGAACCCGGGCACAATAAAAGAGAAGCCGGCGCACCGACTTCTCTATTTTACTTTATTTTTCAGTCATTGTAAAGGGTTGTTGAAAAATAACGGTCTCCTCCGTCAGGAAGAATTACAACTATGTTCTTTCCGGCGTTCTCAGGGCGTTCAGCAAGCTTAATGCCCGCGGCAACGGCAGCGCCTGAAGAAATGCCTACAAGGAAGCCCTCTTCTCTCGCTACTTCCCTGCCATACTCAAAGGCCTCTTCATTCGTAATCGGAATAATCTCATCATAAATCTTGGTATCAAGTGTCTCAGGAACAAATCCCGCGCCGATACCCTGAATCTTATGAGGACCCGCTTTTCCTTCAGAAAGGACAGGTGAGCTAGCCGGTTCTACAGCTACCACCTTCACATCCTTATTCTTGCTCTTTAAGTACTTGCCAACTCCGGTAAGGGTTCCGCCCGTACCGACACCGGCTACAAATATATCTACGTTCCCGTCAAGATCGTCATAAATCTCAGGGCCTGTAGTAGCCTCATGAGCAGCAGGATTAGCAGGATTGGAAAACTGGCTAGGGATAAATGAGCCCGGTGTTTCCTTCGCAAGTTCATCAGCCTTCTCAATAGCGCCCTTCATACCCTTGCTGCCATCTGTAAGAACTATCTCAGCTCCATAGGCCTTTATCATATTGCGGCGCTCAACACTCATGGTATCAGGCATCACGATTATTATCTTATATCCCTTCGCGGCCGCTACAAGAGCAAGGCCGATACCTGTATTACCACTGGTAGGCTCAATTATGGTAGCGCCCTTCTTAAGCTTGCCCGACTTCTCAGCATCCTCAATCATAGCAAGAGCAATACGGTCCTTAATGGAGCCCGCAGGATTAAAATACTCGACCTTGCCGATAATCTTGGCTTTAAGGCCCCTCTTCTCCTCGATAGCTGTAAGCTCTACGAGTGGGGTGTGACCAATAAGTTCTGTGATGTGCTTATAAACCTTTGACATACTCTGACCTCCTGTATAAATAACCTAGTAATCTTACAAACTTGCTAGGTATTATACTAGCACTCTTTGCTCTTTTTGTCAACATGATTTTTATATATATAGTATCTGAGCAATAAAAAAAAGCGGGACAGTCATCTGACTGTCCCGCAATTTTATCTGCGTAACGAAACGAAGGTCATGCGATCGGATCAAACACCATACTTTGTGGTGTTAACTCTTACGCCAGGGCCCATTGTGGAAGCTAAAGTAACGCTCTTAAGATATGTTCCCTTAGCAGTAGCAGGCTTAGCCTTTACGATAGCGCTCATAAGAGCATCAAAGTTCTGTGTGAGCTGCTCGTCTGTGAATGAAGCCTTACCGATCTGAACATGTACAATATTAGCCTTGTCAAGACGATATTCAATCTTACCTGCTTTAATATCCTTTACGGCGTTAGCAACGTCCATGGTAACTGTGCCGGCCTTAGGGTTAGGCATAAGTCCCTTAGGTCCGAGTACACGTCCGAGACGTCCTACAACACCCATCATATCAGGGGTAGCAACAACAACGTCAAAATCAAACCATCCCTCATTCTGAATCTTAGGGATAAGCTCCTCGCCACCAACAAAATCAGCGCCTGCAGCCTGAGCTTCATCAAGCTTTGTACCCTTAGCGAATACAAGTACACGAACCTTCTTACCTGTTCCGTTAGGAAGTACAACGGCACCACGGATCTGCTGATCGGCGTGACGTCCATCGACACCAAGTCTTAAATGAGCCTCGATAGTCTCATCAAACTTCTTATTGGCAGTTTTCTTTACAAGATCAACTGCCTCTTCAGAACTGTAGAGCTTGCCTCTTTCTACAAGCTTAGCAACGTCCTGGTATTTCTTTCCTCTTTTCATACAAACCTCCCGTGGTCGTATAGATATTTCGGCCTATATTAATAGACCTCCCACTCTTGGAGCGTTCAAACGAAGTTTGAATGCTCCTTGTTACATTTAAAGGAGCTACGGCGCATTATATTCGCTTGCTACGCAAGCGAGGCGCCTAAGCGTGGAGTAATAAGGCTTCGCCTTATCACTCCATAACTTCTACACCCATTGATCTCGCTGTACCGGCGATCATGCTCATAGCTGTCTCGATGCTGGCTGCGTTAAGATCAGGCATCTTAAGCTCAGCAATCTTTCTTACATCTTCCTTAGAAATCTTGGCAACCTTATTCTTGTTAGGAACACCGCTTGCCTTCTCAATGTTGGCTGCCTTCTTGATAAGCATAGCAGCCGGAGGAGTCTTTGTGATGAAGCTGAAGCTTCTGTCAGCGTAAACAGTGATAACTACAGGGATAATCATACCTGCCTGGTTAGCTGTACGCGCATTGAACTCCTTTGTGAACTGTACGATGTTAACACCGTGCTGTCCAAGTGCAGGTCCTACAGGAGGAGCCGGTGTAGCCTTCGCTGCAGGAATCTGTAATTTAATATAACCTTCGACTTTCTTAGCCATTTAACTTTCCTCCAAACTTGCGGTCTTGCCGCCGTCAGACTTTCTCGATGTCGGTGAAGCTAACTTCAACCGGTGTGTCACGCCCAAAAAGATCGACATTAACGGTAACAGTCTGGTCTATATTATTGATCAGAGTAACCTGACCGGTACTGTTCTCGAAGTTCCCGGCTGTTATCCGGACGCTGTCGCCAACTTCAAGATCAATTTCAACTTCCTTATGAGGCTTGCCTAATTCCTCAAGCTCCTCATCCGTAAGAGGTACCGGTTTGCTTCCCGGCCCTACAAAGCCCGTAACGCCTCTGGTATTACGAACTACGTACCAGGTGTCATCATTCATAATCATCTTGACAAGTACGTATCCCGGAAGCATCTTACGCTTTATCTCACGCTTTGAGCCATCGTGGATAGTTGTGACGTCCTCTGTAGGGACCTCAACTTCAAATATCTGATCCTCGAGGTGACGATTCGCGATCGTCTTTTCAATATCTGCCTTTACCTTATTCTCATAACCGGAATAGGTGTGCGCAACATACCATTTAGCTTCTGCCATTTTACCACCCTGATCAATACTTACAGAACATTGCCAATAAGCTTCTGAAGACCAAGATCAAGAAGACTTATAATCAGGCCGAGCACTACGGTAGTCGCAATGACTGAAGTTGATTCTCTTCCGAGGTCCTTCTTTGTAGGCCAGATAATCTTCTTAAACTCTGTCTTAACTCCATCAAAGAAGCTGTTCTTTTTCTTTGTCTGCTTCTCTGCAGGAGCATTAGTCGTCTGTTCCATATAAATATCCTTTCACCACCTGCGAGGGATTACTTTGTCTCCCTGTGAAGTGTATGCTTTCTGCAGAATCTGCAGTACTTCTTGGTCTCCATCCTCTCAGGATGGTTTTTCTTATCTTTCATAAGATCGTAATTGCGCTGCTTGCACTCTGTACATGCCAGTGTTATTTTAACACGCATATTTTCACCTCCGCTTCAATTTTAAGCATAAAAAAAAGACCTGTTTCATCACGCTGTTCTAGTCTACCACAAACAGAACGTGATGTCAAGTCTTTTATTTATTTTTACATTTTAGCTGCGGTAACAATGTCCACTATTCCTTCATAGAGGATGAATATGCCCATAACTCTTGTCAGCGTACCGCCTGAACCCCAAGGATTTACAAGCAGCAAGATACCAAACAGGATTGTAATAACATAAGGAACAATGCCTATCGGTCCTATTATTACGTGATATACGGACGTATTCGCAAGGTTCATGATGCCGCCTGCGATAAGGGTAAGACCGATAACAATATTAATAATATTAATAAGAGTGCTCGGTCTTGCTATAAACATGATTCCTACTACAATCGCGATAATACCGAGGAGAAGATTCAGACTCTCGATCGGATTCTTCGTCTCGCTCTTAAAGTATATTACCGCGGCCGCTATTCCGCCGACAATAGCTAAGATTCCTACGAGCGTCACCATTACAGACAATGACTTGTAAGGAAACGCTATAAAAAACACTCCCACTACAAGCATGACAATTGCCTGCAGGATTCTCTTCTTCTTCAGTTCATTTGGCGCGTAATTACTGTCACCCATTTTTACTTCCTCCTTTAAATGGAAAATGTGTTTTATTCTCTTTTTGTCTTCCTAAGCTGCCTCTCAGACTCCTTTAACAGTTTCTCGCTTTCCCACCTTGCTTCCTTGTTCTCCTTTTCTTCCTGCTTCCTTCGTTCCGCTTCCGCCTTAATTTCCTCTTCCTTGGTCATGACTTCCTTAAAATCATTTTCAACCTGTGAAGGCGGCTTTGATACGACGACCGTTCCATCCGGCAGCATTGAAGCCATCTTCTTTCTTTCGCGTCGCAGGCGGACCATTTCAACAAGGCGCTCAAACCAGATTTTGATAAGAGCGGCGACAGGAACCGCAAGCACCATACCCATGAAACCGCCGATTTTATTGCCAAAAATGATAGCGATAATAACAAGCATAGGATGGATATTTATACTGCTTGAGAGAAACCTCGGGTTAATAATATTTCCGTCTATGGTCTGTATAATGAACAAGACAACTATGGACACAGCCATTTTCTTAAAATCGCCTGTAACAAGCCCAACCACTATCGATGAGCCATAACCGACAATCGGCCCCATATAGGGAATCAGGTTTCCTATACCGGTGAGGAGGCCGATAACTATGGCATATCTGATCCTGCATATCGAAAATGCTATGGATACCATTATGGTCATGAAGGCAGCATCCATAAGCTGCCCTCTGATGTATCCGGAAAAGACTCCGTCTACATCCTTAAGAAAAAGCTTTATTCCCTTTACACCCTTTTCCGGTATAAGGGTCTTTACAACGTTGCCCCAATAACGGTGCAGTCCCGGCTGATCAAGCATGAAGTAAATACCAAAGATTATTGAGAACACAGCCGTCGTGGCAATCGATGGGATATTCTGGACTGTCTTACCTATTCCGTTTCCAAGATCGAGAATAACCTTGGCAAGGGCATTTCCAATATTATCCACGGCGGTCTCAAGCTGCTTTGAATCAATGCTTAAGCCCTGCAGAGCCTGCATCAGCTGAGAATAGAAGCTTCTAAATGAGCTTGCGTAGCTCTGAATGGTTGTGACGACAGAGTCAGTGTTGAAGCTTGAAGCCTGCTTCGCGACAACCGTGAACATAAGCCATGCTATAAAGACAAGAGCCAAGAAGATTAAAATCCAGAGAATAAATGTAGATAATCTCCTCTTGTTCTTAGGCTTATCGGAGAAATATCGGATTTTTCCGACCAATTTCTCTATCTTCAATAAGAGGGGATAAAAAAGATACGCAATCACAAAGCCGATAACTACCGGCTTCATGATTGCGGAAAACCATCCTATTCCGCGACCTATGGATATGGCGATGTCGCCCGCGTGATCGGCTATGCGGCTTAGGATGTATATTATGATGCATGTCAAGACCACATAAAACGAAAGGTCCATGTATTTTTTATTTATATGTCTCTTAGGCTTCATAGTGGTCCCCTTTAGTCAATAAGTTATTTTTTAGCGGTTTTCACAGTCTCCGCCGGCTTATCAAGCTCTTCAAGACATTTCTCGGCGCATACAAGCTTCGTGCAGAGAGCAACAACCTCCATGGCTGTCTTGAGATCTGAAAGTGGTGGGAATGAAGGAGCGATTCTTATGTTGCTGTCATGCGGATCCTTGCCACCCGGATATGTAGCTCCCGCAGGAGTAAGGACAACACCCGCCTTAGCGGCGCGGCTCACTATCTTCTTAGCGCAGCCATCCATAACATCATAAGAGATAAAGTATCCTCCCTTTGGCTTGGTCCATGAAGCGATGCCAAGACCGGTGAGATTCCTATCAAGGATATCCTCAACAGCCTCGAACTTAGGGCGGAGAATATCAGCGTGCTTTCTCATATGCTCTACCATCCCGTGGATGTCGCCAAAGAACCTGACGTGACGGAGCTGATTTACCTTGTCATGGCCGATGGTCTGAATCTTAAGCTGCTGCTTGATGTCCTCAAGGTTGTTAAGGCTCGTCGCAAGAGCGGCTATACCTGAGCCCGGGAATGAGATCTTACTGGTGCTTGCGAATTTATAGACAAGGTCGGGATTTCCGGCTCTCTTACATTCGGCAAGTATCTCAAGTAAATGATCCTGATCATGATCATATAGATGGTGCATGCCATAGGCATTATCCCAGTAAATACGGAAATCCTTCGCGGCCGGCTTAAGTCTTGCGAAACGTCTGACTGTCTCATCCGAATAAGAATTGCCGGTAGGGTTTGAATACTTAGGAACGCACCATATACCCTTTATCGACTCATCGTGGCTTACCAGTTCCTCAACCATATCCATATCAGGACCGGTCGGAGTCATAGGCACACAAATATTTTCTATTCCAAAATACTGGGTTATGGCGAAATGCCTGTCATATCCCGGAACAACACAAATCCATTTCACCTTATCAAGCTTGCACCATGGAGTGGATCCCATAACACCGTGTGAATATGAACGGGAAACGGTATCATACATGATATTTAAGCTTGAATTTCCATAGATGATAATGTGATCATACGGGACTTCCATCATATCGCCGATGAGCTCCATAGCCTCAGGGATTCCGGCAAGAACACCGTAGTTACGGCAGTCTGTACCGTCCTCGCAACGCAGGTCGGAGTTGCTTGAAAGCACATCCATCATGCCCATAGAGAGGTCAAGCTGCTCTGTACAAGGCTTTCCGCGACTCATATTAAGTTCAAGTCCCCTGTCCTGAACCTTCTTGTACTCGACCTTGTACTGCTCTACAAGCTTTGTAAGCTCTTCCTTGGTCATCTCTTTAAATGGTTTTACTGCTGGCATTGCTGCTCCTCCTTTTTGTATACAATCTGTCACAACGGATTGTACCACTTTAAGAGATATATTTCAAGAACGAATTATCGAAGTTGTGATTCAATCTTCGCAAAGCACCGCTTACGCGGCACTTCAGCCTTTGTAGAGCATATGTTTTAAATGTTCCGTCAGAATTGTGATTCCTGTCGTATTCTCACCGCCGCGAGGTATTATTATATCCGCGTATTTTTTTGACGGCTCCACAAACTGCTCATGCATAGGCTTTACAGTCTCCTGGTACTGGTGAAGGACAGACTTTACATTTCTGCCTCGCTCAGCCGTGTCACGCTCGATGCGGCGGATCAGTCTCTCATCGGCATCGGTGTCCACAAAAACCTTAATATCCATAAGGTCACGAAGCTCCTTATTTTCAAGGATAAGAATACCCTCTACGATTATAACCTTCTTAGGCTTTACATGGATGGTCTGGTCAGACCGGTTATGAACTGTATAATCATAGACCGGAATATCAATCTCTTCGCCATTTATAAGCTTCTTCACATCAGCAATCATCCTCTCGGTATCAAATGAAGCCGGATGGTCATAATTAAGTCTTGAACGTTCCTCGTATGACAGGTCATCGTGGGCCTTATAATACGAATCGTGGCTGATTACAAGTATATCATCGCCAAATGATTCCTTGATGCGGTTTACAATTGTTGTCTTTCCGGAAGCGGAACCTCCGGCGATTCCTACTATTGTCGGTCTGTTCTTTTCACTGCTCATTATTTATTAATCTCCGTTTTCATTTCTGTACTGCACCGGCGTCACACCGAATTCCTGCTTGAAGAGACGGTTGAAATGTTCCGTATTCTGATATCCCACGGCATCAGCTATTTTTTCTATCTTCATGTTAGAATTCTTAAGCATAGACTTAGCCTTCTTCATGCGTATCTTGCGCACATTTTCACCAAACGTGAGTCCCGACTGATTCTTGATATAGCGGGAAATGTATGGCTTAGAGAGGAACATTTTCTCTGAAAGCTCATCTAACGTTATAGTCGCGTAATTTTCCTGGATATAATTCATCATCTCGGTAAGCCTGGCATCCTTCTCAGCCGTACCCGCTATTTCAGGAATCTGGTTCACAGCGGATACTAGAGCCGCGATACTTGCCTTTATGATATCGTCATCGACACCGACTCCCCAGAACCTGCGCCCCTGAGCCGTAATTCCGACAAAGGTCTCCGCCTTCGAGGTAGATCCCTGTGTAAGGGCATGCTCCTCATAGGTGGAGAGCTCGTAGCTTATGTTAAAATACTGCTTAATTGCGTTATTTACTGAGTCGAGACGGCCGTTTCCGTTTGCCTTGACCTCAGTCCTCGCACTGTTGTGGTTGATAGTAACTGTAGCAAGAATGCCATCTGTCTGCTTAAAATGAGCCTCAGGAATAGAGAATACATCCTCGCGGCTTGTATATCTGTCCTTAAATATCTGCAAGAGTCTCGCAGGGGAAAGCTCGGCGTGTTCATGGTCTGAAACTTCCTTTACGGTGTAGCTGAAATCAGCCTGCATAACCTTAGGAATCTCAATTCCGTAATTTGTCTTAAGGATAAAGCTTACGCCACCCTTACCTGACTGGCTGTTAATCCTTATTACATCACCCTCATACGAACGGCCGATATCCTTAGGGTCAATAGGAAGGTAAGGAACGGTCCATTTGCCATCCTTGTGCTCTTCTCTGTAAGAAAATCCCTTCGCGATGGCATCCTGGTGAGATCCCGAAAACGCTGTGAATACGAGGTCGCCTGCGTATGGCTCGCGAGGTGGCACGTTCATACCTGTGAGCGCCTCATACTTCGCCCTGATCTTAGGAATATCAGTAAAATCAAGGTTCGGCTCTACACCATGAGAATACATATTGAGCGCTACAGTAATTATATCAACATTTCCGGTACGCTCACCATTTCCAAAAAGAGTTCCCTCAACCCTGTCAGCTCCGGCAAGGATTCCAAGCTCAGTAAGAGCTACGCCGGTTCCCCTGTCATTATGTGGGTGAATCGAAAGGGTAACGCCGTCACGATACTTCATGTTCTTATCCATGAATTCCACCTGAGTAGCCCACACATGAGGAAGCGAAAGCTCAACGGTCGCAGGGAGGTTAATTATAGCCTTGTTAGCCTTAGTCGGCTTCCATACGTCAAGAACCGCATTGCAGACCTCAAGAGCGTATTCAGGCTCAGTTCCGGTAAAGCTCTCCGGTGAATACTCAAAGGCGAAATTACCGGAGGTTTTATCAGCGAGCTCCTTAAGGAGCTTTGCGCCATCTATCGCAAGCTGCTTAATCTCAGGCTTTTCCTTCTTGAATACCTGCTCGCGCTGGGCGACGGATGTAGAGTTATAGAGATGAATTACCGCCCTCGGCGCTCCCTTGACTGCCTCAAAGGTCCTCTTAATGATATGCTCTCTCGCCTGTGTCAGTACCTGTACCGTCACGTCATCAGGAATCATGTTCTTCTCTATGAGAGTCCTCATGAATTCGTACTCTGTATCAGAGGCAGCAGGAAAGCCAACCTCTATCTCCTTGAAGCCTATTTTCACAAGCATGTCAAAAAATTCCAGTTTCTGGTCAAGGCTCATGGGCTCTATAAGCGCCTGGTTGCCGTCACGAAGGTCTACGGAGCACCATACAGGCGGCTTCGTGATGTACTCCTTCTTAACCCAGTCAAAGGTCGGATTCTGTGGCATGAAATAATTTCTCTGATACTTCTCTGCGTTTTTCATGGTTAATTTCTCCCTTTAAAAATGTAGCAATATTTCCCCGCTTTTTTTGATGTTTTTTGTTATAGTTATTGTACCACACTTTCCACGAAATGCAACATTAAAAATATAACTTTTTTCTTGATGTTTTTTGTCCTAATGCTGAAATTTCCTAAACTATGCTTGATAAATGTTCCGATTTAGTAGATAATAGTACTTGTAAACTTAGAAATTCCATTAAGAGAGTGTGATTGAATGCAATCTGTAATTAAAAAAATTTTTTCCTACTGCGTATTTGCCGACCTGCCTAGCGATTCCTATAAGACCTACAGGGATGAAGCAAGAACCCATAACATAGAATGTATAAAGGCCTTTGGCTATGTGTCTATGCTCACGGGCATTATCCTGCTCTTTCTTCATACATTTATAAGCACCATTAAGCTCGACACCGTTCCCTACATAATCCTCGCGGCGGTAGGCACTCTTATGACAATCACCGCCTCTATTATTCTGCCAAAATACCCAAGGGCTGTATTTCCGGCCCTTTATATTTCTTATTACGTTCTCATTTTCTTCTGCGCCGGACTTGGCCTTAAAAATGAGACAATTCCCGGGACCATGATCTGCCTGATTCTTATAACGGTTCCATGCATGATGATGGACGTTCCCTGGAAATTATCGACTCTCTCTTTCGGTACCGGCACAGCATTTATCATCTGTTCTTATTTCATCAAAGAACACGGGGCATTTGTATATGACCTTTCAAATATTATCGCCACGCTACTCATAAACTTGTATTTTATACCGCACATTCAGAAGTATAAATATTCTGAGCTCATAACCGAGGCTGAACTCAGGCGTGAAAGGGATACGGACAGTCTCACTCATATAAACAACAAGAGCAGCTCTGAAAAATTAATAACAGAATACCTCTCAAAGCCTGATTCCTTACAGGCAGCCTTTATGATGATAGATATCGATAACTTCAAATCCATAAACGATACCTACGGTCATGCGGTCGGTGACCAGGCTCTTACAGCAATTTCCGAGGTCATAGCCGACTGCTGCCGCAAGACCGATATCTACGGCCGCTTCGGCGGAGATGAGTTTATTATACTGCTTCCGGGAGTTGAAAACACAATGGCGGCCCAGAAGAAGGCCGCCGAGCTGGTAGAATCTGTCCGTAAAAAATTCATAGTTCCTTTTGACAATGAAGGTGAAATGATCAGCCTCACCGTGAGCGTGGGCATATCAATGTTCCCGACAGACGGTCATACTGCCGAGGAACTCTTAATAGCCGCCGATAAGGCGCTCTATAAGGTGAAGAACAAGGGAAAGAACGGCTACTCCATGTTCTAGCTGCGTCATATACCCTTGAAGCTGAATTCTATATCAAGCGGTTTAGTGTTATCTATCAGGTACTCCGGATGCACCAGGGCTCCCCAGGTATCGTCACCGCCGATTCCCATCTGAATGCCTACTCTGATATAGGTAAAATGAGGAAGCGGAAGTTCTGTCGGATGTGCCGCGTTCTCAAGCTCCTGTGGCGCGTATGGGAGGGCAGAGAACTGAAGTCCGTCCGTTGTGAATTCTATCCCGCGGCCGCGATCGTCGGTTATCTTTGCCCATCTCAAATCCATATGGTTGCCGCACTCCTGTGGGCGAAGATACTTAGCCATACTTTCTTCCGCCGTGGTATGATAGATTCCAAGCTTCGCATGGTCACGGTCAGGATAAGTCTCATCAGGTCCCTTCCCATAGAATTCGACCCTGTCAAAGCCCTTATCCATCTTGAACATCATTGAATACTCAGGGATTTCACCTACCTCATTGCTCGCGTCAAGATGCATCTTTACATGAACCTCTCCGTCAGCGTAAGTATCATAAACAACAAGGCAATCTTTAGCCGGCCTTACAGGTAAGTGGTATGTAAATTTCACGCTTACATGGTCATCATATTCCTTGATTTCATACGGAGTCCCACCATATCCATGTCCTGTCTTATGACTTGCGTAGAGACTGGCTGCCTTCCACTGGCCCATTCTGAATGGCATGAGGTTCGCAACGTCATTATCCGTAGGGCAACGCCAGAAATTAGGCTTAGGAATAGATTTAAATAATTCCTTGCCTGCGTATTTATATGATACGAGACCACCCGCCAGTGTGGAATATAAGGCTTCAAAATCAGGTCCCGAAATTCCAAGGTTATTTGGGCCATGCACTACGTGAAGTTTTCCCTTCACGTGGGCACGAGGAGTGAATTCGGTAAGGACTGTCTGTTCCCAGGCAATCTCATGTCCCGCTTTCGCGAATGCCGTATCATTCTTTAATCTGAATGAAGCTGTAAGTATATGTTCCGCCTTATTCTCAGGTATTGTAAGCGGTAATTTTATACTGCCTGACGTCAACGGTTTTATATCTGTTTCAATATTATTTTCTCTAATCACATGGCCATTTTCCATGAGGGAAATTACGCAGTCAAATTCAGACGTGGAAGTAAATAAATAAGTATTGTTAACGGTCATTGTAAGACCGTCAAAGCTTATTTTAAGGCTCTCATATACATGCTTTACTTCCTGCATCTTAGGCGAAGGGTCGCGGTCCTTACCGTATACGATACCATTTCCGCTGAAATTATAATCGCACGGCCTGTCATCGAAATCACCGCCATAGCCTTCATATTCATTACCATAGCAATCCTTTGTGGTTATTGACTGGTCTATATAATCCCAGATAAATCCGCCCTGGAAAAGTGGTTCGGTAAGCGTTAAATCTGTGTAATCGCTAATTGAGCCGCATGAATTTCCCATAGCGTGAGAATATTCGCAGCTAATATAAGGTTTGTCACGATGCTCCTTTAAATATTCCTTTATCTCAACGACCTTAGCGTACATGGTACTCTCGATATCGCTGCTTCCCGGATATCTCCTGTCGTTAAATATACCCTCGTAGTGGACAGGTCTTGTACTGTCAAGTTCATGGAATAGATCATGTTCAGCCTGCAGATTGCTACCGCCGAAGGATTCATTCCCGAGTGACCAGATAAGGACACAGACGTGATTCTTGTCACGTTCAAACATAGACCTCGCCCTGTCAAAAATCATATTTTTATATTCGGGCCTGTCACCCGGAACAGCGTAAGCCTGTGGTCTGATTCCCCTTAAAATAGGCTCGAAGGTTCCATGAGTCTCGAGGTTCGTCTCATCTATAACATATAAACCTAATTCATCGCAGAGCCTGTAAAATTCACTTCTGTTAGGGTAATGGCTCGTGCGGACAGCATTTATATTATTCTGTTTCATGGTAATGAGGTCTTTTTTAATTATTTCCTCATTAATTACACGACCCGACTCAGAACAGAATTCATGCCTGTTTACACCATGAAAAACAATACGCTTTCCATTTAATTTAAGGATAGAATTATCTATTACAAATTTCCTAAATCCTACCTTCTCGAAAATTCTCTCCTTGAATTTATTATTATCGTCATAGACGGTAACAGTAAGGTCATAGAGTGTCGGCTTTTCAGCGCTCCAGAGCGATACATTTTCTACCGGAATATGAATTTCACTTTCATCTGATAGTACGCTTTCTTTATCAACAATATTATCTCCATGAAGTGATAATTTTATTGACAATTTTCCCTTTGATGTACCCTTTAAATTAAGGACAAAATCCGCATTCTTGTAATATTCATCAAGATCGGTAATTATCCGCATATCCCTTACATGTACATCCGGAGTACTGTAAAGATATACGTCCCTGAAGATTCCCGAAAATCTGAAGAAGTCCTGATCCTCGCACCAGCTTCCAGATGTAAATCTGAATACCTGGACCGCCAACTTATTTTCTCCATTTTTAATAAAAGGAGTCAGGTCAAATTCCGAAGGAGTAAATGAATCCTCGGAATAGCCTACGTATTCTCCATTTAACCAGAGAGCAAAACCACTTTCAACACCCTGGAAAGATATATATATATTCCTCCCCTTCCAGTTTTCCGGCACAGTAAAATATCTTACGTAGCTTCCCGTCGGATTAAAATTTACAGGAATTTCTCCCGGAATTATTTCCTCGTGTCCATCCCACGGATACTCGGTATTTACATACTGAGGATGTCCATAGCTTTCCATCTGGATGTGGGCCGGCACCCTTATTTCGTCCCACCCGTTCACGTCATAATCCGGCTTTTCAAAGCCCTCCGGAAGATTATTTAAATCATGAGAATATCTGAATTTCCACACGCCGTTTAAAAGCATACGGCAATCAGGGTACATATTTTCCGTTTCATTTTCATTCGTATGGAAAATATGGTCTGAATGTGCCTCTAAGCGATTATCAGCAAACTTCTCCGGGTTTGGTATTATTGAATAGTCAAACTTACCCATAATTAAGCCCTTTTCCTTCCCCAAAATGAATTAAGAAAAACTAAAAATCCCAGCCCTTCTTAATATTAATATGGTAATTTTTCATTCCACTGTCAGCCGAATGCTTCCACTGAAGCGGACTTTTTCCTGTAAGGCGTTTAAAGTTCCTGTTGAAGCTGCTCGTCGTCTCAAAGCCTGCCTGCTTACCTACTTCATCCATGCTTAGGTCCTTCTTATAGAGAAGCTCACAGGCCTTATCCACACGTACCATATTTAGATAATCAAGAGGTCTGATATTAGTGCTCTGCTCAAAGGTACGTCTGAAATGGCTCTCTGACAGACCACATTCCTTAGCGATATCGGAGACCTTCACGTTCTCGGCGAAATGAGTCTCGATGTACTTTATGGCGACGGCGACATAATTGCTCATGCGCTCATTTTTAATAAGCGTATCATTTTCGCGGGCAAGCCTGATAAGGTCTACCGTAAAGGCCCGCAGGAATCCTGCCAGCGCCTCCGATGAATATCTGTCCTTTGCCTTACACTCATTTATCATAAGGGTAATCAGCTCAGCCATGTCTGCATTTTCGTCCACTTTTAAGAGAAATCCGCTCTTATTTACAGTGGAGAGGGTATCCTTGATATTTAGCTTCGAGGTTCCCATTTCCGTCTTAAGGAAGCTTTCAATATCAACGAACATGTACTCCCAGAAGCTCACATTGCCATCCGGGTTCTCGGTTGTGTGTGGAATATTGGCAGGGACTATGGTAAACATGCCTTTCTCGTAATCGTAGGTCTTATCCTTGATTACAAGCTTGCCATATCCCTCATTACAATACCCCACTTCAAGGTAATTGTGGAAGTGGAGTTTGTTTATCTCGCCTGTACCGTAGGCCATCCTCCAGCCTTCACCGTATTTAGGTAAAATGTACTGCCCCGTGGGCATTTCGTAGTATCTGTATTCTATTTCCTGTTTCATATATCTCCGGTAACTGTTTTTCCATACTGGTATATCTCATCAGAGGGAAGATCAATATAATCATTCCAATACACACAGGTCCTACTTTCATCTAAGTGTACGTTATCAAATAAGCCATAGATACTCTTCAGATCTGAATATCCCGGTAAAGAATTGATATCTTCCGTCATGTCATAAGTAACACTTCTGCCGTCATCAAATTCCACCATCAGCGTAAAGTTTTTTTCCGGAACAACTTTCTTTATCCTGTAAATCATATGTGCACTCCTTCTATGTGGATTACTTAAGAGGAGGAAGTTTATATATCTGCTGTTCGTCCCACATTTTTTGCAGCTCACCGCTATGATCCTTAAGCCACTCTATGACAAGATCTTGCGCTCTTTTAGGTAAATCTCCCTCAATCATCTCGAACGTTCTGATATTGAATTCGCCTACATACTCACCATATAAAGCATGTATATGGCTGGGTTCGTGCTCTTTCGGTTAAAAAAACATCTTGATAATAATACCGTAAAATCTTGTAATCTCTGGCATTGTTAATCACCTCGCAATAATATTTCCATCTAAATTATAGCATAGCATAAGCAGAGAAACAAGCAAAAAATTAATAAAGTGAACCTAACTATATGGCTTTCTAATAAAAAGAATTCTCTGTTTCAAGATGAATAAAGTAAAGAACGCATCCACAAGGATGCGTCCTTATTCCAATATAATCTATAAAATATCAAGCATAAGAATATCACATGCTTTTGCTAGTGGAAATAAGCTGTCGTAGATTCCGTATTGAACCTTGTATACCCTCCATATTATCGAAAACAAATTCAATATTACCGGTAGCAACCATCAGTGATAACACGTCTACTTGAGCCGTACAAGCCTTATCACTCGTATTAACAAAATTAATATTTTTCCTTGTAGTATTTACAGAAATAATATCTATATAGTTATATGATCCTGTATATTCTTGTTCTCTCCCATTTGTCAAGCAAAAATCTCTATGATAAAAATACATTGTATCCTTTGAAAAGAACATGCAAGTATTTCTATACCAATGAGCTCTATAAATTCCATCCTTACCTAACTTTTCCTTTAATCTTCCTGATTCATCAGGCAGATACGTGCCACCTATAATTGGTTCAATCTCATTCACCTCATTTCTGGATAGTCCTAACACAGCTAAAGCTCTAACATCTATTCCATTATATAAACTAGCCACAGCTTCATCATATTCTCTATCATTCGGTAGCATTTTCTTTGCAAAATATATTAATAGCAAATATAATATAAAAGCAGCACCTCCTTCCTTAACTAACAGTGACGCACTACTAAAATCACCTTCATTTATGTATAATATAAACGAGATGGGGGCTAGGAGGAATAAAGCGCCCCAAAATTTCACAGCAAAATCAAAGGAGTTAAAATACAACTTGTTTCGTTTAAAGTTCATTATCTTTACCTCTATGTACTGTTCTTGAATAATTACCGAATAACACTAAATTTGATTTGTCTATATGTGTTCAATAAAAAAAGCGCACCCATAAGGGTGCGCCTTGATACTCCTTCCGCCAGCTTCGCTGTATTATCTGTAAGTGCTTCGCACTTACTTAGTCGTTGCCACCCACTTTGTGGGACCCGCCAACGACAACTGCCACCTCCCTCTAGGAGGGAGGCTAAAAGGATTTATTACTTATCGCAAGTTCCAGATATCGTGATTATACTGCTCTATTGTTCTGTCTGATGAGAAGAAGCCTGCGTTAGCGATATTTACAAGCATCATCTTCTTCCACTTCTCACGATCCTCGAAGTCTGCGAGCATCTTATCCTTAGTCTTGATATAATCCTCAAGATCAAGAAGGGTCATGAACCAGTCCTTATTGAGGAGCTCATGATAAAGTCTCTCAAGATTTTCCTTGTGACCTACAGCCATAGCCTCAGGTCCTACGATAAAGTCAACCGCTTCCTTGATGACAGGCGAATTATTGTAGAAGTCTCTCGATACATAGTCAGCCTTGGCGTAATGACCGATAACCTCATCTGACTTAGCGCCGAAGATATAAATATTGTCATCACCGACAAACTGGTGAATCTCAACATTCGCTCCATCATCGGTACCGAGGGTAACAGCGCCGTTAAGCATGAACTTCATATTACTGGTACCGCTCGCTTCCTTGCTCGCAAGGCTTATCTGCTCTGAAATATCACAGGCAGGAATGAGCTTCTCAGCGTAGCTTACGTTATAATTTGTTACCATCACAACCTTAAGGTATGGACTAACCTCAGGGTCATTATTGATGATCTGCTGAAGCACAAGGATGAGATGAATTATATCCCTCGCGATAACGTAAGCAGGAGCTGCCTTAGCGCCGAAAATACAGGTAATAGGCCTTGCAGGCTTCTTACCGCCGTGCTTAATCTCGAGGTATTTATGAATTATGTAGAGGGCATTCATCTGCTGCCTCTTGTATTCATGAAGTCTCTTAACCTGGATATCAAATATTGACTCAGGATCAAGATCAACTCCCTCTGTCTTCTTTACATAATCAACAAGGGCTCTCTTGTTCTGCTTCTTAACATTTTCAAGCTCATTAAGGACATTTTCATCATTTACATAATCAAGAAGCTTCTTAAGCTCCATAGCATCCTTCCTGTAGCCGGTGCCGATAGTCTTATCAAGAAGTGCGGCAAGCGGACGGTCGCATGAAAGAAGCCATCTTCTGAAGGTAATACCATTTGTCTTGTTGTTGAAATGGTCCGGATAGAGCTTATAAAAGGCGTTAAGCTCTGTATTCTTAAGGATATCCGTGTGAATAGCGGCAACACCGTTAATGGAGAAGCCATAGTGGATATCCATATAAGCCATATGGACTCTTCCCTGCTCGTCAATGATAGAAACCTTAGGGTCACGGTTATATCTCTTGATGCGATTGTCGAGCTCCTTGATGATAGGAACAAGAACAGGAACAACCTTCTCAAGATATGAAAGTGGCCAGGTCTCAAGAGCTTCAGCAAGGATTGTATGGTTAGTGTAAGCGCATGTACGGCTGACAAGGCTTACAGCGTCATCCATAGTGAAGCCCTCTTCCTGGGTGAGAATACGGATGAGCTCAGGAATAACCATACTTGGATGCGTATCATTTATCTGAATTACAGCGTGCTTGTCGAGATCACGAAGGCTGTAGCCCTTGTCCTTAACATCCTTTATGATAAGACGGGCAGCGTTTGAAACCATGAAGTACTCCTGGTAAATACGGAGCAGGTTGCCCGCTTCGTCAGAATCATCAGGGTAAAGGAAAAGCGTAAGGTTCTTATCAACAGCTGTCTTGTCAAAGTTAATGCCGTCTCTTACAAGGCCCTCATCAAGGGAGTCAACATCGAAAAGGTGAAGCTTGTCGATGCCGTTCTCATAACCGACAACATCAATATCGTACATAGTTGAATGAACGGTTCTGTCGCCGAACTTGACGTCAAAGCCTACATCAGTCTTGCGAAGCCATGACTCATTCTCAATCCAGTCATTCTTCTCAGCGCACTGGAGTCTGTCATTGAAGACCTGCTTGAAGAGGCCAAAATGGTAGAGTAGACCCACGCCACACCCATTTAAGCCGAGGGTAGCGATAGAGTCAAGGAAACATGCCGCAAGACGGCCAAGGCCACCATTTCCAAGGCTTGGCTCCGGCTCATCCTCTTCAATCTTAGCTACGCTCTTGCCACTCTCCTTAAGGATATCCTCGACCTCATCGTAAACTCCAAGGTTTATGAGGTTGTTGGATAAGAGCTTGCCGATAAGGAACTCAGCTGAGATATAGTAGAGCTTGCGAGAGCCTGCTATGGCCTGCTTCTCAGCCATAAGATCCTTGGTGAGCTGAAGAAGTACGTGGTAGGTCTCAGCGTCAGTTAACTGGTTAACAGGTCTGCCGTAGAGCTTCCTTGCAAGGCTGTCAAGGTTTTCTCTGATATTCATTACATTTATCCTTTCATGTACAGTTTTTGTGGACTGGTAACGTTTCCAATCAATCTATAAGGACTATAACATATATTTCGAAACTTGTCAACCTCTAAAATTTGTCCCACCGCTTCTTACTCTGAAAGTGCCTTTATCAGCTTGTCCATAACCTTATAGTCAGGAAGCGGGGCGACAGTCTTAATGGTAGTGGCTATCCCAATTCCATCGAAAGCTGAAGCATCAGCTGTACCCGAATTGCCTGTTCTGAAACCATGTTTCTCGAAAGCGATCTTCTGTAAATCCTTGTCTAGGAGAGCATCAGTTAACTTCCCACCATTTTCATCAAGAGAAATAAGTACATGACTCGACCAGGAGGTCGGAACCGGATAGAGCATAACTACATCATCCTTAATCTGATTCCACGATTCAGGATCTTCCTTTGAAAATTCGAGGAGCTGGCTTTCATATCCCGCGACGAGGGGCTTGGCTCCGACTCCGGTCTTCAAGAACTGATCAAATATATCCGCGCTCGACGTTTCCATGTATCCCAATTTCTGAAATACGTCCTTAACTGTCGGGATTACAGTGTCTATATTATTTTCGGTCGCGATTCCTCCCGCTATGGTATTCGCTAAAATTCCCGCGTACATATTTCCGGAATTAGACTTAGTTGGATCTGTAGTCGCGACTTCGACCTGACCATATAGATCAGGAAGTCCTATATCAGCCCAGCTCTTTCCGTCTTCTATTAAAGCTGTCAGGGCCTTCATGTCTATATAGCTCGCACCGTCCTTATCGTAGGTTATGCCCTGCTTATCAAGAGCATCCTTCACCATTTTTCTCGTATAAATTACTATAGGAGTATTAAAAATCACCTCGCTTCTGTATGGCTTTCCGACTTCCTCCTGATACATTTCAAGGGCTGTCTGACTTGAAGGCCAGAGAAAGTCCATACCTTCTTTATCAGCGGTAACCATGTCAAGACTGCCTGCCTTTTTATAGTCAATGACAATGTGATATTTTTTCGCTAAAATGTCCCTTACCTCCTCATCCTCAAGAAACCCTATCTTTTCACCACCGACATATCCCGTCAGGGTTTCAGTTTTATTTGCTGTTTTTATTGTCTGTAATCCAAATGTAATTATAGCGACAGCAATAATCATTACAATTCCTATTAACGTTGTTTTTTTATTCAATCCCTGCTCCTTTAAAGTCACTTTCGCCAAAATCGGTATTTATCATATTTTTCAGGACATCAATATCGGCACTTACATCTATCATTTCACCTTCCATCAACTGCTCAAGCTCCTTGTCAAATGCCTTCTGAAGGAGGCCAAGGCCCTGTTCAGTTTTATCCATCGCGTTTCTCACAGAATTTAAATCAGGATTTGTGCTCTCAAACCTGTGATATTTTTCCGTCAGAGATACAGCAGCGTCAAGGTAATATTTTCCGAATTTTTTAGCGTCACTAATCTGATCCGGATGATCGGAAAGCCAGTCAATATTTTTCTCGCACGAGCCCGAGAGTCGCTCAACGTCAGATTTAATTACCTGATTTTTTATTGAATTTCCGGCTTTTTTTAATTTCTTATTATCTGATTTAATGTCTTCTAAAATAGCTGTTAAATCATCCGCGTTTCCAAAGGAAGAAAGATCCATGGTTCCTATTTTCTTACGGGGCTTTGTAACGTATCCTGTTCCAATAAACATGCCAATGGCAAGGGCAGCGGAAATTATTACAGGAAATTCAAGGCCTAAATAAGCCGCAAGAAAAAAGGCTATTCCAACAATAAGAGATGCAATCATTGACCCTGTTTTATTCATCAATTGTACCCCTTGACCTTTCTGAACGCCTCCGTAAGATTCTCTCTACCGTCAAATACCCTTGCGTTCGTAAGCTCCGCCAGCTGTTTTAACTGTGAATCATCAGCGCTTCCATACATTATTGAAAATATAGGAACATCTATTCCGGCTTCTTTATATCTGTCTTTAAAGTCATCATAATCATCGATGCTCATACCATCCGTCATGACAACTATAGCAGGAGAATATTTGCTTATATCATATTTCTTTAAATCATCACTCGTAAGAACATTTTTCTCGCCTGTAAGGGCGTAGAGGAAGCCTAAGTAGGCGCTGGCTCCGGAATTAGACTGGGTAGCGCTTGTCATGCAGAACTTTAGCTTTCCTGATTTAACGGCGTCAAGAATGTCAGCAACCTATACATCCTTCCCTACGAAGCCTAATTCCTCTGCCTTACTCTTCTTTATACCGAAAATGACCGGAGTTATTGAAATTGATTCAGCGTGCTTGATTCGGTGCAGTTTTTCATCTCCGGCGTTCATCCAGACACTGCTTGCCGGCCATACTGCGTCATAGTTAAAGTCTTCCTCTGCAAGTGCCCGCATAATATCAAGCGAGCCCTTATAGGTCATATCTATTTCGACATGATTTTTCTTAGCGTATTCAGTTAAAATTGGTTCGAGCTCGCTATTATCTGAGCCGGATAATATTGATATCTTCTTACTGCTGTTCCCTAGCTTAGTGACAGAGCCCTTGTTTACGGAGCTGCCTTTGGAATTTCCATTAATACTGCCTGAACAGCCTGATAGCATTGAGGCAATCAGTACTAAAATAAGTGTCAGAATAAAAAAATGCTTTTTACCTTTCATCGTTACCCCTCTTTCGTGAGTTTCTAAGTATCCTAAGAGGAGTGTAACATATGAACGTAAAAAGCATGTTAAGACAGGGTAAAATTATATGAATTGATATAATAAAATTACAAGAGGTATGGTTCCCACAGAGAGAAGTGTTGTCATCACAATGTTCTCGGCGCAGAATTCACCATCTATCCCCTTCTCGGCTGCTGTTGCCATAGGCATGGTTCCAACGGGCATAGCGGTCAGGATAACCGCGACCTCTGTAAGCACCTCATCAAAGTGAAAAAGCTTAATAATAAAAGCGTAGGCTATCGGAATTATTATCATCTTTAACGCAAGGAAGAGCCAGTTTTTCCATCTCGTAAACATCCTTGTGAAGCTCTCTTCCTTAACGGAATAGCCTACAATTATGAGAGAAATCGGAATCGCGGCGTTTCCTAAATGTGTAACGGCGGAATTAATAATAGTTGGTAACTTTATCTGTAAGGCAAAAATTAATAAGGCTATAACGCAGGCGATTGTTCCCGGATTAATTACGTATCTG
The DNA here is from genome assembly GCA_900314885.1 of uncultured Eubacteriales bacterium. Lineage (GTDB taxonomy): Bacteria > Bacillota > Clostridia > Lachnospirales > Lachnospiraceae > Catonella. The sequence continues at coordinate 29,380 of OMWY01000008.1, forward strand.
AATGACATAAGGTCAAATTTAGAAGAACCCTTTTCCGAAAATAATAGCGCTCCATAGGTATAATAAAAAACATTATACTCAAAAATAAATATAGCGACATATACAAGATACTCAGCTCCAAACATAGCTTTCACAAAAGGAATTCCTATAAAGCCAAGGTTTGAAAATGAGAACATCAATTTATAAATGTTCCTCTTAACCTTATCCGTCGAAAAAATTCCGCTTAAAAATGTACCGAGAAAAATAAGCATGGCAAACATAATAAGGGCAACGAGGAAGGCCATAAAAGTGCTTCCCCTGTCAACGCTGTCAGCCCCTGCCATGCTTGAAATAATAATGCAGGGATTAAGTACCTGAATTAAAAGGCGGGAAAGTGCCTTATCGTCGCCTTCCCTAAGTACTCCCGTCTTTTTGCAGATGAATCCTGTGGCGATGAGTAATAAGATAACCACCATCTGGGTAAAAGCAGTTAATACGTCCATGTCATACCACCCTGTTCTCCGGTATGTGGTCGGCGTTCATCACCGGGGCGTCTTCCACATCATTTACCTTACAATCGCTTAAAGCCTCTACAAGATGAGCTAAAGCTCTTCTTCTCGCCTCATAGAAGGAATTCTCAGATAAAAAGGCCGAATGCGGAGTCATAACTACATTTGGCAGTCCGAACAAGTTGCTCTTCTCATTTATTTCATCCTCAATTACATCAATCGCGGCCGCTTCAATTTCATGAGTATTGAGAGCCTTTACGAGGGCTTCCTCATCTACCACGGAACCTCTGGCAGTATTTATAAAGAAAGCCGTCTTCTTCATTTTCTTAAACTGCTTCTCGCCCATCATATGATAGGTGACATCTTTAATTAGTGGGCAGTGCATGCTTACAAAATCAGATTTTTCGCAGAGCTCATCTATGGTCTCTGCCTTCACGCAACCGTATTCCTTAAGGAATTCAACCGTCTTTGTAGGAGCGTAAACCAAAATATTTAGTCCCAGGGAATGAAGGACAGGCACCATCCTCTTAGGTATGTCTCCAAAGAAAACAAGACCGAAGGTCTGTCCCTTAAGGCGCTTCATAGGATAACCCAAAAGTGGGTCCCATTTTCCCTCTCTTACTGTTCTGTCAAGAAAGGTAATCTGCCTAGCAAGGTCAAGAGCCATAGCGACCGAATGCAGCGCTACCTCATCAGCGCAAAAGCCGGGACAATTTGAGACAAGTACTCCTCTCTCCTTTGCCGCTTCAATATCAATATTGTTGTAGCCGATAGACTGAGTCGCGATCATATGAAGGTCAGGGCAGGTCTCAATGACTTCCCTTGTGATTTCCTCATATTCGACAACAAGACCATTCGCCTTGGTATCAAATACGTAATCGCGGAATGACTTCTTATATTCGTGATCGTCAATCTCTATAAGATTGATATCTGTCACGCCCCACTTAATTAGAAGCTCCTTCTCATAATCAAGACCAACACCTACGTTAAAATACAATACGTTTTTCATAAATGCCTCCTATAATAAAGACGTGTCAAACACCGTCAATAATACCCTTTAAGCCCTTCTCTTTATATAGCTTCTTATAATAGTCGACCTCATCATTAATAATACCGTCAAGCGCCCGCATGGAAAGGACTTCTACGGGAGCCTTGTCATCTGTCAGAACATAATTTCCCGGCTCGTATTTTATTAATTCTGAAGTAGCAATACTCATAAAGGACTTAAGTTCATCATCAGAAATATTCGCGATATTATTTTCTAATTTCTCAATAATGCTGTCATCGTCAGAGGCAAAAAGCTCACGGTTAGTATTGTTCGTGATATCCACCGTATACTCATTTTTAAATACACGTGAAATTGTATCGGCGAGATAATCATTTATACTGCCCTCGCCGCTGCCCCGCATATTCATATTAATTACCATAACTCCGTCAGGATTTAAATGGTTTTTTACTTCCGTAAAAAATTCCGTCGATGACATCTGAAATGGAACGGAAATATCCTGATAGGCATCAACAAGAATAACATCATATTTTTTATCTATAGCGTGGAGATATGCCCTGCCATCGTATGTAGTCACATTTACGTCGTCAGGCATTTCAAAATATTCCTTCGCCAGCTTCGTAATTTTCCCGTCAATTTCTACGCCATCTATATTCGCGTTTGCAAAATATTTTTTGCACTGAGAAGCATAGGTACCGGTGCCATTTCCGAGGACAAGAATATCCATTTTATCCTTGTTGACAGCATCAGTCATTAAGGGAGCTGCCATGGCGTAATCGTAGTACATCCCGGTAAGCTTACCGTCCTTCCGTCTCATCGACTGGACTCCAAAGAGCACATTTGTGGAAAATATTGTCTGCTCTGCCGAATCGGATACCTGCAGATAATTATATATAGATTCCCCCTCATAAGTGAGATTCTTATTCCAAAAAGCAAAGCTGTCGCTTCTTCCGAAAATAAATCCGACAAGCAATAAGGCTAAGCCTATTCCCGATTTCACGTACCCCTTTCTTTCGCTAATAAAATAAATAACTGCTATAGCGATTAAAAGAGAAGCAAAAATTAAGAAGGTAATGCTTGTGCCTACAGCCGGAATCGTTACAAATGTAGGTAAAAATGTTCCGATAATGCTTCCCGTGGTATTAAAAGCTCCAAGGTATCCTACCGTCTTTCCGCTATCATCAAGGCTGTCAACGGAATATTTTACAAGGGAAGGAGTAACAGTCCCCAGTAGAAATAACGGGTAGACAAAAATTATGATACAGCTTGCGAAAGCAGCCCAAACGAGATAGGCCTCATTTACAGATAAAACAACTAAGGCCGATATACCGACTATGAGATATTTTCCCAAAACCGGTATAAGGGCCGTCCATATTCCCGCTATTAGCACCCTCTTATAGAGAATATCCGGATTCGGGTTCTTATCAGCGCTTCTGCCCCCGTAAATATTTCCAAGTGCCATCGCTATCATAATTGTACCAATAATTATGGTCCAGACAATCTGTGATGAACTGAAATAAGGGGAGAGCAGCCTGCTCGCCCCTAGTTCTACAGCCATTACCGAGATCCCCGAAATAAACTCCGTGAGGTACAAAAATCCCTTGTGCTTAATCATATAATCTCTTCTCGCCTTTCTCTCTCATCTCTCAGAATAAACAACCTTTACATCTATATCCTGGTTATAATTGCCGAACCCCTTCCCATAAAGCGCAAAGCCATGATTCTCCTCAGCTGTCTCCATGCGGAGCTTGATTACACTCTTATTGTCGAACTTAAACATATCAATAAGTGTATCCGATATTTTAAGTCCGTCAACAAAGGTACCGTGATGGTTAATAACGAGCATTTTCAAAAGTCCGTGCTGCTCGTACTTGCTGTCCCACCAGGGTGGTGTAAAAAGCCCCTTCGAGCTCCCGACGTACCCCGGTGAAAACCACCTGCCTAGGTCATGTCCGTTCAGAGAAAAATCTACAACCGCCGGAAGCGCCTCGGCATTGCTTATAGCGTTTCCAAGCTCCATAGATAGGACTATCTCATCAAATCCGTTACCTTCAGGAAGAAGATTAGGGATAATATATTCTATATAGCCCTTCTCAAGCCAGAGTACATCAGCGTCATAGTGCTCCGGATGAGAATAATATCCTGCGTTATTAATCTCGCCTATAATTCCTCTGCTTGTAGCAAGGCCGCATGAGCCCTCTATATTATAATCCGAAAACTGACCTACCTTAATATCAGCCGTATATGATTCCTGCTTTTCCTTCTCAGCCTGTACATCAATTAAAACCTTGTCCATAGCAACCGAGCAGATCTTCTGGTTCCCATGACCGCTCGTCTCGCCCTTCACTTCAACAAGTCCACAGTCCATAAGCTTCTTGATATGGCTTGTAAGCGCGCCATTTGTGATATCAAGCCTGCCCGCAAGCTCATTCATATTCATAGGACCTTCTTCAATTAAAATGCGGACGATCTCTGTTCTGATATCACTGCCCAGTGCTTTCATGATATCTAGTCCTTCATCAAGGGACCCAAGCCTTATCATAGCGCCACCATCCTTCTTAGACTTCGTGTACTTATTCTACTACAAATATAATTTAACTTCAAGTAAAAAATGGGGAGCTTTTGCGCTCCCCACAAGCAAATTTTATTTCAATTACTCTATAGACATTATGTCGATATAGCCTTCCTCATTTGTTAAGAAGAAGTATACATCTCCATCAACTCCTGATGCAGAACCAGGAATTGAGCAATCTGAAGTATATGTATTTCCGTCAGATCCTGCTATATCTGAATGGATTGTAAGGTCATTGCCTGATCTTGTGATTGTAAGTGTAACGTCCGCTCCGTTCATAGCGGCAAGCCATGTAGCCCAGTCATCACCCCATGATGTGGTATATGTGCATCCGTTGTCATTGAGGTTCTTGTTGCCATCACCTGAAAGCCAACCCCAGGCATCCGCGCGAACTGCAGCGTATTCCTGATGTCCATCAATGCTGTTAGGGTCAACATGAGCGTCATTAGCTGTATTACCAAAGCCTACTACGTAGTTATCCCAGTTGTTCTTGCCATCTGTATAGTTCTTAAACTTAACAGTCTTGGTCTCACCATCCTTGATCTGGGTTGTGCTTGACCAGTCTGTCCACCAAGCGTTTGTAAAATCTGTCTTACCAACTGACTCTATAGCGTTAGCGTCAGGAGTTACAGAGCCTGCAGCCGCTGTAGAACCAGAAGCGCTTGCTGTACTCTCATCTGACTTACCTGTAGTTGTATCAACGCCTTCCTTTGAAGCGTCATCTGTTACTGTAGCGTCACCTAACTGATAGAGTGAAAGAACCTGACCAGGTGTAAGCGCTGTATCGAATGTGTAAAGATCATCTACGAAGCCCTTGAACATGGTATCCCAGTAATTAACACCGAAATAAGATTCAAATGTAGCGTCGCCCGGCTTCATGATGTTAGGAGCGAGTGTAGCGTCCCAGGTATATTCGAAGTATGTGCCGTTCTTATAGTTATCTTCAGAATCGTACATCTTCTGGCCATTTAAATAGAACTGAGCGCCAACAGTCTTAGCGCCGGTAGCGCCTGTCTGCTCCTCGCCTGAGCAAACGATTGTAACCATAGCCCACTCACGTTTGCCGTGGATAGAGTTATCAAATGAATACATCCATGGCCAGCAGTCTGTGCCATCCTCAGCATCGCTGGCTTCGTTACGGCTCCAGACGATAGGGAAGATCTTAGCTGAATCCTCGCCCCACTCACACTGGGTAACATTTGCCCATGTAACATCATTGCCTGCGTCAGCTGCCTTGCCGATGTTGTAACCCATCTGAAGTGTTGGTCCATATGTAGCAAGTCTGTCAGCGTCAATCCAGAATGAAACTGTCCATGTATCAGTGTTTGTAGGCTTAAGGTTAAGGTTAAGTTCGTTCTTACCGTCAAGGAAGATAGCGTCGCCTACAGGGCCCTTGCCATACTGGAATGTATAGCCGTCAACAGGAGCGATACCATAAGTAGCTCCGTCGTTGTCACCCTTGTCCTCTACCTGAGTAGCTGCGGTATATCCCTCATCCGCTGCCTTATCCTTATCAAATGTGATGTGTTGGAAAGCGTCAGGAAGTGCCTCTGCTGTAGTCGCGCTGCTTGTGGTGCTTGATGTGCTGCCGGCGGCGGAACTTGTGGTGCTGCTTGCTGTGCTTGTGCTCGCAACGGTAGAAGCGCTGCTTGAAGCTTCCTTATTGTCCCCGCAGGCTGCGAGTGAAGCTACCATGGCAGCTGTAAGAACTACTGATAATACCTTTTTTCTCATTTTTGTAAACCCTCCATTGGATTCTTTTTATGATAAGGCTCTCCGAACTAATTTGCGGAGAGCCTTATAGCCATTCCTTAAATCAGTTTGAGTTATCTGTGATCATCTGGTTGTAGGTGTTCTTCTCTTCATCGGTAAGAACGTTATAGCCCTTATCTCCGAAGTAGTCGATCATAGCCTTAGCGTGATAATAGTTAGCCTGCTTTGTAGCCTCATCTACATAGTCAGCCGCCTTGCTCTCACCACTGTCAACCTTGTCATGAATACCGATCTTGTTGAAATACTGATCGCAGTAGTTCCAATATCCGGCGATAGATGTCCAGCCGAATGGAATAGGCTGCATACAGCTCTTGAAGTAGTTGGTCCAGAGACCCTTGTGCTCGTCATCCATATCTGAGCAGTACATATTGATGTAAGAATCCCAGATCTCCTGATTTGTGGTGATAGGAGCAGGCATTACATCGTACTTAAGAGCGATACCTGAAGCATTTACAAGGTCAGTATTGTTATAGGCTTCGATTCTTGTCTTCCAGCCATCCTGGCCAAAGCTCATGAACTTAAGAAGCTCATATGCCTCACGAGGATACTGGCAGCTTGAAGTTACGCCACCAAAGTCGATAGTCGCGATTGAGTGATGATCCGCGCTTGCGTCATCAGCTGATACGGCAGGTACAACGTAAGGAACAATATCAAGATTAAGGCTGTCATCTGTCTGCTGAGCCCATGAACCCTGGTAGGTCCAAAATGCTTCCGAGAATGCAGCAACGTGTCCGGTGAGACCACACCATTTCTCCCAGTCACCGCACCAGTCTTCATTTTCCTGAGTCTCTCTTGTAGGAGCTACATATCCACCAATCTTAAGATCGGAAAATTCCTGCTCACCCTTTGCCCAAGCTGAGAGGTCGAACTTGGTTCCGTCGAATCCGAACTCACCGACTATATTCTGAGAACTTGCGATTCCGTAATATGAATCAAGTCTGTTAAATACGCCAAGTCCGTAGTAAGCCATACCATCAGGAGAGTCCTTAACGGTAGCCTTCTTGATGATATCGATCATCTGCTCCCAGGTCCAGTTCTGGTCAGGAACATCGATATTAAGGGTCTTAAGAACATTCCTGTCGATGTAAATGATTCCGGGGAAGAACTTAACAGGTACAGCGTATCTTGCGCTTGTACCGAAGCAGCCGATCTTAGCGTCATTGATTGTGCTTGCGATTTCCTTCGTCTCAGGATCGCTGTCCCAGAAGCCTGAGATATCCTGCAAGAGACGGTTTGAAAGGGCAAAGTCAGCGTCTGAGTACATGATGACGTCAGGAGTCTGCTGGTTATTTACCATGGTAAGGAGTGTATCATCATAGGTAGATACATTCTCATATGTTGTCTTGACTGTGATGTTAGGATAGATCTCCATGAACCTCTTAGCAAGGTACTGGGTAATCTCGTCCTGGTCGAAGTTGAAGTAGGTAAGGGTAATCTTCTTGTCGGTCATATCCTTAGCCTTCTTGTAGGTGATATCACCTATCTTCACATCCTCGGTTTCACCTGAAACAGTTGTAGCCTCGCTCTTGCTTCCGCTGCCGCTGCCGCCGCCACAACCGGCTAACATGCTGATACATGTTGTTGCGATAAGTGTAGCAGCTAATAACTTTTTTCTCATAGCCTTCCTCCTTGAGAACTTGTAAATCGTGTTAAGATTGATAACCTTCCGGGATTCACCAGGAGGTAATTTACTTATTTCTTAACTTCTGCTCCTATTATAACACATTTCACAGAAAAATGGTATACCTTTTTGTAAATTATTTTCGAATTTTGTAAACATGTTTAATTTTTACCATAAAATAATACTAGCGGAACCCAAATCCAGGCCCCGCTATTGTGCAAAATGATATTATATATGAACATATTGTGACTAAACTGCGAATATGTTCAGATAAAACTAAAATGGTTAAGAATATGGCGATGACAATGGATACCCCGGCCATTTAAATCGCCTTCGGCGAGGCCGGGTCTACGTCATCACACTGCGTGTGATGACAGTTTACTCACCGGTAATACCTGTCCTGTCGATGCTCTCTACGAAGTACCTCTGCATTACGAAGTAGATTATAAGGAGCGGAAGGACACTAAGTACAGTACCCGCCATAGATATAGACTCATTTAAGTTCGTAGCTCCGCTTGCTGCTGTATTCGCGTAGTTGCTGAAATTCGTAGCGAAGTTCTGGAGCTGTATTACAAGAGTCGTAAGACCCGAGTCAGTCATAACACCATGCACATAGAGTCCTGTAAGATATGACTCGTTCCAGTACCATACAAATGAGAACAGTGTTACTGTAATTATAGCCGGAGTAGCTGATGGAACGGATATCTTAATAAATGACTTGAAGAATCCGGCTCCGTCTATCTGGGCTGCCTCTATCAAAACCTTAGGTACCTGCCTGAAGAACTGATAGAATATAAGAATAAATATAGGAGCGTTAATTCCCTGTCCTAAGAGAGCAGGTATAATAAATGCCCAAAGTGTTCCGAGGAGACCCATATTAGAGTACATTACGTAAGTAGGAATCATGGTAATCTGGCTTGGAAGAACGAACGAAAGAATAATTACGCCAATTACAAACTTCTTACCACGGAAATCAAACCTCGCGAGACCGTATCCTATAAGGGCATCGCTCACAACATTGCAGACAGTAGGGATTCCGGCTATCATAAAGCTCTGCGCAAGTGATTTCCAGAAATCCATGGATCTCGCTGCCTGAACATAATTGCTTACATTAAAGGTACTCGGTATCCAGTTAATAGAAGAGTCAAGAAGGTCATCAAGTGACATGAAGCTCTTGCTAATCATTACAAGGAGAGGATACAGGTAAATGAAACCTATGCAGATAAGGAGCGCGTAGATAACGAACATCTTAATAAATCCCTCGCGTTCCTTGCTGCCAAAGAAGAACTTATGAACCTTCTCCTTTGTCAGATCCTTGTACCATGGAGTTTTAGAAGGCTTTGGGGACTTGGTGCCATCGGCCTTAGTTTTAGCCACAGCCTTCTTTCCCGTTTTTTTATCTGAGATGGGAAGTGTACTGCTCGTCGTCGCCATAGGTGCTATAGTGGCCTGTACGCTTGCTGCGCTCAATTCTTCTGACATTGCGCTCATCCCTCCTTCTTGCCTTCTTTAATTCACGTTTTTCCTTCTTCATCATCTTTTGAGCCTTCTTAACCTGACGCTCATATTTATCCTTTCTTCCAAGGAAGATAAGAGCGAAGAGACCGACAATGAGAAGAACTACTATAGAGTACATCCACGCCATAGCTGAAGCGTATCCGTATCCCTTTTCCTGAATACCCGAGAACATGGAGGCCTTAATAAGCCCTATAATCTCGTTCTGATCATTATTTGATATAAATACTATTGTGTAAATATTTGACAGCAGTATAAGCGGCTTGATAGTAGGAAGTGTTATCTTCCAGAAGCATTCCCACTCGGAACCACCATCGATCTGAGCTGCCTCGTACATAGACTTGTCTATCTTCTGTAATCCCGAAAGGAAGAGAAGAATAGGAACACCGGCGTACCAGAGCATCGTTACCATATTTTCAAAAAGCTCTGAAATAGGCTCTGCTACAGCCTTCGGGAGTACCGCGCTTATAGCCGATGAAATGGACTGGGTATCAATCGCCGTTATGGTTCCCGCGTCCTGGCTCGATAACATGCCAAGGATCGGACCCGAAACTATAATAACCGGTATGAAGAAGATTACACGGAAGAATCCGCGTCCCTTAATGTTTTCGTTTAACATAAGCGCTATAATTAAGGCAAATGATACGATAACAGGAACTGAAATAATCGTCTTCAGTATGTAATTAATTAACTTAGTTCCAAAATCAGGATCCGCAAGAAGAATTTCAGTGAAATTTCCCTGGCCTACGAAGGTAAATACCTTTCCAATAGGAGTAATTCTGATGTTGTTAAGCGCATAGTAAAATGATGTGATAAGAGGATAGGCAAGGAAAATGAGTGCGCCGGCGATCCACGGTGATATGAATATCAGACCTGTTCTCGCTTCACGCTTCATGAGCTTGCCGGTATTTTCACGTCTTATCGCAGCAAGTTCCTTGCGGGAAAGCTTTTTCTTTCCCGCAGGAGCGTTCATTTCTTCACTCATTACTTCACCACCTTATATGACATAGAATCTACGGAAACTCCATCGGCAGTCTCTGACTCGCCTGTGTAATTTACATAAATCTTGACGCCATTATCATAAGTGACAACTGTCACACCATTATCAAGCTTCTCGTGCTTAAGAATAGAAGCACCGGCTGTCGCGGCATTCACTTCACGCAGCTGCTTATCGTAATCGATAATCATATCTTTATACGTGCTGTAATCGGTACTGTAGAGGTCAGCCGAATTCGTATTTATGAGTTTCGACGAATTCTCAGCTGTTACGTAAAATGAAGGATAAACACCGGATTCAACCATCTGAAGGAAGAATTCTGTCTTATTCGCTTCAAAGTTAACGTAATCGGAATACATAGGGATGATTCCCTTAAGGACCATTGAGAGAAATGGAACTTCCTCATCCGTGTACATGTAATCCGATGAACCAAGAGGCATATTTAAGAAGGCATCAGTGCTGTTCCAAAGGAAGAAGAAAGGCTCTTCCATGATGACATTAGCGTTTTCATTAATCTCGCTTACAGCCTTTGACCATGTAGCGGCGGTATCGTTCCTCGTAAAGAACTCGCCCTGTTTGCTGTATGTGAAAATGTTCTCGGTAATACCACCTAGCGCAAGATTGCTTACGCCCTTGTCCGTATATGACTTGACGAATTTTGTTAAATCCTCCTCGCTTCTTTCAGGAAGGAGGTAATAAAACTTGCTGTAAACCTTACCGTTGGTCTCCTCTGTAAGAGTCCTCTTGTTAACCTTCTTTGTGACGTTATATGTAAACGAATTGGTTGTCGCGTTTACACGAAGCGCATCATTATAAAGGTAAAGGTCATAGCCCTTATCGGAAGCTTCCTTTATAAGCCTTGTCAGATCTCTCGTACCGCCTATAGCTGAATCAGCCTTGTACTTCGTGATAGGAACGTTATAAATACCGCCCTTCTGCCAGCCGCGGTACTCTGTAAGGAGACTTGAGACCCCGGCGTTCTGAAGCTCGCTGTATATGTTCCTGATGTCATCGGTATCGGTCATCTTAACGGCTGAAGTGCCTAGCATAAACTTCTCACGGTCGCTTCCTAAGAAATCGACCCTTGTCTTATAGGAATCATCCTTCTTTGTTACAAGATTATTCTTCAAGAGGTAATTTCTATAAGTTACTGCCATACCCGAGTAGTTTGCGTCATCTCCCTGAAGGAGCATATAACGTACCCTCAGATCCTCATGAGTCCTGTCTTTCTCAACATTTATGACAGTACCCGAATTTGACTGGTTTAGAGGCTGAACATATGTGTCGCGAATTTTGAACTTCGCGAAGCACCTGTTATAGTTGACCATGGCTCCGTTTGGATGAGCCTCTATGGAAGCCCGCTTGTCACCGGACTCAACTACCGCTATATAGGCTTCCTTGTCATCAGTGTGAGCCATTCCGAAGACAGGAGCTATTACCTTATCAGGATTAACAACTGTCTCATATCTCTTCCAGAGATAATTCTTTGTTGTGGAATCGGTGAATCCCGCGTCATTACCGTAAATCATCTGCGAAAATCCGGTAGTATAGCGGCCTTCCTTATTGTTAAGGTAGATAAGGGCTCCGTTTCCATCGGGTACAAGCATGTAACCGCTCTGCTCATCCATGAAGGTATAACCCATGAAAGGGAAGAGGCTTATGGTTGAAATGTAGGTACCCTCTTTATCTTCCTTAATAGAGCTCTCAGGAATCTCAGTAACAAGATCATTCCCGTCAAGTGTGACATTTACGGTAAAACCAAACTTATATTCTTTAAAATATAAACTCGCCGAAATGCCGTTGTCCTTCTTCTCTGTCTTAATATCAACAGGAGAATTAATAAGGTCAGCCTGGTAAGCGTTGTTGGTTCCCTTGATAGCGTTAACTACGACACCGGACTTCATGTAGCCGACCCATCCGGAGTTCGCGGCACCATCGTCCTTCTCATCAGAAAGGGTTGACTCTATAAGCTTGCCGGTCTTCTTATCCTTTAGGATAATGGAAAGTCTCGGCTCATAGTAATACATCTCATATGTATCGCTCTCAGCTACCTTCTCATAATCCTTGATAGTAATCCATTCGCTCTTGTCTATCTTACCTGAAGCGCCTTCCTGGACAACCTCACCTGTATCGGTGACATTCTGCTGAGGCTCTTCTTCAGAGCTTTCACCACTTTCGTCAGCTACATCTCCCGACGCGCTTCCCGTCTCATCAGCAGAAACGGTGCTCTCTGTATTTTCAGTTGCTTTAGCGTTAAATGTATTGCCCGTCACAGATGCGGCGCAGAGGGCCGCAAGTATTATTGCTATATTTCTCTTTGTTTTAATACCCAAGTCTGTACGCCACCTCTCCGAACAGTGCTCCAAAGAACTGGAATACCTGAGCCCAGAGCACATAGATGATGAATATTAACAGTGACATAATAAGGATTGTAAATGCGGTGAGAAGAATTACTTTTACTGTCTGTCCCGCCGTATAGTTGTTAACCTCCTTCATAGAAAGAAGCATTAAAACTATAATCCATGTGTACATTACAACCTGAGCTAATGTAATAAGAAAAAGCTCATTCGCGGTTGTGATGTGCGAAAGAACGAAGATAATCGGTGTAATTATGATATACGGCCTTAAGCTATAGCAGAAGTATGTATATATCTTCTTCATCGTGGCTTCACCATCATTGATTGTACATACAAGATAATGGCAGACAGTTACGCCAAACATTACTACAACGATAGTGCCTATATCACTTACAAGCTCATATCTTCCGTCTCTGACCGTTTTCAAAAGGAAACCGCAGAGATATTTATTTATAATAAACTCTACTGTAAAAATAAGTAGGATGAAGCTGGCGGCTGTAAATGACGCCCTGCCTTCTCTCGCGATTCCGTATGAACCATCAATTGGGTGCTTCATAAAATATCTTGCGTATCCGAGGTTGCTTATGAACTTATGTTTGCCCATTCGGTCACACCATGCGTGATAGCCCTTAAGTATTCCCTTCTTTCTATCAAGATCAATTATTATCTTCCTGATTACGAAGAAGGCCACAATTATTAGAATCAACGGAATAATATTTTTCTGGAGCCAGTTATTTCTGACCTCCCAGTAGGCGTCCGAATATCCGTTCCAGTCATAGGCAAGCCTTGCGTAATGAAGAGCCTGCTTGTAATTCTCTTCCTGATAGTAAGCGCGACCCATAGCCTTGTTCGCGTAATCGAACATGGAATTCATCTGAAGAACCTTAGTGAGAGGTTCCTTACTCTCCGTATAACGGCCCTTGGAATAGAGATAAAGGGCGTTATGGAGAAGTTTAGTAAATTCTGTAGGCTCATAGACCTGAATTCTGCTCTTATCAGAGTCAAGAAGGTAAATTCTGTCATTCTCGTCGCAGCCGATAGCTGACACAAGTGTTGAAAGGCCCACACGCTGTGTACCATCATCAAGACCACCGAATACGAAAAGGAGCTCGCCTTCATTCGTATACTCGTAAATGTAGCCCTGTTGGTCAGCGACATAAATATTGTCGTGGTTTCCGCAGGCAACAGCTGCCGGAACTTCAGGGAATCTGTCTACACTTTTTATGAGGTTTGTACCGGCGATATTGAGTCTCTTGACCGTAGTCGCCTCGTCGCCTCTGGTAACCGTATAAATGAGGCCCTTCTCATCAATAGCGAGGTTATCCGGAGTCGCCGGAATATTCGCTACCATTCTCGCTCTCTGCTCTTTTGTAAGAATAGCCCTGTAGAAAATATCGACAAAACTGTTCCTCGTGAGGTTGGTACCGAAATATCCTAAAAATGTACCGCCATCGGCAGGAGATATCTCCACTATACCATTGTTGTTACTCTCACAGACCACGTACATAATGCCTGCGTCGTTTACAACAACCTTGATAGGTAAAAACTTAACATCGTCACCATAGAGCGGGCTGTTCGGTTTCCCGAATGTGTTAAGAAGCTTCCCATCGGCATCGAACTGAAAAATCGCGTTCTTGTCGCGGTCAGCCACATATATATCACCATTCTCGGTAACAAAGACGCCCTTTGGTGTCTCGAGTGTGTCCTTACCAAATTCAAGGATTTCATTTCCGTTCAAATCACCGACAACAATCCTCTTATTCCCGGTGTCCGCGACATATATCCTGTCGCCCTTCACACATAAGTCTGAAGGTGCGGAAAAGAAGTTATTTCCAAATTTATTAAGCGTCTTCTCCGCTAAATACGCTGTCTGAGTCTCTTCGACGGAGCCATAACCATCAAGGGTGTAAGTCTTATATGGTGTTTCGGCCTTCGCGGTACCAAGATTGCACGTCATCACCGAAATGAACGCGCAGAGAATAGTTACCGCAAGTACAGACAGCTTAAATCTTTTTTTCTTCATCGCTGCCACTCTCCTAACCCTTACTTGATACCGGAATTTGCCATTGTATTCATGACACTGTTCTGAAGTATGATGAAAAGTATGAGGTTAGGCAGGAAAAGAATAAGTGAAGCTGCCGCCGCCATACCTTGTCCTGAAACAGTATTGTTAACATTTACAAGGCTATTAAGGTAAAATGTAAGCGTTTTCATGGAATCATCGTTAATGTAGTAGTTTGAGGTCTCCATGTTTGTCCATACCTGCTGGAATACAAGGATTGCGGCTGTCGCGATCGCCGGTCTTATCATAGGGATGATAAGCTTGTGGTAGACCTGCCAGTCTGTGGCGCCATCCATATAAGCTGCCTCTATAAGGGAGTCAGGAACCTGCTCCACGAACTGCTTTACAAGGAATAGCGCAACAGGATAGGCTATAAGCGGAAGAACATGTGCCCATACCGTATCAATCATGCCTAAGCGGCAGATAACGAGGTATCTTGGAATCAGTACCGCGGTAGCGACGAACATAAGGGCTACCTGGTTTATCTGCATCATGAGGTTCCTGCCCTTAAACTTGAGTTTAGAAAGGGCGAAGGCTGCCATAGTCGTAAAGAGAAGCGACAGTCCGACTGTAAGCAGTGTAACTATAAGACTGTTAAATACGTACCTTGAAAGAGGCACGCCTGAAGTTCTCGAGAACTTCATGAGTTTAGTAAAATTCTCCACCGTAGGATTCTTAACAAAGAATGTAGGTGGGAAAGCAAAGAGCTCATCCATAGGCTTGAACGCGTGGTTCGCGATAAAGACTATAGGGAGAGCCATGAATATAATGAGCGGACTTAAGATAACTATTATCTTTATCTGGCTCTTATCAAATTTCTTAGGATTTATCCTTTTTCCTCTGTAAGCCATGAGTATTTCCTTTCTCTTCCATGCGGGACAAATAAGGTGCTACGCCGCATATAGAATCGCTCACTTTGTTCGCGATGCGGCTAAGCGGTGCAGTATCGCGCTTCGCGCGACACTGCAAGTTAAGCAGCGCCGTATGGGTCCTTATCTGTCAGCAGGTCGTTCGAAACCTTACTGAAGAGCTGTACTATAAGAAGAAGCACAACAGATACGCAGGCCGCGTAACCCATCTCATATCTCTGGAAACCATAATCCTCTATGTGGTTAACTATAAGCTGTGCCGCATAGCTTGGTGATGGATTTCCGGTAAGGAGTGTTGATATAATACCGTTCTGGAAAGCATTTACAATAGCCATAACCGCTGCGAAAAGCATCTGTGGCTTCATCTGAGGGATTGTAATGTAAATCATTTCCTGGAAACGATTCTTGATACCATCAATCGCGCCCGCTTCGTATAGCTGTTCATCAGTATTAAGAATACCCGCTATAAGTGAAAGGAAGCCGATACCCATCGATGACCAG
The DNA here is from genome assembly GCA_900314885.1 of uncultured Eubacteriales bacterium. GTDB lineage: Bacteria > Bacillota > Clostridia > Lachnospirales > Lachnospiraceae > Catonella. Next base: position 45,141 of record OMWY01000008.1, read on the forward strand.
AGACCTATGATAATTACTATAGGAAGGAGCATCTTTGTATTTGAAAGCCAGATAATAGGCTCGTTTATGGCTCCTATACTCATAAGCCAGGCATTTAAAAGACCTGTCTGGTCACCCGAGAAAATGACCTTCCAGAGGACCGTCATAGCGACACCCGTTGTCATACTAGGCGAATAAAGGATAAGAGCTATGATCGTTCTCGGAACCTTCGAGAGGTTGCAGAGCGCCCAGGCAAGGATAAATGAAAGGAAATATCCTCCGACACCCACAACCAGGGCGTATACAACCGTATTCGGAAGTACATGCTGCATGAAGACTTCATCACTGGTAATAAGTGTAATGTAGTTCAAGAAGCCGACCCATGACGGGAATTCAATCGCGTTAAAGTTTGTGAACGAAAGAATTACCGCTAACACAACAGGAATAAGAATGAATATCGAGAATATAATAGCGTATGGGGCTGTAAAGTAGTATCCGTTTCTGTTATTCGTCTTATCCCTGTGGCGCTTTCTCGCCTTGGCACTTGGGTTCTTCGGCTTAATATTCGCGGTTTTCGCCGCTGTTGCCTGTTCACTCATATGTTATCTCCCTAAGATTCCCGCTTCGCTTTCATAAGTAGGAACCTTGTATTGCTTTATTACATTTCCATCATCATCGTTATAACCAAATTCGATGAGTTTTCTGTATATCTCACGATTAATAGCCTTGCAGGCCTGGTCAATTCTGGTTCTCGTGTCAGAGCCATTTACAACAATGTCGTTAAAGGCATTACTCATCTCACGCTCGAGGAGGTATGTACCCGGAACTCTTGAAATATCCTTGACATTCTTAGCGAATTCCTCGATAACCTTCTTATTCTCGGTGTTCCATGGAAGTCTGTCAAGCGCTTCCATGTTAGCTGTCGGCCACATGTACTCATCGCCGTAAGTAATCTGAAGAGTCTGACCAAATGTAGCCTGAACGTCGGTTGAAGACCACCATTTTACAAATTCCCAGGCCTTTTTTTCTCGTTCGCTGTCACTCTTAAATATAACAGTACTCTCAGCGCATCCGCAGGTGCTTCTATCTATGGTACCGTCTTCTTTCCTGGTACCCGGCGCAAGGGCTATCTTCCAAGAGCTTGCAAGCTCAGGCGCCGCGTTCGTAAGAAGGTTATATGTCGCGTAATCAGCGATTCCTATCGGTAAATCACCGTTTCTGAAATGCTGGTAGAAATTATCGATATTTACAGGCATATTGTAAATGGTAAAGAGCTCGGTAAGCTTAGTGAAACCATCTACTGAAGCCTCGCTGTCAAGAGCCGTGCCGCTCGCGGCGTTCTCATAATAGAGAGAGCCACCGTTCTGCATGATGAGAGGGGTTGTACCATGGAAGTTCCTCATCTGAATCATACCTGCCGTCGGATAGTAGAAGTTAAGTCCTCTCATCTGAAGGTCAGGAAGCATTGATACGACATCATCTATAGTCTCCGGAACAGAAAGACCAAGCTTTTCCATCGTATCGGTACGGTAGAAAAGAACCCAGAAGTTCGTGGTCTCAGGCATCGAATAGACCTTGTCGCCGATCGTGCCGGTCATGAAGTAGCCCGGTTCATAAGGCTTAGCCGCCTCTGTGAAGCCGTCAAACTGCTTCATATCCACAAGAGCGCCACGGACAGCAAGCTCATAGGGAATCGTATAGTTGATACCTGTCGCTACATCCGGAGCGTTTCCGGAAGAATTCGCAAGGACAAGCTTGTACTGGTCAGGCATGATAGAAATATCAACATCAATTCCCGTCTCAGGCGTGAAGTATTCGTCTATCATCTTCTGCATGATCTGTACATACTGGTTTGACCGATTTACCCAAACCTGAAGATGACTCTTGTCTGTATTGCTCGTGCTGTAGGTCTTCTCAGTAAATGAAGCGACAAACCTCTGAATGTTCCTTCCGGCGCTTACAAAAGTGTTCGCCTTGCCGGGAAGCTTCGCCCCGTTCTGGTAAATGTAAATCCTGTCAATCGCAATCTTGTTAGAAATGAGGTTATCAATCGTTGTCGCAAGGTAATGATTGACTGAGTTTGTACTCGTTGAGAGCTCGGCGATTCGGTAAGGAATCTCGTCAGGATTATCGGCAAGACTCCTAAGCTGGTTAGCGGCAATCTTCATGGAAGACATAACCGCTACATTCTTCTTAGAATTGCTGTAAGGAAGAGCCTCCTTCTCAAGCTCGAGGAGCTCATCAGCGTACTCATTCAAGGTATCATCAAGGCCCGGTATATATCTTGAAAGCTTTAAGTCACGGTATTTATCAGAATTTGTACCGGCTACCTTAGTAATCTCAAGGGCAAGATCCGTAACGTTGCTCATTATGACGTCAAGTCTCTCCATAATGTGGCATATCGGATCCATGCTTATTGTAAATGAAATGGTGTGAGTCCCCTTTGAAAGCTTCACCGAAAGGTTGTTGCCATCGTCATCCTTGAGTGTCCTCGTCTTATACTTAGTCGTATAAGCCATAGGATATGCTTCAAACTCGGAGTTAGGAATCTCACCGTCAACCCTTATGTCAAAGAATACAGGGAAATCGGTCTTATCCGACTGGCGGTAGTTCATCGCTATATTGTAAACTCCATCCGCAGGAGCCTCGAACCGGTACTCCACTCTCTGGCCGGCTGTGCTGAATGAATCGGAATCTATAGTGTTAAGAAGCTTGTTCTTAACCGAATAAGGTTCGACTGCCGCATCATACTCGGTTACACCATGGATAGAAGAATCGTTCGAGCTCGTGAAATCCTCGCCCTGAAGGGTAATAATGTTATCTCCATCCGCTGCCTCACTGCCCGTATAGGCTGCGGTCTCAGACGGAGCCGAAAGGGTGAGCGCTCCGAGAAGGAATGAACCTTCCTTAACATTAAGCTCTATAGTATGCTTTCCCTTAGAAAGCTCAAGTAAGAGCGGAGTACTGTGACGATAGGAAGAATCCATGAGGGACATGGTCTGCCATGCTATATTCTTGACCGGGATAGCGACAACCTCATCATTATAACGGTCATATGATTTCTCGGCGGCCGGATTCCACAAGGTCTCAAGCTTAACATTACGACATTCATAGAACGGATAAGCGCCATCAAGAGTCATGCTTAATTCTATAGGAAGAATCGACTCATCATATGAAAGATAGTCAAAAGAAAGTACATACTGACCATCCTCCGGAGCATCAACATCAATGCTCACATCTGCGCCAAGCGTAAGGTCAAGGACCTTCGCCGCCTTCTCATATCCCTTAACATCATCGGTAAGAAGTGATGACCCGGTTGCCACAACCGAGCTCTCAGCTGTAAAGTCCTTAGCTTCGCCGGTATACTCGGCGCTCTTGTAAGCGGCGCTCACAATCGAGTAGTTGTGATTGATACGTTCCTCGGAATACTCGCTGCCCGCGGAAGCTTCCTCAGCTGGGGAAGTACTGCTTCCACCATCGTCTGCCCTGGCGGTAAATGCCCCGCTGTCGCCTATAAGACTTCCAAGAATGAGCGAAGCCACAAGGGCAAGCGAAACCGCCTTTCTTTTTACTCCGTATTTCATAAGATCCATAAGTAACTCCCCAGACCGTTATAAGCGGTCGTTTATAGTGTAGCTATGTTTAAATTTAAATGAATTACTTTAGCTTTTTCTATAATACTATATTTTCACACAAAAGTCAAGGCTTTACAGACATGTTTTTTTATGATATTGTTATAAAAGGAAGGGCAATGTTTTAGATTTTTTGGAAGTATTTCACTGTCCAGTGTGATAAAGTGTCTGACAAAATGCACGTGACGGCAATTTGTCTGTCAATTAATAAAATATTTCAGCATTTTTTCAACATTGTCCAACGAAAGGAGTATATATGCATAGTATTAAGAAGGTATTGTCTGTTATCACCGCAAGTGCGCTTGTAATGGGGCTTACAGCGTGCGGAGGAGGTGAAGTGAAGTCCGGTTCCACAGATTCGGGAAGCGCTTCATCAGCACAAACTGCCTCAACCTCAAGTTTAGAAAAACCTAAAAATAGTTTAAGTTCTGAGACCCTTGCAGCAGAAACCGGTACTATCAACGCTAATGTAACTATAGATTGTTCAAGCACCCACCCGATTTCCGACAAGCTGTTCGGCATCTTTCTCGAAGACATAAATCATGCCGTCGATGGTGGTATGTACGCAGAGCTTATAAAGAACGGTTCATTTAACTACGGGCAGGCTGCCGCGAATGTAAAGAAGCATGGCTGGAGCGCTCCGGAGGATATGGATTTCGCTGTTATTGACGGATCAGAGGATAAATCCTATTTAAATAAGAACAATCCCGACTACGCCGAGATTAAGAACACCACCGAGAACCTCGAGGGAGTTACTAATAGGGGACACCTCGATGGAATCGCCCTCAAGGCCGGTACCTATACCGCAAGCTTCTTCGCTAAGAGTTCTGATTACACAGGAAAGGTCACGGTCAGCCTCGGAGACTCAGGAGACTATTTTTCTATAGCAAGAGCCGAAAGTGATGACATTTCAAAGGAGTGGAAGAAATATACAGTCTCCCTTTCCGTAGACAAGGAATACAGCGAAGACGTAAATTTCACTCTTTCTATAGGAAAGGGAACCGTCGATATCGACAGTGTGTCCCTCATGCCTGACGATACCTACAAGGGCCTTCCTGTAAGAAAAGACATCGGTGAGATACTTGCCAACCTCCATCCTTCCTTCTTAAGATTTCCGGGAGGATGCGTAATCGAAGGCCGCAGCGAGCAGACCATGTACAGCTGGAAGGACTCTGTTGGCCTTGCGGATTATCATTCTGAAAAGGGAGACAAGATTCCTTATTTTGAAATAAACGGCAAGAAGACAGTCGGCGACGTCAGTACCCGTCCATGCGGCGAGTCCATATGGAGAGGTACAGGAAACGACCCATACTACACGACATATGGTCTTGGCTTCTTCGAATACTTCGAGCTTTGTGAAGCTCTTAACTGCGAAGCTCTCCCTGTTGTAAACGCCGGAATGACCTGCCCTATCCAGAGCGGCGACCGTTATACGGTTTATGACACAAATAGCGCTGAATTCAAGCAGTGTATTCAGGATGCTCTTGACCTTGCGGAATTCGCGAACGGTGACGCCAAGTCCACAAAATGGGGCAAGATCCGCGCCCTTATGGGACATAAGAAACCATTTAACTTAAAGTACATTGGCATCGGAAACGAGCAGTGGCAGGACGAATATCACGACCACTATGAGCTCTTTGCGAAGGCATTTGAAGAAGCTAGGTCAAAAGATCCCGACGTTTACGGAGATATAGAGCTTTGCGTGGCAAATGGCCCAAGTTCCCGCGACACCTACGGCTACCGTTACCTTGACTTCCACCCTGACACAGTTACGGGGCTTGTCGATGAACATTTTTACGAGCTTCCTTCCTGGTTCCTAAGAAATACAGATAAATACGACGATTACGACAGAGATATGCAGGCGAAGGTCTTCCTCGGGGAATACGCCGCCAAGTCAAATACCCTTGAGGCCGCAATAGCCGAGGCAGCATTCATGACAGGGCTTGAAAGAAATGGAGATGTGGTCGAGTTTGCCTGCTACGCCCCGTTATTCGGCAGTATGAAGAATAAGCAGTGGGACCCCGATCTGATTTATTTTACAAATGATGGGCTCATGAAAACCGCTGACTACTACGTACAGCAGCTCTATAGTATCTACCGGGGCACGGAGTATGAGGAAACTAATGTTGAATGCGATGAGAAATTCACTGTCTTCGCATCGACTGTCAGAGATGAGGCAGGTGATATAATAATCAAGCTTGTAAATGCATCAGATTCTCAGGCATCCATGAATCTTAGCATAGAAGGGACTGAGCTTTCAGACTTCGCGAGTGATGCTGAAGTTACTGTTCTCACAGGCGCAAGCAAGCAGACTGCGAACACGTTCGCAAGTCCTGACCTAATCGCTCCTGAGAGTGGAGAAAAGCTCTCTGTATCAGACGCAATAAGCTATACAGCACCCGCCAACTCCTTCACTGTCATCAAGATAGAAAAAAACTGATAGAGACGTCGGATTCTAACTTTATAAGGCTCCCTCTTAGAGGGAGCTGGCACGGCCTCCGGCCGTGACTGAAGGAGTATATGCGACAATACTTATTAGAAAAACTAATAAATAAATTATTACATTTTATAAAAAATGTGGTATACTAACATGTGCCGGTTTCAATAACTCGCATATAGGCTCCCTCCTCAAGGAAGCTGACTGAAGGAATTGAAACCGTTCCAAATTATATTTTAAAGGAGTCCCAACATGTTAGAAAAAGTTTTCCACTTAAAAGAACGTGGCACCACCGTAAAGACCGAGGTCATTGCCGGTCTCACCACCTTCCTCGCCATGGCCTACATCCTGGCAGTAAACCCTAATATCCTCGGCACCGTCATGGACAGAAACGGCGTATTCGTCGCCACAGCTCTTGCGAGCGCTGTAGCCACATTTATCATGGGCTTATACGCAAACTACCCTATTGCCCTCTCAGCAGGTATGGGCTTGAATGCGTATTTCGCTTACACCGTCTGTCTCGGTGAACTAGCCGATGAAGGCGCGAATGCGTTTACAATTGCCCTCACTGCTGTTTTCGTTGAAGGTATCATTTTCATAATTCTCTCTGTCTTCAAGGCAAGAGAAGCCATAATCAACGGAATTCCCGCAAATATCAAGTACGGAATCACCGCAGGTATTGGCCTTTTCATAGCCCTTATAGGTATGAAAGGCGCAGGCATCGTTGTCGCGAATGAGTCCACTCTCGTCGGTCTCGGCGATTTTTCACGCGCCGAGGTAGTCCTCGCCCTCGTAGGCTTCATAATTATTCTCGTACTCTCAGCCTTCAATGTAAAGGGTTCTATACTTTTCGGAATCCTCATCACCTGGGTACTGGGAATGATAGCCGAGAAGACAGGCTGGTACGCGGTAAATCCTGACGCCGGCGTATACAGCGTATTCCCATCATTTTCAGGTGGCCTTCACCTTGACGGAATCAAGAATACAGCCTTCAAATTCAATTTCGGATGGGCAGGGAAACACCTCATCTCATTTATAGCGATTATGTTCTCCTTTCTCTTCGTAGACCTCTTCGATACAGTCGGAACCGTTGTCGGAGTTGCTGATAAGGCTAAGCTCCTCGATAAGGATGGCAAGCTCCCTAACGCAGGTAAGATTCTCCTCTCTGACGCCATAGGTACCGTATTCGGCGCATGCCTCGGTACATCTACCATCACAAGCTTCGTAGAGTCATCTGCGGGTGTCTCCGAAGGCGGAAAGACAGGACTTACTGCCTGCACCACCGGACTTATGTTTATAGTTTCACTTGTGCTTAGTCCTATTTTCCTTGCCATTCCATCATTTGCGACAGCTCCTGCCCTCATATATGTCGGTATGCTCATGCTCGAGAGTGTAAGCCGTATTAAGTTTGATGGAGATATCGCGGATACGGTCGGAGCCTACATGGCAATCGCCATGATGCCACTTACCTACTCTATTGCGAACGGTATCATGTTCGGTATCGTAACCTGGGTACTTGTAAAGGTATTCACAAAGAAGGTAAAGGATGTGAGCCCTGTAATGTGGGTAATCTTCTGCCTCTTTATCGTAAGAATTATCGCCCTTGCGGCTAACTTCCAATAAAAAATGCCCGGCCATATGGCCGGGTTCTTTTTATATCTGTACTATAAAGATACCAATATCTGACTACACAATTAAAAACCGCCTGAAGCTAACGCTCCGCCAACACCGGAAGCTACTACAATCATGGCGATGATAAATGCGATAATCATGAAGCAGAAATAAGAACGGGCAAAGTTCTTAAGGTTCTTATTCGTTGCGGTAATCGAGAATATTATGAGCATAACCAAGCCAACGATAGGAATAGAGAAAAGAATCTCATATCCAAAATATCCCCACATAGAAATCGGCTTATACTCCTCAGGAATAAATGGCTGACCATACACAGGACCGCCCTGTGGCTGTCCGCCATAGTAGCCATTATTCTGATAACCGCCCTGCTGGTAGCTGTTATTCTGGTAACTGCCCTGTTGGTTTGCGGCACCATTCTGACCATTAGAAAAGCCATTGCCCTGATTGTTAAAATTTCCGTCCATCTTAGGATCCCCCTTTTAACATGATAAATTTTGTGTTAACAGTAACTAACGTTTAGATTATATAACATATTCTAAAATCTGTCAAGGCATCTTTTTGTTGGGTCTGAACAGTTTACATATTCTGTGAAAACACATCCGCTACCTCAGTTATGGTTATATAAGCCTTAGGATCTATGCGCTGAACTATACGCTTTAGCTTTGTTATCTGGAAACGGTTTACCACAAAATAAATGATCTTTTTCTTCGAGTTGGAATATCCGCCGCGGGCGTCCATAATGGTCGATCCCGAGCCAAACTCCACCATAAGAGCCTCAGAAATGGCCTTATCCTTTGTCGTAATTATCATCGCGCTCTTTTCACGGTCGATACCCTCAACTATAAAATCAACAACCTTCAATGCCACAAAATAAGTGATGATTGAATAAAGCGGTAAAATGAAGCTGCCGAACTTAATGCCTGCGATTACATACAGTATAACATTGTATATCATTACAAATGTTCCGACCGATATCCCGATGCGCTTCGCAAATATTACCGCAAGCACCTCTATCCCGTCTATCGCGCCCCCATAGCGAATCACAAGCCCGCTTCCAAGACCCGATATAGCTCCACCGAATATTGCGCATAGGAGCAGGTCCTGCCCGGCAAGAGGTGATGTAAATGTCACATCTATAGGAAATACATATGTAATAAGATATGACATTACGGAATATATCGTAACAGCGTAAACGGAATACACCGTAAAAATCAGTCCCTGCTTCTTATAACCATATATAAACAGCGGTATATTTAAGACGATGAGGTAAAGCGACAGGGTAAGTCCTCTGGGTGAAATCTGTGCAAGTAGCATGGAAGTCCCTGATATTCCACTGTCGTAGAGGTTAACCGGGTAGAGGAAAATGGTAATACCAAAAGCATTCACAATTCCCGCTACAGTGAGCATTAAGATGTGGCTTGGCTGAATGTCCTTAAACGTTTCCTTCATTGGCACCCTCCTTCATATCTAATTAATAACAGTATAAAGGATTGTCATCTCAAAGGCAAGGCTATTGAGGAAATTTTCACAACTTTTTAAAAAAGTCCTTTACAAATCGGCCTCATGTGTGTATAATAGTAATGTTACGTGATTCACGCAGATGTAGTTCATTGGTAGAATGCGACCTTCCCAAGGTTGAGAGGCGGGTTCGATTCCCGTCATCTGCTCAATTAGGCCGGGAGAAGTTTTCTCCCGGCCTTTATTGTATGAAGAATACAACAAAGGAGAGACAAAATATGGCAACTATAAAGCTATACGACGAAAGCGCGTATAATACTGAGTTTTCCGCTGAAATAGTATCTGCCGGTGAAGTTGATAAAGAAGAGAGACTTCCGGTCATCTTTGATAAGACACTTTTCTTCCCTGAAGAGGGTGGCCAGACCTGCGATAGGGGAACTGTATCTATTAATGGCAGAGAATTCACAGTCGATCATGTAAGCATAGACAAGGCAAATACCATCACTCACTTCATACATATCGAAAACGAAAGCGATATCGCGCTCTTCAAAAGCGGGACAAAGGTATCAGGAAAGATCAACTTCAATCACCGCTTCTCAAATATGCAGCAGCATACAGGCGAACACATCTTCTCAGGCCTTGTCTGCGGTGAGAAGGGATATAATAATGTCGGTTTTCATCTGTCTGACGACATCGTGACCATGGACTACAGCGGGCCTCTCACAGATGATGAAATAGCCTATTTTGAAAAGAAGGCAAATGAGGTCATTTACAGGAATATAGAAGTGAAATGTGAATACCCGTCAGCGGAAGAATTAAAGAATATTAATTACAGAAGCAAGATTGAAATAGAAGGATCCGTAAGAATTGTCACTATTCCGGGCGTAGACGTCTGCGCCTGCTGCGCTCCACACGTTCGCCGCACGGGTGAAATCGGTATGCTTAAGGTCATGGACCATATAAATTATAAGGGCGGCACAAGGCTCTCTATTCTCTGCGGATACAGGGCTTTGGCGGCTTTTAACAGCTACGCCGCAAGCCTCAAATCGATATCAAATACCCTTTCCGAATCAAAGGAGAACCTGGCTGAGTCTGTCACTAAGTTAAAGAAGGAAAAGGGTGACGCAGATTACAAATTAAGGAAAAAGAGTGGGGAAATACTTGCCCTGAAAGCTGCTAATATTCCGGCTGATGCTGAAAATGTCACATTATTTACCGATGAATGCGATGTAAATGAGGTGAGGAAGCTAATAAACGAACTCACTGAAAAACACAAGGGATTCGTCAGTGTGTATACAGGGACTGACGAATCCGGATATTCATATATAATTGGAAGCAGAAATCTTGACTGCACGGAAATGGCAAAGGTGCTGAAGGAAAAGTATGGTGCTAAAGGTGGAGGGAAGAGGGAGATGATTCAAGGGCACGTCGCCGCTCCTATGAAAGAGCTGTACTCCCTTTAACCTGCTTCTTATCCTGCTCGAGTCGCTCACTTGCGAGATGGCGGATGTGTTCAACTTCCTCCATCTCCGAGTAGAGGGCGTAGCCGACGGAGATATAAACTGTGCACTTATTTCCATCTATATCATGGATGCCAAGCACCTTCTCCCTGATTTTCTCTATCAGGCTCTTTATCTCAGAACTATTACCAAACTGTTTTATGATAGTAAAATGGTCCCCATCGAGCCTTCCGATTACTCCGGTAACTCCGACAACCTCTCTGAGGCCATTCGCTACTTCCTTAAGAAGCTCAGAACACCAGTCAGGACCGTAGCTTCTAAGGAGCCCCGTATAATCCCTTATATCGAGATATATGAGGGCAAAATCGCCTTCATTCCTCTCATAGGTATCGGCGAACTTATAGAGGGCGCCAACCGACCCATATGCGTTAAAGAGTCCGGTCACCTCATCTATCTGTTCATTTTTATGCATATCGCTGTACTTATTTATGATATTTTCGACATCACGGAAATATCCCATCAGTCCGATAAGCTTGCCATCGGAATAAATCGGGAACTTTGTCGCAGAGATTTTCTTTAATTCGCCGTCAATTATGCACTCTCCCGGCACTCCGATAAAGCTTGCGCCTTCTGTAAGCACAGCTTCCTCATCACTCTTAAAGGGAGCAGGCTTAACATGCCAGCCGACCTCCTCATCATTTTTTCCGATAACAGCAGAATCATCCTCGAATCCGTACGCGTCAAGAAAGGCATTGCTGACACCGACGAACTTCCTGTCTGTATCCTTCCAGAAGAGGTTGATATCAGAGCGCTTTATGAGATTCTTCCAAAGGACTTCAGGAGTAAACGCAGGTTCCTCATCATTGGAAGAATTTCCATAATTTTCAAGCTTGCCAAATGCCATTTCATTTTTAAAAGCATCACGCATAAGACTGAGAACGAGATTCCCTTCTCTTTCACGTAGCTGCTTCAGTATGCAGAAGGTCCACGTATAATCCCTGTCACTGTTCGCTTTTATTCTGAAATACCCTGATATTACATGCTTCGGCTCATCAAGAAGCCTTTCCTTCATATCATCAAAATTAAAGAAGGCCTTATATCTTGCTTTATCATCCGGATAAATGTTGTGTTCAATAAAGTAATTATTCGCATCGCGAAGATTCATTCCCGAATCTTCTAAGAGAGCCTTCCCATTAAACAGAGTCTTAACCTTATTCTCGACAAGATTCAGGATATCAACTCTATAGAAGAGATCATAAATCATCGGAATATAATCACTTCTCATCTGCTGCCGCACAACGGTTTTATCAAAGGAGAGGTTCCTCAGTGTGACAAGAAATGACGTATAACCTACACGCCTTGAAAGCGCCATGAACTTAACCTGGCAGAGGCAGTTGTTAACCGTGAAATCCATAGTTTCAGTCTGCTTCGAATCCTTGGCTGCTGTCACAAGTTGGAGCATTTTTCCCCGGTACTGGTTCTCGAAAGGACTGTTTAACGACTTCTCCACAAACCCTGTACTCGGAATGCCAACACTCATCAGCTCATTCATGAAAGCCGTGTTGGTATTCAAAAATCTGAACTTGCCCTCACCGTACTCGCATATTGCGCTCGGAACCTGATTTTCCATGCTGAGACTATCATTGACGGTATCCTCGTAAGCCTTAAATGGGTCGCTTGAAAGCATGTTAACCCGGCCTGTCTCAACAAAGTACTGACGTCTTGCCGCATTTTCAATCGTGATCTTCTTCTGCATGAGGACGTTCAAAAGGTCATAGAGAGGCACGGGCTTGCTGTAAAAGTATCCTTGAGCCTTCTCACAGCCTATCTCACGAAGGAAATCAAGCTGCTCCTCTGTCTCAACGCCCTCCGCAAGGGTCTGAATTCCGAGGCGCTTTGCCATTTCAACCACGGAAAGAACTATATTCCTTGCCCGCACTGAAAACGATGAGAGGAACTTCATATCTATCTTAATCTCATCGAAATTGTAATCCTTAAGTGAATTAAGTGACGAGTAGTCGCTTCCAAAATCATCCATCCAGACCTCATACCCATCGCTGTGAAAATGGTCTATCTGGGCGGCAAGGAACTCCCTTTCCCGACCGAGCACGGATTCTGTAATCTCAACGTTCAGGCTGTGCCGGGGAACATTATACTTATCCGCTTCATCATTTAATATACCAAAAATATCGCATTGGTCAAAATCAAGTCTGCTCACGTTAAATGAAACGGCGAACGGGGTCTTGCCATAGTCGTTCATATGGGCATAGTCTTCGCATATCTGGTGGATCATAAATGTATCGAGTTTATAGATCTGACGGGTTTTCTCAAGTTCAGGAATAAATATGCCCGGTGAAAGAATGCCATACTCCGGGTCAACCCATCTGGCCAGAGCCTCAGCAGAGCATAATTCACCCGTAATTGTCCTTATGACGGGCTGGTAGAAGACCCTGATATACCCGTCACTTATGGCTCTGTCTATATTGTTGGTAACGTACTCTCTTAAGTGCTTTTCCTCATCATCCATAGCTTAACTCCATTGAATTCTGCAGGTACTGCTTAATTGACTAAAAAACGTTCCCTTCCTCCTTAGTATAACCAAAATATTAAAAATGTTCAAGGGTAAATAGTTGTTTTATCGAAAGATTTATGGTAAAATATTAGAAATACCTAACCTAACTTTACAGGAAGTGATATTATGAATCAGAAAACACACGAGTCAGCAGAAGATTATCTTGAGACAATATTGATGCTCCACGAGGAGAACGACTATGTACGGTCCATAGATATTGTTAACAAGATGGGATATAAGAAGTCAAGCGTTTCAGTAGCCATGAAGAACCTTCGCGAAAATGGCTATATCACCGTAAATGAGCACGGTTTTATTGACCTCACACCCGAAGGAAGAAAGATTGCGGAGATGATTTACGAGCGCCACAAGTTCTTCTCAGACTGGCTCACCGGTCTCGGTGTCGACAAGGTGATTGCGGTCGATGACGCGTGCCGTGTCGAGCACGACCTAAGTGAAGAGAGCTTTGCCGCCATCAAGAAATTTGTCAATGACTACAATAAGGATAAGTCATGAGCGATTACGAGACTATTGATCACTCATTCGGGCCCTTCTATGACAGTGATAGCAGGATACTGATTTTAGGAAGTTTTCCTTCGGTTAAGTCCCGCGAGATGAATTTCTACTATGGGCACCCACAAAATCGGTTCTGGAAAATTCTGTCATCGATATATCAGGATGCTCCGGGCGATGATATCGATAGCAGGAAGGCCTTCCTAAGTCGGCACCATATAGCCTTATACGATGTGATAGACCGCTGTGATATCAAGGACTCGAGCGACTCATCCATAAGAAACGCCATTCCGACAGACCTTGTCTCCATACTCAATAAGGCCCCTATAGAGCGAATTTTTGTTAATGGGAAGGCAAGCGCACGATACTTTTTTAAATACCAGGAAGAAACAACAGGGAGAACTCCTATAGTTCTCCCTTCTTCAAGTTCCGCGAATGCCGCATGGAGCGTAGAAAGGCTTACCGAGGAATGGGGCAGGCTCTTAAGTCCTCACCTGCTTTCCTTCGTGCCTTCTCCTTCAAGTAGCCGTGCCATACGTTTCTATGAGGGCAAGGATACTAACGACGGATACCTTGATTTAAGCGGTTCCCTACCACTTATCAGATTTAAGAGCCTAGACAGTATTCCATATATAAATGCCTGCTTTACCACAAAACTGGGCGGCGTAAGTAAGGGAGAGCTTGCTTCACTGAACCTCTGCTTCGGAAGAAATGATGACCCTTCAAATCTCGCTGAAAACTTCAGTCGCGTGGCTTCCGCCATGGGAACCGACCTTAACCACGTGGCGATGTCTTCTCAGGTTCACAGTGATGAGATAAGATATGCCTCTGACCACGGCCCGGACGATATAATGCTTGGTGGTGAATGCACCGTAAAGGTGAAGGCTACGGACGGACTGTGGACTGATAAGAAAAATGTTATGCTCTCCACCACATTTGCCGACTGCGTCCCGGTACTTCTTGTAAATATCCGTGACAGAAAAATCGCAAATCTTCACTCAGGCTGGAAGGGAACCGTCGCTGAAATTTCAGCAAAGGGTGTCTCCATATTGGGATCGCCCTCTGATACAGTCGCGGTCATCGGGCCTTCCATTTCCGGGAATAATTACGAAGTAACCGATGACGTGATAGAGCATTTTAAAAATGTATTCCCTGAGGATGAATGGGGTGATATTTTTGAAATAAAAGACAGGAGTCACTATATGCTTGACCTCTGGGCCGCCATATGGCATACACTTATCCGCGCAGGAGTAAAGCCCGCTAACATTCATTTTTCAGGCATATGCACATACGAAAATGCCGCGATTCTCTTTTCTCACAGACGAAGTCATGGGAAACGCGGCAATATGAATGCGTTTATTTCTATGCTATAATATTCCCCCTCACCAAACGGTGAGGGGATTTTCATATCGGAATATCCCTGTGCTCTACGCTGGTAGAGAAAGCTATCAGTGTCTTGGTCCGCCCGAACTTCTGCAGCTCATTTATCAGGTGATCGAGTTCCTCTGTATACTTATAGACAACCTCAATCAGCATAGAGTAATCTCCGGTTACGCAAGAGCATTCAATAACATTCGGGATTTTCTTTATAAATGGATAGAAGTCCTTCTTGTCCTCGGGCTTGACCTCGAGGTTTACGAAGGCCTTGATATTATAACCGAAGCCGGTGTAATCTACGCTTGCATGATAGCCCTTAATGATTCCCTCCTTTTGCAGCCTGTCAATTCTCGCTGAGACGGCGGGAGAGGAAAGAAAGACCTCCTTAGCTATATCCTTCACGCTCATTCTTGCGTTATCCATAAGGAGCTTAATAATCTTCTTATCTATCTTATCCGGTTCATATTTTTCCATATAAGCACCTCACTTAATAATTTAAAGTAAAACTATCGTTCTCTTAATAATATAAATCATATCTGCCTAAATTTCAATAAAAAAATGGTTTTCACAAAATATATTTACATTGGCTTTCTAAAGTGGTATTATGCGTATTGTGCAAAGGGGCACAGGAACAGAAGTTAAATCTTCGGGGTTTCTGCGCCCTATTTTTATTGGAAACCCACTCAATTAGAAAAGAAGGAGCAAAGCAATGAAAACTAGGATCGAGTCAGATTCAATCGGAGCACTTGAAGTACCGGAGGAAGCTTACTATGGAGTACAGAGTCTCAGAGCAAACCGGAATTTCAAGATAACCGGTCACCCGATGGACGGCGCATTTATCAAGAACCTTGCGCTTGTAAAGAAAGCAGCCGCAATCACGAACTGTGAAGCCGAGCTCCTTTCAGAGAAGAAAACTGCCGCTATCGTTAAGGCAGCCGATGAAGTAATTGACGGAAAATTTGACAGTGAATTCATAACCGATCCTGTGCAGGGCGGAGCAGGAACCAGCGCGAATATGAATATGAACGAGGTTATAGCGAACCGGGCAAATGAGATCTTAGGGGGAGCTCGCGGAAGCTACGATATGGTTCATCCAAACGATGATGTAAATATGGCCCAGTCTACGAATGATACAATACCTACAGCCGGCAAGATGACTGTTATTACCCTCATGCAAGACCTCATTTCCGAGATGAAGAGGCTTGAGAAGGCTCTCTATGAGAAGGGTCTTTTGTTCCATGACATCGTGAAAATGGGCCGTACCCAGCTTGAGGACGCCGTTCCGATGACGCTCGGCGATACATTTAACGGATACGCTTCCATGGTCGCGAGATGCATAGAGAGGCTTATGACTTCATGTCGCGAAATGCACAGCGTAAACCTTGGCGCTACAGCTATTGGAACAGGAATCAACGCTTCAGCTTATTATGAAGCGAACGTAGTGAAGAAGCTTTCGAGACTTTTCGGCTCATACCTAAGCCAGGCTGACAACCTCTTTGACGCGACAGAGAACCTTGACAGCTTTGTGGAGGTATCAGGTGCCCTTAAGGCATCAGTTACAAGCATTTCTAAGATGTGTAATGACTTAAGGCTTCTTGCGAGCGGACCTCGCTGCGGCCTTCATGAGATAAATCTTCCTGCCATGCAGAATGGTTCTTCCATCATGCCGGGCAAGGTAAATCCTGTGATTCCTGAGGTTGTAACACAGGCTTCATTCCTTGTATGCGGCCACGACCTTACAATCACTATGGCTGCCGAGGCAGGCCAGATGGAACTAAATGCCTTCGAGCCGGTTCTCTTCCATGAGCTCTTTGAATCAATAATAGCAATGACCGGAGCCGTAGCGACCCTTACTGATAACTGCGTAAGCGGAATCACGGCGAACGCTGACAGGTGCCGTGACCTTGAAGAGAACAGTGTCGGAATCGTAACCGCCCTTAATCCATATATAGGTTACGTGAAGTCAGCTCATATCGCTAAGACGGCTCTTAAGGAGAATAAGTCGCTTCGTGAGGTAATTCTTGAAGAAAATATCCTCGATGAGGCGAAAATAGACGAAATATTTGACGGTGTAATCGCTGATACCGTCAACGCTAAAGTTGGTTGACAAGATAAACTGATAAACATAAATCCCCTCACCATCCGGTGAGGGGAAATTTTATCCTTCCTTAATTTCATCTTCCGTCTCAGCATCTATACCGGGAAACATTATTACATTGCTTGGCATGCTCTGTCGCGCTTTCCATAGCGTCAATTTATCCTGCATAGCAATCCAGCTTTCTGCTGAAGTGTGAGTTGCCTCACTTATACGCAAAGCCATTTCCGGACTGAGTGACGATTTTCCATTGACGAACTCTGACAACGTTTTTCTCGTGACACCTAACATTTCCGCTGCTTCGGTTATTGAAAGTCCTAGAGGCTTTAGCACATCTTCTAAGAACACAACTCCCGGATGTTCGGGCTGCCTGGTTATTTGTCTCATTTTACTCCTTTCTAGTGATAATCTTCATAATTTACAAGATAAGCATCTTGTCCTTCAAAATAAAATGTAACACGCCAATTACCATTAACTGTTACAGACCACATATCTTCTCTGTTACCTGACAATTGATGTAACCGGTACCCAGGGAGATTCATGTCTTTTGCATTGGTACTTGCGTCCAACCTATCGAGTATACGCGCAAATTTTTTTACATGCTCTGCCTGAATTCCTTTCAATAATCCGTTATAAAAGAACTCTTCGAGTCCCTTGTGCTTAAATGATTTAATCATAAGAGTATTATAACATGTAACGTATCAGGTGTCAAGGTGCTTATTATATTTAACGCAAATTGAGACACATGATAATTTACTTTATCTAGGATATTTCAGTACTTATAGCCGGAAAATATGACTCGGTATTTAGTTTTCTGCCTAACATGAGGATAACATGAAATTTACAAAAAATGAGCTTTACTTAATAAATGTATTATGATATAATGGAGGGCGTGGCTAATGCCATTATTAAATATTTTAAGGAGTAGATCTATGAAAACAATTCTAAAAAGACTATGCGTTATGGTCCTTGCCGTAACTATGGTTCTGTCACTTTTTACCGTTAACCCAACAACTGCAAGCGCCAGTACAAAGGGGCTTAGAAACTATGTCATGGAGAATGGTAAGCACAACGGGAATAATTATACTATTAAGTATGAAGCTGGGGGCATGAAGTATTCCCTGATTTATAACAAGTCTACGAAGAAATTTAAGATTAAGCTTGATGTAAAGCAGGATTCTATATCAGAGACAATCCAGATTTCGAATATTTCAGGCAGCAAAACCAAGAAATGCAATTTTAAGTTCGTTATTAACATGTCTGAGTCAACAACTATGAATATCACCGGTAAAATAAATCCTGCGAAATTTACCGGCAAGGGTTCAAAGGGAATCAGCTCTCTCAAAGCCAGCGTTAATGGTACCGATTCTTCCGGAGAATATCTGGAGTCGCTGAAATCTCAGCTTGTATATCTGGTAAACTGCTGTCTTACAATGAATGATTATATGCTTCTCGGGAAATACAGCTCAAAGGACCTTGGCTTTGACAAATATGAACCTATAGTTGAAGGAGCTAACTAAAGAAATCCCCTCACCGTTTGGTGAGGGGATTTTTTTATTCTCTTACCTGCCCGTTGCCGATAATGATATACTTCTCGCAGGTTAAGGCTTTTAGCCCCATAGGGCCTCTCGCATGAATCTTCTGGGTGCTGATTCCTATCTCTGCCCCGAGGCCGAACATGCCTCCGTCCGTAAAGCGGGTGCTTGCGTTAAGGTAGACACAGGCGGCATCAATCATATCAAGGAATTTCTGAGCGTTAACCGTATTCTCGGTTACAATCGTCTCAGAGTGCTTTGTATTGTATTTATTAATATGCTCTATAGCCTCATCCACGCTGTCGACTGTCTTCAGAGAAATGATCCGATCAAGATACTCGGTACTCCAGTCTTCCTCCGTAGCAGGCGTAAATCCCGGGTCGATGGCTCTTGCCCTTGCGTCCGCTCTTACCTCTATATCATGCTCCTTCATAGCCTTAGCTATCATTGGGACAAATTTAGGAAGGACAGCCGAATGCACAACCAGTGACTCACAGGCATTGCAGACACCGAGGCGTTTAGTCTTAGCGTTTACTATGATCTTCACTGCCATATCGAGGTCAGCGAATTCATCTACATATACGTGGCAGTTTCCGGTACCCGTATGAATTGCAGGCACTGTAGCGTTCTTTACAATATTTTCTATAAGGCCCCTGCCACCGCGAGGAATCACAAGGTCAACGTACTCATTTAATGTAATAAGCTCGTTTGTGCTTTCATGACTCGTGTCCTCTATGTATTGGAGGACATTTTCATCAATATTATTCTCTGTCAGCGCCTTCTTTAATGACTTCACGATCGCTGTACATGAATGCAATGCCGCCGACCCGCCACGCAATATGCAGGCATTCCCACTCTTGAAGGCTATGGCAAATGCGTCGCTTGTGACATTTGGTCTCGCCTCGTAAATGATTCCGACCACGCCTAGCGGTACCCGCTTCTTCCCGATCATAAGGCCGTTAGGTCTGCGGGTCATATCGCTGATCTCTCCTATCGGGTCAGAAAGAGCCGCCACATCACGGAGACCGTTTGCCATCCCCTCTATGCGTGACTTATCGAGAGTGAGCCTGTCAAGCATCGGAGCTGACATGCCGTCCGCCTTTGCCTTCTCTAAATCTATCTTATTCGCTTCTATAATCTCTTCGCTGTCATTAATCAGAAATTCCGCGGCATCTAGTAAGACCTTATTTTTCACCGGTGTCGCAAGATTCATAATTGTGTATGATGCTCTCTTAGCCGCAGCAGCAAGTTCCTTAACCTCCATAAAATCCCCCTTAGGCCTCATTCGGCGCTATTATTCTGTTTTCGCTTACTATTAGGTTCATCTTCTTGTCATAGCCTGTGACTATATCCTCCGAAATCAGCGTCACTATAGAAAAGTCATAAACAAGCGCAGTGCGATGAAAGGTTTCTTCCGGGAAGCCCCCTAGGTACCTGTCGTAATACCCGCCTCCCTGACCTATCCTGTTACCGGCAAAATCAAAGCATAGTCCCGGAACAATCATCTCAATCGGATGAGGCAGGCTTAACGGGTCAACAGCCTTGCCCTGCGCCGGTTCAGGTATTCCGAAGGTTTTTCTGTTTAAATCTGAAAGCCTGTCTATTTTTACAAACTCCATTTTGGCGCCATCACTGACTTTGCTTACAATCCTTGGAACATAAACGTTTTTGCCTGACAGCAGAGCATTCTCTATTATATATCTTGTGTCAAATTCCTTTTTCACAGATACATACGTAAAAATGTCCCTTGCCTTTTCAAATTCAAGCAGCTTCATATACCGCTTCGATATTTCCGCGGAAATCACAGAAAGCTTGGTAAGCTCGGTATTTTCTATTTCCCGCTTGAATATTTCACGTAATTCGCCCTTAGTAAATTTTTGCATATTCTTCTCTACTTTACAAACTCGCTGTTAACGATTAGTAACGGCCTTTAATCATTATATTACAAACGTCCGTATTTCTCAATTATTTTCTCCGCGACCTTCATTCCATCGACAGCGGCACTGGTTATACCTCCGGCATAGCCCGCTCCCTCGCCCGAAGGATATACGCCTGCTATCTTAAGCGCCTCAAGGCTTTCCTTTTCACGCTCTATTCTTACAGGCGACGAAGTTCGGCTTTCAACCCCGGCAAGAATTACATCAGGCATATTAAAGCCTTCCATTTTCCTGCCGAAAGCTTCCATTCCCTCTATAAAGGCAGAATTCACATTCCTTGAAAAGAGATTACTCATATCAGCGAAGGCATACTGCCCCTTAAAAGCAGGCTTAACACTCTTAAACTCGGATGAAAGCTTCCCGGCCTTATAATCTCCATAGAGCTGGACCGGAATTTTGCCATTCGCAAGCTTATAAGCCTTTCGCTCAAGCCCTTCCTGATATCTGACCCCTGCAAGGGCGTCGTTCCCGTCGAAGTCATCCTTACCGACAGTTACAATAATCGCGCTGTTAGCGTTTATTCCGTCTCTGGCGTGGTAGCTCATTCCATTTACAAGAAGAAGCCCCTTCTCAGAAGATGAATTCACAACATATCCACCAGGACACATGCAGAAGCTGTATACGCCGCGACCATTTGAAGCCCTGTATGTCACCTTATAATCCGCGGGAGGAAGCTCATCCCACTTATCTCCATACTGGTGGCGGCTGACTAATTCCTGTGGGTGTTCGACCCTGAGGCCCACAGCAAATTCCTTCTGGCTCATAACAAAGCCTCTCTTAAGGAGCATGCCAAAGGTATCGCGGGCACTGTGTCCCGGCGCAAGCACAAGGACCTCGCAAGGAATCTCCTCATTTTCGTTTACGGTAATACCTGTCACATGACCATCCTCAATCCTGATATCAGTCATGGCTGTATCAAAGCGGTAGGTTCCACCGAGATTTTCTATCTCATGGCGCATATTAATGAGGATGGTTTTAAGAACATCAGTTCCTATATGAGGCTTATTTATGTAGGTTATAGACTCGTCGGCGCCGAAAGAAGCAAAGGTTTCAAGCATGAAGCGGATCCGCCCATATGGATCCTTCACCATAGTGTTTAGCTTTCCATCTGAAAATGTGCCGGCCCCGCCTTCGCCAAACTGCACGTTTGTATGCTCATCAAGCTCATTTGTCGCAAAGAAATGCTCCACCTTCTCTGTACGTCTCTCCGCGTCGGAGCCCCGCTCTATTATAAGCGGCTTTAGCCCCCTCTTCGCAAGCAAATAGGCCGCAAAGAGTCCCGCAGGGCCACTTCCTACTATAACAGGACGCTCTTTTAATGCCCTGCCCCCAATTGACGGAATTTCATACTTATTTTCATCATGAAGCAATATGTCAGGGCTTTTCCGCTTAGCGTTTATAAGCCTGTCTCCTGCCTTCTCATCTACGGTAACCGCGGCTGTCAGGCTGTAGTGTATATCATTTTTCTTTCTTGCGTCAAGAGAAAGCTTCAGAATTTCATACGAAACTATATCCTTCTCTGATAAAGACAGCTTTTTTGTAAGCGCCCTAAAAATATCTTCATCCGTATGCTTCAGCGAAAGTCTCACCTGCGAAACACGAAACGTTCTTGTCATTGTTTATCCCTTTTAAATCTGTTAATTATGTCGCCTGCCGCCGCATGCGCCGACGCGAAGGCCCAGGTTAAGTTGTATCCACCGCAAATGCCATCTGTATCAAGCATTTCACCGGCAAGATATACCCCGGGGATTTTCTTAAGTTCAAGTGACTCAGTGCATTCACTTAGAAGCACGCCTCCCGATGTGGTCTGGGCAAAACCAAAGTTTCCCCTTCCTGTAACAAGGAGTTCCATATCCTTTAAGAATTCCGCCATTCCCGCTAACTTCTCATCTGAGATATCAGAACTTGGAGTATCGTGGGATAAGGAGAACAAGTCAAGCACATATGGCCCCATCTTTTGAGGAAGAAGTCCTACAAAAAATGTCACTGACTGCCTGCTTTTAAGCATCTCACGTCGTGTATAAAGCAGGCCTGCGACACTCTCCTCACTCATTTCCGGAAATAAATCAATTGACAGATTATCCCCTTCTTCGGCAAAGGTTGAGAGGTCCATGGCCGGGATTCCACTTACAGAATTACTTCCAAACTGAATTTCTCCCTTCTCATGAGCCCGAACCCCAAGGGCACCTATAAGCTTAAGATCGCCGACAATTCTTATCCCCGCTAATTTCTTTATGTCTTCTTTTACGTTAATCCTTGTGAGAGCTTCACGGAACTTAACCTGTTTTACGCCCTTCTTATGGAGGATAACATTCACATTTCCCGAGCAGCCGGTCTCAGGAGCAGCGAGGCCTCCCGTGGCAAGAATAAGATATTTTCCAAAATATGAATACCTATTCTCATCCTCCGAAAGTCCTGTAACAACCGAAATATAATCACCCCTTTCGGTATCATATTCGCGGCTGAAATCAAGTACATTTATCCTCGTCTTCATCTTGACCCTTGTCTCAGATAAAGAAATAAGAATAGCGTTCACAAAATCTTCGGCTGATTCGCTTGCGGGGTAAATATACTTTCTGCCAAGCTCATCAAAATCGCGACCGCTGCGTTCATGACTCTCAATACCGATTTTCTTAAAAAAGCTCATAATTTCAGAAGGAGGGAAGCGCTTCACTATTTCGTATGAAGCGGCAGGGTCTGAACCACGGTAGCAGCTCCTTGCCTGGTAGAGATTCGTAAAGTTGCATTTTCCATTTCCGGTAATGGAAAGCTTCCTTCCAAAGGTGTCATTATGCTCTAAAAGCAGGACAGACAAACCCGCCTGCCCTGCTTCAAGCGCTGCGAAGAGGCCGCTCGCCCCTCCTCCGACAATTATCAAATCGTAAAAATCCGCCATATTTCAACTCTTCGATGTAAATGTAATCATGTCTGCTCTGTTGTCTGGGAATACGGCATAATAGGTCTTTCCGGTATTCACCTTAACCTCATCGGTAAAAGCCTTATCATAGTAGAAAATGGTCCTCGACTCGGCGTTTCCCTTTTTCCAGTATACCTTTACCGCACGACCCTTCGTGATATAATATCCGCTGCCGGTATTATTCATAAGGTCCATGGTCTGATAGCCCTTTTTATCGATATTGTACTCATTTACAAACTGAACGAAAAGATTAGTAAATGTAAGCGCCTTGCCTGTTGAAAGGTCCTTATGAATAGTCCCAAAGGCGTGTCTCGTGTACCTGCCGCTCTTTTTGCTGTAGGTAAATTCAGGCGTCATGTAAGCAGAAAACGGAAGCTTGATATCGGTAGCCCTCTTGGAGCCCTCCATCTTATTGTCAACCTCTTCATCGTAGGCGAAGTTAAAATGCGCTCCTACCCCGTCCTTTAGTTTTGTGCTTATTTTCTTATTTTTTACAGCCTTTTTAATCCCGGCCGCCGTCGCAAACGCGTTGTGAGGAGCAGGAATATTGTTATCCCTGTAAAATACGTAATTTCCTTCAGCCGCGAGACCGCTTATCTCATCCACACCAAGCTTCTGAATTTCAGCCGTGGCATACTTTGTCTGCCCATAGTGGATATATATAGCGTTAAATTCATTCGCGAAGTCGACATAATAGTGTCTTGCGCTTCTGGCTGACCCTATCCTGTCGCCCTTCATGTAATCAAAGACACCCATCAGCCTCGTAATACCACCCTCGGCAAGAATCTCATACATAATTCCCACCCTTCCTGTGCCGCATTGAGGATAAGCGTACTGGATATTGTTAAACATAAAGGCATAAGGACGTTTACCCTCATATTTGTCATCTATCCACTCACCGGTAAGAAGACTCCTGGTCTCTCCCTCGTGGGTATCCTCTTTAGCTATATCAAGACTCGACCCGCTCGCGATCGCAGGCTCTGTCGCAGGCTCAACTATACTCGCCTCTGTCACAGAATTAAGAGATTCCTGATTTTGTGCGTTAAGCTCATTTGCCCGCTCCGATAAGGACTTTCTCTCCCTGTTGCCACACGATATAAGTGTAATCGATAGAGCGAACATACAAAAAATAGAAAGAAACCTTCTTAAGTTCTTCATCATTATCCCCTCGTAATACCTAGATTCTGTAAAATCTGCTCCTGCTTCTCCTCCATCACAAGCCTCTCGCTGTCCTCCATATGGTCATAGCCTAAGAGATGAAGCATGCTGTGCGCAGTGAGGAAGGCTAATTCCCTCTTCACGCTGTGTCCGTATTCTTCGGCCTGCTCATAGACTCTGTCTACATTGAGAACAATATCTCCTAAGAGAAGGTCACCTGTCTCCGGGTTGAAATAGTCCTCGCGTGAGCTTTCCGCAAGGGTAAAGTCAGATGGCTTTTCGTAATCAACCATTGGGAATGAGAGTACATCAGTAGGCTTATCTATCCCTCGAAATTCACGGTTACTTTTCCGGATCTCATCATTATTTGTCAGGGTAACAGAAACCTCAGCCTCATAGGGGCATTTTTCAAAGTGGAGGGACTCTGCTATAACGTCCTTAATCACCTTCTCATAATCAAAGGAGAGACTCTTATTCGCCTCATTTTCAATTAAAATATGCATAGGTCTTAGGAACCTCCTTTATGAGCTTCGCCTTAATTTCCATAAGATCCGACATAGAAAGGCCTGAGTCATTAAGCTTACCGTCCATGAGACAGGAATCGATAACGCCATCTATGATGTGGACCGCCGTAGCCTTAGCACCTGACTTCTCGAGGAATGAAACAGTCGCTGTCAGCTTATCTACAATCATTATTATAGCAGTTTCTCGTGAATTTGGCTTACCTAATTTGAAATTATGCTCTTTTATACAATCTGTAATTCTGTCAGGGAGCTCATACTTCCTCGCAAGCAGGATACCCTCCTTGATGTAGTTTTTGCTTACAAGCTTACCCACTTCACAGTAAAAGGCTCCTGCCGCAGCAAGATCTGATTCTGCCCCTATAGCGTCTGCTATGCTCTCTGCTAAGAAGGAACGGATAAGACTTTCCTCGTAGAGCTTTTCATTTTCCTTGACAAGCTTAACAAGTTCAAAATCATCTGATATAAGTGACAGATAATCAGGGCGAGGCTTGATAGCTTCTTTCGGTTCTTCCGATTCTTCTGCCTTTTCTTCTTCCTGCTCTTCTATCTTCGCCTCAGGCTCCTTAATATTCTCATCCACAGAGTTCACCTCTGTGTCAGACTCCGGCTCAGGCGGTATTACAGTAATTTCCGCCTCCTCAGGCTCCTCGTTGTCAGCCTCATCATAGGCGTCAAGCTCGTAAACGACTTCAGAAGGATCAGTGAAAACAGTTTCTTCCTTCACTGCCTCAGCCTCCGGCGCAATTCCTTCTTCCGGTTCTTGCGCGGTTTCTTCTACGGGCTCAGGCTCGCTTTCCGCATGGTTCTCTTCCGCAACCGCTTCCTCGCCGATTACATGGAACTTTTTCCCTAGAGCGTAGCTTGCGAAGACAGAACCAATTATTACTATAGCATCACATAAATGCTCACGTGTAAAAAGCCCGTTTAAGGAAAATTGATTAAATATCAGATAAAGCGCAACATCTATACCCGCTATCGTCAGGATAATATAGAGCAGACTCTCCCTGTCATCCATGTACCTCGTAAGCACCACGCAGAGAATAGCGGTAACAAAGCTTACTACCATAAAGGACGTTTCAGCGCCGGAGAACATAATCATCATGGAAGCGAAAACGCACACCCCCGCCAGAGCCCTCACAAGGCCGGCGAATACAGCTGTCAGCAGAACGCCGAATATATAAATAAAGCTTATATACGGTATATTCGCTACAAGGGCTCCCGCGACAATAATTATATACCCAAGCTGTGACAGGGTTTCGTTTATCCTGTCAGCAGGCTTATCTCTCTGACTCGCTACCGACTTGTCAAATACGTCATAGACGAAGCAGAGTATCAAAAGGAATAGCAATAATCCTATAATATCATAGGGTTCATTAAATCTGAAGAAGCCAAGGAGGAAACCGAGCGGAATGGAGAGAAATATTATATAATTCCGTTTAGGCTTCTCCTGATTTTCTTCTACAGCACCTTCAATCCGGCTCATTTACTTTCTGAGTCCTCTCGTCTTATTTTTAGCTGCCATCTGCTTATCATACCTATCATAAGCCATGACAATCTTCTGAACCAGAGGATGTCTTACAACATCCTTGTTCGTAAGGTAAGAAAATCCAATCTCGTCTACGTTCTTAAGTACCTTAAGCGCCTGCTCAAGACCGGACTGGGTACTGCCCGGCAGGTCCTTCTGCGTAAGGTCGCCCGTTACAACAACCTTTGACCCGAAACCGATTCTCGTAAGGAACATCTTCATCTGGGCCGGAGTCGTGTTCTGCGCCTCATCAAGAATAATGAAGGCGTTGTCAAGGGTCCTTCCTCGCATGTAGGCAAGAGGAGCTACCTCTATAAGTCCCTTCTCGGAATTGGTGTGAAAGGATTCAGCTCCCATAATCTGGTTAAGAGCGTCATAGAGAGGCCTGAGATATGGGTCTACCTTGCTCTGCAGGTCCCCCGGCAGAAATCCCAATTTCTCGCCCGCCTCTATAGCCGGCCTCGTCAAAATAATCCGCTCAACCTCATTATTCTTGAAGGCCGTAATCGCCATAGCCATAGCGAGATAGGTCTTACCCGTTCCGGCAGGTCCTATACCGAAGACAATCATCCTGTCACGGATACTTTCCACATAGCTCTTCTGCCCTATGGTCTTAGGCTTTACAGGCTTCCCCGTAGCAGTATAGGCAATTACCTCTTTATCTATATCAGCCAAGTGCTCATTATTTTCCTTATTCTCGTCCAATATCTTCTTCTCCCTGCTTAAATCTATGGCATAATTCACGGACTGCTCGGTCACGGTACCTCCCGCATTAAGCAGCTCTGAGAGCTCCTCTATAACCGCGACAGCTCTCTTAAGATCACCGTCTTCTCCCTTAAGTCTCGCCTCTCCGTCCCTGAATAAAAATGACACATGAAAGGCCTGTTCTATTTTCCTGATATATGAATCAAATGGTCCGGCAAGCTCTGTTTCCTTTCCTGCCGGTATATTTACAACTGCTTCCACTAATGCCCCTTTACTAAACAGCAAAAGGACACAGAAGCCGTAGCCTCTGCGTCCTTTAAACGTTCAAAACAACTGATTACTTAAACTTACGCTTTCTAGCAGCCTCAGACTTCTTCTTACGTCTGACTGACGGCTTCTCGTAATGCTCTCTCTTGCGAATCTCCTGCTGAATACCAGCCTTAGCGCAATTTCTCTTAAAACGACGAAGAGCACTATCAAGAGTTTCATTCTCTTTTACAATAACGCTTGACATATCTACCTACCCTCCCCTCCAGTTGTGAATGTATTGATTGTGCTTACAACTGATTGGGTTTAATCCATAGCACAAGCTTTATTATACTACGTAAGTTGTTATTTGTCAAGAACCTTTTTTATTTCAACAGGAACCGCAGCTATGGCATCATCAATCTTAGAAGGATCCTTGCCTCCGGCCTGGGCCATATTAGGTCTTCCACCGCCGCCACCGGCTACGATAGGAGCGATAGCCTTGATGAGGTCTCCTGCCTTAATGCCCTTCTTTACTGTCTCATCACCGACCATGGCAATGAGATTAGCCTTGCCGTCCTTGCCGGACGCAAGGAATACTACACCATCGCCAAGCTTTGCCTTAAGATCGTCTCCAAGGTTTCTCAGCTCGCCCATATCGGTGTCGGCTACCTTGACGGCGAGAACCTTGACACCATTTACATCCTGCACGGAATCCATGACATTTCCAAGGGCACTCTTCGCTGCTGCCTGCTTTAAGGATTCATTTTCTGAGTGAGCCTCCTTAAGCTCTGCCTGCAGATGCTCTACCCTCTCAAGGAGCTTGGAAGGCTCGCTCTTAAGTGCCTTAGCAAGAGAATTAATAGTTTCTTCAAGACCGTCGTAATACTTGCGGACATTATTTCCGGTAATAGCCTCAATTCGTCTTACGCCTGCTGCCACACCGCTCTCCGACAAGATCTTAAACTGGCCGATAACTCCCGTATTCGTGACATGAGTTCCACCGCAGAATTCCTTAGAGTAGTCGCCCATCATAACAACTCTTACCTTATCGCCGTATTTCTCACCAAAGAGAGCCATAGCGCCGGTCTTCTTAGCTTCCTCAATAGACATGACCTTCGTAACAACAGGAAGATTCTCACTTATCTTCTCATTTACGATATCCTCAACCTTCTTTATCTGGTCAGGTGTCATCGCCTCGAAGTGGCTGAAGTCAAACCTCGTTCTGTAAGCGTCCTGATAGGAGCCTGCCTGCTCTACATGAGTTCCGAGTACATCCCTCAGCGCTTTCTGAAGCAAATGGGTAGCGCTGTGGTTGCGGCAGGTAGCAAGTCTCGCCTCTTTGTCAACCTTAAGAGTAACCTTCTCGCCATTGGTAAACATGCCCTTGGTAACAGTTCCTATATGGGCAATCTTGCTACCCGCTACATGTACTGTGCTCTCTACCTTAAATGTACCGTTCGCGGACTCAATCAGGCCAATATCACCGACCTGGCCGCCCATTGTGCCGTAGAAAGGAGTAACATCAGTAATAATCGCTCCCTTCATACCGTCGGAAAGAGCGCTTGTTATAGCGTTTTCCTCATCCTCATCAGCGCTGTGAAGCTCAGCCAAGGCAATAATCTTAGCATCGAGCTCAGTCTTGTCATAGCCGTCAAACTCTGAAGTAAGGCCTGCGTCAATCTGCTCGTAAACTGTGGCATCGGCGCCCATGTAATTAGTGGTCTTACGGGCCTTTCTCGCTGTCTCGCGCTGATTAGCCATAGCTCTGTTAAAGCCATCCTCATCAAGCGTGAAGCCCTTTTCGGCAATGATTTCCTTTGTAAGGTCAAGAGGGAAGCCGAATGTATCATAAAGCTTAAAGGAATCCTCGCCCGAAAGGATGGTCTTACCTGACTTAGTAAGCTCATCCTCCATACCGTTAAGGATTTCCATACCCTGATCGAGAGTTTTCTCGAACTTTTCCTCTTCCTTAGCAATAACATTTATAATAAAGTCACGCTTCTCTTCGAGCTCAGGATAACCATCCTTGCTGCCTCTTATAACCGACTCGGCAAGCTTAGGAAGGAAAGAGCCCTCTATACCAAGCTTCCTTCCGTGACGGATGGCGCGACGTATGATTCTCCTAAGGACATAGCCCCTGCCTTCGTTCGAAGGCATGATTCCATCACTTATCATGAATGTCGTGGAACGGATATGGTCGGTAATAATACGGACACTAACATCACTTTCTTCAGTACCCGGCTTCTCATACTCCACACCGCCTGCCATAGAGCAGACATCATCACGAAGAGCCTTAAGTGTATCGACATCAAAAATAGAACCTACATCCTGAACAGCGACCGCAAGTCTTTCGAGACCCATACCGGTATCGATGTTCTTCTGAATAAGGTCTGAATAATTTCCATGGCCATCATTGTTAAACTGTGAGAAAACGACGTTCCATACTTCCATGTATCTGTCGCCTTCACCGCCCATAACATCCTCAGGGCCTGTGCCGTATTTCTCACCACGGTCATAGTAGATTTCGGTACATGGACCGCAAGGACCCGAACCGTGCTCCCAGAAATTGTCTTCCTTGCCAAACTTATATATCCTGTCGGCAGGGATATTCATCTTCTTATTCCATATCTCGAAGGCTTCATCGTCTCCCTCATATACTGACGGATAGAGCCTGTCAGGATCAAGACCTACAACCTCTGTAAGAAATTCCCATGCCCACGGAATAGCCTCATTCTTAAAATAATCACCGAATGAGAAATTCCCGAGCATTTCAAAAAATGTACCGTGTCTTGCGGTCTTGCCGACATTTTCAATATCACCGGTACGAATGCACTTCTGGCAGGTAGTTACCCTTCTTCTCGGCGGAATCTCCTGGCCTGTGAAGTATGGCTTAAGAGGCGCCATGCCTGAATTGATGATAAGAAGAGAATTGTCATTGTGCGGTACCAGCGAAAAGCTGTTCATCCTGAGATGTCCCTTCTCTTCGAAAAACCTTAAGAACATCTCTCTGAGTTCGTTTACTCCGTACGCCTTCAAAATTAGTAGCCTCCAGTTAAATCTTATTATATATTAGCACCCGGTAGTCATTCACGGCTTGCAAGCTCTTCACATATATCCTCCCACTTAAGGCCGCTGTCAGCCATAAGCACCATAAGGTGATACATGTAATCAGCTATCTCATAGCGAAGCTCAGCACGGTCAGGATTTTTAGCCGCTATTACTATTTCCGTAGACTCCTCGCCGCATTTCTTGAGAATCTTATCTATACCCTTGTCAAAGAGGTAATTCGTATAAGAGCCTTCCTTCGGGTGCTCCTTTCTGTCCATAATCGTATTATATACATCATCAAATACAGAAAGCGAGCCCGTTTCACGCCTGTTATCCTCGAATTTCGCAAGGTCAGTGTAGAAGCATGAGTGATGACCCGTGTGGCAGGCAGCGCCGACCTGGTGGACCTTCGCAAGTATCGTATCCTTATCACAGTCTATTGACAGAGATACAACGTATTGAAAATGTCCCGACGTGTCGCCCTTCTCCCACAGCTCATGTCTGCTTCTGCTATAGTAGTTCATTTTACCGGTCGCAACAGTCCTATTATAAGACTCTTCGTTCATATATGCAAGCATTAAAACTTCTCCGGTGTCAAAATCTGTTGTGACACACGGTATAAGACCGTCAGAATTGAGCTTGAATTCTGAAAATGGAATAGCGCTTTTAGCCTCATAGACAGGGATTCCTGAAGTCTTAAGCTCTTCCTTAATCTTCCTTACATCCTTTCCCTGATAGAGAGTCGTAGCGACACCGCCTGTGACCTCATACTTAAGAAGAGATGTAAGATCATGCCTCTTAAGGCTGTCCCTCAGAAATACCGTGAATCCGCTATTCTTAAGCCTCTCAAAGAAAGCGTCGGAATCATCCACATGCTTTATCATGATGTTGGTGATTCCCATTTCCTTTATTTTCCGGAACCTTTCTTCCGTACATTCATCCTTTGAATAGTCGAGCTCAAGACCCACTCTGTCAGCGCCAAATCTCGCAAGACCCGCGGCTACAGCCTCCATATCTGATGTAAGCCTCATATAGACGGTCTCGGCACCGGTGTAGTAAGCCTTCTTTATATCCTCAAATCTCCCCGCGTAGATACCCGTCTTAAAGCGTATCCCGCATTTCTCATGAATTTTCCGAAGTTTAGAAAAAAATTCCTCGCGAACCTCGCCATCGGTCGAGAAATCATATATATAGACCCCGTCCATCCCGTTTTTCTGATATTCCGAGACAAGATTAGCAAGTTTTTCCTCATTTTCGCTTATAGCGTTTATATCCGCGTACAGAAGCTTCATATTTTCCATTATAATTTTCCCTTCGCTGAAAGCACACCGTTTACGTGCGGGTCAATATCAACCGCCTCTCTCAGGGCTCTCGCAAATGCCTTGAAGGAAGCTTCTATAATATGGTGAGTATTTTCGCCCGCAAGCTCTCTTATATGGAGATTCATCATCGCGCTGTATGAAACCGCGTAGAAGAATTCCTTTACGAGTTCACTTGAAAATGATCCGACCATCTCGAAAGGAAGCCTCAGGTCATAGCCTAAATAAGGCCTTCCGCAGAGGTCAAGGGCGCACACCACAAGCGCCTCATCCATAGGAAGCACGTACTGGCCGTACCGATGGATTCCCTTCTTATCTCCGACAGCCTCCCCTATAGCCTGTCCTAAGACGATTCCTATATCCTCAGTCGTATGGTGGCCGTCCACGTATAAATCGCCATGACATTTGCAGACGAGGTCGAAGAAGCCGTGCTTGGCAAATGAGTTAAGCATGTGATCGAGGAAGCCTATGCCCGTCTCTATGTCAGCCTTCCCCGTGCCATCGAGATTAAGCTCAAGGTGAATATCTGTTTCAAGTGTTTTCCTGTCTATTACAGCGCTTCTAGCCATATTTTCCACCCTCTCATTCGTCCTTAAATCTTACTGCGATTGAATTAGCGTGAGCCGTAAGTCCCTCTGCCTTGGCAAAATACTCTATATCCTCGTGAAGCTCCTTTAGAGCAGGCCTTGAGTAAAATATTACGCTTGACTTCTTAATAAAATCATCAACGCCAAGAGGCGAGAAGAACTTCGCGGTGCCGCTTGTAGGAAGCACGTGGTCCGGCCCTGCCATATAATCTCCAAGAGGCTCACTGGACCATTCACCTATAAATATAGCGCCTGCGTTTCTTACCTTCGTCATAGCGTCAAAGGGATTAGCCGTAATTATCTCAAGGTGCTCGCTCGCTATCTGATTAACGCAGTCTATCGCCTCGTCCATGTCCTTCGCTATCAATATATATCCGTAATTTTCAAGTGACTTTTCGATAATCTCCTTACGACTTAAGGTCGGAACAAATTTATCTATCCACTTAGCGACCTCATCAGCTAATTTTTCTGATGTCGTAACTAAGATAGCGCTAGCCATCTGATCGTGCTCAGCCTGAGAAAGAAGGTCGGCAGCAACGTACTCGGGATTCGCCGTATCATCGGCAAGTACCATAACCTCTGACGGTCCGGCGACAGAATCTATGCTAACCAGGCCGTACACAGACTTCTTAGCGAGAGCCACGTAAATATTCCCAGGGCCCACAATCTTATCAACCTTAGGAATAGTCTCGGTTCCATACGCAAGGGCAGCTATAGCCTGGGCTCCGCCAACCTTGTATATTTCGGTAACTCCCGCCTCATGGGCTGCTACAAGGGTGCCCTCGTATATTTTACCATCTTTTCCCGGCGGTGTCACCATAATTATATTATCGACTCCCGCTACCTTCGCAGGAACTACGTTCATAAGAACACTTGATGGGTATGCTGCCTTTCCGCCCGGAACATAAACACCGACGTTCTTAAGCGGAGTTATTTTCTGGCCTAATATAGTCCCATCAGGCTTAGGAATAAAAAAGGAATTCCTTAACTGGTGTTCGTGATATTCACGGATATTTTTTATTGCCTTCCTTATAACCTCTACGAACCTATCTTCGACCTTATTATAGGCTTCCTTTATTTCGTCATCAGTGACCCTTATATTTGATGCGTTGATATCCGCGCCGTCAAATTTTTTAGTATAAGAAAATACAGCCTCGTCTCCCTTGGCCTTAACCTCAGCAAGTATCGCGTCTACCCTCTCCTGGTACTCACCAAAAGAAGACGGACTTCTCTTAATAAGGTTCTCTTCTATATTTTTTCTAGTCTCAGCGTTTAACTTTATCTTTTTCATTTTCCTCGTTCCTCCTTAGTTATTTTTCAATCTGGCTGATACCATAGCCCTTTTAAATTCCTCATCACTAACCTCAATGCGCTTTACTTTCATATCACTGTTTTCTTTGCTGAAATGATAAATTTTCTCAACATATAGTTTATCGCAATCAGAAAGAAAAATAATTTTACTTGCCTCATTCTTATCGCACTGAGTCCAACCACTGCCTTGAGAGTCATGAAGAACCAACAGACCTACTTCATTCTTCTCGATATCAGGTACCCTATGCAGTTCTGCGCCTTCATCTACATTCCAGCTGATATTACTCTCCACAGAATCTCTATAATCAACATAAAAATGCAAATCATATATTTCCTGTAGCTTGGAATCTGACATAGAAATCCCTTTTATGTAATAATCGCCACGGTTTTCAAAACTTTCATCCGCTTTACTGACATCATGCGTCATTATCATTGGTCTATTGCGAAAATTACTGTAATTATAAACCTTGTTACCATATAATGCAAACATATAAATCTCACTTTCCAATGTGGTCTGTAAAACCAAAACCATCATAAACAGCAATCATCTTCTCGTTATGAAACTTGTCAATTTTAAAAATCGCTGCATCGCTGATATAATTCCCTTATATTCCCCGTTAAGATATTTTATCACGTCGTCTTTAGGGATAACCTTTTGCATTACGGTATTAGGAGTTATTTTTGGGACTGAATTTCGTATATCCTGTAGCCTCGTTCTTTCTGCGGATGACAAACCATTTGATAGCTCAGATATCGTTATGCCTCCATTAAGGTTTTCATTCAACCGGCATGTAGAATTACAATTTATTTCAATTGTCATCTTTTTCGTTTCGCTAGAAAGAGAATTTTCAAATGATTCACTGCTCTTAAAAGAATCAGCGCAAAACTTAAGATAAGTTTCTTTAGCAGATTCTGTAAGATTATGATCATTTATATCCTTGGCAGAACATACAATTTTAGTTTCTTTTACAAATAATTGTCCTTCCATTACATCAGAAGAAAGTTTTCCGCCTATCATGCCACCAATTAATCGAGCGGTCTGAACCTCATTTTCATCAGCGCCAAAATTATTAGCAACTGTAGCACTAAGTTCACCGGTAGCACCTCCAAAGCCCAAAGAAGTTATGGTTTTACCGGCAACTTGGGCTGCACCTCGAAAAGTAACAGGATTTGCTTTTCCTACGGGAGCAAAAACTGACGACGCAAGTCCAAAAACAAATTCCGTGTCATTATAAAACGTTCTATCTCCATTAAATAATGGACTATAAAGTAGTGGATTTGGTGCAACTGTAGTCGCATCTCCTATGCTACCGTAATATATATCGGCTGTTCCTTCTATTGTATCACTCGTGCCAAACAAAGCGCTACCTGTCCCTGCTGCCAGGCCTAAATACGCAACCACAGGAGTTGCTGCTCCGGCAGTTAATATTACACATGCTATGCCCCCTGCAGCTAACGATATTCCTCCTATCGTCTTCCATACGCCAGCGGACTTCCGATCATCAGCATTAAGTGTATAAGTTATTTTCTCCCAGTCGGCTTCGTATTCACTCTGATGAACGTTGTGGTTATTTACCGCAACATTTACGAGGTTCACAAGGTTTACCAAGTCGGGACTTGTAGGAAATGTACCAAGCTTATAAAGGCTGACATTTGAGTAATTTAATTTTATATTTTCAAGGTTCTTATTTAGTGCTGTGATAAGCGGTATAATATCAGACTTTATTTTCTTATATGTATTCTTTTCGTGATCCGTTACGTCCTGCATATCATTGGTGTCACAGCTGTCCTTATTTAAATCCTTCTTAAAATCTTGTAGTTCCTCCTGTATAAGGTTGAATTTCTTTGAGTTGTCAATAGAACCATACTCAATCAAATAAACACCGATATAATCGAGCATTGTCTGAGCTATTATCTCGGCTGACTGTAATATTGTCATTACCACTTCGCTAAGGTAAGCTTTAATAGTATCTGCCGTTGCGCCTTTAAATGATTCGTCATCTATAAGAGACTGAACGGACTGTTTACACTCTTCAGCGTTATCCAAGAAATCTCCCAAATTGTCTCTATAAAGTTTTACCAGAGACTTTATATCCTGATACTTAATTCTAAATGGTTCGGCCATGTATCCCCCTTTAATGTTATCATTAGTAATATTTACTAATTTTGCAAATTCGCAGTCAATTTGTCAATAATTTCGTTTATTCTGCTCTTTTCCATCTTCATGCTGGTCTCGTTTACAACCATGCGGGCCGACAGCGGAAGGACCTCCTCGAAGACGACAAGGCCATTCTCGCGAAGAGTGGTTCCTGTCTCCACTATATCACAAATGACCTCCGAAAGTCCAACAATAGGCGCAAGCTCTATGGAACCGTTTAGCTTGATAATTTCCACGGTCTGGTGGCGCTTATTATAAAAATAATCCTTCGCGATATTAGGGTACTTTGTCGCTACCCTTATAAGGCTTCCGTTATCAAGGACCTCACGAGACTTAGGAAGGCCCGCTATACACATTTTACACTTTCCAAAGCCAAGGTCAAGTACCTCGTATAATTTTCTGCCCTCTTCAGCTATAGTGTCCTCACCGACAATTCCTATGTCAGCCGCTCCGTACTCCACGTAGGTCGGGACATCAGGGGCCTTCGCAAGGAAAAATCTCATACCTGCTTCCTTATTTTCAAAGATAAGCTTCCTCGTGTCAGGGTCCTCCATTTCCTCGCACGGAAAACCGGCTTTCGTGAAAAGAGCCATGGCCTTCTTCGCAAGCCTCCCCTTAGCGAGGGCAACTGTAATATATCTCACTGGTCTTCCTCCTCTGTGCGGATGCTCACCGCATTTTCATCGATAATAATATCAGACGCCTTTTCCTTTTCCATAAAATCCGAGCGAAGCTTAACAGCGTCCTGCATACGGTCAGGTGGTGTGATAATATGAATCAATTTACCCGGCTTATGCGGATTTATGCCCGACTTCCTCAAGGCCTCTATCAGGAGATCCATATTTATCGCCATGCCTACCGCCGGAGCGTTCTTTCCAAACTGGCTCACAAGGTCATCATAGCGCCCCCCTGATACTATAGACTCTCCGGACCCATAAGTATAGCCTCTGATAATAATTCCCGTGTAATAGCCTAATTTTCCTATAAGGCCAAGATCATACGTAACATAGTCACTCACACCATAGGCTCCCAGGATATCATCTATTTTCTTAAGGCGTTTAAGGGCCTCATAGGTCCTGTAAAATGAATCATCCTCCGTCACGGGCTTTATATTTTCCATAGACATAATCTCAGCTAATGTTCCGAAATCATCTGTGAGCCCTGTAAGCACATCTATTCTCGCCTTAGGAATCCTGTCCTTTTTAGTATCAAGAAAAGCTTTTAGGGCAAATTTATTCTTATTGTCGATATGGTTTCGTAAGGTCGCCATATCCTCATCAGAAAGCGACAGCGGCTCTATAAGGCTGTTTAAAAACGCAGCTGACCCTACCTCTATCTGGAATTCCTTCATGCCCACGGAAAGCAGGCTCTTCACAGCAGTAATTATCACATCAGCATCGGCTAGAACAGAGTCATCCCCTATGAGCTCCACTCCGGTCTGGGTTCTCTCCTTTAATTTACCCCGAAGTCCCGGTATATTCCTGTATGTCTGCTCGCAATAGCAGAACCTTAGAGGCTTACTTGAATCAGCGAAATATCTCGCCGACAGTCTCGCTATCCCCGGTGTTATATCAGGGCGGAGGGCAAGCGTATTTCCATCCGCGTCAAAAAATCGGTACATCTCATTTCCCGGTACCGTCCCACGTTCCTTCTTATAGACATCAAAATACTCAAGCCCCGGTGTACGTACATCCTCAAACCCCATCAGGTGCATAGTCTTTATTATCTTATGCTCCGCGCTCTTCTCATCGCGGCACTCACCGTCATACATATCCCTGAACCCCTCAGGTGTATGAAGAAGTCTTGCCTGTAACTGCATTTGCATACCTCACTATAGTTATTTAAAGTGCTAATATGGTAGAGAAATAAAGCATACATGAGTATTATATATTTTAAAGCTATAATTGTCAACCATCTCTTTTAGCAAGGTCATTATTTATTGCTTCAAGGTAATGAACAGGGATTCCGGGCCTGTTCCCTATAAGCCACCCTTCAGTAAACTCAGAAAGCTTAACGCTCTTACGACCGCCCTCCTTAGCCCTGTTCCAGTATTTTTCTATCTCCTTAAAGGGACAGTAATAATACTCTTCCTTCTCAGCAAAGTATATTATCATAAATGCCACGCCGCCCTGATTTTCCATGTCACGCATGAATTTTATCTGGTGCTCATGGACATTAGCGAGTGGAAATGATGTGGCCTTGCATTCCTTTGCGTCAAAGCAGACCGGTATTCCCTGGACCGCTCCTATATAATCAACAGTACTCTGCTGTTCAAAATAAGCAAGAGTTATATGCCGTGACTCCGGATCTATTTTTACAGGTGTAATAGGAGTCGGAACCTTCTGCACCAAGGCTAGCTTCTCTTCCCTGTAGGTTTCATTTGAAATATTAATAAGGTGCTCAAGAAGGGAACCTCTTAAGCCCCTGCTGCTCCATGAAGGCATTCCGCTATTTTGTACCTTTCCGCTGTTTTAAGAAAATAATCAGGAACCATCGCATAAAAACGCTTTCCGTTAAGTCTTGCGAATTTATCGCCACAATCCTCGGGAAAAACAGTCTCATACGAGTGCAACAGCTGGAAGTGGATACCCAATCTCGCCGCCTCTGTGTTTTCCCTTTTGTCACCGTACTTTGGATCACCTATAACAGGGTGACCGAGATAAGCTAAATGCGCCCTTATCTGGTGGCTTTTTCCTGTTATTAATTTTACCCGTAAGAGAGTCGCTCTGTCATTAAATGCCAATGGCTCATATTCGGTTGAAATTAATGAAGCGTCCTCGTAAGGCTCATCAAATATTTTTACCTGGTTATGAGTCTTCGATTTAAGAAGATATGAATTAACAAGCTTCTTCTCTGATATTTTTCCCTTTACAATCGTGAGATAATATTTTTCTATTTTCCGCTCTTTAATTATCTCAGATAAGAATCTCAAACCGGCTAAGGTCTTCCCCGCTAAAATAAGACCGCTTGTATTTCTGTCAAGCCTGTTGGTTACTGAAGGTCTGACCCTTCTTAGATTATCCTCAGTGAAGTTTTTTTCGGTAATTAAATAATATATTATATAGTCATTTAAAGAAATATCGTCCTTCTCAGCTCCCTGAGAAAGCACGTCCGCAGGCTTATTTATGACTAATATATCCTCATCCTCATAAATAATTTGTGGTTTCTCGTAAGGCCATCTAAGCACCTTATATTTTTCATACTCCTCATGAATTTGTCTGTCAGTCGCACTTATATTTTGAGAGGTATTAGGAGAGCTTTCCACTTTCCCACCGAATTTAATTACAGTCTCATCGGCGAGAAATAATTTTATTTCATCACCGGCAATCAGCTTTTCAGCTCCTGTCGCCTTATTGCCGTTAAGAGTAATATTTTTCTTTCGGAGCATTTTGTAGATAAATGAAGTCGGTGCTTCCTTTAAAAACCTCGCTACGAACTTATCGAGCCTGCCTCCGCTCTCGGAATCATTAACCTTTAATAATATCATACGACAAAATACTCCATTGATTTCTTTAAGGTTTCAAGCTCTGCCCTCGTTCCCTCATCATAGGGCCTGTCAGGAAGTGAATTTATAAACTTATCGATATCGTCATAGATAACAATTTTTTCTCCAAGGCCCTGGTTCTTAAGATGGGTATCGATATATTTTTTCGCTTCCTTCATGTTGGTTTCGTGCTTCTTCTCACCGGCTTCAGAGCCCGGAGCATCATAGGCTGTGATATGCCCTTTCTGCAGAGCAATGAGTGATAAATGCATGGCCCGCTCGCTTGAAGTAAAGACTGATTCATAAAGAAGCATTCCCTTCCCGGCGATTGCCTGTTCGGCTTTTTCCACATCCTCTTTTGATACAGGCTTATAAGGTAATATCGTAATCAATACCGTAAAGCTTCTTGCGATAGGAAGCACAAATAATATCGCCACAACCGTAAATATATTTCTCGCCTGCCATTTATTTAAGGCAAGGCCAAGGATAAATATACCCATGGCAACAGCGAAATTAATAAGCATATTTAAGAGCAGATTTCTTTTCCTATAAGAGAAATATTCCTTTGAAAATTTCTCAGGTTTTTCTTTTTTCATTTATTATTTTCTTCCTTCAGCGCTTTTATTTCTTCATCAGTGAGTTCACGGAAGTCTCCTGTTTCAAGACTTTCATCGAGCTTAAGACAGGCCATACTTATCCGTTTTAGGTAAACAACTTCATTTTCGCATTTATTAAACATCCGTTTTATCTGATGAAATTTACCCTCGCTAATAGTAACCAGGGCATGCGTATCATCGATAATTGTCAGATCGGCAGGCTTTGCCACGAAATCTCCTAAATCCATACCGTCATTAAACTTCTTAATATCGCTATCTTTTATTTTTTCAGATGTCTCTACGTAATAGGTCTTCTTTACGTGCTTCGCCGGTGAGAGTAAGTCATGGTTCAGGGCTCCATCATTCGTAATTAAGAGTAAGCCTTCGGTGTCTATATCAAGCCGCCCCACAGGTGACAATTCATCAAACCTCGGGCATTCAAGCCCCGCTGTTCTCAGGACATCCATAACCGTAGGGGTCGGGCCCTTTTCTGTAGAAGTTATACAGCCTGCCGGTTTATTTAGCATATAGTAATAAAAGCTCTGATAACCTAATTCATTACCGGCGACAATAATCTTGTCGGAATTAATATCAACCTTATAGGCGCTGTCACGAACCACAACATCATTTACGGATACGGCCTGATTTCTTATCATCCGACCGACCTCTTTTCTGGTTCCGACTCCCATATCGGCCAAATATTTATCAAGCCTTATGGTATTTTTCTCTGCCATTACATCATCCTCCAGCCCGAAAAATATTTATTTTTAATTGTATTAGAAGACACCTTTCCCCATCCCAGAGGATAGTCCTCTATGCCGATAATTACATAGGCTCCGTTTTCTGCCTTATCAAGGTCGTTTGCCTTTTTTTCTTCATCACTTATATCTATAGTCTCACACTTAAGATACCTGATTACCCTTTCATCGTCCTTAGGAAGGGCCAGATAGTATTTAATATCCTCACGTTTAAGACTCATGGCAAATGGCTCAGAGGGCTCGAAACGTCCCTTCTTCCTGTCACCTATATAGAGGCCGTTCCTAAGAATTCTTAAGCCAGTGACATCGGGAAGACCTTCGGGAATAAGATATAGCTTATCTACATGTAGCTCAAGGCGGCTTAATTCAACCTCCTTTATTCCGTTATTTAAGAGAAATTCCTTTTCATCTGACATTAATTTGACAGGTATTGTTTTTGTCATCGATGAGAAACGCTCTCCCGTATCTGCCTTCTTAAGTAAGGCAATAAAATGCCCCTCGCCCTTCATCCTATGAGGCCAGATACGAATTGCGTTTCTTATTTCTTCCCTGCCGGAATTAATCCACTCAGGGTGGCCATTGTCAAAGCCTTCGTAATTATTTTCTATCTTAATTACCGAAAATTCAGGACGCTCGGATAATAAATAATCGAGTGTACCTTCATCCTCATCAGGAGAAAATGTGCAGGTGCTGTAGACCATCATTCCGCCCGGGGCGAGCATATCGGCAGCTTTAAGAATAATATTTTTCTGAATGTCATTATAATACTTCGTGCCGTACTGCTCCCAATTCTTCATAACCGCCGGCTCGCGACGGAACATTCCTTCGCCTGAGCAAGGAGCATCAACGAGAATTCTATCAAAAAATCCCGGGAAATATTCAAGTAATTTCCCCGGTTCCTCGCTTGTTATTAAAGCATTCTTAACGCCAAATACACCAAGATTTTTCACAAGGGCCTTGGCTCTGGTCGCAGAAATATCATTTGACACAAGTAAGCCTTTTCCCTGCAGCTTCGCGGCGAGCTCGGTGCTCTTACCGCCCGGAGCTGCGCAGAGGTCAAGCACTCTCATTCCGGGCTCTACAGGCAGAACATTTGCGGGAGTCTGGGCCGAAGGCTCCTGTATATAAAAAAGTCCGGCATAATAAAACGGACTTTTAGAGGCGTTCCACTCATTCGCGTCATAATAATATCCGTTATCTATCCACGGAATTTTATTGAGTGAAACTCCCGATAATTTCTCCCATTTATCGGGTGAAATTTTAAGTCTGTTAAGTCTTATGCCGGACAGCGGCTTCTCATCGTAGCTTATAATAAATGAGTCATATTCGCCGCCAAGTTCTTTCTTAATTCTATCAGTAAAATTAACAGGTAAATCCATCAGTCATCTCCAAGGTCAAATGCAGGCAGACTCTGACTGTGGTAACCTTCCACTATATGGTCAAGCTCCCTGTCAAATTTTTCAAGGGTATCAAGGTCTCCCCTTTCGTAAATCTCATAAAATTCATCCTGTATTTTGGTAACCTCTCGGTCGTTAGCCACCCTGTACAGGTTCTGAATATTATTGAGAATCTCAGATACAATTCTCGCCTTAATTTTAAATGAATTCTGTGCGTCAACGATTTCATCCCTGATCGCTGACATTTCCTCATCGAGGCTTACTATAGCCTGAGCTGAATTGTTAAGTCTCTGCGATACGTTCGCAGGCAATTTCCCCTTATATTTATACTGAAGGGAATGCTCTATCGTCGCCCAGAAATCCATAGCGAGCGTTCGTATCTGAATTTCTACTTTAAGTGTTTTGGTGCCTAGCTCTGTCTCAACGTTATAGTTAATAATAACGTGATAGCTTCGATAGCCGCTCTTCTTTGAATGGGTGACATAATCCTTTTCCTCGACTATCTCACAATCACTGCGGTTTTTAATAATATCCCTCACGGCGTAAATATCATCGGTAAACTGGCAGATGATGCGTACGCCGGCGAGGTCTTCTATCTTATCTTCTATATCGTCAAGAGCTATTCCCTTCTTCTGGGCCTTCTCCAGAATGCTGGAGATACGCTTTACTCTGCCGATTACAGATTCAATAGGAGAATACTCACCGCGCTGATTGTATTCTTCTCTGACGTGCTTGAACTTCACAAGGAGCTCGTCCACCGCCTGGTGGTAGGGCTCGAGAAGTTCGCTCCACATTCTGGTTTCCATCTGACTTCTCCTAGTTTTTAAAAGAGTGAATCGGCGCAGGGATACGTCCGAACCGGCAGTGCCTGGCTCACACGAAGTGGGTGCCTGGCTCAGCCGGTCTATCCATTAATTCTTAAAAGAATGAATTGGAGCCGGAATCCTTCCGCCTCTCTTGATAAACTCCTCACACCCGAATTTATTAACCGGCATTATCGGCGCGTGTCCGAGAAGTCCTCCGAATTCAACTGTCTCTCCAACGCCCTTACCAATAACCGGAATAAGCCTTACAGCCGTAGTCTTCTGATTTACCATACCTATAGCAAGCTCATCCGCGATAATTCCCGAAATAGTCGCGTCACTCGTGTCTCCCGGTATAGCTATCATATCAAGACCCACAGAGCAGACGCAGGTCATAGCCTCAAGCTTCTCTATAGTAAGCGCTCCACACTCAGCGGCATTTATCATGCCCTGATCTTCACTTACAGGAATAAAGGCTCCGGAAAGTCCTCCGACATATGATGACGCCATAACGCCACCCTTCTTAACCTGGTCATTAAGCATAGCAAGAGCCGCCGTTGTACCCGGAGCTCCCGCTTCCTCAAGACCCATTTCCTTAAATATGTCAGCGATTGAATCACCGATAGCAGGCGTAGGCGCAAGAGAAAGGTCAACTATGCCAAACGGGATACCCAGACGCTTAGATGCCTCAAGAGCTACAAGCTGCCCTACTCTTGTTATCTTAAAAGCAGTCTTCTTTATAGTCTCCGCGAGATCTCCGAAGCTCATGTCATGGCAGTGCGAAAGAACTGATTTTACGACTCCCGGGCCACTGACACCTACATTTATAATTGCATCCGCCTCAGTAACGCCATGAAAGGCT
Source organism: uncultured Eubacteriales bacterium (assembly GCA_900314885.1). Lineage (GTDB taxonomy): Bacteria > Bacillota > Clostridia > Lachnospirales > Lachnospiraceae > Catonella. The sequence continues at coordinate 89,166 of OMWY01000008.1, forward strand.
CCCGCCATAAATGGATTATCGTCCGGCGCGTTACAGAACACGACAAGCTTTGCGCAGCCTATAGAGTCATAATTTGCTGTCTTCTCCGCTGTCTGCTTGACAATATGTCCCATTAACTCGACGGCATCCATATTTATTCCTGTCTTGGTAGCGCCAAGATTGATGGATGAGCAGATATTTTCGGTCGTAGCAAGGGCCTCCGGGATAGACCGCATAAGCATATCATCGGCCTTTGTCGTGCCTTTATTTACTAATGCGGAATAACCACCGATAAAGTTAACTCCCGTTGTATGCGCAGCTGCGTCAAGAGTTCTCGCAAGCTCGGCGAAATCCTCAGGACTCTTGCAGGCTGAACCACCGACAAGGGCAATTGGGGTTACAGAAATTCTTTTATTTACGATAGGAATACCGTATTCCTTCTCAATCGCTTCGCCGGTGCTTACAAGATTCTTACCGACTGTAGTTATTTTATCATAAATATTCTTCTTAAGCTTATCAAGATCATCAGTGATACAGTCGAGAAGGCTGATGCCGAGTGTAATAGTGCGGACATCCAGGTTCTCGTGCTCTATCATTTCATTGGTCTCGCGGACCTCATCAAATGAAATCATAAAATACTCTCCTTATATACGGGATACCCCGGCCATAAAAATTTTGCTTCGCAAAATAGGCCGGGTCTACGTGGCATCGCTAAAGCGATGTCACAATGGATACCCCGGCCATAAAAATTTATCGCTAAAGCGATGTCACAATGGATACCCCGGCCATAAAAATTTTGCTTCGCAAAATAGGCCGGGTCTACGTGGCATCGCTAAAGCGATGTCACAGTCTGTGCATCTGGTCAAATATCTCTTCTCTCTGTACATTGATTGTCACGCCGACTTCTTCACCTACAGACCTTATCTCATCAATAATAGCTGTAAACTCATCATTTACATTCGTGATGTCTATTACCATCATCATGTTAAAGAATCCATCCACAATGGTCTGTGAGATATCAAGAATATTGATATTTTTAGACGCAAGATAGGTGCAGACCTTCGCTATAATTCCCACACTGTCCTTACCAACAACAGATAAAACCGCTCTTTTCATACTATACTCCCTTTTTTATTATATATTTACAGGAACCATAGGGCAGTCCCTGTCAGCTGTCATTATTTTAGTAAACCTGTCATACCCCGGATGAGCCTCGAGCATTTCATCCATTACCGTCTGAAGCGCAAGCAGAGGCATATTATTTTCCGCTGATAAATGTCCCAAAAAGACGTACTTTAGTTGTTCACCCCAAATCTCAGATAAGAGTCTTCCCGAGTTCTCATTAGAAAGATGCCCCCTGTCAGAGAGAATCCTCATCTTAAGCGCGTAAGGATAAGATCCTACTTCAAGCATATTTACATCATGATTCGCTTCAAGTACCATGGCGTCCGCCCCCGCGATGTGGCTCTCAATAATATCCGTAATCTTGCCTAGGTCAGTAGCGACACAGACCTTTTTCTTTCCTTCGGTAAAGCTGTAGCCTACAGGATCGGCAGCGTCATGAGGAATCGAAAAAGCCTTAACGCTGATTCCGCCTATATTGATATTCTCTTCCGGCTTAATCATGTTAAAGAGAGACCTGTCAACCTCATTCATCCCGGACATAGTTAAAATCGCGTCGATAGTTCCTCCTGTGGCAAATACGGGAATCCTGTATTTCTTAAGAAATACCCTGAGCCCCTTTATGTGATCGGAATGCTCATGAGTTATGAAAATTCCCGCAAGGTTATCCGGCTCAAGAGCTCCACTCTTAAGTCCCTCAGTCACACGCTTGCAGGACACGCCGCAATCGACAAGGATTGAGGAATTTTCACCCGACACAACCGTTGAATTGCCGCTTGAGCCGCTCGCTATAGTATAAAGCTTCATTTATCAACCTTCTTGCAAGTCTTTGTTTTAAACATACTTGTATATATTAACATATTTAATGTGTTTTGTAAATACGAAGAAAATCAATATGAAGAAATCAATTCCTTATCAGGCTCCCTCTTGAGGGAGCTGGCTATTGTCATAGGCGGGCCCCACAAAGTGGGTGGCTATGACTAGTATGCTCCATAGGAGCATACACTATAAGCGCAGCGCTGACTGAAGGAGTATGCGACTACTCGGACCACTTCAAGGTGAGATTATCTCCGTCGTGGAGTCTGCCCATAAAATCGTGCTGGACTCTGTCATTTATCATCTGGATGAGTTCTCCCTTATACTTGCTCATATCGAATTCATAATGGTCAAGTACATCCACAAATGTGTAACTCGATTTTCCGGTAAGCGTTACCGGCGTACCATTAACCGTTACATTAATCGTTCTTGCAGGAGGTGTACGCCTTTTTGTCTTCGGAGCCTCAGCTTCTTCTATATCCGCCTCCCCATCTCCGTCAGGAAGGTCATCGAAGCTCACGGAATCAGCAGGAGTAGCTTCCGAAATATCAACAGCTTCGCTCTTTACAGCTTCCGCAGCTGCCCCGGCAGATTCATGAGCCTCCGCGCCGGCGGTCTTATCACTAACGGTAAACTGGTCATATATTTTCGTATCCTTATCGGCCGGCATATTATTTACGAAAATGCCATCCTTGTAAGGAATGTCAAGCATCTCCATAACCTGTGAAAGTGTGTAATAATCACGGATTATTACCTTGTCACCATCATTTATTGAATAAAAGCCGGATACAAGCTCCCCGTTTACCTCAGCAAGCTTAGGGCATTTTACCTCCCTGTCATTATACTTCACGGTAAATGAAGACTTCATCTCAGGCAGATCAGCTATAGTTATGACGGCATCAGCTCCGGTAGTTGACGGAACAATTGTAACGGAATCATTCTTCTCAACAGGATGACTGATACCTACCGCCGCCCCATTTAACCTGATATCAGCGGCCTCGCCTAACTCACCACGTTCATTACGGCGCTTTCCGTCGAGGGTGAAATGTATCGTCTTTCCCCTCTTAGGTAGGACATCATCATTTGTGTATCCTTCCTGCATGATAACATCAAGAACCGTCAATTTTCCGTTATCATATAGCTTTATCCTGTCACCATTAAGTGTAACATAAATAAAGTTGTTACGCGCTTCATAGTAGCTATAACAAATTCCTATAGGAGTGACAAGAAGTGGATCCTTCTCATAGGTATCATCATCGAACTCAACCTCCTGCAGTACTTCCTTGCCTCGAAGGGCTACTCTTTCAGAAGGAAGTCCAAGTACCTTCGCAAGGCTCTCAGTAAAGCCCGTGACCTTTCCGCCACCCCCTACAACAAAGACAGCGCTTACACTCTTACCGCCATTTAATTCCTTAATCTTGGCGCCGATTTCAGCGGTTATGGAATTAACAGTCGGTGTTATCGCCTCAATAATTTCCTTAGACGGCTTTGTCTGGGTAAGCATCAGGATGTCCTTGTACTTAACCGTGTCATTCATTGAAGCGTCAATTTTTATCTTATCGGCAGTATTGAAATCAGTGAGACAGAGCTTAGCTATAATTTCCGTAAGCTCATCGCCCGCGTGAGGAATCATGCCATAGGCGATAACCGCGCCATCGTTTGTAACACAGATATCGCTGGTCCCCGCGCCGACATCCACAAGAGCTATATTTAAGAGTCTGAACCGCTCAGGTATAGCGACATCAATAGCGGCGATAGGCTCGAGGGTGAGATTAGCGACAGAGAGACCGGCACCCTCAACCGATGTATAGAGCCCGTCTACAACGTCCTCAGGTAAAAATGTCCCGATCATTTCCGCTTCAATCTTAGTAGCCTTATGCTGCTCAAGATTTCCCATCATGTCACCGTTTAGATAATAGTGAACAACAGAATACCCGACGCAGAAAAATTCATTTTCCGTGCCGGTCTCTTTTCTTATTTTCTCATAGGCTTCCTCTACACCGAGCATCTCAAGCGAGTGAATATGGTCAGCATTTACAATAACTTCCTCTTCGAAGTCTATCTCACTCCTCACATTCACGGTCTTAAGCACACGACCCGCCGCTGCTATACATACATCTTCAAGCTCGAAGCCAAGCTTCTCCTCGAGTCTTGCCTTCATAGCGGCAATAGACTTAGAAACCTTAGGGATATCGTGAATCTGTCCATCCATCATAGCCCTGGTCTCATGCTCCGCCATATCCATGGCGGCAACCTCAAACTTATGCTCGTTCACCCTTGCGCCAACGACACCTACAAGGTTTCTTGTTCCGATATCAAGTCCGAAAACCAGCTTTGGATTATCTTCCTTTTTCCTGCCCATTACTTAAACTCCACCATTTTCTTGCCTGTAAACAGCTTTTCTCGTTCATTTATATATTTATTTAAAATGTCATTTATCTGCTTTTTTGTAAATTCCTCATCGCGACTGTTATCTATGACATCATCGGCGATTTCTCTGAATTCAGCTTCGCTCTTCTGCTTGTCAAATACATCCCGCGCCCTTTTAGGATCCATACCTCTGGTATCACCTAAGCGTTTTAGGCGACTTTTTTCATCCGCATAAATATACCAGACCCGGTCGCACTTTTTCTTGTAGCCTGCCTCAATTAAGAGAGCAGTTTCGATGGCAGTATATTTTACATTCTGAGCCCTGTAAATAGCGATACGCCTGTCCACCTCATTTGAGACAGCCGGATGAACTATGGAATTAATTAAATTCTGTTTTTTCTTATCGGTAAATATTATGCTCGCAAGCTTCCGCCTGTCTATGAGTCCTTCCTCGGAGAGGATACCGTCTCCGAAAGCATCAATGACCTGGCTGTAAACTATACCGTCAGGCTCCATTAATTCGTGAGCTACGGTGTCAGTATCAATAATACATGCGCCGTATTCTTCATTTAAAACCTTCGTGACAAATGACTTGCCCGAGCCAATACCACCAGTTATACCTATTACAAGCATATTAGTGTACCCCATACCAATCATATCCATAGGTTACTTCGCACTCGAGCGGAACGGCCAAATCGACAGCCTTTCCCATCTCCTCCGCAAGTATCCTGCCAACCTCATCCTTATCTTCCTCCGGCGCTTCTATAAGAAGCTCATCATGAATCTGAAGAAGGAGCTTTGCTTCTGGCGCATCCGCCCTTAACCTCTTCTCCACATTATTCATGGCAATCTTCATTATATCGGCTGCCGTTCCCTGGATAGGAGCGTTCATAGCTACCCTTTCGCCAAACTTTCTCATATTTCCGTTATTGGACTCAAGCTCCGGGATAGGTCTTTTCCTTCCAAAGAGCGTTTCTGCATAGCCTGTGTCCTTAGCCCTTGCGACCAGTGAATCGAGGTATTTCTTGACCCTCGGAAATGTCCTAAAATATTCCTTAATAAAGTCCTCGGCGGCATATCTTGATATATTCAGATTTTCGCCAAGGCCAAATGAACTGATGCCATAAATAATTCCAAAATTAACTGCCTTAGCGTTCCGCCTCTGCTCACCTGTGACCTCATCAAAGGGCACATGAAATACCTTGCTCGCGGTAATTCTGTGAATATCCTTAGCCTCTTTATATGCCTCAATTAATTCCGGATCTCCCGACATATGAGCCATTATTCTAAGCTCTATCTGTGAATAGTCAGCATCCACAAAAATATGCCCTGTCGCTGGAACAAAAGCCTTCCTTATTTTCTTTCCAAGTTCCACGCGAACGGGGATATTCTGTAAATTCGGCTCCGTACTTGAGAGTCGCCCTGTCGCGGTAATCATCTGATTATATGTAGTATGAACCCTGCCGTCTTCCCTTACATAAGCTTCAAGTCCGTCCGTATAGGTTGACTTTAATTTCGCGACCTGTCGATAGTTTAGTATATCGTCAACAATCGGAGCAATTGGCCGCAGCTTTTCAAGTACATCCGCGGAAGTGGAATAGCCGGTCTTAGTCTTCTTGCCATATGGCAGCTGCAGCTTATCAAATAAAACAGTTCCTAACTGCTTAGGAGAATTAATATTAAATTCCTCGCCCGCCTCCTCGTAAATCCTTGAGGCGTATCCTTCCATGCTCTCCGCTAATTCCTTACTGTAGGCTCTTATTTCTTCATTCTGTAAAATGATACCGCGGTTTTCCATAGCAAACAGTGTATAAACAAGTGGCATTTCCACATCGAAAAATAACCTCTTCATGCCCTTATTTTCAAGCTCAGCAAGTAATTTTTCTCCATATGATAAAGCCGCTTCCGCCTTATCGCTGTAACCGCCTTCCGGTATATTGCCGTAATCTTTTTCTATGTCCTCTAAATCATGCTTTGTAACAAGCGGATTTAAAAGATAATGTATGAGTGAGATATCAATAATATTGTTATATACAGGCTCAATTCCCGTACCATCGAATATTTCGTGCAATTCACTCTTTAAATCAAATGTGTAAAATATTATGTCTTTATTTTCAACCAATTCAGCGAAATAATTCCTTATTATTTCACCTGTGAAAATAAAGTTTCTCTCAAGTTCATATTCATTGTCATCAGCAATTACAGTGAACCTGTTCTTGTCTATAATAAACGAAGCCTTATTATCCTCAGATTTTATTTCCGAAAATACCTTGTCAGCATCCGATTTATTTTCTAGTTTAATTATATTATATTCTTTCTTTTCGCTCTCTGACTCACATTCCTCATCAAAAGGAGTCGCAAAAGCCGCCTCAAAGCCTTCCGGTTCAAGAACTATCCTCTCAGCCTTAGCTTCGAGATTATTTATCAGAGTAACCCCGTCGCCCATAGCCTCCTCGTTAAAGGAAGCCTTAAAGGAGAAAGGCAGCGAATTAATTCTTTCACTGCGATCTTCATCAGGAATATCCGCGTTTAAATAATCATTCAGGTGTACCGATGAAAATTCAAGTGCCGCGGTCATTTTACGGGCAAGCTTCCTGTTGATAGAAACCTCAAGGTCAGAAAGAGTCAGTCCGTCAAGCTCTATATCACGCTTTATGGTAGCTAACTTCTCAGAAAGTCTCGCCGACTTCTCACCGACTAATTCCGTGTCAGACTCCTTCATGAGGAAATTAATAGGGGAACGCTTTATCCCTAATTCCTCTTTCCATCTGTTCTTTACTTCGTCAAGTTCCTTTTTCGATTTCCCGTTTAATTCAGCGTAAACTGCGTCAACCGTATGATAATAGCCTATAAGAGCCGCCGCGGTGGCAGGCCCAACGCCCGGAACGCCTTTTATATTGTCGCTCGCGTCTCCCATTATCCCCTTCAGCGAATTAACATTTTCCGCGTCAACTCCGAATTCCTTCCTGATTAAATCATGGTCGTACACAAAGCACCTGTCGGGCGCGTTTACCTTGCTTTTATCAATACCGTATTTCTTATATAATTCATCCGTTTTTTCAACGGTTGAGTGCATGAGCCAGAGCTTAGTCTTATCATCTACCAGCTGAAGGTAATCATTGTCCTTCGTCATGATAAATACAGGTATTTCATCCTCAAAGCGGGCAGAAAGAGTACCACAGAAATCATCCGCTTCATACTCAGTACTCATAAACTGCGGAATTCCAAAGGCATCACAGACCTTCTCGCATATTGCGAACTGGTCAGACAGCGGTGCCATGGTCTTGCCCCTGTTTCCCTTGTAATCGGGGTACATTTCACGACGAAATGTATTACGCGAAATGTCCCACGCTATGGCAAGATGTGACGGCCTCTGCTCCTTAATTATTTTAAGGAGATATTTTACAAAACCGTATACACCGTTTGTATAAAATCCATCACTTGTCTGGAGGATTTTATTAAAATATCTCTCTTTTTCCTCGTCAGTTTTCGCGAATAAAATCTGCTTCGGAAGGCTCCCGAAAAACTGGGTGGAAAGGAGGCTGCTGCCATCTATTAACAGAAGGTAATTATTTTCCATGTGTCTGCTTTCTCTTCGCCGGAGCTGATGTCTGGTCCGACAGTAGTTGTTTTATTAATTCGTCAGTAACATGCGGTTCATAATATTTATGATTTTCACTGAAACGGAACCGCATAATTAAGTCGTTATCAGTGAAATTCGACTGGGACGTGGGGGTCACCGTCACCGTACTGTCAGGCCGCTTGATATTAAGTCCCGTCGCCGCTACAGCCAGTAACGTCACTATAGGAAATGCTATTCTGTGGCGGACGGTCCGGTTATAATATCTTCTTATGTCACGCTCGGACTTCTTGATGTATTCTATATAGCTCTCATGATAATTATCCGTCACGTCCTCGTCGGCATCCAGCTGTCTCACACAGTTTAAAATGATATAATATACCTCAAGCTCATCATTGCAGGAGCTGCATGAGCTTAAGTGTTCAATCATCTCCTGCCTTTTTTTCACAGGAAGCGTCCCATTTATAAATGGTATGATATTCTTATCAAACTCGGCGTGGTCCACATCTGCCTCCCGGTTCAGACCTTCTCAGGTTCAGGATAATCTACTCCGTAAGTATTCACGGTTGCCTTCTTAATTCTCTGCACACTCAAGGGTCTGTCGGCAAAATCAGTGGAAACCGTGGCGATATACTCTACAGTCTTCATACCGCTTATAATCTTACCAAACGCGGCATACTCGCCGTCAAGATGAGGAGCAGACTTATGCATGATAAAGAACTGGCTTCCGGCGCTGTCAGGGTCCTGGGTTCTCGCCATAGAAAGCACCCCCGCTGTATGCTTAAGGGTATTCTTATTATAGCCGTTAGACCTGAACTCTCCTCTGATAGAATATCCCGGACCGCCGGCTCCCGTGCCCTCAGGATCGCCGCCCTGAATCATGAAATCCCTAATAACCCTGTGAAATGTAAGGCCATCGTAAAAGCCCTGCTTAACCAGTGAAATGAAGTTATTTACAGTATTCGGAGCGTACTCCGGATAGAGCTCCGCCGTCATAGTCTTGCCATTCTCCATCTCGAATGTAACTACCGGATTAGTGCTGTTTTCTGCCATTTTCAATATCCTCCTAAATATTAAAGAAAATCTGCCCACAGCTTAAAGCATACTATGGACAGATATAATGATAATACAACAGCCCCGATAAGTCAAGGTTGTCTCATTCAGTTTTCTACGGTCTCGCAAATCTGCTCGAACCTGTCTTTTACAAAATTTTCTATATCCTCTTTGTCCTTATCAAGAACAAATGAAAGCTCTCCGAACAAATTATCCTCAGCCGCCCTGGTATATCTCTCATCCATGGCGGTAACCTTACGGCCCGCCGCAAGGCGCTTTCTCTTGCGATTATACATGGTTTTAAGGAGTCTGAACCACTCCCTGCAGTCATCCTTCTGCATTACTTCCTTGTACTTTACTTCCCTCATCCTGTCTGATGATGGGATAACCTCATCAAGGTCCGGAAGCTCATCAATAATCCTGTCTACCTCTTCCCTCGAAACCGGCTCCCTCATAACGACCTTCGTCTGTCCTACCGGCACAAACAGCTGACTCTTCGCATCATTAACCGGTGTAAGGCAATAGTAGAGCTTCTCATCGTCGCTGAAGCTCAACGTCGTCACCTTATCAATGTGGCACAAACCATTCGCGCCATAAACCACATAGTCTCCTGACTTAAACATATTACCTCCGTTTCTTTTGTATTACTGCCTGCGCAGTGAAGCTGCATTACACTATGCTGTAAAAGGGGCAAAAACCACCCTTAACTATTATACCACAAATTTAAGGCTTTGTGTAAATTTTTTTCGAAATTTTTTACTTCATTTTTCTCAGCATAAGATCCCTGTACATGGAAATAAATGTCTCCCTGCCATAGCCATAGTTCATGACATAATACGCGTCATCTTCGCTCTCGAGTACGCACATGTTCATATCAACGTATATATACTTATTCGAAAGGTCATCGAGCTTAAATATAGACGAACAGATCTTTACGTTAATGTCGGGTTCACCATTTAGCTTATCACCGTCCTCGCCTGTTCCGTCAATATAAATCCTCATATCATGATCAGCGGCTTTAAGGATATTTTTCGCAACAAGATAAGGCACATCACTATACCCATCCGAAATAATATTCACTGACCTTCGTCCTCTTGAAATCTTAGCGAATCTCACCGGATCTCCGGCGACAGGACCAATAATTCCCTCCGCCGCCTTCCCCGTTACCCCATGAAGAGCGTCATCAAATGCCGCGGTAAGAGTCCGAATTTTAGGGCTGTCTCCCTGATAAAAGGCGCTGTAAATATCTTCAAAAAGATAAGAAAGCATTACAATACACATACGTTCGCGAAGCTTATCCGGAGTATGTCTCATAAAATATCTCAGCCAGTTTCTCCATGCGTAATATGTCGGAAATGTGGTGACTGCTTCCTTTTTCGCTCCCATAGCGTGAACGGCAAGAGCGTTTCCGACACAGGCTATCTTATATCCTGCCTCCCGACATCCCGCGCACCACTCTGTGTCATCCCAGTAGAGAAAGTTTTCCTCGGGAAGAATCCCTATTTTATCAACCACCTCTGCCCTTACCATAAGGGCGCAGGCAGGAGCTGTATCGCACTCTATAAATTCCGGCAAATTATCCTCGTCTGTCTTTCCGCAATTAGGTGACACAGTAGAGAAGTTATTATAATCTATAAAAAGTCCATATTGCTGTATGACTCCCGGCTGTTCCCTGTCATATACCTTGGCGCATGCCATGCCAAAATCCTCATGCGTCTCAAGAAAGACAGCGAGATTACTTATACACTTCTCATCAAGCTCAGCGTCATTATCAACGCACATATAATACCCATATCCACCATGGTCTAACGCTGCCCTGAGTCCCGTATTAAATCCACCGGAGCCTCCAAGGTTTTCGCTGTTAACAATCAACCTCACGGTTCCATCGTTAATTACCGGAAAGCTTTCAGTCAGGGCTTCTACCGACCCGTCGCTTGAGGCATTGTCAACGAGATAAATATCGACAGAGCCGAGGCAATCCTGCTCAAGCACTGACCTTAGGCAGTTAATAACATCTTCTTTTTTATTATAATTACAGATAACAACAGCAGTTTTTTTCACCGGAAACTCCTTATCTCTTAGAAGCTATATAACACTGGCCCAGGGCCAGACCTCCGTCACCGCAAGGAACTGACTCATTGGTATATACATTAAAGCCCTTTTCGGTAAGACCATTATATATATCCCTTAATAATATTTCATTGTAAAATGTACCGCCGGAGAGGGCCACATTCCTCTTTATACCAGGATATTTTTCCGCCATTTTTAATACCATATTTACCGACATTTTGGCTAATGCCTTATGAAATGTCAGAGCTATCTTTTCACTTCGCTCCTTTTTTACTTTCATCTTAATAAGATGTGCAAAAAGCGACACGGTATCGGCTGCAAAAACTCCATCACTTTCGGTAATACTGGTTTCAAGCTCCTCCGGTTCAAAATTCAGTCTGCTGCCCTTTTCAGCCCTCTGCTCAAGTAACGTAGCGCATTCACCTTCATAGGAATTTACATGACATACGTTTAGTAAAACGGATACCGCGTCAAATAAACGTCCCATTGAGGATGAATTTACAATATTTATATTATTATCAATGGCTGAAAAAATAAGCCTCTTATCGTCAGTATTAATCGCCGAATATTTTAATACCATATCATAATCATCTTCATTTATCAGCTTTCTTTTAAGGGCTTCATAGACGTAACAGTGAAATACATTATCAGCCTCTTTTGATATCTTATCACCGCTAAGCATCGGCACAGAGCTAATATGTCCTGCCCTTGTGAAGGTATTATTTTTTACAGCGTAAAATTCGCCTCCCCAAACCTCAGGCTCGCTTTTAGCGTTCAAGCCATAGCCTGTTCCGTCAAAGCTAAGACCAAAGCAGTCAGCAAGGAAATTTTCAGCCATAACCGAAGCTATATGGGCCTCATGGTGAAAAACCTTTTCCTCCTTTAGTGACTCGCTCCTTGCCAGCTTCTTTGCGTGGTCAGAGGAAATATATCCCGGATGCATATCATAGACTAACGTCTTAGGAGGAACATTTGTCAGAACAATTAAATTATTTCTGTCAATCGTTCTTCTGGTTAGGTTAGCCTCATAAGATAGGTCTCCATAATATCCGCTCAAATACGCGTATCCATCCTTTGCGATAGCGAATGAATTTTTTAAATCCCCTCCTGCCGCGAGAATCCTGCTATTATCTTCGTCGGCAAACTTAATCGGGCTTGGCACATATCCCCTCGCCCGCCTTATAAACTGGGTAATTGTTTTATCCTTATTTATTTTTACTGACTTCACTACGCTGTCATCAAGAGCATTTAATATCTCTCTGTCATTATCAAGCATGATATCACAGAAATCACCGGACAGGAGCAGATCAACAGCCTCCTCGCCATCCGCAAGAAGTGGCTGCCCATGAGTATTCCCGCTCGTCATCAGAAGTGGATGAATTAATTCGAGTAAAAGAATTAATATTGGATCGGATGGCAGCATAGCGCCGATTTTATCTGACTTTCCGCAGACATTGTCGGCTATTTTTTTACCGTCAGCCTTTTTTCTAAGTAATACTATTGGTCGGGCAGGACTTCTAAGTAACTTTTCCTCAGCTTTGCTCAATTCGCAATATTCTTTTATTTCCTCAATATTGCGAAACATAACAGCAAAAGGTTTCTCAGGTCTTTCCTTTACACGACGTATTTCTCTTACCGATGAAGCATTACAGGCGTCACAGGCAAGATGGAAGCCACCTGTTCCTTTTATCAGCGCAAGGCTGCCTTCTCTGAGACAATCTGCTGTTTCTTCTATAAGTCCATAATCATCGTCTGATTCACTCTTATAGAGATCTCCATCCTTCGCCGAATACAGGTATAAATGAGGCCCGCAGTCAGGGCAGGCTATAGTCTGAGCATACCGCCTTATATTACCCTTTTTATTATATTCGGCTTTGCATTTACCGCAAAGCTTAAAGTCTGACATAGATGTTGATTCGCGATCATATGGCAGCTTATCAATTATTGAAAATCTTGGACCACATTTAGTACAGCTTATAAATGGATAGTGGAAACGCCTGTTATCCGGGTCCTTTAATTCCCTTTCACAGTCAGGACATGGAGCTGTATCCACCGGAATGTAACGAACCTTATCATCCACAATATCGTAGCTTTTTACTATCTCAAATTTATTCGGAAAATGCGCTATTTTATCATTAATCTCACGATAATATAAATCCTTTATTTCCGCTTCCGCAGGCTTCTCAATTGCTAACGAGTCCATTAATCCCTCAAGCTCGAATTGGCTTTTACAAAAAGCGTCAATATTAACAATACCACCGGAATTTCTTACGCTTCCGGTGATACCATATTTTTCCGCTGTTTCCGCAACAAAGGGTCTCATGCCGACTCCCTGCACGAGACCTGTTACTGTTATCGCATAATGTTTCATTGCTTGTCGGCTTCCTGTGAATCAGCAGCCTTAGGAGCCTTCTCGGCTGTTGCCTTCGCCGCTGCCGCCTTTGCAAGCGCAGCCGCCTTTGCCTCGGCAGCCTTCTTAGCCATTTCCTCCCTCTTAGCTGCTTCGCGGGCTAAGACCTCAGGCGACTTTGTAAATGTCTCACTTGCCTTCTTAAAATCAGGCTCCGTATACCCCGGTTCGATGGCAAGACATTTTACAGGACACTTAATAACACAGTAGCTGCAGGCTATGCAGTCAAACCTGTTGATAGTCCATGTACCCTTTATCTTATCTATCGCAAGCGCTCCCGGCGGGCATACCCTCACGCACATACCACAGGAGATGCACTTATCGACCTCTATTGTAATATGGCCGCGACTTCCTTCCGGAAAATTTATAGGCTCTGCAGGGTAATTAATCGTAGCAGGTTTGCTGAAGAGATTCTTCATGGACTCCTTCGCAAATGTCATAAATCCGCTCATATAATCACCTCTCAATACAGCTTACGCAAGGGTCGATAGTTACAACAAGTATACCTACATCGCTTAACTCGCAGTTCTTTAGCATCTCGCAGAGGCCGCTTAAATTAGCGAAGGTCGGGGTGCGGATTCTGCACCTGTCGAGATTAGGCTTTCCATGCCCCTTGACATAATAATAAGCTTCGCCTCGAGGCTGCTCCACACGCATAAAATATTCACCGTCGGGATTACCCTTAACAGTGGCCGCAAGATCCGTCTCATCAGGCATTTTCGCTATTGCCTGCCTGATAATATCTATAGACTGAAGTAATTCAGCGAGACGTACCTCGCAACGGGCATAGCTGTCGCACCTGGTTGAAATGATTGGCTCAAAGTCGATATTAGAATAAGCTGCGTAGCCTAGCTTTCTCATATCTATATTTATGCCGCTTGCCCTTCCGAAGGGACCCGTAGCGCCTGTCTCACGGGCCTTCTCGGTTGTAAGAATTCCTACGCCCTTAAGACGGCTTTCGACAGTATAATCATTTAAAAATGTCTTAGTTACGACCTTGATTTCCTTTTCCATATCGGCTATGGTATCAAGAATAATTTTCTGCTTATCCTTGTCTATATCCTTAAGGACTCCACCGATTTTATTTACGGAATAAATCAATCTTCCGCCTGTGGTAAGCTCTACCAGGTCAAGAACCTTCTCACGAATTCTGAAGCACTGATAATAAAGATTTTCAAAGCCAAATGCGTCAGCCATAAGGCCCGCCCAGAGGAGGTGACTGTGCATCCTCGAAAATTCAGCCCAGATAGTGCGGAGGTATTTTGCCCTCTCGGGTACCTCCACTCCCATGATATGCTCTATAGCCTCGCAATAGCCCATCCCGTGCTGGAATGAGCAGATACCGCAGGCGCGTTCAACCACGTAGAGCATTTTATTGTAATCTTCTTTTTCGACAAGACCCTCAAGGCCGCGATGAATAAATCCTATGGAAGGAACCGCTTCTATGACCTTCTCATCTTCAATTACAAGGTCAAGGTGAATCGGTTCAGGGAGCACAGGGTGCTGAGGACCATAAGGAACTACACTTATCTTACCCATTTATTTCACTCCCTTCATTTTCTTTTGACTCATTATTTTCTTCCTTACCGGAAGACATTAATTTTTCCCTGGCTTCCTTAGGAAGCATAGGCGCATTCTGACGAATCCTGTACAATTTATTGTCATAATCGACGGATATCATCTTAATATTCACGCCGAATAATTCCTTCATCTCATTTTCATAGAAAAGAGCCGCGGGAACTATCTCGGAAATGCTTGGTATTTCCTCGCCTACCTTGGTAATAACCCTGTATGTGGTTAAGTCGTAGGTCCTGTCATTTACAAATGAATATGATAACTCCACCTTTTCATTGCAATAAGCCGCGCAGGCCTGTGACAGGCGCATTCCCGCCTTCTTCATTTCCATGGCTTTTACTAAGAGTTCCGATTTCGGAATTTCAATAATCTCATTCTTTGCCGGAATAACTTCACTCATTTGCGGCCTCCGCTGTATTTCCATTTTTCATTTCAAGAGAGCGCTTCTCAAATAATTCGCGCGCCTTAATAATACCATCAATTATAGACTGAGGTCTCGCAGCGCATCCCGGAACGTAAATATCGACCGGAATCGTAGTATCGGCGCCGCCAAGGATATTATAGCATTCCTTGAAGACTCCGCCCGTACAGGCGCATATACCTACAGCGACTACTACCTTAGGATTCGGCATCTGCTCATATAACTGCTTAACCACGCTCTCGTTCTGAGCGTTAATTCCGCCTGTTATGAGAAATATATCCGCCTGCATAGGGTCGCCTGTATTCTCTACGCCAAGCCTTTCAGCGTCATAGACAGGAGACATGGTGGCAAGAACCTCTATATCACAGCCGTTGCAGCTCGAACCGTCATAATGAAGGAGCCACGGCGATTTTTTTACATTTGACATTTCCTAACTCCTTATTTCATCATCATCAACACAAGAAGATTTACGCCCGCTGAGAAAAATGTCACCCACCAGGTCATGGAAAGCATTTTCTCCCACTTCATACGCGCGTTTGAATTACCGACAAGTATTTCAAAGAAATAGGTTATAAATATCACAAGGAAGGCTATCGGAATACTTATCGGATTGCTGTTTACAATAAATAATCCGACAACACCGAGTAAAAACACATTCTCATACCACTCTGTCACGGTAAAGAGGGCAAGATTGTGGGCACCCATCTCAGTGGTAAGTCCCTTAACGATCTCCTGGTTCATGTGGTGGCTTGTACTTATATCAAACGGCGATTTTCTGAACTTAATCGTAAGAATAAATACATACGCTATAAAAAATCCCGGCAGATACATGATAGGACTTTTCGCGCCCTGTGCGATTTCGCTCACCTCAAAGGTGCCTCTTACGAGGTAGAAACCGACTGCAGTAAGAAGAACCGCAGGTTCGTAAGCCATCATCTGAATAAGCTCCCTGTTCGCGCCGATGGTAGCGGCAGGCGAGCTTGTAATTACTGAAGCGAAGAAAAGAAATGTCGCGCCCGTGCTTAGCACGAAGAAGCACATAAGTATATCGCTTCCGCCAAAGAACATGGCTCCCGTAATTACCATAAATACCAGGTAGCATATAAGGAGGAAGTTCTGTGACTGGGAAACCGCGATATTTTCCTTGTGCCATAGCTTCTTCACGTCATAAAAGGGCTGAAGTACAGGCGGTCCTATACGCCTCTGCATCCTCGCGGATATTTTTCTGTCAATTCCTTCAAGAAGTCCGCCTATAAACGGCGCAAGTACGATATAGGCAATTAAAAATATAATTCCGTATTTCATCAGATTGCGCCTCCTATTATTACACAGAGCATAACAACTATAAAGGCCAGGGTAAAGAGCTGGCTGACCCTCATAAGCTTTCTCTGACCTATCTTACGATGAAAATAATAATTAGAGAGCCACAGCATCTTAGGATTTCCGAAGGAATCCGTAAACTGGTTGTTATCACCCGCATTTACACCATTCATGTACGAAAGTCTTATATCCACCCTCTGTCTGCTGCCTATCTTGTAAGCAATAAGAGGTACCGCGAATACAAATATGATAATTAATACAAGCGTGTACATAAGGGATGTAGGAAGCACCTCGCGATAAGAACCGAATTCCTCTGCTACAAGCGGATCCACGTAAAGCTTAGAAAGAAGCGGGAAGAGTACGCAAAGGGCTATCATAAGTATCGCGTGAATATACAGAGAGAACAGCTCGTTCGGCTTCGTGATATCCTTCACCGGTTCAAAGGCCTTATGAGGACGGCTGATAAGCTTGCCCATCCATTTTGACCAGTAAAACGACGTAGTCGCGGAACCGTAAACTATGAAAAATACAAGGATAATATTTCTCTCATCCACCGACGCGCGGAGTACGGCCCATTTTGAAATAAGCATACCGAAAGGAGCAAGGAACATACCCGCGATACCGATAAACATGAATATCGCGAGTCTCGGAAGTCTGTACATGAGTCCGTGCATAGCCTCTATATCCCTTGAATGCGTTGCGTTCTCGGTAGCTCCTACATCCTGGAAGAGAAGCGACTTGCTTATGGCATGGAATATCATAAGAAATGTACCTGCCCAGATAGTCTCACCCGTTCCGACTCCCGCGCAGGCAACCATAAGTCCCAGGTTTGAAATAGTCGAAAAAGCGAGCACCTTCTTACCATCGCTCTGGGCTATGGCCATAACGGAAGCGTCAAAGAAGGTAAAGCCACCTATAAAGGCTATCATGATTCCTATATAATTTCCGCTCATGGCAGGGGCAAGACGGAAGAGAATATAAATTCCCGCCTTAACCATAGTCGCCGAATGAAGAAGGGCAGAGCTCGGTGTAGGCGCTACCATGGCTCCTATGAGCCAGGTTGAAAACGGAAGCTGGGCTGTCTTTGTAAGGGCAGCGAAGGCTATAAAGGCAACAGGAATCATAGCGACCGTCTTTCCAGCAGCGCCCATATTTACAAGTAAATGAAGAGAAACTATATTCGTGCTTACCGCAAAATATACTATACCGATAGCGAGTAGGGTGCCCCCGAGAAGGTTCATCCATAAGGCTCTGAAGCAATTTGTAATCGCTTCCTCCGTCTTCGTGTAGCCGATTAAAAGGAATGAACATACGCTCGTAAGCTCCCAGAAAAAGTCAATCCAGATAAGGCTCTCAGAGAGAACAAATCCGAACATGGCTCCAAGGAAGAGGAAAAGAACCATGAAGAAATAATATCTCCTGTCCTCAAACTCCTGATGGTGGAGGGCATAACCGTGCATATAGCCGACAGCGTATATGACAATAAGGCCACCGATGATGCCGACAATAAGGCACATAAGTATTGAAAGGTGGTCTATATATATCTGCCCTTCCGTCATGAATTCCATGCCTGAGAAGTCTAGCCAGACCATGAGACAGGTAGGAACTATAGAGAGGAGGCTTATCCAATATTTGTGATACTTAAAGCACATAAAGGTAACAAGGCACATAAGGGCTATCTCACCTATCAGAATAGCCTTGCCCGGAATTTCCGAGGAATAGCTGAGAGCCATTTTTCTGCAGCCGCCCAGGTACCACTGGATTGTAAGTCCCAAAACTCCGGCTATTATCATTCCGGAAGCAGCATAGGCAATAATTCCTCTAACCTTATTGTTCCGTATCACATACATGAGTATTGATACCGCAAAAGGAAAAAGTATCAGAAAAGGAATCACTGGCATGATTTTTCTCCTTGTGTTATACTTGTTTTATTGACGCCGTTTAAGGCGATTAAACCCGAAAGGTCAAAATAATGCACGAACTAAGCTATATGACAGGTCTTGCGGAGCTCGCTATAAGCGCCGCAAGGGAAAATGGTGCTCAATCCGTCAAGAAAATTACCGTAGACGTGGGAGAGCTCACAGGAGTACTTCCCGAATATCTCCACTACTACTTTCCGCAGGTCGTTAAGGGCACTGTCCTAGAGAACGCGTCACTTTCCGTAAATGAAGTTCCCATCGAAGCCATCTGTAACGACTGTGGGAACATTTACAAGCCATCCCGTGAAAATGATTACAGGTGTCCAAAATGCGGGAGTCTAAATTCAAAGATCACAAAGGGCCGTGACGTGGAGCTCGCAAGCATTGAAGTGGACTGATTGATTATACGCAGCCGCGGACTTCATTGATATCGTCAATGCCATTTTCATCCATGAAACGCTCTATCTCCTTCACGATTCGAACGCTCGCGCCCGGGTCGTGGAAGTTAGCCATGCCAACGCTCACAGCCGTAGCTCCCGCCATGATAAACTGCATGGCATCCTCACCGGTCATGATGCCGCCCATTCCGATAACCGGAATTGATACCGCATGGGCCGCCTGGTAGACCATCCTGACCGCAAGAGGCCTTATAGCAGGCCCCGACATGCCTCCTGTTTTATTTGAGAGGACGAATTTCCTCTTTTTTACATCTATAACCATTCCGGTAAGAGAATTAATGAGTGAAATGCCGTCAGCCCCGCCCGATTCACAGGCCTTTGCTATCTCCGTGATATCGGTTACGTTCGGTGAAAGCTTCACTATTATGGGCTGACTCGCCACACGCTTAACTCTCTTCGTTATCTCCTCGGCAGCCTTAGGGTCAACCCCGAAGGAGGTACCACCACTCACGTTAGGACAGGAAATATTTATCTCAAGGAGCTTCACGGTCGGGATATCCTCGAGCCTCTCAGCTACCGTGGCATAGTCATCTACACTGTGACCGCACACATTTGCCATTACAACGGTGTCGTATTTCGCGAGCTTCGGGAGGTCACGCCTTATAAATACATCAACTCCCGGGTTCTCAAGTCCTATGCAGTTCATCATTCCCGAAGGTATTTCCGTAACTCTCGGAGCCGGATTTCCTTCCCATGGAACAGGAGCCACGCCCTTCGTTGTAATTCCACCAAGCTTGTTAATATCTATAAAGTCCGCGAACTCATCGCTTGTGCCAAATGTTCCTGAGCTTGTAAATACGGGATTCTTCAGCTCGACACCGGCGATTTTCACCTTAGTGTTCTTCATTTTAACTATCTCCTTTAGAGAATCACGTCACCGGCGTAAAATACAGGACCGTCCTTGCAGACTCTCTTATTTTTATTGTTCGAATGCGCGTCAATCTCAGGCGTCTTCACGATACAGCCAAGGCACACTCCGACACCGCACGCCATGTGTTCCTCGAGGGAAAGCTGTGTCTTAATATTATTGTCAATTCCGAATGACTTCACTCCCTTAAGCATAGGAGTTGGCCCGCATGCGCAGATGCCCGATATCTTCTCCTTCTTAAGGACACTCTTATCCTTCACGGCATCTATCACGTTTCCATGGAAGCCGAGTGAACCGTCATCGGTCGAGATAATCACATCACCGTATTTTTTGAATTTTTCGGTTAAAAATGTATCGCTGCTCCTGTAGCCTAAGGCGGTAATTACCTTTACCCCCTTGTGTTTCAGCACCTTCGCAAGGAAAAGAAGTGGTGGAATGCCTACACCGCCACCAAAGAGGAGGGCTGTATCACCCTTCTTAAAATCCTTAAGATTGTACCCGTGGCCAAGCGGTCCCAAAACCGGTATTCCTTCTCCGGGCTCAAGAAGAGAAAATTCACGGGTTCCGCTCCCGACTACTCTGTACACGAAGCGGACTCTCTTCTTCTCAGCATTTACATCACAGATACTTATCGGTCTCGGAAGGAGGTGGGCAGGGTCAGATGAATATAGAGAGACAAACTGGCCCGGAGCCGCCGATTCAGCAATGTCAGGCGCGTACACCCACATACTGTAAATGTCCTCGGCGATCTCCTTGTTCTTAATGACTGTTCCGACAAATTTTTCCATCATTATTCTCCTAAGGCGGCGTTAATGTCGTCTTTCATCGCGATTACAGCGGCACGGCTTGCGTCAGCGAAAGCAGCCTCACCGTACCTCTTATATTCTTCCTTCTTCCAGGCTGCTATAATGCCTCTTGAAGAATTAACTATAGCTCCGAGGCCGTCAGAGTTGAAGAAAGGCGCTAGTTCCTTAGCTGTTCCGCCCTGGGCTCCATAGCCCGGCACCAGAATATAAGCCTTCGGCATAATCTCACGGAGGGCCTTACCCATCTCAGGATAGGTAGCTCCTACAACCGCTCCTACGTTGCTGTAGCTTCCGTCAAGGCTCTCAAGGCCCCAGGAATCGACCATTTTCCCGACAAGCTCATAGAGAGGCTTGCCATCGGTAACCTTATCCTGGAACTCACCGCTTGAAGGATTAGAGGTCTTAACAAGCACAAATATGCCCCTGTCGCAGGCATTGCAGACATTTATAAACGGCTTCACTCCATCGGAACCAAGGTAAGGATTTACAGTCACAAAATCCTCATCAAATGGCGCAAGCTCGGTATTTCCTATTTTCACCTTACCGATATGGGCATTGGCGTAGGCTTCAGAGGTAGAACCGATATCGCCCCTCTTCGCGTCGCCTATAACAATCAGGCCCTTCTCGTGACAGTAATCAACCGTCTTCTTAAATACCGCGAGCCCCGGAAGTCCCAATGCCTCATACATAGCAATCTGCGGCTTCACAGCCGGTATCAGGTCATATACGGCATCAATAATCGCCTTATTAAACTCCCATACCGCGTCAGCGGCTGCCTCAAATGTCTCACCCTTTTCCGAAATGTGCTTCGCAAGGAGGCTCACCGGAATATTCGCCAGGGCGGGGTCAAGTCCGACCACTATCGGTGCCTTAGTCTCTTCTATCTTCTTAATAAGCTTTCCAATCATCCGTAAACTCTTCTTCCCGCAACGTAAGTCGCAATAATTTTCCCCTTAACCTTCATGCCGGAGAAAGGCGTATTCTTCCCCATAGAGAGGAATTTCTCTGTATCTATAACATACTCGGAATTAAGGTCGGCTATGACGAAGTCGGCGACAGAGCCTTCCTTGAGCGTTCCCTTCCCGGTCCCTATCCTCTTCGCCGGATTAAGGCTCATGCGGGTTATGATATCAGGGAGTGTCATGGTTCCAAGAAGTCCTGTAATCGCAAGAGGAAAGGCCGTTTCAAGCCCCACTATACCAAAGGGCGAATCCATAAAACCACCCTTCTTCTCGGTCGCGGTATGAGGCGCATGGTCAGTACTGATCATGCCAATCGTGCCATCAGCTAACTTCGACCGGACATACTCCATATCCTCTCTCGAGCGGAGTGGCGGATTCATCTTATAATTTGCGTCATCCCAAGGAATATCATCATCACAGAGCATGAAGTGGTGAGGGCATACCTCAGCTGTTACATCAGCCCCGAAGGCCTGGCCCACATAGACAAAATAAGCGGCTCCCTTCGTCGATACATGGCAGATATGAATTTTAGTGCCTAT
Organism: uncultured Eubacteriales bacterium; assembly: GCA_900314885.1. Classification (GTDB taxonomy): domain Bacteria; phylum Bacillota; class Clostridia; order Lachnospirales; family Lachnospiraceae; genus Catonella. The sequence goes on from OMWY01000008.1 coordinate 111,434, forward strand.
CTCCTTTGCGAAAATGATATCGCGGGCTGTGATTGAATCCTCAACCGAATTCGTTATCCCCGGAAGACCAAGAACCTCGGCCTTCTTCCCGGCATTTATTACGCCACCCCTCACGAGACTCTTATCCTCGCAATGGTCAAAGAAGGGCAGATCAAGCTCCTTACATCTTTTAAGACCCTCGTACAGAATGGCTGAATCCATGACGCTTTTGCCATCCTCGCTAATTGCGACAGCTCCGGCCTTTTTTAGCCCCTCAAGGTCTGAGAGCTCCATGCCGTCTTGATTCACGGTCATAGAGCCAATCGGCAGTACATTTACAATAGCGTCACGCTTTATAATATCGAGCTCCTCCTGCAAATGCTCTGCGCTGTCTATAACGGGCTTGGTGTTAGGCATGGCGCAGACGGTCGTAAATCCGCCATGAGCCGCTGCCATAGCCCCGGTCCTTATGGTCTCCTTCTTAGTGAAGCCCGGCTCCCTAAAGTGAACGTGAAGGTCGGTAAAGCCCGGAAAGACATAGAATCCATCAGCATCGACAACTCTGACCCCCTGCATATCAGGCATGTCACCTTCAAAGATATGACTTACCCTGCCATTGTCGCCTACCAGTATATGATATATGCCATCCCGCTCCGCGCCCGGATCCACGAGATGGCCGTTCTTAATGAGCAACGCCATGTTCAATCTCCTTTTGCCATGTAAACAGTCCACGGCCAATTAAAACATACATATATATCATAACAGATATAAGAAGAATAAACAAGACTTTGTTAAAAAAATACAAAGAGATATCGATGCTGTTGACATCAACAAAAAAAGACCATCCATAAAGGATGGTCTTTCGTATAGAGCGCGAGACGGGACTCGAACCCGCGACCCCCACCTTGGCAAGGTGGTACTCCACCAACTGAGCCACTCGCGCGCTGTGCAATCGCCGTAGGCGATTGT
>OMWY01000008.1:112391-222848 GCA_900314885.1 uncultured Eubacteriales bacterium
TAATTTTTCGAAGAAAAATTACAGAACATTCTCTTCAATAGAATTCAACGAAGTCGAATTCTTACCTAATCGCTTTAGCGATGCCGCCAAGTATTTTCGTCGAAGACGAAAATACAGAACCTTCTCTTCACAGAAATTCAGCTCGCTGAATTTCTACATTATCGGCGAAGCCGATGATTGTGCCAAGAATTTTCGACATAGACGAAAATTCAAAACTCACTACAAATAGCCTCTGTGTCTCCACAGAAGCGCGAGACGGGACTCGAACCCGCGACCCCCACCTTGGCAAGGTGGTACTCCACCAACTGAGCCACTCGCGCGCTGTGCAATCGCCGTAGGCGATTGTCTTCACAGAAATTCAGCTTGCTGAATTTCTACATTATCGCCTTAGGCGATTGTGCGTCGGTTTCTTTGTCGCAACCGACGCACACTAGTATACCACGTTCAGATTGATATGTCAACCCCTTTTTTGAAAATATTTGCAAAACATATGCATATGGTTACTGTTCCCTCCTGATCAATCTTTTTCGAGCCATTTCGCCTATAAGAAAAATTTCACATTTTCTGCTTCTTATCTGCGTCAGCCGGAAAAAGCTTCCGTAAAAGATACATTAACATCATAAGAACAATAGTCACTGAAAAAATTCCAATCAAACCAATTCCCATAACCTGAAGCGAAATCTCAAAATTACTAAGCATATATCTTATCCTTTCCTACCCGGATGACTTCTTATATGCATTGCTGCTTATAAGAAGAATTTACTTTGCAATTAGCTGAAGAATAATACCACCGGCAAGCACTGAAGCTATCTGTCCGGAAACATTAGCTCCGATTGCCGGCATAAGTATAATATTTGTCGGATCCTCTTTTACAGCCATCTGGTTCACAACACGCGCCGACATAGGAAATGCAGAGATGCCTGCAGCTCCTATCATAGGATTTATTTTATTGTTAGGAGTAAACAGGTTCATGATTTTTGCAAAAATAACTCCTCCCGCTGTATCGAAAATAAACGCAACAAGTCCGAGGCAAATTATCATTAACGTTTCCACAGAAAGAAATGCATCTGCCTTCATCTGAGAAGCAACTGTCATCCCCAAAAGCAGTGTCACGAGATTTGAGAGTACATCACTGGCTGTATGAGACAATGAATCCAGCACTCCGCACTCTTTAACGAGATTCCCGAACATCAGAAAGCCTATAAGAACAACGGACTTTGGGGAAATGATACCCGCAACTGCTGTTACTACGATAGGAAATATTATCTTTGCCTTCTTTGAAACGTGATTTGTATTAAAAGGCATATGAATCATTCTTTCCTTTTTTGTAGTAAGCGCGCGTATAACAGGTGGCTGGATTATAGGGACGAGAGCCATATATGAATATGCAGCAACGATTATAGCCCCTATGTATTTGGTACCATAATAGTTCCCGACAAAAATAGATGTAGGTCCATCTGCAGCACCAATTATGCCAATACTTGCGGCATCTTGAAGATCAAAACCCAGCAAGGTCGCAAGAGATATTGTAAAGAAGATACCAAACTGCGCTGCCGCACCGAATAGCATCATTCTTGGATTTGTCAAAAGCGGTGTAAAATCACACATTGCTCCGATACCGATGAAAAGAAGCAGTAACATAAGTTCATTTGCAACACCCTTATCAAAAAGCAGATCAAGGGCGCCAATCTCGCTTCCCTGAGTTATGGCACCGGAAAGCGGCAGATTTACAAGTATGGCGCCAAAGCCCATAGGTATAAGAAGAGTCGGCTCCATCTTACGACGAATACCAAGGTAGATCAGCAGGCCGCCAATAGCCCACATGACAGCCATTTTCCAGGTAATGTTACCAAAGTTTGAATAAAGTGACAGGATCTGTTCCATTTTGAATTTTACCTTCCATTTCTGTAATTGAAATAGTGAAGGCACAAAAAAAGACTTCACCACTTCAATCAATATTAGTGGTAAAGTCTTGCAATCCAGAATTAAAGCAACAATCCCGGTAAGTATCCCGGATGCGGAAAACGCATCGTCTTGACGAGGTACTTGATACAAAATATAATACATTTGCCTATATTTGTATGAGCTACTCCCTTTACTTCTACTTAGATTTTATATCATCCTGTAACATATGTCAAGATACTTCCTGTGCCCACAACCGAAAATGGTACGGATTGGCTGTACGAGCCCACAGAGAAATTCTCCCATCCAACCTTCAGGGCCATGAATGGACATATTTCACGCCATAAATGGCTTATCCCAGAGCTTCAGTCCGGTACCGAGGCCCATTTCAACTGCCTTGTCGTAGCAGACCGATGCCCAGGCTACATCCTCTACCGGCATGCCGCCGACCGAGTAGATAAATATCTCGTCATCGCTCTTACGGCCCGGAGTATTACCCAAGAGCATTTGCCCCAGATCGCAGATATCGCTCAGTTTTATTTTCCCTTCATGAACCATATCCATGAACTTTACGCCAAGCATGGTTATCTTGCCGTATGTCGGATAAGGATTCTCCTCTACCCATGCCTCATAGAGGCCAAGGGCGTCAACAACCATGCGTGCATTATTCGCCAAGAAATCATCCTCAAACTGGGCTGAGCCCGGGCATACGATAAGGGCGCCCGGCTTTATCCACTCTCCCTTAACCATAGGGTAGAGACTAGCGTCATGACCGCTCGTTTCCGTAAATGAAACGACATCGCAATCCCTTACCAGAGCCTCGGCACTGTCTACAACTTCTATTTCGGTGAGCTTAGGATATTTTTCCTTGGCGTATTCTATAAATGTATCTATTCCATGCTGACTGCGGCCCTTGATCTTAAGCTTCTTAAGGTTAGGACAGGTACTCATGAAGGCGTCAAGGCTCGTTTTTCCCATAACACCCGGCCCGTAAATACCGACAATCTCTGAATTCTTTCTCGCAAGGTACCTCGAACCGACCCCCGGAATACCACCTGTTCTGTAAGCCGATAGAAGGTTAGCCGACAGGAAGGCAAGCGGCGCTCCTGTCTCCTTATCTGTAAGTGTAAACATCAGGATAGAGCGAGGCAGCCCCTTCTTCTTATTTTCCATATTTGAGCCATACCACTTCACTCCCGCCCTGTCAAATGGGCCGCCTAAGTAAGCCGGCATCGCCATAAAGCGACGGTCTTCACCGTTATCGGTAGGCATGTTAGGAAATTCGGAGGTTTTCGGAAATGAAAGCTTGGTTCCGTGGGAAAAATGATTGTTTCCTCCCATCATAAAGTCCCCCTTAGCAAGCAGGCGCAACACCTCTTCCATAGTGTCAACGCACTTGTCCATGTCCATGACTCCCGCCTTAATCATGTCCTCCTCTGAAAGATAGAGGAAATCAACCTCCGGATAATTACTCATAATTTTACTCTCCTTTTACAAAATTATTTTTCTCTGACAAGCATATCAAAATGCTTATTAGCAGTATAGTACATACAAATCTTTTTTTCAATGTTATATTATAATTTTATTCCACTCCAAGGTATTTTTTCATCTCTTCGATGTATAGCGTACCGATGCTGCTTAGGATCTGATTTTTTCTAACTATATATCCTATCTCCATCTTGTCATCGGCTATATCATCATCCTTTTCAAGCGGTATGGCGAGATAATCGCCTCCGTTTAGCTCTTCGCATATTATTCCGGAGCAGATGGTGTAACCGTTTAATCCGACCATTAAATTAAGCATCGTCGCGCGGTCATTTGCTTTAATAATTCTCGGATAATCCTTGGTGCTGAGAGCCTCCTCCGCAAAGTAAAATGAGCTGTTGCCTCCCTGCTCAAATGAGAGGCAAGGATAATCGGCGAGCTCCGAAAATTTGATTGATTTTTTCTCTGCCAGAGGATGCCCCTTCCATAGGTATACATAAATATCGCATATAATTAACCGGTGAAAAATAAGCTCATTATTTCTCAACAATTTACTCAACACTCCCCGGTTGAAATTATTTAAATAAATAATTCCTATCTCGCTTCGCATGGAGCTCACATCCTCTATTACTTCCCTTGTCTTTGTCTCCCTGATTGCGAATTCATATTCAGCGACATTGAAATTCTTCACAAGCTCGACGAAGCTTTTTACCGCGAATGAATAATGCTGTGTCGAGACACCGAATTTTTTCTTTCGGATACCACCTTCACCGTATTTATCAAGCAGGTTTTCATACTGGTTATAAACCTGCCTTGCGTAGGAAATGAATTCAATACCGTCATTTGTAAGAGATACCCCTCTCTTGCTCCTGTGGAAAATAGTAATATTGATTTCCTTCTCAAGCTCCCGCATGGACTCACTTAATGAGGGCTGGGATATATAGAGAATTTCAGCCGCCTTATTTAACGATCCTGTTTCTGATATTACGATTGCGTAATGTAATTGCTGCAGTGTCATAAAATAACCGTCCTTTTATTGAATAATTAATTGTGGTTTCCATTTTAAATAATCACCTGATACGAGACTGTATTTAATTCCATGGAAATCGCCCTTAATACTGTCATCGTACCTCGCCTCACCGTGGCAGTGGGCGTAAATAACCTGGTCAACCTTATATTGCTCGGCTAGCCTTGTAAAGCAGCTCTCTTTTTGGAGGACATTCGTAGGCGGGTAATGAAGGAACATAATATATTTTTTATATCCCGCCTCCGCGGCCTTCTCAAAGGCTTCAACCAGACGTTTATATTCCCGTTCAACTAGCTTTTCCGCCTTGGCAGCTTCCTTCTCATCCCAGTCAATTATTCTTCCCCGACTGTCAAGGTAAAATGGGCCCTCGAAGGTATACCCCTTGGTCGCGACCAGAGCATAGTCGCCATAAGGAATATAATTTCCCTGCAGAAATTGCAATTTACCTGCGAACTGCTCGTTTAATTTGTCGGTCTTATGAGAATCCCAGAACATATCATGATTTCCGCGGGTAAGGATTTTCTTCCCCGGTAAACTCATGATATATTTAAAGTCCTCCTCACATTCGGACATCTTCCTGCCCCATGTGTGGTCACCGACAAGAACAAGGGTATCCTCGTCGCTTACCATTTTACGACAGTTCTCAACGAATTTTTCCTCATGGTCATGCCATACCTTCCCGAACTTATCCATCTTCTTATTCGGGACCTGATAAGATAAATGCAGGTCCCCAATCGCGTATAGTGACATAAACTATTTTACACCTACCATTTCTCTGTTTGTCTTATAATATGCATATCCATGAGCCAATAAGACATATAATGTCTATAATATCTTCAAAGACTTCATGAACCACTTCAATTATACTTCAATAAGAACTTCAATTCAACTTCAATATGATTTCAATAGACAAGTAATGTTGCAAGTGCTAAGATGAATATAGGAACAAAACAGCTCATTATCGAAATCAATCGGAGGTTTACGATTAACCATTGCATAGCCGCAGTTTCTTGTAAAAAGAGAACCCGGAACAGATCCGGATTCTCTTTTTATCACTTCGCTTTTTTAGGCTTCTTCTTTTTCGGAATCTTCACTCCTATTTTTCTTTCTCCGACAATCTTCTTCAGATCATCCATGTGGTCCTCAGTGAACTTTACATAGCCATATTTTCTTCCGGTTTTAAAAATAAGATATGTCTCATTCAGGTCATATATTTTCTCGTCTTTTTTTTCATAATACCGAGGCTTATATATATAATATATGCTATGCGCTTTATCATCATCCGGCGGCTCATCCTTCTTTGTATAGTAATATTTTATATCATATAGGGCTATGCGAGCGATATGCTTTTCACCGGCCTTCATACTTTTAACAGGCGTAATATATATGTAGTCAGAGTCTCCCCATATCATGCAGTAGTAGAAGGGAGAGAGCTTGTAATAATCATAAGAAATAGCGCATTCCGTATAGAATACAGTATCATTGTTCCTAGTCGGGTAAGGAATATCAGGGCAGGGATATGATGGATACTGTGGGATTAGATTACGCCTTTTATATATCTTATTGGATGCATTTTTCTCCTCATATCTATAATAAAGATATCTGAAAAAAAATACGTAAAATATAGCTACAAAAGCAGTCATTATCAAAAAAATCGTAAGGCCATGCTCATCATAATCATCATAATAATATGATGATTTTACTAAATAAGAAACGCAGTAATAGCCAATCCAAGATCCTATGCAAGTAAGAACCGATCTGCTAAAAACGTTACCGGAATTATTATCATCATCCATCTTAGAAACCGCAACGCCGGATATAATTCCAAATACAAATCCCTCAATAAAACATATTTCTTCATACATAGACTAAGCTCCTTCCGCATAACTAAACCATAGACAAGCCCGTCAAAAAGTGCTAAGATAAGTATAGTACATTGTGTGAGTATTTTCAATATCAAATGGAGGCGCTTATGTTTGATTTTGGTGATTCAGATAGCAGCTCTGAAAGCGATTGGGAAGAGAGGGCGCACTGCGATGACCTCACCCACTGCGACTATATGTACGACAAGGCCTACGACCTTGACCACGACGGCCATATGGACGCCGGTGAAGCCGCCTACTATATGGACGAGATGGAGCGCATATGGAACGAGAATTCTACCACAAGCGACGATGATGAGGACGATGACAGCAGCAGTAGCTACTACAGCGATGATTCTGACTCAGACGACAGCTCTGACTCGGGTTATAGCTATAGCTCCGGTTATTCCGGTCGTGCAAGTTATACCCCAAGGCACTACAATTATTATTATCGCTCATCCCGGAACCCACTTTTTAATGACTCTTACAAATATCAAGACCCTCCTGTCCAGATATGGGTTACCCCGGATGGAATTAGAGAAATTCCGGGTATAGTGCTCACTGTCGATGAAAGGCCTAAAGGTACTAACTATAACGATCCTAAGCCCATCCACCTCGGTGATATCTACAGTACATACAAGGTGGACCAGTCCGACGACTACTCAGCCTTCGTGAACTACAGTAAGGAATAGAAGGCGGGCAGGCAATGCCGACCCGCTTTTCTATATGAGTTCGATAATGCGCTCATTCATATAGTCGTAGGTGTCCCAGTTTTCTGTGGTAATATTTATACCGGAATATGTAAAGGCGCGCTTAATAAATTTCATTATGTCAAGGCAGTTGTAGCCAGTGGTTTTCTTGATATACTCATCTGTTATGGTGGCTAAGTCATGAGCAGCCTTATTTCTTACCAATTCTTCAATCTTCCTCAGATCTTCAATAATACTGATTAGATTGCCATCAGGCTCATTTGTGTGTAGATTTAACTGCTCCATAAGTCTCACCAAATGAATAGAATAAACTATGCCTCCCTTGAAGCCACCTTCTTTGTCAGCGAACCCGGCTTGAAGATATTCGTAGACATCTGTACCATACAGCTTAGACTGACTCCACCTATAACCGGTATCTGTTTCGTTGCAGTATCTATAGATATCAACATTATATTTTTTAGCCAATATCTGAGTGAAAAGTTTCCATATGATAGGCGTCAGAGCTCTTGCGAAATCGCCATATTCTTCTTTTTTTCTTTTTATCTCGAGTCCCGCCGCATATTCAAACATCCGGACTTCATTGCTGCTCTTTATAGGAAATATATCCTCTAACTTATATTTCTTAGCAGTTACCATCGCAACATTGAAATCTAACATCAAGCGCTTATTTGCCATGGTAAGCAGGTCTATTATCTTGGCTTTTTCTTTACTTTCAATAAGTCCGTCAGCGGTGGTGAGCGCAGCCGAATAATCATATGATCTTATTAATTTCTTGATTAACTCTATCTGCTTTATCTCTGACAGGGACGGACATGTTACTTCTTCACACCTGTTCTCAAAGGCTTCAAGATCATTGTCCTCATTACCCTCCCAGGCAAGCTCAACATCATAGCCCTTATGGGTGTGCTCGTTCATTTTCCTGACGGGTGTGCTTACCTGGATGGCAGTGCATGGAAGCTCGCCTATAGTCTTTAGTACGAGTAATCCACTCTTCATAGCCGGAGTTCCGCTTGAGATATTAATTAATACCTCATCGTCATCATTTTTCTTCTTAAATATATCCGTAAGAATCTCTCTGAATTCGTTATAGAAAAAATTAAACTCCTGAACGTCCTCAAGATTGGGACGTTCTATTTCTACTACTTCAGTTTTTCTATTCTGAAGTTCATCCAATTTGCTTATGCAATATCTGTACCTGTCATCTTCCTCTTGATAGGCAAGCATTTCTTTTGACATATACAGATATACGATGTCCGGTTTATAACACCTTATGATATGCAACATAGAACCATCATGAAAATTGTTCTGTGAGATTGGATCTGTACCGCCTATCGGTGAAAATAAAATTCTTTTACCCATAAATTTATGTGATGATTCTCCCTTCTAAAAGCGTGTCTGCATTTTGTTCAACGAACGTCTCCTCTAAGAGGGCTAAACAAAGGCCTGCCTTGGAATAAGGATTATCCAAAGTAAAGATAACGACATTTCTTTTTTGTTCAAGCGGAAGTGACTTTCACAAACGGTAGCTTATTTTCGGTATCGGAATCAAGCACATCCATCAATCGGCAGGCAGAACCTGTCGGATGGGTGCGACCGCCTTCCCAGGCTTCGACGGTCTTCTTTGATACACCCATAAATGAGGCAAATACAGTCTGGGACATGCCTTTCTTCATGCGAAGCTCTCGAATTTGGCTGTTGCTATATTCTCTTACCGGGTAGATGTGATAGGTAGTGACCTTTGCTGTTCCGGATCCTTTTTCATAATCGATGGCTTCCTGCAGTCCCTCTTTGAGTTCGTCAAATAATGCGCTCATTGTCTACCTCCATAATTGTTTGCGGCTTCCGCCTGTGCCGGTCATGATTGCTCCGGCATCAGGCTTGTCTAGCAACTGGATCTGAAGTTCCATTAGGTCATTTTCAGAAAATCCGAGCTCTTTCCATCGCTCAGAGAAGAGCGGAATCTCAATAAAAGTTCGATTCATTTCCTTCTCCTTTTAGAAATATTATACATCCTACATAATAGGGTGTCAAGTTTTATCTGAACTCTACGCAAAAGCTACATGACCTACCTTGCCCCGGTCCCTCGCTTGCGCTTTTCGAGAGCTAGTCCGCCCAGTTTCCGTCTCCTCTCGGAGGTTTTACAAGTGTCATAGAGAGGGACCCGCGGCGCAAGCCGTGGGAGAGTTGGCTACGACTAAAGAGCACGGGATTTTTTTCCTAGGGTAAAGTTGACAAAAAAGAAATCTTTACCATGGTAAAAACTACCCGTGCCAAGTGTTGCCGTAGAAAGGGACCCGCGGCGAAGCCGTGGGAGAGTTGGCTACGGCCTAAATTGTGCGTAAGCACAATTTTAGCAGACCGGGCACTTTTCATTTGGCCGTCTCCTCTCGGAGAGCTAATTTCTTAACTCTAGTACAATCAAGTTTAACGAAAACATGTTAAAGTTTCCGTCTCCTCTCGGAGAGCTAATTTCTTAACGATTGCATTAGCACTTACAGCATTCTCAGCAGAGTTTCCGTCTCCTCTCGGAGAGCTAATTTCTTAACCCGTTAAAGAAAGGAAAAACAAAATGGGAAGAATCGTTTCCGTCTCCTCTCGGAGAGCTAATTTCTTAACCAATCTCTACGAAATTATTAACATATATCGCCTTGCCTAGTTTCCGTCTCCTCTCGGAGAGCTAATTTCTTAACCGTCAGGTAAGTTTGCAATACTTATTCTGCTCACGTTTCCGTCTCCTCTCGGAGAGCTAATTTCTTAACTGTTGCGGTAGCCCGTGTTGCACATACCAGTATTGGTTTCCGTCTCCTCTCGGAGAGCTAATTTCTTAACAAGGAAGCTGAATTTAAGGCAAACCTTCAGGAAGGTTTCCGTCTCCTCTCGGAGAGCTAATTTCTTAACCCAACAGCGGTAACTGCAACAGCGGTAGCTGGAACAAGGTTTCCGTCTCCTCTCGGAGAGCTAATTTCTTAACTGGTTCTTTCTCGAGGTAAGAGGGGAACAAAGAGTTTCCGTCTCCTCTCGGAGAGCTAATTTCTTAACCCCTCCAAATCCTCCGAACTGACAAAATTCCTGTTTGAACCGTTTCCGTCTCCTCTCGGAGAGCTAATTTCTTAACGGTTATAAGACATCTGCTGTAAAGTTCATTGGGCTCTAGTTTCCGTCTCCTCTCGGAGAGCTAATTTCTTAACCCTAAACCAAAGTGTTGTGACATAGGATTCCATTTGTTTCCGTCTCCTCTCGGAGAGCTAATTTCTTAACCCGCGGGTTCTATAGCCCTTGTCCGGCAAGGGCTGCGAGACCCGTTTGCGGCTGAAACAGAAATTTGCTGTTTATGGAAACAAAATTCATAGTAAAATGTACCTCTAAGCGTTGGTACTAGCGGTGCGGCGCAAAATCAGATCAGGATTACGTCATCATCGCCAGTATTAACATCCAAGCCCCAGGCTTTCACCTGGCTCTTACCTATTATCTTGTAGACCCTTACGCTATCGTCTGCGCTACAATATTGCGGTATATTCCGCAACAATTTATCATACTGGTCTTTCCTAAGCTTCGCCTCAAAGGCTGACTTCTGAACCCTTGTGCCGTATCCCTCGAGGAACTTCGCGAACTTCACCCTTTTACGATTATCTATGATATCGTAGATAATAAGGATAAGCATTTTATTCTGGCGCTCTTCCTCGTCAAGCTCAAAGAAATAATCTTCCATAGTTCTCACCTGATAATGAGTGGCTCATATAACGAAGGGTCCTCATTTTCAATAGCATCCACCAGCTTCTTCATCTGAAAGGAAATAGCCCTTCGGAAGTTAATAGGATAATCTATATATGTAAGATATTTTACATCGGTTGTCATCTTTTTCTCTATTTTATCAAGAAGTACCCTAAGAGCATCTTTATTTAAGTAGCATCCCGGCTCCTCGTAATCCATTACGAACTGATCCTTAGCAACCTCATGCCCATTTATCAGTGACATAACGGTCGAGTCAACAATTACTGCCCTCCACTCTTCCATCATATCGCTCGCAAGAGTAGGATGTTTTTCAGCGTCACGGTGAATAAAGCCAAAGTAGGGATTAAGCCCGCGGTTCTCTATCTCACCATAGAGTTCATTCATAAGAATAGAATAGCCTAAACTTATCATTGAGTTAAATGGGTCGCGAGGCGGTCTCCGATTCCTTCCGTTGAACTTAAAGTCAGGGTCCACACATCGGGAGAGACCGGCGAAATATTCTTTCGCCGCTATTCCTTCGTACCCCATAATTGATTCAACAGAATCAGCATTGTCTATTTTGTCCTCCGAATATCGCATATTTTCTATATTTTTAGAAGGGTCATAATCAGTATTTCTTGAATAACGTCTCAATAACACCGATTGATTTCTTACTTTTGCCTTAATGACACGCTTAGCTAGATTCAAAGAAAAGTCAGTAAAATATAGCTTCGACTGCTGCCTTTGAAGTTCCGCCTTCACATGACCGGTAGAAATAAGTCTCCCAAAATATTTACCGCCCTTTGAGAAGAATGATACCTGAATCCCTCTTGTCAGGCAATTCTCCACAAACTGCGTTGTCATTTGTGGGTTACCTAACAATGTAACTCCGTCAAGGGTTTCAATAGGGACAAACTTCTTCATTCCGTCAGGATACTCAATAACCATGCGGTTAGAATCCACTGAAAGCTTCACCTTCGGTTCACTGACATAGACTATGCTCATATCACTAACCTCTATCTATTATTCTAACGACAAGCTGCAGATTCCCATCTCAACAGTTTTACCCTCGTAATGAGTAGACTTTAAGATATGGGGCGATATCCCTAGCTCCACATCCTTTTCATGGTGAGACACACCTCTTTGGTTAAAAATGGTGTTTAAAATGTTTTTAGTCGTCCTCAAGCCCCGATCATAGCCTAAGAGTGGATAAATTACGGTTTTCGAAACAAAGCCGCTTCCACCTCCGAGTATGACGGAATCCTCAGGAAGAGCCTTAATGCCTTTAAATTTAAGGGAAAAGCTATCGGAAAAGCTCTTCGCAAAATCAGCCACAGCAGCCATAATATCATTTTTCTTATACTTGCATACAGTGGCATCCACAGTAATAGAAAAATGAATTTCCGTACCGGGCTTCAGGCATATCCTTGCTATAGGAAGAAACTTCTCATTACCGTCCTTAGTATACTCCACATTTCTGCAAACTACAAGGTCTTTTATTGATAACGGAGCAGAATCCCCGATTATCAATCCTGAAAGTAGGTCATTTACTGCGTCATTCTCATGTTTCTTAGTCCTTTCAAGTGTTCTGAATATGGCAGCCTCAATATCACTAATATCACGTCGAAGGTAGTTATTTCTACTCGCCTTCATACGCGAATTTGCTGATAGTGTTTGCCCTAAAGAACTATATTTCTCCGGGTCCGACATTAGCTCATAAGAAAGCAATACTGTCCTAAGCATACCTTTTATTGAGCTTCCGGGAACGTATGGAAGTCCATACGGATCAAGCATGAACTCACAAACTTCTGTCTTATTATTCTTGTCAATAAATGAATCTCCTGCTTCAATGGTATATTTAATACAGTCCTTTATATCACCCGCATTCAGGCCATTTTCTCTGAGGAAATTCCTGATGGCTCCCTTTCCGTTATTTATCAGAAAATCCTCATACTTACCTTGAAGAGACTTTTCCTGCATAAGGATAAATATTTTCACAGGGTCAATAATTCCTATTTTTGTATCCCCATTTAGCAATATATATTCGCTTTTAGGAATCTTGCGGCCGCTTCCAATAAAAACAGGAGTCTTCACTTTAAGCACAGCATTATAATGAATTAAATAACTCATGCGCCTACCCCCAAAAGCATAGCTTTAGCGTACCTGTATACAGGGTGATTTCCTTCCTTTGATACATCAAAAATATCGCCGGAAAATTTCCTTGTAAATACCGAGCCCGGAGCAAATACATACAGATCACACTTTCTTACAGGCGTATCTGAGTAGTCTGATGATGCGACAAATCCACTTCTTTTAATAAGCTGATAGCTTGCATTATTAATCGTTTCATCAAGCTCACTATCAACAGGAAGAGAAACTGATAATGACAGGTATTTATTATAGTCTCCTCTAAGACCTTTCGCTAAATTTTCTGGCATCTTCTCGAGATAATAGTCAAACCGTCCATAGCCCGATGAACGCTCACCGCCTATTCCAATCAATGAAAGTCCGCCAAACAGGTCGTCAAATAATTCCTCTGCGTCTCCTCCATCTGTTCCAATAATTATATAAAGTCCATAGCCTTCATTAAAGTTATACGAGCCTACCCGGTAAGGCCTTGGGTTGCCCTCTTCATCACGCTTTCTGACATTTACAATAGTCCTGACCTCGTGATTTCCCATTTCTTTAAGGTCTTTTTCATGGTTTTCTATGTCATATTTACCTGATAGAAAATCAACCAAGAAGCCAGCATCAATGTACTTTAGCTTCTTATATTTCTTCTTCTGACTCGAATTTCCCGTATCCTCTGAGTCAATAAGAACATTTGGCTTCGGGATAAAGAGCCTTGTCTCTCTTCCCACTTTCTTATACGGAAATGCATCAGAAAATAAAAGCCTATTATTCTTAGTAAGATTAACCAGCCTCTCAAGCTCATCATTTCCGTGCTTAAGGGCTTCTATGCATAGAGCAGAGAACAAGGTATCGGCATGGAAGGTATAATCTGAGCTTTCGAGATTTCCTTCTCCAAAATGAACGGCTCCCGAAAATTCCATACAGTATATTTTATAATCCATAATTTATCCTCATGAATTAACTCTCGCAAGCGCCTTGTTGCAATCATCTATTATGCTGTCATCAATGTCACCTACAACGGCTGCTGCCACTACGTCATTGAACTTAATCTTGCCATATCCTCTTGAGCCGCTTCCACCTAAATAATCATAGGTGAGAAGCTTCATACCCTCAGCTATGGTTTCAAAGTCTTCCGATATTTCCTCAACCGGAGTCTTTGAATTAACTTCATAGAGAAGCGACATAACAAATACAGAGCCTCTTACAGCTCGCTCTATCTGCCTTGGATTAGCAACAGCAGTAGCACGATTAATGGTATTTTCAAACTTAACCTCTGTGATGCTTTCTATTCCACTGTGACGGAGTTCCTCCTCATTCGAAAGAATCATATCGGGGAAAAGAAGCCTCGCAGTACTCACATGATCTTTTTTAGCTGAGCCAAAAAGCCTGGTAATTCTTTCATCGTCATCGTCAGGTTTAGCCGCCAGATATTCTTTGTCATACTCCTTAGCCAGAAGCGTTCTCATTTTACCCTTCAAGGAGCTGCCCGGAATCATAGGAAGACCACTTCTTACGTCCTTAATTACCGGGGAATCAACAGCGCCAATCGCAGCGAAAGCGCTTGACCCACCAATATGCATACCTGTTACAAGTTCTATATTACCAGATATCTCTATTTTTCCGTACATATTTCTTCTCCTTTATCAGTTATCTTTGCCGCCATAATATTTATGAAAAGCTACAAGTGACTCCATGTATCTTGTAAATAATATATAATCTTTTCGTGTGCCGTCAAGTGATTTCAATATTTCTATTATTCCTGCCTCTTCCACAAAATCCCTGACAGTTTGCTCCCTATCCCTACCGCACTCATATATAAAGCGAACACGCAAATATTCAATTCTTGATTTAATTTCCTCTGATAATCTTTCTTCCTGCAGGTTAGTCACCTCATTATAGATATCATCAGTCATCGCAAGAAGATTTCTTATCTTTGAAGTAGTAACCATAGCAACAGGCCTTCCTGTTTTGGGATTCGTCTTCGCCTTTAATTTTTTTATTACGCTTTCCGCATGGTCAACGTAATCCGAACTGTTAATAATTTTCATCTTAATCTACCTCCCTGTGAAGATAAACATATATATTAATTGCCATTTTTAGTTCTCTGCGATCTTTCTCGTTATTTATGAAGCGATACATCTTATTAGAGAATTCCATGTAGGCTTCTTTCTCTTCTGTCTTCGCGGAAGCTCCCGGCTCCATCCTCGATAAGAGATATACATATCTTGCGAAATTTATCCTCTCATCCTGATGCCTTATAAGGTCAAGCAGCTTATATAAGAAGGCATTGCCGTGATCCTCTGTATATGAGAAATAAGAATCAAGTACGGCATATTTTTCTCCCAGGACATTTTCTATAAATTCGTCCCACTGCATAGTGCCATCGCCTATTTTCTTCTCATCTTCAAGGTGATCCTTGCCGTCTTCGAAGAGGGTAATCGCGTCTTTACCCGGAAGATCCTTTGACTTATCTTCGAGGGCTTCTACCTCCTTCGCCAAAGAAGCTACAGGATAGTTTGGGTCATAGACTCCGATTCCGGCTGATATTGTGAGTGTATTCTCGGTATATTTTTTGAGGGCATTTCTAAGATCAACTGCTGCCTCGATTATATCGTTCCATGCTCCCGCAAGGAAGATATCATCACCTCCAGAATAAACTATCGCCACATTTCTTTGGGTCTTGACTGCCCCGGTAATAGTGAATTCCGGATGCGCAAGAATATCATTAATATAGTGTTTAAAAAAGAGCGACAGCTGTCTTGAAAATGTGGATGTCCTCGAAATCGTGACATATCTGTCATTATTAGCCTTATCCGCAAAGCCTGAGACAAAGGCCTGCCCTAAGTTATCCACATCGGCTCTGAGGATTCCGATCTTCTTATAGCCGCCTGTTGACTTCTTCGCCAACTCTTCAAAGGTATCGAAGGTTGTATAATTTCCTACCCACAATTTAGTCGCTATATTTTCTCCGGTATACATTGCATTTACACCATACGCGCGTTTGAAATTAAGGTCTTTCTCTATGGTCTTTCTGAGCTCACTTTCTCCATATACAGCTTTAACAGTACTGTTAAATGGCAGCTGCAAGAGGTTATTCATGCGCTTATCTTCTACTGCGAAGAATGCCGTATTGATTGAAGTTCTAAGGATATCTCCGGAGAGGTTCTTAAGAGCCTCGCAGGTCGGACAGAGACCTTCATCGTTTATCCTTCCTAAGTGCTTGCAACATTTACACTCTCTTGTATGATCGTCGTCAGTATCGCTGTTTAATTTTCTTATCTCGTCTGCCGTATATCTGTGTGATTTTTGGCGCGCCATATTTCTCGAAATAGCTCTGTAAATAGCCGAATACGCCCCGACAGGATTATTCTGAAGACTATATGCGCTGCATGGTTCATATGCTCCTGCAATAAATAAAGCGTTCTTATACTCGTCGATAAACCAGGTATTTAACTCCTTCAGAAATTCATCGAATACCTTTTGGGCACTCTCAGTATTCGGTAAAATGATATAGGCATGACCACCGCCGCAGTACATAAGATTAGCTCGGGAAAGTCCTTCACGGCTAAGGAGTTCGTCCACCAGATGCTCCATCATTATATCAAGATAAAAGCTCCTGGCTCTTAGTGTCTTTAGAGCATTTTCACTGGTAATCGTGTATATAAAGCTCTGAATACCGGATACATCAAGGCTTGATAGTATAAAGCATTTCTCGCTGTAAATGCTTAAGTCGCCTTGGTTAAAAAGCCTCTCCTTATAATTATCTTTTTTGTTATCCAGGTAATATTTAAGGCAGATAGCAAATGCCGCCGTAAGCTTGCTGTGATCAAAAAGTGACACATCACAGAGTTCACCTTTATTTGTTGAAGACGGCACAAACGAAAGCCTTGCCTCTAATACTTCAAGCAGGGAATTAATATATGAATCGCTTGTTTTTATACCCTTAAGATTAGTTGTGATATCATTTAATATAGCGGAATAGGAAGATCTGTTAAACTCCTTCTTCTCATCTAGAGGAAAATTCACCTCATCCTGAATATTCGTTAAAGGACTGTAGTACTTTTTTCCGTGATTTCCATTCATCACATTAAAGACAGGTGACAGCGGTAATGTCGGATCAAATCCAGCCTCATCTCCATCTTTTTCACGCCTATCAATGGCTGAGGAAATATTGTCAGCCATATATACAAGATATGAATTATCATTGTCTTCTATCTTTGCGTTCTTAAGGTCTCGGGCATGGTGATACTTTACAGGATTAATTATATCTTTATCGCTAATCCCAGCCTTCTCTGAAAGATACTTCGCTCCCGAAATCGGATGCCTTTCAGATGAATCTCCCGCACGGTAAACGACCTTCCCTATGTCATGCAGAAGAGCCGCGATTGTAAGATTTATTTCACTCTGCTCCATTTTCTTTTCCTCGCTTTGTAAGTCTTATGGCACCCATTCCCATGGATGTCTTCACGCCGAGTCCTGAATACTCGCCGAACTTAAGCAAAAGTCTTGCGTATCTTGTCATGGTTTCAGTTCCTTTTATATGTAAAGTAAAATTTCCGACAAATCCAGGTACAGTAACTCCTTCAAGCGGAAACTTTAGTGTAGTAATCCTTAGCCAGGAAACGATAGCCGATGTGGAAAACTCATCCAATGTATCAGGGTCTGCCATACTTATGTTATCATCAACTGCTGAGTATTTATTCATGAGACTCTGAAATATCAGCCTTGTTTCAGGCATTATATTATAGCTACCGTTCTGCTTAAAGGCGACGGGCGTAAGGGCCTCTATGTCAAAATATCGTTCCGCCTTATCATTATAGAATTCATCAAGCAGTTCTTTCATGTCTGTCCGGGTAAGGCTTTTCTTCTTTATCTTAACCTCTGCGTTCCCTTTTTTTACATAGAAATCATCAAAGGAAGGTTCAAGCAGGGGCGAAATTATCTTTTCATACGCCTCATCGTTAAATGTGTTTATGACCCACTCAGTCTTACCGCCCTTCTTGCTTAGATACTGGCTATACGGATGGGCAACTGACTGGTGGAGCATTTCTCCATAGTCGCTGTCTATATGCTCGAACATGACTCCCTGCAGGGCTGATGCCTTCTTGTAGTCAATTGTATCTTCTTCAAGTTCCATTGTGAGCTTTGTAAGCATTGCCTTCTCCTGTCAATATAAATGCTTTTTTGTATTTCTCAATTATAACATTCATTATATCCCGATTCAATAGGTTTCTTAAGATTCTTTAATCTAGATAAAAAGAATCCCGAGTCAGGCACCTTTGAATAGGCTTTGCCTATTCAAAGAGAGCCAGACACGGGATAACATTACTTTACAGTTATTTTTACTGAGCGGGTTACTTTCTTGCCGTTTGTGAGGGTGAAGATAACCTTTACTTTTGTAGTACCCTTTCTCTTAGCGGTAATTACGCCGGTCTTTGAAACCTTTACCTTGGTTCCTGAAGCCGTGTACTTAATACTCTTTACATTTGCCATATTTACGGAATCGGCAATTGTGATTTTTGAGGTTTTACCTGTTGAAACTGATATTGAGGTTTTATTTACCTTCATTGAAGCGGCTATAGCTTTTTCTATCTTCTTAGCCTCTGATGAGCTTACAAGCTTATAAGAGTCGACTACATCGCCACTTACAGAGAGTGTAAATGAACCATCCGCCTTGATTGTTCCTGTCTTTACGTTTGTGATGACAGGGTTACCGTTCTCATCAAGGGCGTAGAGGTAGAGCTTCTTACCTTTTTTAATATCCGATGTATTATAAGCTACATCAAATGATTTTCCTGTCTTTTCGTTAATTGCAGAAACCGTAACAGAAACATCCTTTGTATTGGCTGCGTCCTTTATTTCTGATGTAGTTTTTCCCGCAAATGTAAGAGTTGTCTTCTTACCCTTTACAGTCGCAATCGCTGAAGTGGTCGCTGATACCGTCTTCTCGCCGTTATCGTTGGTTGTAACGGTAACCGCAGCGCTTGATGTTGTTATTACTTCAGTTACAGCCGAAGGAGTTGACGGCTCCACAGGTTTTTCAGGTTCTGCAGGCTTCTCAGGCTCTATAGGTGTTACCGGCGTTACTGGCTCTGATGGTTTCTCAGGCTCTGTAGGTGTTACCGGCGTTACTGGCTCTGATGGTTTCTCAGGCTCTGTTGGTGTTACCGGCGTTACTGGCTCTGATGGTTTCTCAGGCTCTGTTGGTGTTACATACGTCCTTAAGCTCGCAGAGCTCGGTGTTCCAGAAGGAAGTATTCGCAAGACCAACGCCATATGAAAGCTTATCACACTTAGCCGCAAATGAGAGAATTTCATCAGCTGTTGCGTTGCCTGCGTTTGAAAGGCTAATTAACTTACCGTCAACAGCAACACTTATGCCCTCGCCGCTTGCGACAGTAATCGCGACCTTGTGGTACTCTCCATCCTTCATGGCAGGAGCCATATCAGTACCACCTTCGGCATCATGCCCCGGCTGATTGATATCTGCCCATACATTTTCAGTTCCGGCTGGCAGGCATTCATTTAAGCAAATATATGGCGCTGACTGGAAGGAAATTCTTCCTTTATTTCCTGAGGCTGTCTCGTATAATGAGAAGATGCCGTCCCATCCGTTTGCGGCAGCGTCTGTACGCATCTTTATGGAGTACTCGATGCGCATTTTGCTTAAGCTCTTACCGAAATATGGATTCTCTTCCTCAATAAATGTATCATTACTTGGAAGATCTACGTAATCCTTTACATATTCTATATCATACTTTGTTTCATCCGGTTTCTCCGGTTCTTCAGGCTTTTCCGGGGTAACAGGCTCGTCAGGTACGACAGGAGTAGTTCCCGTCTTCGCCTCGCCGCTTATTACAAGGTCGGTAAGGGTGCAGATTTCGGTGTTCCAGTAAGCTGACTTGGCAAGGCCAACGCCGAGGGTAAGCTCATTGCATTTTGAAATATAATCGATAACCGTACCGTATCCTGCTGCTCCTGCCGTAATTATAGGCAGAGCCTCGCCATCGACCGAAATCTTAGCGTCCTGCTTTGTGATATCAATTACTACCTTATGCTCCTTGCCGTCCTTCATTGAAGGCGCCTTATCTGTCGAAGCATTTGCGGCGGAATTGATATCGAGGTAATCTCCGCCGGCCGGATTAAAGCAGATATAAGGAGCGGTCTGGAATGATATACGGCCTCCTGTCTTTGAATTAAAGAGCGAGAAAATTCCATCCCATCCGTTCGCAGCCGCTGCCGGGTCCATTTTTATCGTGTACTCGACATGAAGGCTTCTCATGTCCTTTCCGTAAAATGGGCTCTCGAGAGCAGTAAATGAATCGTTTGTCTTAAGCTCTACCTTATCATTTTTATACTCTACAGTCTCTAGCTGCTCTCCCGCTTCCTTAGCGTAGAGCTTCACGTTACTGATCTTCGCGTTAGCTGCGTCACCCCACCAGGAACCCGCTCCAAATGAAAGGGTGTCAGCGGTATCATGAAGCCATGAAAGGACCTTGGAGTAATCTGTGAGTGTTCCGGCAAAGCCGGTATCCTTGTTCTCGTAATTTGTCTGATCATAGACCTTAGTGCCATTTACAAGGACCTCAAAGCCGTCACTTAAAAGATTAATCCTTACATGGGCCTTATCGCCTATATAATCCTTATTAAGCTTGTAATCGAGGAGGTTAGCGTCTACGTAGCCGCCGTCAGCGTTGTAGCCCAAATATGAACCCGGTGTAAAATATAGCTTTCCGCCGCCCGTTATGGCAAGTAATGTGCCAAGGACGTTAATATCGCCTGTCTTCTCTACGTCGAATTCTATCGATGCTCCACCGTTAAGATTCATATCAGAAAGATTCTTAACGTTAAACGGATTTGTGATGCTTAGGCTTCCTTCTGTCTTATCGGAAAGCTCTGTCGGGGTGTCCTTAAGATACTCTCCAACTAAGGTATAGCCGTCCTCTGTCTTGACGGACTTAGGCTCTACAGTAACCTGATATTCCTTATCGTAATAGTAGTCACCCTTTGATATTCTCTTCGTTAATGTAACGATCTTTGCGTCTGTTACATTGCCAACCTTGCCATCATTTGAAAGGGCCGATGGATCAGAACTCGTCCAGGAAACAGTGGTATTACCCTTGCCACTTGTAGGAAGGGTGATATCATTTCTGACAATGGTATTGAATAAATCAGAGCTCTTAACCTCTGAAGCTATAGCCTCCCTGTCATCAAGACCTGATCCCCAGATCGTCTCGCCGTCTGTATCAACAGCCGAGAAGCATTTCACCTTCTTATCGGTTCCGTCAACGCACTCTTCACTGATAACGCCCTTGTAGGTATTGCCATCTATCGTAACATTTATATAAGGACTACCTGATACGAGCTCCCAGGTACCGCTCTTGGCTCCGGTCACTGTGCCGTCAACGTTAAGGCTTATACTAACAGGCTCTACGCACTCAAGCTTAGAGTAATTTGTCTGGAACTTATGCACTATAAGCTGATACTCTCCGGCAAAGCTTGCGATAGTTGAACCTGTTGTGAGTTCGCCGCCGTTCCTGTACTCATAAGGCGCCGTAACAAGCCATCCATCCTCATTTACATAAAGCTCATGAACTCTTATCTCGTGCGTTGCCGTACCGTCATTGAATTTTGTGTGGTATATTAAAAATGTTCTGCCGTCCGCCGTTGTAATTACAGAATTGTGGCCCTGGGATATCTCGCCCTTCACCATTGTATCCCACTTGTAGCCACCCATGAGCTTCTCGCCGCGGTTGTTATTTGAATTCGTGGCGTCATAGTTCATCACATAGGAATCGAAAATGGCGCTCTTTCCATTCTCATCCACATATGGGCCATAGACATCCTTGCTCCTGAAAACACGCATATTGTAGCCGCCTTCAGGGCTGTAGAAGCCGTATGAGATAAATAGATAATAGTAATCCCCAATGTGCTTTATATAAGAGCCTTCGCCTGATACATAGGCTCCTCCGGCAATTTTCTTTCCGAAATATTCATCGCTGGTAACTGCCTTTGGATTCGCGGCATCATAATTGCTCTCATATTTTACTGTATAGTCGCGAAGACCTGTATTCTCATCAAGCTCTATGGTATAGATACCGCCTGACCATGAACCGTAGGTCATCTTGAGGTTGCCCTCTTCATCGTAATATACGCAAGGATCGATAGCGTGAGGCCAGACGTCACCCCATTTTCCTGTAGTCGCAAGCTGGTTATACTTAGAAGGAAGCTCGTCGAGGTCTCCCGTAACAAGCTGAAGGTCAGTCTTGGTATAAGATTTTGCAGTGTCCTTCTTGGAAAATCCTGTAAATATAACCGGTCCCTGATATACATATGGTCCTTCAACCTTATCCGAAGTAAGAAGAACTATACTTGAATTCCACTTGGCTCCGTTAAGACTCATATAGAGGCAGTATTTGCCCATAGCTTTATTGTAAATGATGTCAGGAGCCCACTGGTTGCCCTGTATAGTATTACCTCCGATCCAGTCGTTTATATCATAGGTTCCAAAATCCGCTTCAACGACTGTGCCATCCTTTGTTCTGACCTTCACCTTTCCGGTAAACGCATTCTCTTTGTACTCATTCTCATAGCTCTTATCATAGAGACCGCTGTCAACTGTCTCGCTATAGACTCCGTCCCAGTTCTTAAGGTCGGATGTCTTGGAGACTCCCATATGGGAGCCGAAGATATAGTATTCATTACTTGCTTCATCATAGAAAACAGATGGGTCATGAACACTGGTGCGTCTCAAACTGCTGACTGTGTTAAGATTGGCGATGTCTTCGTCAGTAAGCTTAACGCTTGCAGTGCTTACAGTACTCTCGATTTCTGCCGCGTAAGCCTTATCGGTCATAACATTGACAGGAAGGCTTGAAATCGTTACGCTGCCCATAGCCACTGTCAGGGCAAGGGCTAAAATACTTTTCCTTTTCATAAAGTGAAACCCCACATTATATAGATTTTACTAATTTTGGCGGAATATACGCCGCCTTTTTGGTAACTATTTTGTATTATAGCACGAACATGAGGTTTTGTCACTAGTAAATTTTATATTTTCGCAAATTATTTTAGTTGTACATAAAAATGATATTTGTTCAAAGTAAACAAATACCCCGATTTATCAATCATTTGATTGATAAATCAGGGTACGTATATCAATATACTGATACGTTGTTACACATCAAGATCTTCCATAAAAAGATTCTCGTAATCCTGCAACTGGTGGTAAATCCCGTCAACTTTTACAATCGTCCCATCTATCTTGTATAGCATCAGATAATTATGACGTAAAAAATTAATCTTATGATATCACAGCTTGTTAAGTGAAGGATTATCACAGAGTTTCAAGCTTCCGGCAGAAACTTTAAGTTGATCTATCGTCTCCTTAGCATCGTCAAGAACAGATTCAGCAGCTACATCATTTAACAGGGTGTACTGTATATAGCTTATATAGTCATTAAGCTGGTTCTTTGCCAGCTTTGATAGAATAACATTATACGAATCCATGTTCCTCCCTTAATTCCATAATAGCATCGTCCGCCCTTTGAAACTGGCCTTCCGCAATTTGTCTCTCCGATGTTTCTAAGTCAGATATTATTTTCTCTTTTGATAATGGAACAAAAGGATTCGCCGGTCGCTTAGCCGAAAAAAGATTTTTCGTATATAATAGTACCTTAAGCTGAGCTTCTTCCGGCATGGTTTCAAGCATAGATACAGTTGCTTCAATCGTACTCATAGTTCTTGCCTCCTTCTTTATAATCTATAACAAGAATAACATATTTTTTTACTTTAGTCAAACTTCAAGTTTAAGTATTTTAAAAATGTCCTTGCATTTTATTGGACTTTGTGGTAGACTGTAAAGGTATTTGCGATGCAGGAGTGGCGAAATGGCAGACGCGAAAGACTCAAAATCTTTTGATGGTAACATCGTGAGGGTTCGACCCCCTTCTCCTGCAAATTGTCGCTTTGCGAAGCAATCGAGCCCCGCTAGAATAAATAAAAGTCAGCCTTGGCTGACTTTTTGCATATCTTCCTTTTAAAAACCACAGCGTTGCTGTGGTTTTTTTATGCAGGAGATATATCAATGTAAGAAAAAAGTCAGCTTTCGCTGACTTTTATTTATGAAAGCCATTGGACGTACTGCTTCGCAGCACGTCAGCTTCTGTAACAGCCTTCGGCTGTTACTTAGCCGTAGCCGACTTTCCCACAGCAAAGCTGTGGGCCCCTCTCTACGACAACTTAAACTCTCTTAAGGTACTCACCTGTTCTGGTGTCAATCTGAATCTTATCTCCCTCATTTACGAAAAGAGGTACATTAATCTGAGCACCGGTCTCAACAGTAGCAGGCTTGGTAGCGCCTGTAGCCGTATTGCCCTTGAAGCCCGGCTCTGTCTCGGTAACAGTAAGCTCTACGAACATAGGAGGCTCGATAGAGAATACCTGGCCGTCATGATAGAGCATGCTGACATTCTCATTCTCCTTAACAAACTTAAGGGTATCGCCAACCTGGTCATCATTAAGACCAACCTGCTCATAGGTCTCGTTATCCATGAAGTAGTGCATATCGCCTTCTGTGTAAAGATACTGCATATCCTTACGATCGATATGAGCCTGTGGGAACTTCTCTGTAGGACGGAAGGTAACTTCCTTCACACCGCCGTTAACGATGTCGCGAAGCTTGGTACGAACGAAAGCCGCACCCTTGCCCGGCTTTACGTGCTGGAACTCCATAATCTGATATACGCCGTTGTCATACTCGATGGTAAGGCCATTCTTAAAATCGCCTGCTGAAACCATAAAAATCCTCCTAAAAATGCATTAAAGTCTATATATTTTCGTGCATAGCAGTCTAACGTATTTATTCTACACTATTTGCTCCTAAATTGCAAGACTTTTTTTACAATATCATCTATGCTTAGAGAATCAACGTCTATGACCTCATCAGCGGCCTGGGCGTACATATCCTTTCTCTTCTCCATGAGGTCCCTTACCTTTTCTTCCGGATTATCCCCCGCAAGAAGCGGTCTCGTCGTATCTCCGGCAAGTCTCCTGATTACGGTTTCAGGTTTTACTCTGAGCCATACAACAGTCCCCGCCTTCTTAAGAAGAGGAATATTTTCGGGAGTAGTGACTATGCCTCCTCCGGTTGAAATGATGAGTCCATTTCCGGATAAGTTACCTATGCCCCGCAAGATAGTGGTCTCTATCTCACGAAAGCCCTTCTCGCCCGATTCCGCGAATATCTGATTTATACTCTTCTCTTCAGCGTTTACAATGGCTTCATCTGTATCGACAAGCTGAGCCTTGGTTTCTGTTGCGAGGGCCTTACCTACGCTCGTTTTGCCGCAACCCATAAAGCCGATAAGCACTATATTTTTCATATCACACCCCGCAGAAATCAACTATAGAGCAAAGCTCACGGCGAAGTCTGTTAACCTCAATCTGGCCCGGAGCGCTCGCCCTGCCCACGCAGCCGAAGGTCATACAGGACTTTGTAAATGAACCCGCCACACGTGAAATCCTTCCCATATCTCCCATGGACATGGTCACAATCGGCTTATCGCAGCTTTCCTTTTCCGTCATTGTCACGTCCATAAGCCTTAAGACATCATGAGGCTCATTCGGCATAGCCGCAAGCTTAAGAACGTCCGCTCCCATTTCATCTTCCTTCTTGAAAATGCCAAGCATCTCATCATTTCCCGGCGTTTCACGGAAATTGTGGAATGAACCTATTACGGCAGCGCCATTCTCATGAATCGTGTCAATCAATGCAGGAACGTCTATTTCTCCGTGAAGACATTCAACATCAATGATGTCAGCCATGTCCATATCCGCAGCCTGAACAAGAAGGTCTGTGTATCTGCTGCCGTTTATATCGCTCGCGCCGCCCTCACCCTTTGACCGGAAGGTAAAGATCATAGGGATTCCGACAGCCTTTGATCTCACGTACATACAGGCGTCAACAGCTTCATTCAAATCAGAAAAACCATCTGCTCGAAATTCAATGATATCAGGCCTGTTCATAAGGACAGGGCCGAGTACCCTTTCCACTCCGGCCCTGTTCTTCTCAAAAACCGGCACACAAATAGCCGGTATCACCCGATCCTTAAGTCTTTCAATTGTGGAAACCACATAATCTCTCATGCGAAATATCGCTCCTTAACCTCATCGACAGGCATATCCCTGCCCGTAAATAGCTTGAAGGCCGCAACTCCCTGCCACAGCAGCATCCCCTTGCCTCCGACAGTTATGCAGCCATTTTCCTTCGCTTCTCTTAAAAGCTTTGTCTCAACAGGATTATAAACCGTATCGCAGACAATGAGGTCAGGTCTCAGAAGAGAAGTGTCCTTTATGACCGATTCATTGTCAAGCGGCTTCATGCCTACAATCGTGGCATTTGTAAATATGTCGCTCGACTTAACCTCACTCGCCTTCCTGTCCTCATCATCGATATCATAAACATTTACAATGATTCCCGGAACTTCCTTCTTTATCTTCTCGGCCGTATCGAGTGTTTTAGCGAAGAACCGGTCATTTTTATTTAAAATGGTTATCTCGCGGGCACCGTCAAGAGCGCACTGAACCTGAATCGCGGTAGCCGCTCCGCCTCCGCCCGCAACGGTAATTTTCTTGCCTTTCACGTCTATGCCGTGATCGCGGAGATTATTTGTAAATCCCTCGCCATCCGTCATATAACCCTTCATTTTACCATTGTCATTGACGATGGTATTGACAGCCCCGATAATTCTTGCGGCAGGCGAAAGTTCATCCATACATTTTGCCGCCTCTATCTTATCGGGCATGGTTACATTTCCACCCCGCATATTGAAGAGCTTCATGGCATCTATCGCCTTAGGAGTGTCATCCTTTCCGACATCGAGGCACACATATACATAATCGAGTCCCAGCCTCTCAAAACTGTAATTATACATGGCCGGTGACAGTGAATGCGCCACCGGTGAGCCGATAAGGGCCATAAGGCCTGTGTGGCCTGTGATATTGTATTCCATACTATTCCCCATTGTATCTCTTCAAAATGAGATTCTCTAACATCCTTTTTAACTTAATATGAGGCGCCTCGACCGGATCGATTGGGTCAGTCAGAATGCACATGATTCCGAGCCTTTTCGCTCCCCACACATCCGTAAATATCTGATCGCCTATTTCAAGCGTATTCTTCCTCGTCGTGCCCATCAGCTCCATAGCCCGCTTATAGCCGCCGGACATAGGCTTTTTCGCAAAAAACACGTAGTGGGTCTTAACATCCTTGTTGAAAAGATCCACCCGTGCTTTTACATTATTTGACACAAGACATGTTTTAAAGCCGATAGCGCGGAGCTTCCTAAAAAGCTCTATCGACCGCTCATCGGCGGGCGCTCCGTGGGGAACAAGGGTGTTATCTATATCAAATATAACGCCCCTGTATCCCTTATCGTAAAGCGCCTTAAAATCGATTTCGTAAACAGAGCGTTCTCTCTTATCCGGCATGAGATAATAGAAAATGCCCCTTTTCTTTTTCCGCATTGTCATACAAGTTTAATATTGTCGTTGTTACCTTCAGCCTGCTCGAACGCGTCAAGAATCTCTTCGCCGTAGTCGCCGAGATTAATTTCAAGTAAATCGACGTCCTCGAATGTGATCTCACAAGGCTCAGCAATGCTCGAAAGAAGGTCTAAAAGAGCCGATGAATCATTGATGGAATCCTCAGGCCAGCCGAATAAGTCCTCTAAATAGTGGTTAGCCGAGTCTTCGCTCGTCATCTCGCTGCATTCAATAATAATATCGTCCATAGTACGCTCCTCCAAAGTGACAGGCTTTACAAGTGTAAAATGATAAAGCCTTCTCTCAAGTATATTGCCACAACTTATAAAGCTTGTCAACAGGAAAAGTGAATTTTATTCTTTCTTTTCGGCTGCCTCTATGACTACCTTCTTCTGGACATCCGCAGGAGCGGCCTCATATCCGTTCTCCTCGTATGAAAATGTTCCGAGTCCCCCTGTCATAGACCTTAGAGTCGTAGAATAGCCTGTAAGCTCCGAGAGAGGCACAAGGGCTGTAATCTCAGTTCTCTCATTTGGTCTCGTGTCCATGCCCTGAACTCTCGCGCGGCGCTTGTTGAGATCGCCGGTCACGTCTCCTGTGAAGGAATCCGGTACATTTACATGAAGGAGCTCTATCGGCTCAAGGATGATAGGATCAGCCTTCATGAAGCCATCCTTAAAGGCAAGAATCGCGGCCTGCTTGAAGGAATACTCACTTGAGTCAACAGGATGGTATGAGCCATCGGTAAGAGTCGCCTTTATGCCGACAACAGGATATCCCGCAAGCGGCCCCGCCAGAACGCTCTCAGCGATTCCCTTCTCAACAGCCGGGAAGAAATTCTTAGGCACAGCCCCTCCGAAAACCTGCTCCTTAAATTCATAGGCCTTCTCACGGTCAGGCAGAGGCTCGAACTTTATATGAACATCGCCATACTGGCCGTGTCCGCCTGTCTGCTTCTTAAATTTGCCCTGAACCTCGACGCTGCCCTTTATCGTCTCTTTATATGGAATCTTCGGCGCTGAGAGCTCAATCGCGACCTTGTAGCGGTCAAGAAGCTTGCTTTCAACTATCTCAAGCTGTTGCTCGCCTATACCGTAGATAAGCGACTGGTGATTAGCCGCGTCATTTACAGTCTTAAGGGTCACATCCTCGCTCATAAGCTTAGCGAGTGCCGCCATAACCTTGTCATCATCGCCCTTGTTAACAGTATCGTAGCGCTTGCAGGTGTATGGACTTGAAAATGTCGGGCGGTCGAAAACTACAGGATTTTCCTTTGTTGAAATGGAATCGCCCGTTACAAGATCAAGCTTCGCGAGAGCTCCTATATCGCCTGCGTGAAGCTCAGTAACCTCAGTCGTTTTCTTTCCCGTAAGGACATAGAGCTTGTTAAGCTTCGCTTCGGTCCCCTTCTCAGCGTTAAATATGGTCGAATCGTTCTTAAGAACGCCCGAGCAAACCTTTATAAGCGAGAATTTGCCAATAAAAGGATCGGCTATTGTCTTAAATACCTGGGCGCTGAAAGGTTTATTCTCATCAAAGTCAGCGTGGAAGCTCGCTCCCGTTGTCGGATTGACACCGGTTACGATTCTTCTGTTAGGTGCAGGGAAATAGGTAACTATTTCCTGCATAAGGAGTCTTACTCCCTTGCAGTCAACGCCCGAGCCCATAAGAACAGGGATGATGTCACCCTTTCCTACGCTCTCGCGAAGAGCGGTTGAGATTTCAGCCTGGGTAAATTCTTCTCCGTCAAAATATTTATTCATAAGCTCTTCGCTTGATTCGGCAACCGCCTCAAGGAGAGCGTCTCTGTCATTATTTAAATATTCCATCGAGTAGTCAGGAATATCACCATCCGTGTAGGTTCCGTCATCATTGAAACGGCGGCCCTTCATCTTAACTACGTTTACAAATCCTGTAAACTTCCCGTTTTCGCGGATAGGAAGCTGGAATGGGGCTATTTTCTTGCCATACAGGTCTGTAAGCGCCTCCACAACTGCCCTGAAGCTAGCGTTGTCATCGTCCATGTCCGTTACGAAGAACATCCTCGGAAGCTTATAACGCTCGCAGAGATCCCAGGCTGTCCTGGTTCCGGGCTCTATTCCTGCCTTTGCGGAGACAACTATAATCGCCGCGTCTGCGGCATTTGCCGCCTCCTCAGCTTCACCCACGAAATCAAAATATCCCGGGGTATCCAGCACATTTATCTTCGTATCCTCAAATACTACGGGCACAAGGCTCGTACTTATGGAAAACTGTCTCTTCTGCTCTTCTCTGTCAAAATCTGAAACAGTGTTCTTGTCCTCTACTCTCCCCTGCCTGTCAACTGCTCCGGTGAGGTATGCCATGGCTTCCGTGAGTGTCGTCTTCCCACAGCCGCCATGGCCGAGTAGAGCTACGTTTCTGATTCTTTCGTATTTGTATTCCATAAGCTTCTCCAATCTGCCGAAATTTTCGGCTCTTTTGTGTGATTATTGTGGATAGTTACGGGTAGGTGCCTTCTTTTGGCATCTTTGTTATATTGATATTTTACAATTATTTATGTTGAAATTCAATAGTAATTAGTAAATTAGTATAGTTTTAAGGGATATTTTCGCAAAAAACATTGGAAGGTTTTATTGCGGTCTGCTTTAGGACGTCGAAACTTTAAAGTCATAAAGTATTGACAAACCGGAATAATTTATGTAAGATAGGAAACAGCATAAATAATTCAGAGTAACAAGGGGTAACGAGACCATGATAGTTGTTATGAATTCTTCCGCAACGGAAGAAAATGTAAAGAACGTTGAAAATATCATCACCTCCGCAGGGCTCCATGTCCATCTTTCAAAGGGTGAGGAAACCACAATCATAGGTATCGTCGGCGACAAGACTAGGGTTAACACAGAAACTCTTCAGGCAGCCGACGGTGTAGAGAAGATAATCCAGGTCACTGAAAGCTATAAGCTCGCCAACAGAAAATTTCACCCTGCTAACACAGTCATAAAGGTCGGCGGCAAGGATACTGATGCCGTTACGATCGGCGGTGACCAGTTTGTGATTATGGGTGGCCCGTGTGCCGTAGAGTCATATGAGGAAGTAAAGAGCGCCGCCGAGTGCGTCAAGAAATCCGGAGCGGGTATGCTTCGCGGGGGCGCATATAAGCCTCGTACCAGTCCTTATTCCTTCCAGGGACTTGAGGAGGAAGGGCTTAAGATTCTCCACCGTGTAAGCCGCGAGACCGGTCTTCCCGTCATAAGTGAGGTAACAAGCGAAGAAGCGCTTAAGACCGCGATTCCATACCTTGATATGGTCCAGGTCGGCACTAGGAACATGCAGAATTTCGCCCTTCTTAAGGCTGTCGGCAAGTGCGGACTTCCGGTTATGCTTAAGCGCGGTATGGCAGCGACCATCGACGAATGGTTAAACGCAGCTGAATACATTTTATCTTCAGGCAATGAAAATGTCGTGCTCTGCGAACGCGGAATAAGAACCTACGAGACCAGCACGAGGAACACGCTTGATATATCAGCCGTGCCTGTCATTAAGACCAAGAGCCATCTGCCTATCATAGTTGACCCTAGTCACGCAAGCGGCGTAAGAGCTTACATAGCTCCCCTTTCAAAGGCGGCGGCGGCCTGTGGCGCAGACGGCCTCATGATAGAGACCCATCCGGATCCCGCTAAGGCTCTCTCAGACGGGCCTCAATCACTGACATTTGATATGTTCGAAAACCTCTGTAAGGACCTCACTCCACTTCTTTCCTTACAGGGAAGGAGACTCTGATGGAGATAGGCTTTATAGGCTTTGGACTGATTGGCGGGTCGCTCGCCATGATCTGGAAAAATAATCACGGTGATTTCACAATTACCGCCTATAATTACCACGAGAAGCCGAGCGACGAGCTGCTTAAGGCTAAAGCTGACGGTGTAATCGATGATATCACTAACGATATAGGCGTTATAGCGAAGTCGGACATGATAGTGCTTGCGGCGCCTGTCATGGCGAACGTCGAATATCTCAAAATGCTAGCTCCCTTAGTCGGTCCCGACACCCTTATCACGGATGTCGGTTCTTCTAAGGCCGTTATAACTAAGACAGCTATAGAAAGCGGTCTCTCGAAAATATTTATAGGTGGCCACCCTATGGCCGGGTCTGAGAAGACCGGATATTCATCGGGAAGTGTTGATTTATTTAAAAATGCCTGGTATTTCCTGACTCCTAATGAGGTTACAGAGGAGCGAAAACTCTCATTTTTACAGAAACTGGTAGCTGAGACCGGGGCTAACTGCGTAATCGCTGAGCCTTCAAAGCACGACAGGATAACGGCTGCCGTAAGCCACCTGCCGCATCTTGCTTCAGCGGCCCTGACCGACACTGTCGCTGAAGAGGACCTGTCAGAGGATATGGCAAAATACGCGGCGGGAGGCTTCAGAGACACCACAAGAATAGCGAGCTCGTCTCCTGCCATGTGGAGGGATATCTGCCTTTCAAACCCCGAAGCTGTCGCCGATATGCTTACAAAATATATCCACAAGCTTAATGCCGTTCGTGAAATGGTCCTTGCCGGTGACGGGAACGGCATCACGGAGCTCTTTAACGAAAGCCGCGAATACCGGGCAACTCTATCAGAAGATAAAAGGGTAAAAAAATAATATGCCAAAATTATTATTTATCTACAATCCAAATGCCGGAAAGGGAAGCGTCAGACGTGAGGTTTCAAATATTATCGAAAAGCTCACCTTCGCGGGCTACCTTGTAACCACATTTCCCACTTCAAAAGCGGGCGACGCCAGGGAAATGGCCCTCAAGCGGGGAAGTCGCTACGACTGCATAGTCTGCTCGGGCGGGGACGGAACCCTCCACGAGGTTATTAACGGCATGATGGGAGCCATAGCTACAGGGCATGAGATGCCCCACTTAGGCTACATTCCCGCGGGAACAGTAAATGACTTCGCTTCGAATTTTGATATTCCAAAGGACGTAAATGAAGCTGTTGATATCATAATAAACGGAACAGACAAGCCTGACGATATAGGAAGCTTTGATACAGGTGTTAAAAACCGGCGATTTGGGTATTTTACCTATGTCGCCGCTTTTGGCGCTTTTACGGAGGTTGCCTATGAGACACCTCAGGAGACAAAGAACGTTCTCGGGAAGGCAGCCTATTTCCTCGAGGGCTTCAAGCGTTTTCAAACCCTCAGGCCTTACCACATCAAGGTTACATACGACGATACAGAGTTTGAGGATGATTTTATATATGGGATGATTACAAATTCAAAGTCGGTCGGAGGCTTCCAGGGCATCACGGGGCCGTCAGTGTATCTTGACGATGGGAAATTTGATGTTATACTGGTAAAGAATCCGCGTTCACCGATGGATTTGCAGGATATCATAAATTCACTTTTAAGCAAGGATATGAAAACCGATAACCTCTATCATTTCCACACAGGGAAAGTTACCCTTGCGAGTGAAGAAAAAATTCCGTGGACGCTTGACGGCGAATCGGGCGGCGTTCATCAGCTCGTGACCATAAATGATGAACAGCAGGCCATTTCCATCATCGTACCGGATAAAAACAGAATTGAGGACTAAATGTACCATGAAAACAAGTGATTTTTACTATGACCTACCTAAAGAATTAATAGCCCAGGATCCTCTCCCGAACAGGGATATGAGCAGGCTTATGGTCATAGACAGAGCAAGTGACAGGTTAGAGCACAAGATTTTTAAGGACGTAATCGATTATCTCGATCCGGGGGACTGCCTCGTAATCAACAACACCAAGGTAATCCCGGCAAGACTTATCGGTACCAAGGAGGAGACGGGAGCAAAGGTTGAAATACTCCTCCTCAAGCGCCGTGAGGGTGATATATGGGAGACACTCGTAAGACCGGGTAAGAAGCTAAGACCCGGCGCAAGAGTTACCTTCGGAGACGGAAGACTCAAGGCCGAGATCTTAGATGTGGTTGAGGACGGTAACAGGCTCGTAAAATTCTACTATGACGGCATTTTCGAGGAGGTTCTCGACGCTCTGGGTGAAATGCCTCTCCCACCTTATATAACTCACGAGCTCAAGGATAAGAACATGTATCAGACGGTATACGCGAAGTTTGAGGGCTCAGCTGCCGCTCCGACTGCCGGCCTTCATTTCACGGAAGAATTATTGCAGGAAATAAAAGATAAGGGAATTACTATCGCAAGCGTAACTCTTCACGTAGGTCTTGGTACCTTCCGTCCTGTTAAGGTTGAGGATGTGACGAAGCACCATATGCACGTAGAATATTACAACGTGACCGAGGAAGCCGCAAAGCAGATAAATGACACAAAGAAAAACGGCGGTCGTGTCGTATGCGTGGGAACGACCAGCTGCCGTACAGTAGAAAGCGCAAGCGGCGATGATGGAATTATTCGCGCTGAAAGCGGTGAGACAGGAATATTTATTTATCCGGGTTATAGGTTTAAGATAATGGATGCCTTAATTACAAACTTCCATCTGCCTGAGAGTACCCTCTTAATGCTTGTCTCAGCTTACGCAGGACGTGAAAAGATGCTTAACGCTTACAAGGTTGCGGTTGAAGAAAAATACAGATTTTTCTCGTTTGGTGACGCCTGCCTCCTCTATGATTCGGGAGAAAGAAATAATAAAAATTAAGCGGGTCGCATTTCGAGAAGCAATGCGACAATAAAAAACCCCTCTGCTTTCGCAGAGGGGTTCTTCGTGATATGCCATATTTTAATTTCAGGCACCATACTCTTCGTAATAGGCATCTATTCTCTTTTTTATATCATCATCTATTACTACTTTTCCGTTTACTTCGTGATTATAGAGATGCTCGATAACCTCCTTCATGGTTACAATAGCGCCGGTAGGGAAACCATAGAGGTCTGATATTTCAGAAAGAGCGCTCTTCTCTCCCTTTCCTTTTTCGCCACGATCAAGAGAAACCATCATTCCTTTTATTTCTACATTCCCCTGAACTTTAATTATTGGGAATGTCTCTTCTATTGATTTTCCTGAGGTTGTGACGTCCTCAATAATGACTACCCTGTCGCCGTCCTTCATATTTGAACCCAGAAGAATTCCCTTATCACCGTGATCCTTTATTTCCTTCCTGTTACTGCAATATTTTATCTCCTTACCATATAATTCATCAAAGGCTATTACACAGGCGACAGAAAGGGGAATTCCCTTATAGGCCGGTCCGAATAATACGTCAAAGTCATCGCCGAATTTTTCATGAATTGCCATTGCGTAATAACGGCCCAATTTACGCAACTGGGCACCGGTAACATAGGCTCCGGCGTTCATAAAAAATGGTGATTTTCTTCCGCTTTTAAGTGTGAAGTCTCCGAATTTCAGTACATCACACTGCACCATAAATTCAATAAATTCCTTCTTGTAATCGTTCATCATAGTCTCCTGTTCTTTTTTTATAATATAATAATAAATATGTTCGACCTACCCATTCGAAACGCAGAGCATTTAGCAGATTCGTGGAAGCCCTTCTCCTTCAAGCGGCAATATAATCCGTTCAGCCCCGAATTCAGTCTTTAATAATACGTTATTATTTTCTCTTCCGGTAACTTTGCCAATAATAGCGGCCTCAGAGCCATACTTTGATGATTGTATAGCATTTAAAGCCTTATCCGCGTCTGAATCGTCCACTATGCATACAAGCTTTCCTTCATTTCCCATGTAGAGAGGTTCAAGCCCTAAGAGACCGGCGAAATTCCTGACACTTTCATGAACAGTAATCGCTTTCTCGTCTATATGAAATGTAGTATTACTTGTATTCGCAAGCTCATTTAACACCGTGGCAAGGCCGCCGCGAGTAATATCTCGAAGACTGTGGACCTTCAATTCTCGCAGCTTCATGACCATCTCAACTAATGGCGCGGCATCAGTCTCAATGTCGGAATCAAGGTTCATTCTCTTAGAGAGAATAGCGGCGTGGTGGTCACCCATGGCGCCGGATACAATTATCTTGTCTCCCGGTCTCGCGTTCTTAGCAGAAATATTTACACCATCGGGTATAATTCCAACTCCCGTTGTATTTATATAAATGCCGCCTTTTCCTTCGATAACCTTGGTATCTCCGGCTATAATTTTCGTACCTGCTTCCCTCGCTGTCTCTGCCATGGAATGAACTATATTTTTAAGAACCTTAAAAGGCAGTCCCTCTTCAAGAATAAAACCACACGTAATATAGCTCGGATTAGCTCCCCGCATAAGCATATCATTCACGGTGCCACATATGGAAAGACGGCCTATATCTCCGCCGTTAAATTCTATCGGGGTTACCACAAAGCTGTCGGTAGTTACGGCAATCTTCCCGTTAACGGGAATTACGGCGGCATCCTCCATATCGTTTAGGATTTCATTAGAAAATTCCTTCGCGAATATATTATCTATTAATTCGCTCGTGGCAGTACCGCCGCTGCCATGGGCGAGAGTAATTACTTTATACATAGGCATTTTCTACCCGTGCTAGACTCCTTCCTCAGCTATTAAATTTATTTCGGAGAAAATATCATTTAATTCATCAGCTTCGGATTCCGATACAACCTGTAATATACATCCCGCGTGAACCAGAACACTGTCGCCGACCTTGCAATCTACAAGTCCCGTCATAGCGTTAACCCTTGTACCGTTGTAATCAACAAGAGCCTTATCACCATTTATTTCAATCACCTTACCGGGTAAAGCTACACACATTGTTTTTCCTTTCTTTAATCTGCGTATCGCTATGCGACACACCGGTTAATAGAATATCACAGAAGAATTACTATTTCAAGTAAAAATTTACAATGTCATCCATGCGTGGCAGCTTCCTTCTGTTGATACCATGCAGGCGCCCTGAGGAGTTGCCGGAGTACAGACCTTGTGAAAAAGCGGACATTTATCAGGCGTAATCTTTCCCATAAGAACCTCATCGCAATGGCAGGCCCTGTTAAGCTTATGGTCATCATTAAGGTCCGCGCTTCCAGCGTCAAGCTCGCTGTATTCAGGTTTTAATATTCTTCCCGAATTTACTATAAGTCCCATTCCCCGCCAGACAGCATCGCATTTATCAAAATATTTGTCTATTAAATTCCTGGCTTTAATATTCCCCTCATCCCTTACAACGGATGGGTAATAATTCTCTACTATTCCCTTGTTCCTGTTTTTCACGATGCCGGTAATTGCGGTCAACAATTCCGGTCCCTTAAATCCCGCTACACCAAAAGGTATGGAATACTCTTTCGCAATAGGCTCGTAGACCTTGGTACCGGTAATTACACTTACGTGTCCCGGAGCAATAAAGCCATCTATTTTCGCGCCATTTTGTAATAAATAATTTATTACCTCAGGCATGGTTTTTATGGCTGTCAGAATTTTTACGTTCTTTATATTCTCTTTTAATATAGTATCAATTAATAGTGCGTATACAGGAGTTGTCGTCTCAAAGCCGACCGCTGCGAAAATATAATTATTTTCTCTGTCATTCTTTGCCAAAGTTAATGTATCCATAGGTGAATACACCATTTTAACCTTCGCCCCGTTTCCCTTTTCATCAGCCAAAGAGCTTACGCTTCCGGGAACTCTTATCATGTCGCCAAAGGTACATATTATAGTATTTTCTTTTTTAGATAGCTCTGTCAGCTTATCTATATAGGCCGAGGGAGTAACGCAAACAGGACATCCGGGACCGGAAAGCAGATGAATTTTATCAGAAACCAGGCTCCTTATTCCAAGCTTACTTATAGCTGCAGTATGACTTCCGCATACCTCCATAATATTCATATCCGGTCCGTCGTATTCCGCTAAATATTTTTTTAAATCAGATAAATTATCAATCATTTTTTAGTTACTGCCCCAAAGTTTGTTGTAAGCCACGCCTGTAACCTTCTCACAGATTTTCTTTTCTTCTTCTGTCGTTACACTGCTTTCCTCGCCCTTCCTTCTTGCGACTTCCTTCTTTATCACATCGAATTCCTTCTTTCCCATAGGGAATATATACCCAAAAATAAAGAGGGCCGCGACAAGAATAACCGGCATAAAAATAAATATGTACTTTATACCCTCTGATGTAGCCTGAGTCTGGATTGCAAGCTTACCATCGTACCCGACTATATCAATAAGGAGACCGATGAGCCATGCGGAAATGCCGGCCGATACCTTCCTGGCGAAGGTAGCCATTCCCGAAACAATTCCCGGCCTGCTTACTCCCGTAATCAGTTCGTCGACATCCGCCATATCAGCAAGTATAGCGAAGATTGAAGTGAGAGTCGCCGCATTTCCAATTCCAATTCCCATGGCGAGAATTATTACCGGAATTATGCTTCCGTCCGCGTTAGAGCAGAATAGAAGCCCTAAGGTTGAGATGATTCTTATAGGGGCGCCGATAAGGACGGTTGTCCTCTTCGATGTCGCTGCCATAACCGGTCCCCAGATTAACATACCTATAAGCTGGGATATGATAAGGGCTCCCATGAGGTAGGTCAGATAATGATTTTCACTAGTGCCTCCGATTACATTTGTAACATAGAAAACAGCCATACCTGAAACAAAGTCCATACCGCACTGGCCTGTAAGATATATGCCTATGAAAATACGGAAAGACCTACTCTTCATAACACTGACTGCGCTCTTAAAGCTGTCCCTCATAGGAACCTTTACCGGTAGCTTCTGCTTTTCCCAGGTTCCCGCAAAGGTCATAAGGGAAGTAAAGAGAAAAATTATGCCGAAAATGATTGCGCAGCTTGTATACTCATCCGGAATATTCTGATGCTTTATTATCATGGTAGGGACCAGGCCGCAAACCATGGAGCCGAGAGTTGACCAGATCATGCGTACATTTGAAAATTTGGATCTGATTGTATAATCCTCTACCATATCCGGCAGAAGGCCGTTATATGGAACCATGAGAATGGTGAAACCGGTCGAGAAGAGGCAATACATCAGAATATAAAACAGATAAAGCAATATCTGATTATCTGAATGCAAAGGAAGCCATAGAAGGATAAATGTCAGAGACGAGGCAAAGGCTCCGATAAGAATATATAGTCGCTTCGGCCCAATCTTTGACGTAGTTCTGTCAGTGATATTTCCCATAATAGGATCTGTTATGGCATCCCAAACCTTCCCGACGAGAGGAATGGTTCCCGCGAGAGCCGCAGGTAAACCAATCGCGTTAGTCAAAAAGACCGTAAAGAAGGTGTTAATTATAACGAAGGCACCTCCGTTAAAGAACTCACCCATGCCATACATCATCTGGGCCCCAAGGCCGTAATTTTCTTTTTTGCTTCTCATAAATACCCCCAAATAATATTAGTTAG
This sequence comes from uncultured Eubacteriales bacterium, assembly GCA_900314885.1. Lineage (GTDB taxonomy): Bacteria > Bacillota > Clostridia > Lachnospirales > Lachnospiraceae > Catonella. The sequence goes on from OMWY01000008.1 coordinate 151,064, forward strand.
CGCCATTCATCATGACCATGGCCCGCTTCATATTGAAGGCAAGGCCATACTTTACTACCTTGTCATACATTCCCGATAAGACGAGATCCTCGTCATAGTGCTTACTTTCTATCTGCCCCAGTGCATCCATGCAGGATTTCTTCATGCTGTCAGAATCACCTGATTCCGAATATTTTAATTCAAATACAATAACGGTATTTCTATTATCATCCGTAATTGTAATATCAGAATATCCATCTCCTGTAAGATAACCTGTCATATAGAGAATACTCCAAAGATTGTCTATACTTCCGTCTAAACTCCGATTGGAAGTGCTTGCTTTTTTCACGCTTCACCTGCTGTTATAATCTGTTATCGGCATAGCCTAAACCCTTTGAAATTACTGCGATTTATGCAAGTGTGCTTTCCCTTATGTTTTCCCTTGTATTATATGATTTCATATGATTGCCGAATCATTATAAGGGCAAAAGCAAGGGAAAGAAATCCCTGTAGCACGACATAACACCAAATGGCAATCGGCTGTTGAAATGCTTTTTTTAATGCGGTTATGATAACTCCGTTCGCAATTCATCAAGATATTGCAGAGCTATTTTAATATTCTTTGTCCGCTCTACACCCTCTGACACTTTAGCCAAAACCCTTTCTCTGGAAGAATACACGGACGGAAGAGTGTTCGCAATCTTTATTGCTTCCACCCGCCTGTCAAGATCAACCATGCAAAAGCATTTCGTCATTTTTGCCTGAGATGTTCTGGAAGTTTCGCCCGCATCAAGTCTTATCGTCCGATCTGCGTACATCACGGCCTCTTCGAGAAGATTTTGCTTTTCAGCGCCAGTTTTCTCTTTCGAAAAAGAATAAGAAACCCAGCTCATAAGATGATTCATGGATGCTGATAATGCCCAATTCTTTATAGATGATTTCAGTTTGTCATATGCTTGGTCCATTTTCCCTTCATTCGCCAATGCGTGGATCTTTGTACTGAACTCTTTCATATCATCCTTGCGGTTGATGTTATGCATAAGTAATGCATCAACTGTAATCCCGAAATAATCAGCAAGCACCGGTAAACATGAAACATCCGGCATCGACAAATTGTTTTCCCATTTACTGACTGTTTGCGGGGAGACACCAAGACATTCGGCCAGCTCCTCCTGTGCGAGATTTCTTTCTTTACGTAACTGCTTTAAGTTTGTTCCTAAATCCATATTTTTCTCTTCCTTTCTCAAAAGCCTCAGACTTTTGAATGATTGTTGTACGCTAATCATAGCTTTCTTGCTTTATGGAATGAACAAACCATTACGCAATATAACTCAACGGATAGTGGAGGCTTCCAATATTTTTATCCCCAGTTCAAAAGCCAAAAACATAATTTTTGTCTTATCGTCCAACCGAGAATCTCCAGAAATACTCCTCGGATCCCATTTTGAATGATCAAGATTATCTCCTGCGTAGAAAAACTGAAAAAACTCTGTTCCTCGAAAATCGCAAACAGCTTGCATGCCTGCACATTCCATTTCTACGCAAATCGCCCCTTGTTCTTTTCGCCGATTTACTTTGTTTCTTGTTTCACGGTAACATGCATCAGTAGTCCAAGTTGTTCCTTCAACATAAGGATATCCACACTCGTCAAGAACCTCTATAAACTCTTTCTTATATTTCTTATTTACTTCTATAGAGTCACTTGGTTTTGCATAATGAAAACTGGTTCCTTCATCCCGTAATGCTAGGGTAGGAATTATTATCCCGCAGTCCTCTATATTCTTATCTAAAACACCGCAATTACCGATAAGTATCAAACGTTTACTGCCTATGGCCATTAGGTCTTCATATTGAGCAACACACAAAGGTTCACCTACAAATGATTGGAAAAGAGCAAATCTTTTCCCTTTGTAATTTATCTCGTAAACAGGATTTAAACTGACAGCAGAATGAATGTCAGTAATTTTCTTAGCGTCAAAACAATTCAAAACACTGTTAAACAGTTTTTTCGAAAAGCAAGATATTGTTACTTCCGGGAAGTTTTCTATCTTGTGCGTTACCATATCAGGATTAATCACGCTGTCCATTTCATCATCAAATTCTTCTAATAACATATTTGTCCTTTCCTTATATGTTCATTCCCTACTGAGTAAGCTTTTCTATCACTTCCAAAAGTTTACTATTTCTCCTGCTAAATCTTCTGGATTATCTTTATTTATTTCATGCCCTGAACCCTTTATTATGGTCAATGAGCTGTTGGTAATAATACTATGAATAGTCTTCACTCCCTCAATGTTGGCAGTATCATTTTCTCCGCAGATCATCAGACATTTACATTTTATATTTTCAACCTTGCGTGGTATATCAACCTCACTCATTGTACGCACCAGAGAAATGAAATCTCTCTTCGGAAGTCCCAATCCTGCGAAGGCTTCTTCCGGCATCTGTGCAAACATTTCGTCCTGCTTTGCTATAACATCCTTTGGAATATCATATGGAATAGCCATAAGAATTAGCGAATCAACCTTATCAGGATGAGTTGAAGCATAGTCCAAAGCCAAAACACCGCCCATAGATAAACCTGCAAGATTTATTTTTCCTTCTTGGTTATCGCAGTATTCTTCTAACGCATGATATAAAGCATCATAGTTTATCGCTCCTGATACTATTTTGAACAAATCCGGGATATGTAATTCTATGCCTTTGGCACAATCAGAAACATTTACCCAGGAAGAAGGATTTTGCCCCAATCCATGTAATACGATGTTGATCATTTCGTTGTATTCCTCCATCATTCTTTTTTATAAATTAATCTTATTCCTTATATCACTCGATTCGTAATAAAATCCTTTTATACACTCTTCAATCGGTTTAACAAGTCCGCCACTATGCCTGGATCATCAATTAATGAAATCCCAAAGCACTTCTTTCCGGCATCCTTTATTGATGAGCCGATATGATATGCTGTTTTCCCATCTAAAATAATAAATCTGTCATGGAATACCTGCGTCTTAAAAACTGTCAATGTGGGATATTGTGCGTTAAAATTCGCTGCATCCCTATTCGTAAGCTGTGCACTTGCAAATGTGTAAATTTTCACATCTACGCCGGCATTCTTCTTTGCAAGTATATTAAGAGTATCTACATCAACATAGCCATCTATCAGAATGATTTCTTTCTGCGCCTTCTTTATGATAGATGTGATCAGGCTAAATGCATCATATATCTGGCCATCAAAGAATATTTTCTGCTCAGATTCTGCATGATCCTCAATATACCGAAATACTTTATCAAATCTTTCATCCGTGGATTTTTGATACTCCAGTTGCTTCAACTCGATATCACTGACTTTTTCAAATAGTAGGGCATTATTTGAGATAAAATGCCGCATTTCAACAAATGCTCGCATTATTCCTATGCTGACATTTACAGCCACATCACTTTTGAGAACAGCAGATAGCATAGATATACCTTGCTCTGTAAATGCGTATGGCATATACCTTCTACCGCCTCTTCCTTCCGTCTTCTCTTTTGAGATGCCATTTTGGCATCTCAAAAACTCTTCTTCGGTTAGCTGAAAGCAAAAGTCTTCAGGAAATCTATTAATATTTCTTTTTACCGAACGGTTAAGTGCCCCGGTTTCAACCTGATACAGCATGGCTAGATCGCTATCAAGCATGATCTGCTTACCACGTATCACATGTATTAAACTCTTCACATCCTTAGTATCTACAGTCACAGGGATTATTTCCGCTGTTTTCTCTTGTGCTTTTTTTGCCATATATACCTCCGTCTTTGAGGTCACAAATTGTGACCTCAAAAGCATTTATCTATTTGTCTTAACTATAAAAAATGTTGTAGCTCGCATAAAAATCCAAGATATATCCTACCATAAATATCAACCGTTTTCAATGAAAATCCCTGTAGATATGCGGCCTATCGGCTTATATCTTTCTTCTTTCCGGCGGGCTTTCTTTCGGCATTCTGGCGTCTTGCTTCTTCCTGCGCTTCCTTGAGCATTGCCCTGACGGATACTCTTGCTTTACCCATCTGATCCTTAACCTTCTTCGTCAGTTCCCTGGTCTTTTCTATGGCAGCTATCACCTTGTTCATCACCTTTTTGATGATTGGAAGAGTTCTTTCGGAATTTGGAATCTCCACATAAGTTTTTCCGGTCTTACTTTTGATTGGATTATCCAGTGCCTTTGCAAAGTTTTTTATGTCATCGTAGCCCTCCGGAGCAATCCCCATATCTTTAAGATCATCCCGCAAGCCCTGTACTATCGGAAGTTCCTTTTCTTCAAGTTCTGCGAGCCACTTTTCCGTATCAGCTTCCGTTTCCTGTCGTACTTCCTGAACGCTGTCGATATCTGCCTGTACCTGCATTTCCTGTTCTTTTGCCTCGATGATGGTACGTTCCGCTGCTTCTTTAACCGCCTGTGCCTGCCTTGTGGCATCGGCCGCTTCCTCAAGAGCCGTTTGCGCTTTGAGTTCTGCAATGGTACGGTTACCTCCGATGGTTGTTCCGTTCAGTACCGGATACAGGTTCTTTTCTGAATGGGTATCAAGGAACTTTTGAAGTTCGGGATGGAACGCCGACATCTAAAGGCTGTAATTACCACTATCGTCCCTTGTCCCTGTAAGATAACCTGTCATATAGAGAATACTCCAAAGATTGTCTATACTTCCGTCTAAATCTCGATATGTCAGCTCCTCACGTATTTTCTTTTCGATATGCTCGCCTAAAACCAGTTTTTCAAGCTCACCCTTGGTCTGCTCCGTAGCAATATCGACAAATTCACGCACTAGAGAATTACTGCTTGAATTAGCCCAGTAGCTTACAGCGTAACTTCTTGATCCGGTTTTTATATCCTGACAATAATTGATTACATCCCACGGACAATAAATATCGAACTTGCCAAATTTATAACCGTCATACCATTCTTTTACTTCAGCCTTTTTGTTAACAATATTATAGTACTGTAGCATGTTGTCAACTTCATTCTCTTTGAAGCCAAAGGATTCATTCACATCTCCTTTCGCGATGGAATTAACTTTCAGGTTATTCAATCCGGTAAAAATACTTTCCTTTGAAACACGCAGGCAGCCGGTTAGAGCGCCGAAGGCAAGATAGTCATTAGTCTTTAAGGCTGCATGAAACATATTTCTTATGAGACTTATCATCTCATCATAGTAACCATGCACATGAGCCTTATCAAGAGGAACGTCATACTCATCTATAAGAACTACAGTTTTTTGATTATAATACTGACTTAATAATGTAGTCAATGTATAAAGACTCGTAGTTAAAACTCCTAAGGTCTCTTCATTTAATTCTATATTAGGCCTTCCCAAATTCAATATTGACTGATATTGTTCTTTGTCAATTAGCGACAATTTGTCGCTTTTCATTATAAATAAAAAGCGCTTTGCTTCAGTGTAAATAATCCTGCAAAATCCATAAAGAGCCTGCGTAAAGGTCAGACCGTCGACATTTTTCAGCGAAACAGATACAAGGGGGTATTTCCCCATATATTCTTCGCAGAACTCTTTATCCTCCGTTATCTTCAGCCCATCAAAAAGCTTCTTGTCGCGACCTATTTCGAAGAAATATTTGAGCATGCTCATATTGAGAGTTTTGCCAAATCGTCTCGGACGGGTAAATAAGGTTACCTTGCTCTCTTCGGTAATCAGAGACTTTATTAGCATGGTTTTATCGACATAATTCTTTCTCTTTACAAGCAAGGATGGCTTCTATTAGCTTTTTAGATTCAAGAACTGAAGAGGTGACCTCATGCCATGGACTTTCGGAAGTAGTTGCCGTTACAAATTCCATCATTATTTCTCTGTTTAGAATAAACACTTCGCCGGTTTCTACGTCGTATCCCAAGTAGCCTAAATGAATTAACATTGTCATGACATCATTTTTATTATTGAATGTTGTCATGTCGTTTTGAAAACTTCCTGTATCTATAACCTGCCTCTCACCTGCCATTAGCTTAATAATGGAATCTCTCAGGCCATCAAAATTCATAGAAATATATTCTCTAAGAGATTCATACGTTTCTGTCTTATTCCAGTAATCGGCACAGTATCCCGACTTTATAGCTGTAACTATTGACCTCGGGCTGAAAATATGTTCACACTTTCTAAATGAATATCCGTCGTACCATTCTGAAAGTTCATCTATATTAAAGAGTACTGATTATCATCGACTTATCTACATAGATAGATGATCGTCTGTCCATTACAAACTGCTCTGTATCAGGATTTACGAATATTCCCATATTAACTCCAAAACACATATTCTTGATATAAACATAGCTTCGCCGGGGTCGTCATGTAACGGCCTCGGCGAAGCTATGTTCATCTATTTCAACACTGTACCCGAAGTAACTTGCGCTATCATAGATTGCTTGTAAACTGTCACAACTATTTCTGGATTGCACTTCGTGCAATCCTTGGCGACATCGCTAAAGCGATGTCACAATTAATGATAACACTCTTCGAGGATTTAGTCAATTCCAAGTTAGATACAACATGATACTTTTCCGGTACAAAGGGCAGGGTCTTCAATGTCTATAGCATTATTTTGAATTTTTTCATATCTATAATCAAAAATTGCATAATATTTAATAATCATATATATGTCTCCTATTTTATCCAACCTGCTTGCTTCCAAATACTTCTTAACGTACCCGTAGGTATCTCTGCATTTTTGCCATGATTAGGAACAGTCACTGTTCTATTTTCTTTTTTCCATTTTTCATGAAATCCAGTTTGTCCAACTTTTACAAACCCTTCCTCACGTAATTTTTTTTTGAACATCTTTCACACGTTTGCCTGTAGGGTTTGTTTTTTCTTTTTTGTCTTGTTCAACTTTACCATTATCATTATTTTTATTATTCTTTTTCTCGCTAACTCTTCCGGTCTCTGAATTTTCTTCTTTTGTATGTGTAAATGTAATATATTTGCCGGCAGTTGATATTATCTTTCTATATAGCCAGTTCCCTTGCTTAATAACGACCGGACCAATTTTGACCACTGCTCTGCAAGAAACATAAACTGCTCCCACTCCAACTAGCGTTAGTAACACATACGAAGCAGTGACAGTTATAACTGCGCAGTATCTTGTTTCACCATTTAAACCGGTCTCAGATAATTTATTTTTCTTTACCGGCTTCTCCTTTAAAACCTCTACCTTCGCTTCATCGATTAATTTGCATAGTTCTTTTTTTGTGTATTTCTTTCCATTAATAACAGCATAATTCCTGCGTACACTTACATAATCCGTTTTTCCTTGGATATGCTTTTCCTCGTATTCGCCAATACACCTGACGAGTTAAATAAAGTGACACATATGCAAGCCATCAAAATAACTGCTATCCACTTAGTTAATATTACTTTTTTCAAAACCTTTACCTCACTTATGGTTAATATTGGTTAGCTAACCATGGGATAGTATAATCTTAATAATAAACATTGTCAAGCTTTATCGTGAATATTTATATATGGTAATTTTAATATCAAAAGCAAAAAAGCAGAGGCCATATTAGCCTCCGCAATTTAATATATTAACTTATACCTGTGTCTTGAACATCCCGATAAGCTTCGCGAGTTCCGCTGACTGGTCGGTGAGCTCCTGGGATACCGCGCTTGATTCCTGGGCTGTAGCTGAGTTATTCTGAACTACGTTAGAAATCTGATCGATACCCTTATCGATTTCCTCCATGCTCTGGGCCTGGTCCTTTGCGAGATTACCGGATTCGGCCATTACGGATACGACCTCCTCTACGGAGTTCTTCATACTCGTGAGGGCTTCCATGGTCTCGGCAACGACATCATTACCGTTTCTGATTTCATCAAGAGTATCATTTATTAGCTGATGCGTACTCTTAGCGGCTTCGGTCGACTGGTTAGCAAGCTTACTTATTTCCTCGGCTACAACGGCAAATCCCTTGCCGGCCTCGCCTGCGCGCGCTGCCTCAATACTTGCGTTAAGAGCAAGAAGCTCGGTCTGGTTAGCGATTGCCTCGATATTATTCGTAATCTGCTCTATGGACTTGGAAGCTTCTGTGATTCGTCCCATGGCATCGGTAACCATACCCATCTTGAAGGCACTGTTCTCAGCCGCGCTCTTGACATTTTCTGACATGGATACACTCTTGTCAGCGGACTCAGCCATCCTTCTGGTCTGTTCGGTTACTGTATCAATAGAAGCCGTAAGCTCCTCAACTGCCGCAGCCTGGTCAGCGCTTCCCTCAGCAAGATCGTTTGCTCCCTTGCTCATGTTATTAGCGCCTTCAGATACGGTTCCGGCGCTCTCGCGAACCTGGTTAAGGGTTGTGGAAAGCTTGCCGACTATATCCCCATACGACTTACTTACCGCCTCATAATCACCTATATATAGCTCCGGATGATTGGTGCCGTTTGAGAAATCTCCGTCGGCAAATTTCTCAAGTGTCGCTATGATATCCTTTACAATATCTGATATCATGCCGGTAGACTTAGCGAGATCCGCCGCAAGATCACCTAATTCATCATTAGCGCTGTAATTGATATTTACGTTGAGGCTTCCGTTTGCCATATCGTTAGAGCCCTTGCGGATAGCGTTTACAGGCTTCATAATGGTATCAGTAAGCTTCAGGCGGCTGACATTCATACTGATAAACATGATAACAACCATTCCCACTGATAAAATCGCGAGAATTATAGCAATTATCATCATTACTATATAATATTTTTTCCAATATGAAGTATTCACGGAGGAAATATTCTTAAGGTCGGTGGCGACTGTATCTATGGCAGGATAGAGGCTGTCGTTGAAATAATCAAAGGCATCGTTCTTAGCCTCCATGGTCTTGTCTGTCGCCATGCTGCCAGAATCATCAGGTATTTCCTTAAACTTTTCAGTCAGGCCATCAGCGACTGTTGACATGGATGACAGGTCGCTCTTAAGCTGGCTTATGGCCTGAGAGTCATTATAAACCTTAGCAAGGGCGTTTGCCTCATCACCTAAGGTAGTGATTCCGTCTGCTGCCTTCTGTAAGTGTTCGTTCTTCACATCAGGCTCATGAGCTGACAGGGCCCAAAGGTAGTGCTTTGAAAGGGCCTGGATATCAATCCTTATCTCGCCCTGAATACGCTCGGATTCGTAGGCCTTGTTGTAGAGGTCGCGCATGCCGGTGATGGTGAATACAAGGGCAATTAAGAGAAGTACGACCGTTACGACAGAAAAGTTTCTGAGGCGCTTAAAAATGTAGGTGATTTTCCCCGAAACATTCAGTGAGTTCAGTTTTTCATCGTCGTTGAAGAGACCATTACCAGATTTAGCCATAAGATTTATCCTCCTGAAATACGAGTCCGAGTCAGGCACCACTGCGTGGAGCCAGACACGGACCTGCCATAAGATTTATCCTCCATATATTTGACACGTGCCGGGTACCAAAAAATTTCCATAAACTACGTCTATGGAAATTTTATGGTGCCGGGCACTACTTGGAACTAAACTTATAAATTGTCGCGGACTCAAACTCCTTCCCGGCAGGAAGGATAGGGCTCTTAAACTCAGGCTCATTGCAGGCGTTAGGGAAAAACTGCGTCTCAAAGCAGATTCCGTCACGCTTATTGTAGATCTTGCCGCCCTTGCCCTTCTTATTCTCAAGGAAATTGCCGGAATATACCTGCATGCCCGGAAGATCTGTAAATACTTCCATCTTGATTCCGGTCTTAGGGCTCACTAATTCAGCGCACTTAACGCTCTCTCCGTCACGAGTCTTAAGTACGAAATTATGGTCATATCCACCTGCCTGCTTAAGCGGCAGATAATCTTCATTTATATCACGGCCAACCGGCTTTGCTGTCCTGAAGTCAAGCGGAGTACCGGTAACATCACGGATTTCACCCGTAGGGATAAGGTGGTCATCGGTCGGTGTAAAGGCATCGGAATAAATTGTCATGATATTATCAAGTATATCTCCGTTGCCCTCACCATTTAAGTTAAAATAGCTGTGGTTTGTCGGATTTATAACCGTCGCCTTATCCGAAACCGCGAAATACTCAAGGATTACCTCATTATTCTCGGTAAGAGAATAGGTTACGGTAAAGTCGGTATTTCCCGGAAGCTTCTGCTCCATGTCGGGGAAGAGCCTTGAAAATTCAACGCTCGCCATATCAACATCTTCCATTGTTTCGGCTTCATATACCTTATAATGAGATCTGTCGCTGCCCGAATGAAGGTTATTTTCACCATCATTCTTCTCAAGCTCATAGACCTTGCCGTCTATGGTAACCTTGGCATCCTTAATACGATTGGCGTTACGGCCGACGAAGCTTCCGAGACTCTCAGCGTTGTCCTCATACCCCTTTACATCATCATAGCCTAACACTACATCAACAGGCTTGCCATCCTTATCAGGCACCCTTATGCTCTGAATGACAGCGCCATAATCCGACACAACGAGCTCCATACCGTTTCTGTTCTTAATGGTATACAAATGAACCACTGTGCCGTCCTTAGTCTTCCCAAACTCCTTCGTAACTACGTTCATAGTCTTCTCCTTTGTGATATATCACTGCTCTTCAGTCTTATCTATAGATATATGAAGCTCCTCAAGCTGCTTAGGATCAACCTCATTTGGTGAACCGAGCATAAGGTCTGTAGCGTCCTTAACCTTAGGGAAAGCGATAACCTCACGGATATTGTCGGCTCCCGTAAGAAGCATAGCGAACCTGTCAAGACCGTAGGCAAGACCTGCGTGAGGAGGAACACCGTACTTGAAGGCATTTAAGAGGAATCCGAATTTCTGCTCTGCCTCCTCCTTAGTGAAGCCTATAACCTCAAACATCTTCTCCTGAATATCGTCCTGGTGAATTCTTATCGAACCACCCCCCAGCTCAAAGCCGTTTAATACAATATCGTATGCCTTCGCGCGGACTGAACCCGGATCCTCATCCACATGCTTGAAGTCCTCTTCGAATGGCATTGTAAACGGATGGTGCTCAGCAACCCACCTGTTCTCGTCATCACTCCATGAAAGAAGAGGGAACTCTACTACCCAGAGGAAGTTAAATTTGCTGTGATCTATGAGTCCCAATTCCTCACCAAGCTGAAGTCTTAAAGCTCCAAGAACCTTCCATACTATAAGGTTTTTATCAGCCGCAAAGAGAAGAAGATCTCCCTTTTCACCATGCATAGCCGTAACCAAAGCCTTTAATTCATCCTCTGTCATGAACTTCGCGAAGCTGCTCTTATATGTGCCATCTTCCTTAACGGCAAGGTAAGCAAGTCCCTTAGCGCCTGAGCCCTTAGCCATCTCAACAAGCGCGTCTATCTTCTTTCTAGGCATATCAGCCTGTCCCTTTACATTAAGGCCGCGGACAGATGAATTCTTATTCGCGAGAGCGCTTGTAAATACGCCAAAGCCGCAATCCTTAACTACATCGGATACATCTACAAGCTTCATGTCAAATCTTGTATCAGGCTTGTCTGAACCGTAGTCGTTCATGGCATCTATCCACTTCATACGTTTAAAAGGAATCTCTACGTCAAGGCCTATCGACTCCTTGCAGACATATTTTATAAGACGCTCATTTACGTCAATGACATCATCTACATCAACAAATGAAAGCTCCATATCGGCCTGGGTGAACTCAGGCTGTCTGTCTGCTCTAAGGTCCTCATCACGGAAGCAGCGTGCTATCTGGAAATATCTGTCGAAGCCCGAAAGCATGAGGAGCTGCTTTAAAATCTGAGGAGACTGAGGAAGAGCGTAAAAATGTCCCGGATGTACACGGCTAGGCACAAGGTAATCGCGGGCGCCCTCAGGCGTCGAATTGCAGAGCATAGGGGTCTCAATCTCTATAAAGCCCTCATTTGCCATGAAATCACGCATGAGCTTCATGATCTTAGCCTTCATCATGATACGTTCCTGCATATCAGGACGGCGAAGGTCAAGATATCTGTACTTAAGTCTTATCTCTTCCTTGGTCTTAGTGTCACGTTCAATAGCGAATGGCGGAGTTAACGCTTCCGACAGGATTCTGGTATCCTTTACTCTTATCTCGATATGACCGGTAGGAATATTGTCGTTAATCGCCGAACGCTCACGAACCTCGCCGACCGCGGCAACAACGAACTCATTTCTCATTGAGGAAGCCTTCTCGAAGTTCTCGCTTCCGCAATCCTTTTCCTCATATACAAGCTGGATAATTCCCGAACGATCACGAAGGTCTATGAAAATGAGACCGCCCTTGTTTCTGTACTTGGCTACCCACCCCATGACCGTTACGGTCTTACCGATATCATTTACTGTTAATTCCGCGCATCTGCACGTCCTGTGCAGACCCTGCATTGATTCTGACATTTGAAAAATTCCTCGATTCTGTTTATTAATTCATGCTCATTGAGCTGAAATATCACATGCCATGCCTTATGCTGAATATTTTATCGTACAGATAAGGCATATTTGTTATATTATATGTCATACCGTCCAGAAAAACAATCTCCATTCTTTTCCTGCGGTAGAGAAACACACTTTTTATCTGTGGCATCCAGGCTAAAAAGAGCTGACAGTCGGCACTACGCTCCGGCAGCAGTACCTGAAGAAATTCGGCAGGCGTGATGTTGCTGAACACCTGTCTCTCCGAATCCCAGACCATGATACTTCCATCCCTTACCATAGAGTCACCTTCCACATTATAAGTTCTCGCGCTGTTATTTTCTGCCATTTGATTAAGCCTTAAAGAAGCTTACCAGGTCCTTAAGCTCCATTTCCTTATCTTCTCCGTCCTTCATATCCTTGAGACGGATTCTGCCCTCTTTAAGCTCATTTTCACCGATAATTACCGAGTAATCCGCGCCGATCTTGTTGGCGTACTTCATCTGCGCCTTAACCGACCTGTCAAGATAATCGGTTTCGACGAAAATGCCCGCGTGACGGAGCTCCGTAACTATCTTATAGGCCTCGCTCCTCGCGGATTCTCCAAGCACACCCACATAGAGTCTCGCGTGAGGCATAGGAGCAAGTGATACGCCCTCTTCATCCATAAAGTAAATGAGTCGCTCAAGGCCCATACCGAAGCCGGCAGCAGGGATATCCTGCTTCTCGTCAAGCTCGTGAACAAGACCGTCATAGCGGCCGCCTCCACAAAGAGTGAAGCCGTCCTTATTTACAAACTCAAATACAGTCTTAGTATAATAGTCTAGACCTCTTACGATGCCCGGGTCAACCACAAACGGAATTCCAAGGTCTGTGAGCATTTTCTGTAAGGTCTCAAAGTGCTTACCGCATTCCTCGTCAAGATAATCGATAGTCTTAGGCGCGTCAGCGACAATAGCCTTGCAGGTAGGCACCTTGCAGTCAAGTACACGGAGTGGGTTCTTCTCCATACGGCTCCTGCAGTCGTCGCAGAGCTCACTCTCATGCTGCCTCAGATAAGCAAGCAATGCGTCATTGTAGCCCTTTCTGCACTCTCCCGCGCCGATAGAATTTATATGAAGCATGACATCCTTGAGGCCAAGTCTCTTAAGAAGCTCAGTCACAAGAGTGATAAGCTCTACCTCTACCATAGGGCTCTCGCTTCCTACAAATTCCACGCCAAACTGATGATGCTGTCTTAATCTTCCGCTCTGAGGCTTCTCATACCTGAAGGCAGGTGTTACGTAAAACATCTTCACAGGCTGAGGAAGGGCGTAGAGGCTGTTCTCAAGATAAGCCCTGATTGCTCCCGCCGTGCCCTCAGGCTTCAGGGAAATGCTTCTCTTACCCTTGTCAAGGAAGGTATACATCTCCTTCTGAACCACGTCAGTGGTATCACCCACACCTCTCTCAAAGAGGTTCGTGTGCTCAAATATAGGTGTAATAATTTCACTGATTCCGTAAGCCTTACACAGATCTCGGGCAACTGCCTCTATCTGCGTACGCTTCCACATATTTTCACCAAACCAGTCCTGTGTTCCCTTAGGACGCTGTGTTATCATAGCTTTACCCCATTCTTATAATTACCATAGGTCAAGGTTCAGATCATTTTGAAGAGGTCTGACCCTGCTATATTGTCTGTTTTGATTCTCTATGACATCAAGGACTTCCTTGAATTCCGGGCTGTTTACCGATTTTTGTAAAGCAAGAAAGCACCTCATGTCAAAATTTTTTACTTCATCAATCAGAATCTTCACCGCTACCTCGGGTGGATAGGCCCTCCTGTACTGCCTTTCGGACACAAGCGCCGAAAATACATCGCATACCCTCAATATCCTCGCGCCGAAGGGAATAGACAGGCCCTTCACGTTATCAGGGTAACCAGAGCCATCAAAATTCTCATGATGATGAAGTACCGACTCTGTTATAATATCATCATATCCGTTTTTTTTCAATATCTCATAACCAATTCTTGAGTGCATTCTTATAAATTTTATTTCTTCTATACGAAGAGTTCCGTCCTCATGGCCGTATAGATAATGCGCTATCTGAAGCTTACCTATATCGTGCATTAGTCCCGCGACCGCCATCCTGTAGGTAAACTCCTCGCTCGCCTTAAGATTCTTCGCGACCGACCTCGCGAGCATGCTCACAACTATGCCGTGGTTTAAGGTATCCGCCATGTCCTTCGCAAGCAAATCAGCCGTTTCCGGATCATTTTCAATTATATCCCGTAACGCTTCTCCCGTCTCAGAGCCCGCGATAGCGTTCTCATCGTCGTAGAAGACCGAAATATCAGCTACGCAATTCAAAGTTCTTCTCCAAATTCATCTAAAAACTGTTTCTTACGGTCTATCATTTCATCTATACGCCCTATGTAGTCCATTACGAACTTCACATTCTCTGTTCTTTCGATTCTCTTGCCGTCCTTAAAGACGAACTTGCAGGAGCTTCCCGCTCCAAGGCCTACTACGGTATGCTTTTCCTCCATCATGAGAATATTGTAAATGCCTTCCTTGCCGGGCCTCGCGTATCCGGTGTTCTCAAGGTTTTCCGTGATATTCTTCTGCCTGTAGAGGTAATAAGGCTCATAGCCATGGCTGATAGCGTATTCGTAAGTGAGGCGCTGCATCTCCATGGTGTCAGTAGGCATAACATCCTCTATCTCATCGAGATGGAGCTTAAGCCTCGCCGCCCTCTTAATCGCAAGCGAATGGACCGTCAGGTCGTCAGGGTTTAACTTCTCAATCTCAGAGAGGGTATGTCTTGTGTCATCCGCGCTCTCTCCCGGAAGCCCTATTATGAGGTCCATATTTATATCATCCATACCGGCTTCTCTGGCCTCATGAAATGCCTTTACGGTCTGCTCAGCCGTATGGAGACGTCCTATGAACCTAAGAGTCTTATCCGACATGGTCTGAGGATTGATTGACATCCTCGTGACACCCATTTTCTTCATGACAGAGAGCTTTCCGGGCGTAATAGAATCAGGCCTTCCCGACTCAACCGTGAACTCAAAGGCTTCATCCATAGGAAGGGTATTATTTATATAATCGAGAAGCCTCAGTAAATGGTCCTCATCGAGGGCTGTCGGTGTCCCACCGCCGATATATACTGTCGACAGGCGCTTACCCGCCATAGCGGCTGCGATAAAGTCTATCTCCTTAAACAGGGCAGCCAGGTACTCATCCACATGCTTCCTGTAAGTTCCGATAGGATATGACGTAAATGAGCAGTAGAGGCAGGTTGACGGACAGAAGGGAATGCCTATATAGATGCTGTAGCCATTCTTATAATCTATCCTGCTTAGGAGGTCTGCCTCCTTCTTAGCTATCCTAAGGGTCAGGTCAGTCTTCTCATCGGAGCAGAGATATTCCTCCTTATAAAATGCCCTGACGCTCTCTTCGCTCGCACCCGCCTCAATCTCGTCAAGAGCAAGCTTCACAGGCCTTATTCCGGTAAGAGATCCCCACGGAAGTTCACGTCCCGTGTAGTCGCAGAGTATCCCATAAAGAACCTGCTTTAATTCGTTCTTATACTGTCTCTTCCAGGCAAGGAAGGCCTCGTCACGATCATTATCGGTCTCGGGCCTTGTAACTGTCGGGACCCTCTCACCTCTTACCACGCGACCCCGCTCATCGGAGAGCCAAATTTTAATAAGCTTATCTCCCGTATCGGCTGTTAGCACTATAAAGCGGGGCAGGTTCTCCCTTTCTTTAATGGAGTCCGGAACCGCTGTCGGCTCGGCGTATGGAACCGTGACGCATTTTACTTCCTCGTGAGGAAAAAACGCTCTCGTCAAAGGCGCTATATCGTGACTGAACGCGTCATCCGAAAGCCTTATTTCTATCATTTAAACCAGGGATTCCTTTCCTTCTCAGTTCCTATTGTTGTAAGCTGTCCATGTCCCGGAAGAAGAAGCGTGTCATCGGGGAGCTTCTTAAAAATGCTCTCAACGCTCTCCCTGAGTGCCTCCTCCGAGCCTGTCGGCATATCTGTCCTTCCGACGGATCCCGCGAATATCTCATCTCCCGAGAAAATTAATCCGCTATAATTTCCATTTCCCGGTGGATTCGCGAATGAATACTCATCGCCAAAATTAAAATAATAGGACATGCTTCCCGCCGTATGCCCGGGAGTGCTCAGTATCATAAGCGTCACTCCACCAAAGGTCAGCACCTCGTCTTCCTTAAGGTATACATCCGGGTCAAGGATATAATTGGTCCCCGGTACCATCTCAGAACCGTTCTGAGATGGGATATGAAAGAGAACCCTGTCGCGTAAAGGTGCGTACACATTGACACCGTACTTCTCCCGAAGCTCTCCGGCAGCGCCGCCGTGGTCAAAATGGCCATGCGTTATAAGAATGGCTGACGGAAAGAGTCCATTGTCATCTATGAACTTAGAAAGTCTGTCAAAGTCAGCAGCAGGGTCAACTATTATGACCCTCTTGCCATAGACGAGAAAATACACATTCGTTCCGATAGGTCCGCACACGTATGAATATAGCGATATGTCCATCAGCCTGTTGTCCTTTCTATATCTATAACGCCTTCAATTGTGCGAAGCTTAGCCACTATGTCAGCGAGCTGCTTCTTGTCCTTTATTTCAAATGAGATGTCTACCGTCGCCACACCCTGCTTGTTGACGCGGGCATTTATGGAGCTCATCTCGATTTCCATCTCGGTAAAAATCTTAGATACATCAACAATAAGTCCGTTCCTGTTCGCGGCGTACATCTTAACCTCGGCCGTATAGAACTTATCCGACTTCTCCTTGAGAGACTCAGGCGACCACTCGGCCTCTATAAGTCTCTGCCGGTCATCATCGGAGAGATTAAGGATATTCACGCAGTCGGTCCTGTGGATGGAAATGCCGCGGCCCCTCGTAACAAAGCCTACTATCTCGTCTCCCGGAACAGGTGAGCAGCATTTTGAAAAATGTACCGCTACGTCGTGAATTCCCTTGACGACGATACCACCCTTGCCCTCGGTCTTCTTAGCCTCGCTTGCGGATTCGCCGTTGCTGTGAACCTCAAGGATATCCTCATCGGTTATTGACTCGATATCCTTTTTCTTCTTCTCCTCAAGGAGTTTATTTACAACCTGGCCCTCCTTAAGGGCTCCGTGACCTATAGCGGCACAGATGCTGTCCCAGTCCTTAAAACCATACTTTGTCAGGGTCGCGTCCATGAAATCAGGCTTCATGATATCGCTGACAGTTATGGAATGAGCCTTACAGTATTGTATAATAAGGTCCTTCCCGCGGTTTATATTGTCTTCCTTAAGCTCGCTCTTAAACCACTGATTTATCTTGCTCTTAGCCTGAGTGGACTTAACTATCTTGAGCCAGTCACGGCTCGGCCCCTTCGAATTCTGGCTTGTAAGAATCTCAATTCTGTCGCCGTTCTGAATGACATAATCGATATTCACAAGCTTTCCGTTAACTCGGGCTCCAACCATCTTATTTCCGACAGCCGAATGGATGCTGTAGGCAAAATCGATAGGCGTCGATCCCGCCGGAAGATTCTTCACATCTCCCGTAGGAGTGAAGCAGTAAACGCTGTCGGAAAAGAGGTTCAGATCAGACTTTATGACATCAAGGAACTCGGTATTATCCTGCATGTCCTTCTGCCACTCAAGAATCTGACGGAGCCAGGAATACTTCGCGTCCTCGCTGGCCTTAGTGTTAATGCCGTTCTGATTTTCCTTATATTTCCAGTGAGCAGCGATACCGTATTCAGCTGTACGGTGCATATCGTAGGTTCTTATCTGAATCTCGAAGGGCTGTCCCTTCGGCCCTATAAGGGTCGTGTGAAGGCTCTGGTACATGTTGCTCTTAGGCATGGCGATATAATCCTTGAAACGCCCCGGAACAGGGGTGTACATCTCATGAATTACGCCAAGCGCCGCGTAGCAGTCCTTCACAGTATTCACAATTATGCGGACAGCAAAGAGGTCGTATATCTGATCGAGTGTCTTGTGCTGATTCACCATTTTCTTGTAAATGGAAAAATAGTGCTTTACACGCCCACCGATAGTGGCGTCAATGCCCGCTTCCTTTATGTGCTCACCGACCTCTTTCTCTATATTTTCAACGAAATTCTCTCGTTCCTTAGCCTTCAGGGTAATCTGCTCATCGAGCATCTTGTACACATCAGGCTTAAGATACTTAAGGGAGAGATCGTCAAGCTCGACCTTAATCTTGCTGATACCGAGGCGCTGGGCAAGCGGAGAGTAAATATCCATGGTCTCACGGGATTTCTCTATCTGCTTCTCGGGCGACTGGTACTCCATGGTTCGCATATTGTGAAGTCGGTCGGCAAGCTTAATAAGTATAACCCTGATGTCCTTCGCCATGGCAAGGAACATTTTCCTCAGGTTTTCAGCCTGAACGTCAACCTTGTCCTTGGAATATTTTAACTGGGTGAGCTTAGTGACACCGTCTACAAGGAGAGCAACCTCCTCGCCAAACTCCTCAGCGACCTGCTCACGGGTCATGGACGTATCTTCCACAACATCATGAAGGAGACCCGCTATAATTGTCTCCTTATCAAGCTCAAGCTCGGCCAAAATAATAGCGACACAGATCGGATGGCATATATAAGGCTCTCCTGACTTCCTCATCTGGCCGTTGTGAGCGTCCTTGGCTACCTTGTAGGCCCGCTCTATCTGTGAAACATCGGTAGAAGGGTGGTAAGCCCTCACCGCCTCTATAAGCTTCTCATACAGAACCTCAGGAGGCGTGAATTCATCAAAAGTATCAAGCGGTTTCTCGGATGCCTCTATCTTGCGCTTCAGGTTCTCGTTACTTGACATATAGCTGTTAATCCTGTTGCGCACTTCCTTCGCTTCAGCTTCTTTTGATTTCTCACTCTCGTCTGTCTTCTCGATGGTAATATTTTCCATAGAACAGCTAACTCCCCTTTTTCTGTATAAAGCCTAATATGCTTATGCTATAAAGCCAAGCGCGCCGCAGATAAGAACAAGCGCACCCAGCGCAATTCTGTAATATCCGAATACCTTGAAATCATGTTTCCTTATAAAGCCCATAAGGAACCTTATTACAAGGAGAGATACTATAAATGCCGTGAACGTCCCTGATACAAGAACAGCAGCTTCAACTCCTGTCATGCTTATTCCGGCTTTTATAAACTTAACAGCCTTAAGAAGGCTGGCGCCTGCCATAACAGGCACAGCAAGGAAAAACGTGAACTCAGCTGCGGTTTTCCTTGACATACCTATGATGAGACCACCTATAATAGTCGCCCCGCTCCTGCTCGTCCCCGGGAATACGGCGGCGAATACCTGGAAGATACCTACAATTATGGCATCAAGCCATGATATATCTGCTATTCGCCTCGTCTTAGAATTCTTCCCCTTAGTAAGCGTGCTTTCAACCACGATAAAGGCAAGGCCCACGACAATAAGGGCAATCGCGACCGAAATAGGATTATAGAAGAGCTCGTTTATCTTATCATCGAAAAGTAGTCCGACCACAGCTGCCGGAATGCAGGCCGCTATAATCTTAGCCCACATAAGTAGGGCGCCCGGCTTCCAGACAGAGCCCTTCACCGCCGGCCTTTCTCCCGCTATATCCTTCTCACTCGCAAAGCTGTTCTTCCTTTTAAATGGCCAGAGCTTGTTAAAGAAAAGGATAATTACCGCGATTATCGCTCCAAGTTGGATTACTACCTCGAACATTTTCCAGAAATCATCCGAAACATTCAGGGGCATAACGCTCTGAAGAAGTATCATATGGCCTGTGGAGCTTATAGGAAGCCACTCTGTAACTCCCTCTACTATGCCATAGATTATAGCCTTTATTATCTCAATAAATGTACTCATTTTGTCCTATTAATAGCAATAATGGAGACCCGGACTCTCCGGGTCTCCTGAATATTCTGCGCAAGCAAGCGAATCATTTTCCAGGATACTTAATGATGGAAGCAACGTCATACTTGCCAAGTCTCTCCCGGCCATTAAGGCCCTCAAGCTCTATAAGGAAGACAATCTTAACAACCTCGCCGCCAAGCTTCTCTACAAGCTTAGTAATAGCTTCCATGGTACCGCCTGTAGCTACAAGGTCATCTACGATAACAACCTTATCGCCCGGCTTGATAGCATCCTTGTGGATCTCAAGCGTGGCCTTGCCATACTCGAGATCATAGTCAACCGAGACTGTCTCAGCCGGAAGCTTTCCCTTCTTTCTTACAGGAACAAAAGCCTTATGCATATTATAAGCAATAGGCATGCCGAAAATGAAACCTCTTGATTCCGGTCCAAGAACGGTATCATACTCAACATCTCCGATAGCCGCTGACATCTGGTCTATAGCCATACGAAGTCCGTCCTTGTCACTAAGGATAGTAGTGATATCCCTGAACATAATGCCCTTCTCAGGGAAATCAGGTATAGTCCTTACGTAATCTTCAAGCTTCTTCATGGTAAAAAATCTCCTAACATCTGATATCTATATTGGCGCCAAGCCCCGGGTTCACGGAACGTTCCATCATCTTAACCATCTCGTCACCCATATCTTTATAATTATCAAGGTTCTCGGCAAGCATAGCCGTACCGACAGTAGTCTGAGTGTGCGCAAGCGACAAGGCTTCCGACAGCATCGGGATTGAACTTGGATCAAATGAAATGTCCATAAATGCTCCTTTCCTACCCGAAGGCAATCATACCAACTATATTTTAGCACAAACGTATTGATATTACAAGAAAAAAATATGTTTCGCCCCAAACCCGGGTTTTCGTACCGAATCTTATCTGCGCCGTCTAATGGCGTTAACCACTAACTGTCTGGTAACAAGAAGGACAATGATAATGGCGGCTATTACAGCGGCTACAGCAACAGGATCCACAGGCTGGGCATCTGCCGATATATACTTTCTCTCGGTTTTCCCGTTTTCTACCTTATGTCCACGGACAAGAAGACGGTGGGTATTGATGCCGTATGGTGTACAGGTAACCAGGGTGCAGTACTCCTGTCCCTGGGTAATGGCAAGGGAATCGGTCTCCTCAGGAAGAACCGTAAGTATACGGTCCACCTGGTATGTGATGGTTCTGTCCATTATATGAAGCTCGAAGGTGTCTCCGATGGTAAGTCTGTCAAGATTTGTAAATAGAGTCGCGCTCGGCAGTCCCCTGTGGCCTGAAAGGACAGTATGGGTATTCTCTCCACCCGTAGGAAGGGAGGATCCGGCCAGGTGTCCTATACCTACAGCAAGTGTAGCTTCATCGGTGCCGTGATATACAGGGCAATTGAGGTTAATGGATGGGATTACAATATAGCCCATGACACCCGTATTCGTAGGGTCAAGGAGCTTCTTGTACTCTGCCATATCGCTATCCGACAGGTTAAAATTGGTACTCATCATGGCAAGCTTATCGTTATACTTATCAGCCGCCTCCCAGTACTTCTCAAAGTCCTCCTTCTTCATGGCGCCGAGAGCAGAGTTATAGCCCTCTATAACTCTTGATTCATGGAAGGAGTTATACCATGCGCTTACAGTAGGATAGAGGAAAATCCCCACCCCGACAATAAGCACAATCACAAAAAACAAAGTCAAACCATTCTTCTTTAACCATTTCATACTAAAATATACCCAGCCAAATTACAAATATACCCCTGCACGTGCAGGGGTAATTATTAATCATATGAATCTCTTGCTTTAAATGAAATCCCAAGTACCAGCAGCATCAATCCCGCAAAAGCAAGAATCGGTACCGGCCACCAAAGAAGTCCTGTCTGAGGAAGCGGACCTGCCGGGATAGGAGTTTCCGGTACGGTTATCTCCGGTGTGGTAGGTATATCTGTAGGAGTTCCCGGTGTATCCGATGGTGGTACCTCTATCTCCTCAGGTGGAGTAGGTGTCGTCGGAGTTGTCGGTGTGTCGGTAGGTCCACCGGGAGTATCCGACGGTGGTATCTCTATAGTCTTCTTATTCGTTATATCAAGGATAGTACCTGTAGTAGTCGCGGCAGACTCCTGAGTCATGGTATAGCCCTCAGGAACAGTTTCAAAGCAGGAATATACATATCCCGGCTCAAGTCCGGTCCAAATATAGGTCCAACTGTTAGCCTCGTTAAGAACCTGAGTATCGTAAACGCTGTTATCCTTATAGAGGGTTACTGTTATTGCTGTTGGTCTCTCGCTGTAGTTACCGTCATCCCAGTGCTTCTTAACCTGATAGGTTACAGTAACTGCCGCAGGAGTGGTAGGATTCTCAGGGGTTGTCGGCGGTGTATCCGGCTTTGTCTCCTCAGAGCTTGACCACTTGCTGTTCTCTGATACAACATCATAGACTAACTTACCAGATTCCGTGGTAGGGATGGATATAAGGTAAGGAGTGAAGGTATAGGTCTTGGTAGTCTTACCTGAAACTACGGAATAATCCTTACACTTTACAAGATACATGCCTATGGAAAGGTTATCTGCCTTATACTGACCACTAGTATCCGTTACTCCGGAAGCTGTGGCTGAGATGTTCTTAGCTGTAGCGTAAGCAAAAAGGGCAACTGCGTTAGCCTTGTTCTTCTCGGTGTCCCAGGATGCGTAATCATCGATTCTTATACCGATACCCGAAAAGGCATCAGTAAGCTTCATGGTGGTTCCGCTTGAGAAATCGGCTACCTTATAAACCTTGGTATAGACACCGGTCAATGTCTCGTCAGTGTTCCTGACATTCACCGTAAGCGAACCTGTATTTTCGGCGGCTCTTGCAGTAAAACCGCTCGTAGCAGAAATTGTTAATGCCGCCGCAGCTATGGCAACGATTAACTTTTTCACAATCTTCATATATACCTCCTGTTTAGGAAAACTAAGTCGGAAGCGCAGGCCCTGCAAAGGTTTGCAGGACTCGAGTTTCAGGCTTATAAAATATGGAGTAAGCCTTGCATTGAATACAATGCAGGGCTATACTCCTTCCGTCAGCTTCGTTTAGTCTTAGCCAACTCTCCCACGGCTTCGCCGCGGGCCCCTCTCTAAGACAATTGCCACCTCCCTCCAAGAGGGAGGCTTATATGTTTTTAGTTTTCAATTTCAAACAATCATTCTACATAGGCTCCCTCTTGAGGGAGCTGGCTCGACGAAGTCGAGACTGAAGGAGTAAAATTTACCTAGGCTCAGGCCATCTTCTTCCTGCGGATTACGAAGTAGATTGCAGCAGCAACTACAAGCACACCACCGACAACCTTGAAGATCGTAGTACCGATACCACCGGTTGATGGAAGAAGGCTACCTTCGTTATTTAATACCTTAATAGTATGATTATCAACTTCACCCTTTACAGTATATCCTCCCGTCGCATTACCGTCTTTATCCGCAGTTCTGGTAATCTCTGCAGGAATGATATTTGTATATGGGTTATATCCAGCTGGTGCCTTAGTCTCGATTAAGAAATACTTTCTGTTATCAAGACCCTGGATAGTAATATCTTTAGTACCAACCGTAGTTATAGTATCAACTTTAGCAACATTATTATCAGCAGCTTCTTTCGCATCAGGAATACGATAAGTCGTATCGTTAACTTTTATAAGCTTTATTGCTGTATATTTGCTAGCATTCCCAGCATTATCAGTAGTAGAATCCCAAGTCTCATCACCGGTTCCTTCAAAAAGCTTGAACTCAGCACCGGCAAGGATAGCTACATTATCTGAATACTTATGAAGGTTGAAGCTATATGTATACGTATGTGTCGTAGAATCTAAATGGTTGCCCTGACCATAATAAAGAACAATCTTATTAGTCTGGTCGGTTGCTGTTGCAGCCTTGCTGTTTACCTTAGCTGAATAGTAAACATAAATAGGATGTACTGCCTTATCAGTTATACCAATTCCAGCCTTCTCAAAAATGCTCTTAAGCTGCTCTGTTGAGAACTTAACCTCGAAGGCATCACCGTCTGTTGTCTCAGTGGTAAATGTATAGTCATCTGTTGATAACTTAGTGCCATCATTGTCCTTCTCGGCATTAAAGTAAACATCAACGGTTCCGTCAAAAGTAAGACCATCTGACATTGTATCATGAAGCACATAGTCTTCACCACCGTAATAAGCATCAACCTTAGCGACGTAAGAAACTGTATCACCAACCTGACGATCATTACCTGTCATATCATAGGTATTTACACTTTCTTCATCTTTTTCAGTCTTTGTAACCTTAGCAGGAGAGTTCTTATCTTCAAGTGTAACATTCGGGTTAGTAGTATTGAGTGCAACAAGAGAGCCTGTAGTTGTACCCATTAAATAATAACCAAACGGAACAGAATCTAATATATTTCCTTTATCATCTGTATAGACTCCAGTTCCATCAGCTGTTGCAGTATAAGTATAGGTTGCTCCAATACCATTTGACTTAGCATATTTTAAAGCATCCTGTGCGAATTGCTGGGCATTAGAATCACTAAGTGTGGCAGCCGTAACAGCATAATGGCCATTTCCATCATTCAATACATCATCTACTTTAAAGTAACCACTAGTATTAATAAAAGCATCCCAAGCATCACCGTTAAGATAATATGTACCTTTACCAGCTTTACCGGTGTTATCACCTTTGAATGAAAGAATCTTATAAATGCTATAGACCTGATCCTTCTTAGCATTCTCGATAGTGATGGTACCTGTGGTACTTGTATCCTCAGCAGCGAATGCTGGCATAGCTGGTACTACGGTTCCGGCTACAAGTGCAGCTGCGAGCGCACCTGTAAGAACAACCTTGTTCAGTTTGTTTCTCATTTTACTCTTTCTCCTTTTGACTTGTGATATTGCAAAAAATATACTCTGACCAAAACCATTGCAGCCCGAGTGATGTCAGAGTCCTATGCAAGTCACAACCTTCTGATTGTTAATACGTTTACTTATGGCATTTGCCACAGATATCTACGCAGATTATATCACAGTCTTGGCCAAAATGCAATATCTTAATTTAAAAATCTTTAGAGACCCTTACACGTGTATATTCCGCTCTCAGAGCCGATTTTCGTCATTCTCCTCTAAGTTGTGTGAAAATTCTGTGTAAAGTCTGAACATATATCTGCGCAACTTTTCCGCAAATTCAATCATGAATTCCCGTGCCAGGTACCATGAAGAATTTGTTAACTTCACTTCGTTCGTTAACAGTTTCTTCATGGGACCAGGCACTGTTTATCCCCGGGACAAGGCACTGTGTAGTCCCTAAGTAATCCTAAAGTCTCTTCGCTTTTCCGGAATATGGGTGTTCCTTATTGGCCTTTCCCGCCTCATTGCTTATTTCTTCAATATCCATGCTATCGTAAAATTGCCGCTGCCACTCTGTATAATCAATTTTCTCACGATTTATTAACGAAATGAATACTTCCGCCTCAACATCTCCCAGATTTTTTGTGAGGCACTGCATCCCTCTTTCCAAAATAACACTGCTATTATCATTCATAAGCTTTTCCTCACTTCCTCAAGAAATTCTACCGGCGATACCAGCTTTATCTCTTCACTCTTATATCGTAAAAGCCTTTTATCGGTAGAAATAAAATAATCACAACCGGCAAAAATAGCTGAAGCCACATGGCAGGCATCCTTGAATTTAATACCCGTCGACATAATATCCTGGGCTCGTTCTTCTATTAGGTTCTTTCTATCTACATCAACTATGTAATCAGCATATTTATCAATAAACTGTATGATAGCTCTTTTCCGATCTATAAATGGACTATTAATACACTCGTACCTAAGCATATAAGAAGACACCAGCTCATAGGAACCTTCCCTTATCATCTTCTGAATCCACAATTTACACTGAGTCTCAATAGACACCATCAACTGTGATTGGTCATCATATGGTCTATTATAGCAACAGTTATCAAGGTATATTCTAATTTTTCTGTTTTTCAATCATCTTTTCCTTCAGTTTCATATATTGTTCTTCTATTATTCTATCACGTTTTATCAAATGGCACAAGGGAAATTTGATATATATCTTTTCGCCTGCCGCAGCTCTCGCTGAGCTGCTTCTTTTAAGGAAACGAAGCCAAATCAGGCTTCGTTTTACCTCTTATCGGGAAATCGTTAATCATAGTGAGTCTAGTCTGCCTTAGCAGTGCCTGGTCCTTTTCACAATGCCTGGTCCACTAAAATTTATGTAAACGAATGAGCGTAGCGAATGAAGTTTGCAGAAATTTTGGTGTACCTATTGTCGTAGAGAGGGACCCTCGGCGCTAGCCGTGGGAGAGTTGGCTACGACCAAAAGCACGGATAGTCTTTGCCATGGTAAAGTTTTACTTATTGCTAATTCTGCCCTGGTGAGGAATTCCCGTGCCAGGTACGGTTAAGATTTTGTGAACTTCGCTTTGCTCGTTCACAAACTATTAACCGGACCAGGCACTGTTTATCCCCGGGACCAGGCACTGTTTCCTTCACGTAAAATCTCCGTCTCGCTGCTACCAAGATTGTCGGACATGCATTTAACGCCCTTATTTATCACATCAACAGAATTGTCCATTATTTTTCTTTCGTAAAATTATGTATGAGTCGGCTCCTATAATCGCAGATTTATGCAACTTTGCTGTAGTCAATAACAGCCACTTCTTGGCATGATTTCTTAAAAGGAGCCTGTCAAGGCTCCGTTTCTTTTCATTATTTTACGGTAAATATTACTTTCTGCAAATTTAACCGCATCCATCTTGCACAATATTCTAATATACGCAAAATTCTGCATTTCATGAGGCAATAAATAGCAGAAAACGCTTTAGGACCTTTGTCCGGCTCCGGATATTCAGTAAACTATAATTAATCCACCATCGTTGGAATACAGCGAGCTTATTCCACCTGTATCGACAATTATACTGTCCTTAAATGGAATCCTTGCCATAATCTTATCCCTTACCTCCACCGCCCTATTAGGGCAGTTACAGTTAGCGACACCGAGAATCCTCGTCTCAGGATCCGTGACATCCTTCTCCATAAGAGAAATCATGAGATCGACAGCCTTAACCATACCGCGGGCCTGGCCTAGCTTTACTATATGTCCGTCAATAGTTCCGCCCATAACAGGCTTAATATTAAGGGCTCCCGCAAGAACCGCCTGAAGACCCGTAAGACGGCCATTTTTACGGAGGGTCTCAAGAGACTCTAGAATAAACTTCGTCTGCTTCAGATCACTGTAAGCTGTAACCCGCTCCACGACCTCATCGAAGCTCGCCCCATTTTCCTTAAGCTCTATTATCTTCATGACGAGCAGGCACTCACCGACTGATGCTGAGTGCGAATCGAAAATATGGACCTTCTTGTCGGGTTCATCCTCCTCGTAAATATCCGCCGCGACCTTGGCGCTGCCAAATGAACCTGAGAGATTTCCGGAAAGAGTGACAATATAGACCTCATCACCTTCCGTGAAGTGCTTCATATACTCATCCGGCGCAGGGCAGGCGGACTTAGGTACCTCAGGGCTTGCCTTCATTTTCGCGAGAAAGTCCTTCTGATCGAATGTCTCGTCATCCACAATGGTCTTCCCATCTATCATAAGCGTCAGAGGGACATTTACAATGTGTGGGTTCTTCTTAAGTTCGGGCGTAAGATCACAACAGCTGTCGCACAAAATCACATATGACATGGGCAAGGCCTCTTTTCTTTTTTATAGTAAATGCGTAAAAGTTTGTATTTTGTGATTATTATATCACATATTCACACGATAATAAAGCCATAAGTCAAACAAATCTGTTCAACTTCTCATCATACTCAAAGCCTACAAGCGCCGCCTTCTTCTTCAGCTCTTCCTCATCGACAAGGTGGGCCTTGGCAAAGCGCTCCAAATTAGGGAATCTGTCCCTTAGTTCAGTATTTATGAAGCTTACAAGCATCATAGGGTCTTTAGGTAAATCACTCATAATATCCTCACTGCATGGGAAGGTAGCGTCCATGGGCAAACGCAAGCCTTATGGAACGAGCCTTCGCGTTTTCAAAAGTATTCATTATCCTGTCCGCTTTACCGAGCTTTTCCCCCGGTGAAAATGGACTTCTGTAGCCAACCGGCACCATACCGGCATTGAGAGCCGCCTGGACTCCCACTTCAGTATCCTCAATCGCTACTATATTAAACACAGGCACGTAGAGTGCCTTCGCGGCCTGCCTAAGCATATCCGGGGCCGGCTTCGGCGGCATATTTTCACCGGAAATCTTCACGTCAAAGAAATCAATCCCCGCCTTCTTAAGGTCGGCATCCATTTCCTTTTTCGTGGAGCTGCTTACAGCCGCAAGCTTCATGCCGTCCTTCTTAAGTGTCATGGCGTATTCCTTCACAAAAGGAATCATGGTGAGACCGCCGTTTATATCGAATATAACCGCAAGCGGTGAGAGGCTCTTCGCCTCGTAATCATTGTAAATTTCTTCCATACATTTTAATACCCGCTGTTCAAGAGATTCATAAGATTCTGCTCATTTATCAGATGCTCGGCCACACCTATAAGTAAGAGGTGGGTAGGATAAAATACGTAGAAGAACCAGCGCGGAAGGAGCTTCGGCCCCTTCTTCCCATTATAAAATGCTACAAGTATCACGGCGAAGAAGCCCGCGCTCTCATTTATCTGTCCTATCTTAAGGTCATAAAGAGCAAACCAGAGGGCTATCGCAAGCGCTGAGAACACAAACCTCGCCCGGTCGGGATCCGGAAGCTTCCTCTTCTCCCCTATGAACCTTCCAAGCCTTCCTATATAGAAAATCATGGAGAGGAGGAAAATGCCGTGTCGCCCGTAGTCTGTCGAAAGTAAATCCGCGAATTCAGCGAAGGCGTAAATCATGCCTCCCTGAATCACAGCTGAAAGTATGATGGCAACTACGCCCCGGCTCTTAAGTATCTCCCAGATTCTGTCATTTATTATAAGCATTAAGAGGCCAAGGGCAAGGGTAAAGAAGACGTTCTGGCTGTCATAGAGCCAGTAGTCTACGCCGTAGTACCAGTTAAAAATGTAGTCAAATGGAAACTCTGACACGAAACAGAAGAGAAGGAGCCTTAAAAAATAATTTCTCCTGTTCCTAGTGTGGTAGAAGCCTTCTGTTATGAGAAAGCAGAAGATAGGGAATGCAGTCCGCCCTATCCCTCTCATAACTGAATATGTCGTTCCGGTAATCACGGGATACATGGTATCCCCGAGTCCTGCCGCGAGGTGATCTATGAACATGGTCACAATCGCGACTATTTTTAAAACAATCTGTGTCATTGCTTCTCCTTCTCGATCCGTTCAGCAAGGTCGGTTAAGTAGAGCCAGCGCTCTTCCTTCTCGTCTAATTTCGCCTGCAGGTCCTCCTGCTCCTTAGTAAGCTCAGCGAGCCTTCCCGCGTCGGTCGCGTTCGCGGTCATTTCAACTTCTATCTCGGAAAGCCTCGTCTGGAGCTTCTCTATATCGGCATCGATTGTCTCGTATTCCTTCTGCTCCTTGTAGGACATCTTAAGCTTCTTCCCGCTCTTCCAGGTATCCTTCGAGCTTCCGGAGCTTTCGGACTTCCCGCTTGAAAGAGGCATACCGTCCTTTCCCGTAGCTACAGAGAACTTCCCGGTCTTCTCCTCACCCGCCTTCGCAAGGTAGTCGCTGTAATTTCCTTCATAAATAGTGATATTTCCCTCCTCGAAGGAGAAAATCCGCTTCGCGATCCTGTCAAGAAAATATCTGTCATGGCTTACCGTAATCACGATTCCGTTAAATGAGTCGAGATAGTCCTCAAGTATCGAAAGTGTGGTAATATCAAGGTCGTTCGTCGGTTCGTCGAGGATTAAAATATTCGGCGCGGCCACAAGGACATGGAGGAGCGAAAGTCTCCTCTTCTCACCTCCGGAGAGCTTCCCGATTTTCGCGTACTGCATGCTGCCGGAGAAGAGGAAGCGTTCAAGCATTCTCGAAACAGGAATAAGTCCTTCATTCGTGCGGACATATTCCGCTATATCCTTCGCGGATTCTATGACCGTCTGCTCATTATCAAGCTCCTCGGATTCCTGCGAAAAATAGCCAATCTTCACGGTCTGGCCGATAGTAACCGAACCTGTATCGGGCGTAATCTGACCAATGATTGTCTTTAGGAGGGTCGACTTGCCGCATCCATTTTTCCCGATAATCCCTATTCTGTCATCCTTAAGGAAAATGTATGAGAAGTCGGTAAATAAGGTCTTTCCGCCGTAGCTCTTGCTTATTCCGTCAAGCTCAATCGTCTGATTTCCAAGGCGACTCGCGATGCTGTCGACCTGAACCTTATCGTCGGTGACTATCTTGTCACGGTCCTTAAGGGCGTTGAAGCGCTCTATATGGGCCTTCTGTTTGGTAGAACGGGCCCTGGCGCCTCTCATCATCCAGGCGAGATCCTTCTTATAAATTGCGTCAAGCTTCCTCTCAGTCGCCTGCTCCATTTCCTCCCGCTCCGCCTTAAGCTCAAGGTAGTTCATATAGCCGCCGGTGTAGGAATAGAGCTTGCCGTGAGTCAGCTCAACTATTATATTCGTAACCGAATCAAGGAAATACCTGTCATGCGTTATAAGTAACAGGGCCTGCTTCATCCCCTTTAAATAATTCTCAAGCCACTCGCTCATACCTGTATCCAGGTGGTTGGTAGGCTCATCAAGGACGTATACGTCAGCGTCATCAAGAAGTGTCGCCACAAGTGCTGCCCGCTTCCGCTCGCCACCCGACAGGGTTCCCGCCTTCGCATCCGGATCATTTATACCAAATCTCGCAAGCATGGATCTCGCCTCGCCGTAGACGTCCCACCCTTCTATCTTCGCCGTCTTGCCGTCTGCAACGCATGAAAGTATGGTTTTCTCAGGGTCAAAGGCAGGGTTCTGAGGGAGATAGGCTATGCGGACTGAATTTCCCTTTGTGACCGTACCGCTGTCAGGCGCTTCAAGTCCCGCCATAATTTTAAGGAGAGTGCTCTTCCCCGTGCCGTTTATGCCGATGATTCCGGTCTTGTCGCCTTCATTTAAGCCAAGGCTCACATCATCAAGAAGGACCTTATCCGTAAATGCCTTGCTTATATGGTCTGCTGTAATTAAGTTCATAATATATTTTATGTCTCTTTCCAATATTAATCCATTTCATTATAAATGATTTGCCTCCGTTTTTCAACTGTAGGAAACATTTGAATATTAACCAAAGATTTTTGCTGACAAATCGAAGAAAATGTGGTATCATTAGATTAAGGTATTCTTAATTTTTATTAAGGTGTGGTGTAAGGAGGTTTACGTATGAGTGAAAATAATATGTCCCTGCTTTCACAGCAGGAGGTAGATACACTTATTAATTTCATCAAGGAACAGAACGGTTCAAGCGTAAATGGTGAAGTCCTCTCGCAGAACAGCGTGGATAAGCTTATTTCCATTATTCAGTCGGCAGCTGACAAGAAGCGGGGACTCACGTTAAACAAGTCCGCTGTCAAGAATGGGACCAGCTCTATTTTCGCCGCGAAGGGTGCCGATCCTCACGAATATGAGCTCACTTTTAAATGTAATGATGAAGGTCAGGTATGCCTCTATGCCTGCAAGGTTGATACGGAAGAATTAATAAGCATAGCTCCTCAGGCTGTAACCGACCATCCTAACGCAAAGGCACCTAAGACCTGGGGCAAGTGCATCGTTCCGGCTGCCTTCGCAGAGGTCGCAAGCGAGCTTGGTATGAATTATTCCGATGAGACGATGGACAGCTTGAAGACTCTCTTCGCTAAGGTTATGTACGGAAATCCCGACACCCCGATACCATCGGTTTATTTACCGTAACACAAAAAAGCCGGCTTACGCCGGCTTTTTATTATCAGGGGATGAGAGAATCGAACTCCCGCCAAAGGTTTTGGAGACCCCTATCATACCATTTGACCAATCCCCTAAATATCTGCTGTCACGAGACAACAGATATTATTATACACACCGAATCGAACTTTGTCAAGCACTTTTTTCACTGCGGATAAACTAAATGTTTATCATCTATGCCTCTGAGGGTCTTATCAAGGTACCTCTTCGCAAGATACTTCGCCATCCCGAGATTCTGATCCAGATAATTTCCGCACTCATCAGGCTTCGCTCCAGGTATTTCACCCTCGAAGCCCTCTATAAATTCATACATCCTCGTAACAAGGTCAACTATATCACGACTCGTAAGGTCTCCGGCAAGAATGAGATAAAATCCTGTCCTGCAGCCCATAGGTCCGAAGTAAACTATCCTGTCGCCCCACTCCTTATCATTTCTAAGGAAGGTAGCGCCAAGATGCTCTATAGTATGAACCTCGGCCGTGTTCATGACTGGCTCCCTGTTAGGAGCCGTCATACGAAGATCAAATGTCGTAACTGTCTCTGCGCCAATCTTATCCTTTCTTGAAACATAGATTCCCGGTTCAAGAACAAGATGATTTATAGTAAAGCTAGCGATTTTTTCCATTTTCTCATCTCCAATCAGTCTGAAATGGCTGTCTTAAGGGCTATCTCCATCATTTCATGGAAGCTGTTCTGCCTGTCCTCGGCGGAAAGCGACTCGCCCGTAAAGCAATGGTCTGAAATCGTAAGAATTGATAGCGCCTTCTTATGATTTGCCATAGCCTGAAGGTAGAGGCCCGCTGTCTCCATTTCAACCGCAAGAAGACCTAAATTCTTAGCCTTGAGGTTAGCGTCCTTGTCAGGATGGTAAAAATAATCGTCTGTATAAACTGAGCCTACCTTCGTACTTACGCCCATTTCCTTAGCTGCTGCTACTGCGTTCGCGAGCATACCGTAATCAGCCGTAGGCGCAGGATATCCTCTGAAATCATAGCTTGTCACGTAGCTTGAATTCGTGCTTGCGCTCATAGCGATCACAACGTCTCTTACGTGTACATCCTCGCTGAGGCCGCCTGCAGAGCCGACCCTTATAACCCTGTCAACCCCAAAGAAGTTATAGAGCTCGTGAACATAGAGACCGAGGCTTGGGATTCCCATTCCTGAGCCCATGACCGAAACCTCCTTGCCCTCATAGAGGCCGGTGTATCCATACATGTTCCTGACATCGTTAAAGAGCACCGGATTTTCAAGGTAGTGCTCCGCTATGTACTTAGCCCTGAGCGGATCGCCCGGCATTAATACTGTCTTTGCTACGTGAGTGCCTTCCTTTATGGAAATGCACGCTGATGGAGATTCTTTCATCATTTTCTTACACCTCACTCATAATTTTCTTAAGATTTACATCAAACGGCGGCCTTACTATGCCCTTATCCGTTACTATCGCCGTAACGAGCGAATGATCGGTCACATCAAAGGACGGATTATAGCATTTCACCTCGTTTAAGGCCATCGGCTCCTTATACCACATGGTCTTGATCTCGTCAGGATTTCTCTGCTCGATTACGATATCGTCTCCCGTCGGGCAGTTCATATCAATCGTAGAACGAGGTCCCAGTGTGTAAAATGGTATGCCGTAGTACTTGGCGAGAATAGCGACACCGCTGGTTCCTATCTTATTAGCGAAATCGCCGTTCGCGGCAATTCTGTCACAGCCTACAAACACAGCCTGAACCTTACCCTGCTTCATAACTATGGATGCCATGTTGTCGCAGATAAGAGTTACATCTATGCCTGCTTTCTGGAGCTCATAGCTTGTTAGTCTCGCGCCCTGAAGAAGCGGCCTTGTCTCATCTGAAAATACATGGAAATCTATGCCTCGCTCCTTGCCTAAGAATACAGGAGCCGTCGCGGTACCGTATTTGCTTGTAGCGAGAGGCCCTGCGTTACAGTGGGTGAGAATGCCATCGCCCGGCTTCACAAGCGTGAGACCATATTCACCAATCCTGTAGCACATCTCTATATCTTCTTTATGGATAGCTATGCTTTCATCATGAAGAAGCGTGACGAGTTCAGCGACTGATTTATCCCGGTTCTTCTCTATAAGTGAAAGCTGCCTCTTCACAGCCCATGAGAGATTCACGGCAGTCGGTCTTGAAGAAATGAGGTATTCACCGTCTGTGCGCATTTCATTTATAAATGTTTCCTTGTCCTCATTCTTCTTCCCTAAGGCAAGAACATACATGGAATATCCCGCGAAAATGCCTATAGCCGGTGCTCCTCGTACCGCAAGGGTTTTAATCGCGTCATACATCTCTTCCTTTTTCGTGAGGTCCATATAGACCTCGCGGTTAGGGAGTTTGGTCTGGTCTATGATTTCGACCGCCGTCTCCGCGTCATTTAAATGTGAACTTGAATTTTTAAGATCTTCTTTTGTAACTTCCAAGTCCCTTTCCTCCTTTACAAATCTGGCAAATACAATTATAATGGTTTGAGGACTATTTCGCAACAACTTTTTGCCGTGACGGAAGGAGTAATAGTAGTATGAGAATGGAACAAGCGCGCGAGGATATCGTGCGATACGGAAAGAAGTTAATTGAAGACGATATGACAAACGGTACGACCGGGAATATAAGCATTTTCGACCGTGACCTGGGTCTCATGGCTATAAGTCCATCAGGCATGCCATACAGTGAGACCGAGCCTTCAGATATCGTGATTCTCGACCTTGACGGAAATGTGGTAGAAGGAAACCGCAAGCCTTCAAGTGAGTATAATCTTCACTCTGCATTTTATAAGAGGCGTCCTGATATAGGCGCTGTCGTTCACTGCCACTCGACCTACTGCACGACACTGGCCTGCATGAATGTTCCGCTTCAGTCAGTCCACTACGAGCTTGCTTTCGCGAATGTGCCGACTCTCCCTCTCGTTCCTTATTACACATACGGGACAACGGAGCTTGCTGACGCCGCGGGCGAGGCTCTTGGAAACGAAGCGAAGGCCCTGCTTCTCGCAAATCACGGCATGTGCGCTATGGATTCCGATATCGAGAAGGCATACCAGCTTGCCCTTGCTGTTGAGTGGTGCGCTAAGATTCAATATATGACCATGTGCGCCGGAGAGCCTCATGTGCTCACCGATGCCGAGATGGAAGTCGTAATACAGAAATTTAAGGGATATGGTCAGAAATAACTTGACACTACACAAAAACTAATATATAATGAAAATAAGAGAGCACCAGCGAGCGATTGGTCAAATCAACAGGTTACTTAAAAGTGATAAGTTAACGGGTGACTGAGCAACGTCACTTGGCGGAGTGACGATTGCTCCTTTTAACAGTAACTGTAATGTGTAATGGTTAAACCAAATACATGAAATGTTACCGTAATAGGCATGCTATACACCTCCTTTCGGTGGTGAATAACCAATCGACTCTGCCTTAGTGCTCTCAGTCTCTTAGAAGAGACCGTTTAAGTATAATACATAATTTATCTAATGTCAATACTAAAAAACAGATGCCGAAAGGCATCTGTTTTTTCATTATCTTAGCTTTGTCGACTCTCTTTCAATAAGCTCGCCCGGGAAGGTTTCATGCCTGTGATCGCCGGTCTTCTCAATCACATTAAAGAGTATATCGGCAGCGCTCTCCGCCATATCCTCCACAGGCTGGCGTATAGTCGTAATGCTCGGAATCATGAATCTTCCGGCTTCAATTCCATCAAATCCCGCGACAGCGATATCAGCGGGCGTCCTCATACCTAGATCGTGAATCGCCCTCTCGGCGCCAATCGCAAGCGTATCAGAGATAGCAAATACAGCGGAACATTTTCCACCTTCCTTAAGGAATCTCGTCATCGCGGCATATCCATTTTCCATGGAGTAGTCAACAGTATCACGGTCCATAGGGATTATAAGCTTTTCGTTGTAATCAAAACCATTTGATACAAGGGCAGACTTATAGCCAAGGAGCCTCAGCCCTCCGACTGACGAATTATCCTTTAAGCTTGGGCCCAGGATAGCAATCCTGTGGTGGCCCATTTTTATAAGGTACTCAGTCATCTTCCTCGCTTCAGCCTCGTCATCCACAGAAACTGAAGAGTAGGTTCCCCTGTTGAAGCGCTCAGTCACATATCCGGTGGTAGCTAGCACGAACGGAACGTCGAGCTCATTCAGTTTTTCCTCACTGTGAAATGAGAAGCCACCAAGGAAAATGATTCCTCGAAGCCTCTTCTCCTTCACCAGCTCTCTCGCCACATCAAGCTCATCCTCGTAGAAGCCAACACTGTGAAGGACCGTATCATACCCTCGCTCCTTCGCCTCCTCCTCGATAATCCCTATCATCGGCGAGAAGAGGGTGTTCGATACTCCCTTAACCAAAAGCGCAATCGCGTCATTTTCGCTACGGCCTAAGTTTCTCGCTGAATTATTCGGCACATAGTGCATTTTCTCGACAGCTTCAAGGATCTGTTTCCTCGTCTCAGGATTCACATCGGGATGGCCGTTAAGCGTCCTTGATACGGTACTGACACCCACGTTGCACATCTTAGCTATATCTTTAATCGTGACATTTGCCATATTCCGCCTCGTTATTTTCTAAAATACGTATCCGCAAGTGTCTTTAATTTCTTCTGCTTAGCCTTAGAAAAAGCGCCCGGCTTCATGCGCCACTCCCAGTTGCCACCGAGAGTTGAAGGGGTATTCATACGGGCTCTGTTATCAAGTGAAAGCACATCCTGCATTGGAATTATACAGGTATCGCTGACAGATGCGAAGCCCGCCTTTATTAAGTACCAAGGCATATCGGCTTTCTTTACATCACCGGAAATACCAAGGTAATTATCTACCATCTTTTTATCCTTAGCCTTGAGCCCCTCATACCAGCCCAGGGTAGTCTCGTTATCGTGAGTTCCGGTATAAACTACGCTGTTCCTGTCATAATTGTGAGGCAGATATTCCGAATCCTCACCGGCTGAGAAAGCGAATTCCAGAATCTTCATTCCCGGATATCCTGTACGCTTAACAAGTCTCCTCACAGAAGCCGTAAGGAAACCTAAATCTTCAGCTATAACAGGATGCTCGCCGAGCTCCTCCTTCATAGTCTTGAAGAGCTCATAGCCCGGTCCCTTTACCCATTTTCCATGGCGGGCATTAACCGCAGGATATGGAATGGAGTAGTAGGCATCGAAGCCTCTGAAGTGGTCTATTCTTACAACATCATAGATATCAAAGCAGTGAGAAAGTCTCTTCATCCACCATGCGAAATGGGTTTCCTTGTGGTAGTCCCAGTTATAGAGAGGATTGCCCCAGAGCTGACCATCTGCCGTAAAGGCATCCGGCGGGCAGCCGGCTACCGCAACCGGCTCCATATCCTTAAACTGGAAGAGCTCAGGCGCCGCCCATGCGTCAGACGAGTCAAATGCCACATAAATAGGGATATCTCCGACTATGCTTACGCCCTTCTCATTCGCGTATTTCTTAACCGCTGCCCACTCGCGGGCAGCCTCAAACTGCATGAATTCATAGAAGGCGATGTCATCCTCGTATTTCTTCTCCGCATCTAAAAG
The DNA here is from genome assembly GCA_900314885.1 of uncultured Eubacteriales bacterium. Taxonomy (GTDB): domain Bacteria; phylum Bacillota; class Clostridia; order Lachnospirales; family Lachnospiraceae; genus Catonella. The sequence continues at coordinate 188,784 of OMWY01000008.1, forward strand.
CGCCTTCTTTTCACGATTTACAAGCTCCGGCTCCCATTCATTCCAGGCCTTACCGCCGTGAGCGTCCTTAAGAGCCATGAACAGGGCATAATCGTGAAGCCAGAAGTTATTTTCCTTTTTAAAAGTATCAAGAGCCCTTATGTATTCCGGGTCCTTATCAAGCTTCGAAGCGTTAAATGCCTTGCGGAGCAGCTTGAATCTTGACTGATATATGAGAGCGTAATCAACCTTATCAGGCTTATTTCCCCAGTCATAGGCTTCGCAATCTTCCTCGGTAAGCCATTTTAACTCAACCAACCTCTCGAGATCAATGAAATATGGATTGATGGCGTAGGTTGAGAATGACTGGTATGGGCTGTCGCCGTAGCTCGTCGGGCCTAGTGGAAGTATCTGCCATAGTGAAAGGCCGCTATCAGCCAAATTGTCGACAAATTCTCTTGCTTCTTTCGAGAAGCAGCCTATGCCGTACTTAGAAGGTAATGAAGTGATGCCAAGTAAAATGCCTGCTCGTCTCATATTGTAATCTCCTGTTTATTATAATGGAAACGTTTCCAGTCCCTATTAATGTTATAACACGTATTGGAAATTATGTCAAGAATAAAGTTAGATAAGCTAAAAGAAAACCAGCGGAACGGGGCCTAGACCCCATTCTGCTGGTTATATTTGTTCTTTTCCTTGAGTCGTGAGAGGGCTCTCGCAAGCGATGCCTGAGTCATGAAGTATTCCTGCATGCTCTGCTTCTGGCGAAGCTTCTCCTTCGCCCTGTCAAGTGCCTCCTCGGCTCTCTTGGTATCTATCTGCTCAGGTCTCTCAGCCGTATCAACAAACATGGTGACACGGTTATTGAAAACCTGGCACATCCCGGTACCGAGGAGGGCGTGTATCACGTCCCCATCAGCTGTTACGAAGTGACAGTCACCGACATCGACGGCAAGCACCATATTTTCATGATGTGCCTCGACACCGATAAGTCCGTCAACACCCGGAATAACAAGATCCGTGACCAACCCCTCAAAGAACTTGTGGTCGGCCGCGAAAATCTTAAGGTAGAATTGTGAAGTCATATTCACTCTCCTTCCTCTTCCGCCTGGAGAGTTTCTGCCTTTGCCTTTACGTCATCAAGAGTTCCTACATTGAAGAAGGCCGCCTCAGGATATTCGTCACAGTCACCGTCTATAATAGCCTTGAAGCCTCTGATGGTCTCCTCGACAGGAACATATTTTCCCGGAATTCCGGTGAAATGCTCCGCTACGAAGAAAGGCTGTGAAAGGAATCTCTGAATCTTCCTCGCTCTCATGACCGTGAGCTTATCTGCTTCTGAAAGCTCCTCCATACCAAGAATAGCGATGATATCCTGGAGTTCCTTATATTTCTGAAGCATCTCCTGAACCTTACGAGCTACCTGATAATGCTCCTCGCCTACGATATCAGGCTCAAGTACACGGCTGGTCGAAGCTAGAGGATCAACCGCCGGGTAAATGCCCTGCTCAACTATCTTTCTTGAAAGAACCGTAGTCGCGTCAAGGTGGGTAAATGTCGTAGCAGGAGCCGGATCAGTAAGGTCATCGGCAGGTACGTATACAGCCTGAACCGATGTAACGGAACCTTCCTTAGTTGAAGCGATACGTTCCTGAAGCTCGCCGACGTCTGTAGCAAGTGTCGGCTGATAACCAACGGCTGAAGGCATACGGCCTAAAAGGGAGGATACCTCAGAGCCTGCCTGTACAAATCTGAAAATATTATCAATGAAGAGGAGGACATCGCTCTGCTTCTCATCCCTGAAGTACTCAGCCATTGTAAGACCCGTCTCGGCGACTCTCATACGTGAGCCGGGTGGCTCGTTCATCTGTCCGAATACCAAGGCAGTTTTAGCGAGAACTCCACTCTGCTTCATCTCTGTCCAAAGGTCGTTACCTTCACGGGAACGCTCGCCGACACCTGTGAAAATGGAGTAGCCGCCGTGCTCGGTAGCTATATTTCTTATAAGCTCCTGAATGAGAACTGTCTTACCTACACCGGCACCACCAAAGAGACCAATCTTACCACCCTTTGCGTAAGGCGCAAGAAGGTCAATAACCTTGATTCCGGTCTCAAGTATCTCGGAAACCGGGCTCTGATCCTCAAATGCAGGTGGTTCCCTGTGTATAACCCATTTCGGTGAATCTGTTATCTGTTCGCCGTCATCTATTGTCTCACCGAATACATTGAAGAGCCTTCCGAGAGTCTTCTCACCGACAGGTACGCTTATGCCTTCACCTGTCTGAGTTACGACCATGTCCTTAGAAAGTCCTTCAATAGCGGAGAGCAGGATACAGCGGACCTTATCCTTGCCTAAGTGGGCAGCAACCTCCATGACACACTTCTTGCCATGATTATCAACAAAAAGAGCATCCTTGATCTTAGGAAGATCCTTCTCACTCGGAAACTGGACATCGACAACAGGTCCCATTACCTGAATAATCTTTCCGTTTTCCATTTTGCCTGTTCCTTATTCTCTACTCTGTGCCCTCGCGCCTGCGACAACCTCGGTGATTTCCTGCGTTATCGCGGCCTGGCGCACTCTGTTATACTCTATAGAAAGCTCATTTATCATCTTGGCCGCGTTATCATTTGCCGCCTGCATGGCCATCATTCTCGCGTTCTGCTCGGATGTGTAGCTCTCAACGAGAGCTCCGAATATGAAACCCACAAGATAATTAGGTATAACCCTGTCGATGACATCCTTCTGACTCGGTTCAAAGGTGATTTCCTCACCGCCCAGAAATTCAGGCGGAACCTTTGCCAGAATTTTATGCACATTTATAGGCAGCAAATCACGTGTCTCGGCCTCAGTGACCATGCTGTTTACCATTCGCGTATAAATGATTGAAACCTCATCGAGCTCGCCGTTCTGAAATTTTTCAGTGAAGTTCGAGACAATTCTTCTCGATCTGTGAAGAGAAGGATCCTGGGCAGTATACCTGAAATGTGTGTCAATAGGTATACCCTTACCTTGGAAATACGCTCTTCCGACCTCACCGATAACAAACAGCGCATGCTCGCCTGGGCTCTGATACCACTCGTCAGCCATTTTTAGGACGTTGTGGTTATACGCTCCTGCAAGGCCTTTATCTCCTGTTACGACTATAAGACCGCGTTTGCGCTTCTCCGGTGGAATCTCATCGAGATTCTTAAGGAAAATATGCTCCATAGTAGGTGTATGCCTTATAAGTCTTTCAAGTGCGTTCTGGAGATTGTAAAAATATGGCTCTGTATCAGCAAGCTCCTTCCTGACCTTACGGAGTTTTGTAGAGGAAATGAGGTACATGGCATTTGTAATCTTGCTTGTCTCCTCAATACTGTCAATTCTTTCCTTTATTTCTCTTGCGTTAGCCATTTTTTATACCTTTACTTTGCCTGTGCTTCTGTGGTCTTAAGATAATCGTCTCTGAACTCCGTGGCATACTTAATGATGTTAGCCTTGAGTTCATCCGTAAGTACCTTGTTAGTCCTGATCTCATCAACTATCTCAGGGTGAACGTCAGTAAACCACTGAAGCATTCTCTGTCTGAAATCAGCTATATGAGGTACATCCACAAGAAGCATTACCTTCGCCTCAGCAGCGACAAGCGTTATTACCTGCTCAGGCATCGAATATGCCTTGTTAAGCGGCTGCTTAAGGAGTTCCATGAGGCCGCGTCCATAAGCGAGCTGATTCTTCGTCGCAAGGTCGAGGTCTGATGAGAACTGGGTGAACACTTCCATTTCCCTGTACTGGGCGAGGTCGATACGAAGTGAGCCTGACGCCTTCTTCATAGCCTTGCTCTGAGCGTCGCCACCGACACGGGATACGGAGAGACCAACATTTACCGCAGGTCTCTGACCCTCGTTGAAGAGGCTGCTCTCAAGGAATATCTGACCATCGGTGATAGAGATGACGTTCGTAGGAATATAAGCCGAAACATCTCCTGATTGGGTCTCAATTATAGGAAGCGCGGTAATGGAACCGCCGCCCTTTTCTTCTGTAATACGGCTGCAGCGCTCAAGAAGCCTTGAGTGCAGGTAGAATACATCGCCCGGATAAGCCTCACGTCCCGGAGATCTGCCAAGTAAGAGTGAAAGAGCTCTGTAGGCTACAGCGTGCTTGCTTAAATCATCATAAACTATAAGCACATCCTTCCCGTGGTACATATAGTACTCAGCCATAGCGGTTGCCGCATATGGGGCAATGTACTGGAGGGATGAGCTGTCACTTGCGAAGGCACTCATAACTATACAGTACTTAAGAGCGTCATTCTTCTCAAGTGTATTCACAAGTCTCGCAACGGTTGAAGCCTTCTGACCTATCGCGCAATAGACACATATTACATCCTTGTCCCTCTGGTTAAGGATAGTATCAAGCGCTATGCTCGTCTTTCCCGTCTGGCGGTCGCCAATGATGAGCTCACGCTGACCGCGGCCTATAGGGAACATAGAGTCGATAGAGAGAATGCCTGTCTCAAGCGGAACAGAAACCTTCTGTCTGTCAACAATTCCGGGCGCCGGGTTCTCTACAGGGCGTCTCCCTGAGGCTGTTATTTCACCCTTACCGTCAATAGGATTGCCAAGGGCGTCTACAACTCTTCCAAGGAAGCCATCACCGACAGGAACATCCGCCGGACGGCCTGTCCTCGTAACTCTGGTGCCCTCTTCTACCTTATCCGTCGCGCCAAACAGAATAGCTCCGATGTAGTCCTCACGGATATCCTGCACCATGCCTTCAGCGCCGGAATCAAACCTTACAATTTCACCGTACATAGCATGCTCGATGCCGGTAATTCTAACGATACCGTCGCCTGCGTATGTAACAAAGCCTATCTCTGACTCTGTGTCCTCCGGCTTGAAATCAGCTATCTTCGCGGACATTTTCGCAATATCCTCGTCGATGCGGGCAAACTTGCTCTGATTGGCGTATTCCGTGGTATCAGAGAAGCCAAAATCGTCTTCTCCGTGAAGCTTTCTTGACATCTTGTCAAGCTTGTTCTTTGTGCTCCAGTCGTACTCATGAGTACCGATACGGAGTACAAAGCCGCCGATAAGGGTCTTGTCTTCAACTAATTCAAGCTCTACAGTGTCGACAGGAACAGCGCATTTCTTTGAAATGAACTCCTTTATCCTCGCTAACTGCGATTCGTCAGGAGCTGTGACATAAAGGAGACTCGCGCGAAGCGCCTCACCTGTTTTTTCAGTTTTCTCCTGATTCAATTTTCTTTTCCTCTTCGGCTAAGAAATCATTGTAAATGGACCAGTCCGATCCCTTGTCTGACTTCTCGGTCATCATTTTCTTAGTTGCTTCCATGACGAGATCAGCCACTTTGTTCTCGGTATCATGGATCATCTTCTTCTGGTCTTCTTCCATCTTAGCATGTGCCTCAGCGAGCGTAGCATCGGCCTTGGCCTTAGCTTCCGCCACAATGCGGTCATACTCGGCTTTCGCCTCATCTCTGGACTTCTGTCTGATTGCCTCACCATCCGCTGTCGCGTTCGCAAGCGCCTTGTCATATTTTTCCTTGAGATCGAAGGCTTCCTTCTTAGCTTCGTCGGCCTCCCTCTTCTCAGCGTCATTCGCTTCCTTTCGCTTGGCGATGATGTTATTTACAGGTTTAAATAAAAATTTCTTTATTAAAATATACCAGATAACAAGGTTGATAGCTGTCCAAAGAAGACTCCAGTCTAATTTGAGCATCCTTTTCTCCTTTTATAAACCCCTTATCGCACTGCAAATCGGTGCGATCCGCGATTTTCGCACTTCCTTTACTTAAGCAGGAACATGATGAAGAGGGCTATAACGAAACCGTAAACAGCGGTTGCCTCAGCAAGTGCCGCGCCAAGAAGAAGAACTGTACGAATCTTATTTGCTGCCTCAGGCTGCCTTGCGGTAGCATCTGCTGCCTTACCTGTAGCTATACCAATACCAACACCTGCGCCAATACCTGTAAGAACCGCGATTGCAGCGCCTAATGCTAATGAACCCATATCAAAACCTCCGTTTTAATAAATTTTAAATGTCATGATTTCCTGATTCTGTATTAGTTTGAGTAAAAACCTAATCCTCGGTCGACTCTCCTATATACAGTCCGGTCAGGAACACAAATACATAAGCCTGGATAAGTCCATCAAATACATCAAAGTACATACTGAGCACTACCGGTACGAAAATCGGCACCACGAGCTCTATGAGCTCCATAATAACAAATGAACCGAGTACGTTACCGAAGAGTCGCATACACAGTGACAGTGGTTTTATGACAATCTCAAGGACATTCAAAGGCGCTATAAATGCCATAGGCTTCGCGAAGCTCTTCGCCCAACCTTTCACGCCCTTCTGCCTAATGCCCGCTGCCTGTACGAGTATAATACTCATGATAGCGAGGCAAGCTGTCATATTGAGGTCCTTGGTAGGAGGCTTAAATCCTAATATGCCGATCAGATTAGCTATGCCTAAGAACAGCATAATGCTCGTCAGATATTCGACATATGCCTCCCCCTTTTCATCCATGAAGCTCCGCACGACATTCTGCAAGCCGGTGACGGCAGCCTCCATAAACTCCTGTCTCTTGGAAGGATTCTCTACCCTGAAACCGTGGGTGAGAAATACGCTCAGCAGTACAGTCACGCCCATGATAATCCAGGTTACAACAACAGTTTCCGATATGGGTATTCCGCCAAATATCGGGATAGTAAAGACATTTTCGACCTGGAGCTCTTCGACAAGCTTACTGCCAATATCCATGTTACCTCCTTTTCCGAGGCACGCGGCGATTGTCGCAGTCTCTCTATTATAGATAGAAAGCACATGAAATCTGATTTTTTATTCTCAATAATCAAAAACATGTACTATCTCTCTTATTATATGTTTCTTTAACGTAAAAGTCAAACAATATTAGAAGATTATTTCGGAAAAAATTTTGATTTAGGGGTTTACAAACAGAGAATGATGTGGTATAATAAATATCGCTGTTTAGCAGATTGCTTCGTAGCACTACAATTGAAGAAAATCAGCAAGCTGATTTTCTTTGAGGGGAAGCCGGTCGATTCGCTTCGCTCATTGCGGGTCGTACTGCTTCGCAGCACGACAATGTGTGTGTAGCTCAGCTGGATAGAGCGTCTGACTACGGATCAGAAGGTCGCGAGTTCGAATCTTGTCACACACAGATTAAGCCGGGGATTTGTTCCCCGGCTTTTTTAATATTTAGCCATAATGTAAGTGATGATTAAATATTGCTAATAAGATATGATTCTGCACTCGTGTTTTCTTGTCTTCCTGTCGTAGTTTATGCCTATTAGAAGAAGATTGTCCTTATAATCCTTAAGACTATTGGGATATTCCTTTTCCCCTATCTGTTTTATGGCTGTGTCAGCAGACTGATCCCACTTAAGTTCGACAATCATCGCCGGTTTGTCTGTATATTTTCTTCGAGGAATAAAAGCAAGATCAGCGAAGCCCTTGCCTGTCGGCATTTCACGCACTATAGAGTAATACTGCCTTGCTGCATAAAAGGCAAGTGACAGAGTATTGGCAAGAGCATTCTCGTCATTATATTGCAAATGGCTCGTCTCTAGATGAGCCTTTTCAATTCCATCAGCGACAGCCTGCTCATCTTTAGACCAGGCAGCCATTAATAGTTCACTTGAGCGCTGCACAGAATTAACAACCTCGTTCCAAGAGTCGCGAGCGGTTGTAGCAGTTACAAATTCCTGTAAAATTTCATTATTAGGTATAAATACTTCCTTAGTCTCCGTATCGTATCCCAAATAGCCCAGATGAATGAGTAACGTCATGACATCGTCCGCATTTGCAAATGTCGTCATATCATTTTGAAAATGGGCTGTATTTATCACCTGACGTCCGCCGGCCATTAGCTTAAGAATTGCATCTTTCAGGCCATCAAAATTCATATCTATATAAATCCTTAGTGCCTCATACGTCTCAGTCTGATTCCAATAATCAGAGAAATTACCGGACTGTATACTACGTACAATTGAATTTGGATTATATACAGGGCCACACTCATGAAAATAATATCCATTATACCAAGCCTTGCATTCGTCAAAATCCCTTGAATATTCAGCGCATAGAGACCTCACTTCATTTTCCGTAAATCCGACATACTCAGCTAAGTACTCCGGGTTTTCCATCGAATATTCATGAAACATATTCAAGGCTGAATGGGTACCATATTTCTTTATCGGTAAAATGCCCGTCATATAGGCTAAACCTATATATTCCTTATCCTTCATCCAATTTTTCAAGGAAATCATCTCTTGTTAAAAATTGCAAGAGTGACCCCGAGACAATAAATCTCGCAAGCCCTGAGTCGATATTCGGAGTATTCAAATAAAAATTTCCTTCAAACGCGCTTGTCGCGGCGTTCCTGTAAATGCCACTTCTGCCCCACATGACAGTATATCCATCGGAATCAAACATTAAAGGATACGTTTTCATTAACTCACGATTTGCTTCTTCAATTTTCGCGGCAAGTAAAGGAGCGTGCTCGTAGCCATACCATTTACACCATATAGGCCCATATACGTTAAATGCCCAGACAGAGTAATAATCAAAGCTCTGACCGTCGCGATACCAGCCGTCACCGACATAATAACCAACTATCGCCGCCGCATGCTCAAGCATGATATTTTCATTTATTTTATAGCCGTGTTTTGCTAAAAAAGCGAGGTCAAGCATATTGAAGAGGCGCCAGTTCTGCGGTACAGTCGCCCCATGTCCCCAGTCCGACAGGAATTCCGCTATCTGATTTTTCTCAGATGACGTCAGGTTATTCCATATTTCATTTTCCGTGATGTCAAGGCCTATAACAAGGGCGCAGGTCTCAACCGTCTGCTGGTAGCAGGCGCAGTTATCCCTGTGACCGTACTGCTTTTCCAACTCCTCCTGCATAGAGGAATATGAGCCGACATAGAGTGGGTCGCGCGGATTTGTGACTTTCAGTATCTGGTTTTTATAATAATCCTTTAATCCTATTCCATTAATTTCCACCTCAGGATCATTTTTAATAAGAACGCTTCCCATAAAAAATGACCTGATAAGACCTTCAAATATTTCAGCCTTCTTTTCCCGCTCCTGCTGCTCTTTTGGAGCGTTTACGTGAGGATAGGTAATATCAAATTCCGTCCGATTTAATATTATCGGGTTATCGATAGATTTTACATTCTGAATGTCCGCAGACATCATTCTGCTTGGTATCTTATAGGTCAAGCCGGTTCCTAATGCCTGGCCCTCTATATTGACAATAATACCGACACTGCTTTTCTCGTCCGGAGTCGTAGGACTAAATTTAATATCGTATCTTACAAGACCTTCTTATCAGATAGAAAGGTATTAGTCAATTATTATATTTAAGAGCACGCATAAACCTCTGATCTCTCAGACTCCTTCAGTCACGCCTAACGGCGTGCCAGCTCCCTCAGACTCCTTCCGTCGCCTACGGCGACACCTCCCTCAAGAGGGAGGCATAACGGGAGCCTATTACGGGAGCCTGTGTGAGTGCCTGGCTCGGTCTAAGTTGTCTGATTATTGGCTTTTATTGGCGGTTATAGTGTGACAGTTGCTGTATAACCATAAAGAATATACAAAATTAGCACTCACCTCTTGACAGTGCTAATAATTGTGATATAATAGGAGTTGAAGAAAGGGAAATAAAGAAGTTCCTTTTCAGATTACTTTAAACAGTAATAAAACAAGCCACCCACAGTGGATGGCCGTTAGATTAAAGGAGGAATGACTTATGTTAGTACCTAGCATTTTCGGTGAGAACCTTGTAGACAATTTCTTTAACGATGTTGACCGTGACTGGTTCACAGCCCCTGCATTTGGCAATCAGGTTCAGGGCATCATGAAGACTGATGTTCGTGAGAACGAGAACAGCTATGAGCTTGATGTCGAGCTTCCGGGCTATGATAAGAGCGACCTCAACCTTGAGCTTAACGATGGCTACCTTACTATAAGCGCTAAGAAGGATAATACCAAGGAAGAGAAAGATAACAGCGGCAAGGTTATCCGCAGAGAGCGTTATCAGGGCGCCGCTCAGAGAAGCTTCTTCGTAGGTGATGATATCACCGAAGAGGATGTTAAGGCTAAGTTCAATAACGGTGTCCTTATGCTCACCATTCCAAAGAAGGACAAAGAGCAGGAAGTACCTGAGAAGAAGACAATAGCCATAGAGTAAATTGTCTTAGAGAAGGAGGACAGGCAGATGCCTGTCCTCCTTTTTGTTAAAAGCTGAAAACTCCCAGTCCTGAAAGAATCGATGAAATAAGGATAGCAACGATTCCAATCGGACAGATCCATTTTATTAAGAACGAATAATATTTCTTGGCATGGAAGTAATTACCGCGCTCCTCAGCTTCTTCTATTATGGACTCAGGCTTGATGACAAAGGCAGCGAGTATTACTGTCGCAAGAGCGCAAATAGGCATAAGGACTGAATTTGATACAAAGTCAAAGAAACTGAGCAGGTCCATATTTATAGGCTTTACATTCCCCCATATACCAAATCCCAAGGAGCTAGGTATACCTCCAAGGAATATATAGATAAATGCGAGAACCGAGGCCTTTATCCTGCTCCACCCTAATTTATCTATAAGTATAGATACTATAGTTTCCATGAGTGAAATAGCGCTCGTCAATGCAGCAAAGAATGTAAGCACAAAAAACATCAGACCTATAATTCTTCCGCCTGTCATGGTAGCGAATATCTTAGGAAGTGTGATGAACATCAATCCTGCGCCTGCGTTCATGTTTTCAGGATTGCCACCGGAATAGACGAAGAATGACGGAACGATAATTAAGCCTGCCAAGAAGGCGACAAGAGTATCAAAGAAGTCAATCCATCTTACGGATGATTCGAGATTGTCTTCCTTTTTCATATATGAGCCATACGTTATCATTATTCCCATCGCAAGTGACATGGAATAAAATAGCTGGCCAAGAGCAGCTAGTATAGTTTTGCCACCCATTTTCGCAAAATCAGGCTTTAAGTAATAAGCGACACCATCTATATACGCCATAGTAAGGCACAATAATCACAGGTATGATAAAGGCTAAGAGGCCGTTAAAGCCGAAACGCTTATCAAGAGCGCTGAAGGCCACTATAGCTGATTTACCTGTCTTTCTGCCGATAGCGACCTCTGTTATCATAAGAGCGAAGCCAAATGACACGGCGAGAATAATATAGATAAATAAAAATGTTCCTCCGCCGTACTCCGCAGCAAGATACGGAAATCTCCACAGATTTCCAAGGCCTACTGCACTCGAAGCAGATGCCAGAACGAAGCCTAACTTTCCTGAAAAATTCCCCCTTTTATCAGACAATTTTACACCCTCCTTAATCTAAAAAGTCAATTAGTAACCTTTTTCCATTATTTCACAGCGTAATCATAAAGTCAAGCATTTTTTCTCGCAGATTCAAGAGTCTTTTCGCGCTATATTCTGTCTCCCTAAGCCGTTCCACAATTGTTTGCCTTTCCGCGAAGTGGTAAATCACAACCGGCAGGATAATTCCCAGTAACAGGAAAACAGGGATAATGGCAAAGACCGGCCAAATAACAAACCTGTACGAGAAGAACCAGAAGACCGTCTCTAAAAGATTTCCAAGCAATGGGCTTATTATCATCGCAATCACATTCATAATACTGCTCCCTGACGTTTTACGATTTTTCCATCTTCAATACGAATGATATGGTCTGCGAGTTGCGCAATTTCATCGTTGTGTGTTATCATAACAACAGTCTGAGTATACTTTTTACTTGTAACCTTAAGGAGTCCCATCACATCCTGACTGGTTTTTGAATCCAGGTTTCCGGTCGGTTCATCAGCAAGAATAATAGCAGGCTTTGCGACCATTGCCCTGGCAATTGCTACACGCTGTTGCTGGCCACCGGACAGGTTATTCGGGAGAAAATCAATCTTTTCTTTCAACCCAAGTGTCCCTATAACACTGTCAATATAAGTACTGTCAGGCTTCTCGCCATCTAGTTCCACCGGTAGAACTATATTTTCATATACGTTCAACACCGGAACAAGATTATAACTCTGAAATACAAAACCAATCTTCCTTCTGCGAAATATGGTTAACGCTTCATCTTTAAGAGAATAAATATCTGTGCCATCTACGGTAACAATGCCGGAAGTAGGACGGTCAAGTCCTCCGAGCAAATGCAGAAGTGTAGATTTACCACTGCCTGACGTTCCCACTATTGCAAGAAATTCGCCCTTCTCCACTGAAAGATTAGCATTTTCTAGCGCATGAACGGCAGTCTCTCCTGTGCCGTACACTTTACTGAGTCCTTTTGTCTGTAAAATAACCATTTTAGTACCTCATTTTCTAAAAAAATCTGTATAGCTACAGTTGTCTTGCCTGAGCCATACAGATTATAGCACTGAAATCTTTCCACATTCTTTCAGGGGAAGTGTTAATTCTAACAATTTTAACACATTTATGAGTTACGCGGCAGGAAGACTGAAAATGTACTGCCCTGTCCCGGATTGGAGCTGACCTTAATATATCCGCCTTCAGAGGAAATAATACTTCTTGCGAGAGCAACATTTATAGCAGAAATATTTGACGCAGACAGATAGTTGGCAAATTTTGTTTCCAAGGCTGACAATTTGCTTTCATCAAAGAATTCTTCTTTAAAATCTCCCTCTGCGGCAAGTGTTATCATTTTGTCAATTTTATTAATGGTGCGATTCGTTTTTATAATATTCCGAGCAACTATAATTATTGCCACAAAGATTACCACAATAGCTATGATAATAATGTTATTTTTCATTTTCTGATGTCCATAGATAGCCTATACCGTAAATAGTCCTTATTTCATTTTGCGCGCCGAGTTTATCCCTCAAACGTTTTATAGTGACAGACAGGGCATTTTCGTCAACGTATTCTAGACCGTCCGTCCAGATTCTGTCAATAAGCTTTGTACGGCTCTGGATAATGCCGCAATTTTCAACAAGTATGTGTAGGAGCTTTTGCTCCGTCTTCGAGTCCTGCAACAATATCATCATCCATATCATTCGCAGTTAAAAGAATCACCGGCAAAGATGGCGTAGTCTTCTTTATTTCTCGAAGCAGCGAAGCTCCGTTTCCGTCAGGAAGATTAACATCTAAAATTACAAGTGATACACCACCGCACATAAGCTGTTCACGAGCTGAGCGAATGTCAAAACATGAAACCACTTCACGATTTTCAGTCCGCAAGGCTTTTGACAGTCCGGCATTCAGCCCCTTATCATCCTCAACAATCAGTAATTGTTCCATAAATAAACCTTTTAGTATACGCAACTCCTATATTCCACCAACTTTTCACTCCGCGTTCTTATCGACTCTCCCCGGATTATACTTGCCGTAACGTACCTTCTGGGCATTGTAGATGCCTGAATAGCCGGAGAAGACATAGGAAATAGCGACCGCGATGATATAGTAAATGCCACCCTCAAAGCCAAACATTTCAAAACAGATCAGCATAGAAGCAATCGGGCAGTTTGTGACACCGCAGAAAATGCAGGCCATGCCAATAGCGGCGCCGAGAGACGGTGAGAGACCGAATATCGGACCAAAGGCATTTCCAAACGAAGCCCCTATAAAGAGGGATGGAACGATTTCACCACCCTGGAAGCCGACGCCGAGAGTTATAGCGGTAAATAATATTTTAAGCAGAAAGCCATAATAAGGCATTCTGAAGTCCGCGTCTGTTACGCATTTCGCTATAATATCAGAACCTGTCCCGTTATAGGTCTGATCTCCGACAAGGAGTGTAAGCCCTATAATTAATACTGACCCGAATATGACACGCAGATATTGATTTTCAATGTATTTTGACAGTAAATGCTTTGTCCTGTGCATAACGAAAACAAAGAGAATAGCGACAAATGCGGCAACAATTGAAAATAATATTGTAAGAGAACTGTTTACCGGGTCAACTCCCTCGAATTCCGCTATATGCATGACGCTTGTATGGCTTCCCCAGGCTTCAGCCGTAAAGCGGGCAGTTACCCCCGCTGCAACGCATGGTACAAGAGCTGAGTAGTACATAATCCCGACAGTGCTAATCTCAAGGGCGAGGATAGCTGCTGCCATAGGTGTTCCGAAAAGGGCTGAAAATGAGGCGCTCATGCCACACATTATGACTACCCTTCTGTCTTTTTCAGAAAAATGAAACAGTCTTCCGAGAGCGCCACCGAGTGACCCACCGACCTGAAGAGCCGCCCCCTCACGACCTGCGGAACCGCCGAAAAGGTGGGTGATAACGGTAGACACAATTATTAGTGGAGCCATACGAACGGGAACATTATTTCCCTCACGGATTGCAGTAATAACAAGGTTAGTACCTTTGGGCTTTTTGGCCCCGAGAGCTCTGTAGTAAAACACGATAAAAAGCCCCGCAAGGGGGAGAAAATATATGATTATTCCATGGGCTTTACGGAATTCCGTAGCTATTACTATGAGCCTCGCGAATACAGCGGATACAGAACCAACGAACATACCTGCCAGTATGCCGAAGGCTATCCACTTGAAGGCGGTAAGGTAGCGCTTGCCCGTAGTAAGGGCGGTGTCTTTTATGTTCATTTTACCTTCTCCCGGTTAAGTTTACGTCCGAGTCAGGCACCGGCTTCGCCGAAGCCAGACACGGCCTAGTTGTTATAAAGTAATTCATCGGCGAGGTAGGCGAGATTATCTTCGGAGTGCTCCACTTCCTTTGAGTAAATTCTTGCGACATCTATCATATCGGCTACGTCAAATCTTCCCTTAGAGAGGAACCTCGCTAGCGCCATATCGTAAATCGTATCGCAGGATATCTTCGCGAACTTCGCCTTTACAAGAAGGTCGCAGTCATATACAGACTTTGTAAAATATCTGAATATAAAATAATTATAAAGTGCTTCAAACCAGATATCAAGTCTTTCCTTGCATGTTTCATAAAATTTTTTCGCGTCAGAAAGATATGTTTCAGACGAAGAAAACCTCATATTCAGGTCACTTATGGTATTGGTCCACTCTTCATCGAGAACCTCAAGTCCCGAGAGAATTTCCATACGATCGTTATATTTTTCTACAGCCTCGTTATTATCACTTGGGATCACCTTTACATCAGGAAATGAGCCAATCATATCCTTACCCAGGGCATCAGAGAGATTAATATCGGTTATTCCCTCCGCAAGGGTCCCGGGCTTCTCTTCTTCTATATTCATGAACTCCTGCAGGCGCCTCACATACTTCATAAATCTTCCAACCCTGTCTATGAGTGAACGATTCCTGTCTGAGATGATTTCCATAGCCTTATCTCTTGCCGTAACGATTTCCTTTACGTACATGGCCTCATCATTTTCAGGCGTTCCGGGAATTTCGCGACTTACAAGTGTAAGTGGCTCGGTCCTGTCAAAGACAAGTCTTCCGACCTCCTCGCACGAGAGGGCCAGACTTTTCTCAAGAATATCAGAATAGTCAACCGTAAAGCGAGGATATTCCGTACAGACCTCGCAGAGCGACTCCTCGCCGAGATTTATATATATGTCGCAGAGATTCTTATCATTTAAGAAAGGACATCTTTTTCCGTTTAATGTAAATGCATTGCATTCATTTTCATCATCCGCGCTCTTCATATGGGCCCTCAGCCTGTCGCCGAAGGCTCCTTCTACGCTCTTATAATATTCGTAGGTCTCCTCATCTATATCAAGCTCCCAGCCGATACAGCAGCTGTCCTTGCACTTATCCGCTATGCAGTGGAAATTTTCATAAAAATCAGGTGTTATAAGCTTCATTTATTTTTCCTTACAAATGTATCCAGTCAGTAAACTCCTTCAGTCGCAGCCTTTGGCTGCGCCAGCTCCCTCAAGAGGGAGCCTTATACGGTTCTAAAATACAACAAGGGTCAGGAATCCTGACCCCTTAATGTTCATTTCATGCATCCATCTTGAACTTCGAAAGGATTTCGGTAAGTCCCGCTACGGCGTTATGGCACTCATCGGCAAGGGCGGTACTACCGCTTGTCTCGGTGACCATGTCTGTCGTCTTTTCAGCTATATCGCCTACACCGTTCGCAGATTCATTTACCGTAGTATTAATTGAACTAATAGCGTCGTTAATGTTCGAAGCCATCTCATCAAGGCTGTTAATACTTTCCTTTATCTTCTCCATACCCTGACGGAAGGAGTCGGCGTCATTATGATACTGGACAGCGACATCAGTGAAATGCGCGTAATCAGGCTTGATTCTCGTCTCAAGGAACTCATTTGTGGAGTTGATGCAGTCACTCATCTCAGCAACCGCTCCATTTACCTCGCCTAAGATTTCATTTATGTTCTTGACGGTCTCGCCTGTCTGAGCCGCAAGCTTACTGATTTCCTCAGCGACAACGGCAAAGCCCTTGCCCGCTTCACCGGCTCTCGCCGCCTCAATCGTCGCGTTAAGGGCAAGAAGGCTTGTCTGGCTTGAGATAGACATGATGGATTCGGTAAGCTTATTTATCTTATCTACAGCCTTAGAATCCTCGATAGCCTTGGCCGCAGTAGCCCTGACCTCATTTAACTTATCATCTGTATCCCTGGCCGCCTTAACTGTAGTCTCATGAAGTTCGCCGGCACGGGTAATAATTTCCATACTCTTGTCAGCGCCATTTGTGGCAAGCTCAGTTATTTCATCAGTCTTTGACTTCATTTCACCGATACTCTCGGAAATGTTCTCAGTAGTGGCGCTTGTCTCCTCCATACCGGCTGCAAGCTCCTCGCTTGTAGCGGAGTTATCGGTACACATAGCATTAACCTTATTGGTGGAATCCTGGAGCTTCTCCACATTTTCATCAATAAGCTCACTGCTCTTCTTTATCTCGCGAACCATCTCACGAAGCTCGTGTCGCATACTCTGGACGTTCTTTGCCATCTCAGATATCTCATCGTCACGCTCTTGTGTAAAAATCTTGCTCTTAGTCTTGCTGTGGGTGAAATCAAAGGCCGCAGTCTTATCGATATAGGTATTGATGTCCTGAATCGGCTTAAGGGCCTTAACAAGCAGCACGATAATAACAACTATAAGAAGAATTTCAGCCATTACCATGTTTACCATCATGACAGTAAATGGCCTCTGTATAGGCTTTATAAGATCAGAATGTGAGGCTGTTACTATTACGATATTTCCGCCATTTGTAAATGTATAGGCTCCGAATTTTAATCCGTTATCTCTATATGATATTGAATGAGAACCAATCTGGTCAGGTGTCTCCCCGGCAGCAAGCCTCTTCACAATTTCTTGCACAGCCGTATTTTCGACCTGCTTGCCAATCTTTTCAGAGTCCGGATGGTAAATGATGGTTCCGTCAGCCGCTACGTAGAAAACATACGACCCATTGAGACCGGAAATAGAAAGACCTTCAATCTTAGGCTTAAGCAAGGTCTGGAAAAGCACCTTAGCGTTCTCGGGGTTCTTTTCAGCTGTAGCGACGATGTTTGTCTCACCGCCGTTAGCGGACTTCACAATTGTATTTATAGTTCCGGCGGCGGACTTAGCGGTATCGAGCATATAGTCACTGTAGACCTCCATAAATGACTTCTGCATGAGGTCGCTCGCCGAATATATTACAAGACCGAATACAACAAGAATTACGGCAGTAATGATCAATGTGGTTCTTCTTACAATACTGCCCTGCCTTTTAGCCGGTTTTGCCGTCTTACCTTCTGATTTTGCTCCCATAGATTACTGCTCCTTTGATTATAGATTCGGCAAGTAATAAACTACCATCTATAAATATAACGTATCCTGTTCACAAAATCAATAGTAAAAATTAGTCTTTCAGAATTCCGGAATCTATATTCATCCCTTCGTGAAGTTTTAGTTCATCCACCATCTTATCCGGAATTTCCACAATTCTTTGTCCGGTTTCATCTTCGACAATGAGCCGACACATAAGCTCTGCCCCTTCCGGAAGTTCCTCGCAACCGTAGTCGGCCTCCTCTATGGAAATGATTTTCACAGCTTCACAAGTCCTTTCTCATACATTCTCTCAAGACTCATCATGATTCCGTATTTGGCGTGAGCCCATGTGAGTCCTCCCTGGAAATAAACTGCGTATGGTTCACGCATAGGGCCATCTGCCGAAAGCTCGATAGACGCGCCTGATACAAAGGTTCCCGCTGCCATAATTACCTGATCGTTATAGCCCGGCATATCCCATGGTTCCGGAGTTACGTGGCTGTCAACAGGCGACGCGGCCTGAATTCCCTCGCAGAAGGCACAGAGTCCCTCAGGAGTTCCGAGGGTTACGGCCTGGATTATGTCGTACCTAGGCTCGGTAGCGTTCGGAATAACAGGGAATCCCAGCTTCTCATAGATATTCGCGGCGAATATCGCTCCCTTAAGAGCACTCGCCGTAACTGTCGGCGCAAGGAAGAAGCCTTCAAAAAATGTCCGGTTAAGCCCAAGTGATGGTCCTATTTCTCCGCCAAGCCCAGGACAGGTCATCCGATAGCTTGCCATATCGACACATTTCTTAGTACCTGCTATATAGCCGCCTACAGGTGCTAGGCCGCCGCCCGGATTCTTAATAAGCGAACCCACAACCATGTCCGCGCCTACGTCAGACGGCTCAATGCGCTCAACGAACTCGCCGTAGCAGTTATCCACCATAACTGTTACATCCGGTTTGCACTTCTTTATAAATGCAATGAGCTCTCCTATCTGCTCTACCGAAAATGTAGGTCTTGTCGCGTATCCCTTGGAACGCTGGATGGTTACAAGCTTTGTCTTATCATTTAACGCTGCCTTTATTCCCTCATAATCAAATGAAAAGTCTTCCTTCAGATCGACCTGGCGGTATTTAACACCATACTCAGCAAGCGACCCGGGCGTAGGATTGATACCAATAATATCATCAAGAGTATCATAAGGTTTTCCAACAGGGGAAAGCAGCTCATCTCCCGGACGGAGGTTTCCAAAGAGAGCAATCGAAAGAGCATGGGTTCCGCACTGTATTACAGGGCGGACAAGGGCCGCCTCAGTATGAAATACATCTGCGTAGACCTTCTCAAGCGCTTCACGGCCCAGATCGTCGTAGCCGTAGCCTGTAGTCGGGGCGAAATGGGCCTCGGATACGTGGTTCTTCCTCATAGCGGAGAGAACCTTTAGCTGGTTATATTCAGCGGTTTCATCTATTTCGGCAAAGCGGTCAAGGAGACTGCTCTGTATGTCCTTGCAATAGTTATATACCGGCTCACTGATGCCGTTTTCTTTGTAATAATCTTTAGTGCTAAGCATAATTTTCCTTTCTTACTCATTCTGCCACGGCAAAGCCGTTATTATGTATGCTCCTACGGAGCATACTAGTCGTAGCCAACTTCCCCACTTCGTGGGTCCCCTTCTACGACAACTGTCTCTTAAATTTCTTCTCTAAATCGGATTTTGTGACCTTTATCATGGTTGGGCGGCCATGTGGGCAGTTATATGGGTTCTCAAGCTTCATCATCTCGGTTAAAAGCGCCTTCATCTCTACCTCAGTCATCCTCATATTGCCCTTGACTGCTGCCTTGCAGGCCATGGTCGCGACCTTAGAAAGGACAGTATCAGCCGTAGTGACCTTCCCCTCTTCACCATACTGGTCTAATATATCAAAGAATAATTCCTTCTCAGAGAGCCCATACATTGCTGACGGCACAGCCTTTATGGCAAGATCATTCCCACCATACTCATCTATCTCAAAGCCTAATTTAGCGAGGTCATCCGCTATTTTACCATAGTTTTCCATTTCAACAGGTGAAAGTGTCACCACAATGGGCGTAAGAAGCTGCTCACTGGCGACCCGCTTCTCATTTACCTCGCGAAGGATTTTCTCATACATAACCTTCTCATGGCAGGCATGCTGGTCAGCTATATATATGTCACCGCCGTATTCCATTATCCAGTAGGTATCATAGACCTGGCCTATGAGTCTTATCTCTGATATAGCAGTCTCTGCGAAAATTCCCTCGGCAAAGCTGTTCTGGACAGGCTTTTGCGGAATCGGAGCCGATGCAGGAGGCTCTGGCACGGATGCCTCAGGTATAGAAGGTTCAGGCGTATGAAGTTCCGGTACAGGATTTTCCGGAACAGAAGGCATTGTCACAGGAGGCTCAACATTCCTCTGATACTCCCCTGTCTCCGCCACATTTTCAGTAAAAAGGGGCTTAATTTCCTTCTTCCACTCTTCCTTCCTCTTCGCCTCAAAGGGCTCCGGCATAGGGATGTCGGGAATTTTATATGTATTATCCAAGGAAACGGTTTCCGTGCGTTCCCTCACCATGCTCTTCTTGTCAGCCGTCACTACATTTTCAGCCTCGGGAATAATCTCACTAGTCCTAAGGGCCGTGTCAATCGCGCGAAATACGGCCTGATATACGGCTTCACGATCGGTGAAGCGTACTTCAAGCTTCCTCGGGTGCACATTTACATCCACGGTCTCGGGATCCATATCGATCAACACGCAGGTAAATGGATACCTGTGCTGCATTAAGAACGACTTATAGGCATCCTCAACTGCCCTCGTGATAACCTTATCCTTCACAAAGCGGCCATTTACGAAGTAGTTCTCATACTCCCTGTTTCCCCTTGTAAATGATGGTTTTCCGGCAAAGCCCCGTACGGAAATCCCGTTTTCGTTCGCGTCATTTTCATCTTTAAAGTCAGGATTTCCAACTGGCAGTAAGCTTCCCGCCGTCTCCTTGCCATAGAGATAAAATATGACGTCCTTAAGCTTGCCATTTCCGGGAGTCTGGAGCTTCGTCTGCCCATTTACTATAAACTTCATGGCAACAAGGGGGTGGCTCAGCGCCATGTGCTCCATGACCTCCTCTATATAACGGGCTTCGGTAGTGGGAGTCTTAAGGAATTTCTTCCTCGCGGGAGTATTGTAAAAGAGGTCCCTTATTATAAATGTAGTGCCTTCGGGACAGCCTACAGGCTCATTTACGACCTCCTCACCGCCTTCAATGACATATCTGATTCCGCTCGGAGAGTCAACCGTCTTCGTAAGGGTCTCAACCTTTGCTACAGCCGCGATGCTTGAAAGCGCCTCACCCCGGAAGCCCAGGCTCTTAACGCTTACAAGGTCCACCGCGTCACTTATCTTGCTCGTAGCGTGCGGCATGAAGGCCTTCTTAATGTCATCTTCACTAATGCCGCTTCCGTTGTCAGTCACGCGGATAAGAGATATGCCCCCATCCTTTATTTCAACCGTAACGGAATTTGCCTTCGCGTCTATAGCGTTTTCGACAAGCTCCTTCACAACGGCGTTCGGGCCCTCTATGACCTCACCCGCCGCTATTTTATCAACAGTGTCCTTCGTTAAAATGTTAATTATTGACATATCTGTTCTTTACCTTTTTCTGCATCGCAAAGAGCCTGTTAAGGGCATCAATAGGGGACATGTTCTTAAGGTCCATATCAAGAAGCTCCTCGATAATATCCTGGTTAGCCGAATTAGCGAAAAATGAGATCTGTCCGCCATCGGCGACCGCTGCCTCTTTTTCTATCTTCTTAATTTCCTTCTTATTGAGCTCGCCGCCCACATCTGTGAGGAACTGGATTACGTTAGTATTATTCACATCAATATCCCCGCCTGCGCCTTTCACAAGCGGCTTTCCTATCTCGTGAACATCGATTTTCTTAGCCTTCTCAAGGATATCGTTGCTTGTGAGCCTCATAGAAATGTCCCTCGCCCGTTCAATTACAGCTTCAGGAACTCCGGCAAGCCTCGCCACCTCTATACCGTAGCTCTTATCGGCGCCACCCTTCATGATTTTTCTTAAGAAAATGATGTCCTCGCCATTTTCCTGTACGGCTATGCAGTAATTATGGACGCCCGAAAGCTTCCCCTCAAGCTCAGTGAGCTCGTGGTAGTGGGTCGCGAAGAGAGTTTTCGCTCCGAGAAGCTTTTTATTTCCTATATATTCAACGACAGCCCACGCGATAGCGAGCCCGTCAAAGGTGCTCGTTCCGCGACCTATCTCATCAAGGATCAAGAGGCTGTTCCTTGTGGCGTTTCTGAGAATGTTCGCGACCTCAGTCATTTCAACCATGAAGGTACTCTGGCCGCTCGCGAGATCGTCACTCGCTCCGACCCGGGTAAATATCCTGTCGCAGATGCCGATATTCGCTGAGTCCGCCGGTACAAATGACCCCATCTGAGCTAAGATGGTAATTAAGGCCGTCTGCCTCATGTAGGTCGATTTTCCCGCCATGTTAGGGCCTGTGATTATTGAAATCCTGTTATCATCATTATCAAGAAATGTATCGTTCGCTATAAATCCATCTCCGATAATCTTCTCAACTACAGGATGGCGGCCATTTTTAATATCTATTATTCCGTCAGTATTTATCTGAGGTCTTACAAAGTTCTGGGCTTCCGCTACAGCCGAAAGCGCGGCGAAAACGTCAGCCATCGCTATAGATGAAGCTGTCCTTGTTATACGGGCGCTCTCAGCCGCAATCTTATCACGAAGCTGTGTGAAGAGGTCATACTCAAGTCCTACAAGCTTCTCCTCTGCGCCGAGAATGGTGTCCTCAAGCTTCTTAAGTTCAGGATTTATGTATCTTTCAGCGTTCGCAAGTGTCTGCTTCCTGGTCCACTCAGCCGGAACCTTATCCTTGTAAGAATTTGACACCTCGAAATAGTAGCCGAAGACACGGTTATATTTTATTTTCAGGTTCTTGATGCCTGTCTTTTCTTTTTCAGTGGCTTCAAGCTCAGCTATCCATTTTTTACCATCTGTGCTGGCGTGTCGGAGTCTGTCAACCTCCTCGCTATAGCCATCCTTAATCATGCCTCCTTCACGGACTGAAAGAGGTGGATCATCCACTATAGCCCTGCCTGTCTCATCATAGAGATCGGAAAGCGCGTCAAGCCCCGCTGCCGTCTCCTGCAAGAGCTTTGACTTAAAGCCCGAGAGCTCCCTTTTAATAGCAGGGAGCATAGAGAGCGAATCATGGAAGGCTTTAAGGTCACGGGGATTAGCCGTGCGGTAGCAAATTTTTGAGAGAAGCCTCTCTATATCATAAATGGGGTTTAAATATTCCCTGATTTCTTCCCTTGTAATAATGTCCGAATTGAAGTCCTCGATAGCAGACAGTCTCTCCTCTATCTCTTTCTTATCGACAAGGGGCTGCTCCACGAAAATGCGAAGGAGTCTCGCTCCCATGGCTGTCTTTGTCTTATCGAGCACCCAGAGCAGGGACCCGCGACGTTCCTTGTCACGCAGGGTCTCTGTTAATTCCAGATTTCTCCTCGTATTAGAGTCGATAATCATGTATTTATTTACAAAATATGGCTTCAGCGTTAAAATGTTGGAGAGGTCGTTTTTCTGCATCTCATAGAGGTAAGACAAAACCATTCCCGCCGCTCTTACGCCATTTGGCATCTCCGCAACACCGAGACCATCAAGCACAGCTACCCTGAAATGCTTCTTTAACACCTCCGCGGCTCCATCATAATCATAATAGCGCTTCTCCACAGGCGTTATCGCGATATTCAATTTACGGAAAAGTTCATTTTCAAAGAGCTCTGAGCTCTTAACCTCAGGCGGGCAAACTATCTCAGACGGTTCGAATTTGCTTATTTCATTAAGCACATCCCTAGGATTTTCAACCTCTGTCACCAGGAATTCGCCCGTGCTCACATCCGCAAGCGACAGACCGAAGGTCTTGCCGTCATCAACAATTCCCATGAGGAAGTTATTCTTCGTATCGTCAAGAGACCCGGTATCAATATTGGTACCGGGCGTAACTATCCTTATGACTTCTCTCTTTACTATGCCTTTAGCCTGCTTTGGGTCCTCTACCTGCTCGCATATAGCGACCCTGAAGCCCTCCTTCACAAGCTTATTTATATAAGGCTCTACGGCATGAAAGGGCACTCCACACATGGGCGCCCTTTCTTCCATGCCGCAGTCCTTCCCCGTAAGGGTGATGTCAAGGATTTTTGACGCAGTGAGAGCGTCATCAAAAAACATCTCGTAGAAATCGCCAATACGGTAGAAAAGTATGCAGTCTTCGTAATCTTTTTTAACCGACAGGTACTGCTGCATCATCGGTGTGAAATTTTCGCTGTTGTCAGGTAACATTATTCATTCCATTTCAAGTGGCTGTTTTCGACTCTCTTGTCTCTTGTAAGTAAATCTATGGCCGCGCTCCTAGCGTCCTTACCGTTAAAGAGCACGTTGTTCATCTCTTCTACAATCGGCATATCGACATCATTTTCACGGGCAAGCTTAAGCGCTGCCTTAGCGCAATAAACTCCCTCAACTACCTGGTGGACCTTATCCATGGCATCCTTTACGCTCATGCCCTTGCCTATAAGGTAGCCTGCGTTCCAGTTACGGCTGTGAGCGCTTGTACATGTAACGATAAGGTCGCCGATTCCCGAAAGCCCCGCAAAGGTCTCAGGCTTACCGCCAAGCTTCACGCCGAGCCTTGTAATCTCTGAAATTCCTCTCGTTATTAAGGCCGCCTTAGTATTGTCACCGTATCCGAGGCCATCAAGGATTCCTGCCGCAAGAGCTATTACGTTCTTTATGGACCCGCCGAGCTCTATGCCTATAATATCAGGGCTGGTGTAAACTCTGAATCTCGGACACATAAAGACATTCTGGATAAAATCGGCTGTCTTTTCGGTTTTGGCACCTACTACAACGGTCGTAGGAATACCTATGCTCACTTCCTCAGCGTGGCTTGGGCCTGAGAGAACAGCGACATCTCCCTCATCACCGTTCTGATTCTTAAGCTCCTCGCGGATAATGGTTGTAAGCGTGTCAAGGCTTGCCTCCTCGATTCCCTTCGCCACATTTACGATAGGAGTCTTCCTTTTAAGGACAGGTGCCGCAAGCTTTGCTGTGCTCCTTACATAAGGAGAAGCCACAGCGAACACATAGAGATCCTTATCCTTAGCGACCTCTTCTATACTGTCAGTTACGACAATCTCTTGCGGAATCTTCACTCCCGGAAGTCTCTCCGGAAGCTCCCTGTGATTCCTTATCTGCTCTACCTCAGGCTTTAACGCGCTCCAAAGTGTCACATCATGTCCGTTCTCACAGAGAAGAATCGCAAGAGCCGTGCCCCAGCTTCCCGCGCCTAAAACGCCAACCTTAACACCCATTTTTCCATTACCTCCATTGTCGTATTGATTGAAGTACCGCATAAGCGGTGCTTCGCAGCTCACGCCTTGCGCGAAGCGCAGTCCTCATGGCGTGAGTATCCTTTATTTTGTTTTCTGACTATGTATATGAAACTTATTTTCAGTACCGCTCATCAAGCGTGAAATATTCGCGTGATGCCTTACTACTCCAAGTACCGTGTAGAAAAGTGTCGCAGCTACAAGCGCCCATTTTCCCGGGAAAAATACCATCGTAAGAAGAGGAAGCACTATAAAGCCAAGTATAGAGCCAAGTGACACATATCTCGTAATGGCTACAACGACAGCAACAATAGCAAATTCTATCGCTCCAAGCGGGAACTTAAAAACAAGAAGGGTAGCGAATGTACTCGCGACTCCCTTTCCACCCTTAAATTTGTGTATAGCAGGAAAATTGTGGCCTAAAACAGCCCCATATCCGGCCGCAAGGGTATAAAAATCAGTGCTGAAGAGTCCGTAAGCATCGCCGGGCATCCCCCTGCAAATTATAAATTTCGCCAGGCAGGCGGGAATTATCGCCTTAAGCATGTCGCCTATAAGGGTCGGGAGGCCTCCGTGGAGGAAGCCCATGGTTCTCATGGCATTCGTGGAGCCAACGTTCCCGCTACCCTCGTGCCTGATATCAACGTGATTTACCTTACCAACGATATCTCCCGTTGTAATATTTCCAAAAGCATAGCCCAATAAGAGCATCCAAATCGTCATTAACATATTATCTTATCTCTATCTGCTCGTCGGCATTGCGCTCACGGATTATGAAGCGGAGCGGAGTGCCTGTGAAGCCAAAGGCCTCACGGAGCTTATTTTCAAGATATCGCTGATATGAGTAGTGCATCAGCTTCTTACTGTTCACGAAAATGATAAATGTAGGCGGCTTCACGCTAACCTGCGTAATATAGAATATCTTAAGCCTCCGTCCCTTATCCGTAGGCGGCTGTTGGAGGGCAACTGCCTCCGCGAGAATATCATTAAGCACACCGGTTGAAATGCGGAGCGCGTGATTCTGTATTACGATATCTATCATATCGTAGAGCTTTGGCATACGCTGACCTGTCTTAGCCGAAATAAAGAGTATCTGAGCGTATGGCATAAATGACAGGGTATTCCTTATCTTCTTAGTGTGTTCATTCATGGTCTTATCGTCTTTTTCAACGAGGTCCCATTTATTTACAACTATGATGATTCCCTTGCCTCGCTCGTGGGCGATTCCCGCGATCTTTGCGTCCTGCTCCGTTACGCCCTCACTTGCGTCTATTACAAGGAGAACGACATCGGCACGCTCAACAGCCGTAACGGTACGGACTATGGAGTAATGTTCGAGCTGCTCCTTAATCTTGCTCTTACGCCTGATTCCGGCCGTATCTATGAAAATATAGTCCCTGCCGTCCTTCTTAACCCTCGTATCTATCGCATCTCTGGTGGTTCCGGCTATATCTGAAACTATAACACGATTCTCGCCGAGAAGCTTATTTACAATCGAAGACTTGCCTACATTAGGCTTTCCGACTATTGCGATTCTAGGAGTATCTTCGTCCTCGTCGGTTCCGGCGTTTTCAGGGAAGCGCTTTGTGACCTCGCTCAGCATATCGCCAAGTCCTGTCTGGTTTGCCGCCGAGATGGCAAACGGCTCGCCAAGGCCCAGATTATAGAATTCGTAGATATCGTTCGTCTGCTTCGCGACATTGTCAATCTTGTTTACAACGAGGACGACGGGCTTCTTAGACTTCCTTAGCATCTGCGCTACTTCACCGTCCGCGTCTGTAAGGCCTGTCTTTCCATCGACAAGGAAAATGATTACATCCGCCGTGTCAATCGCTGTCTCAGCCTGCTCACGCATAGAAGCAAGAATGACATCACTCGTATCCGGCTCGATACCGCCGGTATCAATCATCGTGAAGTTCTTGCCCTCCCACTCGGCTTCGGCATAAATCCTGTCGCGGGTAACACCCGGCGTATCCTTTACTATCGAGATGTCCGAGCCCGCTATTTTATTAAAGAGGGTGGATTTACCCGTATTAGGGCGTCCTACTATAGCTACTATTGGTTTCATGTTTAATCCTTTATTAAATGATTCACGGATCAACTATTCCGTGAACAAAACTTTCCCCATCTGATTTTACAATACGAACTTCGATTTGTAAAGCCTTCTCTATATCGCCTACCGTCATATCATCAAGCAAAATGTCGGTACCTGAACGAAGAAGCGTATCAGGTAACAGTAAATATTTTCCAAGGTCCTTGCCTCGAAGCTGGTCTATAATGTCGGTTGCGGTGAGGAGTCCCGCGACCGTAATTGTCGGTCCGAAGAAATTGTTGATTATTCCGTAGGTGTCACATGACAATCCCGGAAATTTGTCGCATACAATGTCAGCGAGCATTTTTATGTAGGGATAGACAAGCGTTCCCGTAGCGATTGTGACTTTACTCTTTCTGTCGTCACTGTCGACCTTCCTGAGAGCTTCCATCACGCTGTCCGTGAGGTCGCGAACCATGCCAACGCCATTTTCTATCTGGCCGTAGCCCTCATAATAGTCAGCGTCCGGTATCGGCTCTCCCGCCATGATGAACCATTCATCACTTGCGAATACGAATCTCGTACCGTATTTCGCAAGATATTTCTCGCCCCAGGCATTTATCTGGTTTAATACAAGAAGTGATTCCTCCTTTGTAAATGGACTTAATTTCGCTAAATTATTTGCCTCGCGAAACTTAGTCATACCGGCCGGTACTACCGACAAGCCCTTTATATGAGGAATAAATTTCGCCAGATCCGTAATGGTTCTGTCGAGCTCCTTCCCGTCATTATAGCCCTTGCAGCAGACTATCTGGGTATTCATCTCTATCCCCGCTTCCGCAAGGCGCTCAATTCTAAGAAGAAGGTTTCCCGCAAAGCGGTTATGGAGCATCCTGCAGCGAAGCTCGGGATCCGTCGCGTGAACAGATATATTTATCGGTGAGAGGTGAAATTTAATTACCCTCTCAAAGTCCTCTTCGCTCATATTAGTGAGCGTAATATAATTTCCCTGTAAAAATGAAAGCCTCGCGTCATCATCCTTAAAATAAAGGGTCTGACGCATCCCCGGAGGCATCTGGTCTATAAAGCAGAATACACACTTATTTTTGCAGTGGCTGTACTCATCCATAAGACCCTTGCCAAAGCCGAGGCCTAAGTCGTCATTTGTTTCCTTTTCTATATCGATATCCCAGTCTTCGCCGTCCTTTGACTCGAAGAGGACGGTTATTTCCTCATCAGCAAGAAGATATCTGTAATCAAAAATGTCCTTTATTTCTTTTCCGTTTATGGCTAAAATCTTGTCGCCGGGCTCAACACCGATTTCCTCGGCGATGCTTCCCGGTTCTACTGTCTCAATAATATGTCCCTTCATGCTCATCCTGTAACATTTTTCAAGTGCTTTATTTCGTATCCGGCAGGCGTCTTAAGTATGGAAACCACGTCAAATCTGGCCCGTCTCTCCATGCCGCCGTGTGAAATGAGATAATACTCCGCAGCCTTCATCAGGTGCATTAGCTTTGTCGGCGTTACAGCCTCATAGGGCTCGCCGTTAGCGATGCTGCTCCTGTATTTTACTTCAACAAAAACCGTTGTCTCACCCTCACGGGCAATAATATCAAGCTCGCCGCGCCTTGTGAAATAATTTCTTTCTAAGATCTCGTAGCCCTTATCCCGCAAATAATCGCAGGCGAGGCCCTCGTAAATTCCGCCTACTTTTCTCTTGTTCATCTGCGTTTGCTGCTCTCCATGACATGGCTCTTAAGTGTATCCATCCTGTCGACAAAGAGGAGAACCTGGGCCACAACCTCATAGAGCTCAGGCGGAATATTTTCACCTATATCAAGCTTAGAGAGGGAGTTCGCAAGCTTCTCATCCTTATACTGCGGAACCTTCGCCTTCTTCGCCTCATCTATAATCTTATCCGCCATGTAGCCTTTTCCGGCAGCAATGACGTATGGAGCCTCATCGCTGTCAGGGTCGTAGCCGAGAGCTACTGCTGTTTTCCTCGTATCGCCCTGCGATGAGCGAAGCGAATCGACCGGCCTATTTTCTTTCTTTTCTGCCATACGCCACCTCCTAATGTCAGTCTAGATGAATAAATGTCTTCCTGTGCACCGGCGAAAGGCCGTATATCTCAAGCGCTTCCATGTGCTCAGCCGAACCATATCCCTTGTTCTTATCAAACCTGTATCGCGGATACGTAGACGCAAGCTTTGTCATATAATTATCCCTCATCACCTTCGCGACAATACTTGCCGAGGCTATGGAAATGCTCTTCCCGTCGCCCTTAACTATAGCCTCCTGCCTGATATCAATGTCAGGAATTGTAAAAAGTCCGTCGACAAGCACAATATCGGGCTTTACGGAAAGCGCCTCTATAGCCTGCTTCATAGCCATAAATGTCGCGACACGTATATTCACTTTATCTATCGTCACATTGTCAACACTTCCGAACCCCACAGAGATCGCCCGCTCCATAATAATATGCGACAGCTCCTCACGCTTTGCCGCCGTAAGCTTTTTAGAATCATTTACATATGGTATAAGGCAATCCTTCGGTAAAATGACTGCTCCGGCGCATACAGGCCCGGCAAGCGGTCCGCGTCCAACCTCGTCCACTCCGCAGATATATTCGCAGTCGGAATATTTATTCTCATATTCCCGCATGCCTTCGACCCTTTTAAGCTCAGCGTCAAAGGCTGCGCTCCTTCTCTCTGCCTGCTCGACAAGCTTTATTACGCCGACACGCTCATCGTCCTTATAAGCGGTAATGACCCCGGCAAGCTCATTTTCGGGGCAGGATTTAAACGCGTTTTTTATAAATGAAATGCTCTCAGCCACTTTATTTCACCAGTTCAAATTTTCCTATGCTGCCTAAGCGAAGGAATATTTTCCCATCTATATTTTTTATATTGACATCCCCAACTGAATCATATCTTGAATCGAAGCTGTTAGCCCTGTTATCTCCCATCACAAAATATTCGTTTTCAGCGAGTGTCACTCCTTCTTCAGCCCTGCCCGCGTATTTTATGTCTTCCGCGACAGGGTCATCCAGAAGCTGCTTATTATTTATATAAATACTACCGCCCGATATAGCCACCGTTTCACCGGGCAAGCCTATTACACGCTTTATGAAGAGCTCATTTTCAGGAGTCGTAAATACAACCACATCATACCGCTTAGGCTTCGTTATGGTGTAGCTGATCTTCGAAAGGAGAAGCTTGTCCCCGTTCTGAAATGTAGGCTTCATGGAAGAACCCTGCACTATGGTCTCCTGAAAGACGAAGGTGCGGACAGAAAGCGCAAGCACAAATGCCGCGACAAAGATAATAATAAGCCTTCGCACTGTCCCTAACGCGCGTTGTCTGTCCTTATCTGATTCCTTGATATTTAGGGAATTGTTATAAGGAATCGCGACAGCATCAGTCTTGATATCAGCCTGCTTTCGGTCCGCCTTCTTCTTAAAGCTGTACTTTTTATAAACGCTTTTGCTTGCTTCAGGCGGCTTCTTGTAATACCTGTAAATGTCGGCGCAGAATTCAAGAGAATCCTCTACCTTGTCTTTCTCATCATTTGAAAAACTTTCCATCATTTACCTTCTCAAGCGTAATCCTGCCTGTCCTGCCATTTTTCATGTCGTCAAGCACGAGAGAGGCCGCCTTAGTTATATCAGGTTCGCCACCCTTTAAGAGGAATCCCCGCTTATTAGCGAGAGCCGTGAGGAAGCTCGAAATTTCGGTATTTTCTCCTTCGAGTCCGTAATATTTCTCAAGAATTCCGGGGTAGCTCTTATCCATCTCTTCCTTAAGCTCAGTCACAACCTCTACCTTCTCAACTATCTCATCCTTAAATGATCCGATGAAGGCAAGGTGAAGCGCCGTAAGCTTATCATCAAACTTAGGCCAGAGAATCCCCGGCGTATCAAGAAGCTCGACCTGCTTATTAAGTCTTATCCACTGCTTGCCTCGGGTAACGCCAGGTTTATTACCGGTCTTAGCGACTGCCCTCCCCGCAAAGGCATTGATAAAGGTAGACTTACCGACATTCGGAATGCCGCAAATCATAGCCCTCACAGGCCTGTTAAGAATTCCTCTCTTCCTGTCGCGCTCTATCTTAGCCGCGCTTGCTCTAGCGATAGCGTCCTTAACAGCCTTCATGCCATTTCCTGTCTTAGCGTTCATAGCAGCGGCTATAAAGCCCTTTTCTTCAAAATATGAAATCCACTCTTCCGTGGCCTTTGGATCGGCAAAGTCTTCTTTATTCAGTACAACGACTCTCGACTTATTCTGCGCCATAGAATCAATATCGGGATTCCTTGAGCTCACCGGAATTCTCGCATCGATAATCTCGATTACCATGTCCGTGAGCTTTATGTCCTCTTTCATTTCACGTGTCGCGCGGGTCATGTGACCGGGATACCAATGCAAATCTGCCATATACTACTCCTTTGAAAGTGAAACGGACGAACCGCTTGCCGCCTCAGAGCTCTTCTTCTCATTTTCAAGAAGATTAAGCCCCGACACAAAGGCAAAAGGCTTCTCCGTAGCCACCGCCTTGCCTATAATGTCGCTCTTTATGATATTTCCGACATTCGCGAAACGGCTGTCCTCGCTGTTATTACGATTGTCACCGAGTACGAAATACTCATCATTTCCGAGCGTTACGCCATCCTCCGCAAGACCGCTGTTAGTGATAGTCTCGACCGCCAGCGTCTCCTTAAGAGGACTGTCATTTATATATATTATACCATTTTTTATCCTGATTGTCTCGCCCGGAAGTCCCAAGACCCGGCTCATCTCAAGATATGAATGCTCCCGCCCCGCCTGCTTATAGACTATGACATCCATACGCTTAGGACCGGTGAATCTGTAACGGACCTTATCGACAATAATCATGGTACCCTGCTTTAAGGTTGGTTCCATGGAGCTATCTATAACCGGTGTTTTAAGAAGGGCGCTTCTCACTATGAACCAGGCAAGGGCCACAACAGCAACGGCCTCACCGACCGTCACAAGAATCTCTCTTATTACGAATAAGAGGCCCTTTACTTCTTTTTTCTTTTCTTTTCTATGAAAATGCTTGTATCTTCTCATTGACGTATTTTGAAGCGATACGACCCGCTTCTCGCTAAAATATCTAAACTAAAGAAAAAGGACAACCAATATAGTTGTCCTTCTCATGCAAAAGCCCGGAATTACGCGTTAACGATTTCCTTAAGCTTAGCTGCCTTGCCGTTACGGCCGCGAAGGTAATTAAGCTTAGCTCTTCTTGCCTTGCCGTGACGAACAACGACGATATCAGCTACGTTAGGTGAGTGAAGAGGCCATGTCCTCTCAACACCGATACCGCTGCTTATCTTTCTTACTGTAAATGTTTCTCTTGCGCCGCCGCCCTGTCTCTTAATAACAGTGCCTTCGAAGACCTGAATTCTCTCACGCTGTCCTTCACGAACCTTAGCTGAAACCTTAACGGTATCACCTACTGCGAAGTCCTTAACGTCCTTCTTTAACTCAGCTGCTTCAATTTCCTTAATACGTGCGTCCATCTTAGTACTCCTTATTCTCGTGGATGTTCTTAATGCTTCAATAAATTCCGCAACAGAGGACCATCGGTCAACATAAACATTAGAAGTATACCATAACTTCCCTTAAAAGTCAAGTAAATTTTTCACCTTACTCCGTGAGTCGCTATTTTGCTTCGTTAAAGTTTTTCCGACAGTCCACCGGACGCAATACGTAGTGAAAATCACTTTCTTTGTCCAAAGCCCATTTTATGTGAAGATATAAAATCAGCGCTGTAAAGTATATTATACCAACCTTAGTGGCTACGAACCCCATATTATTAAGCATATTAGAGAGAACCACATAAAAGAGTATTGCCACAGCAAGATTTCTCATAAGTGATTCAAGATAGCCCGGTAACGAAATAAGCCTTATCTCTCTGTCATTTACGTAATCATATCCTCGACTCAGAGCTATCGTGGAATATTCCACGCTCTCGTCCACTAAGAAATTCCAATGATGCTTCTCTATTATCCGCGTTCCAATCGAAAGCCTTGTTGGTTTTCTCGGAACCGTTATAGATATCTCGTTTTCGGGATCAAACTTTTCAATAAGCAACGCATGGAAACTTTCATGGAGCACTATCATATCCGGTTCAAGAAGAATCATTGCAAATAACCCGATAACCGGGAGAAACATCACTATAAGCTTCAAAATCATTTTTTCTTCAATAAATCTATCAAACAGCCTTTTGTATATAAGCAGCATCTTCGCCAAAGTCATCTTGCATCGATATAAATTTCAAAATATCAGAAGGCGAAGCCGAAGGATTATCACCCATAAAGCTTTTCACTGCGTCATATCGGCTTTTCTTCTTGCCGGTATAATTAAGTACAGCGACAATAAAGTCGTAATATGCGCCATCTATTTTGTTTAATTGGATAGTAAGTTCTTTCATAACGCACCTCCTAATGGTTATCTACAGTCCTCATAAAAATACGATAATTATCAAATCCGTGGTTCTCAAACCAGTAGACATACGCTATGCCATCTATGCCAAAAGACACATGAGTACATATGTACTGTCCTTCATATACAGCATGATATTTACTATTAATCTCAGTAACAATTTTTCTGTACTCTCACGGTTCTAGTTCAAATTCTTTTTTCAATATGTAACTCCTTTTCACAATTATTATAACATAAGGCCAGACTGTACGCAAGATGAATATTATTTAAAAAGAAGGTTTTAGATAGGGTTGGTATCGGTAATTGTCAAGGTAGTTGTCGCATAAATATTACTAAAATTGATTGTTTTTCATATACTTAAAGTGTATAACAATTAATCTTATTACTCTTTATGCA
>OMWY01000006.1 GCA_900314885.1 uncultured Eubacteriales bacterium
CTTACTGTATTGCATAGCTGTCTCCTTCCTGTGATATGCTTATTATACCATACCACAAAACATTTTGCTTCCCTTGACAACTATTCTAACACATAGGGCATATGCATATTTATTAAATATAAATCCATATCTTCCAGTCCCTGAAGTCGTCTCTCTGTTTGAAACAGTCATATTTGATGGAACACCCGTAACCATTCCCGCAGGGTTCGTTATGCTCACATCTCCATTGCACCATTTAAAATAACCCGAGGCAGAGTACGTCATTGTTTTTACTCTTCCGCTATCTTTAGGGTTCCAATCATAGGTTTTTTCATTTTTATACCAGCCACTGCCGCTTGGAGCCCTCAATATACTTTTAGAGCTCTGCAAACTATATTCTCTATCCGGGTAGAAATATATCTTTATTATACATTTTATATCCGTATACAGACCATACTATGGAAAATAGCATACAAACAGCAAGCGCTACAACTGAATCCTTAACAAATATCCATGGATGTATATATTCGGTTGAAGTAACACTGCCTGGTATTCTGCTTATATCATATACAGAGACTAGCAATATCAGTTCTTGTAGAAAAGCGCACATCATACCGACTTGTTTACCATGAAAGTATGCTGATTATGCTTGATGCTTGATGCTTGATGCTTTCTATTAGCTTTAGCATATCACATTTTACATAGCAAGTCAATGTCTAATGTAAATTTCTTGTATATTTGCGTTACAGTAGCCACGTCATATAGACCGGCAAAAATCTGATTCCATTTTCTTCCTTATAGTCTTCCGTATAAAGCACATATGGCGTATCTAGCTGATCCTTATATTTTTTCATAAATTTGTTAAGTGAGACATACGTATTTCTCTTGCCTGACTTTACTTCTATTGGTGATACATTGTGTCCGCTAGTAATTTTGCTTTTGGCAATAAGAAAATCAATCTCCATTCTACTTTCACTGTCTTCCTTAGAAGAATTAGAATAAAAATACAGTTTATGTCCGGATGCTGTAAGCATTTGCGCCACAACATTTTCAAAGATCATCCCCTCGTTAACCTCTAATTTACCAAACAGTAGTTTTTTATACAGTTCTTCGGATACAATCCCATTCTCATCAAAAGCGTGGCTGATTAGCAATCCCGTGTCAGCCATATACATTTTCAGAGTGGTCCTGTCACGATTCAACTTTATTCCCAGGCTTGGTTCTGTAGAATTGTAGCATACATTGCAAATCATTGCGTCTTCAAGCCAGAGAAATGAACTTTCATAGTCCCTGAATTTTGCACCTTTTCCAAGTGACGAGAGAACAAATTTCTTCTCGTGCTTTGAAAGCTGTTCCGGTATTTCATCAAATATAGACTCCACCTTTCTTTCATAGCCTTTTGCGTGCTTGACCATATCCTCACGGTATAAATTCAGTATGTCGCGCTTTATTTCATCTACCGATTCAAAGTCTTTTGACTGCGTATACTCATATACAGCCTGTGGCATGCCTCCGGTAATGACATATTGACGGAAAAGAGTCATTGCTTTTCTGTGAAGAATCTGGCCCATAGGCTTTTTCTTTTCGAAGTTTACTTTTATTATTTGGGCAAGTGGTTCCTCGTCCATAGCCCAAAGGTACTCTTCGAAATCCATAGGGTACATTTTTAAATGTCGCTCTTCAGAAGGGATCACTATATCACTAACATTTTCCTTTATGGATACCAGCGACCCTGTTTCGATATAATGGTATCTTCCATCCGCAACCAGAAACTTGATGGCGGCTCTGGCGCGTGGAAAAAGCTGCACCTCATCGAGGATTATGAGTGATTCACCTTCATACAGCTTCACACCATATAAGGCCTGTAAATACATAAAAAATGAATCTAAATCCTCAAGACTGTTCTCGAACAGATCCTTCACTTCCTGTCCTGCCCTGTTAAAGTCAATGATAAGATACGACTTATAATATTGCCTGGCAAACTCTTCCGCTATATAGCTTTTACCGACACGTCTCGCGCCGTCTATCAATAAAGCAGTTTTCCCTGCTGATTTTTCTCTCCAACGTACCAGTTGCTCTGTTATTCTACGTCTCATATCTTCCCTCCGTAAGCCCCAAGCATGGTATTTCTCATCTTTAGAGACTATTTATTCATAGATTAATCATATAATAGCACCTTTTCGAGGTTTACGCAAGCAATATTTTACACCTTTTCGAGGTTTGCCCTAACAAGTTTTTACACCTTTTCGAGGTTTGGGTCACTCCTATATTACATTTTTTCAAGGGACTTTTAACGGGATGTTTACACTTTTTTCAAGGACCTTTTCCGGACATAGCAAAAGCCCCAAACAATCAGATTAAATCACATCTGATGTTTGGGGCTATTTCTCTTCTGTAGAATCACTCATCTATGCTGGTGGTCCGTACCTCCAATTCTCGATTATCGTTGCCCTTTTATATAAGGCTCTATAGTAATGTAGGTCTTTATCTAGTACTTTGGACTGTCCTCCATTTTCGTAATTTTTCATACGCTCTGTGACCCGTATGATGTTTCAGTCTATACAAATGTGGAACTTACTCTTTCCTTCGGACCGTACCTCGTTTCTTAAAATTTCGGTTTATATTAAAACCATTCATTCTGAATTGTGGTAGTACCTCTTCTCAAGCTCCTGCTCTCAACCTCAGCTAACACTCTGACCACCTTCAGGCACCGCCCTCCGGACTGCTAACCGTTCATCTATGATTAATCCCGCAGGTATTACTTTTTCAAAGAGCTCATATAGACATTATTCAATTGTAGTTTGGTTAAGGGAAATCTTCCTAAGATGACGCTGCATCGGATCAAATGATATCTGGCTCATCCAACCTTCCGGATGATTTGCTCCTTCAGGTGCATCAGCGGAGCTTTTCTCATCATACTCATGATTCCGCTGACCGGATTCTTATCACTTACGACCTTTCAGCATCTCCGAAGAATTCTCTTCATCTGTACATCCCATCGGAAACACCGCCTTTCTTTGTGGTTCTATATGTGAGCACTCATCACAATGTATTCTCTCCTTTTCTTTGTGGGTACTCGTTTGTTTGTTGTTGTCTATATATTACCACGTTCTAATCGATTTGTCAACACTATTTTTGAATTTTTTTGATGTTTTTTGTAAATACTTTGTCGCAGTTGAGTATATTGTTGCAATTGTTTGACATTTTCGTTGTTTTCTACACAATAAAGGCAGGGGTACAAACTACCCTGCCTTTATTACCATATGCAACTCAAGCTGCCTTATTATAATCCGCAATGATTACCTCATTCGAAACATCCGTAATTTCATCAAGAAATTTCTCAATTTTTTCCATTACAGATACATTAAAATATATCTCGCCACAAAAATCGCATTTCTCGCACGGAACATTCTCAATAATTATATAGTGTCCATTCAGTTTGCAAAAATACTGTGTTGTATCTGCTCTCAGTTCATCTTTTCCGCAATGAAAACATTTCATATTTATCCCTTCTTTCTTATTCTTGTCCTTAAATCGTCCTCAAACACTATCTTATCCTTATTGGGCTCGTACGCTGTAATTATCTCCGAGCCTTCTCCATTGTCGCTCATACATATATGAATAACTCTGCCGTAATCATCTCTTCCCAATACCAAGCAGCTTGGGAAAGGAAAATCATCCGGATACTGCTCAATTATCTCGCCATTAAGGACAGCCATGCGTATATCTTTATTAGAGATACCTCTCTCATGGCATCTTTCGAAACAATGTAGTGTAATTCTTACTTTCTCCTTCGCATAGTACTCTTTTAGCCTTTCTAATGTGATCATCTATTTTTCATTCCTCTCAAACCATCATTGTATTAACTTCTTAAAGGCATCGCCTCTTTCCTCGAAGTTCTTGAAAATGCCGTAGCTTGCGGCAGCGGGTGAGAGGACGAGGGCTCCGCCGTCGCCGGTAACCTTCTTTCCGTACTCGACTGCGTCAGAGAGGTGATCCACAAGGACAGCCCTGCCGGAATCAATCAGTTCAGGCGCGCTCTTCTTCATTTCACCAAAAATTCGCTTTCCGGTCGCTTCCATGAGTACAATATGCTCCACGTAAGAGCCCTTCAGGTAGTCTATAAGCTTGCTGTAGTCAATGCCACGATCCATGCCGCCTATAAGGACTGTCTCCACATTTTTCACGGTGTTCAGTGCCTCTATACAGGTCTCCGGTATGGTTGAAATGGAATCGTCATAATACCTTATTCCGTTAAATGTTCCACAGTACTCTAAGCGATGTGGGAGCGGCTTGTAGGACCTGAGCGCCGCCTTAATTGTCTCGGTTGAAATACCCAGATCCTCAGCTACAGTCGCCGCGACAGTCATATCAAAGAGGTTGTGGCGGCCCTTGAGCGGCACATCATTTTCACTTATATGAATGAGATCATCATAATAAATCTCAGTAATCCCTGACCTGCAGGTGCCGGGCTCAGGATAGACCTCTTCCCCGCAATAGAGGAAATCTCCCTCGTCCTGGTTTCTGTAAATATTTTCCTTCGCAGCCTTATATTTCTCAAAGGTGCCATAGTGATCGAGGTGCTCAGGATAGAGGTTGAGGTATACAGCCCTGTGTGGAGAGAAGTGGTTATATTCAAGCTGGTGGCAGGACATCTCAAAGACGATAAATGAGTCCGGCTCTATCTCGGTCACCCGCTCAAATGGAGGAATTCCTATATTGCCAAGGAGGACCGTCTTCTTACCCGCCTCTTTTAAAATATGGTAGATAAGAGTCGTGGTCGTGCTCTTCCCCTTTGTTCCTGTTATACCTATGGTATGGTGACCGTAGGCTTCAAGGAAAAGCTCCGCCTCGGAAGTAATAATTCTTCCATTTTTAGTAAGCTCGTTATAGTCTCCTTCAAGGACGACTCCCGGACTCTTAATCACAAAGTCACTTTCCCCTATCGCCTTCTGGTAGTCTTCTCCACATTTAAGTTTTACGTCATCCGATACCTCCGACGGCGCTATCTCTCTCTTGTCAGCAATGGTAATGCTCGCGGCGTTCCCTGCCGCCCTTACTGCCTCAAGACTGGCCCTGCCCTCGCGGCCGAAGCCTAGCAGCAGCACATTTTTACCGGCTATTTTCTCGCTTAATTCTCTTATAAGCTCTGTATGTAAAAGTTCCATAATCCACCTCGCAAAATTAGTTCAGAATTCCTATTTCCGCATGCCTTAATTGTAGCACAGGAAAATATTTTAGGCAACTGTTGAGTCTGCCACCATGTAAAAAAATCACTTGCACTTTGTCCGGATTTATGATAAACTGTAAGTTGCCTGTCTTTTTGCCGACAGGTGGGTAATGAATTGCAGCACGTTGTTTTATTTAGAAGGGTATGGTTATGACTACTGATATCGATGAATCACTTGAAAATGATGACATTGAAGATGAAGAATTTGAAGTATTAGAAGAAAATGACGAGGAATCAAAGCCTAAAAAATCTAGGAAGAAGCTTACAACCGCAGAGGAGCTTCAGAAGTCAAAGGACGAATTCACCGAGAAGCTAAACGGTCTCGTAGAATTCGCCCATAAGTGTAAGGACGTTATCGAAACCGACAAGGTTAATGAATATTTCGCCGACAGCAACCTTACAGCGGCCCAGATTGAGAAGATTTATGACTACCTCGAGTCTAAGGGCGTCACGGTCATGAATATGAGTGAGCTTGACGATGAGATGGGCGATATAGACGACATTCTCCCTGAGACCGATGACGATATAGATATTGACGCGGAGTTAAATGAGGAAATGAACTCTAACCTCATGAGCGATGATCCCGTTAAAATCTACCTTAAGGAAATAGGCAGTTATCCACTTCTTTCAATCGATGAAGAAATAGAACTCGCAAAGCGTATACAGGCTGGCGATACGGTTGCGAAGGAGCGTCTCACGGAATCTAACCTGAGACTTGTTGTAAGTATAGCCAAGCGTTATGTCGGACGTGGTCTTTCATTCCTTGACCTTATACAGGAAGGAAACCTCGGTCTCATCAAGGCAGTTGATAAGTTTGACTATTCTAAGGGATATAAATTTTCCACATACGCAACCTGGTGGATTCGCCAGGCTATAACCCGTTCCATAGCGGACCAGAGCCGCACGATAAGGATTCCGGTGCATATGTCGGAGGTGATCAATAAGACCTACAGGGTTTCTAGGAACCTGCTTCAGGAATTAGGCCGCGAGCCGACCGATGAAGAGATCGCGAAGGAAATGAAGATGCCTGTCGAGAAGGTTCGCGAGATACTTAAGGTATCTGCTGATCCTATAAGCCTTGACACTCCTATAGGTGAAGAGGATGACAGCCACCTGGGAGACTTCATAAAGGACGAAACCATCATAGGACCTGAGGAGGCTGCTTCTTACACTATGCTTCAGGACCAGATTGGGAAGCTTCTCGATACGCTTTCTGACAGAGAAAAAAGAGTTCTCATTCTCCGCTTTGGATTAAAGGACGGTCGTTCGAGAACTCTTGAAGAGGTCGGAAGTGAGTTTGGGGTCACAAGGGAGCGTATCCGCCAGATAGAGGCGAAGGCCTTAAGGAAGCTCCGCCACCCAAGCCGCGCCCGCATGCTTAAAGGCTTTGATTTTTAACTCTATCCATCAGCTTCCCGTCGTAGTAGTACTTTCTTTCGAATTTTATATTTAGCGCCTTCTCGTACTTACGTATGAGAGGGAGCTCTTTTTTTGTGATGATTGAGAGATTCCTGCCCACATTACCGGCACGCCCTGTCCTTCCTGCCCTGTGAAGGTAAAAGGTAGGCTCCTCCGGCATAGATACATGGAAAACCGTATCCACATTATCAAACTGAAGCCCCCTTGCGGCAAGGTCTGTAGCGATAAGGTACTTAACCTTACCCTCAGAGAACTCCTTCATGGCTTCCTTACGTTCCTCCTTTGTCCGTTTCCCGCCTATATAGGCCACATCATAGTGGTGGAATCTTAACTTCTCATAGGCTATAAGGCCATCCGGACCATTTACAAAAATAAGGGCCTTCTTAGTCCTGGTCGCTCCGGTCACGCCGCGCAGCACCTCGATTTTATCCCGCTTTTCGCACACCACATACCAGTGCTTTACATTCTCAGGAATTTCGCGTCCCTCGTTAGTCTTTATAACCTCAGCATGGTCGGTCCATGCTTCACAGGCAGAAACCGCCGGTCCCGTAAGGGTTGCCGTAAAGAGAAGGAGCTGCCTGTCACGCATAAAGCAGCGGATGACTTCATTTGTCATGTATATATTGTCTTCATCAAAGAGCCTGTCACCCTCATCAAGAACGACGCTCTTTATCAGGTGGGCGGCTATTTTCCGCTTTTTAATCAGTTCATGAATTCTGGTGGCGGTTCCGATAATTATCTCAGGCTTCTCCTTTAGCTTCTCCATCTGCCTGCCAATTCCGGCGTCTCCGACTATTACCGCGTTTCTGAGCGGAATATTCATGGCTGCCGCTATCTGATTAGCGGTTCTTGAAACCTGTAAGGCCAGTTCATGAGTCGGCACCAGAACAAGAATCTTATTTTCCTTACGGACTTCTCTATATCGCTCAAAAAGCGGCGCAAGATACGCCGCGGTTTTGCCGGAGCCCGTAGGCGCCTGGACAAAAAGATCCTTTCCATCAAGGATTTTATCAAATACTGCCTTCTGGACCTCAGTAGAACGTCTGAAGCCCAG
Source organism: uncultured Eubacteriales bacterium (assembly GCA_900314885.1). GTDB lineage: Bacteria > Bacillota > Clostridia > Lachnospirales > Lachnospiraceae > Catonella. The sequence goes on from OMWY01000006.1 coordinate 7,683, forward strand.
CTTCGTCATGTATGAATCGCTGTCAATCTCCCGCAAACCATACTCCCTTCATATCAAGCTTGATAACTCTGTAAGCGCTTTCACCTTCAGCTAGCGTAAACTTCGCAAGGCGGTTGAGCTGCGCGTTATACTCTGAAAATACATTGTTATTGTCTGAGGTTATGAGAACATAATTATCCTTATTTTCCTCAGCGCTGCCGTTCGTTCCCGAATAATTCACCGGCAGGCTCATCACGAGCGAGTACTTCTTATTATCCTCGTCAACCATGTATTTATAGAAATAAGACTTCTCATTTCCATTTTTCGTGTAGTTGTTGTTGAACATGTTGAGATAATATTTAGTGCTGCTGCCCTGGACATACTGGTCAAAGCGGACATCATTCTGACCGGCCGCGGCAAGGAAATTTCCATCCATTTCGTAGACCTTGTCACCCTGCTTTGTTCCGGCATATCTGGTGGAAGGCCCCAGGATATACCTCATGGTCGGCTTTGTCTTAACGTTGTCTATCCTGATTATGGAAGACAATTTTCCGGCCGAAACTATGATATCCGTATCATTTACAAAGCATACACTGTTAAGGCCAAGCCAGTCGGCAGGCTTCTTCTTCGTGCCGGTTTTGACGTTCTTCTTGTAATAATCGCTCATGAGGTCACGCATATCAACAAGAACCTCAGTCGAACGGTCAAATAGGTCAACTCCGGTTATGATGTCATTCTTGGTCTTCCCGCCCTTGTAGCTTCCTATGCCAACCACAAGCTGGGCCGTTGCTGACAGGTCGAAATCACCGCTCGATGTAAGATCATCACCCAAATTGTAGAGATCGGTCATTTTTCCAAGGTGGTTTACCGCAACGTAATATTTTCCATTTATAGGATAAAACAGCTTATCATCAAAGGTCCGCACATTTACGTCTTCGGCCTTAAGAGACGCGAGCAGAGGAATATCAGCCCTCACAACTCCCGAATTGTCATAGAATAGGATGTGCTTGTTGTCATCGTTATGAAGGACACAGTAAAGACCGTCCGAAAGCTGCCCTATAGGCCTGTCATAGACTGATTCAAGCATCCTTTTTGAAATGGTCTTGTCAGCCGGAAGTGTCACCCTGTATCCAGCCTTTGCTATCTGAGTACCGGTCTCATCAAAGAGTCTCACCGTAACATAATTCTTCCTGCCAGGCACAAGGCCTATTATCTGCCCCTCGTGCTCGGTCAGGGCCATATTTGTAGGATTAGAGTAAAGCTCTCCTGTAAAATCTCTGGCGAAGGTATCCCTGTCACCTGCGGCAACCGAAGACCCGCTCGCAACCGCAGTACCCGATACAGCCGCTCCGCTTGATACAGCGGTTCCGTCATTCCCGGTAGCGGAAAGGCTTACTGTATACTCTACCGTTCCCTTATAGTCGTGCTTAAAGTAAATATATAGCCCCGTTTTATTGGTTCCGTAAGCGTTCACAACGAGAAGAGGCGAGTCTATCGTATAATTGCCCTTGCTCTTCCAGTTAGCCAAAATCTTATCAACCGCGCTCTGGTACTTGTTTGTGTAAATATAAGCGCTTTTCTTGTTGAGGCTCTTAAGCACCCTCTTATACATCTTATCTGACGAAATAACCGAGGGAGTAGTGAACTCAACCGCGTCAGGCACTGTTGTCGCCTTGGCAGTCTCATCCTGCTTAGTCTTATTCGTAAGATACCCGGCCCCCGCTATGAGCAGAAGCATAAGTATGGAAAATACAACTGCGAACCTTAGCGCACGTTTCATGTTCCACCTCTGATTTCTATTTATCTCAATAATTTCGCCATATTTGCGTCTTCAGCGAAATCCGCCGTACTGTATAATACAAGTATATCAGAAATCCCGTTTTCTTCAATATATTTTTTTAAACTCTTATTAAAATATCTAAGGTCAATCATCACAATCCGACCGTAATCCGACAGAGCAAACGGCGCAAATGAATGGGCGTAGCTGTCCTTGATTATAAGGAGAGTCCCGTCCTTTCCCGATCCGGTCTCTATATCGGTAATTCCATGGTTCCCACCGAAAAAGACAGAATATTTATCCTTGACTGTAAGCTTCGTCTCATCGTAAATGCCGGTATAGACCTTGTCTTCCTTCCCATCCCAGGTCATTTTCGCGCTGTCGGTAAGCTTATTGTGATAAATATTTATCGTGTCAGGTATAACTCCGCCGGCAAGGGCCGTATTTACCTTAGAATCATAGGTTCCTAAGAAATCCGGAACCTCCTCATCTGTAAAGTCCGTTAGCTTAACCGCCGAAGCGTCCAGATGCTTCCGCCAGGCCTCGTATACATAGTAGGCGCCGAGTGTCGTATAGTGGTGGTCCGTCCTGTAATAGATGTACTCATCCTTGTGGGCATTTAAGGCAGAGGAGGCGTCTATAAAATACTCGCTTCCGACCGCCGTCTCCGCATTTTTAATAAACTCTCTCTGGTCGTATGGCACAGCAAGTGTCGGCAGCTTGTCCTTGAGAATCTCACTTGACGAAGGTACCATAACTACACTGAAGTGGTCACCACCGAATTTCTCGCTGTATTCCCTTGAAAATGCTCCGAGCGCCTTAATATTCCCCTCCGCCTTTTCATTCTCAAAAAGTGAGGCGTCATATTTACCGATGAGGTAACCTTCCTTTCCGAAATATACACCATTCTCATCGAGGCTTCCGCGCCCGGTCTCGGCGAGGGTTTTCACCGCAGTAAAACCGTCCCGTCCCGGAATCTGGTCGGTTATATAGCTCTCGTAATCCTTCATAAATGAGCCGTCAGCTATCTTCGAAAATGTGAGCCCTGGTTTCGCTGCAAGGAACCTGTTCTCTCTCTCGGAAAACTCCGAAGGCTTATGAGCTACGCAGACGATAAAGGTCACCGCCAGAGCTCCCGAAAAAATCCCTATTTTAACTTTATCAAATGTACTTGTCTTCATATCCTAGAACCTGAAATACAAAAATGGGTTATACGTGCTCGCTACAAGGTATGAGAAGGAGAGGATATATGTCGCAGCAAGGAAGGCAATATAAAGTACTGATGCCGCAACCTTCTTCTTTCCACTCACATTCTTATTATCGCGTGTAACTATTCTCATCCTGCTCCTTGCTAAGAGTCTTATACCTATCTTGGCAGGTATGTCTGTACTTCCAATAATTAACATTGCAACGAGGACAAAATTCGTCGTCGCGAGGTAGGCTGTCTCGCTGTTCGCAAAAGGCACTCCCGCGCCGAACATCATGCCAAGGTACCTGAAGCCCTCACCAAAGTCATCAAACGAGAAGAGGACCCATCCGATTATTACAATAAACATGGTGTAGACATGCCTTAGCCACCCGGGGCACCTCCTCAGGGCCTTAAGCATGAACATCTTCTCAAAAATAAGAATCACACCGTAGTAAAGTCCCCACGCCACAAAGTTCCATGCCGCTCCATGCCAGAAGCCTGTGAGGAGCCAGACTATCATGATATTGCGAAGCTGCCTCGCAAGTCCCCTCCTGTTCCCGCCGAGCGGAATATAAACGTACTCCTTGAACCAGGTAGAGAGCGAGATATGCCACCGCCTCCAGAAGTCCGTAATCGAGTCAGCCATGTAGGGGTACTTGAAGTTCTCATCAAAATGGAAACCGAACATTCTGCCCATGCCTATAGCCATATCGGAGTATCCCGAAAAATCAAAATATATCTGGAAGGTATAGGCTATAATACCAAGCCAGGCCGTAACAGCGCTCATCTCACCGTGAGTAAGCGCTTTCACGGTATCAAATATCAGCCCCGCGTTATTCGCAAGGAGCACCTTCTTGCCGAGCCCCAGTATGAACCTGTCTATACCGTTCGCGAAATCCGTAACATTTTCCTCACGGTCACGCATCTCATCGGCGACAGTCTTATAGCGGACAATAGGTCCCGCAATCAGCTGAGGAAAGAGGGTTACGTAGGTTCCGAAAACGAGAATATTCTTCTCAGCCGCAACGTCTCCACGATACACATCAATTACGTAAGAGAGACTCTGGAAGGTGTAAAACGAAATACCTATAGGAAGCGCCAGCTTAAGTAATGCTATATCGGTCTTTCCTATGGCATTGACCGTCCCTATCGCGAAATCAGCGTACTTAAAGAATCCAAGCAGGGCAAGATTTACAATAACAGCCACTATAAGGGCAGTCCTTGACGCCCTGTCGTTTCCCGCCCGCTTATACCTGTCTACAATCAGGGCCGCGAAGTAATCTATCGCGATCGTAAAGAGCATAAGGAAGAGGTATTTCGGCTCTCCCCATGCGTAAAAAATGAGACTCGCTATAAATAAAACAAGGTTCCTTCCCTTCTTAGGTACCGCGAAATATATCGCGAGCACTAACGGAAAGAACCTTGTCAAAAACAATATACTTGAAAAAACCATTAAACCTGCCAGAGTTATACTCTGCTCCCTCCTGTTAGTCTAAAATATTGTAACACAAAAGGAAGCAAAAATCCATACTTAGCGCAGACTTTCATATCCATATGCGTTCACAAGCGCGTCAAGCTTCCGGCCCTCCTTGCACATAGGGCATTCTGTATAGTCATATGACTCGTAATCCGGTAAATCCTTCTTGGAAAATACCGCATGAACAGGCACGCCGTCTATCACATCATTTTCCCCGAAAATGGCCGATACGCCGGTAAGCTTGCCGTTATAATACTTCACACACTCAAGCGCGCGGTTGAGGGTTTTGCCGGTCGTAACCATAGCCATAAGGATCATAACGTTTTTACCGGAAATTTCCGGGACAAGATTATCCCTGAAAATAAGCTGGCTGTTATTATTAAACTCAGGCGTAACAACATATATGGTCTTATGAGCATTGGTTGAGAGAAAGCCGGAATTTGTCAGCTCCTCTGAAAGAAACGCCCCGATAACCTCCGTGCCTTCCATGCAGACAATTGTATCTACTACCGTGTCATAGAGATACATTCCCGCAAGTACCTTTGCGACCTCATGTGCCTCGCTGGCCCTGGTGCGGAGCGTGGTTGAATCAATATAATAGTTGATATGCGCGTGATTCGTCGCGAAATGCCCCTTAATAACCTTTAGCGGTACATCGGTACCGATAGTGTGAATCTTAGTATAGTTTGCCATAATACCCTCCCTTAAGGATAAATCCCAATCTGCCTAAGTTTACGCAGATTAATCCATCTGTTCCTTTGAGTATAGCACACATTGGAAAATGTTGCAATAAATGATATAAAAAAAGGGAAGCACATTACGTGCCTCCCTATACCATCAAATGGTCAGGTCTTTATCGTGTGTCTCGTTCTTCTTCTTGCAGATCTCAACGAACCTATCAAGAGCTACGTCATGAAGCTGCTGCTTCTCGCCTCTGATAGTGATTGACACGGTATTTGTCTCGGCTTCCTTGTCACCGACAACGATGATATACGGATCCTTGTACTTCTTAAAGGCCTTGATCTTGGTATTCATGTTCTGGTCGGCATAGTCGCTCTCAACACGGATTCCCGCGTCAAGAAGGGCATTTTCAACCTTCTTAGCGTACTCATTGTGCTCAGTACGGATAGGCACGATAGCTACCTGGTAAGGTGAAAGCCAGAATGGGAAGGCGCCCTTGTAGTTCTCAATGAGGATACCCATGAATCTCTCGATAGAGCCGAAAATAGCTCTGTGAATAACTACAGGCTGCTTCAGTTCGCCATTGTTGTCCTGGTATGTGAGACCGAAGTTGTGAGGGAGCTGGAAATCAAGCTGGATGGTTCCGCACTGCCACTCACGGCCGAGAGCGTCCTTAATCTGAAGGTCAATCTTAGGACCGTAGAAGGCGCCGTCGCCCTCATTTATCTCGTAGTTTCCTTCACCGTATTTCTTATTTAAAATGCGCTTCAGAGCGTCCTCAGCGTGATTCCATACATTTATATCGCCCATGTAGTCATCAGGTCTTGTAGAAAGCTCCGCCCTGTAGGTAATGCCGAATACAGAGTAGATCTCGTCGGCGATATCCATGATATCAGCGATCTCATCCTCAATCTGAGACTCCATAACGAATGTATGATCATCGTCCTGACGGAATTCCTGAACACGGAAAAGACCATTTAACTGGCCGCTCTTTTCCTTCCTGTGGATGACGTCGAGCTCGTTATAGCGGATAGGAAGCTCCTTATAGGAGTGATTTGTCCTCTTGTAGGTCATCATGGCGTTAGGGCAGTTCATAGGCTTGGCTGCCATGAGGTCTGCTGCCTCAGGGGTCCAGTCGGTATTAGGAACTATGAACATGTTATCCCTGTAGTGAGCCCAGTGACCGCTTATATCCCAGAGCTTGCGGCTGTTGATAACAGGCGCTGAGATTTCCTGATATCCGTGACGGTCGTGGATATTTCTCCAGAATTTTACAAGAGCCTTATATGATTTCCAGCCTCTTGGAAGCCAGTATGGCATACCCGGAGCGGTTTCGTTGAACATGAAGAGGCCAAGCTCAGGTCCTATCTTCTTATGGTCACGCTCAAGGGCTTCCTTAACGAGCTGCAAATGCTCCTTCAACTCAGCCTGGCTTGGGTAAGCGTATACATATATTCTCTGAAGAGTGATTCCTCTCTTCTCATCTCCGCGCCAGTAAGCGCCGGATACAGCCTTTACCTTGAATGCTGTGGAGAGGAGCTCCTTTGAGTTCTCTACATGAGGTCCGCGACAGAGGTCTACATAGTCATCACCCGTATAATAGAGTGTGAGCTTTTCATCCTCCGGCAGATCGTTAATAAGTTCTGTCTTGAATTTCTGATTCTTGAAGAGCTCGAGAGCTTCGCTTCTGGTAACCTCTTTTCTGGTCCAGGCTTCCTGTCTCTTAAGGATTTCCTTCATCTTCGCTTCTATCGCAGGGAAATCTTCTTCAGTAACCGTACGCGGCAATTGGAAGTCGTAATAGAAGCCATCGGCGATCTGTGGGCCGATTGCGTACTGCACATTTTCCTTGCCGAATATCTCGAAGACGGCCTTGGCTAAAATGTGCGCCAATGAGTGACGGTAAACGTTGAGAAATTCTTCTTTCTCCATGATTTTGTATGTCCTTTCTTTTTCTCAGAAGGTGCAGACTCTGTGACAACCGATCACATCCTGACCACCCTCCATAAGGTACGCTGACTTGTTACATAAAGTCACGCCCTCTATTATGAACCCTTTTCACTCATTTTGCAAGTACTATTTCAATGAATTCCATTGAAAGATATATCTTGCTATTTCATTCAATATATACTAATATTGATTCAAGGAGGTGTCTATATGAAAACTATCAGTATAAGGTTAAAGGATTCCGATTATGAAAAGCTCGATGAAATGCTTGATGAGATGGGACAAACAAAGCAGACATTTTATGAGAGTTATACAAAAACTGTACTAAGGCAGAGAATGATACCATTCATAATTACAGCGGATAATAAGTCGCCTTTTTCGAAATCAGAGAAGCTGGCAGCATTTGATGAACTGGAGAATCTAATAGATAAGCACTCCGACGAATTTAAAAAGGATTTCGATCCGCAAACAGAGATAGAGAGGGCTATTGATGAAAAATATGGTCGTGTTGATTGATGCAAATGTACTTATTAATTATATCACAAGGCGGGATGATCCGTACCTAAACAGTTCGATATAAAAAGTCGAAAATAAAAGCTGTTGACCCAGATAAATTTCTGGAGCTGGTAGAAAAGCAATAAAAAAAGAGCAGGCCTCGCCTGCTCTTTTTCCTTTTATATTTTACTTCCCAAGTACTTTCTTGGTTGTCGCTACTACATTATCAACCGTAAATCCGAACTTCTCGAAGAGCACATTTCCCGGTGCTGAAGCGCCGAAGCCGGTCATGCCGATATTGGCTCCGTCTAGGCCTGTGTACTTGCCCCAGCCGAAGGTCGAAAGAGCTTCGATTGAAACTCTCGCGCGTACTGCCTTAGGGAGTACGGACTCCTTGTACTCATCGCTCTGCTCATCGAAGAGATCCATGCAAGGCATAGATACTACCCTTACATCAATGCCCTCTTTCTTGAGGGCTTCCTTGGCTTCGACAGCGAGTGAAACCTCGGAGCCGCTTGCCATAAGGATTGCGTCCGGCGTAGCCTTGTCGCTGTCAGAAAGGACATAGCCGCCCTTAAGGGCATCCTTACCTGAACCCGCAAGCTGAGGGAGGTTCTGTCTTGAACCTACGATAGCGGTAGGAGTTGTCTTGTTCGTGAGAGCTGAGTACCAGGCTGCAGCAGTCTCCCTGCCGTCAGCAGGACGGAATACATGGAAGTTAGGCATGCTTCTGAACTCAGCGAGCTGCTCTATAGGCTCATGAGTAGGGCCGTCCTCTCCTACACCGATAGAATCATGGGTAAGGACATAAGTGAGCGGCAGCTTCATGAGTGATGAAAGTCTCGCCATAGGCTTCATATAATCACTGAATACGAAGAAGGTAGATACATAAGCCTTAAGGCCTGAGAGCATAAGGCCGTTTCCAATACCTGTCATGGCAAGCTCACGAATACCGAAGTGAACATTTCTTCCTTCAGGAGTCTCAGGTGAGAAATATGCCTCTTCCTTCATATCAGACTTAGTAGAAGGTGAAAGGTCAGCAGCGCCGCCAAAGAGCTGAGGAACCTTATCCTTGAGGCGGTTTAAAACCATGCCCGATACATTTCTGGTAGCCATAGGCTTGTCCTCAAACTCCCAGAATGAAGGATCATCATAGAGCTTCTCAGCAATCTGTGGATTGTGATAATCGTCCCAGAGCTTCTTCATCTCAGGGAACTTAGCTGAGTAATCGGCAAAGAGCTTATTCCAGGCCTCCTCTGCCGCCTCGCCGCGCTTAACCTTCTCCTTGCAGTTATCGTAAACCTCAGCAGGTACGAAGAATGGCTCTTCAGATGGATATCCGAGTGTCTTCTTCATGGCGATGATGTTCTCCTCGCCAAGAGGTGAACCGTGAACCGCCGCCGTACCGGCCTTAGGTGAACCATATCCGATAGTGGTATCAACCTTGATAAGTGAAGGATGCTCGTGGTCAGCCTTGGCCTCCTCTATAGCCTTACCTATAGCGTCAAGGTCAGTACCATCCTTAACCTCAATAGTCTGGAAACCGAAGGCCTTGAACCTGTCAACTACATTTTCCGTGAAGGCTGTGTTCGTGCTTCCCTCTATGGAAATGCCGTTGCTGTCGTAGAAAATGATGAGCTTGTCAAGCTTGAGGGTGCCCGCGAGCGAAAATGCCTCGTAGTTTATACCCTCCATCATGCAGCCGTCGCCGCCGAGAGCGTATGTATAATGGTCTACGACAGGATATCCTTCCTTGTTAAATACAGCAGAGAGATGCTTCTCTGCCATAGCCATACCTACAGCCATAGCCATACCGGCGCCAAGAGGGCCGGTAGAAGCCTCTACGCCTGTCGTGTGGCCATACTCAGGATGGCCCGGTGTAAGAGAGCCCCACTGTCTGAACTGCTTTAGGTCATCAATCGTAAGGCCGTATCCGAAAAGGTGAAGGAGAGAATAAAGGAGCATTGAGCCGTGTCCGCCTGAAAGAATGAAACGGTCCCTGTTCTCCCACTTAGGATCCTTCGGATTATGGTTCATGTGATTTGCCCAAAGCTCAAATGCCATTGGAGCGGAACCAAGCGGAAGGCCCGGATGTCCTGATTTCGCTTTCTCGATTGCGTCAGCGGATAAAACCCTGATTGCGTTAACGGAAAGATTGTCAATGTCTTTCATTTCTGAATAACCTCCACATAAAATAAGATTTAAACTACCGAAGCAGAATCACTCACGGTTCATGATAAGGTCTTCCGCGTACGGAAGAGTCTTAATCCAGTCACAGAACGTATGCCATTCCATGAGCTTGTGATCCCTTCTTGCGTAGTAAATATTTGTAAGTGTCTCGTAATTAAGAGAACACGTACGAAGCTGATTGTAGCTCTCAGGCAGCATCTGGATCATATTGTACCAGTATGCCTTGTCCTTGGTCTCGTTAAATTTCTGCCTGAAATCTTCAAGAACTGCTATATATGAGAGAAATGCCTTCCTTGCGTCATCTGTCATATGATCGGTCGAAAAATCGCTCTCCTCGAAAGCCTTCGCCTGGATCTTGTGCATGGTGCTGGTGGAGTTAGCAACGGTCGCTATCTTATAGGTATCGTACTCCTTCCACCAGTAAATAGGGGCGGTAATGTCAACGCTTACGAAAATCTGCCTTATGAACTTCCTGTGGTCACTCCCGGCTCTCGCAAGTCTCTTCGCAAGATCGAGGTCATTCGGCCCTAAGATATAATTTCCCTTCTCATCATAGCTGCTGTCTGATCTCGCCCATGAATTCATAGGGTTTCTCGCCCCACGCATGGCATTTTCAAGGTTCATGACAGCCGTTCTCTCAAGCTTTATCATTTTTAGTCCTTTCTAAAATAGTTTATCATAATCTAAATAATAATACAACAGTAAATATTAAACTTTTACCATCTTGCGCATTCCCCTTTTATAGGGTATAATGGGTAACAGCTGGTTTATGAAAGCGGCGCTGTTAAGACCATACGGCAGATCTTATTTCCCTTTGCTGAGAAACGCTCCTCGTATTCGGTCATGACATTTCCTTCCATATATTCCGAATTGTGAAGGTCACGGGTAAGACCCGATATCTCCCATCCCGCCTCATTTGCCTCGTCTATCGAGAAGTCAAAGAGCGGAACGTTATCGGTCTTAAACTCTATCTTACCTCCCGGCACGAGGATTTCCTTGTACCTGGCGAGGAACTGCCTCGACGTGAGACGGCGCTTAGCGTGCCTGTCCTTAGGCCATGGGTCTGAGAAGTTGAGATATATCTTATCGACCTCACCCGGCGCGAATACATCAGTTATCTCTACCGCGTCCATGCGGATGAAGTAAAGATTAGAGAGAAGCATATTTTCCTGCTTCTCGATAGCTCTTACTAAGACGCTTGAGTATTTCTCAACGCCTATAAAATTAATATTACTTTCCAGCGAAGCCTTCGTGGTTATGAACTTGCCCTTCCCCATGCCTATCTCTATATGGAGAGGTTTATCCTTTTCGGGGAAATGAGCCCTGAAGCTTCCTTTTATCGACTGTGGATCATGTATTACATATGGGCTTTCGGCTATAGTGTCCCTTGAGCCCTTGACATTTCTAAGACGCATAAATACCTCCTTACGGCCGATATTTATTTTAACCGCTTTACACTATAAAAGTCAATAAGGAACGGACATGAATTTCAAATATATACATAAAAAAATAGTCAGCCTCTTAGTCATGGCGGTAACAGCCGTGTCATTGATTCCGCCTGTGCCCGCAAGAGCCGATACAGCCGACAGCAGTACCTGGCCTGACTGCCCTTCTGTGAAGGCGAAGGCGGCTGTCGTTATGGACCTCAACACAGGTACGATTCTCTTCGCGAAGAACGCTTCGAAGAAGGAATATCCCGCCAGCATTACAAAGGTTATGACAGCCCTTCTCGCCCTCAAGCACGCAAAATCTCTTGATGAGACAGTCACGTTTACGGATGAGGCAGTAAATACAGGCGATAATGAAAGCTCAAGCATAGGCATGCTTTCGGGTGAGGAACTTACTCTGGAGCAGAGTCTCTACGGTATGCTCCTCTCATCGGCGAACGAGGTAGCAAACGCCATTGCCATCCATACAGCGGGCAGTGTCGAGAGCTTTGCGGACATGATGAACGCTGAGGCGGCTGAGCTTGGCTGCACGAATACGCATTTCGCAAACCCATGCGGACTTTATAATGAAGACCACTATACATCCTGCCTTGACATGGCGAAAATCGCCCGCGAAGCCGCGAATTATCCGGAATTTCTCAAGATTGCAGGTTCCAAGAAATACGTAATTCCCAAGACGAACCTCATGGACGAGGAGAGGCCGCTTGCGAACACTCACCAGATGATAAATCCGGCTGAAAATCCGGAATACTACTATGAATACTGCTACGCCGGAAAGACCGGTTACACATCGGAGGCCGGTTACACACTCGTATCATTTGCAAAAAAAGGAAGTATGAATATAGTCTGCGTTGTCATGAACGCGGACAGGAGAAAGAGTCAGTATGAGAGCAGTCTGAAGCTCATGAATTACGCCTTCAGACGGTTCAGGATGGAGAAAGCGGAGAAAATTCCTTTTGAGACCCCGACGGGATCATCGATTTGCTCTGATATTTTAGCCGAGGATCCATTCGCGACCTTCGCCGTATCCGAATCCGCCGTGGTCGCTATTCCTAAGAAGTGCGACCTGACAGAGGTCACGGGAAGCTTTAAGGCTGATGATTTAAAGGAAATAAAACCGGGTACGGTGAAGATTGGTACAATGGCCTATGATTATAAGGGACATAGTATAGGAAGCGTGGATATTTACTGTACTACGGGAAAATATATATCCCTCGCAAAGAAATCTCCTGCCTCCGGTGAAAACGAAGGCAAGAACGAAGGCACCGGTACAAAAGCCATCGGACTCTCTGAAGAGGAAAAGTCATTTTGGCAAAATCTGGCAAGCAGCCTTCTTGACTTTATAAAAAAGCCCGTCGGGATTATTACAATATTGGCTCTTATCCTCTTTATAATCTTCTTCATACATCATTATCATACCGTCATTAAGCCAAGAAGACAGGCAAGAAAGCGCTTCATGATGCATAAGAAGCTAAGAAAACAGTCACAGGTAGACAAAAGGCACATAAAGCTGTAAGCTATGACTGCCTGTGGTGTTTAATAAGCTGCTTAGCCTTATTTTTATCTATCTGCCGGATAGTCTGAATTTCATAAAAATGATGACTGTCCGGCGATTTTATTGCTCTTTTTATCCTTATATTTCCATCTTTCTTGCACTTCGCCACAGTAAAATAGGTCTTGCAATTGTTCGTATACCACGGAATAACCCGATGAAGCGGCCCGCCACAGATGTTGCACCTGACGGGAAATGTAGACTCCTCATTGCGAAGCGCCTCACGGGTCTCATATGATCGTGTCACGTACATGCTGTGATCAGGGTAATTTATGGTTATTTCTTCTTCCCTGCTCTCAGGAAAATTGTAAGAATCAACAGCCGGATAAATCCTTAGCATCTCCCCATCAATTCGCTTCATGATTTCTGTAGTATAAAGGGCATCAAGAAGGGCTGAATGGAAGCCTCCGTTTTCCGGTATATGAAGATTCTTCACTGCGTAAGAAAGCGCATGAGCGCTATCACTTCCCTCGCCCATGGCTAAGGCATAGAGCTGTTGCACATTTGCGAAAAGAAGCGGTCTTGGAAAGGGATTTGGCACGTTAAAATAAGCCATATTGAGCTCAAGCTCCATGACATCAAGGGGTCCCCAGGTACAGAACCTGTATTCGTCCGTCTTGCCACACCAGCTAAGAAAATCCTCGCAGGCAGACTTAAAGTCTGTGCCATCAAGAAGATCCTCATCAGTGAGGTTTACAATCTCTTTAGTGTGGGTAAAAAGCTTCGTATAGACAACGGGCTTTATTATCCTGTGAAATGTATCGATGGAGTTTAAATTCTCATCAAGCTTCACCGCTCCGATCTCTATAATCTCAAAAGGAAGAGACTTACGAGCCTCTTCCTTTTCCGGATCTGCCTGATTCCATTCTAAGTCAAAAACTATGTAATGCATTGAAAATCCTATATTTTAAAACCTTGTTACTATTCGCTTCTATTTGTTCGCTGCCGCAATTAACGCCGCTATCTCATCCGGTGTCATTACGTGATTCGGATCGGATGATACAGCAGGGGCAGGCTCAGGTGTCGGCTCGGGAGCAGGCTCAGGTTCCGGGGTCGGTTCAGGTGCAGGAGCAGGCTCAGGCTCTGGGGCTGAATTATCCTGGGCTGCGAGAAGGGCCGCTATCTCATCCATTGTCATCATATGACCAGGGTCTGATGAGACCTCAGGGGCCGAGGCAGGTTCAGGTGTCGGCTCGGGAGCAAGCTCAGGTTCCGGGGTCGGTTCAGGTGCAGGAGCAGGCTCAGGTTCTGGGATCGGCTCCGGTTCAGGGATTGGTTCCGGCTCCGGTATCGGCTCCGGCTCCGGTATCGGCTCCGGTTCAGGGATTGGTTCCGGCTCCGGTATCGGCTCTGGTTCAGGGATTGGTTCCGGCTCCGGTATCGGCTCCGGTTCAGGGATTGGTTCCGGCTCCGGTATCGGCTCCGGTTCAGGGATTGGTTCCGGCTCCGGTATCGGCTCGGAAGTCGCAGGCTGAACCGCATTCACGGTGATACCTCCCTGTAAATTCTGAAGAGCCTCAGAGATATCCCTGGTTCTGGTATTTATAGCCTTCAGAGTGGACTTGATATCATAAATTTCATTTTTAAATTCTGCCACAGTCTGAGAAAGTTCAGTCACTGCATTCGCAAGCTTCTCATTGCTTTCAGACTCCCCGGCAAGAAATGTGTTGGTAAGACTGTCTGTTGCCTTATTGATATCCTCAGCTACAGCCTTAGTGTTCTCGCGCTCGAACTTGATCGAGGCTTTTATGAGCTTTTGGAGTTCACTGTCATCAAACCCCGGAATCACCTTATCATCCACAGCCGCAGTAAGCTCGCCAAGCGCCTCTATGCTCTTCTTCTGAAGCACAAAGCTCCCCTTCGCCAGCTTAAGACGTTCATCATCCGCTCTGCTTGAACCGGTTTCCGGAGTCTCAGGGTCACCAATAGCCTTCTTTGCCTCCAATATGGTAAATGCCGAAGACAGAACAAAGAGAGCGCTGACAATCCCCACGAGCTCAAGCCTTGCGCCATAGTTAACGACGGTGATAAGCTCGCAGGCGAACACAGCCACATTAATTATGGCGGCAGGAATAAGATGATTTTTCTTCATGACATAAACCTCCTACACATATATATCCTAATTATACTCTAACAACAATTATGAGTCAAATAAAAATCGTAAATATTTAACTATACTTTTTTTTAGTGTTATGATAGAATAGACATAAGAGTTTCGGTTGTTTTTAGCTGCGATAGATACCAGCCTTTGGGAGAAGTATAAATGAATGAAACAGAAGAAGCTGAAAGCAGGCTTAGAAGATCTATAATAATTACGCTCATAGCCTGCCTTATTTTTATAACGGTCACCGATATAGGGTTTTTCCTCTACTACAGAAAAAATGGTGGGCTTATTTTTTCTGAAGCAGAGTATATTAAACGCAGGATCATAGTTCCCGTATTTATAAATACAGCAACTGTGCTCTTGACATGGCTCGCGAACAGATCTCCGAGGATTAAC
This sequence comes from uncultured Eubacteriales bacterium, assembly GCA_900314885.1. Lineage (GTDB taxonomy): Bacteria > Bacillota > Clostridia > Lachnospirales > Lachnospiraceae > Catonella. Next base: position 22,918 of record OMWY01000006.1, read on the forward strand.
GGCCACAGCAAAAACATGATCTGCGCCTTTGCCATATGCACACTCGGCGGGTCAGTTGCCATATTTAACAGCTATTTTTCGCCTCTATGGTGCATTCCCATGGTTGCGATTCTATTCTGTACGCTTTTCCACGACAGGAAAATGATGCTAGGGCTCCTTATCTACAGCATTATCCTTATAATTCTCGCCTGTATGTTTGTCTGCAATGACTATAAGGATAATGAGTCATTCAAGTCGATGATGATAGAGAACTGCGTTGTTGTCATTATCATTACCATTATCGTTTTCATCATCTCCCAGTCAATGGAGAAGTACAACCTTTCGATTATTAACGCTACAAAGGAATATTTTGAAAAGCAGGAGGAATACAGGCGCCGTTACCAGATAGACTCACTTACAAAGGTATACAGTCGTCAGTATCTCGATATGACCGCTCCCCAGATTTTAGTTGAGGCTACGCCCGAAAATCCCATCTGCGTCGTGCTCCTCGATGTGGACCATTTCAAGCAGGTAAATGATACATACGGCCATGAAAATGGCGATAAGGTGTTACGTAACCTAGGCGAGCTCTGCCAACAGTTCATGAAGGAGCCTTATTTTATCGGCAGGTTCGGAGGCGAGGAATTTGTCATAATCATGCGCGGCACGGATAAGGCTTCCGGCATGAAAATGGTAGATAGACTGAGGCTTGATTTCTTCCACGCAAAATATGACTTCACCGACGCGAATATAAGCTTCTCAGCCGGAATGACCTGCATAACCGAAATGACAGGCTTCGGAGAGGTTTTCCAGGCCATAGATAAGGCCCTGTATGATTCTAAGAAGAAAGGACGTAACCAGCTGACGGTAGTATAAAAAATCAGTGACAGGTACTGTTACTTTGTCTGTAACTTCACCTGTCACCGTACATCGATTCACCGTTCCTTAGAATGGTGGGTAAACGAACGAATGGTTCTTAAAATAGCTGTCCGCGAATGTACACTTTGAGATCGGCATAAAGTCCATTCTCTTTATCATCTGAAGGTGGGGCTTGACAGCCTCCCCTATAGCAGGGAATATCTGCCCCGCCTTATCCTCGGGACAATCAACTATGCAAAGGTAGGAAAGCGGAGCATTTTCAATCTGAGGACGTGTTACGACAAGTCCTATCTTCTGAATATCCTCACTGGCCGCAGCTATAGTTATAAGCTCACGCTCAATTGCCTTCTCTTCATCTGTTTCCTTAGGTTCAAGTATAGATACCTGAACCTCGCGGCCTTCCCTTCTCGCCTCAGCCATAAGCCTTGCCCGTTCCACCTCGGCCTTGTAGCCCGGAAGATTCTGAATCATTTCTATAGCCTCACGGCCTAAGGTAAGCGTTCCCGGGCCGAACGGATTGATAGCGAAGCCTGACAATGTATTTCCGATAATCCTTACAATATCAACAAAGTTAATAATAGTAATCTCAGGCTTCTTGCCATCCGCCGCAAGGCCCTTCCAGAGACCCAGGGTCTCATAGTCTGTAAATACAGGAAGCACGTGCTTCTCAGGGTCGGTCGGATCGGTTAAATTAGCGAACTGAATCTGATTTTCCTTCGATACCTTAGCGACACCATTTGGCAAAATCTCGGGCGGCTCAGTAAAGCGAATAGGGACAAGATAGCGGGCATGGGCCACATGGAACCAGAGCTCAGCAAGATACTTTGGATCCTCCTTCTTATCATTAAATTCGCTTATGAGTTCCTTGAGACGGGGATTGCCGAATTCATTTTTCTTATTCTCGTCAGGAGTCACAGTGCCTGTAACCTCTGTGTCAGCTCCTTCACCCTCAGGAATCTCATTTGAAGAAATAGAAGCCTCTTCCTCGGCGTTCTGCTGCTCCTCGAGCTCCTCTTCAGGGGTAAGCTCGGTATCATCGGAAGAAACATCAGCGTCATCCGCTTCCATTTCATCTGCGCCTGAGCCTTCATCTTCAGCGTTTTCAAGCTCTTCGCGGATTTTTTCTTTTTCCTCGTCGCGAGGCTCTTCATCCTTCTTTTTCTTTAGAAAATTAAACATCATAGTCTCCTGTCAGTTAATATTTCAGTACTTTGTCTATTATATAAAACTTTTTGGTACATTTCAACCGAAATGTTAATTTAAGCATGCCAGAAAATCCAGATAAATACATATCCTACCACAACCGCGGTAAGCGTAAATGGCACACCAATTCTCATAAAATCACCAAAGCTTACTGTATACCCTTCCTTCTTCAGCATCCCTGTAGCGGTAATATTCGCGGAAGCTCCGATAGGAGTGAGATTTCCGCCAAGCGTAGCGCCCGTTAGAAGTCCAAAGTAGAACAGATAAGGCTCAACTCCGAGGTGACTAGAAACTACGGTAATAACGGGCAGCATTGTAGCAACATAAGGGATATTATCGACGAACATGGATATTGCGACTGAGCCCCATACTATTATCGTATATAATAAGAACTGGCTGCTGCCACCGACCTTCACGATAATATCCGAGAAGTCATCTATAATACCAACCTCGGTAACTCCACCAATCACTATAAAAATGCCAAGCAGCATTAAAAGGGTTTCGAAATCGATTCCCTTAAGGGCATGCAGCATATTTTTACCTTCATGGTGCTTAACAAAGTCAAGAAGCATGGTTATGAGTCCAAGGCATACGCAGATAAGGCCATTTGTGATATCAGGCTTATTTTTAATAAATGAAGCGCAGATAAGGGTTACGACTACGAGGCAGAGCATAACGGTAGGCATGTGGTCGGTGACCTCTGTCTTCTCATTCGCTTCAACCGGGTCCTTCATGTCACGGAAAAGAATCATCATGATAGGAACTGTCGCAATGGCTCCAAGTTCAACCGCAAAGAACATACCCGGACGGCCATTCATCCAGAAGAAGTTCGTGAAATCCATATGGGCGTAGGCGCCGAGCATGATACTTGTCGTATCGCCTACAAGGGTCGCCGCCCCCTGAAGGTTAGATGATACCGCAATGGCGATGACCATCGGTACAGGGGATATTTTTAGCTTCTTGCAGACAGCAAGGGCGACAGGAGCTACCATTAATACAGTCGCGACATTATCTATAAATGCCGAGATTGCGCCCGCAAAGAGGGACATATAGATGGTAACCCACATGACATTTTTTGACTTGTCAAGCAGGAAATCAGCTATCCTGTTAGGCATTTTCGATTCTATGAAATAATCCACCACAATCATGGTTCCCGAGATCATGAGGAGTACATTCCAGTTAATTGCGGCAGCAAGGTCCGGCAGCGGCAAAATTCCAAATATTAGGAAAAGAGCAGCGGTTCCAAGGGCTATGTAGGTTCTCCATTTTGAAAAAGCGATGAAGAGTACATACATGGCCACAAAGAGTACCAGGGCAAAGACTTTCATTTAAAACTCCTTTTTAAAAAAATTATGTCACAATATTCATTATACTATAGAAAGGCAGATTTTTAAAGTGACAATTGCAGAAAAATAGCTTTTATTTTTTGCGAAGTGTGGTACAATAGAGTTAGAAATGGTTTAACCCTCGGAGGGGCTGTATATGAAGAAAACAATAAGCTATAAAGACCTTAAAGAAATGCTCAAGCACCACCCTTACATAGTAGTTGGAATCAACTCCTGTGAGAGCATTGAGATTTGTGAAACCTTAAAGAACCACGGTCTTCATTATCACAAGGCTGACCTCGGTGATAAGGACCCGGTTTGGGAAAATGTGGACAGCCGTCACAAGCAGAAGGCTGCGGAAGCCATGGATGCCGGCCGCGCACTCATCTGCTTCGCTATGAAGCACTCTGACGATGAGCCTGCGAATACTGTCTGCGTTCCACTTGTAACCTACATGACGGACTCCATGAAGGAGGATAAGGGTCCTCTCGAGACGCTCGATATGGCACTTGACGGTGAGGTCAATCCTTATCACGAGCTCGTAATCGCTAATACATGGGGAACCGTCTTTGAGATGCGAAAGGTAGCTAAGCGTCTGTCAAATAATCCTCACGCCGACAAAATCTGCAAGGCGATGATGAAGGCCTCGGGCATTTCAAAATGTGAACTGGAAGCATTTGTTAATCACGAATATGACACCAGCGAATACGGTATGGAGAAAATCCCTAACGATTACAGGCGTTTCTACGCTTGTGTTATCCATACGATAAAGAGAAAGGACAGACAGGGCCACGGTGTAACCATAGACGAGGAGCACCAGGCCGAGAAGGCAGTACTCAATGCTTACACCATCGGAAGCATCACTGTCGCCGAATCGGAAGTTACAAAGCCTACCCCTATCCTTGACAGGCTTCGCGAATCCGAAAAATATGGTCTCCTTATGCTCCTTGGCGGCGGACTCACTTATTTCTTCGGTCCTAGTGATAAAGTAAAGAAGATGGCTGAACATTTTCCTGATGGTAAAATAGGTGGAACGTTCGAGGGATATTCTTATTGGTACGGTCACTACAGCCAGCCATTCATCCTCGACTACTTCCAGAAGGAATATAACTAGTCCCTGGCACGGGAGGTCAGGAGTAATATGGACGACAAAATACAGCAGTTAATAAATTGGGTTAACGGCAGCGACAACATCGTATTCTTCGGCGGTGCCGGTGTGTCCACAGAAAGCGGAATTCCTGATTTCCGCTCCGTGGACGGACTTTATAACCAGAAATATAAATACCCGCCCGAAGAAATAATCAGCAGAAGCTTCTATGAGTCAAATATAGAGGAATTCTACAGATTTTACTGGGACAGGATGATTTACCGCAACGCCGAGCCGAATATAACTCACAAGGTTTTAGCCGACCTTGAGAAAGTCGGCAAATTAAAGGCAGTAGTTACCCAGAATATAGACGGATTGCACCAGAAGGCCGGAAGTAAAACCGTATACGAACTGCACGGCTCAACCTTAAGAAATTATTGTACGAGATGCGGAAGAAAATTCACGCTTGATGAAGCCTATAAGCTTGCGTGTGAAGATCGGTCTGATTTCTTCAAAAATCCGGATGGGACCTATGACCCCGGCGTACCTAAGTGTCCCGACTGCGGTGGGAGAATTAAACCTGATGTAGTCCTCTATGAGGAATCTCTCGACGAGGACTGCATTTCAAACGCCGTTGAGGCGATAGAACGGGCTGATATGTTAATAATCGGCGGCACATCCTTAGTGGTTTACCCTGCCGCCGGCTTCGTCCGCTATTATCGGGGCAACAAAATGGTCCTCATAAACAAGAGCCATACCCAGATGGACGCAAGCGCTGATCTTGTAATCAACGATTCCCTCGGCAAGGTATTCACCGAAATTAAAAATAATTGTCTAGTGTCCTGAAACTTCTCTCCCCATCCACGATGGGGAGTTTTTTTGTGTCTATACCTGTGATATCTATAAATGGCGCCCGGTTCAGCTTCTGCACCAACATATCGATAACCCCTTCCTCGCCCTGGGCCTCAAGAGTCACCGTCCCATCATCTTCATTTCTGACCCACCCCGTGAGCCCCAGCTCATTTGCGAATGTCGTGGCCCGGTATCTGAAACCAACGCCCTGAACATCCCCATAAAATATCATATGTTTACGTATCTTCATTTTATCTTATCCGGTAATAGCTCCTTTTTTCCTTGACTTTTAAGCACTGTACGTATAGAATAAAAAATAGCTGTTATCATAAATCAGCGCATTTTACTTACAGAAAGATATAAATATGTCAAATAAAACAGTCAATGCAGGCGGAGCCGGAAGGCTGCCGCTTAACATTATTAAAATCCTTGATGTCCTGCTTATGACGGGAACCTTTGCGTTTATATGGTACCGTTATTATACGGGAAAAATCATGGTTCCCTACTACAGAAGAGGCCACTGGCTGGTCATTTTCCTCTTCTTCGTCCTATTCGTGCTCTGCGGCCGCACCTACGATGCATTCGTTATCTCCTACTATAAAATTTCAGAGATGATTGAAAGTCAGATTTTAGCTGCCGTTGTCACTGACTTCTGCATGTACATACTAGTCTGGCTCCTCAGCCTGTATGTGCCTGATATTAAGCCATTTCTCCTTATGTTCGCCACTCAGATTGCGATAGCGGTTCTATGGTCTGTCAGCTCGCACAAGGCCTATTTCAGGCTGTATCCGCCCGTCAAGACCTTCATCGTATGGGATATGCGGGAGGGAATGGATGACCTGATAAATGAATATGGTCTGAGTCAAAAATTCAGCGTTCTCGGTGACTGTCACGTAAATGACTGCGTGGATAACCTGTCTGTTCTCGATGGATATGAGGCGGTCTTCATTTCAGGCGTGCACAGTAAGGACAGAAATACTATAATTAAGTATTGCGTCGCAAATGGCATAGCTGCCTTTATCATACCGAGAATCGGAGACATAATGATGAGTGGTGCGAAGCGGATGCACCTCTTCCATCTGCCGATACTGAAGCTTTCGAAATACGATCCAAGCCCATATTACTTGATGCTAAAGCGCTTTTTTGATATCGTGATATCCTTACTCATGCTCATTGTCCTTTCACCTCTTCTACTCGTGACTGCTATCTGTGTAAAATGTACCGACGGTGGTCCGATATTCTATAAGCAGGAGAGATTGACAAAGGACGGCCGGGTGTTCAAGATAATCAAGTTCCGCAGTATGATTGTAAATGCAGAAAGCGACGGGATCGCCAGACTCTCAACAGGCGAAAATGATGAACGAGTCACAAGGATAGGCAGATTCATTCGCAAGACCAGGATAGACGAGCTGCCTCAGCTTATAAATATTCTAAAGGGGGACATGGCCCTGGTCGGACCAAGACCCGAAAGGCCGGAAATAGCCGCTCAGTACGAAGAGGATTTACCTGAGTTCAGGCTCAGGCTCCAGGCCAAATGCGGTCTCACAGGCTACGCTCAGGTTTACGGCAAATACAACTCAACTCCGTATGACAAGCTGCAGATGGACCTTATGTATATCGCGAACCCAAGCATCAGAGAAGATATCAGTATAATATTCGCAACGCTAAAGATTCTTTTTATGAAAGAGAGCACGGAAGGAATCAGTGAAGGCAGCACAGTAGCTACAAATCTGCCATCCGATACAAAGAAAGACGAGTAAATTCACTCGTCTTCTTTTTTCTTTCTGCTTATATCATGGAAAACGAACTTTACCTTCATCTCGTCTCCACCAATTGTCATCCTAAGAATTACCTTATCATGAACCCGATCAAGCTTAACTATATCTCCTTCGCGACCTTTAAGCGGTCCATCGGTTACAACAACACGATCATCTATAAGATAGCCATAGCTTGGTCCGACATTCTCGCCGCCCTCCATGAGGGATTTGAATACCCTCTCTTCGTCATCGCTCAGTCTGAGGATATTATTATCGTCCTTATTTTTAAGAATACGGCCGCTCGAAAATATTTTATGATTTCTCCCCGCGGCTAAAAATCTGTCTTCAAAGCCCTTGTCATCATCTGTCTCAATAAATACATACCCCGGTATAAGGACGCTCTCGTGTTCCTGTATAAAGTCTACAAAGTTATCCTTAATACGCTTGTTATACACGGGAACATATATCTTTTCATTGGGAGCAAGAACGTGTTCCTTAAGTTCATTCTTGGTATGATGTTCTTTTCCGGAACGAACCATAATAGCACAAATCAAAACAAAACCCACTTTCTAAAAAAACGGCCCACCTGTGGACCGTTTTTATTATTAGTCTTCTACGTATGGAAGAAGCGCAAGCTGACGAGCGCGCTTTACAGCTACTGTAAGGGCTCTCTGATGCTTAGCACATGTTCCGGTAATACGTCTAGGAAGGATCTTGCCGCGCTCTGATACGTACTTTCTAAGCTTAGCTGCATCCTTGTAATCGATTACACTATCTGCTTCAGCACAGAATGCGCAAACCTTTCTTCTTCTGTGGATTGTTCTTCTGCGCGGAGCGTCCGTCCTCTTCTCATCACCGTTGCCACTCTGTGGCTTCTTATCGTATGGCATTGCCATTCCTCCTTAAACTAAATCAGAAGGGCAGCTCCTCTTTAATTGCGTTAGGTATATTCATAAAACCTTCCTGCGATTCAGTTCCGCTAAACGGAATGCCATCATCACCCTGGCCCTGCTGCGCATAGGTAGACCCGCCCTGAGCGGATGCGGCCTTGCTTTCAGCGAACTCAAGTTCTTCGACAATTATCTGAACGCTATATACCTTCTCACCATTCTTATTTGTATAATTATCATTCTGTACACGTCCGGTAAGCAGAATCTTGGTACCCTTCTTAAGGTACTTCTCAACGAACTCACCCTGCTTGCCAAACGCAGTACAGTTGAAGAAATCAGCGGTAGGCTGATCATCTGTCTGCTGCCTTCTATTCCTACGATCTACTGCAATGGAAAACTTTGCTATTGCCATCGAGTTCTCGCCCGAGCTGTATCTTACTTCAGGATCTCTTGTCAGGCGACCCATCATGATGACCTTATTCATTAGGAAACCTCCTTATTCGGCATCCTGTCTAACGCATAAAAATCTTAAAACGTTTTCCATAATACGGATACGGCTGTCAAGCTCACCAGGAACAGTTGCTGCTCCTTCAAACTTGATGAAATAGTAGAAGCCTTCATGCATCTTCTGAATCTCATATGCAAGTCTCTTCTTTCCCCATTCATCTACATTTGTGATCTTGCCGCCAAAACGTGTGATGAGGTCCTTGACGCTATTAACGAGCGCCTCGCGGGCATCATCTTCGATTTTTGCATTGACTACTAATGCTAACTCATAGTTATTCATAGTGGTCTGCACCTCCTTTTGGCCTTATTGGTCCGCATATCCGGACGAACGGATTACGGACAAGGAATTAGTCTCACGAGGTAATAGTATACCACTTCCGCTTCGCCTTGTCAAGAGAAAAATTACAGTCCGCGTTTCACAGCTTCCTGGTTGGAGGCGAAGTTGAGGGCGGTTGTCCTATCTATGAGGCCCTGGGTATAGAGTTCAAGTATGCTCGAATCCATAGAACACATACCCTCACGGCCGGAGGCGTAAATAACAGAATCTATCTGATGAACCTTGTTATCACGGATCATGGTCTTAATGGCACTGTTAGCCTTCATGATTTCAAATGCCGGAACCAGCTCCCCATTTACACCCGGTAGGAGCTGCTGACTTACAACTGCCTGAAGCACCATAGAAAGTTGGACACGAATCTGCTGCTGTTGTGTAGCCGGGAATACATCAATTACACGATCTATGGTATTCGCCGCTCCTATGGTATGAAGGGTCGAAAGCACCAGGTGGCCCGTCTCTGCCGCAGTCATAGCTATATCTATGGTTTCGTAGTCACGCATTTCACCCACAAGAATGACATCAGGGCTCTGGCGCATGGCCGCTCTGAGGGCCGTAGCGTATGACTCGGTATCAATATTTACCTCACGCTGGCTCACTATGCTCTTCTTATGACGATGAAGGAACTCAATTGGGTCCTCCAGTGTCAGAATATGGCAATTTCTCGTCTCGTTTATCCTGTCAATAATATAGGACATGGTTGTGCTCTTACCGCTTCCGGCAGCACCTGTAACGAGGACAAGGCCCTTCTTAAGGTTAGCGAAGTCCATAACCGTCTCCGGGATTCTCATTTCCTTGTAATCCGGAAGATCGAAGTTTACGACACGGAGTACCGCCGAAAATGTGCCTCTCTGACGGAACACATTGCAACGAAAACGGCCGAGTCTCGCGATTGAAAGCGAGAAATCATCATCGCCCGTCTGCATAAAATGACTCATGCTGCGTCCCGCCTGCTCGTACACCTCATCTATGAATTCTTCGGTGTCGCGCGGCATCATTTTCTTGTCATCGCGTTTTGTGATAACACCCTCTATCTTATAGGAAACAGGCTGCCCGACTACGATAAAAATATCGCTCGCACCCTTTTCTACTGCCTCTGTAAGTATGTCTTTTGCCATTGTTTCTGATTCTTCAGACATTTTATCCTCCATCAATCCGGGATTTCTATTTCATACTGCGTGTCAGATGTATCTGTCACAGACTTCCACTTTTCTATGGCACATTTTGTACCGCTATATGACAACCTGACTTCTATCGACTTCTTATCATCAGCCACACTGTACTCAATTGTGGTAAGTGCACCATCTGTAACCGTGATGCTTGTAGGGTTTATTTCCGAAAATGAGTCTTCCGTGAGGCCCTTATTTCCGGATTCCATTACAATTCTGTCTATCTTAGCAAGCTTCTCAGTCGCCGCTGAGTCCATATCGTAGGCCTTTTTTATGCTTTCGGCGCTCTTCTTAGCAAGCCTGTACTCGCTCGATGAGCTCCTTATACTAAGCACGGCGAAGACAGACATTGTCATCACGATAAGTATGAGTATTATAAATGCTCCGCCGACGTTCATTCTCTGTTCACTTTTATTCATTACAAGCCTCCAAGATCACCATTATAAGTGCTGCCGGTAAGTGAATAGATAGTTTCGCCCCTTTTATCGGTCACTGTAGCTGTATAATTTGTGATTCCTGTCGCGTCATCCTTATCCTCATCAAGCGAAAATGTATAGTAGGCATCCCCGGAAGAGTCAGCCGTTTTAAGCTGTTCCCAGTTTTTTGTAAATAACACGGTGATTTTACCATCATCCTGCACATTGTAGCCAGGTTCTGATTCCGTAAACTTATCGGCATTTCCGCTCTTAATGCATTCTATGGATGACTCGCACATGATAGATGCCTTAGAGAGCTCATTTGCTTTATTCTGCAAGCTTACAGCCTTCATGAACAGCTCAACAAGGAAGACGCTTATTATAGCGAAAAGTCCGACAGCTATGACAAGCTCCATCATAGACATGGTAGTGTTCAGGCCACGTTTCTTTGTCTCTTTGTTCTCCAAATCTCACATCCCCGTTCTGACGGCGGTGTAAAGCGTTTCCGTATCGCCGTCCTTATCCTTGGCGGAAAGCTTAATGAGGTTGTCTCCTTCCTGCTTTATAGAAAAATCATCAACCTTGATGATTTCAAATCCATCCTCAGGGTTAAATGAATCGCTGTGCGAATGTGTAAATTCGCGTACTGATCCGTCATAATAGTAGATGACGGTATCTATGATATCTCCACCTATTTCTTCGGAGAGGACAAGAGCTTCCCCCTTATCCGTATCCTTAAGGACAACGAGTCCCGCTTCATCCGCCTGATTTATCTTCGTTTTTACGTAAGAGAGAGAGGTCCTTAGCTGGTAATTTTCAAGGTTGCTCTCAGCTATGTTCTTGTAAACAAGGACACCAATATTCACGAGCACCATACCTGATACGGCGAACAGGGCGAGTACCGCCAGTATGCTCACCATACGGACAAGGCCGTAATTTTTCTTAGCCATTCAATCACCTTTTCTCGTAAACTTCTATTTGAGGCATAATATTTGAACTGAACGCATCATAGAAAATCACGTATTTGCTGTGGTCATACGTCAGGCCGTAATTGTCTTCCATATACTTCACGTCCGCGGGATAAGCCCCTTCTATAGAATAGCACTCCACCGCAGTTCTTATCGCCGCTTGCCTTGTCAGCTCCACACCCTGCATATCCGACACATGGCCCACGCCTGTTACCGCGAACACAAGAATAGCCGCAAGCGCAAGCGTAACTATGACTGGAAGCGCAAATTCACGAAGCCCCGCGTGCTTAAGGGCCGGATTCTTCAAATCTTTCATAATATCGCCTTTACACTCTTATGAAATAGACGCAATCGCTGAAATAAGCGGAGTCATAATAGAAACAAGTATAGCTCCGACAGCAATCGAAAGAATAACAATAAGCGTAGTTTCTATTACAGACGAGAGTGATGAAAGCCTTGCGTTTACCTCCTCATCATACTGATCGCTGATCTTGTAAAGCACCTCGTCAGTATTGCCGGAAACGGAAGCCACTCCAAGCATTTTACCCTGAAGGCGGGTCAATATACCTGAATCTATCATCGCGTCATCAAGCTTCTTCTCACCCTTGACCTCTTCTATACACTTGTCTACCTTAAGAAGAGTGTTCTTATTCTCCACGACCTTTCTCGAATTCTCAAGAGCTTCAAGGTTCTCCATACCGCCCGCGTTCATAACGGCGAAGGCGGAAACGAACTTTCCGGTGCTGATTTTATCGGCAAGCTTTCCCGACAGTCTGCTGTTATAGGCAAGATTCGTAAGAGCCTTATTGCCACCCGGAGTCCTGTACCATATGAGCATAAAAATAATTACCGCAAGTATAGCAAGCACAATGATCGCGATAACTGTACCCGCGTTTATGCCGGCCTGAAGCGCTGAATCGCTGCCACCTGCGTCAAGCTCAAGGAAAATGTCACGAAACATCGGAATTATCTGCGTTACAAGTACCACGATAATGACAGCCATCATAGCGAAGAGAACCGTAGGATAGCCGATTACGCTTCTGATGCTCGCCTTCACGTGGCTTTCGCGTTCGTAGAAGTTAGCGAGATTCCTCATAATATCTTCTATCTTACCGGTCATCTCACCAACCTTAACCATCTCACACATATATTCCGGAAATGCGCCGCTGTCAGCGAGTGCCGCGTGAAATTCCTTACCGTCCTTCACTTCACTGTCAATCTGATCAAGAATCTTCTTGGTCTTACCGGGTTCCATCTGCTCCGCAAGGATATGAACTCCTTCGTAGATTGGAATACCGCCATTAAGAATCATCGCTATCTGGGAGCAGAAGGTGCTTATCTCCTCAGAAGAAAAACGGACATTGTCAGCCATATTTATTCTCCTTTGCTGTCTCTGCCATTTTGTTCACACACTTATAGATATTTTAATCTACTTAGCCCTCTATGTCAAGAAAAAAAGGAAAGACAAGATTGTCTTTCCTTTAGTTGAAATGTAAAGCAATTAAAGCAAGCTTTATTGCTGTGCATACTTTGTTGGATCTAAACAAAATCCATATTCTCCGGTCCAAAAGAATACGGAAGAACGTCCTCAAGGACCATTTTCTTGGTCTCGGCCGGGTCCGTAGCGCCTAATATTACTCTGAAGGTCTTAGGATTCGTAAATTCACGCAATACCTGTCTGCAAACCCCGCATGGAGGGCAGATATGAAGCTTCTCGGAATTCACAGGGCCACCAACTATGGCAATAGCCTCAAAATCCTTCTCGCCTTCGCTTACAGCCTTAAAAACCGCGGTTCTCTCAGCGCAATTTGTCGGGGTAAAAGCCGCGTTTTCAATATTGCAGCCCCTGTAAACCTTGCCTGATTTTGTAAGAAGCGCAGCCCCTACAGCATGGTGTGAATAAGGTACATAAGCCATTTTACGGGCAAGCATTGCCTCATTTACAAGCTCATCATCAGTCATTCTTAACACCATCCTTCTTAATAAGGATTCTTATAGCCTCGACTGCCGTGGAAATAGCCTGCTCGGTATCATGTGCCTGCTTATTAGGAAGTCCCTTCTTCGCGCGCTCCTGGTTAGCTACGACGAGGAAGCATGAGCCTACACGAACCTTGAAGAATGAACCTGCTATAAAGAGCGCCGCTGACTCCATCTCAGAAGCCAGGCATCCCATGCGGAGCCATGCCTCCCATTTATTCTGAAGTTCATAGCTAACAGGCATTATTTCAGGCTCATGCTGGCCAAAGAATGAGTCCTTACACTCAACAACGCCGACATGATAAGGAGTTTTCATATTTTCGGCAGCCTGAATCAGAGCGTTCATTACCGTGACATCAGGTACCGCAGGATACTCTATCGGGGCAAACTCCTTGCTGGTGCCTTCCATCCTGACTGCGCCGCTCGCTATAACGGTGTCACCGCCTTCTACGTCAAGCTGCATACCGCCGCAGGTGCCAACGCGGATAAATGTATCGGCACCGCACTGGGCGAGTTCCGCCAGAGCTATCGACGCTGAAGGGCCGCCTATGCCTGTACTCGTTACGGAAACCTTAACTCCGTCTATTGTTCCTGTATACGTAACAAATTCACGACTGTCAGCTATTTTTACAGGATTATCGAAATGCTTAGCGATTTTCTCGCAACGCTTTGGGTCGCCGGGGAGGATAACATATTTACCAACGTCTCCCGGGCCTACGCCGGTATGATACTGCTTACCGGAACCTTCTGTATAATCAACCATATTTTTTACCTCGATCCCTTGTCATATGGGATACCTTCTGCCTTTGGCGCCTTCGAGTTCTTTGATGTGAATACAAGAACTATCATCGTTACGATGTAAGGAAGCATCTGGTAGAGCGATGACTTGTCAGCGACTCCCTCAAACTTAGGAAGGAACGGAAGCGAACTGTTGTAAGCCGCGATAACCTTAAAGAGGGCGAAGAATACAGCAGAGCCAAGAATTGTAAATGGTTTCCAGTTACCAAAAATCATAACCGCAAGAGCAAGGAAGCCATAACCACCTACAGATGAGTTGAATCCTGAACCAACCGCTACAGTGTAAGCAAGACCACCGATACCTCCAAGGAAACCGGAAATCATTACACCCGCATAACGCATCCTGTATACATTTATACCTACAGAGTCCGCTGCCTGTGGGTGCTCACCGCAGGCCCTTAAACGGAGACCAAAACGGGTCTTGTACATAAGAAGCCACGCCGCGATGAAGAGGATAACAGCGATAGGTGTTGTAAGGTAAAAATACTTAAAAAGTAAATTATTCCAGAAGCCTGAAAATGGCTCCATGCCGAAGTTCTTCTGGGTGATACGAACCCAGCTCGGGATAGGAATTGTAGTAAGTCCCTGTCCCTGAACAGCCCAGGTTACAACGACAGCGAAGGCCGGCGCGAACATATTAAGAGCCGTACCACCTATAGTCTGGTCAGCCTTGAGGTTGATAGCCGCGAAGCCAAGGAGGAGTGAGAAGAGGCATCCCATAACTCCCGCAACCAGAATAGCGAGCAGCATGCAAAGCTGAGGATGAACCGCTCCCCAGCCTGCGTTATCGCAGGCTTCAAGAGTGAAGCAGGCGCAGAGGGCACCGATAACCATGATACCCTCAAGGGCGATATTGATAACGCCCGAGTGCTCAGAATACATACCGCCGAGCGCTACAAGCAGAAGCGGTACTGTGAAAATCACGGTAAGTGAAATGATATTGGCTAAAATATTCATGCTTTCTTACCTTCCTTTCCCTTACCCATGAGGTGCTTTCCAAGTACCATTTTCATGAGAAGCGCAAACGCGGCAAGGTAAATAATAACCGAAACTATAATCTCAGTCGTCTCAGATGAAAAGTTCGGCTGCATTGCTGAACCGCCGACAGTGATATAGCTTATAAAGAGGGCCGAGAAAATGGTTCCTATAGGGTTCGAGTTAGCGAGAAGAGCTACAGGAATACCATTAAATCCCATGCCAAGGATAGACTTAAGCATTACGTACTGTACAGTACCCGCGAGGTAGTAAAGACCGCCGCCAAGGCCTGAAAGTGCGCCCGCGATAATCATCGAGAGGATGATAGAACGGTTAGCGTTGATACCGGCGTATCTTGCGGCTTCCTTATTTAAGCCGACCGCCTTAAGCTCATATCCGAAGGTTGTTCTCTCAAGTATAAACCAGATAAGTATGGCAAAAATTACAGCGATAATAACGCTTATATTTATCCAGTTTGAATTGCCGAAAATCTTGTCAATACCACCCTTAGGAATAATAGCCGAAGGGTTCGCGTTATGAAGATCTGCGGTACGGTCTGAGTTTGTGGCGCCCCATGCGCTCGCAAGCATCTTAGGCATATTCGCGAAGAGTAGGTTAACAAGGTACATGGCGATCCAGTTAAACATAATTGAGGTAATAACCTCATTTACGTTAAAAAGCGCCTTAAAGAGTCCCGGAAAAATGCCCCATACAGCGCCGCCAAGAATGGAGAAAATAAGGCATAACCACCATGGAAGCTGGAACTGTATAGCCGCAACCAGGGCAAGGAAAAGTCCCATAGTGTACTGTCCCGGAGCGCCGATATTGAAAAGACCCGTCTTAAAGGCAAATCCTACGGAAAGACCGCACATCATAAGGGGAGCTGATGTATAAAGTACCTTTCCGAACTGGTCAAGGCTTGAAAGTCCGGTAGTGAGCATAGCTCCCATACCTACATTTGCCTTGCCCGGATTAAGTATCAAAAGTAAAACGTAACCAAATAAAAGTCCGATAACTACCGAAATAACAGAGGCCAATATGCTGATAAACATGTCACTCTGGTAGAACTTTTTCTTCTCAGTCATTTGCTGCCTCCTGTTTTCTCGCGCCGGCCATGTAGAGTCCGAGCTCTTCTACTGTAGTCTTCTTAGGGTCGAACTCACCGACTATCTGGCCTTCATACATAACAAGAATTCTGTCGGAAAGGTTCATAACCTCATCAAGCTCAAGAGAAACAAGAAGGACTGCCCTTCCCGAATCACGCTCTTCCACAAGCTTCTTGTGAATGTACTCTATAGCTCCGACATCGAGGCCTCGGGTTGGCTGAACCGCGACAAGGAGGTCAGGGTTCTTATCAACCTCACGGGCAATGATAGCCTTCTGCTGGTTACCACCTGACATAGAGCGGGCGATAGTAATCGGGCCTTGGCCGGAACGGATATCGTAGTCACCTATAAGGCGCTCGGCGTATTTTCTCATGGCAGGCTTATTCAAAATGCCATGGCTTGAAAATTCAGGCTGCCAGTAACGCTGTAAGATAAGGTTCTGCTCAAGGGTATAGTCAAGCACAAGTCCATGCTTATGACGGTCCTCAGGTATGTGGCTCATGCCGTCCTTGGAACGGTCACGTATAGGCGCTTCCGTGATATCCTTGCCATTAAGCGTGATATTGCCACCCTTAACCTTAGTAAGCCCGGTAAGTCCATAGACAAGCTCCGTCTGGCCATTTCCTTCAATACCCGCAAGGCAGACTATCTCACCCTTGCGCACATTGAAGCTGACATTTCTGACCGCGTCCTTGTCCTTTGTCCTGCCCGGAACAGTAAGGTTCTTGACAGAGAGAATAGTATCGGTAGGCTTAGCCGGAGTCTTATCAACCACAAGCTTAACCTCACGACCAACCATCATCTTAGAGAGCTCTTCCTCATTTGTATCCTTGATATCAACAGTGCCGATTCCCTTACCCTTACGGAGTACGGTACAACGGTCCGCAACCTCCATAATCTCGTTAAGCTTATGGGTAATGAAAAGGATACTCTTGCCCTCTTTCTTGAAGTTCTTCATGATCTGCATGAGCTCTTCAATCTCCTGTGGCGTAAGCACAGCCGTAGGCTCATCGAAAATGAGGACCTCGTTATCGCGGTAGAGCATCTTAAGAATCTCTACCCTCTGCTGCATTCCGACTGAAATATCGGAAATGTAAGCGTCCGGATCTACCCTGAGACCGTATTTCTCAGAGAGGTCCATAACCTTCTTCCTCGCTGCGTCACGTACGAGGAAGCCGTTCTTTGTATCCTCCACGCCGAGGATGATATTATCGAGTACGGTAAAGCATTCAACAAGCTTGAAATGCTGGTGTACCATACCAATGTTGAGACGGTTGGCGTCATTAGGGTCGTTAATCTTGACTTCCTTGCCATCCTTCTTAATGACACCTGCGTCCGGCTGGTACAGGCCGAAAAGAACACTCATAAGCGTACTCTTGCCGGCACCATTCTCGCCAAGGAGCGCGTGAATCTCGCCCCTGCGAAGTTTAAGCGTGACGTTATCGTTAGCCTTGATGCCCGGGAACACCTTGTCGATGTTCAGCATCTCTATAACATAGTCTTCGTCTGCCACTGCCTTTACCTCCATGTATTTATCCGATTTTACGGTACCTTCTATTTTACCATAAAACTCTCTGAATTTCCACTAAAAAATAGTCTTTTTGTGCTCTTATTATGTTAAAAATGAACAAAACAATTTCCACTTCACAAAAATGATTACAAAATAAAAGGGAACGCAAAACGCGTTCCCTTTATCATCTTAAAAGATTATGACTCGTAGTCAACAGTTATAGCTGTAACTTCAGGAGTCTTAGCGGTATCAGAGCTGTCATCAACAGTGATAGTGCCATCTACGATTCCCTTGAAGAGTGTGTCATACTGATCTTTTGTAAATGTTGTGAACTGTGAAGTATCCATTGGAAGGCCTACGCAGTCCTCAGCAGCGCCGAGCTTTGTCTCTTTGCCTGCATATGTATCAGAGAACTTCCAGTTATTGTTCATGCAGTCTGTAAGAGCGAGAACAACTGAATTTGCGAGTGCCTTCATAGCTGAAGTAATTACGCAAGGATCAAGACCGCTCTGATCTACATCGACACCGATCATCTTGCCGTTATTAGCCTGAGCCGCAGCTACGCAAGAGTTGCAGATACTACCACCGCAGGCGAAGACAACTTCTGTGCCGTCTGAATACCATGAATCCATCTTTGTCTTGATATCATCGGTAGCTACGAAAGAACCTGAATACCAATACTTGATAGAAACGTCTGACTTACCAAGCTCCTTTGCGGCTGCGTCAGCGCCCTGAACGAAACCGTAACCATAACGGATAACGGCAGGAACTGCCATACCACCGAGGAATCCGAGCTTTGTATAGCCATCAGCTACCGCAGCGTAGCCTGCGAGATATCCGGCCTGCTCTTCCTTATATGTGATGAGAGCGGTGTTGCTTGCAGGATCGCTTAAGTCGCCTGTGCTGACATCGAGAGCAAGGAATGAAACGTCAGGATACTTAGCCTGAGCCTGCTCAAGAGAAGCACCGAAAAGGTAACCCGCCATAACTACTGCCTTAGCGCCATCCTTAACGGCATTATCCATCTGCTCAAGACGAGCTGCATCTGAGTCCTCTGATGGCTTATAGTAGTTAGCCTTAAGGTTGTTGGTGCTGCAGAAGTTCTGAACACCTTCCCATGTGTACTGGTTGAATGACTGGTCATCGATGTTGCCGACATCCGTAACGAACGCTACATCGGTGGTAGCGCCTGAATCTGTTGTAGAAGCTGCGCTGGTGGTGCTTGAAGCTGCTGTAGAAGCAGTTGAGCTTGCAGTTTGGGTTGTGGATGTGGTTGATGTGGTACTGCCTGAGGTTGTGGTAGAAGTAGAAGATGAACTTCCGCCGCATGCTACGAGTGAAAGAGACATAGCGCAGGCGAGCACAAATGAAACTACTTTTTTCATTGTTTCCTCCTTCGGAAATAAGTCTTAAAATGACTGCTATATATAATGCAGTCCGACTGTTACATTATAACACACCTCTTAGAAAATTGCACTACTATTTTATAAAATATTAATGAGGCCAGGTATAACTCCGGGTTATAGCAGAGTAATCACATTGTGAGGTTCTTAACTATCTCATCAGTATGCATGGCCCTTGAGCCCTTGATTATAACCGCGTCTCCGGCCTTAAGCTCTCCCTTAAGGTAGTCGCTTGCCTCCTGGTTATTGTCAAATATCTTAACTTCAGGATTCGTGCTGCCCAAATCGCTTGTCGCTCCATAGGCTATCTGGGCTGCCTGCTCTCCTACCGTCACAAGCACGTTAATCCTGTGGTCCGGATCGGCGGCGTTTTTCTCACGGATAAATGTTCCGACCGCGAAATGCTCCTTCTCGCTCGTCTCACCAAGCTCAAGCACATCAGCAAATACAGCGAACCTTCTTCTTATAGGATTCGTGCCACCCCGCATAGACATGAGTACGTCTATGGAGCTCTTCATGGAATCAGGGCTGGCGTTATAGGAATCATCAACAATCGTGACACCGTTGTTCTTAATAATATTTCCCCTCATATCAAGAGGCTTATAAACTGCGAGGCCCTTCTTGGCCTCTTCAGGTGAAATGCCCAGCCTGTCAGCCACAGCTATAGCCGCGAGGGCATTCAATACATTTACGATTCCAAGAACCTCTAGATGAATATGAGAGCTCCCGACAGTGCCACCCTTAGTCGGGTAATTAGCCGTGAAGTCTACTCCGTCACCCGAAACCGAAATACCCGAAGCGTAGTAATCGGCATCGCTCGTTGTACCGAAGGTAACTATATTCTTAACCCTCGAAGGGCGGGCCGGGCATCCCTCTTTCGCAAGCTCGGCGAGCATAGGGTCGTCATTATTTACGAATAATACGCTGTCATCAGTAAAATGGTCCGTGATATGAAGCTTTTCAGCCCTGATATTCTCCTTCGAGCCGAGATTTCCTATATGGGCGATGCCAACATTTGTAAATACAGCGAAATTCGGGCGGGCGCAGTCAGCGATGCGCTCCATTTCACCAAACTCACTCATGCCCATCTCAACAACCGCCGCCTTATCATCATCCTCGATACCGAGAACTGTTATAGGCAGACCTATCTGGCTGTTCTGATTGCCGCTCGTCTTATGAATTTTTACTGATGAGAGGGCAGCGGAGATCATTTCCTTCGTGGATGTCTTCCCCACAGACCCGGTTACGCCGATTACAGGAATCGTGAAGTTGCCGCGATACCACTTGGCCGTGTCCTGAAGAGCCTTAACCGTATCCTCAACCTCGATGGCGCACTTGTCGGCAGGGACCTCAGGCCTTGTATGGCCTTCCTTTATAAAGAAGGCTACAGCACCTGACTCGCAGGCATTTCCGATAAAGCGATGGCCATCAACCCTCTCTCCCATCACAGGCACAAAAAGGACTGACTTCCCTGTCATCTCGGGGATTTCCTTGCTGTTTGTCGAAAACGCGACAACCACAGTTTCCGGGTCGCCCTGTAAAAGTTTTCCATTAGTGGCATTTACAATATCCTTAACTCTTATCTTCATTTTAGCTCCTTCGCCGCGTCAAGCACCAGCTCGTGATCATCCATATGATGCCTTACGCCCTTGATTTCCTGGTAGTCCTCGTGTCCCTTGCCCGCTATGACAATTACGTCGCCTTCCTTAGCAGAGAGAATCGTCTTCTTTATCGCCTCAGCTCTGTCAGGAATTACGTTATATTTTCCATCCGCCTTCGCGATTCCCGTGAGGATATCGTTAATAATATCCATCGGCTCCTCAAAACGCGGATTGTCACTCGTTACAACCGACAGGTCTGAAAGCCTAGAGCTCACCTCGCCCATGGAGAAACGCCTGTCGCGCGCCCTGTTGCCGCCACATCCGAACACAGTCACAAGCCTCTTCGGGTGATAGGCCTTAAGCGTAGTCAAAATGCTCTCAAGTCCCATAGCGTTATGGGCGTAGTCAATTATCACTGTAAAATGCGGCGATACCGGCATTATTTCAACCCTGCCGTTCACACGGACCTTGGCAAGGGCCGCCTTTATGGCCTCATAGCTTATGCCAAGCTCACGGGTCGCCGCTATCGCGCCAAGGGCATTATGTACCGAAAAAGCGCCAGGCATATCGACATTTATCTTCTCATTTTCATTGCCATGAGTAAGATCGAAGCTCACGCCAAGCACTCCCGGAGCCTTCGTTAATTCAGTGTTCGAAGCCGCGTAATCGGGATTATTCTTACCGGCGAGACCGAATGTCTTAACCTCGCAGGTATGGCCCGGAAGGATTCCATCGAGGTGTTCGGCGTCGGCGTTAATGATTCCGACCTTACACTGCTTAAAGAGCTTCGCCTTCGCATTCATGTAGTCGTTGAAATCAGTATGCTCACCGGCACCTATGTGGTCAGGCTCTATATTTGTAAATATTCCGATGTCATAATTTATCCCCTCAACCCTGTGGTACTTGAGGGCCTGGCTCGAAACCTCCATGACAACGTGGGTGATACCCGCATCGACCATTTCCTTGAAATATTCCTGAACGAGATATGACTCAGGCGTTGTGTTAAGCGAATGGATGTGCTTATCACCGATAATTACCTCTATTGTGCCTATAAGGCCGCATTTAATTCCCGCTTCCTTAAGGATTCCGTAGGTCATGTAGCTTGTGGTGGTCTTACCCTTGGTTCCGGTAATGCCGATTAACGTAAGCTTCTTCGCCGGATACCCAAACCATGCGGCCGCTATGCTTGCGAGCGCCTTACGGCTGTTCTCTACCTTAATTACGGTTACTCCCTCGAGTATAGGCACGTCATGCTCTACAACCACAGCGATAGCGCCGGCGTCAATCGCGTTTCCTATAAACTTGTGGCCGTCAGAATTCGCTCCCGTAAGGGCTATAAAGAGCGAACCCTTTGTAACCTTTCTTGAGTCATATACTACATTTTCTATCTCTATATCCTCACCCTCTGATACAAGGGTATGTTCAGTGTCCTTAAGTATGTCCTTTAAAAGCATGTCAAACCTCGACGGATCCTGTAAATACTGTCACGGCATTGCCTGTCATGATAATGTGGTTCCGCTCTCTTTCATATTTTATAAGAAGGTCGCCTCCGCGAAGGTGAACCGTAACTTCATCATCCGTGAAGCCATTTAAAATGCAGGCCATGACACTCGCGCAGGCTCCCGTACCGCACGCAAGTGTCTCACCGCTGCCGCGCTCCCATACCCGCATACTGATGTCACTCCTGCTGTTGACGTGGATAAATTCAGTGTTAACCCGGGCCGGGAAGATAGGATTATGCTCAAACTTCGGACCAATCTTAGGAAGATCTATCTCTTCCGGATCATCCACAAATACAACCGCGTGCGGATTTCCCATGGAAACACAGGTCATGAGGTAGTCCTTCTCGGCTATGGTGATCGGTTCAGCGACTATCTTTTCTTTCCCCTTGATATCAACCGGAATTTTCTCCGGCGTAAGGATTGGTTCGCCCATATCCACAGTGGCTCCTACTACCTCGCTGCCATTGAACTTAAGCTTTATAGTCTTTATTGAATTTTCGGGAACATGTCCCGCTTCGCTCTCTTCATCGGTTCTGACACCGGTCTCTATGCGGATTGTGTCAGACTTCATAAGGTCATGATCATATATAAATTTTGCGACACACCTTACGCCGTTGCCGCACATCTGGCCCTCAGAGCCATCCATGTTATACATCTTCATGCGGAAATCAGCGACCCTTGATGGGTAGATAAGTATAATCCCATCGCCACCGATGCCCGTATGCCTGTCTGAAAGCTTTATCGCAAGGCCTTCAGCGTCAGCGATCTTAGCTTTCGTGCAGTCAAAGTAGATGTAGTCATTGCTGCAGCCATGCATTTTAGTAAATTCTCTTTTCATGTTTACTCCTGTTTTGCGCATACTGACCACATTATACTACATCTCCTCCGATTTTTAAAGACCCACTTTTCACAGTGCCATTTTTATCGCGTTCGTCAGCATATTTAACACCCGCTTCTTATCTGCCGACCAGAGTGGAGCAACAAGAAGTCTTTTAGGCCCATCGCCGGTAAGACGGTGAATTACAACCTCGGGACCGAGAACTCTAAGGGAATCAATTATGATTTCCGTATATTCCTCAGGTGTTAATATATGAAAAGGATTTTCCTTGTATTCCTCATATAATTTCGTACCCTTTAAAATGTGCAAGAGCTGGAGCTTCACTCCATCCGACCTTATATCCGGATAATCCCTTTGGAACGATTCATATAGGTCCTTCACATATTTTACGGTAGCGCGCATATCATTACGGCCCTCACCCGGCAGTCCTAAAATGATGTGAGTTATTACCGTTAATCCGGCCTCTTTTAGCGCCTTGTATGTGCTTTCATACACCTCTGTTTTATATCCGCGAAGAAAATGGTCCGCTGTTTTATCATTTACCGTCTGAAGCCCCAATTCAATCCACACAGGCTTATATTTATTTAGCTCAGAGAAATAAGAAATCCAGTCGTTGTCGATGCAATCAGGTCTCGTGGCGACGGAAAGTATGCATATCTCAGAGTGGTGAATCGCTTCGTCATAAAGGCACTTTAATCTTTCCCGATCGCCCCATGTGTTAGTGTAGCTTTGAAAATATGCTATATATTTTCTATCTTCTATCGGAATTTTATCGGATATTTTCGCATCCACTCTCTTTCTCGCGAGCCTTATCTGCTCATCGAGCGGAAGCAAGGGAGCCGCGAAGTCACCCGATCCGCCCTCAGAGCAGAAGGTGCAGCCACCTACTCCAATGGTTCCGTCCCGATTAGGGCAGCCGCACCCCGACTGCAGAGAAAGCCTATAAACCTTCTGCCCATATTCCTTCTTAAGAATATCGGAAATTGATGTATACTTCATTCTTTCATGTCCAAAGCAGCTTCCCTGAAGCTTTCAAGGCCGCCGGAATCCCTCTGCGCGGCGACAACCGCCTTGTGCCCTGCCGATTCAAGAATATAATTAAGAGCACGTTGCCGCATATCCTCAGAAACGTCTCTAAATGGCTCATCGAGTAAAAGGATGTTCGATGGATATACGCAGGCTCTTACAATAGCGACAATCCTCTTTGTCTCAGCATCCAATAATTTAACCGGTATATCACATTTGTCGGCGGGAAGAAATTTCACTAATTCCTCCCTTGCCCTGTTCTCAGAAAAATATTTACCTGTAATCGCGAGATTTTCAGCCGCGGAGAAGTCTTCAAGCAGGCGATTTTCAGCAAATACCATCCCAACATTAAAATTCTCGTGCTTATGTCTTTATATAATTCTTGTTGCCCTTGTTAACGAACCTGCAGTCTTAAATAATCCATATATATTTCGTTGGTGGTAACGTAAGTTCTCCCGTGATGGCTGAAAGAAACTATCTTCCGGTAAAAATAATGTTTTTTTATCGTATTGCCTTAGATAATCGCTATCTATATCAGGATGAACCCGAATTTTATAATCGTCATCAATAGTAAACATGCCTTTATCAAATGCCCAATGCATATCTCTACACAATGCTATACCATTGCATGGTAAGTAAAGCCCGTCATGAGATCTTGGCCATATGTGAGCTGCTTCTAAGTTCATATAATTTCTATAACGAATTACTCTTCTAGTAACGGCACATTGATGCTTATATCCCATTAAAACAAAATCATGAAATGAGACAGAATTAAACAGACTAGCCATTGATTCTGTCTCTTCATTCTGTGTTCTTTTAGTAACAGTTTCATCGATAGCTACGTCATATTCCCCATTAGCTTGTAATCTAACTCTATCAATCTCATCCTCAACTTCAGGTAGCTCTCCATCATAAATAGCATGGTTACCGCCTCTTGCTTCCCTATATCTTCTCTTATCCCCATGAATATAAGTCTGTTACGTAATTGCGGTACGCCATAATCTGCTGCGCATAACTTCTCCTTTATACATTCTTGCCATTCCAGGAACATTTTCAATTATAAAGCCTTTAGGTTGAAATTGCCTAACCATTTCAATCACAGCTAAATACAGTTTATTCCTAGGATCATCAAAATTTCGCGGGCCAGTTAACGAAAATCCCTGACAGAGAGGGCCCGCAACAATAACATCAATATCTCTTTCAGCAACAATATGTTTTATTTCATTAAATGTGCTTTGTTTTGATAAATCAGCATTAAGGCCTATTGCACCATTATGGTTTCTTTCAAATGTATTCAATGCAGCCTGATCATTGTCTACACCAAGAAGTATCTGAAACCCAGCATCCATAAAACCTTTTGATAAGCCGCCACATCCAGCAAATAAATCAATTGCGTTCAACTTTAGTCCTCCGCATTACTACTTTTACAGATTTTAGTATATGATAAAAAGTATCACATTCTCATCATGAATATGTTTTTATGATTTCTATACCATCAGGCAATATCCAGTGGATAATATAGAAATATTTCACGTCCAACTAGAGAGGGACCCACGATAAAGTCGTGGGAGAGTAGGCTAAGACTGGTAAGCTCCGGAGGAACTTACCCCAAGAGAGCCAGACACGGTAATGACAGAATATGATTATTTCTCATCACGGAGGGCGTTGTATTTCCCTCCATCTTCACTCAGATACATATGCGCCACTTCAAGGGTGATATGATATTCATTCACTATGCTTTTTTCTATCTCTTCATCCGAAACCTTGAATTGGCGCATGGTTTTTATTGTACCAACGATTTCGCCTTGAGACATTCCTTCTTCTCTTCCTTCTTCCCTTCCTTTTGCTTCTGTTTCATCCATTACTACTGAAAAATAATCTCGCATATTATCTACCCTTCTTATCTGTTTTCCTTCTTTTCGTTCTTTATTTCCCACTGGATTAGGAATGTCAGGTCAAACCGTTAAATTCTTCTCCCAGGCACATAACCGCGTTTCTTACGCAGTCATCACAGGGGCACAGGACCTTCCCGGTCTCGACTCCCTTTAGGTCCTTGCAGATTGTGGCGCCTGACTTCTGGTCGAAATTCTTAAGAAGCTTTGCCGCGGTGCGGGCCGTACCCTTTCCATCCGTTAAGATTCCGGCAATCATCACTGCGCCATTAAGGGCTCCGCATGTAGATTCCATGCAACCCATGCCTGCCGTATAGCCGCTTGTCATCTTAAGCATCATTTCCGTGTCGCCATCAACGAAATCCGAACAGGCACCAATAACGGCCTGGGCGCAATTGTGTCCATTATGCTTCAGCTCTACCGCTTTCTCCGCGCGTTCTTCTATAGTCATATACGTTACCTCACTCTGATAATAGATTCTGTATATTCTTGTAAATGCATAGCTTCGCCATTGGACGTTTTCACGGCCATCAGGCAGGGCTATGATCTACATTTTCCGTACTGTACCCTAAGTAACTTGCACGGTCCGTGTATGCTTTTCTTTATTTCATGTTGAAAGCGACACCACTAAGCGGTGTCACAATTATTTTACCATTTTCCTATCTTTTAGTCAAATATCTCTGTTGACTTATCGCCGGAATGATAGTAAGATTTTAGTATCATGTTTTAAGGAGAAGATATATGGGACACACTTTATGGGTACTTGGGGACAGTACTGTAAGCGCCTTCAACGACAACTATTATATGCCGCGTTACGGCTACGGGACTGCCCTGCCAATGTTTTTTAATGATGAACTTGAAGTAAAGAATCTTGCCATTTCCGGGACGAGCTCGAAGAGCTTCACTACACGGGATAATTACAGGCTATTCCTCGAAGGAATGAAGCCCGGAGATTTTATTATGCTTGGCTTCGGCCACAATGACGAGAAGCATGGGGATGTCACATTTACAAGCGGAAGCGGTGACAAGGATACCGAAGGAAGCTTCGCTAACAGGCTCTACACAAGTTATATTAAGCCCGCCCTCGAAAATGATGTGACGCCTATTCTTATCACGCCAACGGTAAGGTGGGTTGAGGACGGCGTTTATAAGGGGAGCGATATTCATATTACGGCGGATGGAGATTACCCTGAGGCAGAGAGATAATTAGCTAAAGCTTGTAAGGTAACCTTAGTTGATTTAACAGCCCTTACGCTTGAATTAAATAAGAAAATGGGTTACGACGGGCTTTACCTTCACTCACGCACGGCAAGCAGGCTCCTCTGTGTCGACAATACACACACCAATTATTGCGGGGCCCTTGTGCACGCTTTTTTAATCGTAAAGACACTTCAAAAATCCGACTGTGGGATAAAAAAATATATTAAATCGGAATTATATGATCCTTTTGAACACGATAAGGAGCTGATTGATAAGTCAATTATTTGCGTTAAAGGATATGGCTACAGTCTTTAGGGCTTTCTTCGCTTTCATAACTCTGTCGCATATTCCTTCAAACATAAACCTTGTGGAATATTCTAACTGATGCAGCTTTTCTATTTTGCTATGGCATTCTGTAATTATTCTTTTATTATCATTAATTTCGTTATCGTTGGCATTTATGCGGTGGCGTAAAGCCTGTTCATATTGAAGGTCTCTTTCTTCCGCAGGTAGCAACATTTCTGATGAAAGTTCATTATGTAATAATGAATTCTCATCATCTAACATCTTATTTATAGTCGTGAGTGAATCAATTGTGTCGTTAAGAAGATTCTCATCAAGCTCTGTGTCGGGAGCCAGTTTATTATCGACTGCCTCCTTCAATTTGGTGGCTTCATCCTCACCATCCCGATAAGCATCTATAAGACTTTTTATGGTGATACTATAATCAGAGATATGTTCCTTAAGATTAGAATATGCCTCTCCATCAAGATACTCTTCATCAAGGAAATCGTCTATTCTCTCAGAGACCTTTTCCAGCTCATCAACTACATCCTCAAGACTTTTTCTCAATGAGTCACAAAGTTTATTTACTTCCACAACGGATACCTTAAGTCCCATTATCTAAATCCCCCCTTAAACAATAATAGCGGAAAGCCTTAATGCCTTCCGCTTATCTATATTAACACCTTAAAAAGTAAAAGTCAACTTAAAAGTATTTCAGAATTATCAGAAACCGAGTGCATGCCACAATTCACCACCACCTCAGCGCATCAGCCAAGCAAGTGTTATATGAACGGCTATAACCTAGTGAAAAGACTTAAGAAAAAACCACCACAACTGCCAAAGCACCCTTAGGTTACAAGAGCATCTGCATAACATGGTTTCTTTCTTGATACATGACACATATATTGGCGTATCACGAAGTGATACGCCCCGGGATTGAGGGTAGGGGCCCTCAATCCATCGGTTATAATAAAAGAAAATCAGCTTGCTGATTTTCTTCATTCGGCGTATGGAAGCGTTGAATGTGTCTGAATTAATATGTGCCTCGACATGCGGCACCAAGTAACAGTATAAAACGGTTCAGAAGATTTGTCAATATGCAAAGATAAAAACATCCCGTGTCAGACTTGCGATGAGAAGCATTGCGTGCCTGACTCGGGATTCTTTCTTTACTTTTTATTACTTAAGGGTTACAGGAATCTGGATTACTATCTTCTTGCCGTTCTTGAGGGTAAGGGTAGCCTTTACTACTATCTTGCCCTTCTTCAGCATTGTAATCTTACCTGTCTTGCTGTTAATCTTAGCGTACTTAGCGTACTTCTTGTCAATAGAATATACGGTCTTCTTTACTGTACTCTTGGTCTTTGCCTTCTTAAGGACAGCCTTAACCTGAGCAGTAGATACCTTAACACTCTTGGTAGCGCCCTTCTTAAACTTAACAGCCTTTGTGCTTACCTTGTAGGTGTTCTTGCTTACCTTCTTTACCGCAGGAGTCTTGGTAGTTGTGGTTGTTGTCGTGGTTGTAGTTGAAGGCTTGGTTGTCTCGGTTGGCTTTGTGGTCTCAGTAGGCTTAGCAGGTGTAACCGCAGGGCCGGTTGTGGTTACAGATGGTCCGGTTACGGTGTAATCAGGCTTAACGGTAGTCGAAGGTACAATAGGCTCGGTTACGGTACTGCCTGATGATGAGCTGCTTGAAGAGCCTGAGGAGCTTGAAGATGAACCGCTGCCGGAATTAGTTGAAGGCTTGGTAGGTTTTGCCTCTCCAGTGATTACCTTCTTTAAAGCAGCGACAGCGCTCTTGTATGCTGTGATATAGCCATTGTACTCTTTCTTTGCATTTTCTAGTTTAGTGACAATTCCACTAATCGTATTATTGGCTTTTTTTACATTCTCAGCTGTTGTATCTGTATCTTCAATGTCTTTAACCGCACTCTCAACTTCACTCTGTGCTGTGGCAAAGGTGTTAACATTAGCTTTAGCCTTTAAAGCATCATAAGCGCTCTTGTACGCCTTATACTCATTAGTTGTCTTGTCGGTAACAAGTTTCTCTATGATTGTGTCGTTTTCATCTGCAGTCGTAACAGCAGCAGCACAGCTTTTATCTATACTATCAGAGCCTTTAACAGAATCTTTGACAGCCTCAACAGCAGCCTTTGTTCTACCTTCAACAGCAGCCTTTGTTCTACCTTCATCACCACTTGCAGTTGTAACCTTTTCAAGCTCTGCATTAGCTGTCTTAAGCCCATCATCTACGTCAACTGTAGCGGCACTACTTGTCCTAAATGATACTTCAGGCAAATCTTTAATGGCACTAACAGTTGCTGTGTCGTCTTTCTTTGTCTCTTCTGTTGTCTTTGTCTCTTCTGTCTTGGTATCGCCTGTAGTGGTCTTAGTGTCCGTACCGGTATCTGTCTTTGTTGTGTCTGTTGCCCCGGTCGTTGTCGTTGGGGTTGTTGTATCCGCCGCAAGTGCCGGTGTGGCCATGCTTCCGAGCATTACAGCTGAAAGCGCCATTAATGTGACCTTGTTGAGTGATTTACGTATATTCATCGCTATCTCCTAACTGTTCCGATCCTTATCATCATCGGAACCAAAATGCATCGGGAACCGCACTATTGCGGTATCTCTCCCTCATGGGAAACACCCCGGAGGAATCGGACCTCCTTCCGAGTCGGGTCGATTCGGACGCCCACAGGGCGCACTCCGTGCTTTTAAGATTAGCAAACACTTCAACTAGCTAAAGCACTATGATTTTGGC
The DNA here is from genome assembly GCA_900314885.1 of uncultured Eubacteriales bacterium. GTDB lineage: Bacteria > Bacillota > Clostridia > Lachnospirales > Lachnospiraceae > Catonella. Next base: position 53,155 of record OMWY01000006.1, read on the forward strand.
CTAATTATAGTACCCCCCCGAATTTGTCAAGGGGTATTCTAAAAGTTTTTAAAGTTTGTTGCAAGTCCGCATGGCATCGGCCTTTCGAGAAATATTATTTGGCATTTATTGTCATATGTATTCCATATATTGGGTATTTACTCCGCAAGGAATTTACATTGGCTAGAACTTCCCGTGCCAGGTACACCAAAATTTGCATAAACTTCGCTACGCTCGTTTATGTAAATTTTAGTGGACCAGGCACTGGTAGGGTAGGAGTAAAAAAGGCTCCCCGAATGGGGAGCCTAAATCAAAGGAGAAAACCAAAAGTAAGTATGCCTTAACTTATTAACTAAAAGAATTAAAGGGTCAGCCGCGGATTTCTTTTACGATCTCGTGGGCTTCGCGAGCTTTTGCCTCGATGGCAGCGAAATCATGGCCTGAGATCATATCGCTCTTTACCATCCAGGAACCGCCGCAGGCGAATATTTTTTCACACTCTAAATATTCACGGACGTTCGTGGCGTTAATTCCGCCGGTCGGCATGAATTTCATATTCACCATGGCGGCGCCGACTGCCTTAATCATCGGAAGGCCGCCTGCGTTTTCGGCAGGGAAGAACTTAACATGGTCAAGGCCGAACTTATAAGCCGCTATAACCTCGCTAGGTGTCTGCGTTCCCGGGCATACCGGGATGTCATTCGCAAGGCAATATTGAACGATTTCAGGGTCAAAGCCCGGACTTACTATCATTTTAGCGCCGGCGTTTACAGCCTTATCTACCTGGGCTACGGTAAGTACCGTTCCCGCTAAAATGTACATCTCGGGATATTCCCTTGATAATATTTTTATGCTCTCTTCGGCCGCGTCAGTGCGGAATGTCACCTCTGCCGCAGGGAGGCCGCCCTTTACGAGGGCCTCGCCGAGCGGCTTTGCGTCACCTGCGTCGTTTAACACAACGACAGGAATTATCCCCACCTTCGATACTGCTTCGATAGCTTTTAAAGTCTTTTCGCTATTCATATTTCCTCTTCTTCCTCGGCCGCAAACTTGCTCTCATCGAGATTTGAAGGATCCTGACCCAGGTAAGCGAGGATACCGCCATCGATATAGATAACCTGACCGTTAATAAAGTCGGAAGCTTCAGAAGCAAGGAATACGGCTAAGCCCTGAAGATCCTCGGTATGGCCCCATCTCTGGGCAGGAGTCTTAGAGCGGATAAATCTGTCAAAAGGAGCCATAGAACCATCCTCGTCTCTCTTACGAAGCGGAGCTGTCTGAGGAGTAGCTATATAGCCCGGTCCGATAGCGTTGCACTGAATATTGTACTGGCCATATTCAGAGCAGATATTTCTTGTAAGCATCTTGAGGCCACCCTTAGCCGCGGCGTAAGCCGATACAGTCTCACGGCCGAGCTCACTCATCATAGAGCAGGCGTTAATTATCTTACCGTGTCTTCTCTCAATCATTCCCTGAAGAACCGCCTTAGAGCAGATAAATGGGCCTGTGAGGTCAACATTAATTACCTGATCCCATTCCTTGACACTCATTTCAGTCATAGGAATTCTCTTGATAATTCCGGCATTATTTACTAAGATATCAATCGGACCTACATTTTTCTCAACGTCAGCTACAAATGCCTTTACGTCATCCTCATTTGTAACGTCGCATACCTTTCCGTAAGCGTCAATGCCCTTTTTCTTATATTCGGCAAGACCTCTGTCAACCAGCTCCTGCTTAATATCGTTAAATACGATTTTAGCTCCGACCGCGGCGAAGGCCTCAGCGTAAGCAAGTCCTAAACCATAGCTGGCGCCTGTAACCCAGGCTACCTTTCCTGTAAGCGCGAATTTCTGTAAAAAATCACTCATAATTATCCACCTTTCAAAAAGTCAACATGATATGACAGGTCTTATGACCTGTCCCGCATTAAAGCAACTCCTTATTTTCTATATCATCCATGTCGTCGAAATCCTGATTTTCTCCGACCATTGCCCAGATAAATGTGTAGTTCTTTGTGCCTGCCCCCGCGTGAATAGACCAGCTGGGACTTATGACAGCCTGCTCATTTCTCATAATTATGTGTCTTGTTTCCTTAGGCTCACCCATTAAATGAAGGACATAATCATTTTCTGAGAGGTCAAAATAGAGATAAACCTCCATCCTTCTGTCGTGGGTGTGGCAAGGCATTGTGTTCCAGATGCTGCCCGGTTCAAGATGAGTTAATCCCATTTCAAGCTGGCAGGATTCAACCTGACCCGGAAGTATATATTTATTTATTGTACGATGGTTAGACTCCTCAAGCGTACCTAATTCCTTTTTATTTACGGGAAGAATCTCTATATCGCTGTCAGATTCAGCCTTAGCGTCCTTAAGAATGCGGACGGTCGGATAAGTCATATGGGCAGGAGCGCTCGCCATATAGAACTTCGCGGGATTATTTTTATCCTCGCTCTTAAATATAATATCCCGAGTTCCCTTGCCTATATACATGCCGTCGCGAGGCCCTATTTTATATTCCTTTCCGTCAGCTGAAATAATTCCCGCTCCGCCTATATTAATAATTCCAAGCTCACGCCTCTGTAAGAAATATTCAGCTCTAAGCTCATCACCGGCAGTTAATTTTAATTCCTTATTTACAGGCATAGCGCCGCCAAAAATAATTCTGTCGATATGGCTGTAAACTAACTTAATATCGTCCTCCAAAAATATTTTCTCAACGAAAAATTCTTTTCTGAGTCTTTCTGTTGTGTAATGCTTTACGTCCTCAGGTGAGCACGCTGTTCTTAGTTCCATATTTTCCTCCTTTTCTACCTTGAAAGCTCCGATCCGTCACCGTTTCCATCGTGATCATTAATAATTTTCGTGATTTCAGGAAGTGACGTCTCGGTTATGTCTCCCAGAACCGTATTCTTAAGAGTTCCCATAGCGTTGCCAAACTTAAGCGCCTTTTCACCGGTTCCATATTTAAGGAATCCGTATAATGCTCCCGATACATAAGCGTCACCGGACCCAATTCTGTCAATGACATCTATATCGCTATAAGGCGCTTCGCTAAGTACCTTCCCCTCCCTCGCGTCATAAATAATTGACGTAAAGTCGTGACACTTAGGGCTCTTAACAGTTCTTCTTGTTGTGCAGACATAAGATATAGGATAATCCCTCGTATAGGATTTCATTATTTCTTCAAGCTCACCGCTCTTTCCCATCATCCTCCGGCTTGTCTCTTCAGAAATAAATAAAATATCAATATAAGGAAGAATTTCCTCTATCGTCTTCTTCGCTTCCTCTTCACTCCAGAGATTCGCGCGGTAATTTACATCAAAGCTTATCTTAGCCCCACCGCTTTTAAATTTCTTGACGGCTTCTATCGCCGTATCCCTGTTATTTTTAGAAAGAGCAAGCGTAATTCCGCTCGTATGAAATAATCTCGTTTTGGTAAATATAGCAGGATTAATTTCATTTTCGCTTATCGTGTTAAATGAAGCGTGCCGTCTGTCATAAACTACCTTAGGCTTTCTCGGGGTAGCGCCGTATTCATAATAATAAATACCGGTTCTTCCGAGTCCCGAATTATCATCTATAACAAGGCTGTCATCTACCTTAGCGTTTCTCATAGAGCTTCTTATAAATGACCCGATATCGTCACTTGGAAGCTTTGTAATTACAGCGCTCTTAAGTCCCAATTCAGCTACGCCCGCGGCTACGTTCAACTCGGAACCGCCGGCCCGCTTGACAAGCGTCGTGCAGCTCGCGAGCCTTTCATTTATCGGTGGTGACAGGCGGTGCATTATCTCCCCCATCGAGATAAGGTCGAAATTATCACTCATTTTCATACCTCACTGTATATAAATCTTTATTTACAACATTTATTAATTCAGGCTCCTTATCGGAGCTTCCCTTAATAATTACATTTTCACAGTTAAATCCATTTACGTTTTCAAGGTAGATGCTTTTCCCGCTCACAGGAGGGAAATTATCCATCATAACAGGCACTGCCGCTTTCCTTCCTTCCGGCGGTCTGAAATTTACGGTTACATTTTCCATGCGTATTTTCTCTACCGGGCTCTCAGGAAGAGCCGCACAGGTAAAGAAAGCCGCGTCAGCCAGAGCGCAGTTCACATTTTTAACGGTAATATCCTTTATCTGCGGTGTTCCCTCGTCAGGCTTCATGTATTCCCTGTTCTGGACGTAAGATGTATGCCCGTCAGGGTCGCAGAAGTAAAACATATTTATCGTAAATGGCATGCGAACGCCCTGCATCTCTACATCGGAAAATTCTATCCCGCTCATCACTGAAAGCATGCCTCTTCCCCGCCTCGTTTTTATTCTTAGGCCGCGGTCCGTATTTTTAAAGAGGCAATTCTTTACTTTAAGTCCGGACAAACCACAGGATATTTCGCTTCCCGCCGTAACCGCTCCATGACCGTTTTCGAAGAAGCAGTTCTTAATAATCACATTCGCCGCTCTCTTATAATGCTTTTCGGCCATATATTTCTTGCCGGACTTAACCGCTACGCAATCATCACCGACAGAAATATGAACTCCCGTTATTGCCACAAGAGATGAGCTTTCCGGATCGATTCCGTCAGTATTCGGTGAATCGTAAGGATTTTCTATTGAAATATCCGTAATTCTCACATTATCACAATAATATGGGTGGATGGTCCAGGACGGCGAGTTCTTAACCGTAATTCCCTGAAGCCTTATATTTTCCGAATGGTCAAAAAATATGGTCTTAGGCCTCCACGCAATCCGCTTAATCTTAGCGTTCTTCCACCAGTCGGAATTTTCGGCGTTTCCATCTATTGCTCCCGGCCCCGTTATGCTTACATTTTTTACATTTATTCCTGTAATTAATGAGGCAAATTCAGTCATAGGATTTCCTTCCCAGGAAGAAAGGTTATATTCTACCCTTCCATCTCCCGACTTTATCATCCCGGGGAGAACCGGGTAATTCTCACGGTTCGTATCACCTAATATGACCGCCCCATTTTCAAGGTAAAGAGTAATATCACTCTTTAAAAATAAGGGTCTTACTCTGTAGGTTCCCTTTGGAAAATAAATCGTGCTGCCCCTAGGCGCTGCCATAATAGCGGCTTCCACGAAGCCTGTTACGTCGCCTTCAAGGTTCCTCTCAGGGAAGAAATCACGCACATTAATGAAAGCGCTTTCTTTATCTGTCGTAAATTCCGTTATCAGGTCAACGTCTTTACCCTTTATCCGCAAATTATATTTTGTATCAGGCTCTAATCCGAATACAGAAAATACATTTACATTCGCGGTAGCTTCATATTTTCCATCGAGATAAATATCATATTTTCCGTCAGAAAAATATGGCGTATTATTTTCTATCTCAAAGCTCGCGCTCCTTGTAAATAAATCAATCGCTCTTACATCCATGTGAAATATACCTTTCCGGCTCTGTGATATGTAAGGCCTTTGCATGAATTTCCGGACATTTTTAAACTGATTTATTATATCCTTCGCGCCTTCATTTTTACGATACCGTCTCTCATATTCCATATAATAGGGCTGGGCCATATATAAGCCATCGAGCCATACCTGGTAGGGATATATTTCCTTGTGCCAGAAATTCCCCGCCTCGGTTCTCGGCATATGGTCAAGCTGTCCCCTTATGGTATCCATGGCCCTGCGGTATTTTTCTTTTCCGGTTAAATCATATAAGGTAAAGAGATTTTTCCCGGCGTTAATATTATCAAGGTTATTTTCACCGGGATCGTAGGTCTTGATTGTTCCGTCATCATTTACGTAGTAGCCTATAAATGAGTCGGCAAAATCAAGGTATGACTTATCTTGCGTGCTCTTATACATAGAAAGAATCGCCGCGATTACACAGCCGCCCGTATAGTTCCACTTCGACTTTTTACCGCTTGCGATTTTCTCTTTTTCCCAATAAGGAAAATCGGGTGACGAATGCTCCATTAAGAACTTAAGATATCCCGATAATTTCTTATCTGTTTCTTCAGTCTTGAGTAAGCTCCCCTAGTATCTATGTTAAATAATTATTTTCCCATATAACTGTAACGCGAAGCGATTTCTTCTACGTATTTTCTTGCAGCTTCAGCGTTATCAGGCTTTGTATTATCAAGCGTCGCCTGGATAAATGGTTTGCGTTCCTCGGCAAACCTTATTACCTTAGTGTAATCCATCTCGCCAAGACCGCAGGCCATGCACTTCATCTCCCCGTTTTCCATCAAATAATCCTTTAAATGGATAACGGCTATGTCCTTTCCCAAAAGTTCTATCGTCCTGTCAATTATATCATCGCGTTCTGACGGATGCCTCGGATCAATTAAATTAACAGGGTCAAATATAATTCGAAGATTAGGTGAGCCGATGTTATCAAGCACCGCCCTTGCCCGTTCCGGCGAATAAACCGTGTGCTTCCATACAGGCTCTATCGCGAAAAGCACGCCCATGCTCTCAGCGTATCTTACGACCGGAGTGAGATTCTTGATAAATTCCGATAGGTTCTTAGCACTCCTTGCCTCTTCCGTAAATGAATTGTCAGTGTTAGGAATTCCCGTCTCAGTTCCCACGACAGAGCATCTGAGGTGGGCGGCGAATCTTATATGAGCTTTATAGGCTTCCGTAATTTCTTTTAATTTATTACTGTCAGGGAAAACCAACAAGCTACGAGCACGCCCTTGAGGCCACCGATTACACGACGAAGAACTACATTTTCCTGCCGTATACGATGATGACGAAGAAGTCGGACGTATATTATTATCCGACCGAGCTCTCGGCGAGACTTATCTCCTGCGTATCCCACGGAGAGCGTGAGCAGGTGGACCAGATTTTCGATATGATTAAGGATGAGAACACCGAGAAGCGGTCCCTCTCGAATAATCTCATGAAGTTCCTCTGTTCCGATATCAGGAACAGCCTTCTGAGAGCCCGTAATTCCATCAAGGAAAATGATGAGAACGCGGAGAAGTTAAAGAAGGTCGACGGGATGTTCGCCGAGAAGCTGACGCTTGCGACATGCGAGGATCTTGCACTAAGTCTCTGCGACTGCGCTTTTACCGCAAAGGATGAAGGCGACATCATAAAGGATATCAAGGCCTATATAGATGAAAATTACGCCGACCCGTCGCTTGGCCTTGCCAAGATAGGCGACACATTCGGCCTGTCCGAGTCGTATTTCTCACACCTATTTAAAGAAAAAATTGGCGTGAACTTCTCAAGCTATCTTGAAAGTATAAGAATGAAGAAGAGCTATGACCTCATCAGAGAGAATCCCGATATAAATGTCTCGGATATTTTCCTGAAGGTCGGCTATAATAATGCGAACTCCTTCAGAAGAGTCTTCAAGAAAACCTATAATATGACACCCGGCCAGATGAGAGACAGCGTAAAATAAGGGAGACAGGGCAAAGCCCGCTCCCTTTTTTTGCTTTAATTTATTATTGTAAACCTCACATCCTTTTCACTCTCCGGGTCTCGGAAGCTGTGAAAATACGCCGGATTTATATGCTTATCCATAGAGCAGTTTTCTATGGTTAGTCTCGCGTGCTCACGCCATGGTCGGGCTATGTAAACGCTTTCATCGGGAACATTATCCGAGCGGGTAAAGCTGCAGTTTCGTACCACAAAGCCTGTCTTGACGTGCTCGGGCGTAGACGGCGCGAAAATATACCCGGGCTCCACGCTCTTCATTTCACAGTCATAGAAGTAGGCTGTTGCGCCACCGAAAATAAAATCCACCCCACCCTCAAAGTAGCAGTTCTTAAAATAAGCCGTATGGTCTTTCCTCGGTTCAAACTCGCCCGGGCCTGCCGTATTAATAAATGTACAGTTTCTGAAGGTCACCCTGTCACCCGTGAGGCGGACTGTATAGGTTCTGAAGGTACCTAACCTTTCTCCATTCTCATCGGGCATATTCGCGGAAAGGTTCCCTGTATAGGTTCTGTTTTCTATATAAATATCACTCAGTGAAATTTCGGTCTGCATCTAAGCGTTCTCCCTCATCTGATAAAAATATCCGTTTTTATTGCTCATTAATTCATCGTAGGTTCCTGTTTCAACCGCCCTGCCATCTCGCATTACAACTATCAGGTCAGCGTTTCTCACAGTCGCGAGCTTGTGGGCAACTATAAATGTAGTGCAGTTCTTAGCTACTGAATCGATAGCGTTTGTAACCTCCCGCTCACTCATGGCATCAAGGGCGCTCGTCGCCTCGTCTAAGATCATTACCTTAGGCTTTCTTATAAGGGCACGGGCTATTGAAATACGTTGCCTCTGGCCGCCCGAAAGCTTAGCGCCCCTTTCACCTACCATAGTGTCAAGGCCATCCGGTAATTTATCAAGCACGGGGCGAAGTCCTGCCTCATCGCAGACCTCATTAAGCCGTTCATCGGTAATTCCGCTTGTTCCGTATAAAATATTTTCCTTTATGGTGCCTGAAAATAAAATTGTATCCTGGGGAACAACCGCGAGAAATTCTCTGTAATCGTGAAGGTTAATTTCATTTATATCCTTGCCGTCTATTAATAATTTTCCTTTTGTAGGCATGCAGAAGCCGACAATAAGATTTACCATGGTGGATTTACCCGCGCCGGATTCACCTACAAATGCGACACTCTCATGGGGCTTTACGTGGAGCTCGAGTCCCTTAATAACATCTCCCTCATTTCCGGGATAATTATAGTGAACATCACAAAAATCATACTGACCCTTTAATTCGCTAACGGCTTCCTTCCCCGATTCATCCTCTATATCATCGACCATCAAAATTTCACCGATGCTGTTTACCGATTCAAGACCCTTGCTTATAGTAGGAAGGAGATTTAGAAGACTTGATACCTGGCCTACAATATTTGTAAAATAAGACTGGTAGAGAACCACATCACCTGTCGCTATTTTTCCATTTACAGCGAGCATGGCCGTGAAAATAAGGCAGACCACCTGAAAAAGCTGGAAACAAACCCAGCTTACGGCACCGAAGTTCGCCTGAATAATATCAAGAGCGTAGCCTTCATTCGCGACCCGCTTTACACGATCGTCCATTTTCTTTATCTCTTCATTTTCAAGCGCATGAGCTCTCGTTACAGGAACAAGCTCAACCATTTCCATAACCTCAGCGCTCGTCTCCTCCATCTGCTTACGGAATTTCTGATTGTGTTTTTTTATCGGCTTTTTAAATGTAATTACGAGAAAGGCAGCAAGCGGAAACATTAGAAGAAAGAAAATAAATACAGTAACAGAACGTGACACGGTAACGGTCAGAGCCACGACAATATTGATTATTATATTCAAAAGGCTTACGAAGAGCTGATCGGAAAGAGTTTCGATAGCCTCGACATCCCTTATTATTTTCGACTGTAATCGTCCCGACTCTATATCCTTAGTATACATAACGGATAGGGACTGAATCTTGTGAACCAGGGTACTCCTTAAGCCCGCCTCAACGGAGCGGACATTTTTACTCCTTAAATGTACATGTAAATAATTCGCGGGAATATTAATTATTAAGAGGACAGCGAGAACTGTAGCATTCACTATAATTAAATGGACTGCGTCACTTCTCCCCTCTGTAACATAATTAATAATATTCGCAGTCGCTATAGGCAAAATCCAGACAGGGCTGTGTTTTATAACGTAAAATAAGGCAGATAATAAAAAATTAAAATATCTGCCCTTATAAAAACCTAATAGCACGGCGAGAGAATTCCCGCCATGCTATTTAAAGCTCTCAAGATATACGGATGTGTCTATATTTTCGTTATCAAGATTTTTTCGCATTAAAGCACTACCCCGTCCTTGAATATAGATATTTCGCGGAAGCCGTTTTCTTCCGTCTTCGTCTTCCTGCCGCTCGCGACTTCGATTACAAAGTCAATAAGTCTGTCACTTGCTGACTCTATGGTCTCTGACTCGGCGACATCTATGAGAGCATCCTCATAACCGTTTTCCTCTGTCATTTTCTTAGCGAGCTCAGCGTCTCTCACACGGCCCGGAACTATACGGTCTACAAGGGTAGAGCAAAAAAGATTTTCTTTCTCAATCCAGTCCTTGAAGTCGTCGCCAAGGCCCCAGTCATCTATATGCTTTTCCACGCATTTTTTTAATTCCTTACCGTTATTATCAATTAATTCGCATGATAATACAGTAATTCCCTTTTTACCTGCCTTAAATCTCTCATATAAAAGGGCAGTTAATTTAGCAGGGAAGCTGGCAGGCGGACAGTCATCCTTTTTGTAGGCTCCGTCATAGACAATTCCCGCTTCGGTCGTATTGCTCGCTATATATTCAAGATCATCGCTTGCGGCGATTCTTTTAACATCTTCCCAGTCCTCATAAGGATTATAGCACCTATCTATTACGGAAATGACACGCTTCTTATCAACCTTCTCACCATTTTCGCTGCCGCGAAGGTAGAGGGTATATAAGCCCTCCTGGGAATTAATTACTTCCGTGAGGCCCTGACTTATAGGCTGAACTACAGCAACCTTGCCGTTCCAGCCGACCTTCTCATTTGCCATATCAAACCAATAATCGACAAAGGCGCGAAGGAAATTTCCTTCGCCAAACTGTAAAACCTTAACCGGGGCATTTTTTAAAATATAGCCCTTGTATCCGACTTCCTCGAGTGTTTTATAATTTAATATATTCATGATACCTTCTCCGTATTAAGTTAGTTTATCCCAAAATAATTAATTGCGTTGTTATATGACACGCCTTCAACGATTTTCTTAAGAGCTTCCTCATCATCAGGATATTCCCCATTTTCTACCCAGTTACCGATAAGGTTGCAGAAAATACGTCTGAAATAATCGTGCCTTGTGTACGATAGGAATGAGCGTGAATCAGTTAACATTCCGACAAAATTGCCAAGGAGCGAGAGGTTAGCAAGTGACCTCATCTGCTCCTCCATGCCATCTCTCGTATCAAGGAACCACCATGCCGCGCCCATCTGCATTTTACCGGGACACTCATCTGACTGGAAGGCTCCAATGGTTGTGGCGATTAAGTTAAAGTCATTGTGGTCAAGTGAAAATACAATCGTCTTAGGGAGCTCATCATTTTTATCAAGCTCTGAGAAGAAATCAGAGAGGGCGCTGCCGCAGGAATTCCGGGCAATTACATCAAAGCCCGTATCAGGTCCTTCTATCTTAAACATGCGCTCATTTACATTTCTCTTGCATGAATAATGAATTTCCATTACGATATTTAATGCCTTATATTTTTTCGCAAGGAAGAGCAAAATATATGTCTGATATTTTTCCACCTCGTCTGCCGTTAATTTTTCTCCGGCCATAGCCTTCTTATAAATAGCGTCGACCGTAGCCTTGTCCGCGAAATTAGCGACAACGTAATCTATACCGTGATCGCTCGCGACACAGCCGTGATTCTTAAAGAATACAAGACGCTCACTAAGGGCCTCGGTTACATCATCAATCGATGCTAATTTATCCTTACCGACTGAAGCGGCGAGCCTTGCCATATAATCGGTAAAGCCGTCTTTCCCTATATTTACGGCCTTATCAGGTCTGAATGATGGGCGGACCATGAAGTCTATCGTCTTGTCGGCGCGGATTTTCTCATGCCAGAGGAGACTGTCGACAGGGTCATCGGTTGTACCGATATATTTTACATTTGACTGCTTTATGAGACTGCGGACAGAGCAGTTAGGATCATTTTGAAGCATATCGCTCGTCTTATCCCAGACCTCTTTCACATTCTTCATGGTAAGGGGCTCAGTTATGCCGAAGTACTTCTTTAATTCAAGGTTGCACCAGTGGTACATAGGGTTCCCGATAGCCATCTCAAGTGACTTCGTGAATTCCACGAATTTCTCATATGGGTCGGCATCGCCGGTAATCTTATCCTCAGGCACGCCATTTGAACGCATTACTCTCCACTTATAGTGGTCTCCGAAATAAGAGCCGTCCGGGTTCTTGCCACCAAGCCAAACCTCGGCGATGTTGTTGAATTTCCTGTCTTCGTATATCTCCTTTGTAACCGTTACGTCCTTTTATTATAACCGTTGAGGGCTTTCTTAGATTTAGATGACGCAGACCTCTTGTTATTTTTATATGTTATTTTTATATGTTATTTTATAATAATTGGTTATATTTTTCATATTATTGTCATTTATTGGTTATAATTGTTCCTGTTAATTTTCCCTTTTGTTATTGACAAATCCCCTTAATTGTTTTATACTATTTCACGGTGCCATACGTCAAGGCACATATATTATTCAGAGACAGTCAGCACTTCCAAATGCTGACAAATTGTGTCACTTATCAATAATATACACCATGCTTAGCAGATAACAAGGCTTTTTCATGCCTGTTGACCTGTTTTTTTTCGTGTGGTATAATTCTAACTAAGAAAGGGGATTACATGGATAACAACCATGAAAAGCGGGAGCATAAACGTTCCTTAAAGTATTGGGAAGCAGCCAAGAGGCTGAACCCAATTGATGATGTCATGTTCAGGAAGATGGCAGAGAATAAGGATTTTTGTGAGGAAATTCTCAGGGCTATTCTTGAAGACAAGAACCTGACAGTGATTGAGGCCACTCCTCAGTGGACCGGAAATAATCTGCGGGGAAGGTCAGTAATACTCGACACCAAGTGCGTAATCGGGAATGGAACTCAGATTGATATTGAGGTGCAGAAGTCAGATAATGACGACCATCAGAGGCGTGTGAGATATAATGGAGCGGTCCTGACAACAAATTTGACTGTAAAAGGCACAATGTTTAAGGATATACCGAATGTGTGTATTGTCTATATCTCACGTTTTGATGTCTTCGATGATAATTTTTCATTGTACCATGTAGACCGAGTAGTACGTGAAACAAGAAAACTTGTGGATAATGGCTTTTATGAAGTCTATGTAAACGCTAAAGTAAGGGATGGCTCAGATGTGTCGGAGTTGATGGAAATATTTACAGATGATAGTACTTACAATCCAAAGTTCCCGATAACTTCGGAGACTAAGAAACACTATAAAAACGACGAAGGAGGAATAGAAACCATGTGTGATATTATGCAAGAACTGATTGATGAATCGAATGCCGAGGTTAGAAAAGAAGGAATGGAAGAAGGCAAGAAAAAAGGAAGAGCAGAAGAAAGAGAACAGATAATTTCTCAAGCCCTAAGGAGTGGCAATTCAGCGGAGGCAGTCGCATCATTTTTACAGCTTCCGGTTGAGGATGTAAAGAGAGTTAAGGATAAGATGAATAAAGTGACTGCATAATTGAAAAAGGATGCGGATGATGGATGTATTGGATAGTATTTCTGCCAAAGAGGCAGGCTACATCCGATACCGCAAAATTCCCACTTATTTCGCAAGGGTACGGCATGCAGCTATGGCACAATAACCATGGTGGCTTTTTCTTCTACGGTCTATATGGGCAGTTCGGCTTCTGCTTCCCGATAAAGGGCGAGTCTCCTCTCCTTGTCGCAACCACCGCCCATATCGAACCTGCGACAGAGAATCAGACGCTTTACGATATTATCGTAAAGCACCTATTATAATATCGATCTCATTGTAATAAGGGTCAGACCCCCTTTATTTTATCAATAGATAAGATGTTGACAAAATGGCGGTATTGCGGTATAATTATATTATAATTATGTTTAGGAGTATTATTGTATGTTATCTTTCGAATGGGATGATAATAAGAACAAGATTAACATCAAGAAACATGGCATATCGTTCGAAGAAGCAAGAACGGTGTTCTTTGATGATTACGCAATTTTGTTCGATGATCCAGAGCACTCCGATACAGAGGATAGATTTTTCTCCTTATCGGCATGAGTGATACAGCTAATATTTGTATTGTTTGCCACTGTTATAGGGAATCTGATGCCGTTGTAAGAATTATTTCAGCAAGAAAAGCCACTAAGAAGGAGGCGGATGTCTATGTTAGAGGAATATGACATTGCAAAGTTAAGCCCAAAGCCTAACCCATATTCTAAGAAACTGAAAAAACAAATTACTATTAACCTCGCGTCATATGTTGTCGACTACTTCAAAAACGAGTCAGAAGAAACCGGAATTCCATATCAGACTCTAATCAACCTATACTTAGAAGACTGTGTTGACAACAAGCGCAAGGTAAACATGGTCTGGAAATAGGCTATAATAAAGGCAGCCCGAATTCCCCGGGCTGCCTTTTATCTGATTCACTTCACTGTTGCGCTTTCCTTATCTCCGTTTGCAATCTTCACGATATCGCCGACTCCGTCAAGCACAACCGACGGGCGGTAAGCGTATTCCTTAAGTGTCTCACGGGTACTGATTCCGGAGAGGACGAGGACAGTTGACATGCCGGACTCCATGCCGGAAATGACATCGGTATCCATGCGGTCGCCTATCATTGCCACCTCTGCCGAATGGCAGCTAAGGAGCTTAAGCCAGATTCTCGTCAAAAGAGGATATGTCATGCCAGCCCCATTAGTCTACAGCGATGCAAGTGCGGCACGGCAAGCAGCTAGTTCAATTTCTAGTTCAGTAATCTTTTGAGCAATCCTTTTTCGAGCATCACCTGTCTTATTAAAGTATCTATTTATTGCTATTTGACATTCAGAATGGCTATACATATATTTGTCATATTTATTTCCACTCCATTTGCCTTTACATTCAAGTATTGCCATTTTCTTATTAGCATTAGTTTTAGCCTGATTTACTATGATTTCGATATGATGCGAAGCCCTTTCTAATCTGCCTATCTTTTCTTCAATATTACTGATTTCATTCTCTAGCGCAGCAGCATCTGCAATTCTTCCCATACAATCCTCCTTTAATCAAATGTTTTTATGTTTAATATCACTTGCTAAGTTCGAATCTTCGTCTGCCATCATTGAAGCGGCTTCCCGGAAAGCCTTATTTATATTGAGCATAGAACAGGCATAATCCGTAAAATTTTTGTTGAATGTCTTAGCGCGTATAACAATGTTCTCAAATGGGGCGGATTTCATTTCATCCTCTGACACAGTGCACTTTGTTCCCGACATATTTTCGCATATGTCCTCGAGTCTCATTAAATAACGGGAAAATGTTGTGTTATTTAATGCAATTTTATCCGGTGCGTTATTCAATGCTTCCATTACAACTTACTCCTTAACATTATTCATCTGTGTTTTCAGAAAAGGTATACGAGTATATCGATGGATGATTATAAATCGAATCATCAATGATATAGAGCGTATTTCCTTCCCAGTCAAAATTTATCGATACAAAATTATCTTCGCCAGTTTTCGGTGATATAGTAGTGAAAACCCTGTAATCTTCTTTTGACATATCCCTCTCAGGAAAGCTTTTCTCACGTATATCCACCTCGTAAATAACATTGTTCTGTAAGACAAATACTGTAGTTCCTATAAAGCCGACAATTCTTGAATTATTATCGATTGTATCATAAACAATCTCATTACTACCATCAGTTGGGTTTAGTCTGAGCAAAATGTCTCTACCAACAAAAATCTGCGATAATCTTGTGAGGCCATAGTTCCTTAAGCTAGGGTTTCCATAATTTGCAGTAACCGTCATCACACTATAAATATCATTATTTTCTACACATGTGTGAGACGCATAAATATCACTTTTGGCATATTTATCATTGTCAAGGCATTCTATCTCGTATGAATAACTATCTTTATCAGATAACCAGAAATATTTACAGCTACCAAATTCATGTGAAAAATAAATATTCATATCCTTATAAGTTATATTCATGCTTTGCCGTAAAGCTTCTTTTGAGCCCTCTTCTATTTCTATAGTTCTTCCATCTTCACTATATCCATATATGTTACCATTGGATTCTTTCCAATAGAACTGATAATTTGGGCTATCTGCATTTACATTAATCTTGTCAGCTTCTCCTATATCTTTTAGATAATATATATTAGAGGCGTTTTCTCTATCACCATTATATCCCATTATATGAGCGCATGATGCAATTAAAGCAGAACAAAAAAGGATTATAATCATATTAAGTATACTATGCTTGCTCATTTACTTTTCACTCCAATAACAGAAATACTCTTACCTTTTTGGTTGCCACTTGGGTCAATGTTCTTAATTGCGTCAGATAGTGATAAATATCCATCAGAGACAGCATATGGTATGCGGGCATTATGAATATAATATGTCCTTTTCCCTGCTTTATCAGTAGTGACACTTATATTTACTGTATGTATTTCATTACTTACAGAACTTTTGTCATTATATGCTGTGACTACGTAAGTATCATACTTTTCACCGAATGAATCGATACTATATTTATCAATTGCATCATCGGTATTGGCAATAATCATATTTACCTTATAGCCCTTATCTTTAAAGAATTGATAATCGGCAGCCGGCGATGAGCCAAATTCGCCTTTTAGCAATGGTCCCTGCTTTTCGAAGTAGGTTATCATAGAGGCCAGGTCGCTTGGATGAATATCGGCTCCTAAGGAGACAAGAGCATTATAAGCAGCGATTATTTCGCATCCGGAATAGCTCATATTTGATATTTTGCTGTTACCGAACTTTACATAAGACCATTCATCATCAGATTGGTTTTCGATATACCCAGTGCTACTAAATAATGCAGCTTTATGTACTATAACGTAGCTGTAGTTATGTTTAAAGTTCTCACCAATATAGCTGCTGTTAATATTATTAGATAGTATCGAGAACTGTCTCATAATCTCTTCCACATATATGATATCCCAGTTTGAAAGCTTTGGGATAATATGATAAAGCTCATTTTGGGCTCCTGTAATTCCGCCTGTAATGAAATGATAGAGAATCTGAATAGCATATATATTACATTTTACGGTATTTATAGCATGGTTTGTCATAAATGGCTCTAAATATATTTTAGCAGCTGAAATTGCTTCGACAAGGCTTTTATTAAACTCGATTGTAAGCTCTTGCGTAAGTAACAATCCGTAGCCCTCTAACGCACCCTTCGATAAGTTAGTCCGTAATTTTCCATTCAGTTCTTTTACAGCACCATATTGAGTTTTACGCGCCATTACTGTCTCTAAATCTATAAGGTCGTTGTTGAGTTTAGTAGCTATTTTTCTCATCGAATCGAGAGAGTCCGTTATGACATCTTCTCTTGGTGCAGACAAAGCTATAATATCGCTTATACTCGAAAGCTCTCCTCTGATTGGATTAGCAACATCCAAGGTAAAATCTGAGCTCATCTTTCTACAACCGGAGATGACATTCTCTAATGTTTCAGAATCAAAGTAGCCCCTGTCTGAATTATCTATGTCTTTTAAGCTGCTATAGTAACCAGCCAGATTAAGCATATTTTGCCTGAACTCGTTATAAAGGCTCTGTACTGTCGGAAGGCAAACTCCTTCCATAACAGCCATCATGGCTTCTGCTGTCTTTCCTTCTATGCACCTTGAGCTATCGAAGTTATCTATAGTCTTAGTAAGCTCTGAGAGGTAATTTCTGTACTTGACAGTGATCTTATCAAGTGAATCCAGTGTAGACTCAACCACACTTGTTTTTATCAGGTATCCTTTAGACATATGAATCCCTCCGGTTTTATGTTTGTCAACAGTTCGTGGATATTATAGTCCAAGAAACCTGATATGTCAATACTTGGGCGTGAAAATATTTAGGATTTTATGCGTAATTATGTAATAAGGGTCAGACCCCCATTATTGCCTCATGATGAGAAGCTGCCACACAAGAACCACATATAAGAAGGATTCATGTACTGAAAACTGGGTGGAAAGCTTCTTTAAAGTCGCTCCCGATAAAGAACCGGGAACGCATTTTGACTATGACACCGGCGCATCGCATACGCTTGCGGCTCTGGTAGAGAAAATTACAGGTGAGAAATTAATGGATTTTCTAAGAGAGCGTATATTAAAATATATTGGCTTTTCCGAAGATGCTTACATTCTGTCCGACCCTTTCGGAACCTCTATAGGAGGATCCGGACTTTTCGCCACAAGCCGCGACCTGATGAAACTTCTCTATTTATATGCAAATGGCGGAAAGACTGTCTGTACCGACAGAATAGAGAGAGAATTAATTCCTGCATGGTACGTTGCGAAAGCTACCGCTAAGCTCTCAGCTACAGCCGAGACCGCAAAATTTCCACTCATTTCGCAGGGGTACGGCATGCAGGTATGGCACGACAATCATGGCGGCTTTTTCTTCTATGGTCTCTATGGGCAGTTCGGCTTCTGCTTTCCTAAAGAGGGCGAGGCTCCTCTCCTTGTTGTCACCACCGCCCATATCGAACCTGCGACAGAGAATCAGACGCTTTACGATATTATCGTAAAGCACCTATTATAATCTCAATCTCATAAGTATAAATTTTGCTTGACAAGTATCCGATATGGATATATAATCGATATATATATCCAATTAGGTTATACACTAATGGAGGTTTCATATGCGGTTTGTTAAGGAAATCAGACTGGATAGTGGCATGACTCAGAAGGATTTCGCAAAAAGGTTTGGTATCCCCCTCAGCACTCTTAGGAAGTGGGAACAGGGCGAGGCAAAGCCAGCTCCTTATTTTGTGAAGCTCCTTGATAAGTCAATACCGGGAAATTCTGATAATAGAGTAAAAATTACATCCGGAAATAGTAATGTATATTATTTTGATAAAGAGAGAAAAATATTCAGCGATTCGAAGGGAACCGATATTCCTCTTGATGTCGATATCTCCGGTGTTAACGAAAAAAATCTCGGATTATACCTTAATGATCTTTTTGAAGGTTACTATAAGATAACAGAAAAATTTAAACGAGATTGCGAGCTGGATGTAAAAGAAAATATTACCTGGATTGATTGGGAGTAATTATGGCGGAATATTTTTTAATGCACAAAAATATACCTGTCTGCCTTATGGAAATCGACGATAACGGAAACATCGGCAAGGTCAGACGAAGTGTAGAGAACATGGCTCATTTTCCCCTCGGCGGGCAGATGAATAATATGAAATTCCATGAGTGGTGGAGAGACAGGGCGATTCCTAAGACCCGCCATGGAGCAAAGTCTGCCCTTAATAAGCTTGGTTATTCGTCTACTGCAAGCGCGCTCGTAAATAACCTTGCTCTAAGCCTTTCTGATTGTTACTGGATATGCCCTCGTGAAGAGCATTTAACATGGGAAGAGGTTAACCTCTTCACTAATGACTTTGTTGACTCATTTGGTGAGATAACTATTAATAATGATTATATTGTTGATCTTCGAGACAGAACAAAATTTAGTTCAGCGACATCGCAGGGGGAATTACAAAAAAAATGGTGCATAGATAAGTCGGGCCGCAGATATTTAATAAAGGGCAACTACGGAAATTCTTACCAGCAGAGCCTTAATGAAATTTTCGCGACAGATTTACATGAGAAACAACGTTTTGATAATTATACAAAGTATAGTCTTGGCAAGCTCACTCTTTCTGAAGGAAGGGAGGGCCTTGGGTGCCTCAGCTATGATTTCTGCAGTGAGAATCTCGAAAGCATATCGGCCTGGGAATTATTGCAGACGGTTAAATTAAAACAAAACGAGTCTTATTATTACCCACTTAAGGAGGTGTGCATGGGCCTTGGCATGAGTGAGGCATATTTTAATAATTTCATGGATTACGAAATTATATCGGATTTTTTGATTACCAATATCGACAGGCATATGAATAATATTGCGGTTGTAAGGGACCCGGATACATTGGAGCTAAAGGGGTTTGCGCCTATTTATGACTCCGGTAATTCCATGTTTTATAATCTGACCTATGAAGAACTGCAGAACGTGCATTTAGATAAGATTAAAACACATTCTTTTATCGAGCTCGAGCGTAGGCTGCTGCAATATGTGCACAACAGAGAAATACTTGATTTAAACAAATTAAATTCAGATTTTAGCATATATGATGAAGACATTTATGAGCGCCATGCAAGAATACCAAAGCTTAAAGAACTGTTTGAAAGAAAAGTGGATGCGTTAGCTGCTTTCCAATCCGGAAAGGACATATGGAAAGAAAAAAGATAAGGCAGCTTAGGGTTCCCCAAGCTGCCTTTTATCTGATTTACTTCACCGTTGTGCTTTCTTTATCTCCGTTTGCCATCTTCACGATATCGCCGACTCCGTCAAGTACCACCGACGGACGGTAAGCGTATTCCTTAAGTGTCTCACGGGTACTGATTCCGGAGAGGACGAGAACAGTTGACATGCCGGACTCCATGCCGGAAATGACATCGGTATCCATGCGGTCGCCTATCATTACCGCCTCTGCCGAATGGCAGCTAAGCAGCTTAAGCCCCGTTCTCATCATAAGAGGGTTAGGCTTACCGCAGAAGTAGGCCCTTTTCCCCGTCGCCATCTCGATCGGCGCAGTAAGAGCACGGCATGCAGGCGCTATTCCATTTTCAATAGGACCTGATACATCAGAGTTCGCGCCGATAAGCTTAGCCCCATTCATTACAAGGTTTGTAGCTGTCGTAAGCGTATCGAGGGAATATGCCTTACCCTCGCCTACAATTACATAGTCAGGATTCACATCATTCATCGTAATTCCGGCGTCATAGAGAGCATTTAAAAGGCCCGCTTCGCCTATTACAAATGCGGAGCATCCCGGTGACTGCTCCTTGATAAAGGCCGCCGTCGCAAGGGCGCTCGTATAGAAATGCTCGGCCGGAACGTCGAGTCCCATTCTCTCTAGCTTCTGGTGGAGCTCAAGAGGCGTGCTTCCACTGTTATTTGTAAGGAATAAATATCCCTTACCGCTCTTCTGGAGCCACTCTATAAACTCACGGACTCCCGGAAGAATCTTATTCCCGTGGTAGATGACACCATCCATATCGCATATAAAACCCTTCTTTGCGTTAAAATCAATCATCGGCCTTCTCCTTTTGGCATTTTTAAAACTACATTAATTTTAACATTTTATAGTGCAACTAACAAGAGGGTAATTATGGTTACACTACTCCCCTTAGTTCCGTAATGCTTTCTTCATCTATGTCAATCTTTCCCTTATATTTTTCAAAAACACTTCTGGCCGACGGCTTTTCCATTTGAAGGTATATTCTTCCATCTTCATCCTTTAGGAATAATACCCTACTGCCAGAAACAATACCCAAATAATCCCTTATATTTTCCGGGACTTTAATGCTGCCATTACTATACACAACAGACTCATTACTAATCATTATCCTTACCTCCTATTCCATTTTCAATTATACTACCTTTTTTGTTATTCGGCAAGAATAAATGTATATTTATGGCGGCTATCTTAACAATTATAAATCTTGGTAAAGTTGCATCCCGAGTCAGTCACGACCTGCTTAGCAGGTCAAGCCTGACACTGGATGGTAGAATTATCCCCTCAATTTACGTGTCTGGCTTCGCACGTAGTGCGGTGCCTGACTCGGAATGATGAATCGCAAATGTAACCCCATATACTACAGCATAGTGCGTAGGACCTTCCTGTCTATTTTCTGCATAGCATTGCGAGGAAGGGCTTCGATATATTTTATCACCTTTGGAAGCTGGTACTTAGTAACTTGCTTCTTTAAGAAACCCATAAACTCGACTTCGTTATATGTATCGTTCTTAACAACAAATATTGCCGGCACTTGGCCTGTAATTTCCTCAGGATCTGGAATACCGACACACGCGCACTCTACTATTCCGTGATACTGTGATGCAGCATTCTCAATTTCAACAGGGTAGACTTTCTCCCCACCAACGTTTATCAAGTCATCAGATCTGCCAAGCATACAAATGTAGCCATCTTTAATATAAGCAAGGTCATTCGAAAGATAGCCTCCATTTACAAGACTTTTCTTTGTATTCTCTTCATCTTTATAGTAGCCTGAAAATACCATATCTCCTTCAATCATGAGTCTTCCGGGATTATCATGTGTAGAGGAAAACTCATTGTAGTCACAATCTACAATTTTCAAGGAAGCCATCTGTTTATCTGACTTTCCCAAGGCATTTTCCAGCCCATTATCTATCAAGTTAGATGCATTACAAAAAATTACTGTTCCCCCAACTTCAGAGGCCCCGTAATTGCATATTATCTTAGTTTTCGGCAACAGTTCCACATATTTTTTCTTTTGATTTTCACTTAGCGACCCCGCACCTACTTCTATCAGTTTCAATCTTCCTACAATTTCCGAAAATCTATTTTTCATTTGCGCTTCTACTATTGGAAAACTAGCAGGGACGCATTCCATTGCGCTACAATTATACTTTATAATATTGTTTTCCAAATCTTTTGCGAATGTAAATCCGTTCTGAAGAACACAAGTACAGCCGTTATAAAGACCGGTTCGTAATTTTCTCAATGCCAACGTATGGTGAAGCGGTGTAGGTATTAAAAGAACATCATCTTTTTTGTGATGATTAAAATTATTATCTCCCATAATAACAGCGCTTATCGTCCGAAAGCTTAACATCACTCCCTTCGGTACACCCGTAGTCCCGGATGTAAATAAAATTTCTGAAATTCTCTCGCTATCACGATCAACGTGCGGATATGAAATATGAACTTTACCATTCACTGCCTTCTCATACATTTCATGTAATGAAGCAGTTTTTACTTTTTCAGACAAGGAATATTTCTTATCCGTAAGCAGTAAATTTCCATCAATCTTAGCATATAGCTTTTCGACTAACTCCGCCGTCGCATTTTTATCAAGGAATACAGCAACCGCGCCTATTAATGTAATTGCCAGATAAGCTACAACCGTTTCCTGCTTCGATACTGCCGATATAAATATATGATTATTTTCAGTTGCACCTAATTCTTTTAACTTATACGAAAAGTTTATTGTAGCATTTGCAAGAGCTCTATAACTTAGCAGTTCATTTTTATAAGCAACAGCTAATCTATCATGATAAGCAATTGCATTTTCAAATACTTTATTTACGAGTACTTCCATTATCAGCCTTCTTTCTCATTAACAAGGCGAGCAACGAGCGCCGCAATAGCATCAAGCGAATTAAAATTGTCCTCAACAATTTCTTCATATGGAATCTCAATATCGTATTCCATTGAAAGCGCCTGAATAATCTCCGTCAACGTAAGAGAGTCCAGAACCTCATCTTCAACAAGGCTTGTTCCGGAAAAATCCGTGTCAGGAAATTCTTCTTTTAAAAATTCTTTTACTTTTTCTTCCATCTTATGTCTCCTTAATATCTCATATAGATAAATGAACCGGCGTCATATCCGGGTCCATACACGCCTAAAATTAACACTGCTAAGACTTCAAGTATATACACGCACCACCTCAGAGTGATTGGATATCCGGCTATTTTCTCTCTAATGACTGTTCCATTTTCCTGTGCCTTACTTACCTTATAAAGAGCAATTATTAGAATCAACGAAAGCACGAATTCCGTCAATGATAGTCCTTGATAAAACAACGTTCCATCAAATATCTGCCAGATAGCAAATCCTGTGCATATACGTTTAAACACAGTCAGACTTACTAAGAGCTTTGTCGGGATAGTAATGATACGCGCTCCGATAAATATCATAAATGTACGTATTATCTGAAAACGTTTATAAACGGCTGAGTTCACGTTTATCTTCAATTTTCCCGGTAAAGCCGCAAGCTGCTTTTTGCCAAGAGTCGATATCACAATAATAGTTCCCCAGTACAATCCCCAGACAAGATAATTTAGTCCGGTCGCATGCCACATTCCTGTAAGAATCCACACAGAGTATAGCGGAATTATTACACTGAATGCTTTCGAAAAAGATTTCCCGGCATGCTTTTTTATAAATCCGGCTTGCTTTATTAAGAACTTCGAAGAAGCCAGCGGCAGGTATATATAATCCTTATACCATGTACCCAGAGTAATATGCCATCTTCTCCAAAACTCAGCCGCTGTTCTTGAGAAAAACGGATGATTAAAGTTCTCCTCGAGTTTTATTCCAAACATTTCAGAGGCACCAAGTGCTATATCCATGCAGCCTGAAAAGTCACAATATAGCTGAACTGCGCCAAAAATCGTCGCTGTCAGAAGTATTGCTCCACCCTTTGTTTCATAATTACCGTACACATTATTTACGAAAACACTTATTCTGTCAGCTATCGCGAGTTTCTTAAAATATCCCCAAGCCATACGCTGGAGACCAAAACAGAACAATTTATAATCAAATTCATGCCCTGTATTTAATTGCTCGGCACTGAATCGATGCTTGCTTATAGGGCCTTCTACAATTTTCGGAAAGTAAAGCGCAAAAAGAAATAATTTCAGAACATTTCTCTCCGCCTTTTCCTTTTTCCAATAAACATCCGCCAAGTACCCAATCATAGATAATGTATAGTAAGAAATCCCAAGTGGAACAAAAAATGAGTTTCCACTAAATACATCTATAGTAGCTTTATCTCTTACAAATGGTCTCGATAAAGGAATGCGGTTGCACCAGTGAACAACACGTTGGTATAAGTTTGACATAATACGCACGCCTGCACGGATCTTAGGAATATTTACAAACTGATGTTGTCCTTTTACATATATTAGCATTGATGTCGTCACAATTATCGTAAGCCAAAGAATAAATTTCGCTCGTTTTTTACATTTATCTCTATACGCCTTCTCGCCTACAGCATTTACCTGTCCTTCCATTCTTTTAGCAGAGAAATAACAAATAAACGTTGTTATAAATACACATGGAAAAAGCTCTATTCCCCAAGAGAAGTAAAACAGTACACTGCCACACAGAAGGACGAACCATCGTACCTTTAGTGGAACAGTATAGTAAACAATGCATATTGCGAAGAGAAATGGAAGAAATATATAATCAGTGAAGCTCATTTACTTTATCCTCCATAGCTTTCCTCGTATTTCTGCACAGTTCATTATAATTTGCTAGTTTTATTAAATCGCCTGGCAAAGGCTGTCCCGGATGCTCTCTTTCATACTCATAAAGTTGCGCTGACAGGTCCCAGCTTGTTCTCTTGCTGGCTCCACACGTATCAAATACTGCTTGGTCAACAATCTCTTCGTATTTTTTATTATACACTACGATATTTATTCCACGGCTATTGTACATATATTCAGCGCCATTTATCGTACAAGAAGCAACATTTCCATTTGAAAGCCCGCCGCTCGTTAATACAAATGGTATATCACCATTGATAACCCCTTTCTCAGAAATGGTCTTTGCATCTGCCTGGTTAATAATGTTTTCTTTATTAAGCTCAGCGTTTTCTATATCATTCTGTTGCCAATCATTTTCGGCAATAACTTCGCCTCGATCAGGTTCATCTTTTTCACTAACCTTGCCATTATTTATAACAGCAAGATAAGATGATCGAAACTGAATAGCAGCTAAACTTATGAGGCCTGCTTCTCTGAATACACTACGTTGTCTATCAGTCAATGCACCGGAAGCATCATCTTTTACCGCTATAAATATTTCACAGTCCGGATTCCTCACCGCCTTATCGATATATCCCGCTATATCATCTTCATTCTTTAATGACATAGCAAATCCAACGGTATCTTCATAATTCTTAAGAGACTCATTCATAAAAGCGTATCTGAAGTCATTTCGAACATCAGTAGCTCCACAATTCTGAGACAGGTATCTTCCAAACCACTTCGTAATTCTACTGGCGCCTTGATAATTCATATGACCACCATCTGCACTGTCAATGGCATGATTATAGCCTGATTCACTGAGATAAGGCTCAAAATTAAAATCTATAAAGCTAAGATTATACTTGTCTGCTATTTTAGCTACAGCATTATGGTCATTTGAAGACCATGAACTTATTACCGGAGTCTTAGTGAGAATTAATCTAATATTATGAGCTTTTGTAAAGTCTATCAATCTGCTCAAATAATACAGCGAGTCTTCATCCAATGTTGTTTCCAAAGCATTATAATTTATCAGATAAGATGGAACAGCCAAATCCGTACCCACAGATGAATAATCTATATACCTCCCCGTCGCGAAGTTAAAACCTCTCGTTCCTGACTTTACTAAGTACCGGCTTTTTCTGAAATCGCTATAATTTGTAGCCGACCATCTTGAGTGATATGAAAAAATCGGAAAAAGATAAGATATTTCATCATTAAGGCTATCAGTGTAATCTCTCACCGCTTCAATCTTATTTTTAGAAAAATGCATCGCGTCAATTGCTTTCCTATAAAAAGCCTCAATAGGAGATCTTCTAAGCATCGATGTATCCAATATAACCGTCTTCAATGTTTTTCCATGTAGCCTGTAAGTTTCTTTTGTCCAATAATAAGAACCTAACATTGGCTGCTGTTCAGTTCCAAGGTTATAAGCGCAAATACCATAGTCTCTATAAAGCTCAGCAGGTATAAAACCGTTCGCTGTTATACTTGCTCCGAGGAAAATAGTTTCCACCGTATTCTTCGGCTCTTTGTAAAAGCCATGTAGCGTATCGTAATTATTCCAGTCTCTCCACACTGGTTGGTAAAATTTTCCTGTCGCAGATATGGTTAGCCCCAAAATAATGGCAAAGCCAATTATTCTCAGTGTTGCTTGCTTTTTACACATTTCAGCCTCCATTTAGTCATCTTTGGGATAATTATATATCTTCATTCATGATATTGTCAAGATGAATTTAGTCATTATTGGGATAAGTAAGGAGTGTTGTATGAAGATATATAAGAGTACTAACGGGAAATGCAATATTTGCGGAAACAAAATAAAAGAGCTTAGAGAATTATCTAAGCTCTCACAAGAACAGTTAGCGGCTAAACTGCAGCTGATTGGATTAAACCTGACGCAAAAGGCTATCAGCCGGATAGAATCCGGTGAAAGGGTTGTTCCGGATTACGAACTGCTTTACTTTGCAAAGGTTTTTGATGTCACGGTTGCCAATCTGCTTGAGGACAATATATAAAAAAAATATATTCCCTTTTATTACATTCAGATCTTAAATTTTGTAAGTGATTCATTAATTTCGGAAGCGGACTTGGATACGCTTTCGGCGCTTTCGCTGACAGCGCCGCTCTCGGAGGCGATGTCTGCTGCCTCACCGGTAAGGGTATCTATGGTTTCGGTAACCTGGGTCGTCGAAGCGCTCTGCTCTTCTGAAATAGCGGCTACGCTTGAAGCGATGCTGTCTACACTGCTCATATCGGAAATCATTTCATTCATCAGCTTAGCTGTAGCGTTAAGTCCTTCAAATATCTGGTTGAATGAATCCTCAGCCTTAGCGACTACCGTAGAGCTCTCACCGATAGAATCCATATTCGACTGAGACTTCGCTGAAAGATTCGTGATCTCGCCTGTAATTTCCTCGATGATTCCCGCAATTTCCTTTGCCGCGTTAGAGGAGTCATTCGCAAGCTTTCCGATTTCATCCGCTACGACCGCGAAGCCTCGTCCTGCCTCACCCGCGCGGGCCGCCTCGATACTTGCGTTAAGTTAGAGGAGGTTTGTCTGCTGGGCGATGGAATCTATCATGCTGACGATTTCAGTAATCTTCTTAGCCGACTCGCCGACGATATTAACAACGTCGTTCATGTCGCTCATGGAGCCCGTAATGCCACCCATACTGTCGCTAACAGCCTTCATGTCCTTCTGGCCTACATCAGCCTTATCCACAAGGTCGAGCATAGTTGAGTTTACGGATTTTCCTTTTTCGGTTATATCGGAAATGGATCCCGCAAGCTTCGTAGCGTTATTCGCAAGCTCTTCAACGGCGCTTGCCATATCATCCATGGTCGCCTTAATATTTTTCATGGACTCAGACTGCTCTGTCGCCTAGTCGCTCATGGCGGCTGACGCTTCCTTAGATGAAGCGGAATCCTCATGGAGCTTCGCCGCGTTTTTCTGAATATCACTTATCGTGGATTTCATGTTCGCTACATAGCTTCTCAGTTCATCACGGATAAGCCCGATTTCATCACCTGTTCCGGCAGGCATTTCAACTGTGAAATCATCGCCCTCAGAAACGTCCTTGCCGTTAAGATCCTTATTTTCAGGATAAGCAAGTACCATGTTATCGGCGATCGCGAATGTGGCGCCTGTGCCCATCGGCTTCAGACTATCTAACGTATCTGAAAGTACATCAAGATATATATCTATAGCAAGAACGCCCTTCTCGCCATTAGCAAAATCCACTTTCCTGCAGAATGTAACGCACATATACCCCGTCGAAGCGTCAAGATATGGCTCTGTAGCGGTGAGCGTGTCATAGTTTACGCCCTGCTTGTACCAGTCCCTCTCTGTAGCTACCCAGTCGGAATCAACGGTTGTTCCATCCGTAAAAAGATAACTGTTATCAGAAAAACCTATGTAAATACCTGAGGTATTCATAGTCTTTATGTCATGTGACGGAAGGATATAATTGTAAATGTCGTCATGCGTCGCAAGAGGAATACTTTCAAGGGTATTTGCGTACTCTTCTATGGTAGACGTTACACTTGTGATAGTATTGCCGATCTGTTCAGCATTTTCAACTGTCTAAGCCTGTAAGTTTTCCTTAGAGAGCTTTACGATGGTGTTCTTAGTCTGTATGCTTAAAAACGCGATGATAATTATAATTCCCACCGCTGTTACAGGGACGAGCGTAGTTACAAGTATACGCCCTATGCTCTTTTTCGTTTTACCCTCTTCGGGTTTTGTTTTTCCGGTGCCTGCTTTCTTAGCCATGGTCAGACCCTCCTTATGTATGAAGTGTTTTAAGTACAAACTTTGATGTCATACATTACCCCATATCATGAAGGTTTTGTGCTTTCATGATGTCGCAAGTTATAATGCGTTTTTATGAACATCATTATAGCACTTTATTATTTGTGAATCAAGACCTATATTCGTCCTCCGTGTAATTTTGCGTAAAGCTCTTCTCTTATCTCAGCTACCTTAGGAGTCAGGTCCACGTAGTGAACATGCGGCATTTCAGGCCTCAGTTCACTCTCCCAGACATGATTTTCAAGCTGATCCTTGATATAGGCCTTCTTTGTCTTGATGTCAGGAAGGTCGCGTACCAGCTCTCCATTTTCAATAAAAGGCACAAGAAGCTTCTCGACCCTCACAGGTGTGATGCGCCTTACAGGGTCGAAGGCGTCAGGGTCGAGGTTTATGACCTCAATCGGGTGACCGGCTACGATTTCCTCCTCATCGCAGGCGATTATATCGCACTGACCCTTATCCTCTTCATCATAGACACGCCATGCCATGAGTTTGCCGGGAATTATAGCCTTGCTCGCAGAATCTGAGCACTTCATCTTCGGTGTATAGGAGCCGTCATCTTCCTTCACGGCAACGAGCTTGTAGACACCGCCAAATACCGGGCTGCTGGCGCTTGTGATAAGCTTCTCGCCTACGCCGTAGGAATCAAACTTCGCTCCCTCGTACATTTCCATATCAGCCATCTTCTTCTCATCGAGAGAATTCGACGCGACGAGCTTAATGTAGGATTTTCCAACCTTATCGAGGGCCTTCCTTAATTTCTTGTAGCCGCGGGCAAGGTCTCCCGAATCAATTCTAGCGCTCTTGACACGCTTGTTTGGGTCATTCGGGTACTTCTTAATAAGCTCATCATCGAGCTTTATGAGGTTAGGAAGGCCTGAGTCAAATATAGAATATGTGTCAAGGAGGAGGGAAATATTGTCAGGATATGTCTCCGCGTATGCCTTGAAGGCGTCATATTCTGTCGGGAAGAATTCGACAAAGCTGTGGGCTATCGTGCCTACCGCCTTCACATCGGGACCATACTTCATCTCAGCGAGGCAGTTTGCCGTACCAATCGCGCCGCCAAGTACAGCAGCGTAAGCTCCATCATTTCCGGCAGACTCGCCCTGGGCGCGCCTTGTACCGAATTCCATGACGTTTCTGTGGGTATGGGTCGCAAGTCCCGTTACACGGGTCGCCTTGGTTGCGATAAGAGAATGGAAATTCATGGTCTGAAGGAGATAGGTCTCAATCAGGATAGCTCCCGCCATATCGCACTCTATGCGGACCATAGGAACCTGCGGATAGCATACCGTTCCCTCAGGAAGGGCGTACATGGTGCCCTTCCATTTATAATTGCGAAGGTACTCACAGAATTCCTCGCTCATTCCCTTAGTCAGAAGCCAGGTAATATCCCTGTCTGTAAAGTGGTAATTCAAGAGGAATTTCGTAAGCTTTGCCTGGCCGCAGCTTATGGAATAGCCAAGCTTATCGGGATTCTCCCTGAAGAACATATCGAATACCATCACCTTATCCTTAAATCCGTGAAGGAAGAGGGAATTGGCCATGGTAAATTCGTAGAAATCAGTCACCATCGCGGGATTGTCGTAATCCTCGTCAGGCACGTAAGGTTCAACATTAATTTCGCTCATTGTTTGCTCCTTTGGTAAATAAAACAATATCGAAGTTATTATAACACTTTACCGTTCACAATAGCAAGAAGAAAAGAGGACACACCTTGGTGTGTCCTCCGGGGTGTGTCCCCTTACTCTTCCATGGGGACATACTCAGATTAAATAGTTCTTAACAAGCGAAGCGCAGTTATGAAATATTTATTCTGGTGTGTCCCCTTACCTTAATATTTGTCTACATTCGACGCATCAACTGCTTCAAATGGTACCCACACGTACATGTGGTCATCTGTGGCGCCCTCTATATTCGCGACGGTACCGCCCTTGGCGAGGGCTGTCGCAGCTTCTACTGCTGCCTTGCCCTGGCCATTGCCATCCTGGAACACGGTGAAGGCCATAGTTCCCGCCTTGATAGCAGCCTTGCCATCATCCGTGGCATCGACACCCATTACAGGAATCTTCGAGAAGTCCGCTCCGTTTGCCTGCATGGACTCGATAGCTCCCATGGCCATGGAGTCATTATTTGAAAATACAGCGTCAACCGTCTGGCCTGTCTTATAGAAGGCATCAAGCATAGCCTTCCCATTTTCAGGAGACCACTGTGGGCCGTAATCCGAAAATACGATATTATAGTCCACTCCGGCATCCTTGAGAGCCTTCTTTACAGCTGCCGTACGGCCTGTTGTAGCGGAATGTCCTTTCTCACCCTTTAAAATGATGATATTCATGGACTTTGGATTTCCGAGCTTCTTAAGGGCGTACTCAACCTGCATCTGCCCGGCCTGCTCCTCATTTGAACCGACATATAGGTACTTGTCAGCCTTAAGGTTAGATGAGCTCGGCGCGTTATTTACGTAAATGATTGGAAGATTCGTCGCCGCGTTTATCTGGCCCGCCGTAGCAGCATCAGTGAGACGGCAGATAATAGCGTCATAGCCATTTGCCTCGGCACTCGCTATATCATTTACCTGGTCATTAACCGCGTTTCCGCATTCCTTTACATCAACGGTCACGCCACTTCCGGCGGCGCCCTGGATACCCGCTAACAGGTTCTTACGGAAGACGTCTTCATTATCGCATACAGAATAGAGAATCTTGACTCCGCCCGAAGCGCCGCTTCCACCGCCACATCCGGCAAGCATTGGGACCGTGAGGCTTGCGCAAAGGGCGGTTACCATTATTTTCTTAAATATATTCTTCATGTTCGTCCTTCTTTCACAAGAATCAAAGCTTAAACCTGCGTACATATGAGCTGAGGGTCTCTGACATTTCCGAAAGCTCTCTTGCGCTCTCCGAAACCTTCTCGCTGTTGTCCGCAATCTGCTTGGCCTGCTCAACCATTGACTGGCTTGTAGCCTGAATTTCATCGGCGCTTGCGGCCTGCTCCTCGGAAATAGCAGCAACGTTAGTAGCAACTCCATCGACCTTCTCGATATTCTCAGCCATAGAAGCCACATATCCGTTTGTCTTCTCAATATTTCCGTAGATCTTGTCAAAGGTTTCGATGGCGTTCTCAATTCTTGCGGTATTTTCCTTGATGCTCTCTGAGCTTTCAGCCGCTTTCTTTACAGATTCACCGATAAGGGCATTTACCTCTTCAATGAGACCGCCTATATTCTTAGCGCTCTCATCGGAGTTGTTCGCAAGCTTCCCGATTTCATCAGCGACAACAGCGAAGCCCTTGCCCGCTTCACCTGCTCTTGCGGCCTCGATGCTTGCGTTAAGAGAAAGAAGATTTGTCTGCTCAGCTATTTCACTGATAAGACTTACAATCTTTGTAATTCTCTCGGAGGCGTCGCCTACTTTATTAATAGATTCTACAAGCTTGTTGTTAGTCTCCTCAATGCTGCCCATAGCGGCGGAGAGCTGGCGCATCTCATCGCGTCCCGAGGAAGCGATTCCGACTGTCTCGTTCATGCTCTCTGTAGCGTCATCCGTATTCTGCTTGGTGTCAGATACAACACCCGCAAGTGTTGTGGCGTCTTTAGCTATCTCATTTACAGCCTCGGCAAGCTGGTCGACAGTCTGATTCAACTGGTTCATCGCCTCAGCCTGGGCATTAGCGGATTCATGCATTTCCTCGGAAACATCGCTGCTGTTCTTCGATTCATCCGAAAGCTTCTCGGACTCATCATTTATACTTGAAATCATGCCTCGCATGCTGTCAACAAATTCGCCGACCTTACTGCCCATGGCGCCGATCTCATCATTTGTGGTAGCCTTTACTTTTATTGTAAAGTCGCCGGAGGACATGGCGGTGATATCCTTTGTAATCTCTGAGATAGGCTTCATAAGTCTCCTGACTACAAGAAGAATTATAGCGGCGATGACAACAAGAGCAATTATCGCAATAAATAAAAGGAGCCTTGAAAGCTTGCTTACATTTGAAAGAATGACAGACTGTGGAACCTCCGATACAAGAAGCCATCCTGTGGTACCAACCTCACGGAAAGCGACCATTTTACCATCGACTACCTTTGACGTGTAATCAGCGTTCGCTATAGCATTCGCAGCTGCGGCAATAACCTTATCTGAGTTTGTGGTATCAGCTTTTGTGGAGACGAGTGACGCGTCACGATCCGCTAAGATTGTGTTATCACTTGTATCAACAAGAAATGAGCTCGCTCCCTCCATATTTACACCGGAGTTTACGATGATTGAAACCTGGTTGAGCGGCACATCCACGCCGATTACGGCTACATCATCGGACCCATTCTGAAGGGTACCTGTCGCTGATACAACGAACTCACCGTTGCCGGCATCATGAGCCTTGCCGAGATCCATATTTATCCTCGTGATGCCCTCCTTATACCACGGTTCATCCGCGACACTCCCTGAGAATGTAACCTGGGCATCACTTGCCTTATAAATCTTGCCTGAGTTGGTCCCTATAAAGAAACCGTTTGGCGAGTACTTGCTGTAACCGTAATAAGCGTCAAGTATCGTCTGAAGCTCGGCATCGTCCGGGTTCTCAGACTCGATTACATGCTTGACTACCGAAAAATATTCCATGTTCTGGTCTACCCACGATGAAATATTATCAGCCTGATTCTTAATTGATGAATCGAGCATATCGCTAGCCATCTCTGTCATGTACTTCCTTGAAAGTACAGTGGCAAGCGCAATTATAACCACTATCGCGATTATTATGACAGGCATAATAGCCGCAAGCAGTTTGTTCCTGAGACTTCCGGTTTTACCCTTTTGTGAAGTCTGCTTTGTCTTTGGAACAGCCTTTCCCATTGCATTTCCTCCTTGAGCCTTAGTGCGTCCATGCTTTGTGAATTCGTGGACGTATTACTCGTTTATGTGATATGACTTCATTATACCACTATTCTTAAGATTATTAAAGGGAGAATTTCTTATTTGGCAAATATCCACGTCACAAAAAAGGCCGTCATTTTTCATGACGGCTCATAAAATCAGGCTGTTTTTTTCAGTTTTACTTTTTTTATCATATCAACAAAGTATTTGTGGACTGTAAGGTCGTCGGTGAGCTCAGGGTGAAATGCGGTGACGAGCTCGTTGCCTTCTCTCGCCGCCACAATCTTGCCATCGACCTTTGCGAGGACCTCTACATTTTCTGAAGCCTTCGTTATATATGGGGCGCGGATGAATACCATGGGAACCTCGCCTTCGCTTCCGAAATTTCCGTGCGTTTCGAAGCTCCCGAGCTGCCTGCCATAGGCGTTACGTTTCGCTTCTATATGCATGGTATTGATTCCCGGCTCTTCTTCATTTTCTATTCTTTCCGCAAGTAAAATGAGACCGGCGCAAGTACCGAAGACAGGCATGCCTGTTTTTATTTCTTCCCGAATCGGGTCAAGCAAATCTAAGTCATTTAAGAGCCTGCACATTACCGTGCTTTCGCCGCCGGGAATTATCAAACCGTCATGAGGCTTTAGTATATCGCTCTTCTTTCGGACTTCAAAGTTCTCTATACCGAGCTTATCAAGGCTCCCTTCATGCTCTATGAATGCCCCCTGCAGGGCAAGTACTCCTATCGTCATATCATTTTCCTCTCTCAGCCATAAGAATTTCTATTTCAGACTCATTTATTCCAACCATCGCTTCGCCTAAGTCTTCAGAAAGCTCAGCTATCATCTTGGCATCGGTATAATTTGTAACCGCCTTCACAATCGCTGCTGCTCTTTTTGCGGGGTTCCCTGATTTAAATATTCCCGAGCCTACGAATACGCCCTCAGCGCCAAGCTGCATCATAAGCGCCGCATCTGCGGGAGTCGCGACACCACCGGCAGCGAAATTAACGACCGGAAGCTTCCCATTTTCATGGACATACTTAACGAGGTCAATAGGGACCTCTAGCTTCTTCGCCGCCTCATATAACTCGTCCTCACCCAGGCTCTGTATCCTTCTTATCTCAGAGTTCATGGCCCTCATATGGCGGACAGCCTGGATTACGTCGCCGGTCCCCGGCTCACCCTTAGTACGGATCATGGAAGCGCCTTCACTGATACGTCTCAGAGCCTCCCCTAAGTCCTTCGCCCCGCACACAAATGGGACGTTGAACTTAGTCTTGTCGATATGGTATACGTCATCGGCAGGTGAAAGAACTTCGCTTTCATCGATGAAATCTATCTCTATCGCCTCAAGAATCTGGGCTTCAACAAAGTGACCTATCCTGCACTTTGCCATAACAGGAATCGAAACAGCCTCCTGGATTCCCTTTATCATCTTCGGATCGCTCATCCTTGAGACTCCGCCCGCAGCTCTGATATCGGCGGGAATCCTCTCAAGGGCCATAACAGCGCACGCGCCTGCTGCCTCAGCTATCTTTGCCTGCTCCGGTGTCGTGACATCCATGATAACACCACCCTTAAGCATCTGAGCCAGGTTCTTATTTAATCCGTACCTTTTGTTTTCCATTTATTGCCTCCCATTTTAAGTCGTTTAATAGTTACCTTGACTTTTTATTTACGAGAGATTATAATCTTTGTTGACCTTATGGTAAATATTCAAAATAATATTTTTCATTAAGGTCAGATAGGAGGAGATATGCTAACTTATTCTTTTAATAATATTGGTTCCGATTCACTATATAATTATCTCTATAAATGTATAAGGGACGATATTCTTGCGGGAAAATTAAAGTCAGGCGAGAAGCTCCCATCTAAGAGGACCTTTGCGAAAAATCTCGGAATCAGTGTGATTACCGTAGAGAATGCCTATGAGCAGTTATCAGCTGAAGGGTATATTTATTCTATTGCGAAGAAGGGATTTTACGTGGCTGACATGAAGAATCTCAGTGGAATTAAGCCTGTATTCGGCCATACGGAAGATATTAATACGTCAACAGACCCGGGAAAATATATAGCTGATTTTACAAGCAATAAGGTTAATAAGGACCTATTTCCTTTTTCCGTCTGGTCAAAATTGATCAGGGAAGTATTAAGGGATAACCAGGAGCTAATTCTGGCGGCTCCCTCTTATAAGGGAACAGAGGAACTCCGCTCAGCCATTTCCGATTACCTGCGAGATTTTAAGGGAATTAAGGCAGATCCTGACCATATCATTATCGGGGCTGGTTCTGAGAATTTATATGGTCAGATAGTCCAGTTATTAGGCCATGATAAAATATACGGAGTCGAAGATCCGGGATATCAAAAAACATCCGCTGTCTACGAAGCAAACGGTGTACGGCTTGCGCGTATTCCATTTGACCGGGCGGGAATAAATATCGAAAAGCTCCTTAGTGAAGGTGTAAATGTCGCCCACATTTCACCATCTCATCAGTTCCCTACGGGAATTGTAACACCTATAAGCAAGCGCTATGAGCTGCTTGGCTGGGCTTCAAAGGAGGAGGACAGATATATCATAGAGGATGATTATGACAGTGAATTTCGCCTCACTGGTCACCCGATTCCGTCTCTTTTCAGTATAGATACAACCGGCAAGGTCATTTACATGAATACATTTTCGAAGTCACTAAGCCCTTCTCTCCGTGTGAGCTTCATGGTCCTTCCGGATAAGCTTATGGCAAGGTATAAGGAAAATCTGTCCTTTTACACCTGCCCTGTAACTTCAATGATTCAGCTTACCCTCGCGAGATTTATTTTGGAAGGATATTTTGAGAAACATCTGAATCGTATGAGAAACTTCTATAAGAGGCAGCGTGACACGCTTATAAGACTTATTTCAGAGAGTAAAATGTCTGAACTCGTCTCTATTTCAGAGGAAGACGCAGGGCTTCATTTCCTGATTAGTTTTAATGAGCTTGATTGTACTGACTCCGAATTCAAGGCTCTGCTTCTTAAAAAAGGCATAAAAATATATGCCCTGTCGGATTTCTACTATGACAAGTCAAACCCGACAGAGCATACATTTGTATTGAATTACTCCTCACTCACGGAGGATGAGTTGACAAAGGCTGTGGCGATACTTGATCGCATCACCTGCAAGCCTAAATAAGTCCTATGGCAATATTGCTAGAAGCTTGAGCTTCCGCCGGAGCTGCTGCCTCCGCCTCCACCACCACCTGAACTTCCGCCACCGGATGAACCGCTCGAGGCTTCCACGTGAACGTGCTTCAGAAATCTGGTGCTTACTGCCATATTCAGTCTCGTAACGTCAGGTCCCGCAGCAGGGCCATTCTTTACTACAACTCTTGTTTTCTGAACCACAACTAGATAAGCGAGAAACATGCCAAGGCATACCGATATGAAGGCACCCGTCGCGTACTTCATAGGCATAGGTACCTTCAGATCAGCGAGCGCGTCCGCCGTCTCATAAAAGGCCTCAATCGCCATGGTGTCATAATCCTCATTTGTCGCGTAGAGGTGAACATTATCAGTAATCGAATCGCCCACCGCGCTTGTGATGTAGCGCTCCGGCTCTCCGTGGGCGCAGAGAATTATCTTTCTCGTATTCATATCGACGACAAGTATCACGCCATCGGAATCTCCGAAAATACTCGAATATACCTCTTCATACACGTCTCTCTGCTCATATAAATCGCTGTAGCAGGTGAGAAAGGCGACATTCGTATATTTCGCGCAATCGGTCATGGCTTCCTTTACCTTGTCGCTATCAGTAATTAATTCCGCGTCATCATAGTAATATATCTGTCCCAAATCGCTATCGGATTCCGCTCCGTCATCCGCGGCGAAAACGGGTGATATTACTAAAATAAATGTCATACAGAAAAGCACGAGAAAAGAAATAACCGGAATCGCTTTGTTTATTATTTTATTATCAGATTCTCTCATTTCTTATTCCCTTTCTCTTCTCAAAATATCCGATAGGGTTGGTCACCCTTATATTGTAGCTCTGTATCGACCTTATCATAAGCCACCATGAGAGGAGTAAAGTAAATATCATTACTCCGTAGCTCACAAGATTATACACGCTGCCGATAATACAGTAAATGGAAGGAAGGAGCATTGATACGGAGAAAATGAGAAAATCTCCGTTAAATCTTCGCTTTATCGCCATTAGATCATCTTCATTCCATTTATATCTGCTCTTTATCGCCAGCTCAACTAACGCTGTTATAATATAGATAAGCAGCAAAAGAAGTCCGCCGTTTCTTGGCCCAATAAATGTAAATGAGAGATAATCAGACATAGTCGAAACAAAGGCGCCACAAATTATAAACGCGGCAATAGTTATCGCAATCAGCCTGCCACCGCGGGCCGAAATTCCGGAGACTTCTCTTGCTACTGCTTTTCCTATGCCGCCGGTCCTGTGCCCGTATTTCTCGGCCTCACTCCTTAGGGCTCCTATGGTGCCATTAAGGCAGATAAGTCCCGATATAAATGAAATAACCGCGCACCAGAGAACGGCCGTCATATGCCTTACGGCTATAGGCGCGATAGAGAGGATGGCGAATATCGGAACGGCGATACACAGGGCAAGTATAAGGAATTTACTCATATCAACAGGGAATTTCGCTACAAAATTGCCGTTAGTGCCATTTATGAGCGAATAAGAAACTCTGTCGTTATACCGTAACGTCAGAAACCACGCCGGATATAATACTTCCTTCGTTGTGAGTTTAGTATTTGCGTGGGTCAGATCATGTTTTCCGCCATCATCAAGATGCGTGGCTTTAAACATTTCCCGAACAGCCGCGTTCTCGCATTCAGCTTGCGCCTCATCAGCGTACACTGCCGGATCTACGTCCGGAATATCGGCGTAAAAGCCCGACAGATAGACGGGTGAATACCCGGTCCACCTGTTTGCCTGAAAATTCAGAGCCTCTGAAAGCTCGTCATCAAGGCCGTTTGAAGCGTCTCTTATTGTAGAAACATATCCGCCTTGTGAACTGCCGCTTACAAGATATACATCATAGTCGGAGCCGCCTCCCCTTTCACCTTCGGCCATAATGGTACCTTTAATATTCGCGTCGTATTGCGTAAAAGGTATGTATACGCCCTGCGCTCTCCTTAGGAAATCAGGGTTCGTAAATTCTCTTGGCGTGAATCCGCACTTCTTTATCGCGTTTGTGAATATGCTCTTACATGCATCCTTACTCACGGTAAACGGCGCTATACCATCAGGTTCCTTCACACCGGTTTCCGTCGCCTTCATCTCTACCTGAGATCCACAGAAGGGGCAGAAGCCTGTGAACTGGTCACCTGTTCCTATGAGCTTTCCGCCACAATTCGGGCAGGTAAAGCCATTCAGATGCTCAGCGCTTTCCGTCTCACTAATAGTGTCTAATTTAAATGTATTGTGACAGCTATTGCATTTTAAGCCCATTGTTTCGGGGTCATACAATAATTGGCCGCCACAGCTGGGGCATTTATACATCTTTGCTCTCCTGTCTTCTTTTCTTTTTCATAGCTGCTAGCATTTCATAACAAGCATGTAACCTTAGCCTTGCAGCTTAGCTCCGCATTTTCTGCAGAATTTGTCTCCCGCTACAACAGGAGCTCCACACTGAGGACAGAAGCTGCCGCCACTACTCTGAGCCTGATTCTGGACTGCGCCTGCGTTGCCATTCGCAATGAGTCCATTTGCCATATTGGCGCCCATGGCAAGTCCGGCACCGATTCCCGCAAAGCCCGCTGCGTTCGCTCCGCTGCCACCCTTAGCCATACTATCCGCGAAGGCGGTCTGCTGATAGCGCTCCATATTGCCTATCATGCCCTGGCCCGCTACCTTATTTACCATATCCTGTACTTCCTTAGGATAAGTAACCGAGGAGATAAGGAACTTCTCAGCGACAAGGCCGTAATCCGTAAACTGATCATTAATCAGCTTCTTAGCGGCTTCAGCTATGCCCATGGCGTTTGCGTTGATTGCCGCCATGCCGCCTGTGACATTTGAAAGTGTCGTGATAAGAATCTGATTGATAAGCGGATCTATATACTGCCTTGCGTCATCAACGGTGAACTCGTTCGTGCCTGCCATGCTAGTCATGGTCGCTTCAGGGTTCGCAACTCTTAATACAACTGTTCCGTTCGCCCTGATCGGTACTCCGCCCGGAAAGCCGTCCATAGGAACATTTACAGGATTCGGAGTGCCCCATGTTACGTTAATACCCTTGGTATTGATGAATAGAACCTCGCACCTAAGGCCTGTGTCCCTGAATCCGAACTTAAAGCCCTTAAGCGTCGAAAGAAATGGAATGACGTCAGACTCAATCGGGAGCCTCCCCGCCTGATCGAACCTGCCTTCAAGCGCTCCGTTATTGAAAATGAACGCTGCCTGGCCCGGTCTTATAAAAAGCACCGAACCCTTCTTTAATTCACAGTTGTCAATCTTGTGGAAGAGTACGTCAGTACCGGCATTATTCCACTCAACTACTGAAGAAAACTGATTTAAAAGTCCCATAGATTTTCCCTTTCTGAAACAAATATAGTTTTGGGATGACCTTCTAGTGTCTCTCCATCTCAGTTTAACATAAAAAATTCCTCGTGGCAATGATTAATTAACTAAAAATAAAATTTGTATAATTATCGTGGGGTGCCGAACAGTTACTTTTATCACACCGTCTTCGCGGCAGGCTTCTTGTACATTCCTGCGGAAGCAAGAGCCTTCGTGACAGCGATCATGGCGCCGTATTCTATAAAGGCATCTATAGGCCACATGACGAGCTGCTTTATGGCCCTCGGAACGATGATGGCGTTAAAGGCACTGCCGTACATAGTGGCAAGTATAGTAGTCATGATGATCAGGTTGCAGACTACCTTAACTATCACTCCTGCGGCAAAGAATCTCCAGAGCTTAATCGGCTTCTTGTAGAGGAACAAGCCGTAGATAATATCCGCAAGCACTACATTTAACGTGATCAGCGGGTTAAATGGTCCGTTAGGGTTTACAAAGTACTTGATAATATCAAGCACAGCTCCGAAGATACCGCCCGTGACAGGTCCAAAAAGGCAGTCTACG
Source organism: uncultured Eubacteriales bacterium (assembly GCA_900314885.1). GTDB lineage: Bacteria > Bacillota > Clostridia > Lachnospirales > Lachnospiraceae > Catonella. Next base: position 93,739 of record OMWY01000006.1, read on the forward strand.
ACCCTGTTCGGAATGCCGGAGAAGCCTATACGGATAAACTGCCCTATGTCGATTGACGCGACGAACTTGAGGACCACTCCGAGGGCCGCAAGCATACCGCAGATAGCAAGGTTCTTCGTGCTCTTAAGCTCCGTGGCGGAGCAAAGAAAGATGTTTTTGTTTTCTGTTTTCATTAAAAATGCCTCCTTTCGCACAGTTTCCTTTAACCGCACAAAAAGAGGCAATCTTTCACTTGCAAATGGACCTCAGTCCAAATCGCAAAGCTTGTTTCTTTAGTATGCAGCAGCGGGATGCGAAAGCCACACCGCCCTTCTTAAGAAGGTTCGTCCGGGCGACAACTCCCTGTTCGTCCGGCACTTAAGAATAGATATATATCTACTCTAGCGCGTGGTGTTCTACTCTGCGTTGTAGTAGAGAGGGGCCCACAGCTTTGCTGTGGGAAAGTTGGCTACTGCTAAGGATTGCGAAGCAATCCAGAACCGCCTCTCACTCTCTAAATATTATCCCATCTGCATGCTATTGTCAAGGTCATTTATTATTATTTCCGAATGCCCTGTCAAACCATCCTCCGTTACCACCGTTTACATTATAGTTATCGGCTACCATCCTGTTCATCTCTGTCATCATATCCTGCGACAGCTTTATCTGGTAAACCGTGGTATTCCCGGCGTCATCTATAACGCTTGCGTAGGCGGTCTTCATACCTGTAAGGCAGGTGATTCTCGCCAGTCCCGGATAGAAGCGCTTCTGGGCGTCCACGAACTCGACCTCGTAGCCCCTGCTGCTTGACTTGCTGAAGCTATCAAGTTCGCTCTCAGTAGAGACACGTCCATATAGGCCATTCAGGGTGACAAGAGTGATAAGGGGCTTAGCATCATCACCGGTCAGGTCAAATGTCAGGGCCGTGTCGTTTGCGGCCTTCGATAAGCCGGTTACCGAAAGGGTGTCAACGGTACCGTTTACTATAACCGGTATTTCCTCGGCGTTGTCTATATCAACCATTGAGGAGAGAACATATTCCGTAGGGACATTCGACATGTCGGGAGCGGCCGTGCTGCTCGAGCTTGTCGTCTCTTCACTGCCGCAAGCAGCCACAAGAAGGGTTGCGGCTATTAAGACAGAGATAAGCATGGCCCTTATTGTATTGTGTATTCTGTTCATTATACCGCACCTCCTGTTGCTTTACTCCTTCAGTCTGCTTCGCAGACAGCTCCCTCAATGAGGGAGCCTAAAAGGAAGAATCTTTGGATTCTTTTTATTATTTGCTTTACGTATAGTATATCACACGGTCAGTGGGATTTAAAGGGGAAATTTTCAATTTGTGGAAATCAGCACAACAAAAGAGGAAGACGGTATCTCCGCCTTCCACAGGGGTAATGTATGTACAATAACAACTTGTTAGCTAAGTTACTGCTCCTTGGAGCAGTGTAAAGAAAGGAAAGGAATATGAGGAAAATAAAACAAGGCGCCCATATCCGCTAAGGATATGAACGCCTTTGCTCATCTGTCACTATCATAACACAACCGCCCTCATTTGTAAAGCCCTAAATTAATTTTATTACCATTCAGACCCTCAGCAGCTCTTTTACTTCCTCTATGCTCTCCACGGTAGGCATGCCATTAGCGTCGCCGTGTGGAAATATGCCGTCAGCGTTCTTAAAGTAAATGGTCCGCATACCTAGCTGCCTCGGAGCATGGAAGTCCTTCGCGATATTATCACCGATATAGACCATCTGCTCGAATGGGAGCTTCCACCTCATTTCCATGATACGGAAGGCTATATCGCAAGGCTTTGAGAACTGAGGACCGCCAAGCTCCCAGGTAACTATGATATCATCAACGAGGTCATTTAAGCCGAGTGCCGCTATTTTGTTGCGCTGGCCGTCACTTCTTCCATCGGTTATTATTCCTAGCTTCACCCCACGGTCACGAAGAGAGCGAAGTAATTCATAAACTCCCGGGTAGAGTGACAGTTTCGGCTTGTGCCCCCTGTAAATGCCTATGCACTCTTCCTTAAGAGATAACTTCCCCCTATCCTCAAGGTAGGAATCTATCGCCATCTTCCCTGCCTCAAAGCGCTTATACATCTCGCCGTAGGCTGACAGATCGCCTAAATACTCAGCCACAGCCTTAAAGCCCGAACGGATATAATCCTTCTCAGGATATAGGGTATCATCAAGGTCAAATATAACTCCCCTTACAGGCTGTCTCCATTTACCGGGATCAATGTAAACACTGTCATCGAAGCGGCTGTAGATGGCTCCATCATTAACCTCGGCAGCAGGGCTTAATATTTCCGGCTTGTCCGTCTTATCCGACCCGCTCGACAGCAGCTGCAGCACTGCTTCCGCGCTTCTCGCTCCTGCCTTCATGGAAAGTGGCGCACCGCCGCCGAAGCGAGGATTAATCTCTATATAGTAGTCATCGCCCTTCGCGTCCCTTATAAGCTGGACGGTAATAGGACCGCAAGGCTTAAAGTTTTCCGCTATTGTCTTACTTTCCTCTATTATTTTCTCATCGAGATCAACCTTTGTTTTTATTACCTCACCCTCACGAACCCGCTCACGGATTCTTGGAGTGATATAAATCGGATTTCCGTCAAAATCGCAGAACATATCCACGGTATATTCCGTGCCGGAAATGAATGGCTGGATAATATAGTCAGCCACCATTTCGGAAAATGAAAGCAGCTCTTCGCGGTTTATAACCTTATAAGCGTTAATAGAAGAACTACCGTCCTTGGGCTTGATAAAGCAAGGGAAGCCACCGTCATATCTATCCACATCGTTATAGGTCTTCGGGGCAAGTAATCCACATTTATTGAAGAAATCACCCGTGAGATTCTTGTCGCGACAGAGACTTATCTTGTCAAGGTCAGAAATTAAGACACGCGTACCATTTTCAAGAAAACGCCCTTTTTCCTTAGAGAGGACAAGTAGATCCGTGTCAATCGTAGGAATCACAAGATCAATTTTCTCATCAGCGCAGATCTTAAGAAGCTCGTCTATATAGGTCGGATCCTTCATAGGAACAATGAGTCTTACCTTGTCGCAGAAAGGAAGAGCCGGCGCGGTATAAGCCATGTCGGCACCTATAATAACAAGCTTCACATCAAGTCTCAAGGCTGCTGCCCTGAAGGCCTTGATAAGTTCTATGCGCCGTCCGGCGCCGGTAAATAGTATATGTAATTCTTTCAAGGTTAATCTCCAAAACTACCTTCACCCGCCTATTAGTGGCGCGTGAGAATATAAAAACGTAAGGACCTGACTCTTTCCTATATCTTCCATCGCCGATTGCATGAGGGGCGTCTTAATAAACATGGTTATTAAGAGGAAAATGATCCACACGGCGACAAGTCCTCCTATGAGGCCACAGACTGCCCCGCCGAAGCGGTTTATGGCGTTAAGGACCGGAAGCTTACTGATTAGTCCTAAGACATGAGCTAATATCCATACGATAATATAAAGCCCAACAAAAATCACGAGGTAGCTTCCAACATTTATAACCCTGTCAGCAAGATATACGGAAACAGTATGAACTATAGCGGTTTGCATGTCCTTCTTAGCGTTCTTCACCGCCTTGTCATCCAGAGCCTTGCTTAAGACATCGGCAGGAATTTTAAATCCCGCTATATCAACGGTGGAAGCTTTATTATTTTCCTTATAAACGTCCAGGTTTACTGCTCCCTCGCTTGCGACACTCGCCGCTATATGCTCTTCTATCCCTGTCTCGACATTCGTATAGAATTTCTCGTTATTCTTAAGGGCCGTGGCAGCCTTAGGAGCAAGCGACACCGTCAGCACCAGTACCAGCGCCATCCCAAAGAGACCAAAGAGCGTTTTCACAAATCCGCGCGCAATCCCAACTATCATTGAAACAAGCAGGACAGCGCAGACAATAATTAACAATTTATTCATTGAAGCGTCACCACATCTATATGCGCGCTTGACACAATATAGTATTTATTTTTCTTACCTGCGTTCGCCATGAACTGGATTCCATCGTCATAGCTTCCCTCATATAAGATGCTCCCATCCCGATTCAAAAGTCTGATAGCCGTATCCGTATGAACAGCCGCCACGCAATTCATGTACTCAAGACCAATGATATCTATATCAAGCGCTTCTTCTACGAGTGCCTTGCCGGAAGCCATATCTATTACATATAGCTTCTCCGAATCGCTCTCTTCGATCACTGCCGCCATTCCTGTCGGGTCCATGGATGTCATCTTTATTTTTCCGTTTACGTTATATTTCCATTTTTCTGCCGGCGACCTTGAAAATGAGTAGCACTCAATCAGATTGTCGCCTGTGCAGACAACTGTGGAATTATCGATAAATTCTATATCAGAAAAAAGCGTATCAGCTATCGGAAACGCGCCAACAATCCTGTCGGCATTTGAATTTTCACCGGCAGACGTGAAGTTATAAAATGTAAGGCTTGACGTAAGTGTTCCGCTCTTGTCCTTAAAATAACTGGTGACAATCCTGGTTCCGTCAGGCGAAAGGGCTAAACCGACAGCATACCCATCATCCTTTACTGTCGTCGCTATTTCAGCAATTACGTTATTTCCATCAGACGGATCGATTAACTGAATCCGATAGCCTGCGTCCTCCTCTAAGAGAACCGCTACAGTACCGTTTTTCGCAATGCTTATCTCTAAGATATCCGCAAGTGTATCTATCTCAACGGGTGTAGCCGGGTCAACACTCTCATCTATTACGTAGAGCTTCCGCCCGCCTATATCAGCTGCCGCAAAAAAATCCCCGGCTGATACAGTGCGGGGATTGTCAAGTGAAACACCGGCGTTCCAGATAACATCGCCCTTATTGTTATAGGTTGTAATGCCTTCTGTGTTGTAGGTTGAAAGAAAAGCGCCATTCTTAATATATCTGTTGTCGCTTGTGCTCTCTCGTTCTATCCGCTTAGTAACGGAATATCCGGTGTATGTATCCGATTTGGAAATAAATCTGTTATAAATCACAATAAGGGTGACGGCAATAATAGCTATCACCATTACCGTGATTATTAGGCGCCTTGGGCTCCGTCTCTCATCCATTCTGCGTCTGTTCCTTCTTATAAGCCGCAATCGCGTCGTTTATGGTCGACAGGTTTTGTTCTTCCATAATCTGACAGAGTCTGTTTAGCTTGTCTGCATCGCAGAGCTCCTTGCCCAGATACGTGGCATAGTTCTGTGAAATATAGAGATTCTGCTGCTTGACCTCGTCACGCTTTGCGGTAAGCTCTTCATTTTTCTTCTTAAGAGTCTCCTCGGCTTCGGCAATAGCCTTGGCATCACGGCTGTTAATGCTGTCCGTAATTTCCTGCTTTGTGACATCATCGAAGTTCTTAAGGGCTTCCTTCTTCTTCGCTGCGAGCTCATCACGTTCTCTGTTTATCTTTTCTATGGTCTCGTCAAAGCTAGCCAGGTTATAGGCGCTGTCATCCTTTTCCTTAGAAATGCCCTTGCTTATGGTCTTAATCTGCTTATTATTTCCGCGAATCTTAGCCCTGTATTCCTTGCCCTTTTCGACCGTATCGCGGTATTTTCCGGCAGCCTTACTCTTTACGATGAGATAAAATCCGCCAAACACTACAATACAGATAAGGTAGATTAATATCAAATACATAATCTTAGCGTTGCCGCGTGCCTTAACGCCGAAGTAATAGACACCTACCGGAACAAAAAGATAAATAATGATAAATGTAAAGAGGCACCATAAAAAATCCTTGAAGCCTCTCGGAGCAAATAGTGTATAGAAAAATCCCGAATTATAAAATGATGGGGTCTTCGTGTCCTTAAATAATTTTTTTGCTTCTCCTCTTAAGGTTTCATTGTCAGTCTCAAGGCCCTCAGTCTCGTTTCCGATTCTCTCTGAAACCTGCCCACTCCTGCTCTCGTTTCTCTTCTTATTTTCCTCATCAAGCCGTTTTTTTAGCTTCGCGTCCTCATCGTCAAACGTCTTCGCGACATCAGCCCTGCGGCTTTTAACGGTCCTTGTGACTTCATCCTTTATAGCCTTCTTCCTGCTGCTAAGCTCCTTCTCGCCATCAGAAATCTCGCTTTTAAGTCCCGCGATTCTAACCATATCATCGCTGTTATCTCTCACATAATCACGTATTGTGATGAGAGTGTCCTTGTCCTGGCTTAAAATATTGTCAGCCATACCTTCCTCTTTTCTTATAATTCTGTTCTGCCCGAAAGCGCCCTCACGAGCGTAACCTCATCTATGTTCTCAAGGTCTCCGCCTACCGGAACGCCGCTCGCTATACGGCTCACCTTTATCCCCGTAGGCTTTATCAGCTTACTTATATACATAGCCGTCGTCTCGCCCTCAAGGCTGCTGCCCGTGGCGATTATGACTTCCTTTACATCTTCCTTAGAAAGCCTGGTCATTAATTCCTTCAGCCGTATGTCCGAAGGGCCTGTCCCGGCCATGGGTGAAATAACTCCGTGGAGGACGTGGTAGACCCCGTTATATTTTCCTGTCTTCTCATAGGCCGCAAGGTCCCGCACATTTTCAACCACCATGATTGTAGAGTGGTCTCTCGCGTCATCCGCGCAGATAGGACATAGCTCCGCATCAGTAAATGTGAAGCATTCCTTGCAGTAGTGGATATTAGCCTTTGCGTCCTTTATAGCGTCCGCAAGAGCGCTCACATCATTTTCAGGCATACCGATTATATGAAAAGCAAGCCTCCCGGCTGACTTTGCGCCAATGCCGGGAAGCTTACTCAATTGTTCTATAAGTGTAGTAATCTGCCTGCTATAGAAGTCCATCAGAAAGGAAATCCTCCGATACCTGCGTTAACACCGCCGGTAATCGAATCCATAGCCTGGCTGCCTTCCTCGTCGATTCTTCTGAGGCACGCGTTCACAGCAGCGCTCACAAGGTCCTCAAGTGTCTCAACATCCTCAGGATCAACGGCTTCCTTAGAAATGTGGAACTTAAGAATCTCTCTCTTACCATTCATGGTAACTGAAACAGCACCGCCACCTGCGTCAGCAGTGAACTCTGTGTTCTGAAGTTCTGTCTGCTTCTGTTCCATCTCACGCTGAATGCGCTGAGCCTGCTTCATAATGTTGTTCATGCCGCCAGGAATGGCGCCGCCGTTAAAATTAGATCTCTTTCCCATCTTTATGGTTCTCCCTTATTATTTTCATATTTATCTGTGCATTCGCACAAGGTCATTTTATTTTACTACAAAAGACACCCTTTTGTCAACTCTCGACCTCAAGTATATTAGGATTTATCATTCCGGCCGCCCGTATGAATTCATCATCGTTCTGGGTGAGGTCTTTACTCATCACTAAGGCAATTTTTACGTGTTTCCCGACGAATTCATCGAATTTTTCCTGTACCGCTGTCTTTACAGTGTCATAATTAATAGTATCATGGTCCTGTAACGACTTAAAAGCTATGGTAAGTTCGCCTTTCGTGTTGTTATAATAACAGTCAACATTATTAAGAAAGAGCGGACCGATGTGGCCAAATCCTGCAACTATTTCAGGGAAATTATCCACAATCCTCTGATAATCCTCAGGCATCGCCTTATCAACTATATTTTTAGGCCCGGCCTTCCCGACAGGGGCTTTTGCGTTAAAATGTTCCTCGCTTCCGTCATCAGCGTTTGTATTATTTACAAATGTACCGCTCTCAAGCTTTGCCTCAAGGACATCTAAGCGCTGCATTATGGCGCCATTGTCATTTTCCTTCTCAGGATGGCAGAGCCTTATTAAGGTCGCCTCAAAGAGAACCCTTTTTCCCGTACTGTAGCGCATCTTCGAGGAAAGGTCACTCATGACATTTATATAATATAGGACCTTCTCCTCGCGACTTTTTTCCACGGCCTCCTTCATAAGCTTCACGTCAGCCTCAGGCAGGTCTATCCTCTCTCCCGCGTCCGGAGTTGCGATAAGGAGGAGCATGTTCCGCAGGAACCAGGTGAAATCATTCACGAACTGAGAAAGCTCAAGTCCTCTCATAACAACGCCTTCAGTCACGTCAAGACATTTCCCGGCGTCGCCCCTTCCTATGGCGTCAAAAAGAGAAAGAAAGGTATCCGTATCACTGGCTCCCAGAGCTTCAAGGGCATGTTCATATGTAAGCTTTTCTCCAAAGTAAAATGACACGCACTCGTCAAGAAGGCTCAGGGAGTCACGCATGGAGCCCTCACCTTTTTTAGCCACAAACCTTAAGGCCTTCTCTTCATATTCTATACCCTCACGGCCAAGAAGGTCCGAAAGCCTCGCCACAATGGTATCTTCCGAAATCCTGTGGAAGTCGTAGCGCTGGCACCTTGAGAGAATCGTAAGAGGAACCTTCTGGATATCAGTCGTCGCGAGGATAAAGATCACGTAAGCCGGCGGCTCCTCGAGGGTCTTAAGAAGGGCGTTGAAGGCTCCCGCTGAGAGCATATGAACCTCGTCTATGATGTAGACCTTGTATTTTCCCGAAGCGGGCGGGTACTGCACGTCGCTGATTATATCACGGATATTATCTACACCTGTATTACTGGCCGCGTCTATCTCTATGACGTTCATCAGTGTCCCGTCTATTATCCCCTTACAGGTATCGCACTCCCCGCACGGGCTTCCGTCATTCGGATGCTCGCAGTTTACCGCGCGGGCGAATATTTTCGCGACACTCGTCTTACCTGTGCCTCGGGTTCCCGTAAAAATATAGGCGTGGCCTATGCGGTCACCCTTTATCTGGTTCTTAAGAATCGTAACTATCTGGTCCTGACCTTTTACCTCATCAAAGGTCTGAGGTCGGAACTTTCTGTACAAGGCTGTATATGACATGGCAATCTCCTGTAAAATTGTTTACAATTATATGTAAAATTAACACAATTCATGTATTCGTTGTAAGGAATACTAGCTATAACCAATCAGTCTTACATTTTTTTAAGAAAATTGTATTTTTCCTATTGTAAATAAGTCGTCACAAAGCTATAATAATATTAAGATTGACTATCACATTGGATAGTGCGCATTAGTGTAATACTATTATAAGTCGTGACCGGAAAATTTTCAATAACCAAACAGTGAGGTGTAACATGGAAGATAGCAGCAATGACGTAAGCACAACCTTATCACGCTTCCATCAGGGTGAGGACTACCACGCTTACCGCTATTTCGGGGTTCACAGATGTACACGCAACGGCAGAGAGGGCGCCGTGTTCAGGGTATGGGCGCCGGCCGCTAAGGCAGTTTCCGTTGTTTGTGACAATAACAACTGGGATTCGGGGGCAGATCCGTGCGACAAGGTCGCGGATGGCGTATGGGAACGTTTTATACCGGACGTACCGGAGTACATGGCCTATAAGTTCGCTATAATTCATAACGACGACAGCCTGCATTTAAAAGCCGATCCTTATGCCTTCCACAGTGAGACCTGCGGCAAAACCGCTTCTAAGGTCTACTATATGGATAACTGCTTTACCTGGGATGACGAAAACTGGTACGAAGCGGAGCGGAAAGCCGGCGGACTCATGAACAGGCCGATGAACATTTACGAGGTTCATTTCGGTTCCTGGAGGAAGTACCCTGACGGCAATTACTACAGCTACAGAAAGATGGCCGAGGAGCTCATCCCTTATGTGAAAAGTATGGGGTATACCCACATAGAGCTCATGCCGCTCCTCGAGTATCCTCTCGACATGTCATGGGGATACCAGGTAACAGGGTATTTTTCAATCACGTCAAGGTACGGTACCCCGGCTGACTTCATGTACTTTGTAAATGAAGCTCACAAGGCGGGTGTCGGCGTCCTGATGGACTGGGTTCCGGCTCATTTTCCAAAGGATGACTTCGGCCTTGCCCAATTTGACGGTTCCTACCTCTATGAGGACCCGGATCCGTTGAGGCGCGAGCATCCTGAATGGGGAACTCTCATCTTTAACTTCGGAAGGGGCGAGATTCAGTCATTCCTCGTTTCGAGCGCCATGATGCTCTTAAGCGAGTACCATATCGATGGCATCAGGGTTGACGCGGTAGCGGCCATGCTCTACCTCGACTACGGCAAGAAGGACGGTGAGTGGCGCGCCAACAGTAAGGGTGGCCATGAAAATGAGCAGGCTATAGCCTTCCTTCAGAAGCTAAATCACGCCGTAGGTGTCGAGAAGCCTGAAGCGGTAATGATAGCGGAAGAATCGACAGCGTGGCCTTTAGTCACAAAGCCTCCTGTAGATGGCGGCCTGGGCTTCCACTACAAGTGGAACATGGGCTGGATGAACGATTCGCTTAACTACATGGGAACCGATCCTCTCTTCAGAAAGGGCAACCACAATAAGCTCACATTCCCTATGGCGTATGCGTTCTCCGAAAATTATATCCTGCCTATTTCACACGACGAGGTTGTGTATGGCAAGAAATCACTTCTCGACAAGATGCCGGGTGAATACGAGCAGAAGTTCGCGGGACTCCGTTCATTTTTGCTTTACATGATGTCTGAGCCCGGCAAGAAGCTCTTATTCATGGGAAGTGAGTTCGGACAGTTCTCCGAATGGAACTACGCGAAGGGTCTTGACTGGATGCTCCTCGAATACGAGAGTCACAGGAAAATGCAGGGCTACACGAAGGATCTCAATCATTTCTACCTTGCCCACAGATGTATGTGGGAGAAGGATGACGGATGGGACGGGTTCCAGTGGATAAACCCTGACGACAGTGACCACAATGTCGTCTCATACAGACGTATTGACAAAGAGGGAAATGAATTAATATTTATTATCAATTTCTCGGCGGTGCTTAGGGAAAATTATTACGTGGGCGTTCCTAAGGAAACAGCCTACCGTGAGATATTTACGACCGACGACGAAAAATACGGCGGTTCCGGAATGCATAATCCTGAGAGGATTGAAACTGTCAAGGGAGATATGAATAATCTTCCTCAGTATGTAAGTGTAAATATTCCGGCGCTCGGCGGTATAGTACTTGAAAATATACCGGAAAGTAAGAAACCGTCAGTTACGCCTGTTGTAAGAACCAAAATAAAAAGAAAACACAAGCATTAATGTTTATCAGGAAAAAAATTGGGGGTTTACGGAGCCTCTATAAATAAGGTTCACGAACGGAGGAAGGAATTATGTTAAGGAAGAAGGAATGCGTAGCAATGCTGCTCGCCGGCGGGCAGGGCAGCAGACTCTATACGCTTACAAAAAAGCTTGCTAAGCCCGCAGTTTATTTCGGTGGAAAATACAGAATAATTGATTTCCCACTTTCTAACTGTGTAAATTCGGGAATTGACACAGTCGGCGTGCTGACTCAGTATCAGCCGCTTGAATTAAATGATTATATCGGAAACGGTTCGCCATGGGACCTCGACCGCAACTACGGCGGTGTTCATGTTCTCCCGCCTTACCAGAAGAGTAAGGGCGGCGACTGGTATAAGGGAACCGCGAACGCCATTTACCAGAACTTACACTTTATAGACAGGTATGATCCTGAATACGTCATCGTTCTTTCAGGCGATCACATCTATAAGATGGATTACAACAAGATGCTCGAATTCCACAAGGAAAAGGGCGCTGACGCTACTATCGCTGTTTTGAATGTTTCATTAAAGGAAGCAAGCCGTTTCGGAATAATGAACACTGATGATACAGAGAGAATCCTCGAGTTCGAGGAGAAACCAAAGCAGCCTAAGAGCACGAAGGCCTCCATGGGTATCTACATTTTCAACAAGGACTCTCTTGAGAAGTATCTGACAGAGGATGACGCAGATCCAAAGAGTTCTAACGATTTTGGTAAGAATATTATTCCAAAAATGATCGCGGATGGTATGAAGCTATACGCTTATCCGTTCTCAGGTTATTGGAAGGATGTAGGAACTATTCAGTCCCTCTGGGAAGCGAACATGGACCTTCTCGGTGATAATCCTGTGCTTGACTTATCAGACCCTGACTGGAAGATATATTTCAAGCACATTCCTCAGCACCCTCAGTACGTCGGTGAAAAGGCTGATATCAGAAACTCCATAGTATCGGAGGGTTCAGATATCAAGGGCAAGGTCCTTAACTCAGTCATTTTCTCAGGCGTATCCGTAGAAGAAGGCGCTTCTGTTATAGACAGCGTAATTATGCCGGGCGTAACGATTAAGGCCGGTGCGAAGGTTGAGTACTCAATCGTAGACGCGGACGCCGTAATCGGCAAGAAGGCAGTAATCGGTGAAAGCCGTGAGAGCGCAAAGGGCATCGCGGTTATCGGCTCTGATATAAAGATAAGTGACGGTACTAAGGTTGCGGCGGCCGACATGGTAGAAGAAGACAGGTAAGGAGGAAGTGAAATGAGTATAACAGGAATTATATTTTCAAATATTCACGACCGCAATGTGCCTCAGCTTACAAAAGGCCGCACGATGGCTTCAATACCTTTCGGCTGCCGCTACAGGCTCATTGACTTCGTGCTTTCGGAAATGGTTAACGCAGGCATTACAAACGTCGGCGTAATTACTAAGAGTAAATACCAGACCCTTGCGAAGCATCTTGGAAATGGTAAGGATTGGGATCTTGCGAGAAAGACAGGCGGTATAATTATCCTCTCACCTTATGGCGAGGAATCGAGCGGTCCTGTCTATGAGAACAGACTTGAGGCTCTTCAGAACAGCATAAGATTTGTAGATTCATGCACGGACGATTATATCATCATGAGCGACTGCGATATTATTTCTAATATTCCTTATGATGACGTAATTGAACAGCATAAGAAGAGTGGCGCCGATATTACAGGCGTTTATAAATACGTAAACCCGCAGCACACCATTTATCGTACAAGCTCAATTCTTGATGTGAACAGTGAGGGCAGAATCACCGGCCTTACGCTCCAGACTGAAATCAGCGGTCACAAGAATTTCGGTATGAACGTGTGGGTATTTAACACTCCTCTCTTAAAGTCTCTTATTCATGAATCTATGATTTATAATTCTAAGAGTCTTGCGAGAGATGTCATCGCTCCTAACCTCTCGAAGCTTAAGGTTATGGGCTATGAATTCAAGAATTACGCGGCATGCCTTGACTCGCTTAATTCATATTTCAACGCGAATATGGACCTCTTAAATGAAGATGTGAGAAGGCAACTTTTCCATATGGAAAATTACCCTGTATATACAAGAGTTAAGGATTCTACATCAACAAGATACGGTGAGAACGCAAGCGTAAAGAATTCTATCATTGCCGATGGCTGCAAGGTAAACGGTACTGTTGAGAACTCTATCCTCTTCCGTGGCTGCACGGTGGCTGAGGGAGCTGTAATCAAGAACAGTGTCATTTTGCAGGACGGTGTTATAGAGTCCGGCGCGTCGCTTAATTATATTATAGCGGACAAGAGAGTTATCGTCCGTGGTGGCCGAAATCTCTCAGGGTGCGAAGGACATCCGTTCTACGTCGAAAAAGGACAAGTATTGTGACAGCCCGAAGGGCTGCCACGCAGCTCGCTCCTTTGCGCGAAGCGCAAATCTTATGGAGCGAGTATCCTTAGTATTGTGACAGCCCGAAGGCGCGAAGCGCAAATCTTATGGAGCGAGTATCCTTAGTATTGTGACAGCCCGAAGGGCTGCCACGTAGCCCACGCCTTGGGCGAAGCCCAATGCTCATGGCGTGGGTATCCTTAATTTTTAAATTTGGAGGAGCTTTATCATGGCAGAAAGAAAGACAAAGTCAACAAATTCAAAGACAGCTGCGACAAAGGCTTCCACTACTGCCGCGCCAACTAAAAGGCGCGGCAGACCTCGTAAGGAGAACTTAGCGGAAGTAGAGCAGTCGAGCGCGAAAATCAATAAGGCTATAAAGGAGCCCGCGAAAAAAGAGAGAGCGAAGGTATCTAAAGAAGAGCCACGCAAGAAAAAGATATTATTTGTAAGCAGCGAGTGCCTTCCATTCGCGGCTACAGGCGGACTCGGAGAAGTAATCGGAAGCCTTCCTAAGGCCCTTGCCGCCCGTGGGGATTACGACGTAAGGGTTATCATGCCTTACTACAGCGACATCAGCGATCAGTACAGAAATGAAGCAAAATATATCTGCAATTTCAACGTAGGTCTCGCGTGGAGAAATCTCTACTGCGGACTCTTTAAGCTCGTAAAAGACAACGTAACATATTATTTTATAGATAACGAATATTATTTCCACAGAGACGGTCTCTACGGATATTATGATGACGGTGAGAGATACGCCTTTTTCTGCAAGGCTGTTATGGACAGCTTCTATTTTACCGGATTTATGCCGGATATTATTCACGCAAATGACTGGCAGTCCGCGCTTGTGCCTATTTACAACACATGCGTATACCGCTATAATCTTAAAACCATTTTCACAATTCACAACATAGAGTATCAGGGTAAATACGACCTCGCTATCCTGGGTGATGTCTTCGCTCTCCCACCTGAAGCAGGCGCTTACGTAGAATACGAAGGCTGTATCAATCTCCTTAAGGGCGCGATTGAGTGCGCTGACTGCGTTACAACCGTAAGCGAATCCTACGCGAATGAACTTCATAACGCCGCCTTTGCTCATGGCTTACAGGACATTATCGCGAAGAATTCATTTAAGATAAGGGGTATACTCAACGGTCTCGATACAGTCGGTTACGACGCGACAACAGACCCTGAGATAGCTAAGAACTTCTCTCCTGTCGACATTACAGGCAAGTTTGAGGATAAGAAGGAACTTCAGGAAATGGGAAATCTCGACCAGAATCCTGACGCGCCGCTCATTTCCATCGTATCAAGGCTTGTAAGTCACAAGGGAATGGACCTCGTTATGAACTCACTTGAGGGCATTTTAAATAATTCCGACCTTCAGGTTGTTGTTCTCGGAAAGGGTGACAGACGCTATGAGGATTATTTCCTCTGGCTTCAGAATAAGTACCATGGCAGGGTAGCCGCTATGATAACCTACAACAAGGCCCTGTCCCGTAAGGTTTACGCAGGCAGTGATATGTTCCTCATGCCAAGTAAGGCTGAGCCATGCGGACTTTCTCAGATGATTGCCTGCCGCTACGGTACGGTTCCTATCGTCCGTGAAACCGGTGGCCTCCGCGATTCCATCCACGACTGCGGTGGCGGTGAAGGTAACGGATTCACATTCGGCAGATATGACGCGACTGATATGGCAAACGCCGTATACCGCGCTATTGACCTCTACCACGGACATGTGGATGAATGGGATCTGCTAAGGAAATATATCATGACCATAGACTTCTCCTGGGCTAAGTCAGCTGAGAAGTATGATGAGATGTACAGTTGGATAACAGGGATACAATAAGGTAAAGTCCTAATCCGAATATCAAGGTACCGCATTAAAAAAGGAGGAACGATGGATAACAATATTAATATATTTAACCCACTCAACGACGAGGGCTCAGCCTATCCCGGCAAAGGCCTCTCCCCTGAGGAAGCAGCCGAAGCCGCTATAAGCGACCGCCTCTCCCGCCACTTCGGCGTAACCTTTGAAACCGCGAGCGACCAGCAGATGTACAACGCCGTCGCGCTCGCCGTAAAGGATAAATTACTCCGTCGCAGGAACCGCTTCAAGGCCGCTACCAAGGAAAACGGCACCAAGCGTGTCTACTACCTCTGCATGGAATTCCTTATAGGACGTTCTCTCAAGAACAACCTCTACAATATGGGCCTATCAGAGACATACGAAAAGGTTCTCAAGAAGCACGGCTTCAACCTCGACGACCTCTATGAGCTCGAGCCCGACGCAGGCCTTGGAAACGGTGGTCTCGGCCGCCTTGCCGCCTGCTTCATGGACTCTCTCGCAACCCTCGGCTATAATGCGACCGGATTTTCAATTCTCTACGAATACGGCCTCTTCAAGCAGAAGATAGTCGACGGCTGGCAGATAGAGCTGCCTGACGTATGGCTTCCGGGCGGCAGTGTATGGCTTAACCAGCGTACAGATAAGACCTTCAAGGTAAACTTCGGTGGTACTCTTGAGGAGAGCTGGGAAAATGAGAAGCTTCGCGTAACAGTAAAGGACGCGGAGACAGTCGAAGCTGTTCCTTACGATATCATGATCTCAGGCGCTAACAAGAAGAGTGTTTCGGTTCTCCGTGTCTTTAAGGCCCGCGCCATTGAAAATTTCGATATGAACTCATTTTCAAACGGCGACTATGCCCGCGCGACTATGGATGACAACAAGGCGTCACTCATTTCCAAGGTCCTCTACCCTCGCGACAACCACTACGAAGGCAAGGAATTAAGGCTCCGTCAACAATATTTCCTCGTTTCGGCGAGCCTTCAGAATATTATTTCAGACCACCTAAGAGATTACGGCACACTCGAGAACTTCCCTGAGAAGGTCGCTATTCATATAAATGATACTCATCCTACCCTCGTAATACCTGAGATGATGAGAATTCTTATGGATGAGTTCGCTTACTCATGGGACGCAGCCTTCGCTATGGTTGAAAAGACAATCGCCTATACAAACCACACAGTTCTCGCCGAAGCCCTTGAGAAATGGCCTGAAGACATGATGAAGCGCCTCCTGCCTCGTATTTACCAGATAATTCACGAGCTGAATGAGCGCTTCTGCAGGCACATTTTCGAGAAATTCCCCGGTGACTGGGATAAATGCGAGCGCATGTCTATTATCAGCAACGGCGTAATCCACATGTCCCACCTCGCTATCCTCGGCTCCCACCATGTAAATGGCGTTTCGGTCCTTCACAGTAACATCCTTAAGGAGTCGGTTTTCAAGGATTTCTACGACGATACGCCCGAGAAATTTACGAACGTAACAAACGGCATCGCCCACAGAAGATGGCTCTGCCAGAGTAATCCGGGCCTTACGAAGCTCCTCGATGACACAATCGGACCTGATTACAAGATGGAACCTGAGAAAATGCTTGATTTTCTGAAATATCAGGACGATACCGCCGTACTTGATAAGCTGGCTGAAATCAAGAAAGCTAATAAAGTAAAAGGCGCTGAGCTTGTGAAGAAGCTACATGGCGTTGAAATAGACCCTGAGTCCCTCTTCGATGTTCACGTAAAGAGACTTCACGAATACAAGAGACAGCTATTAAATGTCCTTCAGATTATAGCCCTCTACAACGAGCTTGAGGCAAATCCAAGCCTTGACATAGTGCCGCAGACTTACCTCTTTGCCGCTAAGGCCGCTCCGGGCTATGACGCTGCTAAGGCAATAATCAGGCTTATAGTAAACCTTGGCGAAGAGATTAATAAGAATCCTAAGGTAAATAAGAAGCTCAAGGTCGTTTTCCTTGAAAATTACTGTGTAACAATGGCTGAGCGTATGATGCCGGCAGCTGAGGTATCAGAGCAGATAAGTCTTGCCGGAAAGGAAGCAAGCGGCACAGGTAATATGAAGCTCATGATAAACGGCGCCCTCACCCTCGGAACCCTTGATGGGGCGAACGTTGAGATGTCAGAGAAGGTCGGTCGTGACAATATCTATATCTTCGGTATGACCGCCGACCAGGTAGAGAGAAAGTGGCGTGAAGGCTATGACGCTTACAGCTTCTACCAGAACAATGACCGTCTCCGCGGAGCCGTCGACAGAATCAAGAACGGCATAAACGGTGAGGATTTCTCGTATCTCTACAGATATCTTCTCATTGGCGATCACGGCATAGCTGATCCATATATGTGCCTTGCTGATTTCGGTGATTACTGCAGAGCCCGTGAGGATATGCTGAAGGATTATCAGAATCCGCACGTATGGAACAAGAAATCGCTTGTAAATATAGCGAACGCAGGACACTTCTCAGCCGACAAGGCCATAAAGAAATACGCAGAAGAAATCTGGCAGATAGAACCGGTAATAAAATAAAAACATAATTAAAAAGGGACAGGTAAAACCTGTCCCTTTTTTTAATTTCTGCCTTTCAATTCATACAACCGTTTCAACAATTGTCTTGCCGGCACAATTCACAGTCCTCATCCCTGTCTTTTTATTCTTAAGGAAGCTAAATACGAGTTGACTTAGAATAGGTTCACTATAAGGGCTTATACCCCTTACCGCCATGTCTATTACTCTACACATGGAAGAAACCAGAAAAGGGTAGCCTGACGTATAATAATAAATAGCTTTTCCAACTGCATGCGTATCAAAAGAAATATCCTTATGCTCACCCAGATATTAAGTCCAATCTTCTTGATACTTCCGCCGCCGTAGGTCATAAGAATCTTTTTCCCATACCGGCTCATAACTTCCGGAAGCTTTTCCACAGCTCCCTGGCCAAAGATCAGTCTTGTAGGGGTACAATAATCAAATTTCTGCATATTTTCTTCTCCTTTCAATCATACGCCCTGCCTTTATCATCATCGCAATAAGCCTCACTTCGGTATAAATCTACCACATTTATCTTTTTGCAATTCATTAATCAATCAGATGAAAATCACGCAAATACGACTCATATTCTTTCATCGAGATATTTTTATCATTGTAGTAGAAATGACTGCTTTCATTATATCTATCATCTTTCGAATCCCAATACTCTGCCCCTATACTGATCGTATCCTCTACCTTCTCATCACCATTATATTTTTCTAGAAAATACGTCTGTCTTCCACAATGTGTCACGTCACTGTGAACTACCCATACAGTGTTCTTAAACGAAGTATGTGACAGAAAAGAGGCTGTACCGTCACCATATGCCAGCACACGGAGACTTCCCTTATATGCGTCTATGTACATTCCTCCATAAAGCTCCCAGCAATTATCTCCAATAATATACTCATCCTCGCCATCATTATCAAGATCCATCTTACTATTTACTGAGATGGAATCAGAATCCACATTCTTCTTTAGTATCTGATAATAAACCCAGTCCAGGTTCTTCGTGTCATTGTAGATTACCGGAATCTCACCAGATATGAATTTTTTAAACAGGGCATCATTGGAGAGGTTCTTTGTCTTATTCAGTGTCTCCTTTTTTAGAAACACATCATAATCCACACTCACCGTCTTTTTGCCAACTTTGCATAATATGGTTCCAACTCCATTATGTACTGGCTTAATGACAATTTCTTTATTGCTTTTCCTGACAATCTTTACAGATGGCTTTTTATACTTCCTGCAATAATCGTTTTCCCTTATTGTCCATACTACTTTTGAATTTCCTGCTCCTTTAAGTTTTACAGCCTTCTGAACCTTCTTTGTGATCCGAATGGTATCACTTATACTCAACTGTGGAGCTGACTTTGCACTTGCTGATATACTCACCTGATCAGTGCAAAGAATAATAGCAAAAAGCATCAATACTGCAGCAAATTTCTTCTTATATCTCATATAATCCTCCTGTTTTATATTTGCATGTCCTATAATTTTGGCTTTGTTTCGATACAATTATTGTCTGTTTTGTTACATCCGTTACCGTTACCACTCCCGGATCTATAACATAACAAACAATGTAGTTGTCGATGATCATCTTATGTATTCCAATGGAATGCTCCGGTTCGCATTCAAACAAGCCAAATCTATCTGGGAATGACTCCAATGTCAAAATCGCATCGGCAATACGATTATACTGTCCTATCGCATTCTCAGATGCTTGAAGTTTTTTGCTATATGCTCATAAAGAGCATCCATATCGGCAAGAGCATCATCGGTAATATCAACTGTGTACTTTTCCATTAACTGTGACTCTCCCGAAATTTTTCAAATGCCTGTGCTGCATTTTGTGTTCTTCCTGCCTTATAAGAATCATAGCCTCGCTGAATCCTGGCATGAATCTGCTCCTCACTCATCTTGGTAGCATCAATACTTTCAGGCGCGCTAGGTAAGGTCACAGAAAAAGGAATACCACCCACTAGAACGATTTGATTAAGAAACATATCTACAGCGGTAGACATAGGTATTCCCAAACGCCCTAAAACTGACTCCGCATCCTGCTTCAATTCCGGGTTTACTCTTAAATTCAATGTTGCTGATTTCTCCATAACAAGGCCTCCATTCATCATTATTGTAACGACAATGTTGTTACATGTCAATAGTCTGAATGGAATCAAAAAACACTCCAAAAATGAAATGATATGACACCTCATTGGCGGACTTGATTTCAATCCTTAGATCTTCTTTCTGCCGTCTCATATCAGAAACTTCATTACAGATTTCTATAAGCCGCTCCTACTCCTTTATCTTCTTCCAGTTGCAGACAGTTCCATCCTTGCTGATGATTTTTATTTGATCAGCATTTTGTATCCAAATTGTACCCCGGTCCACTTTAGCCTGATATACACAAATCCAATAAATGCCATTGATTTTCACAACAGGTCAATCCGACTCATTGCAACACCAAAAGATTTCACTGGCTGAGCAGATATTTTCAC
>OMWY01000003.1 GCA_900314885.1 uncultured Eubacteriales bacterium
TCACAAAGAACATCAACCGGATTACCCGTCACATGTCCTCCCTTGAGGAGGACATTTGCCCCATATTTATGAGAAATGAATTTCGCCCCGTCAATCATTTCTTCTTCCGAATCTATTAGGCAGTCATCCGATATAAAATAATCCGCCTCGGGGATATTTGGTGTTATTAACGCAACCTCTGGAAATAATAAGTCAGCCATTTCATAAAAGGCTTCCTCACTAAGGAGTCTCCTCCCCGATGTGCTGAAAATTATCGGGTCGAGGACAATATTTTCAAGCTTGTAATCCTCTATGATGTCAGCTATGATACGAACTTTATTCGCTGAATACACCATTCCGATTTTTACAGCGTCCGGAAAAATATCAGTGATATCAGCCCGCAATTCATTTTCAAATACATCATCGGGAATTTCAAATATATCCTTTACTTCCATTGTGTTCTGGGCAGTGACCGCCGTTATTGCGGTCATGCCATAGACACCATTTGCAAACATTGTCTTAAGATCAGCTTCTATACCCGCGCCACCACCGGAATCACTGCCTGCTATGGTTAATACCTTTTTCATGCTTTAGCCTTTTTCATAAGCTCATTCTCATTTAAAGCGTGCTGCATATAATAAAGAGCTCCTGTCTTCTTAAAGACAAATATCAATATCGCGGCAAAAATTGAACCGCCTACTGTACTTACAAGGAATGGAATAACATAGGTAAATAATGCCGCCTCACGCCCCATTATAAATGATGCTATAGGGTAGCTAAGCATACCACCTAAAATTCCCGTGCCTAAAACCTCGGCGATACAGGTAGGAATAATCTTCTTTAATTTATCATATGCTATTCCGGCAAGCAACGCTCCAACCATGGACCCCGGGAAGGCGAGAAGTGTGCCTGTGCCTAGAAGATTCCTGATTAATGACGTACAAAAGGCTATCCCCAAGCCATAAAATGGTCCTAAGATAACAGCAGAGAGTACATTTACCATATGCTGTACAGGGAAGCATTTTGAAGCTCCGATAGGAATGGAAAATGCTGATAATATTACAGCAAGGGCCGTAAACATTCCGGCAACAGCGAGTTTCTTGACATTGATCTTTTTCATTTTTAATACCTCTTTTATAAATATTTTTAGTACACAAGATTAATAAAAGTACTTCTGAGACAAATCCAGTAATTTCTTAGCTGACTCAGAAATATTATCTGAATTAAATATGGCGCTTATAACGGCAATACCGGCTACTCCGGTACCACTCAATTCGTTTATATTATTTACGCCGATTCCTCCAATCGCTACGACAGGAATATTAACGCACCCGGTTATTTCCTTGTACATTTCAGTTGTTACGGGGACAGTATCAGACTTTGTAATGGAAGGAAAGGCTGCGCCTACGCCAAGGTAGTCAGCGACATCCTCCTCGGCCCTCAAGGCTTCAGTAAGATTATGTGCGGTAGCGCCGATTATCGCCTCCGTTCCCAATAATCTTCTCGCATCCTTAATCGAACCGTCCTTTTGTCCCAAATGAACTCCGTCCGCCTTGACCTTGTAAGCCACATGAGGATTATCATTTATTATTAACGGAATTCCATATTTTTCGCAAATAGGTTTTAAAAGCAAAGCCTCAGATATTAATTCATCCTCGCCTGCTTCCTTATCACGCAGCTGAAGCATGGTAATTCCACCCTTACAGGCTTCAAGAACAGCCTCGGTTTTACTTCTTCCATTCAAATATCGCCAGTCGGTGATTGCGTATAATTGTAATTTTTCTTTATTCATAATACTCGCTTAATTCATCAATTAAAAATGTCCTGAAGGTCTCAGTTCCCGCGTGACCTGACAACTTCATTTTTCTCTCTGCTTCAAGGGCAGAGTCGCCGTAAAATTTTAAAGCTTCACAGGTCATGTCAAATTCGGCAGTCTTACTGTTATCCATATCAGCGGCAAGGGCTGCGGTTAGTACGCCGGAGAGCATGCATCCTCCTCCGGTTATTTTTGTAAGCAATGGTGTTCCGGTATTGATATATTCTATTCTTTCTCCGGAAACAGCCATATCTGTCTCACCGGTAATTGCTAGAATAAATCCTGTTTCCTTTGAGAAATCGGAAAATATTTTCGCGTATGAGTCGATATCCGATTGCCCTTTATCTGCCTCCGACAAAATCATCCCTGTCGCTAGAAAATATATTTCTCTGAGATTTCCCCTTATCACTAGCCTATCCGCCGACCTCAATATTTTTTTTATGAAGTCCCGTCTAAGGCCTGTACTAAAGCATGCTACAGGGTCAAGCACAAGGGGAATAGCTTTCTTCTTTGCCGCCTCAAGGGACAGGAAGTAGCTCTTAATTCTTGTGTTATCCGGCGTGCCCGTATTTAAGAGAAGGGCGTCCACCCCTTCGGTTATTTCGTAAACCTCCATCGGCGATATTGCGGCGATTGGTATAGCGCCAAGGGCAAGAATACTGTCAACCACAAATGGCAGCGAGGCATTATTTGAAATAACATGAATTTTTGGTTTGCTTTTTCTTATTTTTTCTCTGATATTCATAATTAGCGCTGAGAGTATTTGCGTGGAAAAATCGCGACAAAAGAACCGATACAGAAAAACGCACATACCAAAATAAAGTATATGCGTCTCTTATCAATAAGCATCCCTACGTTGGCATTATCCAAATCAGGTTAACGGTCGTGCAATGCACCTCTCAGCCTTTCAGCTCCCGTGTTCTATATTAAATTGTATGCGTTACCGCAACGAAACCTACTATAACACAATAGAAATAGAAAGTCAAGATATAAATAATATTCTTATTAGCCTCCCTCTTGAGGGAGGTGTCACGACTTAGTCGTGACAGAAGGAGTAGTAAAAGGATTCCTCAATTCCACTGTTTCAAGCAGATGAAGTCCATAAGCCTTAACCATCTTTTCTCCCTTGGGAAGACTCACTTCATCATATACCACATCCGCGCTGTGAGCGTCAGACCCGAAAATCACATCACAGCCTTCCTCTCCCGCTATCTTAAAGAATCGAGGATTAGGATAATTTCTGTTTGAGCGAAGCCCCTGGAAATTTATTTCAAGTGGAATATGTAATTCACTTGCTTTTTTACAAAGCTTCCTCATCCAATAATCATATATCTTTTCATCCCCGACAAAATTCATAACATCAGGATGAGCAAAATAAGTGAAGCGTCCTGTCTCAAGGGCTTCCGCAGTCTGATAATAATATCTCTCAAGAGTTTTCGGATCATCAGTTTCCATAAAAGGACTCACATCTTTTATTTCGTTTCCGAGCCAGTGCTGGCCTAAAATAAAATATTCGATAGGGAACCGGCTTTCGAACTTAATGAGTTCATCAAAATATGCCGGATAATATTCCACTTCAAGTCCAATATGAATTTCTATATCATCCTTATATTCTTCCCTTAATTTGCTGACCGTAGTTACATAATCCTCGAGCTGGTCCATTTTCATTTTAGAATGGTCAACAAAATCTCCCGGATATGGCTGTGGCGTATGGTCGGAAAATCCGAGTATCTTAAAATGTCCTATAGCCGCTTCTATATATTCACGCTCAGTCCCGGTTGCATGGTTACACCGCCAGGTATGAGTGTGGTAATTTGCTATCATTAATAAAACCTCACATCATCTTCTTAATCTTAAGAATCAATACCATAACAAGGCAGGCAATAATATTAATTATCATCACAATTAAAAAGCCTGCGGAAAGATTTCCAAAAGGTAACTTCACATTCATTCCCCAAACGCCTGTGATAATCGTAGGAATAGCCATTACAATTGTCATGGATGTAAGGAATTTCATGGTGTCATTCATTCTGTTATTAATAACAGTTGAAAATAGCTCGCTTGTAGCTTTAATGATATCCTGGTAAATCTTTGTAGTTTCTATCGCCTGCATATTTTCGATAATTGTATCATCGAGCAGCTCCTCATCTTCCTCATGCTCACGAAGAATCCTGTAGCGCTTTATCCTGTCAAGGACAGAAGAATTCGCCCTAAGTGAAGTCGCGAAGTACACGAGGTTTGACTCAAGGTAATGGAGACGCATAAGATCGCGGTCCTCGAGACCTTCATTTACCTTATTCTCAATCTCTGTTCTCGACCTGTCGATTTTCCTGAGAAGATTCTGGTAGACAAGGCAGCAGTTATATATAACCTGTGTCGCGAATCTCTTAGGTTTCTTGGTAGAGAAATTCCTTATACGCTGGTCAACAAAATCCTTTACTACATTCGTCTCTTTTGAGCAAACAGTTATTACCGCCCCATTTGCTATAATTATTCCAAGAGGGATGGTAGTATAGGATATATCTACATTTACCATCTCCTGAGTTGGAATATCTATAAGAATAAGAGTATAATTCTCCTCGGTGATTACACGCGAGGACTCATCCTCATCGAGAGCGGCACGGACATCAGCAAGCTCTATATTATACTCTTCACTGACCTTTTCGCACTCATGCTCAGTGGGGTTAGTAAGCTTAATCCAGCAGCCGGGCTGCTCATTTTTAATTTCGCCTATTCTCCCATTTTCTGTAATATAAACACTAAACATCCGACCGCTCTCCTATAACATCAATAAAAGTATGGATACGTGTTGCTTACGCTACACATCATTTGCGATAACCATCAGGATTCTGCGACTGCCATCTCCAAGAGTCTTCGCACATCTTCTCTATGCCGAATTCTGCCTTGAAACCAAGTTCCTTCTCTGCCTTAGACGGATCGCAATAGCACTCAGGAATATCCCCATCACGACGAGGCTTGAACTCATAAGGAAGCTCCTTACCGCAGGCCTTCTCAAAAGCATGGAATACATCAAGCACAGAGTATCCCTGACCTGTACCGAGATTATAAATTCTTACATCAGGCGCTTCGCTAAACTTCTTAAGCGCTAATACATGGCCTCTCGCGAGATCTACAACGTGGATATAATCCCTGATGCAGGTGCCATCCTTAGTAGGATAATCATTTCCGAAAATGCCAAGCTTCGCGAGCTTCCCAACAGCCACCTGAGAAATGTACGGTACAAGGTTGTTAGGAATTCCCTTAGGATCCTCGCCTATAAGTCCACTCTCGTGAGCTCCGATAGGGTTAAAGTAGCGAAGTAAAATAACTGAAAAATCAGGATCAGCCGTATGGAAATCGGTAAAAATCTGCTCCTGCATCATCTTGGTAGCTCCATATGGTGAAAATGCCTTGCCGTGAGGCAGATCCTCTGTTATAGGGAGCCTGCTCGGATTTCCGTATACTGTGGCGGATGATGAGAAAATAATATTCTTTACGCCATGTTCACGCATGGAAGCGCATAAAGTAAGAGTGCCGGTTAAATTGTTGTGATAATATTCAAGAGGCTTATGAACGGACTCACCTACAGCCTTATAGCCTGCGAAATGGATTACAGCGTCTATTTTATTCTCATCGAAAATCTTATCCATGGCGGCTCTGTCGAGCATGTCGGCCTCATAGAATTTTACGGATTTCCCGGTGATTTTTTCAACACGATTAATCGCTTCACGGCTTGAATTATACAGGTTATCGAATACAACAACCTCATGTCCCGCCTTAAGAAGCTCTACGCACGTATGACTTCCTATGTAGCCTGCGCCACCTGTTACTAAAACTCTCATACCTTTGTCTCCTTTGTGTAAGAATCTAGAGTTCTTCAAAAGCAATTTCCTTCTGCTTTAAGAAGATAGACATATCGGTATCCCAAAGATTGCCGACAGTCTTTTGTATCATAAAATCAGCTAATGAAGCGCCGGTCGTAAGGGTAACGACTCCGTTTTCAAAGCTGATATTAAGGAACAAACCGGCGTTCTGCCCTGCAGGGCCACCACATTCCGTAACAATTTTATCCGTGGAAGCATCGTTTAATTTAAGTACAGCCTTTATCGACAGAGGCGCTCTGCTTCCCTTAACAAGAGATGAGGCAATGGGCCGCACATCAGCCCATTTTACATACCCGCTTTTCTCCTCTTCATTATCAAACCATGCGGCATTTTTCTCGCCATTTACGGAAAAAGAAATATCCTTCTTTATCTCTAAATCAACCAGCAGAAAATTGTCAAACACATTTTCAAGCAGGAATTTATTCATAAATTCCTTAACGCTTACAACCTTAAATGCCTTCATAAAAATATCGCTCTATTGTTTTCCTCATAGTAATCTTTTACTTCTTTTCTTACAGCGCTTTCTTCCGTAAGCGAACCGCCTGTCATTTCAGTAAGATTCTTATAAAATACAGACTCCTTCTCGACAGTTAATATCACCGGGATTTCCACCTTCTCGCCATAAACAATATCACCGATTAAAATCCCTGCGTTATCGCATAGTCTCTGAATTCTCGCAAGTAGTGTATAATCAATATTGAATGTGACTATACTGCCTGTCTTGACTTCCTTTATTTTTGCGTTAAAAAGTGCTGCCTTGGCGGCTTCCGTGTAGGCTCTTACGAGCCCGCCCGTACCTAACAGAGTCCCTCCGAAATATCTCGTAACGATAATCATCGCGTCCATAAGATTAGCCCCGGACAGGACGTCAAGAATCGGTTTCCCCGCAGTTCCCGAGGGTTCTCCGTCATCGCTTGAATGGCGGAGCCCTCCGTCACCCTTAAGTATATAAGCGCTGCAGCTGTGAGACGCGTCATAATATTTCTTCTTCGTATCCTTAAGGGCAGCGGCCGCTTCCTCTTCGCTTGCTGCTTTGATGAGCTTTGCGATGAACTTTGATTTCTTAACCTCGGTAAGTCCCTCACCGGCCTTTATTACCGTAAAATAACTATTACTGTCCATCGGTATTCTCCGCGTTCACAGTCGTACCTGTTCCGTCATCAGAGTAGTCATTTGGAAGAGCGTCATCAGGACTTGTTGCCTCTTCAGGTACTTCTGATTCCGCTGCCGTTTCCGCGTCATGAACCTTGCAGGTATCATTCTTCGCGTCACCGGAAATTATATAAGGAGTGTCCTTAGTCTTATAAGTTCTGACAACTTCCTTGCCTTTTGAATCCTTCTGGACTATCTTCTCTTCCTTGACCAGATAAACCTTCTCACTTACCTGATCCTCCGGGCAATATTTGGTCGCGATCTTGCCGGAAGCCTTGCATATTTTCACTTTTACGTGACAGGTACAGGTCTCCGTAGGCACACTTCCCTTAGCGAAATATTCCTTCTTCGCGCAAGATCCTCCCTCAGCCTTATCGCAAAGGCCTGATACCGCAAGCTTACCGCATTTAGTACATATCGTAGCGGTAGTTATCGATGAAGGTCTTACAAATGACGCATCCTTAAGTTTCTTCTTCACAATAATCTGGTCCATAATATTTTTCCAGATAGGAAGATGGTACTGTGAAAAGTTCGACTGGTTCTTATTATTGTCGTATCCGGCCCATACAGTACAGGTATAATATGGAGTAAATCCGGAAATCCAGATATCGTTATATTCTGTACTTGAACCCGTCTTTGCCGCCTGACCCATGGCTGTATCGGCAAGAGCAGCCCTGGTACCGGTGGCGCCTGAAGCCGTAAGCACATCATGCATGGCATCAGTAAGAAGGAAGGATGTGGAATCCTTCATAACCTGTCTTACTACAGGCTTATTTTCAAGAATAACATTTCCATCGTGGTCGAGTACCTTGCTGTAAAATGACGGTGACGTATATATGCCCTGATTTGCTATGGCAGAGTAAGCCGCAGTAACCTCAAGGTTGCTGACACCAAGCGAGAGACCACCTAAAGCAAGGGCAAGATTAGCGTCATCTTCGGTTATTGTCGTAAAGCCTAAGCTGTCAAGGTAAGCAAGCGCAGGCTGGAGCCCAACATCCTCAAGGGTTTTGACCGTTACGATATTCATAGACCTGTAAATTCCGCGACGGTAAGTCGAGAGTCCCTCATAGGAATCCCCCCACCAGTTATGGACCTCCTTGTCACTGTTAGGATAATAGTATACTCCGTCATCCTGTACGCTTGCGAGAGTATCTCCATGCATATCGAGAGCGGGAAGATAGGTTGACAGAACCTTAAAGAGTGACCCGGGTTGTCTCGTTGAATCGGTAGCCCTGTTAAGAGTAAGATTCCCGGCCTTCTTGCCGCGTCCTCCGACAATCGCAACTACAGCGCCGGTTGTCGGATCCATAACGGTAACCGATACCTGAGGCTCAATTGTATATGTAGCCTTCTCACCCAATATCTCGTCATCAGGGCCGACAACCTTAGCCTTAAACTTATCTATATAAGGCTTAGCGTCCTTCTTCTCGGTAAAGAGCATATCCTCAAGACCAAACATCTGCTTAATATGGCCCTCGGAATAATTTGTGGTTTTGCCGTCCTTATCTTTTACTGAGAGCGCGTAGGTAAGCTGCCACCTCTCAGGGACATTCGCGTAGTAGGTCTCATCCTTTACTGTCTTATTACAGATACTCTGAATAGTAGGGTCCTGATAAGTATAAATAGAGAGACCACCTGAATTAAGCAGGTTATATGCCTGGGTTGTCGAATACCCTTTTTTCGCGACAAGGTCATTTACTACCTGCTCAATTGTCGCGTCAACGTAATATGAGTAAACGTTAGAGCTGCTGTTAGTTATATCTGTATTTACAGCCTGAATTCTCGCGTAAACGTCATCTGCCATAGCCTCATTATACTCATCCTCGCTGATATAGCCCTGTTCGAGCATTTTTTTAAGAATTTCATTTCTACGCGCAGCGTTGGTCTCAGGGTTGGTAATAGGGTTGTTGGCAGTAGGATTCTTCGTGATTCCCGCTATAACCGCGGCTTCTGAAATGGTAAGTTCACTTACATCCTTGCCAAAGTATCTCTGCGAAGCCGTCTGCACGCCGAGAGTATTCTGACCCAGATTAATAGTATTCAGGTAGTACTCAAGTATCTGATCCTTTGAATAAATGCCCTCAAGCTTGATAGCGAGGTACTGCTCCTGGATTTTACGTTCTACCTTAGCAAGGGTAGTCGACTCCTCGCCTCCTTCAAAAACCTGATTCTTGAGGAGCTGCTGGGTAATAGTGGAAGCACCCTGCGCATTGTCGCCGCCGCTCGCGAGTATTGTAAGTCCGGCCCTGAAAATGCCCCTCACATCAATGCCGCCATGCTCATAAAAACGCTCATCCTCTATCGCTATAAAGGCCTTCTGAACACAATCCGGAATCTGGTCGAGTGTCTTATAGACCCTGTTGGCTCCGGCCCCGACTACGGTGTTCATTTTTTTACCCTTAACGTTATAGATGGTCGTCTGAAAGCCTGTTGGGACAACATTTATGGAGTTGATGTCAGGAGACCTGTCAAGAATCCCCTTCGCTGCTCCATATACAGCGTACGCCCCACACACAAAGAAAGCGACGATAAAAACAAGCAGGAGTCTCACAAGCCAAACCGCCGCTTTACTTGATATCTTAGTCGGTATCGAGCGATAGCGTCTCCGCCTCGCTATAACCTTTTCTTTTCCGTAATTCATCTTCTATTCCCTTCAAGAAGGATTTGCAAAAAATTCTCTGCCTCAGGCTTGACCTTACGCTTCAAAGGCTTCACAGCCGCTATACTTCTAGGCTGTATCTCGCGTTCAGTCTTGATAGTAAAAAGCTCAACGTCACTTTTGGAAAGGCAGAAATCCGGTACGCAGGCAATTCCTATACCTATCTTGGCAAGGTCTATCAGCAGATCGTTGCTCTCAAGCTCTACCGAAGGAGTAAGAACTACCCCGTTCTTCTTAAAAAAATCAGAAATATATTTTGCCGTAGCCGAACCGCTTTCAAGCATCATTATCGGATACCTGTTAAAATCGGCAAGAGCCATTTTCATTTTCATAAGCTCAGGAAAGGCTGTCTTTCCCGCAATAAAAACATCCTTGAATGTGAGAAGATCGATAACCTTAGTATCTCTTGAAAACGCTCCGTTTGGTGAGTTCGCGATCGCAAGGTCCGCCCTGCCCTCCTGTAGAAACCTTACACAGGCGACACTAGTGCCATTTAACACACTTATACGGACATTCGGATATTTCCTGTGAAATATCTTCAGGTAAGGCTTTAAAATGTACCGACAGATCGTATCACTCGCGGCTACAGAGAGACTACCTTCCATGAGGTCAGCGCTCTCTTTAATCTCCTTCTCGCCGGCAAGCATAAGGTGAATAGCGGGCTCTACGTAGTTTAACAGGACCTCGCCTTCATCCGTAAGGCTGACTGACTTGGTTGACCTGGTAAAAATCTTATGCCCCAACTCCTTCTCAAGAGTCTTGACAGACTGGCTCACAGCCGACTGAGAAATATACAGCTCCTTGCTTGCTTCTGAGAACGACAGGGTTTTCGCTACATAGTAAAAAACCTTGTAAAGCTCAAAATCTATATTAGTATTGTTCAAAATTAATACTCCCAATCAATCTTACACATTAGCCTTATTATTGTACCATATCAAATGTAAAAAAACAAGTTCACATTCAGCGCAAAGTGCGCAAATCTGATTGCAAAAAAAGAAAAGGGAAAGGCCCCAAAACCTTTCCCTTTATTCCTCTTAAGTGAAGTAGCTCACGCCACTTTCAAATATTTTCTCATCCTGAGCTCCATATATATTCGTAGCCACATGGTCACCGATACGTTCCGAATGAGCCATCTTACCCAAGATATGGCCTGTAGGATCCGTAATTCCTTCTATAGCCATATATGAACCGTTAGGGTTGAAATCCTCATCCATTGTAGGATGACCGTCAGCGTCTACATACTGGAAGGCTATCTGCCCATTTTCGCGGAGCTTCTTAAGCCATTCATCATTTGCGACAAATCTTCCCTCACCATGAGAAGCAGGAATTGTATAAACGCCACCCAGCTCAAGCTTCATGAGCCATGGAGACTTATTTGATACTGCCTTCGTATAGACTGACCTAGAAACATGACGACCGATCGAGTTTCTCGTAAGCGTAGGCGAGTCAGGTCCAATCTCGGTTATTTTTCCATAAGGCACAAGGCCAAGCTTAATAAGTGCCTGGAAGCCATTGCAGATACCGAGAATAAGTCCGTCACGGTCAAGTAGTCCGGCTACTGCGTCAGCTATCGCAGGATTTCTCATAACAGAAGCGATAAACTTCGCCGAGCCGTCAGGCTCATCACCGGCTGAGAAACCGCCAGGGAACATGATCATCTGCGAATTATTTATAGCCTTAGCAAAATCATTTACGGAAGCCTTAATGTCCTCTTCGTTTCTGTTTCTGAAAACAACGGTTTCAGGAACCGCGCCTGCTTTTGTAAATGCCTTACCCGCGTCATATTCGCAGTTTGTGCCCGGGAATACAGGTATGAATACACGCGGCTTAGCTACCTTAACCCTAGAGCTGTAGGTCTCCTTAGCGTCGTAGTGAAGCTCAGGAACCGTTACATTTTCAATACCTGACCTTGTAGGATATACCTTCTCAAGGCGGTTTCGCCACAGCTTCATAGCTTCATCTATCGTAAATGAGCCATTCTTAAGCTCAAAAATGCTGTCAGAACTTACCTCGCCGAGACTTGTGACTTTAAGACCGCTCTTCATTACTTCATCAAGCCTGTCCGCAGGCACTTCGGCTACAATAGAAGC
The DNA here is from genome assembly GCA_900314885.1 of uncultured Eubacteriales bacterium. Lineage (GTDB taxonomy): Bacteria > Bacillota > Clostridia > Lachnospirales > Lachnospiraceae > Catonella. Next base: position 11,581 of record OMWY01000003.1, read on the forward strand.
AAACCTAGGCTTAAAATATTCTGCCTCATCGAGGTCCTTATCCATCTTTACGCCAAGCTTATTGCCGAAAGCCATCTTGCTCACAGCTTCTACGATTCCGAATCGGCCGGCAACAAAGGCTGAAACTATCGCCTTGTCCTTTATAAGCTTTGTTATTCCGGCCATGGTCCTCTTAAAGTCTTCATAATCCGGAAGCTCATATTTATCAAGCGCAAAGTCGAACATGACTATCTTATTTCCGGCCTTTTTAAATTCATCAGAAATGACATTTTCGCTCTCTGACACATCAACGGCGAAGGAAACAAGCGTAGGCGGAACATCTATATCATTAAATGTTCCGGACATGGAATCCTTGCCGCCGATAGAAGCGAGACCTAAACTCATCTGCGCCTCAAAGGCACCTAGAAGAGCCGCAAGCGGCTTACCCCAGCGCTTAGGATCGGTACCCGGATGACCAAAGTACTCCTGGAAAGTAAAATGTACCTTATCAAGGTCGCCACCGGAAGCCACAATCTTAGCCGCCGAACTTATAACCGAATAAACTGCCCCATGATATGGGCTCCATGACATGATATAAGGGTCGAAGCCATAGCTCATCATGGTAACCGTATCGCTATCCATTCCATCCATAGGGAGCTTCGCTATCATTGTCTGGTTAGGTGTCTCCTCGTATTTGCCGCCGAATGGCATGGTGACAGTAGCCGCGCCAATTGACGAGTCAAACATCTCTGAGAGTCCCCTCTTCGAGCAGACGTTGAGATCTGATAGCGTATTAAGCCATCTCTCACAAGGGCTTCCGCTTATCTCTTCGTCTGCCTTGTATCCCTCTTTAAAATAATCCCCTGCTGGTATCTCTACCTCCGCGCTCGTCTCAGCGTGAGCGCCATTCGTGTTGAGAAACTTTCTCGAAATATTTACAATCTCTTTGCCTCTCCACTCCATTACAAGACGTGGGTCCTCTGTAACCTCTGCGGCCACAACAGCCTCTAGGTTTTCCTCTGCAGCGTATGAGAGCATAGTGTCGACGTCCGAAGGAGCTACAACAAGCGCCATACGCTCCTGGGACTCAGAAATGGCAAGCTCAGTACCGTCAAGGCCTGCGTATTTCTTAGGAACCCTGTCAAGGTAAATGTGAAGACCATCAGCAAGCTCACCTATAGCGACTGAAACTCCGCCCGCTCCAAAGTCGTTACATTTCTTGATGAGCTTAGTTACCTCAGGACGCCTGAAGAGCCTCTGAATCTTACGCTCTGTAGGTGCGTTTCCCTTCTGAACCTCGGCTCCGCAGACCTCGATAGACTTCGTGGTGTGGCTCTTTGATGAACCTGTCGCGCCGCCTATACCGTCACGGCCTGTACGACCGCCAAGAAGGATAATTTTGTCACCCGGTTCTGAATCCATGCGGATGACATTTTTACGTCTCGCTGCTCCCATTACGGCACCGATTTCCATACGCTTCGCGACATAATTCGGATGATAGATCTCGTCTACAAGGCCTGTCGCAAGACCAATCTGGTTGCCGTATGAGCTGTAGCCCTGGGCTGCTCCCGTAACGAGCTTTCTCTGAGGAAGCTTGCCCTCTATCGTGTCAGCGATAGGAACAGTAGGATCAGCGGCACCCGTAACACGCATGGCCTGGTATACGTAGCCTCTTCCCGAAAGAGGATCACGAATCGCCCCGCCGAGGCATGTCGCCGCTCCACCGAAAGGCTCGATCTCAGTCGGGTGGTTGTGAGTCTCGTTTTTGAAGAAAACAAGCCACTCCTCCGTCTGCTCGCTGCCATCAGGAAGCTTTTCCTTAACGGGAACTACTATGGAGCATGCGTTTATCTCATCCGTATCCTCCATATCCGTAAGCTTCCCTTCGCGTCTAAGCTCCTTCATACCCGCGAGCGCAATATCCATGAGAGATATGTACTTGCCGCTCTTTCCCTCTGAGAGCTTCCTATGGGCCTCTTTATATTTTTCAAATGAAGCGCGTATAGGCTCAGCGTACTCGCCGTCGTCAATCTTCACGTCCTTAAGCTCCGTAAGGAAGGTAGTATGACGGCAGTGGTCAGACCAGTATGTATCAAGCATCCTGATCTCTGTCATGCTCGGATCGCGCTTCTCGTCATTTTTAAAGTAATCCTTTATGAAAAGAAAGTCAGCATAGCTCATAGCAAGGTTGAGACTTGTATAGAGCTTCTTAAATTCAAGCGAATCCATGGAAATGAAGCCATCAAGAACAGCTACGTCAGACGGTTCAGGATAAGTATCAACGAGTGTTTCGGGCTTATCCTCGGAAGCAACTCTTGAATCGACAGGATTCACTACGTACTCTTCTATCTTCTTAAGCTCAGCGTCACTTATACTGCCCTTAATCACATAAGTTGTGGCTGACTTGATAACAGGCTCCTCAGTCTCATTAAGAAGCTTGACGCACTGGGCCGCGCTATCTGCTCGCTGGTCAAACTGGCCCGGTAAATATTCCACTGAAAAAGCCTTCTCCCCGACTTCTACAGGGAACTTCTCCTCATACAGATCATCTACAGGCGGCTCTGAGAATACAATGGTCTTAGCCTTCTCGTATGTAGCGTCGGTAACATTCTCAACGTCATACCTGATAAGAACTCTTACAGCCTCGATATCATTAAGGCCGATATATGACGATATCTCTTCCTTCAATTCACCCGCGCGGACCGCGAAATCCGCCTTCTTCTCTACGTAGATACGTCTGACTTTACTCATAAACTCACTCCTTCTGACATGTTTGTCAACGAACTGAATGTATTATAGCACACAATCATTCATAAGTAAATATAATAAATAGCTTTTTATTTATAAGTATAATTAATAAATAAGCCTCTTTACTTTTCGATACTCAAGTTGTATAATATCATAGTGCTTTTAAGAGCGCCATGCTACTGTGGCTCAGTTGGTAGAGCAGCTGATTCGTAATCAGCAGGTCACCGGTTCAAGTCCGGTCAGTAGCTATTGTCTGTTGTCGCGTCGCTTGCGACGCGGCCAAGGATGAGCGAAGATTGTCGCGTCGCTTGCGAAGCGAATCCGGCGATTTCTAAATTCCTCGGGAAGTTTTATCTTCCTTCTGTTATCTCTTTCTTGTAAACCATGTACGCATATACCACGGATGCAATCGATGCAAGGATAATGTAAAAAACTGCTATCATTATTGCAGCAAACGAATTTTTCATAAACGTTGCCGTTATAATAGTCAACAAACCTGCAGCAATGATTGCAATCGCCCCGAATCTATTGCTCTTTCTCCATGTCGTTTCGTTATACCTGCTCCAGCTTACCCTTACTCCTACATTGCTGTTAATTCGCGTCTTTGTCATGACGTTCCCGATTAAAATGAAAAATATTCCCATCAGAATGCAGGTAACTTTAGCTATATCCACTGTTTCCCTTTCTGCTCCGGAAATGGCTTCGGTATAGGAGCCATATAAGAGGAATCCCTGCATAACGGTAAACATCGCGGCCATACACAAGCCGGCAATGCCGATTACCTTTGCATTTGACCTTGCTCCGGCGCTTTCCTTTTCATCAGATACTTTTTCAGCCTTCCTATCATAGTGTCTGATAAAGAGTGTCCAGAATAATGACATGAGCAGAATGATAATCGGAAATATCATGTTCTCGTATTTGGACCCCCAGCGATCAATATTCCCGCTCATATCGTAATGCATCGGCACACGGTCAGGCATATACTGAAGAACAATAGCTGTTCCTATAAGCGCGATAAAAGATATAATCCACATAATCTTCTTCATTTCTTGTCACCTCCGAATTGTCCTATCCACAGAAGCAGTTCATCAAAGACCGAAGTATTGATCTCATAGTAGATGAAATTCTTCTGCTTATATTCCATGATCAGATCTGCATTCTTAAGCAATTTCAGGTGGTAAGACAAAGCTGCCGGTGTAACCCCAAGCCCCTCAGCTATCTCTCCGGCATTCATCCGGCCGTTTTTGAGCATTACGAGTATATCCCGGCGTTGTTTATCTGCCAGCACCTTAAAAATATTTGTGTCGCCCATTTAGCCCGCTTCCATCGAAACTATTTAAAATTAATTTTAAATTCTGTAGTCATTATAAACCAAAAGGTGGATTCTGTCAAGGGCTATTTCAAAATATTTTTAAATTCTTGGTGAATCCAGGACCACGCCTCCGTCGATCGCCTTCCTTTTCAATGGGTCAAGCAAGAACAGACAAAATTATCACGACGACCGCGGCTAGATTAATGCCTCTGAATTTATAATTCTTTCCTATGCTTCAATATTCCTTTGTAACTTCCTTCACACCATACTTCCGCTTGAATTCCTCCAGATCAGAAGGATTCCGGATCAACATGACCTCTTCAAACTTCCCGGTCTCCAGATCCTTGAAGCCTGCGACCTGTTCCCCGTTACAGATGGAACAATGAAGAACGGCCTGCTTGCCGATAAGGTCGAAATGCTCTTGTTTTTTCTTTCTGGAAAACATCAGTCATCACTCTTCTTTCCCTTCTTAAGTACTGTCCGAATTGCCTCCGCCAATGTTTCATCAGGAAGTCCGGAAACTGCTTTTTCCCTTTGCGAACGGGTGCGGAGTCAGAAAAGTCCGAATGTCCTCACTGGTGATGTCATCTATGTTTTTGTCACCGTTCTTCATTACAAACTATCTTCACGACAAACTGAAATTTTACAACTTCTTTTGTAAATAAATCATGTCCACCAACTGTTTTCCACATTCAATTATAGGATGATCATAATTATCGATAAAGAAGTTCTTTACCCTGTGAGATCTGACGAAACCACATTTTTCATAAAACGGTACAGTCAAAAGGCTGTCTCCTGTACCAACCTGAAGGACGGAAATTATACAAGATTTATTATAAGTAAAGTTTACCACTCTTTGTGTTGTGTTGCAGTATACCAAATGAACTTTTTAACAGCGGGACTATCATGATTCCGATAGTTTCAATGTCCTTCATCCGATTGCTATCTCTCCCACGTGCATTTAGTGTTAGGATAATATCCCATGTTTTTAATTCCGGCCTTCTTAAGCGTTTTAAGTTGCGCTGAGAAGCTCTTCTGGCTTAACCAACGTTCTTTCTCCCAGTCATAAGACTGAATCTTCACAATAGTCCTGTCCGTACCGCCTGCCTTTTTCACAGCATTGGCTACACTACGCAAGAAGGCAAGCGGATGTTTCTCATGATCCATATAGGGGTAATCCATGACGACGATTTCATGCTTTTCCTGCTTTCTGGAAGCCATATCCATTATTCTTCAGCCTGTCTGCCGGTTTCAATATCAGTCATCTTCCCGATGACTCTTCCCTTTTTCTTTGTGCTTCATCCCAGCCTTCCGCACAGCCTCATTCTGGTTGACCTGATACTGCTCTTCCTCTGCACAAAATTCTTCATCTTCATCCATGATGTTCCTTACGATCAGGCTCCTTGTCAGCCTGTCTGCCCGGCTCTCTTCTGCATTCAGTTTTTCCCGTCTTCTGACGTAGAAGTAGCCAAGCGTGCTGAACACGACTGCTCCGAGAAAGTTTACGAACAGATCCTTCAACGTGTCCAGAATTCCGATATCCAGATAGCCTCCTTCTACTGTATACGTCTGTCCGTCCGCTGTATGTATGACCGTGTCCGTGATATTCTTTACGGCAATGATCTTCTGACTGTGTGTAGAATCCAGGCTGACCGACTGGAAGTTCTGCACGATGAAATCCTTTTGCATGTCCTGACCGAAAAACAGATCTGCCGCGCACTCGATAAATTCCCACAGAACACCTATGGTCATGGAAAAGCAGAACGCAACCAGAGCAAGATAAAAAGGCGACAGGTCGACGCGCTTGCTGTGCCGGTTTAAAAGGTCGACCAGGGAAAAACCGACAGCTGCAGCCAGGAATCCGTTTATGGTATGCAGCATCGTATCCCAGCCAGGGATAGCAGTGTAGAAAGCATCCACCTCTCCCAGAATCTCCGCCGCGAAAATAAAGAGGTAGATAATGGCTTCAAAGATAGTCGGTATTTCTATCTTGAAGTGGTCTTCCAAGAGACTCGGTATCAAAAATAATAATAAAGACAGAATGCAGATGGCAAAGCCTTCGAAGTTTTTTGTCAAAAGCTGTCGAACGGCCACCAGTATGACGAGGACCCGCAGAACAGAATAGACACGGAAGGCAACCGGGTCACGCCGTATCCGAACACGGAGATAACTGATATAGTTTCTGATCTTTTTCATATTATTTTTTCCTCCATGTGATCACTTCTGTCTGTCCTCTTTTTTCTTCTCCGAATGTACTCTCCGGTACCAAAACATACCGACCGCCGTCAATGCCATGATGCCGATTAGTACACCAGCGAAAAGGCCATACTTCTCACCTGCCAGGGCATGACCGGAAAGCGTAGAGAGCAGGATGGCCGGGAACCTCCCCGCCAGGCTGAACAGCAAAAATTCCCTTATGGATAGATCTGTCAGGCCCAGGATATAAGACATCAGATCCTTAGGTATTCCCGGAATCAGAAACAGTAGTAAGATCACTGTTCTTGACCGGTCTGTCGTTTTCAGGAACTTTGCCTTTTCTATCTCTTCCGGTTTGAAAAAAAGCTCGACAAATGCTATACCGAAACGGCGTGTCAGCAGAAAAACCAGCAATCCTCCAAGCGTCATGCCGATATCGCAAATGATAGCACCCGGCAAGAGGCCGAAAGCATATCCTGCCGCGATTTCAAACGGACCGCCCGGAACGACGGCAGCAAAGACCTGCAGGATCAGAAGGCCGATAAATCCAAAGACGCTCACCGGCCCGGTCTTCTGTACGGCTTCACGAAGTTCCTCCGGATGATCGGCAAGGCCGGCAACAGGCTTTGCCAGCAGGATTGTTATGATGATCATCAGAGCAATGGCAGAAACAAAAAATGAAGCACTGATGATCTTCTTTTTTCTTTCATTGATACTCTTCATGGCAAATAAAAAAATTTCCGCCCATCCTATTTCAACACTTCATCAGCTATCGACATAGCCATTATTCCTTTACGACATCAAGATGCTGTCTGCTTTCGAATCCGTCGTTCTTCAAATCCGAATCCATCAGGTCCGGTCTGTTATGAAAATCATTTTCAATTACGCCAAGACCGGCAATAATTTTATTTCCGTCGAGGCACAGGTACCATCCATATTCTGTTTCTCCGCTCAAAAATGCTTCCATGCATTCCAGATAGGCTTCTTTCGGAACACCCCACTTGCTATGAAACCATTCCGCAGCTTTATCTTTCATCGATGGCATTTCTGCCAAAGTAATATACTTATAATCACTCATATCGCATAAGCTCAACGATTTCTTATCCTTTTACATATCTGTTCATCAGAAAAGAAACCTGGCACATAGCTATGTCCTCCTTTTTTTATCTTTTAATTAATTCCAAAATTCCGCCGTTCCATCCAACGGTCGATAGTTTCTGAATTTATATTCTTATATAATATTACTCTTTCCACCAGCGGAATTGCAAATAGCGGTTTCTGCTGTTTTACTAAAAAATTGATATCCCGACTCACTGTCTTCTGTGATAATATGGTCAGGATTTTCTGCTACGTAAGTATTTTCCGGATATATTTCATACATCTCATTATAAACTTCAATATTATAAATGGCCTTCATACTATCGCCTCAAAAATTCTCCTTTTAAAACCGTCTACATCAACTCATCCATATTTGTAACAACCTGCTTATTATTTTCTATAATAATAGAAAAATTATCACATTCTCCAAAGTCCATCATATATCCCAATCTTACAAATATATCCTTGCTTTCTGAGATTTTTAGCAACCACTTAGCATAATTATTACCATCCTAACATTCTATCAAAGATTCGTTATAAATAAAGTTTACCACTCTTTGTGTTGTACTGCAATATACTAAATTGCGTCAATGTCAATCTGCGCAAGCCTAACAGAAGTCTTACTATTCGTAATATGTATAGCAGCTATAGCTTCAAGGTCATATCTATGGTTTGCCACTATTCTGACTGTCAGCGAAATCACACAAATAATAGCAACCACGATTTTTCTGATACTAACTATCTTAATCTCTTCTTCCATCCTTGTCAAAGTTTTTTATTTGTTTTGACAATACTTGATTTCATAAAAATAAAAAAAGCTGCTCACAGCCGAATTTCTTCGCCATGAACAGCCCTTCCTTATCATTTCAATCGAATCTGAACCAGCATATCCTCGCGTCGCCTTTTATTTCAATTGTCAGGGTACCTTCATTTTTATCCGGCAGAGTATCACACATCAGTTCCACTTCCTGGTAAACAGCAGGCCAACGATCAGGCTGAGGGTCTCCCTCCTTTAACGAGTTCTCGCGGAATACAGCTTCCTCCGTATAAGAGCCTGTGTCACCTCTAAATGTCGCGATACATTTTCCATCGGCCAGTACATTAACCTCACAGCGTTTCTCCGCCTTCAAAAGAATATAGCATTTCTTCCATATACTTTTAAAATGACAGTCTCTTAAAGTGATAGTACAAGGAGCCGTGATATTTCGAGGACTCACGGAGGTAAATCCAAAGTGTCCCTCAAGAAGCTCGACGTTCTCATAGTCATCGTAGCTGTCAGCCCTGTATCTCTTGCTTAAATCTCTGCATCCTGTCTGCACACCCGGCACGAAGAGACTCACTGTGAGCGTCTCATCGGCACTCGAGTGACCGGCAAAAAATCTATAATTCCCTTCTACCAGAATCATACTGTTGCTTATTGTATCATAATATTCCAATTCACGAGTTGGCACATTCAATGAGACTATACGTTTCTCACCCGGCAATAGATCTTTTACCCTTGTAAACGCTATAAGCTGCCTTGATGGGCGAGGCACCCTGCCTTCAGGCGCGCGGCAGTATATTTCAACCACCTCATCCGATATAAATGATCCGGTATTGGCTACGGTCAGCGTCACATTTATCATGGTCCGATCAGCTAGCGTTACATCTAAGTCAGACCACTTAAACGTAGTATATGAAAGCCCATATCCGAACGGGAAAATAACCTCGCCGTCATAATACCGATACGTTCTATGGCCGCGAATTATATCATAATCATTGATATCAGGAAGATCATCGTCACTCCTGTACCAGGTCTGGTTTAACCTTCCCGAAGGTGAGACTTTGCCGAACAGAATATCCGCTAAAGCGGTTCCCATCTCTTCACTTCCGCTAGCACTCCAGAGCATGGCGTCAACATCCTTTTCCGCCCCATTCATGGAATATGGATAATTAGAAAGCATTACAACAATGACCCTTTTTGAAGCAGATCTTACAGCTTCAAGCAGACGCTGCTCATGAAGCGGCAACGCTATACTTGCCCGGTCTATTTCCTCTTTTGCGTTAACCATAGGATTGCAGCCCAATGCGAAGACTACTGTCTCAGCCTTTTTCGCCGCGCTCACCGCCTGCTCTATACCATCGCTTACTATATCCACATGGATGTCTGCCGGAACGCCATTGATGTCAGCATATAAGCTGCCATCTTCCCTTACACAGACCGGGACATGAAATCTGTTCGTAAGCCGTGTCGCCCCATCCTTTTCAGTCTCAAGATGAAAAATCTCCATTACGAACCAGTCTAAAGCGCTATTCCTGTCAGCTGTAAGCCTGCCTCTTGATTCGGGAGCCTTATCGGTATGATATTGTCGAGACTGAAGATACCTGCCTGTCCTCTCCGAACGAAATAGTATGCTTCCGTAACCCCAGTCTTCCATGACGAAGGTATCTCCTGTCTTTCCTCCAGGCGCAAGCGCAGCGGTATTGTCATCACGGATATATACTTCCCTGTCGTTAATCCGAAGGCGAACCCTGTCCCATGCGTCAAAGGCTTCATATTTTCTGCCGGATAATTCTTCAATACCATCTCGAAGAGTTTTCCTGTATGGCGGAACTCCGCCATACCAGTCATTAAATGAGACATCGGAAACAGGCCCTACGAGTGTAAGACCATCTAAATCTTTCTCCTGTAAAGGAAGAATTCCTTTGTCATTTTTTAGCAGTACAACGCTTTCCTGTGTAAATTTTCTGCAAAATTCCCTGGTTCCAGGAGTGTCGATGTCTGCTTCCGTAACCCTGTCATATGGATTCCGATTATTTCTGTCATAGATACCGAGCCGTAGCCTCGTTCGAAAAGTGTTCCTTATTGCGGTGTCGACTTCTTCCTCGGTAATAATTCCAAGCTCATAAGCCTCTTTAGCTGCACGATTCACCTCATCTGCCGGGTCAGACATAGCGTCAACTCCGGCATGTAATGCTCCGGCAATTGTCTCAGCATGAGTTCCATAATAATGGTGGAGTCTCGCGACGAGTGCCATAGCGCCGCCATCGCTTACCACATGTCCGTGAAGCCCAAACTTATCCTTTAAAATAGACTGAACCTGTGGGTTAAGAATTCCCGGAGTGCCATTTATCCTGTTATAAGCGGTCATTACAGCTTCCGCATGGCCGTCCATTATAGCCCGCCTAAAGGGCTCAAGGTAGAATTCGTACATATTTCGGGAATCAATTGACGAATTTTTCCAGCCGCGACCATTCTCTGTATTATTAGCGTAAAAATGCTTTAACGTCGCAGCGCATCTGAGATAACGAGGATCGTCCCCCTGCATTCCTTTTATGTAGGAAGAAGCCATAGCGCCGGTGAGGACCGGATCCTCACCATAACCTTCTTCATTCCTACCCCAGCGAGGATCACGCTCAAGATCAACCGTTGGAGCCCATCTTGAAAGGCCACCGTCAGGATGCCTGTGATATATGACTCTCGCCTCTGTGCCTACAATCTCGCCGGCCTTTCGTATAGCTTCGATATCCCAGGTAGAGCTCATCCCTATCGGCTGTGGAAATGATGTAGTGATATCCGGCTTGCCTGATTCATCCAGATCATTCCTTTCTACTACACCGTGAGCTGCCTCGCCGCCTAGATAGGTTCCTCTGATACCAAGGCGTGGAATATCAGCGCCAATGGATGACAGAAGTGTTAGTTTCTCATCTATCGTGAGATTCTCTATAAGCCAGTCAAGTCTTCTTTCAATCGGTTCACTATCGTCCCAGAATAATGTATCCATATCCGTATTATCCAGCTTTCCCCAAATACTGTCTTCTTTATTTTCCATAAGTAACCCCTTACAAATATAATAGCAAAAATCTGCCATTACATTTTTCTTAGCGAATTTCTTTATAAAAGATCCTTTTCATATAACAGATAACCATCCGTATTTCCCTTGAATGAAAAACCGATACGGGCGAGTACCCTGATAGAAGTCGTATTTGCTTCATCCACTTCTGCATTTACAAGCCGGACCTTTTGGTTCTTCAGGAAGTTACATAGGCCCAAAACCGCTTCGGCGCAGTACCCCTTTCCGGTGTATCTTTTATTCAAGGTATAGCCGATTTCCGCAGTATTTTTTTCAAGCTTCAGATAAAGGTCGCCTATCAGCGCATCATCGCAGAGAATTGCGAGCTGCGCTCCCAAGCCGAAGTCCTGCTCCTTCAAGAGTTCCTTACAATACTCTTCCCTGCTAAGGCACTTAAAGCCCTGATATTTCATCCATTCGGAGTCATTCCGGTACTCCATGAACCCTTCTATGTCATCCGTCACAAAAGATGATACGCAGAGTCTCTCTGTTTTAAAATAAATTTTTCTATCCTCTAACATCCTGGTATCCCTATTTAAAGTTCTTCGATAGTTTCCCTATCATGATATATTTCCTCATCGATATCTTTGAAAACATTGAAAATAACCTTATTTACCGAAGTGCCTTTCATGAGGTACTCTCGCACTGTATCCACCGCAATCTCAGCTGCGCGTTCATTAGGGAACATGAATACGCCGGTTGAAATGCAACAGAAGGCTACACTCGTTAGGTTATTTTCTGCCGCGAGGTCAAGGCATGAATTATAACATGATGCCAGCAGTCGCTCGTGCTCCTTCGTAAGTTTCCCCTGAACAATAGGTCCTACCGTGTGTAGTACATACTTGCATGGCAGGTTATAAGCCTTTGTAATCTTTGCCTGGCCCGTCGGCTCATCGTATCCCTGCTTATCCATAATTCTCGCGCAATCAAGTCGCAGCTGGACTCCGGCAAAAGTGTGAATGCAGTTGTCTATACAGGTATGATTCGGAACATAACAGCCTGTCATTCCACTGTTTGCCGCATTTACTATGGCATCAACGGCAAGTCTTGTGATATCTCCCTTCCAGATTGCGAGCCCTTCTTCATTAAATGAAATATCATCAAGACTGACAATTCCCTTTTCCGCTGCTTCTTCCTTAAGGTACGCATCCTGAACCGAAAGGAAATCATCATCGATTTCCATCGGCATTCGGACATTCATGAGTCCCCGGAGAAGCCTGCGCTGACCACCTTCGTCAGCAGGAATCTCAGCATCACGATATTCCGGATTCTCATCGAGGAGCCACCTTATCAGATATTTTCTTCGTTCTGTCTGGTTCATACAATCTCCTTCCAAGCTGGGCAATTCTTTGTAATAAATAATCAATGGATGTAATGATTGTAGTTACATTGTATAATATAAATATACTACTTTTCTTTTGTAATGTCAATAGTTACATCTGATTATTACCACAGAATGGCATACTCATCAGAATTGGCTGTCTTGTAAGTGTTTCCCCGGAAAATAATGTCTTTGGTCCACTTCTTTCCCATTTCAGACCTGACAAACAAAGTCTTATCGGAAGCCGCCTCGAATATATTATTTTCTATTCTAATTCCCCGGCACTTCGATAATGTAAGAATTGCTCCTTCAGGGTCTGTCCCACTGTTTTTGCAGGTATTTTCTCTTACCGTGACACCCTTCACCCAGCCTAGGTTTGTCTCATATCCACCGATTGTAATACCGGCTTCAGGACAGTCAGAAATCTTATTTCCGGCCACTAGTATTTTACAAGTGGCGTATTCATCACTCTTTTGCTGTTCCTCTGCGCCTACCTCAATCCCTCCGCTACAGGCAATTATCGTATTATCGCGGAATTCTATCCCTTGCGCACCATCTACGTAAAGTCCATAGGATGTGGCGTAGGCTGACTTGCAGTTCTTAACTGTATTGCCAATAGCTTCACAGCTTACCGGGAAATCCTTTGAAGGATCCGGACAGTAGCTATAATTTCCGGTAAAATCTATACCGATATTACCGGTATTGTCAATCGTGTTCCCCTCAACCGTCACATTCGTGACATGACCTGCGACCGAAATACACTCAGCCCAGCCGGTAGCGCAATTCTTAATCGTATTTTTGTAAATAAAAATATCCTCAATAGCTTCCTTCGCGCTATCTCCGAAGAGAAGAATTCCATTTGCGCAATGATCCTCGACAGAAGGATCAGGAACCGTGATGTCTTCCATGCTGCAGTTATCAATAATCAGGTGGTCACACCCCGGCTCAACGTATATTCCACATGCAGACTGCCCCTCTGCGTGAGCGATGGAAATTCCTGACAAGCGAACATACGAACAATCTGAAAGCCGAATCATGACAGGCCCATCAGGAAGCGCCGGGTCATCGGAAGCCTCGGACAGGCCACTCCCATCAAAAACCGGAGCGGCTCCGGGAGCAGCCTCAAGCGTAATATAATTATCCTCTGTACCATGAAGTCCGGAAATATCTAGTATTTCCCTATAATCCCCAGTCTTTAATAAGAGAGTATCTCCGGCCTTTAGGTCGGAAATTATCTCAGAAAGTTCATCCCCTTCTTCCGCTTCGTAAACCCTTCCACTACCCTCAAAGCTGTCGTTTCGCACAGCCTTCATAGCCGTCTCAAAAGTATCATTTGATTCTTCTACTTGTACGGATGTAGCTCCTGTATTCTCTCTATTCTTGTTAAGATTCAACAAAAGCATTGCCGTTATCGCCGCAGAGAGCAATAAAATAAAGCTGAAAATTTTCAATAAAGTTTTCGTCATACCTCGCCTACTATCACAGAAATCCCATTTGCTATATCCTTCGCATCTATATGAAGAAACCCCTGTCAAGAACCGAACCCTTACTAAATAATATCACATAAATAAGGAATGTACAAGCATTTTGGGGTCAGGCCCCAATGTCTGTAAAAAATTATTCTCAGGCTGTCTGGCAGCGGTTCTACTGCTTGCGGCCCTCCCCATTGAAAGCGGCCCGCTCCGGGCAGAGGCAAAAGAATTGACAAAAACAGATACCATACCCCCATGTACGGCCAGAACATTCTTTGTAAAATACAGGGCAATCCCATAATACCCGGATAAGTGACGGCTCTGATTCTCTCTGTAGAACTGCTGATTCGCCTTCAATAGGCCTTCTTCTGTAAAGCCCTTTCCAAGCAGATGATGCGACTGGAAGAGCAGCTTGGGAAAATAAAGAATCGTCGATGAAAACTTTATTCTATGACTGCTTTTTCTTTTTTCCTTTATACTTCCGCCCGACGTTTTGCGCCGCAGCTTCCTGATTCTCCTGATACCGTTCTTCTTCAGCACGGAATTCTTCGTCCTCGTCCATGATGTTCCGGACAATCAGGCTCCTTGTCAGTTTGTCTGTCCGGTTCTCTTCCGCATTCAGTTTTTCCCGTCTTTTTACATAGAAGTAGCCGAGCGTACTGAAGACGACCGCCCCGATGAAGTTGACAAACAGATCCTTCATTGTATCCAGAATACCGATATCGAGATATCCGCCCTCAATTATATATGTTTTTCCATCCGCAGTATGAATGACCGTGTCCGTGATGTTTTTTACGGCGATGATTTTCTGACTGTGTGTAGGATCCAGGCTGACCGACTGGAAATTCTGAACAATGAAATCCTTCTGCATGTCCTGGCCCAGAAAAAGATCCGCAAAGCATTCTATGAATTCCCACAGAACACCGATCGTCATGGAAAAACAGAAGGCGGCAAGAGCCAGATAGAAAGGTGACAGGTCGACCCGCTTACTGTGGCGGTTCAGGAGGTCGACCAGAGAAAAACCGACAGCAGCAGCCAGAAAGCCGTTGATCGTGTGCAGCATCGTGTCCCATCCGGGAATCGCCGTATAGAAGGCATCCACCTCACCCAGAATCTCCGCCGCAAAAATGAAGAGATAGATGATGGCTTCAAATACGGTCGGTATCTCTATCTTGAAATGGTCCTCCAAAAGGCTCGGAATCAGAAATAATAATAAAGACAGGATGCATATCGCAAAGCCTTCAAAGTTTTTCGTCAGAAGCTGCCGGATCGCCACCAGAATGACGAGAATCCGAAGAACGGAATAGATCCGGAAAGCCACCGGATCTATTTTGATCCGGATCCGGAGATAACTGATGTAGTCACGGATTTTCTTCATGAAACTTACCTTTCTTTCATTGATTTATCGTCATCCTCTGGTTTTTCCTTCCGTATGCTTCTTCCGATACCAGAGCATGCCGGATGCTGTAAGCACCAAAATAGCAAACAGGATGCCGTAAAGATGGCTATGCTGATGATCCTTTTTTTCTTTACCTCATTTGCTTCCATAATGTAAAATCTAATAAAACACAGTATACACATCGCCCCCTAAGTTCCACTGCGGGAAGGGCCTGTGCGCCGGGGTTATCCGATCCGGTCCGGATCAAATTTAATCGGCAGACCGTCAACTTCAAGTACGCCTTTTTCCTTACCTTCAGAAGATATACTGTCATTCAAAATGTCTTCGCAGCCTTTTCTGAAATCCGAGACCACTTTGAGGTCTACAGAATAAGCTGCATGCCCGCCATAAAGACTGCTGACAGCCCCCTTATCAATCAACTCCTGCATCTTACCAAGGCTCTCGATATAGGTGGAGATCGGCTGACTCTCCTTCAGCTGAAGAAGCACGCCGGAGTTTGTGAGGGAATCTCCTGTGAACAGGGATTTCGTCCAACTGTCCAGCAGGCATATGGACCCCGGTGTATGCCCGGGCGTTTCTACAACTTCCAGTGTCCGGCCGCCCAGATCAAACTTCCCGTCTTCCGGAAGAGGCTTCCAGTCTTCCTTGATTGGCATTTCCTCTATCGCCTTGTTCTGATACTTCATGATGATGTTAACCAGAAATCCTGAGTCTTTCATGGAGTCTTCCAGCGTTGCCGGATCATTCCACATTTCGATTGATTCAGCGCTTCTGAATAGGCGTAAACGCCATCCGCAATCTTCTCAAACTTCGGCATGGTCACCCTGCCCAGACTGCGGAGATAAAGATTCCCGCCGATTCCAAGAGCGGCAATGATTACCAGAATAATAATCAACGCTTTCATTCTGCCCTTCTTCTTTTTCATACCTATTTCCTTTCAAAGCATTCGCTCTGCTTTTCCCCTACGATGCAAACTGACTTAAGTACAGCTGCTCATACTTGCCGTGCCGGGCCATAAGCTCATCGTGGTTTCCGGCTTCTTTGATGTCTCCGTTTTCCATATAAAGGATCATGTCCGCATCCCGGATGGTGGAAAGGCGGTGAGCGATTACAAAGCTTGTCCGGCCTTTCATCAGTTTTGCCATTGCATCCTGAATCTTCTGTTCCGTATAGGTGTCCACGTTGCTGGTGGCCTCATCGAGAATCATGATCTCGGGGTCACAGGCCATGGCGCGGGCAATCGCCAGACGCTGCCGCTGACCGCCGGACAGGTTCGTTCCGCCCTGAGCGATATGCTCATGGTATCTGTCTGTTTTCTTTTCAATGAATTCGTCCGCGCAGGCGATCTCAGCTGCCCGTTTCCAGTCTTCTTCCTGTCCGGATTCATCTCCGAAATTCAGGTTCGAGGCGATGTCACCTGTAAAAAGGACATTTTTCTGAGGCACATAGCCGATACGCCTTCTGAGGTCGGAAAGGCGCCACTTCCTCACATCCACGCCGTCCACCAGGATAGGCAAACGTGACGTCCCGGAATTCAATGCTGCCTTTTTCTGTTCCCACTGCCTCCTCGCCGTCCTTCATGGAGTTCTCTGTTTCGAGCACTTCCCGGATCCGGCCCGCACAGGCATAGGCATTGGGGAACATCATGATGACAGCTGCCAGAAGAATTACGGACATCAGAATCATGCTGATATACTGGCTGTTCGCCACCAGGGCGCCGACTTCCATCTCCCCGATGCCTACGTAATAGGAACCAAGGCCCATGACCGCTGCCGTTGTCACTCCGAAGATGACCTGGATCACCGGCATGAGGGCTCCGGTCAGGCGCCCGGACTTCATCATTACTTTTGTATATTCCTGATTCTCATCCCGGAAGCGGTCCATCTCTGTCTGCTGCCGGTTGAAGGCACGTATGACGCGCACACCCTCAAGCGTCTCCAGGAATAGGCTGTTCATGCGGTCCATCTTTTTTCTCATGGATACAGAGTAGCGGGCAGCCGCCAGAATAATGACGGCCGCGCTGATGAGAAGGACCGGAATTGCCACATTCAGGACCGAGCTGACTTTGCCGCCGGTTGCTGCAGAAAGCACCATGCCTGCTATCGCCATCAGAGGGGCCATCACGCCCATGCGGAGAAGCAAAGTCAGGAAAGACTGCACATTCGTGACATCCGAGGTACTTCTGGCAACCAGGGAAGCCGTCCCAAACCTGTCCATGTCCGCAGCCGAAAGATCCTGCACCTTGTGAAAGATTTCCTTCCGAAGACCGGCCGCAAAGCCTGTGGATATTTTTGCGGAAAGCGCTGTTGTAACAATGTTGGCCACACAGGTAATCACTGCCATAACTGCCATGATGATGGCTATGGTAATGATGTAGCTCCTGCTTTCCTCTGCGATTCCCTTGTCAATCATTGTGGCGAGCAGAGTCGGCAGCATCATTTCCGCAACTGTTCCGATCATCATCAGGACAAGCAGCCCGGCCAGATATTTTTTATTGATCTTCACGCATGAAAATAGCGTCCTCATTCTATTCCCTTCCCCCCGTCCTTTTTGAAGTTGACAAAATTGTTTTTATGTGATATATTTATATCACTTGAGATTAATATACTCTTATTTGAGACAGTCGTCAACGGGGTTTTTCAAAGTGATACAAAAACGCTGATTATTCTCATAAGAGACGGAGGAAAGCTATGAACAGAAGGGAAATGCTTACATTGGAACTGAGAGAAGATATTGGACAGGCCATTATCGACCTGATGAAAGAAAAGCCGCTGGAAAAGATTACAGTGGATGAATTTTCCGAAAAGGCAAATGTCGGCCGGGCCACCTTCTACCGCCAGTTTCATTCCAAGGAAGAGGCGATTTCCTACAAGCTGAACCGGGACTGGGCGCACTTCGCCAAGAAGCGTGGATACACTTTTGAAGAGACTGCCCCGAAGGAATTCTCAAAGGCTTTCTTTGAATTCATCTATTCCATTCGGGAAACGAACAGTCTTCTGATAGAAAACGGCTGCGAACATTGTATATTTGATGCCACACGCCTTGCATTTGAAAACATAAATGAGAAGACAAACAGGAAAGAATATTATCATGACCACTTCCGGGCATACGGCCTGCTCGGCCTGGTGGAGGGATGGATCGACGCGGACTATGACCTTACGATTGATGAGATGGCGGATCTGGTGGTCGAATATTTTTACAAGGTCTGATTCACACGGTACCTGCGGCAGGTCAAAGATCTCGCCTGATGCTTCATAGATGTGAAAAACCTCAAGTGCGGTCCGGGATGCCTCGGTCGGATAGATCTGCGCCATATATGGGTTCTTCTCAAAGATTTCAAGAAGCCGTTCTGTTCCGATGTTTCGCACCTTACCGCGAAGGTTCACGGAGACGGAAGACATGGTATCCTCGCCTTTTAAGCCAGTGAGCGCTACAAAGCCGTGCTTCATCAGCCGGTCATAGAAAGCCTTCCCTCGCGCAGTCAGGAATTATAATCCGTCCTCATCTGAGAGCATAAGATCTGATTTTTAGTAAAGCACCCGGTAAATAGTTGAAATTGGCAAGCCGACAACATTGTTATAGTCGCCTCTGATTTCCTTCACAAGGACAGCTCCCTTTCCCTGTATGCCATAGGAGCCGGCTTTATCGAATGGTTCTCCTGTTTCAATATATGCCTGAATGCCTTGCTCGGATAGCGGATAGAATGTAACATCTGTTGAAACTGATAATGTCGTTCTATAGAGTATTTTTCCTTTATATGTACGTATGATGCTGACACCGGTATATACCTGATGGGTATTGCCAGAAAGGAGTGTCAGCATTTTTTCTGCCATTTTTTTATCCTTTGGTTTTCCTAGAATTTTCCCCTCACAGGACACAGCTGTATCTGCTCCAAGAATCCAATCATTTTGATGTCTCTCAATAACAGAGGATGCCTTTCTGAAAGAAAGCTCCTCTACATACTGATCCGGTATTGTCTCAGAAGTGAATTCATCCACATCAGACGGATCAAGAGAAAACTCAATACCGATCTGCGCTAAAAGCTCTCTTCGTCTTGGCGAGCCAGAGGCAAGTACAAGATGATTTTTAAAGGTTAATCGATCAATGAGCGCTGTGCATCCCTTCACAATATCCTGGTAAGCTGTTTCAAAATCTCCCGTATACCATGGATCTGATACGTCTCTGGGCGTATCTGCAAAGTCCAGTAATAGCCACATTTTATGATCCGGATCACCGCCTGCAATATTCTCCATTCTTCGGAGATTCAATGCGTCCATCCCAATCAGGAGATCATAATACCGGTAATCTTCCTTCGTCATAAGCCGTGCACGTTTTCCTTCGCAGCTGATTCCATGCTCTAAAAGCTTTGCCTTAGCAGGAGGATATACCAGGTTTCCAACCCCTCTGTAAATTTCTTCCGTTGAAACTGCCGCAGATGCTACCTCATAGCGATCCTTTAATCCATGCTTTTCTGCATAATCGCGAAAGAAAAATTCCGCGATTGGTGATCTGCAAATATTGCCGTGGCACACAAAAAGTATCTTTATAGGCTCTTTCGTCGTGTCACACCTCCTCTCATCATTTGTATGAAAATTTACAAAACACCCGGTACGTCGGCACTCCCCGCCTGTAGTGCTTATGGTCAGAGGGCACATGAACGCCGGATGCGCTCCAATCATGAACGGCATGCACTCGTCTTCCGTCGTCACACGCCAAACGACCTTTACCGCATTTCATTCCAGAATATAACCGATCTGCAGATGGAAATGATAAGGATATTTCTGCAATGTTTCCTCAGAGTAGTCGAGGCGGAACCAAAGCCCGTCTGAACGTCCTTCAAAGATAAAATCCATATCATGGGCAAAACCGTGCTGGTCCATTTCATATTCCTTCCCGTCATTCCGGTATCGGCCTCCCGATACAGCACCTACGAATGGGAAGAGAACCGGACACTTACTAAATAATACCACATAAATAAGGAATGTACAAGTATTTTGGGGTCAGACCCCAATGTCCACTAATGTCTCAGTAGTAAAACGGCTACCATTCTTTACATACGCAGTAAAGCACCTTTCCGTTAAAAGTAAAATGCCACGATTGCCCTCTCACCCTACCCGTTTATTAAGGCCTTCTAGTCCGACTCGTCCATCTGCCACATCATGGCAAAGAAGGACTGCACGTCGGATGTCAGTTTTTTCGGCTTTTCCTGCATTCCCCTCTTGTACCACTCGCTCATGAGGCCGAAAAGGAAGTTGGCCCAGGCGATCTTCATATAGGCCGTGATATTTTCATCCGCCTCGTCATAGCCAAGCATGGAGATGATGAGGTCCAGAAGAAGCTTCTCCTGGCCGGAGGCAAAAAGCACATCCAGAAGCTTTCTGTTCTTCCAGAAGTACTGCAGCAGGGCTTCTTTGATATACTCTTCCGTCTTTGCCATTTTTTCCTCAAGAATAATTTCACTTCCACTCGCCCGGGCCGGAGCACTTCCTGAAAACCCGGGGAAGAATTCTCTTCTAAGCATCCAGCATGCTTGGGACATTGTAGTTCGGTAACCATTCATTCCATTTATTTTCTTCGCTCCACAGCTCTTTTTCTTATCGGCTCCGGCATTACATCTATCACCTTTTTTATGTTTTTATCCTGAAGATAAAACGCATTAAGAACTGTCTTGCTATATTTCGATATACCATCGGACAATCGAATAAGTAAATCAGTAAAATATCTCTCCCAGCTTATGTATTCACTGCATTCTATATAATTGTAAGGAGCCCTGAGAATATCATTCAGTTCAGCTGATGACACTACATGAGCTGAAAGCAAAATATACTCAAATGATTCCGGCATCCAGAAAGCAATTCTATGGTTCCTGACATCATCAGAATATGCCATGCAATCCTCAACCATAGCACCAAATGCTGCCCCGTCAGAAATAACAAGTGTGTCACCTTGTATCTCTTTGAGCCTTGATATTATATTAGTGTTACCGTTTGCAGAAATAACCTGACTGTCACTGAATAAATGAAGATAGAATTGATACCCTGAATTACTGTCTTCAGTTATAATATGTTCCATCCTGTTACCGGATATATCCGGATAATTGCTGTACAATTCACGCAATTCATGGAAACTCTCCTTAACATCAGGATGCTGGCTTCCTGATACTATTTCATATATTGCATGAACACTGTACGGCAGTACCTTTATCGGCGATCTGTTTACTATGACAAAATAATTATCAGATGTACCTACATATTCAGCAAAATCTTTACTAAATACAAAATTATTGTTCTCTTCGATAAAAACTACGTTATTATGTAGAGGTGTCAAAATGTCTTCCCAACTCCTCCCTATTTCTCCTCGAAGATAAACAAAATATGGAGCATCAGCATAAACAGAAAATCCCGATTCACGCCCGCTTAACAAATATTCATACATCATTCTGAGAAGTGTTGTTTTGCCGGTACCACTGTCACCCTTTATGACCGAAATATTTCTTGTAATATCAAACGCAAACACAGTTCTCTTGCTTCGCACTTCAAAATGGTATTTACCCTTCATTTACAAGTGCCTCCGCTTCAAGAAGTCCTTCAACATATTCCGCAGGATTATGAACGATCTTTCCGGTATTCATAATCTTAATTTCAAAGTTGCCTTCGAAGTGCATGATATGCTGCAGGTACACAGTCAGGTCTTTCTGCTCTGCAATCTTTAATACCCATTTAGCACAGTTGTCTCCGCAATTGGACATATTGTATGTATATGAATCATCCTTAAGCATCAGTATCAGGACCTTAACGCCTCCTGATAATTCTCTGGGAGTAATAGCTCCAAGGACAGGGCTTTCAATGACATGTGGGCTTACTACGTTTGAATGGTCCACGTCAAGAATCATCTTTTTAACCAAATCATCCTCCAGCCACTCATCCTCATAGACATTGTCAAAATAAGCAGGAGCATCGGTCATATATTCTGTTCCACCATAATACCAAATCTTCAGCACTTAACTACCTCGCATAAACCAAATTGAATATTTTTCCGGAGAATAGGGTCATCGCTATTCATGGCCATGATCTTGTAATATTCCATGTTCATTTGTTTGCGCTTGATATCATCGATATTTGACTTTTTCATAAACATATACCTCTCAGAATTCCTCTTATCCTATATTTCCCACTAAATCATGTCTCTATGGTAATGGAAAAACTCCGTTCAAACAATTCGTCCTTTCTGACCAATTGCTCATATTCCCGTTCGGCGAGACTGCCACAAAACCCGACTCTGTCAGTTCGGCCATACCATGGCTCAAGGCAAACAAAAGGTACATCACCCGCCGGAGACCATATACCAAAAAGCGGAGCATCAAAGCTTATAGTGAGAAATGGCTGCTCCCCTTCATCCTCCAGTGTCAATTCGTGCAGCTTATTTCCTCAGAATAGTCAAGGCGGAACCAAAGCCCGTCTGAACGTCCTTCAAAGATAAAATCCATATCACGGGCAAAACCGTGCTGGCCCATTTCATATTCCTTCCCGTCAGTCCGATATCGGCCTCCCGACACAGCACCTACGAATGGGAAGAGAACCGGTGAATGCCGCTTCCAGTAAGCTTCACCTGACCAGATATACTCCGCGCCGGTCGACTTGTTTATCAGGTGACAGAGCTCAGCTCCATGCTCGGCAACGGAAATCTTTAGTTTCTCATTTTCAAGAATATGTTCCATTTTATTTTCCTTTCACTTAAAATCATTTCTGACATCCCGTACTCTATACAAAGCATAACTTCGCCATGAGTGATTTCTCACCCACTCCGAAGTCTATATTCACCATGCGGCTTCACTGTACCCGAAGTAACTTGCGGACCTATGGCTGCTTATGAATAAAGTTTAACTCTCCGCAACACGCATTATTTTCCATACTTTTCAACAAAATCCTTAACCGAGACAGGCTTGGAATAATAATAGCCCTGGAAGTAGTCACATCCATATTCCCGCAATTGGTCAGCCATTTCGGCTGTTTCAACACCTTCAGCCGTCACGGTAAATCCAATCTTGTGAAAAGCCTGCACCATTTCAGGTAGGATATTCTGCTCTCCCGACAGACTTGATCTCACAAAGGAAATATCCAACTTAATATTTGTAAATGGATTGCTGATAGCTCTGGACAGGCTGGAATAGCCGGAACCGAAGTCATCAAGTACAATCTGGAACTGATTCTTTCGGAAGGCATTTATCTTCTCCTCCAGCGAATTGTCAGCAATATAGGCCTCTTCCGTAATTTCCAGATGAATACCGCTTTTTGAAATGTCATAGCTCTCGACAATTCCGGCGAACTCATTTGAAAGGTTAAGATTCACAAATTGCCCCGGAGAAACATTTACATTGATCCACTGAAGCCCCGGTACAGACTTCTCCTTTAAAAAGGCACAGGCCTTTTCCAGCATCTCTCGCCCCATACCCTCGATAAGTCCTGTTTCTTCAGCAATCGGAATAAAGTCATTTGGATAAATCCAGCCTTCCTTCTCGTCATAGAGGCGAGCGAGGGCCTCCGCCCCTAGCAGATTGCCTGTCTTAGCATCCATAATTGGCTATAAAAACATACGGACATCATTTGTCGCCACCTTATCGTTCAGAATATGGTAGACCAAATTTCTCCTGTGAAAAGCGTCCACCTTAGACTGGTCTAGTATTACTGTTTCATTCTTCTTCGTTTCAAAGATAACGGATTTCATATCCGTCTGAAAAAGACCTATGTCAGTCGGTATACAGCCCGGATCAGGAGCGACCTCCACGTAGCCGGCATCAAAATATATTTCAAGACTTCTTGCTGAAAATGAGCTCTGACAGCGTTTTGAAAAGGCCTCTCGTATGTCAGGATTTTTCTTTCCGCACAGAACCACTAACTGGCCGTCACCCACATAGAAAGGATAAGTGTCAGGCTGTTCCATCATGAACTCTCCGGCCAATCGCACTGCCCTTCGTACAGACGTGGAAAGGTAAATGTTACGAAGCACTCTGTAATTGGTCAAACCGACTCCATAAATCCGATGGGTGGCAAACTGTCCATTTTCAAACATCATCTCCATGCCGTCAAAGTTGAAGGTATTCGCGTCAGTACTGCGGTAAAGGGAAGGATTTTCAACCGCAAGGTAGAAAAGCAGGAAAACAATGGAGCTAAGAATATCTGACATAATGAGGTAAGGAAAGATAATGTCGCAGACACCTATGGCAGCCTGCACGACAATAGCACCGCTGAAGTAGAGTATCACCCGTCTGTCGGCATTTTCCCTAATCGGACCTATTAGTATCAAAGCTTCAAAAAAGCAAATAATGAAAATAATGACATCGATTAAGATATACCATCCTGTAAGTCTAAAGACGTTACCATTGATAACGAAAAAATTACCGCTCGCCATTCCAAAACCGGTAAGAGCTTCCGCCACAAGAAGCCCTATTAAGTTAGTGATCCGCGCGGAAATATTTAACCGCATGGCAGAGTTCGTTATAAAATACCACAAAAAAGCAAAATATCGTAAAATATCAAAAAAATAGAATCCCACATTAAGAAAAAGAGCAAGGGCCACAGGGTATGCGGAAAGATCTGCGTCCACATAGGCAGAGAACAGGTTGAAAAAGGTTGTGACCAGGTTAATGCCGATAGCGACAGCATACACACGACTGTGCTCAACAGGCAGTCGTCGCTCAACAACATATGTCGCGAGAAATATGACGAGAAGAATTATGGCAGGTAGTTCAAAATTTAAATCAAACATATCACACCTCAATTGCCAACACTTCAAAATAGTTCTGACTATTCAGTACCACTGCAAAATATGCCTATATTATACCACATAACTATTACAGATGTAAACCTGCCGAAAAAAGAAAATGACAATATTTTAAAGCCCACAGGTTATACCTGTGGGCTTACTATCTAAACAAAATCTCTCCAGATTATATCTCTTCAACCTTAATCAGATTCGTAGATCCCGGCACTCCGTTCGCTACGCCACCGGTGATAACAATCTTATCTCCCTTATTAAAGTCCATAGTCTCCTCAGCGACCTTCTTTCCCTGATAGAAAAGAACATCAGTTGAAGGATACTGCTCGCACATCTTAGGCGTTACGCCCCATGAGAGCGCTAGCTTGCGCCACGTAACCTCGTTGCTCGTCATACCGATTATGTCGACAGGTCCTCTGAACCTCGAAACCATCCTTGCCGTGCGGCCTGACATTGTACAAGCGACGATAACCTTAGCGTCTATATCTATAGCCATCTGGCAGGTCGCGTGACTGATGGCGTCTACCGTATTCTTGATATAGAAGTCAGTATTGTGGAACCTCTTAGCGTAATTAATATTCTGCTCCGTCTCTACACAGATGGACGCCATTGACTTAACAGCCTCAACAGGATATTTTCCCGCCGCTGTCTCGCCGGAAAGCATTACCGCGCTGCTGCCGTCGTATACCGCGTTAGCGACATCCGAGGCCTCGGCCCTAGTAGGGCGCGGATTATGAATCATGGATTCAAGCATTTCAGTCGCCGTAATAACACGCTTTCCTAAAAGACGGCACTTCGTAATGATATGCTTCTGGATTGCCGGAAGCTTCTCAAAAGGAATCTCGACACCCATATCTCCTCTCGCGACCATGATTCCGTCGCAGGCCGTGCAGATATCCTCTATATTGTCACATCCGGACTGATTTTCGATTTTCGCTATAAGCTCTATCTTGTTTCCGCCGTGAGCGTCGAGGAAATTTTTCACGTCAAGGAGGTCCTGCTTGACAGATACAAACGAGCACGCCACGAAGTCAACGTCCTGCTCTATACCAAAGAGAAGGTCGCTCTTATCCTGCTCTGAGAGATATTCCTGCAAAATGTGCTTACCCGGGAAGGCCATGCTCTTCTTATCTGAGAGTACGCCGCCTGCTTCAACGACTGTATTTATATTCGAGCCCTTAATATCGGTGACTTTGAAAATAACAAGGCCATTGTTCACAAGGATTGTGTCTCCCTCTGCCATTTCCTTCGCTAGGCCCTTGTAGCTTACGGATACCTTAGTCTCATCACCTGCCACGTCATCTGTTGTAAAGGTAAACCTGTCACCGTCGTGAAGCTCAATTGAGCCGTTTTTAAATGTTCCTATTCGGTACTCGGGTCCCTTGGTGTCAAGCATTATCGCTATAGGCAGATTAAGTTCCTTCCTTAATTTCTTAATATTCGCGACACGTCCCGCGTGTTCCTCGTGGGTGCCATGCGAGAAGTTAAGTCTCGCTACGTTCATGCCCGCAAGCATGAGTTCCTTAAGCATGTCAGGGCTCTCACTGGCCGGTCCTATCGTCGCTACAATTTTTGTCTTTCTCATTATAATTTTCCTTCCTTTTTATCCGGTAATATAGTTTTCTTCGGCAATTTATGGGTCCTCAAATATTCCTCGTACATCTCAGGTCTTCTCTCATAAGTGCGCTTCAGGGCCTGCTCGAGCTTCCATTGTTCTATCTTCGCATGGTCTCCCGAAAGCAATATTTCAGGAACCCTTAGGCCCCTGTACTCAGGCGGTCTCGTATACTGAGGATATTCTAAGAGTCCATCCGTAAATGATTCGCCCACAGCAGACTCTTCATTGTTAAGGACGCCGGGAATAAGTCTTGAAATCGCGTCTATCATTATGCAGGCAGGCATCTCACCGCCCGTAAGCACATAATCGCCTATAGAGACATAGTCGGTAGCCACAAGCTCCAGAGCCCTCTCATCTATCCCCTCATAGTGGCCGCAGAGAAAAATGAGATATTCTTCCTTGGAAAAATCGACAGCCATCTGTTCTGTAAACCTTGTGCCCTGCGGGGTAACATAAACTGTCCTAGGCTTCACTCCATCCGGCAGACCCATTTCAGAGCATATCGCCTCGTGGCATCTGCATACAGGGTCAGGCTGCATGAGCATCCCCGCGCCACCACTGTAGCAGTAATCATCGACCTTTTTATGCTTATCAAGAGTATAATCCCTGATATTCACGGCATTTACGGATATTATGCCCTTCTCCCTCGCGCGGCCTATTATGCTTCCGCCAAGGCAGGCCTCAATCATTTCCGGAAACAGAGTCATCACATAAAAATTCGTCATTCGTCCATCCCCGGTATTATATGAACAGTCATCCTGTTATTTTCTGTATCAACATCCTTTATGAATTCCGGAACATACGGAATCAGGATTTCCTTCTTAGCTTCAGTTTTTACTACAAGGACATTGTTCGCGGCGGTTTCAAGCATATCGGAAGCCTTACCCAGCTTCGCTCCATCCTCTCCGTAGACATCCAGTCCTATGATATCCCCTATAAAATGCTCTCCTTCAGCCAGACTGACAGCGTCCTCGCGGGCTACAAGCAGGTCCATGCCCTTGTATTTTTCCACGTCCTCGATTCTGTCAATTCCAGTAAATTTTAGTATGGCCATACCCTTAAAGAATTTCACTCCTTCTACGTGAAGCTCCTTAAGGTTTTTGTTATCATCAGTTGCGCGTTTTATGTCAAGACTACCCTTTCCCGAATTCATATCAAGAAAAACACGGTCAAGTGACTTATATCGTTCAAGGTCATCGGTAGTCGGGAAGACGTTCATTTCTCCCTTGATTCCATGCGTACTGGTGAGCACGCCAACTCTAAGATAATCTTTCAATTAAAATACCTCATAACACGACAAAAAGGAGGCGAACCTCCCTTTGTCATAAAGTTTAGCTTTATTACTTTATCTCCACGTTCACCCTTATGTTATCCCTTGCAGCTGCTGCCTTGGTGACTGTGCGAATAGCTCTCGCGATCTTTCCCTGCTTTCCGATCACTTTACCCATATCTTCATCCGCTACGTGAAGAAGGATCTTAGTCTCCCCATTCTCTACAGTCTCGGTCGTCTCAACCTTATCAGGATTATCAACAAGTGCCGTGGCGATAGTCTGGACCAGTTCTTTCATAACTACTCCTTTCACTCACGACTCCGTGATTATCACTCGGTTACGCCGGCTCTCTTAAGAAGCTTGCCAACTGTCTCGGTAGGCTTAGCGCCATTGCCGATCCACTTCTTAGCAAGGTCCGCGTCAATCTTGATCTCTGATGGTTCCTTGTTAGGATCGTATGTACCGATCTGCTCGATGAAATTGCCGTGCTGAGCAACTCTCTCATCAGCTACAACTACTCTGTAGAAAGGCTTCTTCTTCATGCCCATTCTCATTAATCTGATCTTTACCATTTTGAAATTCCTCCAAAAAATTATGTATAATATTTGTCTTGCGCAAATGCGCAATTATATTAGAAAGGAAGGCGGAACTTATTGTTTCCGAAGCCTCCACGTTTCTTACCCTTCATCATACCGCCCATCTGCTTCATCAGCTTCTTCATCTGATCCATCTGCTTAGTGAGACGGTTTACTTCAGCTATAGGAACACCCGCTCCCTTAGCTATACGGCTCTTACGAGACATATTTATCAGAGCCGGGTTGGCGCGCTCTTCCTTAGTCATGGAATAGATGATAGCCTTGACCCTGTCCATCTGCGACTCATCCACGTCATTGTCGCCTATCCTGCTCGTGAACTGGGTCGGCATCATACCGAGGATACTCTTCACGCCACCGAGCTTCGATACCTGCTCGAACTGATCTAACATATCGTTGTAGTCAAATTCAGCCTTTTTGATTCTCTTCTCAAGCTCCTTTGACTTCTCCATATCCATGGTGCTCTGGGCCTTATCAATGAGAGTTAAGATATCTCCCATGCCGAGAATTCTGTTAGCCATACGGTCGGGATAGAACTCCTCAAGGTCGGTCAGCTTCTCTCCCATGCCGGCATAGATAATAGGCTTTCCGGTAACGGCTCTTATCGAAAGTGCCGCGCCGCCTCTGGTATCGCCATCGAGCTTCGTAAGGATAACACCGTCGAGGCCTATCTTCTCATCGAAGGTCTTCGCCACATTCACAGCTTCCTGACCCGTCATGGCATCAACCACAAGAAGGGTCTGGGTTACGGAAACGGTATTCTTGATCTCGACAAGCTCATCCATCATGTCTTCATCAATCTGAAGACGTCCGGCTGTATCAAGGAACAAGAGGTTCTCTCCGTTTTCTTTGGCGTGAGCGACCGCAGCCTTCGCTATATCGGCAGGCTTATAACCGTCACCCATCGAAAATACGGGGATTCCGACCTTCTCACCATTTACCTGCAGCTGCTTAATAGCGGCGGGACGGTAAATATCACAGGCTACAAGGAGAGGCTTCACCTTGCCGACAGCGAGCTTCTTAGCAAGCTTCGCTGTGGTTGTTGTCTTACCTGCGCCCTGGAGACCGCACATCATGACGATTGTAATTTCATTTGACGGTAAAATGGTCAGCTCCTTCTTCTCGGAGCCTAAGAGCTTCACCATCTCCTCAT
This sequence comes from uncultured Eubacteriales bacterium, assembly GCA_900314885.1. Taxonomy (GTDB): domain Bacteria; phylum Bacillota; class Clostridia; order Lachnospirales; family Lachnospiraceae; genus Catonella. Next base: position 41,348 of record OMWY01000003.1, read on the forward strand.
TTACAATCTTAACTACCATCTGCCCCGGGGTCAGAGACTTCATAACCTCTTCACCGACGGCCCGCTCTTCTACTGACTTAATAAAGTCCTTGACTACCTTAAAATTAACATCCGCCTCAAGGAGGGCAATCTTAACCTCCTTAAGCGCTGCCTTAACGTCTGCCTCAGTTAACTTTCCCTTGCCGCGAAGGTTCTTAAATACCTGCTGCAATCTGCCTGTCAGACTGTCAAATGCCATATAAAACCTCCTAAAGCAATTCCCTTAAGTTATCTAAAAGTGACACGTATTCAGGGGCATCAGAGTAAATCGAAAGCTTGTCTATGATATCGGCCGCCTTCTCTTCCTTATCAATCAGAGAAAGCTTCTTCTCGATATCCTCGAGTTGGACAAAGCTTCTCTTAAGTGAGTCATACACGCCCTGCCTTGTGATTCCGGAACCCTCCGCAATCTCTGACAGTGACATATCATCCTCAAAATACTCGGCAAAAAGTCTGCCGGCATTTTCCTTAAGGAGGCTGCCATAGCAGTCATACAGCTTCGCTGCTCTGACCCTCGTATCGATATCATCAAAATTTTTCTGCATACCTGCCTATTATACTATATAAAAGAAAGGCTGTCAAGTATTTTTCTTGACAGCCGTATGTATTTATTTCAGTACAATTTTTATTGAACATTCGCGGCATCACCGTCGGCACTATCTGCATCGTCCTCATCCGCCCCTTGATCATCCGTATCATCATTTGCTGCAAGGGCATCATACTCTTCCTTGGTGATATAAGCATTCGTCTCCGCATCATATTCCCAGACATCACCGTTTACATGAATTTCCGGGTCAAACACATTGTCATATACGTTATTGGCTGATATATAGTCTGTCTTCAAATAGCTCATTCTGCCCGCCAGCAGGACGCAGGCGGTATTTTCAAATAAACAGTTATCGACCATCAGCTTGTTAATACGTATACCTGCAATCGGCTTCGCGTATGATTTCTTAGTATTATAAGCAAAATTAGTAAATGTACAACTACCTATCGTGGCATTTTCCCAATTATTCGCGCGAATTCCGTATTTGGCGCAATTATCGAATATACAGTTACTCACGTTTATGTTCTTATGCGGATATCCCTTTGTAATGTTGTGATCTCCGATGCCCGAAACGACATTTTTAAATGTACATCCGTCAATATAGACATCCCTGTTCCCGGTTTTATCGAGTGATGACCAGGTGATATAGAAACCCTTTATCTCAGGATTGTCTATATTTATTGCTTCGCGGAAACCATCTCTGTCGGAAAGATTCTTAAATTCACAGTCCTTTATGTGTATATTTTTACCGGCATCAAGCTCAATAAAATGACCATTATAGCAGTTTTTAAAGGTTATACCCGATATGGTGACATTACGGTTGTGGCCCATTTCTATAGCGATTGCTCCTAAAGGCTTAACCTTCCTTTCGACATTTTTCAGGTCAATAACGCAATCTCCTTTAGCGATAAACTGTATGTCGTGCACACCATTATATTTTTTGTAAGCCTTGTTATACTTACCCGGCTTATATTTAGCTGATTTATAAGCAATGCTAGGCGTACAGAGCATAAACATTGAGAGGGAAGGCTCATAGGTAACCTTCTTTTTTTTGACCTTGCCCTTATACCTCTTAAATGTCTTCTTTAATACGACGCCATCCTCAAAGATTATCTTAACATTACTTGGTACGTATACCGTATTGTTGAGATAATATGTGCCTCTTTTTAAAATGAGTGTCCCGCCGCCCATCTTCTCAAAACGTGCCATATAGGACCGCATGGTGTAAGTGTTTTTGGTGACTTTCTTATAGGTCGATCCCCTGTAGGCCTTGCTGCATGGCTTGGAACTTGGAGTGATTGTTACCACCTTTTTCCACTTCTTTTTAGAAGTCAGCTTTGCTGTCTTTTTCTTTGCTGTCGTTTTCTTTGTTTTCTTTGACTTATTAGATGCCATAACCTTTACATCTTCCGTAACGGCAGCGTTCCCTGTCGCTGCTTTTACCGGATTATTGCATGCCCCGAAAGCAAAGATAAAAGACAGAAGGATAATAAATAACTTCTTCAATCTGTTATCTCTTTTCTATAGATATTTGACAATAAAAAAGAGCGGACAACGTTATCCGCTCTTTAATGCCCTAAAAACATTATAATTTTTTAAACTGTATGTGTCAAGATAAATTTTACCCAAATTTTACATTGTTACTTTGCTGATTTTCTACTTTTGCTTTGAAAGCTCAGAATTCCTATATCTCCTGTCCGACGAGACATCCTCAGTAAACCATAAAGGCTTGACAAAGCCTTCCGCTGCCTCCAGCGATGGAAATTCAACCTCTGCGAAGCGAAGTCCCTCATGCGAGCCGTGAAATACATCCACCTCCGCTATCAGGCCACCATCAAGCGGTACAAGGTACCTGGTCTTTGATAAAGGCGGATAATCAGCCTTCTCAAGCAGATGATCATAGGCATCAGCCGAAATCGGAATCTCATATTCCTCATTTACAAGGGTGGTCTCAACCGCCTTTCCCACAGGTTTACTCTTTATAGTGAGAAAATATTCGTCATCCCGTTTTCTCACGCGAACAGTAGGCATATCGCATAGATACGCCTGTTCAATCTCGTACTTCTTATAATCCGAAATATCTCCCGGAATCTCCGTAATTAAAAATTTTTTCTCTATCTCCAACCTTATACACCCTGCTGACTTTCAACCATTGATTGTCGCTTTGCGGAGCAATGCGACCCGCGATGAGCGTAGCGAATATTGTCGTGCCACGAAGTGGTACGACCTACGGCTTCTCTTCAAAGAAAGTCAGCTCTGCTGACTTTCTACCATCGATACATTCTCGCTGTCAAACAAAAGCGATACATTATACTTCTCAGCGAAGGAAGAATAATTCTTCACTATCCTGTCCGCTACATGGCGCGTATCCGAATCTCTGGCACCGATAAGCATAACAAGATACTGGCACGAGCTGTACTTCGTAGCCACGTCACCGATTCTGAGGCTTATCTTTATCACATTTTCAAGATCAAACATAGCCTCAGACAGAGTCACCGGATCCACTGCCCGTCCATCCTTCTTCGAAAGAGTGAACAGCACAATCTCTATAGCCGTCTGCTGCCTGTCAGAATATCTCGCAAGAAACTGATAAATATGTCTGAAGCCCTCATATTCAACCTTCAGCGCTCCCTGAGGCTTGTGACGCTCGGTAATCATGGACTTTACCATATTCATATCAGCTGTCGTATCAACCCTTTGCAGATCGAAAGGGGTAGCTTCAGCCACGCTAAAGTCATTTTTCCCATTCTTTTTCACCTGTCGCAGGGCTTCACCGGCCTTCCGATAGAGTGAAATAAAGTCATATCCGTTTCCCGGTGTATTCGATATACCGATTGATACAGTAACATCCCCTTCAAGGTTCATGGAAGAGAATCCGTCATTTGAGGCATTCATCAGCTTATTCGCTATGCTCTCTATATCCTTGTAGGTAAGCTTGCCGGTTAAGAAAACCCCAAACTCATCACCTGAGAGCCTCGCTGCTATATCCTTTTCCCTGAATGAACCCTTAAGGACACCGGCGAGCTCCACAAGGCAGGCGTCTCCCATGATATGTCCGTATTTCTCATTTACCGATGAAAAATTGTCGATATTTATGAGGAAGAGAGCACCGGCATTACGGCCACCCTCTATATAATTATCGACGTGTTCAGCCAGGTATGGCTGATTGTATAAGCCTGTCAGAGCATCCTTCTCAGATGAACTCTGCAGCTTAACCAGCTTTTCGGCTATTTTAGCATCAAGCTTTCTTTCCGAACTATCCATGATGCTCCCCCTTCTTCATATTCACCTGTCAAATCTGTCGCAAAGACTGTTAATCTGGTCAGCGAACTTCGCAAGATCCTTGTTCGCCCCGCCCTTATTGTGATTGATGACAGTCATAAGTCTCTCTCCCGCGGCAACGAGCCTGTCAAATACAGCATTAGCCCTTGCCTTCTTATCCTTATCATCCTTCTTAACAGGAACCGGCTCAGCCTCGTAGACCCATTCGCCACCGGCAAGGTCAAATATAGACCCGCTGTATGGAGCCTTCGCCTTAAAGCCCTGCTCCTTAAGAGAATTTACAAAATTCTGACATGTCAGGTCTTCGCCGTGAACAATAAACACATTCTGCGGTTTCGGTGAAAAGGCGTTAATCCAGGTTAAAAGGCCGTTCTTATCAGCATGTCCCGAAAGGCCCGAAAGCTTATATATATGGGCTGCGACCTTTATATCCTCACCAAATATCCTTACCTCATCTGCGCCTTCTATAAGAGCCCTGCCAAGAGTCGCGTGAGCCTGGTAGCCCACAAATACTACCGAGCACTCAGGCCGCCAGAGGTTATGCTTAAGATGATGCCTTATGCGGCCGGCATCGCACATGCCGGAAGCCGAAATAATTACCTTTGGCTTCTTATCATTATTTATAGCTACGGATTCACTGCTTGTAACGGCTGTCTTAAGTCCCTCAAAGGCTATAGGATTGATTCCTTTGTTTACCAGCTCCATAGCCTCATGGTCGAAGCACTCATACATATTTTTGTTAAATATCTGGGTAGCTTCTATGCCAAGAGGTGAATCTATCACTACCTCGAAGCCATCATGTCCGTGAACGAGCTTATCTTCCTTTATCTTCCTGATAAAATACAGAATTTCCTGAGTTCTGCCTACGGCAAACGAAGGAATTACCACATTTCCACCCGCGTCAAAGGTCTTCTGGATAATATCGGTAAGCGTTTTCACAAAATCGTCTGACTGATCATGAAGTCTGTCACCGTATGTGGATTCCATTACGACATAATCCGCGCTTGTAGTATAAGCGGGATCCTTTATGAGCGGCTGGTTATAATTTCCTATGTCACCGGAGAAGCATATGGTCTTTCTTACACCGGCTTCATCTATAAATAACTCAATTGAGGCAGATCCTAAGAGATGACCCACGTCAGTAAAGCGCATATCAATGCCATCGCAGAGCTTCAGCTTCTCGCCATAAGGAACGCTTGTGAAAAGCTTAAGAGTTCCGGTTACGTCATCCGTGGTATAAAGAGGTATATACTCAGGTTTGCCGGCACGTTTAGCCTTCCTGTTACGCCATTCGGCTTCAAATTCCTGAATATGAGCCGAATCCATCAGCATGATTCCGGCAAGCTCACAGGTAGGCTTAGTCGCTATTATCTTACCGCGAAATCCCTTTATATAAAGAGAAGGAATCATACCAATATGGTCGATATGAGCATGTGTAACAAGAACATAATCAATATCAGAAATACTCACAGGGAGCGAAGCGTTTTCAAAGACATTAATCCCCTGCTCCATGCCGTAATCAATAAGAATATTCTTGCCACACGCCTGCAAGAAATGCGCCGAACCTGTGACCTCATGGTCAGCCCCTATAAAGGTTAGCCTCATAGCTTCTCCTGACTTTTACGGAGCTGTCTTATGACACCTCCGTAAAGCTTATTATTAATATTAGTCCGCGATCTTCTCAAGTCCCGCCATAAGCTCATCGAGTTTCTTATCAGCGTCATCAAGACTCGTGCCCTTGATTCCCGCGTAGAACTTGATCTTAGGCTCAGTACCTGAAGGTCTCGCGCAGGCCCAGGCATCATTTTCCATCTCAAAGTAGAGAACATTGCTCTTAGGAAGACCGGTTGTGCCTGTCTCTCCCGTCTCAAAATTCTTCACAGTGTCATTCTCATAATCCCTGAATGACTTAACCTTAAGACCCGCGATTTCCTTAGGAGGCTCGGTACGAAGACGCTCCATGGTAGCGGCTATCTGCTTAGCGCCATCCTCACCGGCCAGAGTCTTCGTATAGATGCCTTCCTTAAAGTATCCATATTTCTCGTAAATATTAAGCATCTGATCCCAGAGGGTGAGACCCTTATCCATATAGTAGGCAGCAGCCTCGCAAAGTCCGGTTACAGCCATGATTCCATCCTTATCCCTTGCATGGGTACCGATAAGGCAGCCATAGCTCTCCTCGAAGCCGAACTCATAGGTTCCGTCGTGCTTCTGCTCCATGTACTTAATCTGTTCACCGATATATTTGAAGCCTGTAAGTACCTCAATATAGCGGAGTCCATAGCTCTCAGCAACCTTCTTCGCAAGATTCGATGATACAATAGTCGTGATAAGAGTGCTGTCAGGCTTAAGAAGTTCCTTCTCCTTCTTCTGAGAGAGCTCATACTCAGCAAGAAGAATTCCCGACATATTTCCGGTAAATACCTTATACTCGCCGGTCTTTGTATCCTTAGCGTAGACACCAAGCCTATCGGCATCCGGGTCATTCGCGAGAACGATATCCGCGTCAACCTCCTTAGCAAGCTTGAGAGCAAGAGTAAATGCCTTCTTATCCTCAGGATTAGGATAATCAAGAGTCGTGAAGTCGCCATCAGGCTCCTCCTGCTCCTTAACTATATATACATGCTTGAAGCCAAGCTCTCTAAGCATCCTCTGAACAGGAACATTTCCTGTACCATGGAATGGTGTGTAAACTATCTTAAGCTTGTCAGCGTTCTTCTTAATAACCTCAGGATTTAAAATGAGTCTCTTAAGCTCAGCCGTATAAGCGTCGTCTATCTCACTTCCGATTGTGAAATAGAGACCCTTCTTAATAGCCTCGATCCTGTCCATAGTCTTGATATCAGAGAAAGCCGTATTCTTAACAAGGTCAATAATATCCTTGTCTACAGGCGCGGTAATCTGGCATCCGTCATCCCAGTATACCTTGTAGCCGTTATACTGAGGCGGATTGTGGCTTGCGGTAACCATGATACCGGCTGTACAGCCAAGGGTCCTTACAGCGTAAGAAAGCTCAGGTGTAGGACGAAGAGCATTGAAAATATATGACTTGATACCATTCGCGTTAAGCACAAGGGCAGCAGCGTCAGCGAACTCAGGTGACATGTGCCTTGAGTCAAATGATATAGCAACGCCCCATGACTCGCGTCCCTTAGATTTGATATAATCAGCAAGTCCCTGGGTAGCGCGTCTTACTGTATAGAGATTCATACGGTTAGTACCCGCTCCGATTACTCCGCGGAGCCCGCCAGTACCGAACTCAAGGTCCTTATAGAACCTGTCTCTTATCTCAGCGTCATCGCCCTTAATAGCCTCAAGCTCCTTCTTCGTAGCTTCATCGAATACAGGGCTTGTGAGCCACTCGTTGTAAAGTTTCTTATCGTCCATGGTTACCTCTCCTTTGGTAAGTTTATAGTATAATAAAAGTATAATCTATAAGCGAAAATTTATCAACCGTAATTCCAAAATATCACAAACCTTTTATCAGGTCCGGAAGCTTCTTAAAATCATCGCAAACTTCTACCGCTCCCGCCTTCTTCATATCATCTATATTTCCAAAGCCAAATGTCACGGCAATAGCAGGAATTCCAACCTTGTCAGCTCCCTCGATATCATACATCGTGTCACCAATAAGGACCATAGCGCTGCTATCTCCGCCCTCGCGACGAATAAGTTCCCTTAGGACTTCCTCTTTGGTATCTATTCTTCCGTCATCAGTGGCGCCTGTTACGTCATCGAAATATTTCTCTATGTCAAAATGCTCCAAAATCTTGTGGCACATTTTCTCAGGCTTCGAGGAGCCCATAGCGATACGGTAGCCCTGCTCTCTTAATTCCTTAAGGGCGTATTCCGTATTATCCATGAGTCTGCACTCAAAGACACCTATAGTATTATAGCGCTCCCTGTATATTTCTATACCTTCCCGGGCCTCAGCCTCAGTCATTTCAAAAAATGTGGTGAAACTGTATATAAGTGGAGGCCCTATACAGCAGTTAAGCTTAGTAAGGTCATCCACCTCCTTGTTGAAATGCTTAAGCGCATAATTGACGGACTTTGTGACTCCCTCTGACGAATCTATGAGTGTTCCGTCAAGGTCAAACACTACTGTTTTAATCATTTTCTCTCCTTCATGAAGCCTGTTCCATCCGCATCAGCTTCGCAGTCTGGTCGCTCGTTACGAGGTTATCAATAATCTCATCAAGGTCACCATTCATAACCGCGTCTATATTGTGGGTTGTGAACTTTATTCTGTGATCGGTGACCCGCCCCTGTGGGAAGTTATAGGTCCTTATCTTCTCAGACCTGTCACCGGTACCGACCTGGCTCTTCCTTATCTCATCTTCCTCGCTGTGAGCCCTTTCACGTTCAAGCTCATAGAGCATGGCGCGAAGAATCTTTAGGGCCTTGTCCTTGTTCTTAAGCTGGGATTTCTCGTCCTGGCAGGAAATTACGATACCGGTAGGAATATGGGTAAGCCTTACTGCCGAATCGGTCGTATTTACGCACTGACCACCATTTCCCGAAGCCCTGAATACATCAAACTTAACATCATTCATATCGATGTCAACGTCCACCTCTTCAGCCTCCGGCATAATTGCTACAGTAGCGGTACTCGTATGGATCCTTCCACCTGACTCAGTTACCGGAATCCTCTGAACACGGTGAACACCGCCCTCATACTTGAGCCTCGAATACGCGCCCCGGCCAATAACCATAAAAGTAATTTCCTTAAAACCGCCTATACCGTTTTCATTGGAATTCATGGTATCTATCTTCCAGTTGTTCTTCTCGGCAAATCTCGTATACATTCTAAAGAGGTCTCCCGCGAAGAGGGCAGCCTCATCACCACCCGCTCCGGCTCTAATCTCAACTATAACATTCTTCTCATCATTAGGGTCCTTAGGAAGCAGAAGAAGCTTTATATCATTTTCAAGCTCGGGAGCCTTTGACTTCGCCTCTGATAATTCCTCCTTCGCTAACTCCTTTAATTCAGGATCGGATTCATTATCAATAAGAGCGAGACAGTCATTAATCTGCTTCTCATTTTCCTTATATTCCCTGTATTTCATGACGATTGGTTCAAGCTCGGACTGTTCCTTCATTAAGCCTGTAAGCCTGTCCCCGCTAAGCTCCCCGCTTGCCATCTCGTCCATAATTTCATCATAGCGTCCAGAAAGATTATCGATATTTTCAAACATATTTTTTCCTTTCAGAGAAATGTACCGCACACAACGCGGTCATTTTCACCTAAATCCTTAATCACCTTAATATCGTCAAATCCTTCATGCGCTAATATCTGTGAAACAGCATCTGCCTCATCATATCCGATTTCATAGAAAATCCTCCCATTCCTTCGCAAATGGTCCGACAGCTTCTCACTAATTTTCCTGTAAAAATATAATCCATCATCACTCCCGTCAAGAGCGAGCAAAGGCTCATGATCCTTTACCTCAGGGGCAAGAGTAGAAATTACAGAGCTCTTGATATACGGCGGATTAGAAACTATTATATCAAATTTGCCATCTATATTATCAAATAAATCACTAAGAATAAAATTAATTTTTACGTCATTTTTTTCGGCATTCCTTTTAGCTATAGAAAGCGCCTTTCCGGAAATATCCGATGCCGTAACGCTTGCGGGTTTTCCAAGCTTCGCGAGAGCTATGGCAATACACCCGCTCCCTGTACATAGGTCTAAGATGCTTTTCCCCGAGGCCTCCTTAAGGACCTCCTCAATCATTGTCTCGGTATCCTGCTCAGGAATCAGAACATTTTCATCGACATAAAAGGGAAGACCACAAAAGTACACCTCATTAACAATATAGGCGAGCGGTACATGGCTCGCCCGCCTGTTAACTAATTCATTATATTTTTCTTCTATTTCAGAGAATGACAATCCATTTACGGAAATATTATCATCATCGCGACAGAGAAAGAAGTCAGCGTGAGAAAGCCCGGTGATGTGCTCTATAAGTAGCCAGGCATCTATTTTATAATCATCGTCGCCTGACTTCTGTAATATATTTTCTCCATTCTTTACCAGTTCATGAAGCGTCATTTAATCCCACCGTTTTTCTTGATTTCATCAGCGTTCTTGCTGTTAAAGAATCTGTCAAGGGCATTTAAAATCTCATCGTCATCTTCCACCACCGGCTCAGCCATAGTAGGCCTCTTAACAGGAGCCTTACGGCGTCTGTCGGCTGCAGCCGCGCTGGTTGCGTGTTTTACCGCGTGACCACTGTCAGACCTTACGACATTATCATCCAAAAGCTTCGCCACATCAAAGCCATGCCAGAGGGCATCATCAAGCTCATTTCTCTCGGGAGCCTTTGAAGCGATCTCAGGCTTGCCACCTTCTGCGCCGGTCAGACCGGATTTTTCGACAGCCGTAACAGCTCTTGTGGCTGCGGCTTTCTTAGCTTTCTGAGTCTTCTTAGCCTTAGCCTTTACCGCAGTCTCAGAAGGCGTATCCGCTAAAAATGCCTTCCAGTCAAATACGGCTTCCACACTCTTAATCCCGACAAGTATCATATCATCGTCAGGTTCCTTCGTGGTAAGACCCTGAAGCCACAGGCCCGGCTCAGCGAGAGCGAGAATAACCTTATTCTCACTTCTTCCCGCTACTCTTATAAACTCGTATACAATTCCCGCTATAACAGGTACAAGTAAAAGCCTGATTACGAGGCGAAGAACGCCATTATCAACCCTTATGAACATGAATAAAATGATGGACAGAACGACAACATAGAGCAAAAAGCTCGTACCGCATCTCCTGTGCCGTCTGGTCTGATTTTTGACGTTCGCTACGGTGAGTGGCAGGCCATTTTCTATGCAGTTTATACACTTATGCTCTGCCCCATGATACATATAGGTCCGCTTTATATCTTCAACCTTCGATATAGCTACCATATAGCCGATGAGAACAGCAAGTCTGATTACGCCTTCTATAACCGTAAGCCAGATATCGCTTGTAATAATCCTGCCGAACAATCTTGAGAGTAAAAATGGAACTATCATAAAAAGAAATACAGCAAAAGCAAGTGAAAGCGCTACGACGGCAGCCGTCATCGCGTTATCACCCTTTGTGCTCTTTTCTTTATCCTTCTCGTCTGTCTCATCATCATAAAACGATGACGAAAAATTAAGTGCCTTGATTCCTATATATAAAGACTCGATAAATACCACGATTCCGCGGATAAACGGTATCCTAAAAAAAGCGTTCTTCTCAGTTGCGCTGTGAAAATTATCGGTCTTGACTTCTATCTCTTTGTCAGGTTTTCTGACTGCCACGGCGTATTTGTCACCATTTCGCATCATGACGCCTTCTATGACAGCCTGTCCCCCTATGCCGGAATATCTCATTACTTATGCTCCCGTTTTTTCTAAAAAAGCAGGTTGAGATGACTCAACCTGCCTCTGTAATCTGAGACTGAAAGAATCAGTCCTTCTTAAGGCCGTACTTCTTATTGAACTTATCAATAGCTCCGCGAGCTGAAGCTGCCTTCTGCTGGCCAGTGTAGAATGGATGGCACTTAGAGCATACATCTACGTGCATTTCTTTCTTGGTTGAGCCTACGGTAAATGTATTGCCGCAGTTGCAGGTTACCTTGCACTCATAATAAGCCGGATGAATTCCTTCTTTCATAATAACACCTTCCTGTTCTTGTTTGGTTGGATTTTGCCAACCGGGTTTATTCGTACCTATTGCGCAAAAGCGCACACAACGATAGCTATTATACCATAGTTAATCGCAAAATGCAACTAAAAATTACAGTAACTGTTCAGCACCCCAATTCGCAGTTTCTTCGAAACTGCTCATGTGGAGCTTCAGAGGGGGCTAAGCCCCCTCTCCAGACATATATATCCATCAATTATGGGGATGCAAGCATCCCAAATTGATGAAATTTATATGTCTGCTGAATAGTTACAAATTACATAGGATTCTGTTTTTGTATTCTGAACGGCTCGCTACGCATTTCAATAAGAGGTGAGCCCTTGCCGTTAACGTAATCGCCGGTTATGGTAACCCTACCTATATTGTCATCCTTAGGAATCTCATACATGATATCAAGCATGAATTCCTCTATGATAGCTCTTAATGCCCTGGCGCCGGTCTTCTTCTCGAGAGCCTTCTTCGCTATGGCCCGCTTTGCGTCATCATCGAAGGCAAGATCGACCTCATCGAGCGCAAGGAGCCTCTGATACTGGCGTAAAATGGCGTTCTTAGGCTCCGACAGAATCTGCATAAGCATCTCTTCAGTAAGACCATCAAGGGCAAATACTATAGGAAGACGGCCTAAGAACTCAGGAATCATGCCATATTCGCGAAGATCCTCGGTAGTAACCTTATGTAAAATATTAGGATCGTTATCATACTTATCCTTAAGGTCCGAAGTGAAGCCAATTCCCGACTGCTTGTTAAGTCTCTTCTTGATTATCTCAGGCAGGTCAGGAAAAGCGCCACCGCAGATAAATAGGATATTAGACGTATTCATGGTCGTCATAGGCACCATGGCGTTCTTACTCGTAGAGCCGACAGGAACCTCAACGTCAGCGCCCTCAAGAAGCTTAAGAAGGCCCTGCTGGACAGCCTCACCGCTCACATCACGACTGTTTGAATTGCGCTTCTTAGCTATCTTATCTATCTCGTCTATAAATACAATGCCATTTTCGGCTTCTTTTACATCATTATCGGCGGCCGCAAGTAGCTTACTTAAGACGCTTTCGACATCGTCACCTATATAGCCCGCCTCAGTCAGAGTTGTCGCGTCGGTTATAGCAAGAGGAACCTGAAGGAGCTTGGCGAGAGTCTTAACGAGATATGTCTTGCCGGATCCCGTAGGCCCTATCATTAGCATATTTGACTTCTCTATCTCTATATCTCCGTTCTTCTCAGCTTCAATCCTCTTGTAGTGGTTATATACAGCGACAGCGATTTCCTTCTTAGCGTGTTCCTGCCCTACCACGTACTCATCGAGCTTAGCCTTAATGATATGAGGCGCCGGAAGATTATTAAAGTCAAGAGCCGGCTTCTTCTTTTTCTTCTTTTTATTAGGCTTTATATTCGGCTGCATGAATTCAGGCATAAAGCCAAATGGCATGAAGCCACCGAAGCCCTGATTATTGTTCTTATTTTCCTCATCATTTTCTTCATCGGACTCAACTACATCAGGGTTTGTATCCGTCGATGGAACATTGTTTCCTTCAATGTCCGCATCCTCTACGTCCTCACCTGATTTGCCCTTGGAACCGGCCTGTCCATTGTTGCTTCCATTTCCTGAAAACGGTCCCTGGCCGTTAAAGCCAAAAGGCCCCGGAAATGGTGAATTCGCTATGGTGTCAAGTGATTTCTGCATACAGTCAGTGCAGATATTAAGCCCCGGAGCCAGGCGGATAAGCTTTCCGACCTCGCTTGACGGTCTGTGGCACATACTGCAGTACTGCTCTTCATTATTGTTTGAATTGTTATTATTGTCTGCCATAAATATTTTCCTTTTTATATTAATCTGAATCCCTGAGAGCGGCTTTCGCTAATCTGTCCGCTTCCTCGTTATATTTTACACCCGAATGGCCCTTAACGCTAATAAAAGTTATGTTAATATTTTCCTTTGCCTTATCCACGTAATCACGGTAATTTTGCGTTCCCGTGAGGTTAGCCTTCCATAGCCTCATCGGCCACGCCGCAACGCCTTCGTAGTCATGGTAAATGGTAAGCTTATTATAACCATTTTCTAAAGCGTATGCAATAGCCATTTCGGAAGCCTTTATTTCCCCGGCCACATTTCTCATCTTAGCAAGCTCCGCGTCATCGGTTTTCTTGCTGAGTCTATCGATTACGTTGTCATTATAAATCATGACCGCTCCGCTTCCAAATACCGTGCCGCCGAAGTAGCTTCCATCTACGTAAGCCTCGAGACCCTTTTCTTTCTTTGTAAAGGCGGGCTCTTCCGAAATGCAGATAGGCTTTAAGGTTCTTTCACCGGCAGGCTTCTCACTCTCGGGAGCCTTCCCTATATTTATGAAGTCGCGTGCCTCCGCTTCTGTTGGAAAGCTCTTATACTGGGCTCCCGAGAAGCCGTCAACCTGAGCCTTGCAGTCAGCCCAGGTTGTGAAAATGCCTGTCTTCCTGCCTTTTCTTACAGCGTAATATTTTTTCGTCAATCTGCCATAGCCCTTTCGTAAGCTTTTAGTTTATCGGCCGCATCCCTTGAAAGGTGGGTCGGAACCGATATCTCAACCGTAAGATACATATCGCCCTTCTCAGAAGGATTCTTCATAGACGGGGCTCCCTTGCCGCGAAGTCTGATTTTCGTACCCGACTGCATGCCCGGCTTAATCTTAGTCATTACATCACCATACGGGGTCTCAGCCCTTGCCTCTCCTCCGAATACAGCTGTGGTATATGGAACCATAAGCTTTCCGTATATGTCCATGCCCTCTTGCGTAAATCTCTCGTCAGGCAGAACATTCACAAGAAGGTACAAGTCTCCGTTCTCGCCTCCATTAAGGCCCGGGCCGCCCTTGCCGCGAAGTCTTATCTTCTTACCGCTTTCTATGCCCGCAGGGATCTTAACCGTCAGAGCTTCGCTGTTACCTCTCTCATCGCGGATATTTATGGTCTTAGAGCATCCATGAAATGCCTCGTCAAAGGTCACAGTAATAGAGCTCTCTGCATCATTCCCCTTCTCTGCCGCAGTCTGCCCCCGGTTAAAGAAGCTGTCATTATGGAAGAAGTCTGAGCCACCGTTTCCACCGCCGAAGCCACCGAACATATTTCTTAATATATCGTTGATGTCTCCGCCGTTAAATCCGTTCGAGCTGTAAGAGTAGTTTCCGTTTCCTCCATCAGAAGTGAAATGAAATGAGAACGGTCCTCCGTTTGCTCCGTTAAAATGCATACCGGCTCCGTTTGTATCGTCGAAGCCGAATGTATCGTAGGCCTGCTTCTTCTTAGGATTGCTAAGCGTCTCATAGGCTTCCGCTGCTTCGGCGAACCTTGCCGCCGCTTCCTTATTGCCCTTGTTGGTATCAGGGTGATACTTCTTAGCGAGCTTGTGATAGGCCCGCTTTATCTGCTCAGGCGTAGCATCACGGCTTACGCCGAGCACTTCGTAGTAATCTCTTTTAGATGCCATATAAATCGCCTTCTTTCTCCCTAATTATCATTATACACGCAAAATTAGCACTCGTCAAGAGGAAGTGCTAACATTTTACTGTTCAGACCCAACAAATATATAAAGCAATACAAAAGAGGACCGGCATTACCGGTCCTCCAGCTAGGAAATCACTATCAAAAATTTACTTGTTATCAATTCTTACGCAGCTTACCACAAACCTCTTATCGGTAGTGTAGGTTTCAGCACATGTTGACAAATTCAATATCTCAGGCATATCTGAGAAATCAATATCTCCCGGACTATACACCATCGAATTCGACTTAATATAATTTAGAAGCTTCTTATACCTCGCCTCATCGGTCACATTAGCATAAGCCTCAGAACCATTTGTCGTGGTAAACCATGCAAATATACGATAGCTATTCTTGCCGTTCGGTGTATAAACATAGACATTTGCATTACCGTCATAAATGTCTATCTTGTCATCCTTAACCTGTAAAAGTTTAGCGAACATAGAGCCATCCTTCATATTGTGGCCAAAAAGAAAGTCACTATATCCGCTAAAGTCAGGCTTGCTCTGTCCGTCAAGGAAAATACAGCCGGCTGTGCTGGACTTGCCATCAAAGGTCTTACGTAAATATTCACCCGGATAATTATCCTTTACGGCAGGATAGCTTATAGCAAGACCCGGTATATAAACCCATCCTACATAATCAGGATTTAATTTAAGAAGGGCCTCACTGTCTACCGAAAGGTATTCATCACTTTGAATATTGTCAGTGTCTCCCATCCCATCTCCCGCTTCACCGAGAGGTGTGGCATCACTTCCTATATTAATTACATCACCGCTCCCGGCACCTTCCAGGGAATCGGTAATAAGCGCATACTGGTTAGCTAGTTCCGTGTACTCATTTTCAGCAAGTGAATAATCTCGTTCAACGCTTCGAATATATACTATCTCGCAAGCAGCAAAAACCAGGAGTAATACAATAGCGGTCTTCCTTATAACTCCCGAGTACTTTTTCAACACATTCATTATCATCACAATCTTTCAGTAAAAGGCCAGCCGGACGGACCGGCTGGCAAATAAATCAACTTACTATTAACGTCTGTTAGCTTTTCTCTTCTTGAGATCTTCAATAGCGAGACCTGCGGCAGTGATAATAGCTGTTGCGCTTGCTGCAGCTGCAAACGGAACGTTTGAGGTATCACTTGTCTGCTCTGATCTGCCATCTGCAATAGTATCCGAACCACCGGCAGGGGTAGCATCCTCTGTAACATCTACTTCAGAATCTGAATCAGAGGTTGTCTCAGGATTGCTATCCTCATTAACTACCTCGTCAGTAGTATCTGTCGTATCAGTATCTCCGGCAGGAGTATTATCATCAGCAACAGTAACGACCTCTGAATCACCGTCATCAGGATTTGTGGCCTCTGTTGTTGTGGTTCCGGGGCCCGCTGGAGTGGTATCATCGGTAACAGTAACTTCAACCGGTGTGGTAGAAGGAGCTGTCTCTGCAGGAGTCGTGCTTGGGCCTGCAGGAGTGGTATCACTAGGAACATCTACAACTGTAGGTGTGGTAGCAGGTGTGTCTGAGCCTGAAGTATCTGAACTGTTGGTATCGGAGCCACTTGTGTTAGAACCGTTTGTATCAGAACCTGAGGTATTAGAGCCGATTGTGTCAGAGCCTGTATTAGATGGATCTGACTGACCGCCACCATTATCACGTCCCTGATTATCGGTATCGCCACCCTTGGTAGGATCATCGACATCGCCACCTGTTGTAGGCTGATCGATTGCGCTGCCTGATGGAACGTAGATAGCTGACTTTGATGCCGTATCGGTAGCAACAGTCTTAGCCTCTTCTAGCTTCTTCTCTGCATTATCAAGGTTTTCCTGAGCCTTGTTGAGGTTATCCTGAGCCTTATTAAGCTGTTTCAGAAGGTCAACTAAGTTTGCCTCTAAGAGACCCTTATTTTTTATCTCATTCTTAAGATCTGTTACCTTATTCTTAGCGGCTTCATACTCTTTCTTAGCATCAGCGACCTTAATAGCGGCATCGCTAGCCTGCTTGATATATTCATTTCTCTTTGTAGTTGTCGCTTCCTGCTCTGATGAAAGCTTATAAAGAAGATAATTGATTTCTCTAAGCTTCTGTTCAGCTGACTTAGCTTTCTCATCGGCGCTAATTGCGTTCTTAGAAGCAACATCTACAATCTTCTGAACATCATCAACAGCTACAGCAGCATTTGAAGCCGCTTTGATTGCTGCATCCGAAGCATTCCTAGCTTTAACAGCTGATTCGCTGGCATTTTTTGTATAGCTCTGTGCATCAACTGCTGACTTTGTAGCAGCGTTAACATATCCTATACCATCATCGCTGTTATTCTTAAGTTCATTATCTAACTTCTTCTGTAGCTTATCAGCATCTGCCTTAGCAGCCTCTGCAACTAAAACAGCATACTTAGCGCGGAAGCCCTCAAGATACTGATCCTTTGCAGCTATCTGCTTTTCAAATGTATCTATGGCATCTAATAGCTTCCCCTTCTGTATTTCATTGTCCACGATTAACTGAAATCCAGGTAAGTAGTTAACAAGGTCGACAAAATAAGATCCATTGCTAAAATTCTTATCAAGCTTATCTCTAATAACCCATCTCTTTACAATGTCTTTAAGAGAAAGCTCATTAGCCCAATCAGAGACTAACATAGTATATTGTGCCTGATTGATACCTTCGCCGTATTTATTTAAATCAGCCCCGGTCTCAGCAATTATTGCGTTAAAGTTTTCGACAAATTTCTGTTTAGCATCGTTCAGATAAGCAGTCTCAGCCTTCTTAACACCTGCATCAATCTGATCTTCGACGGCTTTTTTATCAGCCTTAGCGGCATCGAATTTACCATTAAGGTCAACAAGCTCATCGTTCATATCACCAAGTGCGCTATTTAATTTATTAAGATCTTTGTTAAGAGTCTTGTAATTCTTCTTCAGAGTATCGCAAGCATCATCAGCAGTGTTCCAGATTGCTTCCTGATTCTCTTTCTCGGTCTTTGCGTTGGCTTTTATAGTCTCCTGGTCGGCAATCTTATTATTTGCGTCGTTAATGCTAGCCTCAGCTTTATTCTTTTTATTAACCGCATCCTGATATTTCTCCGGATCATATGTGCTATGCCAGCCAAAAAGCCAATATCCAGACTCAGGGCCATAAAAACTAATGGCAACATTAGCTTCGAAAATTTCTCTATTCGCTTTCCGTATGGTCGTATTGCACTTGCCAATTTCTTCATCCGCTGAATCTATTTTCTTTTCGCAATTTATTATCTCAGTATTAGCAGCTGATTTTATTTCTTCCTGCTTTTTCAGTTCCTGATTATTAGTATCTATCTCACTTTGCTTTGAAGCAACCAGTTTTTTCTGATCCTCAATCTTACCAATCTGATTAGTTACAGCTTTTTCTGCGGTCTGAACAGGTTTATTATAAGGATTGTCGTTTTCAAGGTCATAGTTGAAGTCGGTAACTCTCTTTGCCTCATCTTCTGCCTTCTCTACAGCAGGCGCTACCTTATCAATATTTTCCTGTACCTTGCCATTAGCAACATTAAGATCATTGCTTAAACCGCTCTTTCCATCAATACCGATAATTTTGTTGAGCTCGTCTAAAGCTGAAGTCTTAGCATCGTTTGCTTTTGATGCCTCATCATTTGCCTTGATGTATTCATTTTCTGCAGCCTTAGCAAATTCAATTGACTTAATAGCTGAAGCTGAAGCTGTTTCAGCATCTGCCTTAGCTTCATCTACCTTCTTCTGAGCATCATCAATAACCTCATCGGCATTTTCAACATTTGCTTTTATAGCTGTTACAGCAGCATCAGCATTCTTTTGAGCAGTTTCAGCATTACCTACCGCTGTTGTATACGCCTGATCTGCCTCATTTACAGCCTTTTCATAACCTTCAATTAGCTTTACGCTATCGTCAAATGTATGATCAGGAATATCTTCTTTATTAGCAACAACATTGGCAGCATCCTTTGTGCTCTTATAGAATGCACCATACATGTCAAGCTCACCGTCTTTTAGCTTCTTCTTATCTTCGTAATACTTATTATAATATGCTTTAAGATCTTTATCTGTAAGATCAACCGAGTACTGTTCTTTACCATATATTGAAGCAAGTGCGTTATACAATGCCACCTGATCTATAAAAATATCCATGGCATTATCACGAGCAATAGCAGCTTCTGATACAGCCTTACCGGCTTTATCTGCAGCTATCTGAGCCACTGCGGCTGCGCTGGCGACGTCATCCTTGCTGGCATTATTCTCAATAAGAGTATTTACCTTCGCAAGCGCATCATTTGCATTCTTAGCTTCCTGTTCTGCTACCGCTGCGGCAGAAACAGCACTGCCACTAGCTGCATCAGCCTTCTTAGCAAGCTCTTCACCGGAAACCTTAATATTTTGGGTCTTAGTATTTAATGTATCTATGTCCTTGCTGACACCACTGTTTCCATCTTCTCCATGAACATATTTGTCAAAGGAGTTAGCATCAATCGTAGCGAGATTAGCTGCATCAGACTCTTTTTTAGCTAAGACGGCAGCAGAGCTAGCATTACTTTCCTCGTCAGCAAGAGCCTTATTGCTCTTATCTACCTCATCTTCTACAATTGCGCTTTGAGAAGCGGCTTCAATTGCTTTTTTGTTGGCTTCATTAACATAACCATTTACAGCATCAGCATTATCCTTAGTATAAGCATCAGCTGCTTTATCGGTAGCGTCTTTACCTGCAGAAACTGCAGCATCTTTTTTCTCTATAGCGACCGCAGAGCTTGTAGCCGCATTTTCTGAAGCTGCCTTAGCTGCATCAGCCGCTGCTCCTGCAGCAATAGATGCACCTGAAGCTGCATCCACAGCAGCATCAAGGTTCTTCTTTACCTTTTCAGCTTCAATAGTAGCATTGCTTGCCGCTATAGCTGCTGCGCTTGCAGTATTGGATGCCTTCTCAGCTTCATCTGCATGGCTGTCGAGATACTGAATGCCAGCATCTTTGTTATGAAAATCCTTAGCCTCATCATCTCGATAGTTTGATGAATCATCACCGGCATCTTCAGCCGTTACAGCACCTTTGTGTTCTCCACCTATGAGAGTCCAATAGTCATAGTCTATAGGCGTGTATTTTTGTTTTTCTGGATTTGTAATCTCATCACACTTTACATTTACATCCTGCTTTGAAGTGTCATCTGTTGCCGCATAGGTGTTTACAGGGGATACTGCCATGGAGGCTGCAAGTCCCGCAGTGATAACTTTTGTCACAATCTTCTTGTTGGACATAATGGATTTACTCCGTGGTGGGGCGCTAATCCCACCGGCCTGATCAGATCACGTCCCTTTCACACGTGAACGATCTTGAATGTTAATATTTTCTTAAACTTTAATAAGTCCGATTTTATCAGACCCCCCCCCGAATTTGTCAAGCCTTTTTAGCAAATTATTTTGACAAATTTTCATTTTTGTAATAATAACAATGGATAAAGTAGGTGATTATATCATAGATTTTCAAGATAAGCAAGCTTTTTTAGCTAATTAGCTAGGCAGATATTCCATTTTGCAAAAATATAAGTGGACCAGGCACTGGGTTGTTCTGGCTATTTATCTCCATACGGCATTTCCGTCGTGACACCGGGACTTAAGACCTATAAGATGCTCTACCGGCTTTCAGGACAAGGGCACTATTGATATTAAACAGATAAAAAGTCACGCCCTGTTAGGTGTGCTTTTTTCTTGTAAGCCTTATTTGCTGCATGGTGTGCATATTTTATGTGGGATAAAATATGCACGCTTGCATATTTTATGAGAATGATGTATAATTCTATATGAAAGCGAGGTGACCTAATGCTTAATAGAAATGTATATAACGATTTAAAAAAATGGAAAAATTCTACAGGCAAGAAGACCTGTCTCCTTCTCGGTGGAGTGAGACAGTGCGGCAAAACTTTTATTGTCAGAGAGTTTGGAAGGCAAGAATATGAGAGCTTCGTTGAGATAAATTTTATCATGGAGCCTCGTATGAAAGATGTATTTAGCGGCAACATAGAAGTAAATAATATAATAAAGAGAATAAAGCTCTTAAAGCCATCAGCTTCGTTCATTCCGGGAAAGACTCTCCTTTTCCTAGACGAGATACAAGATTGCCCTGAGGCGAGAACATCCCTTAAGTTTTTTGCTGAAGACAGGCAGTATGATGTTATCGCGTCAGGATCTCTTCTAGGTGTAGGTTTCGGAGATGTTCATTCTATACCTGTTGGTTATGAAAGCAGAATCAGAATGTACCCTCTTGATTTTCATGAATTTTTATGGGCGAATGGCATTGACGAAGACGCAATCAGCGATTTAAAAAAATACAGCGATGGCTTAACGAAAGTAAACAGCGCAGTTGACTCTACATTGATTGAAAAGCTACGCGAATACATGGTTGTCGGTGGTCTCCCCGATGCAGTGAACGAATATATAGCTTCCGGAGATTACGCAAGCGTTCATGAAGTACAAGAGCGTATTTTAATGGACTACCAGGACGACATCGCAAAATATGCCGAATCGGGTGATAGAATCAAGGCAAAACAGTGCTTTCTTTCTATTCCCAAGCAGCTAACAAAGGATAATCATAAATTTCAATATTCTGTTGTTGAAAAAAGAGGCACCGCAAGAAAATTTGCTAATAGTATTGACTGGCTCACAGCGTCAGGGATGATTTATGTTTCGAATAATGTTAATACTCCATCTTTTCCGCTGAAAGCATATTCGATAGATGACCAGTTCAGAATCTATTTATGTGATATTGGCTTGTATAACGCAATGTTTGGGTATCAGATGAAGGAAGCTATTATATCAGATAAATTAACAGGGCCGGCAAAGGGCTCTGACTACGAAGCATTAATAGCTGATATATTTTCAAAAAAGGGATACAAGCTCTATTATTATAAACGTGCTGATTCTACCTTGGAAATAGAATTTCTTCTTGAAAAGGATGCCGAAGTTGTACCTGTAGAGGTGAAAGCGAAAAAGGGCCCGACAAAATCTTTAAATGAGATATTGAAGGATGATAATATAACAGCAGGTTACAAGCTTTCTAACCGGAATACAGGAAGAGAAGATAAGAAAATAATACTGCCACTCTATATGGCGATGTTCTTGTAGGTTTCAGTTCATGTTAGGTCGTAGCCGACTCTCCCAGCCTAACGGCTGGGTCCCTCTCTACTACAATTGACAGCTCCCTCAAAGAGGGAGCCTATATCTGCCTCTTCGAGTGCGGATGCTGTCGTAGAAGTAAGGAAATTACTGCAACTAAAGGAATGGTATGAGAATTCATAACCATCATGGCCAAAAAGCATATTTAATTAAGCCTTTGCGAGTATCTTTTCTTCTATTCGCTTTACTTCCTCAACAGGCAATTTTAAGAAGCCCGCAACCTGTTCAGCCGAGTTACCGCTCTTCAGTGCCTGAATAATTAATTCTTCCCTACCTTCTTCTCTTCCTTCTGCATTCGATTCGTCAATCAATTCCTGCATTATATCACACATAGTTTCTATACCTCCCTCGTCGCTTTTACAGTGTTTCTTGTTCTCCGACGTTATCGGGAACTTAGAACTATAACTATTATCATCTGTAAACACTTCCATCAGCTCAGAAACGTCTGAGCCATCTCTTGCCTTAGCATTTACATATACCTCGTAAAATCCGTTATCCACAGTTTTCCCGGTCTCACGTACAACTCTGTCTACGTGGTACATGGAGCAATTATCCTCGAAGATGTCAAAACGAGATATATAAATTACGCACACGTCAGGAATATCCTTGAACATTGTGCCTTTTACTGTCTGATTCGTCGTCAGGACTGCTCCATTATATCTCACGCGTCTCTGATGATCATCATTGTCTGACTTCTGCACTTCTATATCAATCTGAGTTCCATTTCCGGTAACGCACTTGGCATCGAGTATTACCGACCTTCCCTGTAAATTATTTCCGGTCCACTGAGGAGTGGCCTCAACGGGTCTTTCTCCGCCTATCCTGAGTCAGGCACGGATAGTCCTTGCCAGATTCACTTAATAGCTTTGCGAAGGAATATCTATCTTAGATATTTTTCTGCCGGGTACGGCAGGGATTACAGGCTTATCCT
This sequence comes from uncultured Eubacteriales bacterium, assembly GCA_900314885.1. Classification (GTDB taxonomy): domain Bacteria; phylum Bacillota; class Clostridia; order Lachnospirales; family Lachnospiraceae; genus Catonella. The sequence goes on from OMWY01000003.1 coordinate 64,507, forward strand.
CTATTTCAGCAGCAGGCTCTTTTTCTTCCTTACCATCATTTGCGAAGAACTTGCGGTCCTGCCTTGGAACCCTGATGCCAAGCGCCTCGTGAAGCACATCATTTATATTCTCAACAGGCACAATCTCAAGGTTCTTCTTAGTATCCTCAGGCACATCAATCAAGTCCTCCTTATTTGAAGCTGGGATAAGAACCTTCTTCACCCCGGCCCGCTCAGCCGCCATAAGCTTTTCAGGAAGACCGCCTATAGGAAGCACCTGGCCTCTCAGTGATATTTCACCCGTCATGGCAAGATATGGGCTTACCGACTGGCCCAAAACAAGCGATGTAAGCGCAGTCACGAGGGTTACGCCCGCTGACGGGCCATCCTTAGGAACCGCACCACTCGGTACATGGATATGGATATCCTTGTCATCAAACTTATATTTCTTGTCATAGAACATGCTCTTAACAAGAGACAGGGCAATTGTAGCGGATTCCTTCATTACATCGCCAAGCTGCCCAGTTATAATAAGCTGGCCGCTTCCATGCATGGCGGTTGTCTCTATAAAAAGTATCTCGCCACCCGCTTCAGTCCAGGCTAGGCCCGTGACAACTCCCGGAATATTTTTCTTAAGTACCTTATCGTGAAGGGCCGTCTTAGTTCCGAGGAGCTTAGGAAGATCGGTAACCTTAACAGTCACCTTGTCAGTGTGGTCGCTAAGCATTTTCACAGCGGCCTGTCTCATAATCTGGTCAAGCCTCTTCTTAATGCCGCGGACTCCCGCCTCCATGGTATAATTTGCCACGATATTCTTAAGAACCGAATCAGAAATGCTTATATTCTTCTTCTCAAGTCCTGCTTCTTCTATTGACTTCGCAAGTAAATGCTCCTTCGCGATATAAAATTTATCCTTTGCGGTATAGCCAGGAAGCTCAATAACCTCCATTCTGTCAAGAAGTGGTCCGGGAATAGTCTCGAGGCTGTTAGCGGTGCAGATAAATACGACGTTTGAGAGGTCATACGGGGCATTTACATAATGGTCCATAAATGTGTTGTTCTGCTCAGGGTCAAGAACCTCAAGTAGGGCGGCGGCAGGGTCGCCGTTATAGCCGTTTGACTCAAGCTTATCTATCTCATCAAGCACCATGACAGGATTATTTACACCTGAACGCTTAATAGCGTCCATAATTCGCCCCGGCATGGCGCCAATATAGGTACGGCGGTGGCCTCTGATCTCGGCTTCATCCCTGATTCCGCCAAGGCTTATACGGACATATTTTCTACCGAGAGCTTCTGCTATGCTCTTTCCCATGCTTGTCTTGCCGGTACCCGGAGCGCCGACGAAGAGGATTATAGAGCCGGTACTCGCGGATTTATTGGAATCTTTATTTTCTCCGGCATCGCTTTCTTTAGCTTTGTTTTCAATACCCGTTTTAGTCTTCTTGTCCTTCATTACCATTACGGCAATATGCTGCAATACTCGTTCCTTAACCTTCTTAAGGCCGTAGTGGTCTCTGTCAAGGATTTCCTTGGCCTTGTTAAGGTCAACCTCAGGCATATCAGGTGTCTTAAATGAAAGTGATGTCATGAAATCAAGATATTCATAATTGGCCCCATATTCATGGTCATCCTCGCCACCCTGCTTGAAATGCCTGAAGACGCGGTTTACTTCCTTCGCGACTTCCTCAGGGAAATCAGCCTCGGCTATCTTCTTTTCAAACATGTCGATATCCGAAGCCGAATCGGGATTCATCTCATTCAGCTCATCATTTAAAAGTGTGATCTCACGTTTTATGAGGTTCTCGCGATACTGATCGCCCTGCTCGTCCTGGATCTTCTTGCTGATGTCCGCCTGGATATTTACCATATCGCGGTACTTCATCATGATGCCAATGATAAGGTCGCTCCGCTTCCTTAGCGAATCAGTCTCAAGCAATGCATATCTCTCGTCAGGCGTAAGATCGGCGTAAGGCGCGACAATGCTGACAACCTCATTAATGTTGTCAAGTCTCTCGGTGAAGTTCATGGCCCAGTTGCCCCATTGGAAATGGGACGCTATCTCGCCAAGCATATTTAGGACTATATTAAAGGTCGCCGTGATCTCAGCGTCAGTCATGTCCTTATCATCTTCAAGGTAAATGAAATCAGCGCTGATTTCGCTGTCAGTAACTAATGGACTTATTATCTCTATCCTCTTATCGGTATTTACCGCAAGACCAAAGTTCTGACCGTTAGAGCGGATTTCCTTAATCGTGCCATGAAGACCGATCTTATAAAAGTCTTCAGGTCTGAGATTCTCACGGGTCTTGAACTCCTTAATAGGCACTATAAGAATCTCATCATTCTGGTGAAATGAGTTCTTCTCAGCATCGGTAAGTATATCAGGCTCGAGGTTGTACTGAACTTCAGGTAGAACTACTGTATTATAAACAGGTATTATTCTCATGTAAATGCCTCCCTTCAAGGGGTCGAGTACTTTTAGCACTCATTTGATCTGTCTGCTAACAATTACATAATACCACACGATTGCAATAAGGTCAATACTCTTTTTTGGGGGCTTAAATAAATCGTTTCTGTTCAGGCCCGCCCATTCGAAATGCTATGCATTTCGAATGTGGCGGGCTCAAGGGGCTCACGCCACTCATAACCCAACAAATATATAAAGTAATCACAGCAAGCTGTATTACTTCATAATTTGTTGTGTCTGAACAGTAACAAAGAATCAGACTATATGTCTTATTTCGGCATATAGTCTGATTCTTTTAAGTTTTTATATAATATTTATTGCTCATCCATCTTAAGGATATGTTCGTTCATGAACTTGCCTACAGCCTGGATGGCAGGTCCTAGGGCAAGGCCTATGAAGACGGTTCCTATATTGAGCTTACCGCCAAGGAGAACGCCTACAATGATAGGTATAAAGTCGCAGCAGATTCTCGTTATGGCAAATGGAACCTTCTTTATGGAAAATCCTGTCTGGTTGCAGAGAAGGTCATATGGGGAGAGACCGCAATCTGCGCTCATATATACGGCTGCCGCTATGGCGAACCCAAAAAGAGCGACAGCGAATATGATGGCTCTCTGTGGAAATGTGGTAAATACAGCGTCAGGAATTGTCTTACTTGTGATAAAGTAAAAGAGGTCCGATACATAACCTACTCCGACCATGTTGATAACCGTTCCGGGTCCTATAAGGGTCTTCTTCCAGAACCAGCCGATTACAAGCATGATAATGTTTAATATAAGCTGCCATGTACCGAAGAGTATAATCTGCCTGTTGGCATTGATCTTACCGACAACCGTAACGTTCATAAAGGTATATGGGTCGGTTCCAAGGTCTGCCTTACGCAAAAAGGCGAGGAAAAAGCCCATAAAAAATACACCGATGAAGCTTAAAAAGAGCTTCTTCTTAAAGAGTGGATCATTCTTGTACTTGTCAATTATTTCACGCATAATTTTTCCGTTCCATGTGTTAAAGAGAGAGAAATCCCCAATCATCCTAATATTAACAGGACAATCGGGGAAAATATCAGTTACAGATTACCTTGCGAAATCCTTACCCGTCAGCATCTTAAAGGCTTCCTTATACTTCTCGACAGTCTTAGCTATGACGTCATCAGGAAGATTATAATCGCTGTCAGGGTTAGCCTTAAGCCAGTCACGTACATACTGCTTGTCGTAGGATGGCTGTGACTTGCCCGCTTCGTATCCTGCAAGAGGCCAAAAACGGGAGCTGTCAGGCGTAAGCATTTCATCGCCAAGGATAATTTCCCCATTTTCATCGAGGCCGAATTCAAACTTTGTATCGGCTATGATGATACCGCGCTCGTAAGCGTAGTCGGCGCATTTCTTATAGAGGGCGATAGTATATTCCTTGAGCTTCTTAGCGTATTCGCCGCCCTTACCCGGGAATACCTTCTCAAGCTCTTCTATGCTTCTCTCATAAGAGATATTTTCATCGTGGAGGCCAAGCTCTGCCTTAGTACTTGGAGTGTAAATAGGCTCGTCGAGTTTCTCGCACTCCTTAAGGCCGCTTCTAAGCTTAATGCCGCAGACGGTGCCATTTTCCTTATAGCTCTCCCACCCTGAACCGGTGATATAGCCACGGACGATGCACTCAAGCGGAAGCATCTTAAGCTTCTTAACCTTCATTGAATTGCCGGTAAATTCAGGTTTTCTGAAAAACTCAGGCATTTCGTTAACATCACAGCTTATCATGTGATTCTTAACGATATCCCCGGTGAGCTCGAACCAGAATTTTGACATTTGAGTTAAAATAGCGCCCTTGTCAGTTACCTTGTTCTTTAAAATGTGGTCAAATGCGGATATCCTGTCGGTAGCTACCATAATGAGGCTGTCACCGATATCGTATACCTCGCGTACCTTGCCTTCCTTAAAAGGCGTGTAAACTGTTGCAGACATGTCTCTCTCCTTTAGTGTCCGATTAACAACAACAGTAAGCATTTTACACCCATTGGCCGCCTTAGTCAAGGTATTTTTGATAGATAAAAGTGACTTTTACATGGCCGCGTCATCGGGGCTCTCAGAGGCATCATCAGCCATGCTGTTACCTCCATGGCGCATATTTACTAGGGCGTCAAAATCAGGTCTCGACATCAAAATGTTCCTAGGCTTCGTGCCATCCTCCTCAGACACTACACCCGCGTCAGCTAGCTGGTCCATGATTCTCGCGGCGCGGTTGAAGCCTATCCGGTAAACTCTCTGAAGCATGCCGATACTGGCCTTCTTTTTATCTATTATGAGGGCTCCGGCCTTGTCGAAGAGCTCATCATAGCCATCATCAGGGCCATCCTCAGCATTTTCCTTTGATTGAGATTCATTTCCCGACGATGCCTTGGCTGTCACTTCCTCTACCTGCTTTTCGATATCATTCTCTGAGTTCTCTACAGTGTTGTTAGCCTTTATAAAATCAACCACAGCGCCAACCTCATTGTCGCTAACAAATGCACCCTGGACTCTTACAGGCTTAGAGAGGTTAGCGGGGTCAAAGAGCATATCGCCCTTACCGAGGAGCTTCTCAGCGCCCGCTCCATCAAGTATGGTTCTCGAATCTACCTGACTTGACACCTGGAAGGCGATACGGCTAGGAATATTCGCCTTAATGAGGCCTGTTATGACATTTACGGAAGGTCGCTGCGTAGCTATAACGAGGTGAATACCGGCCGCGCGGGCGAGCTGGGCGAGACGGCATATGCTCTCTTCCACTTCCTTCCCCGAAACCATCATGAGATCGGCAAGCTCGTCCACAATAATAACTATCTGAGGCATCCAGAGAGGATTATCGTCGCCTACCTTCGCGTTATAGCCCTTGATTTCCCTTACGCCCTTGTCGGCAAATTCCTTGTAGCGGCGGCTCATTTCAGCCACAGCCCAGGCGAGGGCTCCGGCAGCCTTCTTAGGGTCGGTAACAACAGGCAAGAGAAGGTGAGGGATACCGTTATAGACCGAAAGCTCAACAACCTTAGGGTCTATCATGATAAAGCGCACTTCCGTAGGATCCGCCTTATAGAGAATGCTCATGATAAGCGTGTTTATACAGACTGATTTACCTGAGCCTGTCGCTCCCGCAATAAGGAGGTGAGGCATTTTTGCAATATCAGTGATAACAACCTGCCCTGCTATATCCTTTCCTACCGCAAATGAGACCTTTGACTTACTGTCCTTAAACTTCTGGCTCTCTATGAGCTCTCTGAAATAAACGACGGAGTTTTCCTTGTTAGGAACCTCTATGCCGACAGCGGCCTTGCCCGGAATAGGCGCTTCTATACGGATATCAGAAGCCGCGAGATTAAGCTTGATATCATCGGCGAGGGCCGTAATGCGGCTAACCTTAACTCCGTGCTCAGGGTGAAGCTCAAACCTCGTGACAGCCGGTCCACAGGAGACATCGGTCACATTCACATTTACACCAAAAGACTTCAGCGTCTCCTGAAGAGTCTTAGCTGTAGCCATAAGCTCTTCCCTGTCGGCTCCCTTCTGGGCCTTTGGTTCGTTAAGAAGATCAAGGGTCGGGAAAATATATGGCTTCTTAGGGGCCGGCTTGTCCGGTTCTACGCTTGTGTCATCCTTTGGTTCAGCTTCTTCTATAGCCGTAGAATCTGAGGATTTGTTAAATGTAGGATTAAGCTCAGTCTCTGATGCCTCTGTTCCCTGCTTCTTAAGTACCTCCTCTACCGGGAACTTCTCCTGTTTTACCGATTTCACCGGTTCTGGAGATTCTGTTACCCCCGGTTCCGGTTTCGGCGGCTCATCTACTTGTACTTCAGATTCTGCTTCCTTTTTAATTTCCTTTAGCTCTGCATTAATCGGTTCCGGTTTAATCGGCTCCGGTTCAGGCTTTGACGGCATTTCAGCTTCAGAGCCTTTATCTTTCGCTCCAAACTTATCATTAAGAGCCCGCTCAATGAAATCTGAAAGATGGCTCTCATTATCTAAAGCATGGCTTTCTTCATAAGCCTCTGAATCTGCGCCTTCCTTTTTAATCTCATGAAGGTCTGTATCCGTATTCTCCCTTGCCCTTTCCCGCTCTTCTCTTTCCTTCCTTTCTTCCCGTTCTTTACGCTCGATTTCCTTCTTGTTAAGGGCTTCCTTCCTCTCTAAAGCTTCCTTTTGTAGCTGTTCACGCCGCTTTTCGGCCATTTCCTTCTTTTTAAGCTCGAACTCCTCCGCCCTGGCCTTAGCCTTGAACTCTTCATCTATCTCATTTCGCTCATTTCTAAGCTCGGCACGGTGGGATAATTCCTCTCTCGCCCGTACAGCCCGCTTCTTCACAGCATTAGTAATCAGTCTGTCAGTAACCAATATTATGAAAATGATGAAGCTTGCGATTACTACTACGTAGGCTCCCGCAAGAGCAAGTACAGAGGCGAGGGCCTTAGCTACAGAGCCTCCTATGAAGCCGCCACCGTTCCTGCTTTTGGCGCATTCATTAAAAATATCACTGAAGGAGAGCTTCTTGCTGCTGCCATAATTTACTAGCTGTAAAAAAGAGCTGAAGCTTAAAAGTAAGCCCAAGGAACACCACAGCCTCCTTACAACCGCCTTATTTCTAGCGTTTGCCATATAGAGCAGAGTAAATATCACTCCAAAAGCCGGAATTATATAGGCCGTCCAGCCAAACAGGCCAAAAAAGACAGTCGAAAGAGCCCTTCCGACCACACCCGCGATTCCCGCGTATGATATATATAAAAGTATCGAAAAAACCGTTACAAGCACAAAATATAACTCATAACGGTTATTATTTTCATTAACCTGCTTAGGTGCCTTTCGGCTCTTACCCCTGTTATAGGTCCGCTTCTTAGCGTTTCCGGAGCCCGCAGTCGTCTTTCCGCCCTGCTTAGCTCCGGATTTCTTTGTATTACTATCAGACATTCTCAATTCCCTTGCTTATTCTTATCTTGTTTCTGACGATCAGGCCTTCGCTTCATCCATTTTCATATCGCTCGTATCAAGCATGCTTGTGCAATGAGGGCATCTTGTAGCCTTTATGCTGATCTCGCTCCGGCAGTATGGACAGGTCTTTGTGGTAGGCTCTGCCTTAGGCTCATCCTTATGCTCTAAGCTCTTTACCCTGTTAATAAACTTCACAAAGAGGAATATAACGAGGGCCATGAAAATAAAGTTAATTACAGCTGTAATAAATGAGCCGTACTTTATCTCAGAGCCGTTGATTGTGACTGACCAGGTTGAGAAGTCAACGCTCCCAAATATTCCTAAAAGTGGTGATATAATGTCACCGACAAGGCTTGTGACTATAGCCTGGAAGGCGCCACCTATGATAACGCCGACTGCCATGTCCATGACATTTCCCTTCATAGCGAAGGCTTTGAATTCTTCTAAAAATTTCTTCATAACTGCTTCCTCCTTTGATTTATTCTCTTCAAAGAAAGTCAGCTTGCTGACTTTCTAGTACGGGAGAACCCGGCCATTATAGTCGTGCTTCGCACGAGGCCGGGTCTACATCACAGCCTTACAGGCTGTGATCATTTATGATACGGTTCATTATTCATTATCTTGAAAGCTCTATAGAGCTGTTCCGTGAAAATGAGCCTCATGAGCTGGTGGGGAAAGGTAAACTTACTAAACGAGAGTTTCCCGTCGCACGCAGAAAGAACCTCATCGGAAAGCCCAAGCGACCCACCGATTATAAAGATGATGTGGCTCTTCCCCACGGTAAAGAGCCTCGAGAGTTCTGCCGAAAACTCCTCTGAAGTATATTCCCTACCCTTTATGGCGAGAGCGTAGACATAAGTATCTCCGGTCCTCACCTTATTCAAAACAGAGAGAATCCTCTTACCCTCAGTCTCCTTTATCTTCGTATTGATAGACTCCGGAGCATTCTCAGGCGTCTTCTCATCCGCTACAGCCTCTATGTTAAATGTACAGAACTTCGAGAGCCTCTTCTTATATTCGTCAATTCCGTCAGTAAAATATTTTTCCTTAATCTTACCGACACATATAAGCGTTACCTTCATTTATCAGTCTCGCTTAAGTGAAGCTCTATGGCATCGGGAGCAAATTTTCTGTAATCCATGACTCCGACACGCTTACCATTTTCAAAGTAAACGCGCGGCACCCTCGCCGTAATATCGCAGACAAGCTCATAGTTGAATCGTCCTGAGAGATCGCCAAGCTCTTCGGCACTGATGCTTTCGTTCCCCTGTGAGCCCACGAGCACTACCTCATCACCAGGCTTAACGTCCGAAATTTCAGTCACATCAACCATCATCTGGTCCATGCAGACCCTACCTAATATTGGTACCCTATTGCCGCCTATAAGTACAGAGCCCTTATTAGAGAGCTGTCTCGGATATCCATCGGCATAGCCTACCGGGATTGTAGCTACCTTGGTTTCATGTGCGGTTACAAATGTGGAGCCGTAGCTTATTCCTGTTCCCGCAGGCACAGTCTTCACAAACGTAACGTGGCTCACAAGTCTCATGGCCGGCTTAAGGACCGCCTTGTCCTTAGAAACCTCATTTGAAGGATAGAGACCATAGGTCGTTATACCGGATCTCACCATATCAAAGTTTGATTCAGGAAGCTCTATAATTCCCGCGCTGTTTGACGCATGATGGATAGGGATATGAATCCCCGCTGCCTCTACTTTATCGACAAAATCCGAGTATCTCTTTAGCTGGTCCTTAACAGAGGTTTTGTCGGCCTCATCGCATCTCGCGTAGTGAGTGAAAATGCCTTCTATCGTAATACCCGGAAGCTCCGAAATCTTCTTTATGGTATCTATGCTCTCATCCTTATCGGGAAAACCGATACGTCCCATACCGGTATCAAGGCCTATGTGTACCTTAGCCCTTGTATTTCTCTTGACAGCCGCAGCGGAAAGAGCCTCTGCCGCCTCAAGAGATGACACAACCTGAGACAGGCCGTAGCTTACAACCTTCCCTGCGTATTCAGGAAATGTGATTCCGAGGATGAGAACCATTTTATCTACAGAGGCCTCACGAAGTGCTACGCCTTCCTCGACGGTAGCTACAGCGTAGCCATCCACAAGATTTCGTAAGGCCTTAGCGACAGCAATCGCTCCATGCCCGTAGCCATCAGCCTTCACTACAGCCATCATCTTCGTTCCGGCCTTTGTAAGCGCCTTTAAATTAGTGATATTTTCCCTAACAGCATCAAGGTCTATCTCCGCCCTGACTCTTTCATAATCGTCCATTTTAGCCTTCTTTTATCGAAAAATCTAATCCTTATCGTGCCAGTTCTTCATAGCGACAGGCACGGCATTTGCTATCTCCCTGGCGAGTGGCCCGCTTTCATCCATATTTTCGGAAGCGATACGTCCGGCCATACCGTGTAAATATACTCCCGCGACAGCGGCGTCAAACGTGGACTGTCCCAGCCCCACAAGGGCAGCGATAATTCCGGTAAGAGTATCTCCGGTTCCTGCCTTGCTTAGCGCCGCCGTACCGGCATCGCATATTACCATGTCAACCGATTCTTTATCAGGAACCTTCCTTGCGATAATCGTCCTCGGTCCTTTAAGCACAAGAACTATATTATGCTCTATCACGTAGTCACGGACAGTCTTAACCATATCTTTGGCAATCTCAATCGGTCTTGTCTTAATAAGGCGGCCCATTTCAAGCATATGAGGAGTGAAAATAAAGTTCGGTTTAAAGACATTTCCTGCCTGTTCAAGCAAGTTAAGAGCGTCAGCATCGACAACTACCGGAACATCAGATACATTTAAAACTTCACGCACAATTGCCTTCGACCGACCGCTCAAGCCTAGTCCCGGCCCTACCACAACCACGTTGGCCCAGCCCAGTTCCTTATATAGATGGGCAAGCGTCTCATCATCGAGATCCTTCTCATCGGTATCATCATCATAGAAAGCAAACAGAGCCTCAGGAAGAAGCCCCATGAGAGGTTCAGCAATCGCTTCGCTTGTAAATATCTTAACAAGTCCGGCACCTGCCCTGTAGGCCGCCAATGCTGATAAATACGGCGCCCCTATTATCTTTTCGCTTCCGCCAATGATTAAGACGTTTCCGTTTGACCATTTATTGGTGAGTTCAAATCGTCTTTTAGGTTCAAATCTGAAATCCCCGTCTATCGACATCCTGCATGGACAGTTTTCCTTGATGGCATAATAATCATTTTCCATACCTATGCGGGCAACCGTTACTTTACCCGCGAAGGCTGTTCCCTGCGGAAGGACAAGTCCTAACTTCCTGTATGACATGGTGACGGTCTCATTTGCGTAAATACCTGCTCCCATCACTTCGCCGGTATCAGAGTTCACGCCACTGGGTATATCTACGCTGATTTTATAAACGCTTGAGCTGCTAATGGAATCGAATGCCTTCGCCAAATTTCCCTCCACATTTCGTGAAAGTCCGGTTCCAAAGACAGCGTCTATAACTATATCAAAATCACCGTAGAAAAACTTATTTGTATATTTTTCAGGAATCTCATCAAAGGAATATTCTTCGAACTTATAATTCTTATTCTTAAAAATGTTAAGTTCAAACTGAAGTCCCTGAGACATATTACCATCTTTTGTAAATATTACCGTTTTTATATCGTAGAACTCTTCAAGCCTTCTTCCATCACTGAGAATCCTCGAAACGGCTATACCGTCAGCCCCGTTGTTACCCGGGCCACATAAAACCAGAATCTTAGCGAAACGCCTGTCCTTAAGGCGCCTATAGACAGCGTCCACAACAGCCACTGCCGCACGCTCCATAAGAACCGCGCTAGGCAGTCCCGCTCCATTTATTGCCCTCTCTTCGAGCTCTCGGGACTGTTTACTATTTATAAGAAACTCCATTAATTATCAAACTCTTTCCGCCACGGCAAAGGCCATGGCTAATTCCCTGGAATCAGATATCGAAACATGTATTGCATCTATTTGTAAATGTTCCGCTGTTTCCTTCGCTTTCCCATAAAGATTCACATAGGGCTTCCCAAGCTCATCTCTTAATGTCTCTATCTCAGAAGGGGAGCATGCTTTTCCGAAGCCTGTGCCGAAGCACTTTGCGACAGCCTCCTTCACGCACCAGTTTCCTGCCGCGACATCCCATTTTCCCGAGATCAGCTCTCTTTCCTTCTCTGTAAATACCCGCTTGAGAAATGATTCTCTGGAACAGGCCTTCGCCATCCTCCCTATCTCAATCAGATCGCATCCCGTGCCGACTATCATGACATTTCCTTCTCCCGCTTCTCCTTAAGCGCGTAGGATATACGCATAAGGGAATCGGACAGGTGAATATTCTCAACCACGACACTCTCGGGAAGCCGCAGATCAACAGGTGCGAAGTTCCATATAGCGCCTATTCCCCATTTTACGAGATGCGCCGCCACATCTGCCGCCGCGTCGCGTGGAAGTGTTAGAGCCGCTATATCAGGCTTATTGGTTTTGATATAGTCTTCAAGCTCTCTGTCAGATAATATTTTGATACCGTGTATCAGCCTTCCGATCTTAGCGGAATCGGTATCAAAGATCGCGGTCACCTTAAAGCCTCGCCTTGCGAAGTCAGAATAACCCGATAAGGCGCTTCCGAGGTTTCCGGCGCCTATTATGATTACATCGTAGTTCTTCTCCATGCCGAGAATCTTGCCAATCTCGTTATAGAGGTACTTTACGTTATAGCCGTAGCCCTGCTGGCCGAAGCCACCGAAGTTATTAAGGTCTTGTCTTATCTGAGACGCTGTCACGTGCATGCGCTCAGACAGCTCCTTAGATGAGACTCGTTCGCACCCTTCATCCATCAGGTCACCTAAATACCTGTAATATCGCGGAAGGCGCTTGATTACCGCCTTCGAAATCTCCTTTTCTTCCACAGCAAACCCCAATCAATAATAATTCTGTTGTCGCATCACACAGTGATAACTCCATCCATTATATGACATTGTGAAAAAAAAGTCAATCCATCCAATCACTGTTTAGCATGGCTGTTATGCCGGCGTTCGCTTCTTCTGCTTCTTTTTTCTTACGCCAAGTATCTATATCACTCCTTATCGCAAGAGCCTCATCAACTATTGTCTCTATATCGGTTGGGCTTTCATTGTCGAGATAGGTGCTCATACGGATAATTCCCTTCGGACTTCCTATCTGTCTTGCCAGAGCTTCACCAAGGTCACTCGGAAATCCCAGCCTTTTTAGTGACAAAACAAGGTCATCTCTTGCCGATGACCACTCTTTTCTTCCGTCAGCCATTTTTATCCATCCTTAATTATCCTCTGTCAAGATACCTCACAGCTGAGAGGGCGGCAACGTTTCCTTCTCCCGCGGCTTTAATTACCTGATATGGTTCGCCGGTCGCGTCTCCTGCGGCGAAAAGGCCCGGAAGGTTTGTGGCCATGGTTCTGTCTACCTTTATATGACCATTCTCAGTCGCGAGCCCCGGAACGAGCTTATCGGGCGCAACAGCGCTTCGAAGAAAAAATACACCGTTCACTAGAAGCTCTCCCTTATTGGTCGTGAGCTTTGTCATGTTATCAACTTTCTCCACAGACTTAGGTGCTTCACCCCTGATAATTTCTATATTCGCCCCATGGTTGAAATGAACCTCATCCGTCTTATATATCGGATAATAATATACCTTATCAGCCCGCTCGGCTAAGAAATCAGCTTCGCTCTCGTACTCAGCGCCGTAAGAGACTACTGCCGCTGTCTTTCCCTTGTAGAGGGCCGCGTCACAGGTAGCGCAATAGCTTACTCCCCTGCCAAGAAGCTCATTTTCACCCGGAAGTTCCTTGCTCTGAAGGACGCCCGGAGCAAGAATTACGGCGCTCGCCTCAATCATGTCCTCGCCGCACTGAAGGGCAAAGTAATCACCCATAGAATAGACATTCGCTACACGGACGTCAGTAATCTCTATGTCAAGAGCCTCTATATGCCTTGTAAATGCCTTATTGAGGTCAGCTCCGGAGACTGATGGAATTCCTAAGTAATTTTCTATCTTTTCTGAGCGACCTACCTTTTCTGATTTACTTTTATTTCCAATCAAGATGATATTTTTATTCCTTATTTTGCATGTAATCGCGGCCTCAAGACCCGCAGGGCCCGTGCCGATTATCGCTACGTCGTATCTCATAATTACCGCCTTTCATGAATAAGTTGTTTTATTCTTATTATACATAAAAAACGGTGGAATGTAAATAAAAAAAGGCAGGCCATCCGGCCTGCCTTTTTTATTACTTTACTTTTACTGACTTGATTGTGCTGTACTTGCCGTACTGCTTCTTGCCATTGTTGGCATTATAAGCTCTTACTCTTACGTAGACCCTCTTGCCCTTTGTGAGCTTCTTAAGAGTTACGCTTGTCTTAGAGGTAGTTACCTTCTTAGCGCTCTTCATGTTCTTTCTGTAGCTGTAGTAAACTACGTACTTGGAAGCTCTGGCAGCCTTCTTGTAGGTTACCTTCACCTTCCTGCTGCCTGCGGTCTTAACTGACTTGATAGAAACCTTCGCAGGAGCCTTGATAGCTGTGCTTGTGGTTACGGCTGAGCCTGTTGTGATAGCGGAACCTGTAGCAGGAGCCTCGCTCTTAGCTGTGTATCTTGCGTAAAGAGTGGTATCGCCCGCTGTAGCTACTGTGCTCTCAGCTGTAATCTTCGTACCTGCTGTCTGATCTGTATACCAGCCATCGAAGTCTGAGCCTTCCTTAACAACTGTTGGAATCGTTCCATATGGCTTACCGTTTACAACGTAAAGGGTCTGCTGTGATACTGTGCCACCGTTTCCTTCGAATACGATCTTAGCAAGGTCAACACCTGCCTTCTTAAGATCATCAACTGTTACAGCCTTAAGTGTTGTGGACTTACCATCAGCTGAAGTCTGCTTAATTGAAAGCTTTCCGGCTTTTACAAGCTCATTAATCTTCTTTGTGACCTCGGTATTCCAGGTCTTTCCGGTAACCTTCCAGTTGTTATCTACAAACTTGGCCGGCTCAATGACACCCTTAAGGTCATTTTCAACATAGTCGCGGATCATATCACGGATAGGCTCCGCGCCGTTGATATCAGCCTCAAGAAGCTTAGGAAGATCAGCCTTATCCTTGATAACACCGGCGTCAGTATTTGAAAGCTGTGAGTTATAACGATAATTATTAACAGCCATAACGATCTGATCGTCGTCCTTTACAGGCTGCTTAGTATCTGAGTAAACAAGGTTCTCGATACGGCTTCCAGCTGGCTTGCTGATATTGATATCATAGTCAACACCTGAGAATGTATCATAGTTGTAAGCAGGAATCTTAGGGTTAAATGTAACCATAAGCTCATTTGATTCAGGTGTATTATAGTATGAAGCTGACCACTCCATGAACTCCTTAAGTGCCTTACCGGAGATCTGAATCTTATAAAGTGTATTATCAAACTTATAGATGTTGGCTGTATCAGATACCTTGAAGTCTCCAGGTAAAATATCCTTTACATCATCAGAGAAGAAGGCTGCGGCGGAAACTCTTGCGCCTGTAGCATTCTTTAACTGAACGGCATTGATGAAATCAAGGAATGGAGAATCAGCAACCTTAGGCTGAGGAACCCCCTCGATATCACTTTCACCGAAGAATGAAGATCCCTTAACTTCACCAATCTTGGTTGAAGCATATTTCTTAGCCTGTGCGTCATACTTTGAAAGAGCGCTTACAAACTCAGAATCAGCCTCTGTAACACCGGTCTCACTCTTGGTATAGATCTGGTCTGTCGTTACACTCTCTACAGAATATGTACCATCAGAAGCCTTCTTAAGAGTGATGTTAGCTACTCCGAGAGTCTTTCCCTGATTCTTGTTCTCAAGAATATGGATACCGTTTACAGTCTCGTTAGTAGCTGTGTGGCCATGAGCGGCTAAGATAAGAGGTACATCCTTGCTGCTTAAAGCATTTGCCATATCATCATAGCCTGAATCCTTTACGCCATACTCATCATTCTTCATCATATGGCTTGCTACGATTATAACGTCTGCTGCCTTATCCTTCTTGATCTGGTTAACTATCTTAACTGTCTCCTCAACAGGATCGGTTACCTTGTAAGCTTTAAGATTAGCTGCATCCCATCTCTGGATATTAGGTGTAACAGAACCGATAACGGCAACTCTGACACCGCCCTTCTTGAATATCTCATATCCCTTGCCTGAGATAAGGGTCTTGCCGTCTGTATCGTAAACATTGTCACAAAGTACAGGCATCTCAAGCTTTCCAAAAACCTTCTTGAGTGTAGGCACACCATAGTTGAATTCATGATTACCGTAAAGAACAGCATCATATTTCAGAAGGTTCATTCCAACGATCATAGGATTGTCACCGCTCTCGTTGAAAATGTTGTTAAGGTTGTCCTGAATAGTATCACCACAGTCAATGAGAAGAGTATTGTAATTCTCTTTTCTCTTCTCCTTAACAAGTGTTGCTATCTGGGCAAGACTTCCGCTTGTGTCCTCAGAAGCTGTTGTATAGCTGTAAGGAACAAACTTTCCGTGCAGGTCGCTTGTCTGAAGGACCTGTATGGTTACTGTGCTGTCATCGGCTGCCTTTGCGCTGACAGGGTCCATAGTACCACCAATGGTAAGTACCATAGCTGCTGAAAGGACTGTCGCAATGACTTTCTTTAAATTACTCGCAATGCTTTTCATTTGTAAACTCCCTTCATAAGTTTTAGCATAGCATAGATAGTATATCACAGAATTAAGAAAATGTCATTAGGAAAATAAAAAGTTACCTGTAATGTCACTATACGACAGAGACATTTGAGGTTGCGACAATATTTACTCCTGTTCCACAGACATCAGTAATAATAACATCACCGATTTTTACCGGAGCCGCGGTAGTCGCGTGATTTATTTCCTTCATGATATCGAAAATCTTCGACTTAGGTATATCGGATGCTGTCTTTACCGAAACCCGCTCTCTCTTGCCGCCTGTCACGGTAACAGTCGAAGTAACGATTCTGGTAGGATTTGTCACTTCCTTTCTTGCGTAAATGTCACCTCGTTTGCAGGTATTTCCCTCTACGGAAATAACCTCGCCCTTATCCATACCTACAGTAATCTGGCAGCCCATGGGACAGCCGATACAGGTCAGATGTCTTTCTTCCATACAGTGCCTCCCTTATTCTGTCTCTATCTTAATTGTGATGTCTCTTATATCGGCCTTATTAAGCAGATCGTTTCTCTTAATAACCACCTGCTCCATCTCGCCCGGCGCTATTATCTGTTTCTTCCTGTGCTGAACCCTCTCATCACCAAAGTACACAGAAACGAAAGAATCTTTATATACAGCGCCGACACGGAAACGGACTATAAGGTTTTCATCCATTCTCTCGGGATCTATAGTCGTAGGAACCGTATACCTCGCCCCGCTCTCAGCGTGAAGCGAAATCACCCTGCCGCTCTCATTCTCGCCACCGTCAAGGACAAATTTCGCGGCGTTCTTACCGGCACGGCCCGCCTCCTCAGACACGAAGTCCACGAGGTCATGTACATGAAGGACGTTTCCGCAGGCGAAAACTCCGGGGATATTAGTCTCAAGGCTTTCATTTACAAATGGCCCGTTAGTTACCGGATTTATATTAACTCCGGCTGAGCGCGAAAGCTCATTTTCAGGAATAAGGCCACATGAGAGAAGGAGGGTATCACAGGTATATCGCTCTTCTGTTCCCGAAATCGGCTTCCTGTCAGGCCCTACCTCTGCTATCGTAACAGCGCTTATATGCTCTTTACCCTCTATATCAACAACTGTGTGGCTTAATTTTAGCGGTATCCCGAAATCGTCAAGGCACTGGACTATATTTCTCTTAAGGCCGCCCGAATAAGGCATGAGCTCAGCTACAACCTTTACCTTAGCGCCTTCAAGAGTCATACGACGGGCCATAATAAGGCCTATATCGCCTGAGCCTAAGATTACTACCTCACGTCCCGGCATATAGCCTTCTATATTTACAAAGCGCTGCGCCGTCCCGGCTGAAAATATGCCGGCAGGACGATACCCCGGAATATTCAAGGCTCCGCGAGGCCGCTCCCTGCATCCCATAGCAAGAATCACGGCCCCTGCCTTTACAGTGAACATTCCATCGGTTTTATTCATAGCGGTCACAACCCGGTCAGACGATATATCCATAACCATGGTATTTAATTTATAGGGAATATTTAATTCCATAGCCTTTTCTATAAAACGGCCGGCATATTCAGGGCCTGTGAGCTCTTCTTTGAAAGTATGGAGACCGAAGCCATTATGAATGCACTGGTTTAATATGCCGCCCAGCTCGCTGTCCCTCTCAAGAATAAGGATAGACTTGATACCGGCTTCACGAGCCGCAATGGCAGCAGCCAGTCCCGCTGGGCCGCCTCCGATTATGACTATATCAACATTTGTCATATCATCCCTCCTTGGTTCTCTCAAAGACAATCTTAGATTCACCGCCACTCTTAGTAATTTCTGTTAACGGCAGTCCTAATTCCCTGTTAATAATTTCCATAACTCTCGGTGAACAGAATCCCGACTGACAACGTCCCATGCCGACACGGGTTCTCCTCTTAACTCCGTCTAGAGACCTCGCGCCAAGCGGTCGCCTTATGGCATCAATTATTTCACCCTCGGTGACAGATTCGCAACGACAGATTATCTGCCCGTACTCAGGGTGTTCCTTTATCAGTTTATTTCTCTCTTCCATAGACAGGTCTTTAGGATTTAATATATCCCTTCTTCTGTCAATCCATTCTGATTTTTCTGTAAGCTTCAGATCATCGCGAAGCATACAAGCCATATATTCTCCTATTGCGGGAGCGCTTGAGAGTCCCGGGGATTCTATCCCGGCGCAGTCATAAAAGGCAGGACAATCGGCAGCAGGTCCCAGAATAAAATCGTGCCCGTCCTCGTGAGCGCGAAGGCCGGCGAAGCTTGTTATAACCTGTCTAAGAGGCAGATCATTAAAATGGTCGCTCGCCTTTTCCCTTACTTCAGCAAGCTCGAAAACTGTTGTCGCCGTATTTTCCTTCTCATTGTCAGGTAAATCAACTGCTGTCGGACCGACAAGGGTATTTCCGTGAACCGTAGGAGTTACGAGAACTCCTTTTCCGAATTTTGTCGGCGTCGGGAAAATGACGTGACTTACATAGTCACCCGTATTCTTATCAAGAAGGTAATAATTTCCCCGTCTTGGCACAATATGAATTTTCTTAGCAGAAACCATATTATGGAATCTGTCAGCGTAGACTCCGGCGGCGTTCACAATGTAGTGAGACTTGTATTCTCCATTATTGGTCCTGAGGTTAAATATATTTTCTTCTTTATTGAATTTAATAGTCTCTACCTCAGTGTTAAAATGAAAATCCACGCCATTGGTAAAGGCATTTTCAGCCATTGCTATATTTAGCTTAAATGGGCATATTACTCCGGCGGTTTTAGCGAGCAGAGCTCCGCAGACATTTTCCTTTAAATGCGGCTCAAGATGTCTCGCCTCATCGCCCGAGATAAGCTCCATATCCTTAACTCCGTTTGAGATACCCTGGTCATAGAGCTTCCGCAAAACGTCCATATTGTTGGGATCGGTACAGACAAGAAGAGAGCCTATCCTCGTGAATGGAATGTCAAGTGTCTCACAAATCTCTGTCATCATTTCATTTCCGCGGACATTCATGCGAGCCTTCATAGTACCCGGCTTGCAATCGTAGCCTGCGTGAACTATACCGCTGTTAGCCTTCGAGGTGCCTGAGCAGACATCCTCGCCCTTTTCAAGCACAAGAAAATTCCCATTATATCTCGAAAGCTCTCTCGCGACGGCGGAACCTGTCACACCTGCTCCGATAATAATCACATCATATATCATAATATACCTTCTTTACATATTATCTTGCCCAGTTAAATGATGATTTAACTGCCTGCTTCCAGCCATTTAATTCGCTTTCCCTTTTATTATAGCTCATCTCCGGCGAGAACTTCTTTTCTATCTCAAAAATATCCTTAATTTCTTCTTTATCCCTCCAAAATGAAACCGCAAGCCCCGCCAGAAATCCTGCTCCGAGAGCTGTCGTTTCTACGCATTTCGGGCGGTAAACTGTAGCGTTTAAAATATCAGCCTGAAACTGCATAAGGAAGTTGTTCTTCGAGGCTCCACCGTCAACCTTGAGCGCCAGGATTGTATTTCCCGTGTCCGCTTCCATCGCCTTAAGAACATCATAGGTCTGGAAGGCAAGAGATTCAAGGGTGGCGCGGATAACGTGATATTTATTTACGCCTCTCGTAAGCCCTGTAATCATGCCGCGGGCGTATGGATCCCAGTAGGGAGCGCCAAGCCCGGTAAATGCAGGCACGACATAGCATCCGTTCGTATCCTTGACCCTTGTCGCAAAATACTCCGAATCGGCTGCGCTGTCTATAAGCCTCATCTCATCTCTGAGCCATTGAATCGCGGCCCCGGCAACATAAACAGAGCCCTCCAGAGCGTAATTTACCTTATTATCAAGTCCCCAGGCTACAGTTGTAAGAAGTCCGTTCTTAGAGGAAACAGCCTCCTCTCCCGTATTCATTAAAAGGAAGCACCCTGTACCGTAAGTATTCTTGCAGTCACCCGCTTCAAAACAGGCCTGGCCGAAAAGCGCCGCCTGCTGGTCTCCGGCTGCCCCGGCGATAGCTATTTCCTTTCCGAAGAATTCAGGGTCGCTGTAACCGTAAATACTGCTCGAAGGCTTAACCTCAGGCAGGATTTCCATAGGGATATCAAGTATTTCGGCAAGCTCCTCATCCCATTTTAATGTATGGATATTAAAAAGGAGGGTCCTTGAAGCGTTCGAGTAATCAGTTACGTGAACCTTTCCCTTTGTGAGCTTGTAAATGAGCCAGCTATCGACCGTCCCAAAGCAAATCTCACCCTTCTCTGCTCTTTCCCGTATTCCCGGAATATGGTCAAGCAGCCATCTTATCTTGGTACCAGAGAAGTAAGGGTCAAGAATGAGTCCCGTCTTCTCCTTAAAAATATCAACTGCCCGTGGATTCTCCTTCTTAAGGCGTTCAGTAAAATCAGCTGTTCTTCTGCACTGCCATACAATAGCGTGGCTAACCGGCTGTCCGGTTTCACGGTCCCAGAGAATAGTCGTTTCTCGCTGATTAGTGATACCTATCGCGGCTATATCATCCGCTGAAGCCCCAATTTTCTCCATGGCCTCGCGACAGACTGAAAGCTGGGTCTGCCAGATCTCACTTGCGTCATGCTCAACCCATCCGGGCTCAGGGAAGAACTGGGTAAACTCCTTCTGCGCCACAGAACAGACATTCCCGCTTTTATCAAAGAGAATCGAACGGCTGCTCGTGGTTCCGGCGTCAATGGACATTACAAATCTGCTCATATAAACTCCCATATAATGTAAGTTTCATAATGGATCATCGTCATTATTTATAGTTATACACCCGCAAAGGCGGTCATTTTTGTTAAAATGTACCTGTTTTTGCTCAAATACATTTATCATTCACACATATATTCTACCACATACAAACCGGGTATGTAAAGAAGATTGAAATCGCAAAATTTACGTGCTATACTTTAGGTATGACTAACCTTAGGAGATACCAATGTCAGAAGAAAGAATATATGCCTGTATAGATTTAAAGAGCTTCTACGCCTCGGTAGAGTGCGCCGAACGAGGGCTCGACCCTCTAACCACAAGGCTCGTTGTCGCTGATGAGAGCAGGACAGACAAGACTATCTGTCTTGCTGTTTCGCCTGCCCTAAAAGCTTTCGGCATACCTGGTCGGGCGAGACTTTTTGAGGTCAGACAAAAGCTAAACCGGATAGAAGCAGAAACAGGTAAGAAAGTAGATTTCATCATAGCCAAGCCCCGTATGAAATACTATATGGAATATTCAGCGAAAATATATCAGACCTATTTAAAATATATTTCCTCATCTGATATGGTTTCTTATTCGATAGACGAGGTATTTTTTGACCTGACCGATTATGTTAAATATTATAAAAAAACAGCCCGCGAGCTCGTGATGACAATGATAAAGGACGTTCTTAACACTACCGGAATCACAGCGACAGCAGGAATCGGAACTAATTTATATCTCGCTAAAATCGCTATGGATATAGAAGCAAAGCATATAGACGCTGACGAAAATGGTGTGAGAATTGCCGAGCTTGATGAAATGGCCTATAAAGTAAAGCTCTGGGGTCACGAACCAATCACTGACTTCTGGCGTGTAGGCCGTGGCACGGCAAATAAATTAGCTGAATATGGCATGTTCACAATGGGCGATATAGCGGCTATGTCCTTAAAGGATGAGGAAAAGCTATATACTGTTTTCGGCATAGACGCAGAGTTACTAATCGATCACGCCTGGGGACTCGAGTCATGCACCATGGAGGATATAAAGGCATACGAGCCCGACTCAAATTCCATTTCAACCGGTCAGGTATTAAGCCGCCCATACTCTTTCGATGAGGGATTAATTATCGTAAAAGAAATGGCTGAAGAATTAGCCCTCTCATTGGTTGAAAAAAAGAAAATGACTGACCTTGTATCGCTTTTTATCGGCTATGACAGAATAAGCGTAGACAATGGAAAATATTCCGGAAAAACAACCAGGGACCGATATGGCAGAAAGGTTCCGCCCGAGGCTCACGGGAGCCACAGATTCGAAAATTATACATCGGGAAGCGAGAAAATAATCAAGGCATTTACGGAAATATATAATGAGAAAGTAAATCCCGATTTAATGATAAGGCGGATAACTGTAGATGCCTCTGACATCATAGATGAGAACAAGGTTAATTATCAGTTTTCAATATTTGACGATGTAAAAAAAGATGAACAGGAGCGCAAAATGCAGGAAGCCCTCCTGTCCATTCGAAAGAAATACGGCAAGAATTCAGTTCTTCGCGGCATGGATATGCTCGACGCCGCCACAAGAAAGGAACGAAATGGCCAGATAGGCGGGCATAAAGCGTAAGGCTTTATGCCGTCTCCATCTTATATATTACATCGCATATTCCGAGCGTTGAAAGCCTGTGAGAAACTATAATTACTGTTCTTTTTTTGCTTTCTGATAGTTTTTCTTCCATCAGCGACTTCAATATTATTCCCTCATTCATAGAATCAAGATTGCTCGTCGGTTCATCAAGCAAGAGTACGGGACCATCATGTAAAAAGGCTCTGGCTATTCCTATTCTCTGCTGCTCACCACCGGAAAGCCTGTCAGATAGATTTCCTATCTCCGTATCATATTTATCCGGCAGTGACATTATAAAATCGTCTATAGAAGCCCTTTTCGCGGCTTCTCTTATCTCATTAATATTCGCTCCGGGCTTTCCTATAGAAATATTATCTCTTATAGTTCCCGCAAAAAGAGAAGCACTCTGCTCTACAAGCCCCTCCGCGGTTCTCAGGCTATGTGTATCAATTTCTCTGATATCTTTACCATTTATATTGATATAGCCGGAATTGCAGTCAAAAAATCTCATTAATAATGATAATAAGGTAGATTTGCCACAGCCGCTCGGACCTAAAATTCCATTAATTTTCCCCGATTCGAATGAAGCGTTAATATCATGTAAAACTTCTTCACCGCCGTACGAAAATGATACAGAATTTATATCAATGCTCACTCCGTCCAAATCGTTGACTGCGAATCCCTTGTTATTTTCTTCTACAGCAGGCTCCTCATTTAATAAATCCCGCCGTCAAGGAATGCGAGCCTATATAAATAGTCATAATTAATGATGTAATAATCGCTATAGCAATAGGAGAAATAGTATGAGCAAAAAATACCTCAAGCAGTTCTATATCGCTTGTAATAACCGATACAAGATTACCCTTATCCTTTCCCGATAACTTCGCCGGGCAAAGCTTCCTTAGCGCGGCAAAGACCTTATGTCTTATAAGCGCAAGCAGACGAAAGGCAATATAGTGGTTACAGTATTGTTCACCATAGTGCAAAACTCCTTATTAGCTGATATGGTTCTGCTTTACTGCAAAAGAAATCATAATCACAATGCCCGAAGCACAGACGATATGTGTCCCGACTGTAAAGAACTGCTAAACTATGCAAGGACACGCAGCGAAAAATGCCTATTTAAAGAAAGCAAAACGTTTTGCAGCTTCTGCAAGGTACACTGCTATAAGCCCGAAATGCGGGAGAAAATAAGAACCGTCATGAAGTTTTCAGGGCCAAGGATGCTATTCGTCCATCCGATTGCTACTATAAGGCATCTATGGCTCACATTACGGGCAAGGTAAAAAAAATTAAAATGAGCACCACCTATTATGTGGCGCTTTCGAGAATGTTCGATAGTGCGTTACCGCTGCTTGTGTGGGAACGCGCAATTTTAGTCCCACATTTTTCAGCCTCGGCAATGGCAGCCTTCACCATTTTATGACTGACCGTGTTCGTGAACAGGATAAGCAAATCAGGTGTTCCTATACGGCTTGCCATATCGGCGGGCATCTGCGTATAGACCTTAGCCTTACAATTATGTTCCTTGCAGATTTTCTTGTACTGACTTACCATGCGGTCATGACCGCCAACGATAACTACACTCATGCTACTCCTCCCATATTTCTGTTAGCTTTCTTGAGCTCCTTGATACAAGCATACTTTACAGCGCCAATGCCACTGATGATAACAAGTGATATTACTGCTGACATTAAAATGTTCATCATAATTAATTTCCCTCCTTTTATATTCAAAGTTAGATATGCCTAACTCACTTCTACTACCATTATATCTTATTCTCAGAACTTGTCAAGGGCCTTATTGAGAAAGTTTGTCAATACTAACATATTAGTAAAAAAGTTGCACACATGCAACTTTTTATGAGAAAAAACTTGCATACGTGCAACTTTTTTGCTATTATATATGCGGAGGTAGTGATATGCTAAGAAGAAAGGTAGAAAGCAAGCTTATCGAATGGAAAGAACGGAAAGACCACAAGGCTCTGCTGGTTGAAGGCGCCAGGCAGATAGGCAAATCTTATTCCATAAGCAAATTTGGCAATGAGAACTACGATGAATTTATCAATATTAACTTCAAGATTACCCCCGATATCAGCGAAGTGTTCAGCGGTAATCTTGATATTGATACTGTTTTACTTGGATTACGCTTTCGCTTTCAGTCATATAAATTTGAAGAAGGCAAGACACTAATATTCCTGGATGAAGTTCAGGAATGCCCCGAAGCAATAACAGCTCTTAAGTTTTTTACTATTGACGGCCGTTTTGATGTTATTGCTTCAGGCTCTCTTCTTGGTATTGATTATAAGAGACCCTCTTCATATCCTGTCGGCTATGTCGAGTATCTTAAGATGTATGCCCTCGATTTTGAAGAATTTCTTTGGTCACAGAATATTGGTGATGATATGATCTCATCATTGAGGATGCTTTATGATCAAAAGTCTAAGGTTCCGATTGCCGTCAATAATAATATGATGAGCAATTTTCGAAAATACATAGCTGTTGGAGGTATGCCGGAGGCAGTACAGCGATTTGTTGATTCCGGCTTTTACGAAGAGCCTGACAGGGTACAGCGTGAATTAATAACAGGTTATAAATATGATATTGCCCACTTTGCTCCGGCTGTCGAGAAAATTAAAGCTGAACAGTGCTATGATTCCATGTCGAAGCAGCTTTTAGGTAAAGAAAATCATAAGTTCCAATATAAGGTTGTAAGTGATGGTGGAAGCTCCAGAAAATATTATTCAAGTGTCGACTGGCTTATAACGGCAGACATGGCTTTCAAGAGTACCAATTTATCTGCTTTGAAATATAATCCTGTAGATTATGAGGATGAGTCTAATTTCAGGCTGTATACTAATGACGTTGGCTTATTGATTGGTACGCGAGATTATAACCTGAAGAAAGAGATTATAGAAAATTCCGTAACAGGAGCTACGAGAGGCGGTTTATATGAATGCGCAATTGCTGATATCCTGATAAAAAAAGGATATAAGCTGCACTTTTACAGAAATGATCAACGCTCTTGTGAAATTGATTTTGTTATAGCTAAGGATGGTGCAGTTGTCCCAATTGAGGTTAAATCAGGGAATAATCGTGCTACATCTTTAAAGCGTATAATGAGTGAAGATAAGACGATGGAATATGGCATAAAACTTATGGACGGCAATATTGTTGTAAGTGAAGAAGGAATAATTACCTTACCGATATATATGGCGATGTTTCTCTAAGAAACATGCTATATATTTACTTGTAATATATAGTGAAAGGCAGTATTTATGGATAAAGAAGTTTCTGACTATATAAAGAGCAGGAATATGACACCTGATCAGATTATTTCACAGGTTACAGCGATTTGCAGGAACCTTAATGTCGAGCATCTGAGTCTGTTTGGCTCATATGCCGAAGATAATCCTCATGATGGGAGCGATATAGATTTCATCGTATACGGCGTAAATGATATACAAGAATTAAAGGATAAAATAGATAGGATATCTACACTGACTAAAATAGATATCTTTGATTATGATAATTGCAAGAATGAACATTTAAGAAAGGATATGGATAGTTATGGCAAAAAAATATATTGAAAGATATAACAGCTTCAAAGATAGTCTTTCTTCTCTAGAGAAGCTAAAGGAAAGAGATATAACTGATGATTTTGTAATAAGCGGCGCAGTACAAAAGTTCAGTCTCACATTTGATATATCATGGAAGGTTATGAAGGATATCATAACGAATTATCATGGCCTTTCGGATTTCGCTACCGGCTCTCCTCGTGAAACACTAAAAGCTGCTAAATCCGTTGGATTAATAAAAGATGATATTTGGCTCGACATGCTATTTGACAGAAATAATCTGGTTCATGATTACGACGGATTATTAGCAAACGCATGCGTAGTGAAAATACGTGATATTTATATACCTGTCTTTGAGGAATTTAATGAGAGCGCCGGAAAAATAATAAAAATGATGCAGAATTAACTTCTAATGCATAAATAATAGAAAAGGTATATTTTATGAGATACTTGATTTACTATCTTCTGTTTATTAATATTGTAACGTTCATAATATATGGAGTCGACAAAAAAAAGGCCGAGGACCATAAATGGAGGATTCGCGAATCTACCTTGCTTGGCCTGGCGGCGATTGGTGGTCCTGTCGGTGCCCTCTTAGGGATGCGGATTTTCCATCATAAGACTAAAAAGAAGAAGTTCTATATAACAGTGCCGGCACTTATTATTTTATGGATGATTGTCATCTTTTTAGCATATTGCCTACCCTATTATCACACAGTAGATGCTCCGTTATATCAGTCCGATAATACAGTGCAAATCATAGATGAAAGAGACTATATCTTTTACGATGGGCCCGGAAAGGATAAGGCTATGATTTTCTATCCCGGAGCGAAGGTAGATGAAAAGGCCTATGAGGCTCTGTTATATGAAACTGCAGAGGAAGGAATTGACTGTTTCCTCGTAAAGATGCCATTTCATATAGCTTTCTTTGGAAAGAATCGGGCTGATGAAATTATTGAAAATTATAGCTATAAAGAATGGATTATGGCAGGACACTCTCTAGGCGGCGCCATGGCTTCGTCATATTTGAAAGGCCATGAAGATAAATTTAGTGGTATGATTTTTCTTGCCTCATTTGCGTCTTCAGATATAAGTGATGACAGCAATCTGGATGTCCTGTCTGTCTATGGAAGTGAAGATAAGGTTCTTAAACGAGGATCATATGAAGCGGCTAAGAAGTGGTGTCCTCAAGGCAGTTTTACCGAAAAGATAATAGAAGGCGGTAATCACTCAGGCTTCGCTTATTACGGTCCTCAGAGTGGCGATGGGGAAGCCACAATAAGCAAGCAGGAACAGATAGACATGACAGTAGATTATATCCTGGCCACATTTTGAGAAACTTTATCAATTATAAAAGGCGACGGCATTATCTGCCGTCGTCTTCGTCTGTCAAGAGATCTGAAGTAGACCTTAGTCCAATCAGTAAAGTACTCGTATTATGAAGAAGCGCCGATGTCGCAGGCTGAATAACACCGGCAACACCTAGAGCTATGAGACCCGAATTAAAGCCTACTATAAATCTGTAGTGGCGCTTAATTCTCGCCATAAGTAAATTGCTCAGCTCCTTAAGAACCACAATCTGGTGAAGGTCGGAAGCCGATATAGTAACATCAGCTATCTCCCTCGCGATCTCAGCGCCGTTACTGATAGCTACGCCACAATCAGCGGCCGAAAGCGCAGGCGAGTCATTTATACCATCACCTATCATAATTACCTTGTGGCCCTTAGCCTTCTCTTCTTCCACAAACTTCGCCTTGTCCTCAGGCAGGACTTCCGCATAATATGTATCGACACCGGCCTTCGTTGCAATCGCCGCGGCTGTCTTCTTATTGTCGCCGGTCATCATCACAACGTTTCTTATGCCGACCTTCTTTAATTCTCTGATAACACTCTTTACCTCCGGACGAAGCGGATCTTCGATGCATATTACAGCGGCAAGTGATCCTCCTACCGCTAAATAAAGCCTCGAGCAGTCATCCGGAATATTCTTGAAGCGCTCTTCCATACCATCAGGGATGGCTGTATGCTCGTCCTCGAAGACAAAATGGAAACTACCGATTATTGCCTTTTCTCCGGTATTCATAATCGTCGTGCTAATGCCATGCGCGACTATATAATTTACCTTCGAGTGCATCTCATCGTGACGAAGATCCCTCGCCTTTGCCGCATTAACCACAGCATTAGCGATAGAGTGTGGAAAATGTTCCTCAAGGCAGGCAGCTATGCGAAGGAGTTCATCCTCACTCATGCCATTAAAGCTAATCACATTTCTCACAACCGGCTCTGCCTTCGTAAGCGTTCCGGTCTTATCTAAAACAATGGTGTCCGCATCAGCGACAGCCTCCAGGAATTTACCGCCCTTCACAGTAATATCATAATCGCTAGCCTCGCGTATAGCCGAAAGCACAGATACAGGCATAGCAAGCTTCAGAGCGCATGAGAAATCAACCATGAGGACAGAGAGAGCCTTAGTTACATTTCTTGTAAATAAATATACCAAAGGAGCACCGATAAGAGTATAAGGGACAAGCCTGTCGGCTAAATGTTCAGCCTGGCTCTCCACACCGCTCTTAAGCTTCTCGGTCTCTTCTATCATCTTCACTATGCTTTCATAACGGCTGTTGCCACCTGTCTTAGTTACTTTAAATGTAACCTCGCCCTCTTCGACAACAGTTCCTGCATAGACTGTAATGCCCTCCGACTTCTTGACAGGCACACTTTCCCCTGTCATCGAAGCCTGGTTCACCATGGCTTCACCATTTGTGACTATGCCATCAAACGGAATAACGCTTCCCATATGAACGACAATTTCGTCTCCCGCCTTAACATCGTCCCGTTTTACAAGGACTTCCGAATCACCACTTACAAGCCATACCTTCTCTACATTAAGCGACATGGTATTCGCCAGGTCATTGACAGTCCTTTTGTGTGTCCATTCCTCAAGCATATCGCCAATATCAAGTAAGAACATGACGGAACCTGCGGTCGAGAAGTCTCCTCTCAAAATAGAGACTGAAATAGCGGCAGCATCAAGAATCGAGACCTCCACCTTCTTGTGGAAAATAGAATTAAGTCCCTTTCCTATGTACTTGAATGATTTGACTACTGCAATTGCCGCATTAATCCAGGCTGGGAAATAAAGATCTCTTATAAATTTTACGCAGACTTTCCCTATAATCTTATCACGATATTCTGCCGAAAGCTCCCTGCCTGAATTCTTGATAAATTCAGCCGGAACATTAGCGGTTTCATAAGTAAATGCAGAAAGTGCATTAACTACGGCGCTTCTGCCACACTTATATTCTATTATCGCGTCACATGTATCCTCATGAACAGTAACATGCCCGACGCCATCTATATGCTTCAGATAGTAAAGCAGAGTGTCAGCCTCAGCGAATGACATGCGATGTTGCATTGCATGCACCCTGAGCCTGCCGCTCGATTCATGCAATATCTTAAAACCCATGATTACTCTTCCTTTGGCTTATCCTCGTTATCGTCCTCATCAAAGTTGAACTTGCTCTCACCCTTGATGATCTTGCCATCCTCCTCGTAACGCTTCTCATTTATATCCTTAGCGTCATGATAGATATCACTGCAATTTTCACTTAAAGTCGTAGTCTTCTTTACTACACAATCCTTACCGCGGAGGACAGCAGCAGTCACATGAGTATAGAGCTTCTTCGCGTCCTTGCTTGAAAGTATACTGATACCGGCCGTACCAAAGAGTACTCCACCTACAAATGTTCCAAACTTCTTCCAGTTAAATGCCATAATAAGCCTCCTATAAAAAAACACTGTATAATTAATCTACATGCAAAGCTGAAGCTTTGTATTCTTTAAATTATACAGCGTTAAATAAGTTAATTCAAGATAATACGCCTTATTGAGAAATTTTCTCGTTAAGCAATTTCATATCCGGCGTTTTCCACGGCTCTGCGGATCTCATTATCGGTTACTTCTCTCGACAGATGAAGCGTGGCTTCCTTCTTCTTAAGATCGACGTCAGCGCTGACTCCGTCTATCCGATTAAGAGAATTCTGCACTCTGATACGGCAGTTATCGCAGTGCATGCCGGAAATTTTAACTGTCTTAGTGCCTATCTCAGGCTCTGAGAGTGGCTTCTTTATCTCTATCTCATTTCCGCCACCGCCTCCGCAGCAGTCGCCTTCACCTTTAAAGTGCTTAATACTGCTACGAACAGCGAAGAAACCGATAACCACTAACAAAGCTATAATAACTATTGTGGCAATCACATTAATCACCTGGTTTCTATACTTTCGACCCTGTTAAGGACATCCAGGTCCTCAAGCTGTCTGATAGTCCTGTATACCGTCGCAAGTCCGATATTGCTGTCGCGGCTTACGACCTCGGTATAGATGTCCTTACAGTTCTCGAATTTTCTTGAAAATATAACGTCTACTATTACTTTTCTCTGCCTCGTCAGTCTGTATCCCTTCTTTCGAAGCAGCTTATTGACCTCATCAGCAGTCATCTATACCTCACTTTTTCATATGCTGTGACAACCCTTATGCCTGGGCCACAGACCTTCTTGTTACAAGCTTAGCGTCCTTGTAAGGATTTGGTCTGAAGAGAAGGTAGAGATAAATAACAAGTACAACAATGGCAAATACAGTAAATCCGCTAAATCCTATCTCTCCTGTGATAAGTCCGCCAAACTGATAGAACATAAGTGATACGCAATAAGCGTTAATGTTCTGGAAAAGAACCGTAAACCAGAACCACTTCTTAGAGTTCATTTCCTGAGCCTGGGTACCTATTGCGGCAAGGCAAGGACTGTTAAGTGTATTGAAGATAAGGAAGGCAAACGCTGCGGCTCCACCTGTAAACCAAGGAGCGATAGCAAGGGCTGTCTGCTGCATAGCGGTAAGATCCTCTTCTGCCGCAGCGTCAGCGATTTCTGATGAAAGACCCGCAAGGATTGATACTGTTGAAACGACTGACTCCTTAGCGACAAGACCTGAAATAGATGCCGCTACAGGCTGCCAGTTGCCAAATCCAAGTGGAATAAAGAGCCATGCAAAAATATTTCCGACAAAGGCCATAATAGAATTTCCGCTGTCCTCGACAAGTCCAAATGCGCCGCCCTCGATACCGAAGCTTGACATGAACCACATTACCGCGCAGGCAAGGAAGATAACGGTTCCGGCCTTCTTAATATAGCCCTTAAGTCTATCCCAAACGTGCATTAAGATAGTCTTAGCGCCCGGAACATGGTAAGCAGGGAGCTCCATAACGAAAGGAGCGGCTTCGCCTGCGAATGGCTTTGTCTTCTTAAGAATAATAGCTGAAACAAGTACCGCAAATATTCCTATAAAGTACATAACCGGTGCCATCCACCATGCGCCACCGACAACGAGGGTTCCGATAAGGGCGATAATAGGAAGCTTAGCGCCGCAAGGTACAAAGGTTGTGGTCATTATTGTAAGACGACGGTCATTATCATTTTCAATGGTCTTAGTTGAAAGGATTCCCGGAACACCACATCCACTTGATACGAGAAGTGGAATAAATGACTTACCTGAAAGCCCGAAATGTCTGAAGATACGGTCCATAACGAATGCTACACGAGCCATATATCCGATATCCTCAAGTATTGACAGGCAGAGGAATACGGCAGCCATCTGAGGTACGAAGCCAAGAACAGTACCTACACCGCCAACTATACCATCTACTACAAGTGACTGAAGAACAGGACTTACGCCTGCGCTTTCAAACAGGCTGTTAAGACCTCCGATAATCCATTCACCGAAAAGCGTATCATTTACCCAGTCAGTACACATGGTACCTATGGTTGAAATGGAGAAGTAATAAACTCCGAACATGATAGCCGCGAAAATAGGAAGCGCAAGCCATCTGTTAGTTACGACACGGTCAATCTTATCACTAGTTGTCATGCCACTTGAGCTCTTCTTTACGGTCTTCTTTACAACATTTGTGATATAATCATATCTTGCGTCAGTAATGATAGACTCGGTATCGTTGTCAAGCTCCTTCTCAAGGCCCTCACGTACAGCCTTTAATTTATCAAGCTCAACTGATGAAAGGCTAAGCTTCTCCATAACCTTCTCATCATTTTCAAGCATCTTGATATCGAACCATCTGCGCTCGTCATTATCAACAGCGTCACTTGGAAGTACGCTGTCAGCAGCTGTGATAGCAGCCTCTATACGCTCAGAAAAGCATTTCGCAGGAACAGCCTTAGCTCTTGTATTTGCCGCGGAAATAGCCTTCTTAACTACCTCCGTAAGTCCCGTTCCGTGAAGGGCGCTGGTCTCTACTACCTCGCAACCAAGCTCCTTAGCGAGCTCCTTCGTATTAATCTTGTCACCGCGTTTGTTAACTACATCCATCATGTTAAGCGCGATTACAACAGGAATACCAAGCTCAAGAATCTGTGTTGTAAGATAAAGGTTACGCTCGATATTTGAAGCGTCTACAAGATCAATGATAGCTTCAGGCTTCTCCTTTACAAGGTAGTCACGGCTTACAACCTCTTCGAGGGTGTATGGTGAAAGGGAATAGATGCCCGGAAGGTCGGTTATGATGACATCCCTGTTTCCCTTGTAATGTCCTTCCTTCTTCTCAACAGTAACGCCCGGCCAGTTGCCGACGTACTGATTTGCTCCCGTAAGCGCGTTAAACATAGTCGTTTTACCGCAATTCGGGTTACCGATAAGTGCGATTCTCGTTGCCATTTTTCTCTCCTTCTTAGCCTATCTGTACTATCTCAGCGTCATCTTTTCTTAGTGAAAGCTCATAGCCTCTGATCGTGATCTCAACCGGATCACCGAGAGGAGCGACCTTTCTCACGTAGATCTCGCTGCCCTTTGTGATGCCCATATCCATGATTCGTCTCTTAAGAGCGCCGGTACCGTTGATGCCGGTGACCTTAACAGTCTCACCAACTTTTGCTTCTCTGAGTGTCATTTTACTGTCTCCTTCTAAGATTAAACATAGATTTTGCTCGCCATACCCCTGTCAAGCGCAACTCTCGTATCTCGGATATTCACGATGACATTGCCATCATTCGCCGATACAACAGAGCACTCAGCCCCTTCGGTGAATCCCATGTTGCTGAGGAAATGCTTGGTTTCCTCTTTGCCCCCAACCTTTTTAACAGTATTTGTAGTACCTGTACCTGCCATAATAAGTGGTATCATACATTTCACCTCCGGTTAATAAAATCTTAATGTCGACATAATATTTAGTTCGTTAGCTCTAACGGTTAGTTCAATAGAACTATACAGCAATTGAGAAACTTTGTCAAGTAGTTTTGACTAACTATTTTCAAATTTAATTGAGAACTTTTCTCAATAAGACTCACAGCCCCAAAAATGACAAAAATAAGCACCCATACGGTATCCTCTGTATAGGTGCTTCCTCTATTAAATTATATTATTACTTTGCTGTTACTTGGTTCCGAATATCCTATCTCCCGCGTCGCCGAGTCCCGGGCAGATATAAGCGTTCTCGTTAAGGCACCTGTCAAGGTTTCCTACGTAGATCTGAACGTCAGGATGGGCAGCCGCCAGCTTCTTAAGTCCCTCTGGAGCTGCGATGATGCAGATGAACTTAATCATCTTGCCGCCATGCTTCTTTATAAGGTTGATGGCATCAATCGCTGAGCCACCTGTCGCGCACATAGGATCACAGATGACTATAGTACGCTCTTCTATAGGATCCGGGAGCTTGCAGAAATATTCTACCGGCTCATGGGTCTCAGGGTCACGGTACATACCGATGTGGCCAATCTTGGCTGAAGGAACCAGACTTGTAAGTCCGCTTACCATGCCAAGTCCCGCGCGAAGTATAGGAACTATCGCAAGTTTCCTTCCGGCAAGCATTTTAACTGTAGCCTTCTCTATAGGTGTCTCTATCTCGACATCCTGGGTAGGAAGGTCACTCAGGGCTTCAAAGCCCATCAGCATACCTATTTCCTCAACCAGGCTTCTGAATTCATTGGTACCGGTATTCTTATCGCGAAGAAGTGAAATCTTGTGCGTTAAAAGCGGGTGGTCTAAGATGTGTACGTTAGGTCCAAAATTGTTATCCATAAATATGTTGCTCCTTTCACAAACGTTCCCATTATACCACCCTCATCAAAGAATATCAACCAGATTTTCAAGCGGCTTTGGCTTAGAGTAAAGGTATCCCTGTGATTCGTCACAGGATACCTCCTTCAGGAAGTTAAGGTGCTCTTCAGTCTCAACGCCCTCAGCAAGCGTAGTTATACCTAGCTTGTGAGCGGCTTCTATTACTGATGACATGATAACCCTGTTGGCGCCGCCATAATCATCGAGATGGCGGAGGAAGTTCATATCAAGCTTAATAAGGTCGAACTTATAGGCATTCATAACATTTAAACTAGAATACCCACTCCCGAAATCATCTACCCATATAGAAAATCCCTCACTTCGCAGGGTGTCAATAACATCCTTGAAATGCATATCATTCGCTGCGAGATCTCTTTCCGTGACCTCCATGATTATATATTTCCTGTCTATATCGTAGCTGTCAATCCTGCCTAAGAGCTGACCTACCGCGTTTTCCTCTTCAAAGTCCTCCCTCGCAAGATTAATCGACACCGGATAAATAGGCAGCCCATCATGCTTCCGCTCTGATAGGTCCTTAAGCACCAGTCCGAGCATATAGAAATCGAGTTTCCAGATAAGATGATATTTCTCAAGGGTAGGAATAAACTGGTAAGGGCTTAAGAGCCCACGCTCCGGGTCCTGCCAGCGGGAAAGCGCTTCGAGGCTGTGAAGGGTGTGACTTGAAACATGGTAAACAGGCTGATAATAAACCTTTATCCAGCCTTCCTTCATGGCCTGATCAAAGCAGTTAAGTACATACTGCTCATCCATGTACTCGGCATCCTTCTTCACGTCATATACGCTGGTAAGCTTTCTGAAATCATTTCCTATCTGCTGGAGGGCAAAATAGGCTCGCTCAATCATTACCGTGACATCATCTTTTTCTGTGTCAACGTAATATATCCCCGCGAGAAGGTACGAATTGCCGCCCTTCAGATTACGATGGTAATCTTCCTGGAGCTTTTGCAGCTTACTGTCAAGATCTACGTCATCGCAAAGTATAAGGAAATGATCCCTCATGTACCTCACAAGGAGGGCATCAGGGAAATATTTTTCCATAAGCTTTGCGGTATTAACAAGAAGCTCATCGCCACCATTAATGCCAAATATTGTATTATACGACTTCATGCCGGAGAGATTTATATAGACAAGCACAGGCTTCCTGCCGGAACGCTTTATTTTCGCTACATACTCCATACCGAAGGTATGGAGATATTTGAAATTCGAAAGGCCTGTAAGCGTATCGTGGAAAATGATATCACGCTGAAATTTGTCAAAGCGGTGCTTGACCTGTTCCATATCAAGCTCCCGCCTGTCGGTATCTGTGTATAAGAAAAATCCAAGCACGGTCCCGTCAGGCATGGTAACCTTATCGGCTATAGAGTGAACGACATGATAATACTCCATACCGCGAAGCTTTATACGAAGCCTTACGCTGTATGGGGCGTTATTTTTTACGAACTCCTGCCCGGCGTATGCCGCAAGCGGAGCGTCCTCCGGATGGGTAAACTCGAACATGCTTGTATCGAGGCTCTCTATGAGTTCTTCTCGTGTCATCTGGTAAAATTCGCACATCCTGTCAGTGACAAGCACAGTCTTTGTCTTTCCATCGATGGTCTGATAAATGGCCATAGGAAAAGGCATTTTCTCATAGAAGTCTCTTACGTCATCGCTAAACTTATAAACTGAAGCTGCCATATAAATACCTCTTTCAGGCAATATAACATTAGTTCCTTATAGTTTACAAAAACCTTATGACAAGACCATTATAGCATATCCAGCAAAAGAATTTCCACATAAAAAATAGCTTTTCTAGCAACTTCTTAAAATATCATACAGCTCGGGTTTCACGGACATTTCAAGGTGTATCATCTCACCCGGATGAGGGCATGAATCTACCCTTGCTCCGTCATCAGTATACATGCCGATAACTTCACTCTTAATATCTCTTCCGTCAGGCTTCATGATTTCTATGGTATCACCTACAGCAAACTTATTTTTCTGCTCAATCACAGGGTTGTCATTTTCATCGAAAGCATGTGGATATCCATAATATGTACAACCGGTAATATAGGTATTGCTGTCATAAATCTGCTCTTCATTTCCGGGCTTTCCGAAATAGAATCCCGTGGTAAACTGTCTGTAGGTGCATTTCTTTATCTCGTCTGTATAAATAGCTTTATTCTTCTCATACAGAGACGGATCGGTAAAGTAATCATCTATTGCTTTTCTGTAGGTTCTTGCCACGGTAGCTACGTAGAGCGCCGTTTTCATCCTGCCCTCTATCTTGAAGCTGTCAATACCCGCGTCAAGAAGCTCCGGCACATAATCAACCATACAGAGGTCCTTTGAGTTAAAAATATAGGTACCTCGTTCATTTTCTTCGACAGGCAGATATTCACCGGGTCTGGTCTCTTCCATAACATAATATTTCCACCTGCAAGGATGGGTACAGGCTCCTTGATTCGCGTCACGTCCCGTGAAATAATTAGACAACAGGCACCTTCCCGAATAGGAAATGCACATAGCGCCGTGTACAAAGCTCTCAATCTCCCTGTCAGAAGGAATGTGGGCTCTTATATCCTTAGTTTCCGCCAGTGAAAGCTCTCTCGCGCTCACTACACGCTCAGCTCCCAAATTGTACCAGAAATTAAATTCCTCATAATTTGTGTTATTCGCCTGGGTGCTGACATGAATCGGTATTTCAGGCATAATTCGTTTGGCTATCATGAAAACGCCTGCGTCTGCTATAAGCACAGCGTCAGGCTTAATTTCACGAAGGTATTTAAAGTATTCCTCTATGCCTGAAAGATCCCTGTCATGAGCGTAAATATTTGCTGTAATATAGACCTTTACGCCATGATTATGGGCGAAATCGATAGCATCCTTAAGATCATCATCGGTAAAATTCTTTGCGTTTGCTCTAAGCCCGTAGCTCTCACCACCTATATAGACAGCGTCAGCGCCATATCTGACAGCCACCTTAAGAACCTCAGGTGAGCTTGCCGGGCATAAAAGTTCCGGTTTCTTATTATACATGTTATTTCCTTATACTCAGTGTCATGCCGTCTCCCGTGGTAAGAACAACAGTTTCAAGGCATTTATCCTTCATGAGCGTTTCGGCATATTCTCGCATCCTTGTGTGAATGGTTCTGTCACGCCTCGGTATCATATATCTGGAATCTAAAAGGCTTCCTTCCTGTAAAATATTGTCTGAAATGAGGATTCCGCGTCTGGCGAGAATTTTCATGATATACGGATAAAAATTTATATACTGTCCCTTAGCGGCATCCATAAAAATAAAGTCATAATATCGTTTCTTAGAAGCATCTGCTGAAAGCTTCCGGAGAATTTCGTCAGCATCGCCTATCTGCAATGAAATCTTATGATTTATATCATATTTGTCAAAGTTAACTACTGCCTCCTTCGCCCGTTCCTCATCCTTCTCAATAGTTAAAATGTCACATTTTTCGGGACAATATTCCGCCATCAGAAGTGAGGAAAAGCCTGTAGCCGTACCGACTTCAAGGATATGCTTCGGCTTTTTCATCGTGAGCATAAAGCGTATCAGGCGCTCACTGTCTTTTCTTATAATGGGTATGCCATTTTCTTTTGCGTGAACCTCAAGATTTACCAGATATTCAGGCATATCCTCGGGAAAACTCTCAAGATATGCTTCAAATCTCTCGTGATCAATTTCCAAAATTATTCCTCTTTCAATAGAAAAGGCCGGTATTGCGAAACCAGGCAATACCGGCTTAAATAGTTAGCTTTCATTTACTGCCGCGCTACTAGCGGCATCATCCTTTTCGCCGGTTTCAAGTACAGAATAAATAGCATCATAGTCCATCGATGTACTGATGGTATATGTACCGGGTTTTATATTTACTTTTCCAAGCTTCGCGCGAACATAGAAAGAATATCTGTTGACAATCAGGCCCT
Organism: uncultured Eubacteriales bacterium; assembly: GCA_900314885.1. GTDB lineage: Bacteria > Bacillota > Clostridia > Lachnospirales > Lachnospiraceae > Catonella. The sequence continues at coordinate 102,554 of OMWY01000003.1, forward strand.
TTGTCTGAAGGTCATTAGCGACCTGCATAGTGGATTCACCGCTAGTCACAATAAGTTCTTTCTCCTGGCCCACTCCCTTGGTAACAGGCACAGAGCCAAAAACCTGGTAGGCAAACGTAGACGCGAACTTAGCTGCCTTAATGATTACAAATATTACAATCACATAAAAAAGTACATTCAAAAATATCTGAAATGTAGCTTTGAGTACAGAAAGCACAGCGTTTTCAGCACTCGACCTCCTCGTTCTCGTCATAATTCCTCCGTACTAAATCACTTCTATTACCGGTATTATCATAGGTGTACGCTTGGTCTGCTTCCAGATAAAATCATTTAAATCATCGCGAATATCATTCTTTATCTTGGTAAAGTCGACATTCTTACGATTTAAATCCTTATCAAGCGTATCTAAGACAACATCTCTTGCGTCATTCAGAAGATCCTCCGCCTCTTTTACGTAAACAAAGCCTCTGCTGATAATCTCCGGTCCGGCAAGAATAGTATTCGAGCCACCTTCAATAGTGACGGCCGCGATAAGCAATCCGTCCTCAGACAGAATTTTTCTGTCACGCATAACAGCGTTCCCGACATCACCAATGCCAAGGCCATCCACAAAAACGCCGCCGCAAGGTACCTTACCGGTAATCTTGCCTTGCTTTTCAGAAAGCTCAAGAACATCCCCACACTTAAGAATAAAGGTCTGATTCTTAGGAATGCCCATCTCCTGCGCAAGCTCAACATGTCTTACAAGATGCCTGTATTCACCATGAACCGGAATCGCGTACTTAGGCTTAATCAAAGAATAGATTAATTTCACATCTTCCTGACAAGGGTGGCCGGATACATGAGTATCTTCAATAATTACCTTCGCTCCCATCATATAGAGCTCATTAATTACCTTGGAAACGCTCTTTTCATTACCGGGAATAGGTGAAGAACTGAAAACTATAACATCTCCCGGCTTTATTGTAACCTTCTTATGGATATTGGCCGCCATTCTTGATAGCGCTGCCATTTCCTCGCCCTGGCTTCCTGTAGTAACAAGAACGATTTTGTCATCCTTGTAATTTTTCATCTCATCTATTCCGATAAGAGTATTATTTTTAACAGATATATAGCCCAGCTCGCGAGCTATCGATATGATATTAACCATGCTTCGGCCGTCGATGACCACCTTGCGGTTATATTTCTCAGCAGAATTAATAATCTGCTGAACTCTGTCCACATTTGAGGCGAATGTGGCGATAATTATTCTATGGCTCCTGTTTTCGGCAAATATGTTATCGAAGGTCTTGCCAACCGTCTTTTCAGACATGGTAAAGCCCGGTCGTAATATGTTTGTCGAATCGCACATAAGGGCAAGCACACCCTTACGTCCAATCTCACCAAAACGCTGAAGATCAATAGGATCACCGAATACAGGCGTGTAATCTACCTTGAAATCGCCTGTATGCACTATAATTCCCGCAGGAGTATAAATCGCGAGGGCAGCGGCATCACTTATCGAATGATTGGTTCTGATAAATTCCACGCGCATATTGCCAAGGTTTATGGTCTGACCATACTTAACAACCTTACGCTTAGTGCTCTCGAGCATACCTGCTTCCTGAAGCTTACTTTCTATAATGGCAACAGTTAACCTTGTAGCGTACACAGGAACATTTATCTCACGGAGTACATAAGGTAACGCTCCTATATGGTCCTCATGCCCATGAGTAATGACAAAGCCCTTGACCTTCTTGATATTATCCTTCAGATACGAAATATCAGGTATAACGCAATCAATGCCAAGCATATCATCTTCAGGGAACGCCATACCGCAATCTACAACGACAATAGTATCGTCATACTCAATTGCTGTTATATTCATTCCTATCTGTTCAAGTCCGCCAAGCGGGATAATCTTTACTCCATGCGCATTTGCGTCGTTCTTCGGTTTTCGGGGCTTTACTTCCCTGGTAGTCCTGGCTGTTTTCCCACTGACAGCAGGAAGCTTGTCTATATCCGTCTTTTTCTTTTTTTGATGCTGGAACGCGTATTTAAGCCGTTCCGTAACTTTTCCTTTCAACTCATCGTTATTTTCTGACATATTACCTCTATCCGCGCACAATCAAGTCCAGCGTCCATCTGCGTATGGACTGTCTTCATCTTCCTGGACCTCCATTAGCTGCTTAAACACTTCAAGAAGGCTTGTAGCTTCATCCTCATCGTCAACAACATCGTACTGAGTATTTTCCTCGTCGCTGCCCTCTTCGTTTTCCTTTAAGATGGTAACCTCAACCTCATCCTTATCAGGGTCATCATCGGTAACCACAAGGTAGTTAGCGCCTCCGATTGTAGTCTGGCAGAGTACATATACGTCCTTCTCTCCGCCCTCGGCATCATTAAGTGTTATTGTAGAATATTTGTCCTTATCAAACATCTTATAATTCCTTTTCTGTTTTATTTCTATTGTTAAAGTCGTTAAGAAAATCCTCAAGTATAAATACGGCTGCGACCTTATCCACAATCTTTTCGCGTTCCTCACGGCTCATGCCCGCCTCAAGCATGACCTCATGAGCAGCGACAGTGGTTAAGCGCTCATCCCACAGCGTCACGGGAAGCCCTGTGCGCTTAGTAAGTTTCTCCGCAAAATCGCGTGAAATAAGGCAGCGCTTTGATACGCTGTCGTCCATATTTTTAGGATATCCCAGCACAATGCCGGTAATATCATACTCCGCAATCAGTTCTTCTATTCTTGCGAGAGTCCTTCTGTACTTGTTTTCTTCCTTACGACGAATAACTTCTACGCCCTGGGCAGTAAGATTCAGCGGATCGCTTACAGCAACTCCGCAGGTCTTAGAGCCTAAATCCAGTCCTAAAAATCTCACTTCTTCTTTTCTTTCGCAAGTGTAGTGTCAATATAGTTCTGCATCAATTCCTCAAGCAATTCATCTCTCTCAACCTTCATTATGAGGCTCCTGGCCCCATTGTGATTTGTGATATAGGTCGGATCACCTGACATGATATAGCCAACTATCTGGCTCACGGGATTATAGCCCTTCTCACAAAGGGCAGTGTACACATCCTTCAGAACTTCCTTAACAGAGATACCCTCATCTCCGGAAACCCTGTTAAAATACTGGGTATTATTTACTTCAGCCAAAATCTCACTTCTTTCTTGATTTATACAAACTATGCTATTATGATTGTACACCATTTTTTATCATTTTGCAAGTCTGCCTGTCATAGTATATGCGCAAGCTGTACCATGTTCTTTGGCAAGAGTCAGGTTATTGACCTCAATAAAATTTTTACGATAATAATCCTCGTTTTTTTCTATGAAATCCGAATAAGGGACACTGACTTCTATGTATCTGTCGGTATGCCCTATCATTACCTCGCCCTTCTTCTCTTCAAGTATCAGGCGGGCGCTCTCTCCATCAAACTGACTGAGATACTTCTTTGCCTGTTCATCGCAGAGCTCCATTAGCTCCTTTTCGCGTGCTTTTTTTACGGCTTCTGTTAATTGTCCCGGCATTTTATCCGCATAGGTTCCTGTCCTGCGGCTATATGGAAATGTGTGAACCTTGAGGAAACCGATTTTCTCAGCAAAACGCATGGTCTCAGAGAATTCTTCTTCGGTTTCGCCCGGAAAACCGGTAATAATATCTGTCGTAATTCCCGGTCTGTCGAGATACGAACGCAATAAATCCACGCTTCGCTCAAACTCCGCTGTCGTATAGTGTCTGTTCATACGTTTCAGTACCGTATCGCTGCCGCTCTGAAGAGACATATGAAAATGAGGGCAGATTTTGTCAGCCCTTGAAATAAATTTTACAAAGTCCTCAGATATGAGTCTGGGCTCAACACTGCCAAGCCTCACCCTGAAATCACCATCTATACTTACTATTTCGCCAAGAAGGTCCGTAAGATGCTCATTTCCATCAAAATCCTTACCATATGACCCAATATGAACACCCGTCAGAACAATTTCCTTAAAGCCTCGTTCAACTAAGGACCGGACTTCATTGACAGCAGAAGAAAGGTCCCTGCTCCTGCTTCTCCCTCTTACGAAGGGTATAATGCAGTATGAGCAGTACTGATTACAGCCATCCTGGATTTTAACTTCAGCCCTTGCCCTGCCGCCGGCATCAGACAGCGGAAGCTCTTCATAGTTCCATGTTTCATTTTCTTCACCGGTTTTAATAACGGAATGTTTGTAATCGCCGGTCTCCCTATCGGCCGCATAGCTCTCAACCATACCAACAACGTCAGCCTTTTCACGTGTTCCGACAAGAATATCAACAAGCGGATCGTTTTCAAGATCTGACTGTGGCGCCTGGACATAGCAACCGCACGCGACAACTATCGCTTCGGGATTCGTCTTTCTCGCACGGTGTATCATCTGACGGCTCTTTCTGTCGGCTATGTTTGTTACGGTGCAGGTATTTACAACGTATACATCGGCCTTATCATTAAATTCCCTTATTTCATAGCCGGATTTCTTAAACTCCTCCATCATCGAGGATGTCTCATATGAGTTAACTTTACATCCAAGAGACATGAATGCTACAGTCTTTGTGGAATTCTTATTCATTTTTACCAAAATTTCTCCATAAAATTTATATACTTTGCACCTTGACATTTTTCTTGTAAAATCTTACTATATATGTAGCACTACAAGCATAACTCATAAAGGAGGAAAAACTGATGAAATCCGTAAAAATTTCATTAAATTCCATCGACAAGGTAAAGGCATTCGTTAACGAGGTAACAAAGTTCGACTCTGATTTCGATCTTGTTTCCGGCAGATACGTAATCGATGCTAAGTCAATCATGGGTATCTTCTCACTTGACCTTTCTAAGCCAATTGAGTTAAATATCCACAATGACTCACAGATCGATGAGATCCTCGCGGCTCTTAAGCCATTTATCGTAGAGTGATCGACCTTTCGTATGGGATTTACGCCCCGGGATATTTCCCGGGGTTCTTTTTATTCCATCGGCTCGCAGTCAACTATCTCAACCGTGTCTATTGCTGTATTTACAAGCTCTGTCATATCGCCGAGCTTCCTCTCGGACTTCTCTATCCTTTCAAGCGTTGGCTTTGTCACAGGGTGCTTGGCTACGAAAATAGTACAGCAGTCCTCAAAAGGAAGTATGGACGTCTCAAAGGTGCCTATCTTCTGTGAAATATCAATAATATCCTGCTTATCAAAGGCTATTAACGGCCTGTAAACAGGAAGCGTGCATACGGCGTTCGTTGTATTTAAGGAATACATGGTCTGGCTCGCGACCTGGCCTATACTTTCACCTGTGACAAGGCCTAAGCAGTCATCCTTCTTCGCGAAATGCTCCGCTATCTTCATCATATAACGTCTCATAATGATGGTAAGCTCGTCGTGCGGACATTTTTCATAGATAGCAAGCTGAATGTCGGTAAAATTTACTATATGAAGCTTAATAGGGCCGGTATAGCGGGCGCTGATCTTAGCGAGGTCTATAACCTTCTGCTTAGCCCTGTCTGATGTATAGGGTGGAGCGTGAAAATATACAGCCTCAACCTTAACTCCGCGCTTTGCCATCATTACAGCCGCGACAGGACTGTCTATACCGCCCGAGAGGCAGCACATAGCCTTGCCTGCGGTTCCCACAGGCATGCCGCACGCGCCCTTAATCTGCTCTGAGTAGATGTATCCCCTGTCACGAATCTCGAGATAGACGAACTTATCAGGCTTATGAACGTCAACGGTCAGTCTGTCGCCGTATTTATCAAGAAGCATACCGCCTATATCAGCCGCTATCTCAGGGCTTGTCTGCGGCAGGTCCTTATTCGCGCGTTTTACCATGACCTTAAAGGTAAAATGTTCCTCGGGGTAGGCCTCGCCTATATGGTCGACTACGCCCTCCTTAAGCACGGCAAGGTCGAGTGACGGCACGATAAATACAGGGCAGATATATTCAATACCAAAGACACGCTTCAGTGCCTCAACTGCCCCATCATAGTCAAAATTTCCTTTTGTCTCAACAAACACGCGGCCCGGCTGCTTGAAGACCCTGAAATTTCCCTCGACAGGTCTCAGGGCATTTTCAACCTGTCCTACAAGGGCGTCTTCAAAAAGATACTTATTCTTGCCCTTGACACCTATTTCCGCGTATTTAATAAGAAATGCGTGATAATTATACAATGTTTAACCTCGTCTGTATTTTGAGAGTACCGGTATAAGCTCTTTTAAAACCGATACTGTGTAATCTATCATTTCACTTGTCGTGAAGAGTCCAAATGAGAAACGAATCGTGGAATCAAGAAGATTCTCGTCCACACCTATCGCCTTTAATGTCCCGGAAAGAGCCGGATGGTTGCTCGAGCAGGCTGAGCCTGAGGAAACATATATTTCCTTCTCTTCAAGGGCATGAAGGAGAACCTCGGCCCTGACGCCCGGGAAGCTTACGTTCACAACATGGGGAGCTGTCTCACGAACCGCGTCATGAAGCGGTTTGCTTAGATCTACCGCATTTATTCTGCAATCAAATGGAGCATCCATAAGCTCACTTATTAATTTCTCTTTAAGCTTATAGATATTCTCCATCTTCTCTTCATGATTTGTGTATATATTTTTTGCCGCAAGGCCGAATCCCGCGTAAGCAGGCACATTTTCAGTACCTGATCTCATGTCCTTCTGCTGGCCTCCGCCATAGATATAAGGCGGTATGGAGAGGCCATCCCTGATATAGAGAAAGCCGGAACCCTTAGGACCGTGAATCTTGTGGCCGCTCGAGCTCATAAGGTCTATGCCCAACCTTTTTGGATTGATATCAAGCTTGCCATAGGCCTGCACGGCGTCCACATGAACAACTATGTCGGGGCATTTCTCATGGGCAATCTTAGAGAGACGCTCCACATCGATGATACTTCCAACCTCATTATTTACAAGCATAGTTGAAAATATCGTCGTATCCGTGGTAAGAGCCTCTGACAGGGCATTTTCATCTACATGGCCCATCGAATCTACAGGAAGATATGTCACATCAAAACCAAGGCTCCTCAGGTATTCGGTCGGCTGATATACGCTTGCGTGCTCGAATCTCGTCGTAATGATTCGCTTACCCCGTCCGCGCCGCTTTATGGCGGTACCGATTATCGCCTGGTTGTTCGATTCCGTGCCTCCGGACGTAAATACTATCTCCTTAAGCTTAGCTTTAAGGGTCTTCGCAATAGAGTTCCTCGCCTCTTCCACATATCGCTCCGCCTCAAAGCCCTTCCTGTGAAGAGATGAAGGGTTTCCGTAAAAATCCCTCATCAGTTTATCCATAAGTTCAATAACCGCGTCACCTGGTCTCGTAGTCGCGGCATTGTCTAAATAGCATTCCATTTTCTTTACTCTTTATCCAAATTAAACATTAAAACCGAAAGCAGAGCCAGTCCTGCTGTCTCTGTGCGTAAAATCCTGTGTCCTAAGGAAATAGAGGCAGCGCCGCATTCATTTTCGGCAAGTTCAAGCTCTTCGTACGTAATTCCGCCTTCAGGGCCTATAAAAATGCCTATACTCTCCTTACCGGATGCCTTTGCGACAGTCTCTCTCGCAAATGACATACCTTTGGCATTTTCATATGGTATGAGATTAAAATCATTACCTGAAGCATCAGAAACCGCTTCCTTGAAGGTCATGAAATCAGAAACCTCAGGAATAATATCGCGACCTGACTGCTTGGCAGCCGTAAGTGAAATGCTCCTCCAACGAAGAAGACGCTTCTCTTCCTTCCGCCTGTCATCAAGCTTAACGATGGTACGCTCCATCATGACAGGCACAATCCTTGTCGCCCCAAGCTCCACAGCCTTCTGAACGATAAGGTCCATCTTATCCTTCTTGGGCATCCCCTGGTAAAGTGTTATTCGCGCAGGCAGCTCTGATTTACCGCCATCGCAGTCAACTATAAGACATTCTACGACTTCAGTAGTCATTGATTCTATCCTGGTAGTATATACCAGACCGTTCCCGGGAGAAATGAGGACTTCATCACCGATATTCATGCGGAGAACATTTTTAATATGGTTAACATCCTCGCCCCTTATGATGATTTTATTGCCTTCTATCTGCCCGGGCTCAACATAAAATCTGCTCATGAATTTTCCTTCTTAGCTACAAGACAGACCCATCCGTTCTCTTCCTTCTCACCGATAAGCCACATGCCCGCGTCATGTATAGCCTTCTTCACGGAGTCGGCTAACTCCTCGGAGATGCCTGAGCATATATAGACTCCTCCATCCTTAAGAGCAGGATAGATCACCGGAGAAAGCGGAACAAGTACAGGCGCTAAGATATTAGCCACAACAATATCGTAGCAGTCAGAGCAGATGTCCCTACGAAGCTTATTGTCGGTAATAAGATCACCGGAAATCAGTCTCACCTTAGAAAGCTCTACATCATTTTCAAGAAAATTGTCCTTAGCGGCTCTCACGGCTACCGGGTCAATGTCAATAGCGACCGAACCGGCGGCTCCCAGCTTTAGCGAGGCAATGGAAAGTATTCCGCTTCCACAGCCTACATCAAGCACCTTAACACCCGGCTTTATATACTTCTGAAGAGCCTCCATGCAGAGCCTCGTAGTTTCATGTGCGCCGGTTCCAAATGCGATTCCCGGATCAATTCTTATAACTATGTCATCATCGCTAACGCCCTTAGGTTCTTCCCAGGTAGGCACAATCATAATGTTATGACCGACCCGGAAACTGTGGAAAAAGTCCTTCCATTTGTCCTTCCATTCAGCATCATCAGTGAAACCGGCCGTGATGGTGCCCTCCCCGATATCAACAAACTCTCTTAATTCTGACAGTCTGTTCTTGATTTTCTCTATCGTCTCAGCCGCGCCCTCACGGGTTTCTGACAGATAATCTCCATTAATCCCGGTTCCGCTGTTATGAAGGGCCGAAGCATTCTCATCATCCTCGGAAGCTTCTTCTATGTAAAATGTTACCATGCTGGTTCCGTCATCCGGCTTTGAAGGTGGCAGAATATCTACAAACATCTGCTTCTTCTCTTCCTCAGTAAGAGGAACATTATCCTCTACCTCTATGGAATCTATGCCAAACTCAGATAACATCTCACTTACGGCGTCAACAGCCGCAGTTGTGGTTTTAAGTGTATATTTAAGCCATCTCATCTGTAATTACCCTTATAATAATGGTTACTGTACAAAACAGCAGTTACAAGAAATTAAGTATAACATAAAGAGGCGCTCTTCGCAAGTACATTTGTGAGAAATTTCATAAAAACGCTTGACATTCCGGAGCAATTATTATATACTATACGAGTGTGTCTGTTTTAGACGTCCGTGTCCGGACTAAGCAGACATTGGATATAAGGTATACGTCCCCAAAGCGATGCGTATATTCTTAGTCCTTTACAGGAAGTAACAGAATATAACATATCCGGAGGTGTATCATGGCTAACATTAAGTCAGCTAAGAAGAGAATCAGAGTTACAGAGAAGAAGACCTTAAGGAACCAGATGGTTGAATCTAAGGTTAAGACTCTTACCAAGAAAGTCAGAACAGCTATCGAAGCTAAGGACGCTGAGGCAGCAAAGGCAAGCCTTGCTCCTGCAGTAGCAGCTATCGATAAGGCAGCTTCTAAGGGCGTATTTAAGAAGACCACCGCGGCAAGGAAGATCTCACGTCTTACCAAGGCTGTTAATAAAATCTGACACATCGCGAAGCGATATTTCATTAAAAAGACCGGCGCAGTCATCAGCGCCGGTCCTTTTATTATCCCTTGCCGCACCGTTTTCAAATGCGACATTACTCTATAAATTTTTCAACTTCAAGAAGGTTCTTCGCGACTCCATAAACCCTGCTAAGGTCATCATCGTCAGGTTCGGAAAGGTCAGGAACCATAATTACCGGTACGCCGGCTCTTGATGCAGACAGTACCCCATTTGGTGAGTCCTCAAGCGCAAGGCAGTCACCGGGCTTCTCTCCCAGCCTTTCACAGGCATACATATATACATCCGGATCCGGCTTGCCATTTTCTACCATTGAGGCACAAATAATCTCATCAAACTTATCGTAAAGACCTGTTCTCGTGAGATATTCCTTAGTTCTTGTCTCATTTGTCGCAGTAGATACTGCCCTCTTTATGCCTTTATCCTTGAGAAAGCGAAGAAGCTCTTCCACATATGGTTTCTTTTCAACCTCATGCGTCTTAAAGTACTCCTCCATAAGGACCTTTCTTCTTTCGCGTATGGCAAGATAATCACACTCAGGACCGAACATTTCATGCATAAGAGGCACAGCATATTTTGCGCAGTTCGATCTGAGTTTAAGCTGCTTTCCGCCTGACAGGTCAAAGCCGAATTCCTTCGCCGCCGCGATCCAGCACGTACTGTACACCTTCTCGGTATCAAGTATGAGTCCGTCCATGTCAAATAATACAGCCTTGGGTTTTAGCTTAGTCATGACAGTATCGCCTTATCATTAGTAAATTCTTCGCCTGATACCTCTTCAAACTTGTGGAGAAGGTCCTCTATCGTAAGACTCTTCTTCTCTTCTCCTGAGATATTTAGTATAATTCTGCCCTCATTCATCATGATAAGCCTGTTACCGTACTCTATTGCATCTCGCATGTTGTGGGTTATCATAAGCGTTGTGAGATTATTTTCTTTCACTATACGCTCTGTCGCTGACAAAACCTTCGAGGCCGTCTTAGGGTCAAGAGCGGCTGTATGCTCATCAAGTAGGAGCACCTTAGGCTTCACAAGACTCGCCATAACGAGTGTAAGCGCCTGCCTCTGACCTCCCGAAAGAAGGCCCACCTTGGCAGTCATCCTATCCTCGAGTCCCAGGTCAAGTCCCTTTAAAACCTTCTTATACTCTTCTTTTTCTTCTTTGGTTATACCCCAGGAGAGGCCACGGTGCTTGCCTCGTCTCTTAGCGAGAGCAAGGTTCTCTTCTATCTCCATATCAGCGGCAGTGCCCGTCATAGGATCCTGAAAAACTCTCCCTAGGTATTTAGCCCTCTTATGCTCAGGCAGGCCCGTCACATCAACTCCACCTATCTTAATAAAACCGCTGTCAACCGGAAATACTCCCGCCACTGCGTTCATAAGGGTGGACTTGCCGGCTCCGTTACCGCCAATGACGGTTACAAATTCACCTTCCTCAAGTGAAAGCGAAACTCCGTTAAGAGCGGTCTTTTCATTCACTGTACCCTTAAAAAATGTCTTGCTGATATCGTTTATCTCTAACATTTTCATGACTTTCCTCCTTTCTTCCCCGCCTTACTGTATGAGTTTACAGCTCTCTCACGGAGATAAGGAACAGCCATGAAGATAGCGACAATGACAGTTGTAAAGAGCTTCAGGTCCTCTGATGGGAAACGAAGCCAGAGCACAATACCGATTACTATATAGTAGATTATCGCGCCAAGTACTACAAAAATCATTCTGAGAGCGAAATTCATCTTCTTGCCAAATATGGCATTTCCAAGAACTTCACCTATTATTACGGCCGCAAGACCTATAACGATAGAACCGCGTCCCATATTTATATCGGCAAAGCCCTGATATTGGGCAATAAGTCCGCCCGAAAGAGCAACCAGTCCATTTGAGAGAGCCAGCCCTATAACCTTCATCGTGCCAATATTAATTCCCTGGGCGCGAGCCATGTTCATATTGTTGCCGGTAGCGCGGATAGCAGACCCTTGCGCAGTACCAAAGTACCAGTACATAACCGCGATCACAACCGCAACAAAAATCAGCGAGGTTATGATTGTCGGAACAATGTATCTGAGTGATACAAGAAGAACATACTTATCAACTGAAAGCGCCTTGTTTGAAGCCTTCATAATGTTAAGATTAACAGAATAGAGAGCCATCTGAACAAGAATTCCTGCCAAGATATCCGGAATTCCAAGACATATGTGAAGGAATCCTGTCGAAAGACCTGCAAGAACGCCCGTAAGGGTCGCTATGATGAGAGCAAGTCCTATGGGCATACCTGAAATCGTAAGCATAACAGTAACGGCGCCTCCGAGAGCGAAGGTACCGTCAACTGTCATATCAGCAAAATTCAAAATACGAAACGTAATATAAACACCAAGGGCCATTATGCCCCAAATCAAACCCTGAGCAATATCTCCGGGCAGCATAGCCACAAATGAAGCCATAGAATTATGTCCTTTTATCTGTAAGTTTTAGTTCAAGTTCAAAGCAAACGTTCATTATTCGGCAATCGCTGTATAATCATCAGAAATGGTTATTCCAAGCTTCTCAGCAATTGTCTTATTATATTCCTTGGTGAACTTAGAAGCTGTCTGAACCTCCATGGTAGCAGGATCCTTGCCATTTACAAGAATATCGTACGCCATCTCACCGGTTGCGTAACCAAGGTCATAATAATCGATAGAAAGCGTAGCAACGCCGCACTGCTTGCAGATTCCTTCCTCACCCGCTACGATCGGAATCCCCGCATTTCCGGCTACATTATTTATATTCTCAGCGCAGGAAGCGGCAGTGTTATCCGTAGGAATATAAAGGACATCATTATTCGCGCATGCGTTCTGAGTTACACTTGAAACATCATTTGAGTCTGAGAAGGTATCCATCTCAATACTATATCCTTCTTCTTCAAGATACTTCTTAACAAGATCCGCCTGATACTTAGAATTTGCCTCACTTGTACAGTAAAGTATGCCTACCTTCTTAGCGTCAGGGAAGAGCTCCTGCACCATTTTAGCCTGCTCATCGAGAGGGGCAAGATCAGAAGTTCCGGAAATGTTCTTACCTGTAGTTCCGGTCCAATCAGAAATATCAAGAGCCGTAGCGTAATCGGTAACTGACGTGCCAAGGATAGGAATAGAATCCGTCGCTGCTCCGGCAGCCTGAAGGGCAGGGGTTGCGTTAGCAAGAATTAAGTCATCTCCCGCTGACACAAAGCCATTGCATATTGTAGCACAGTTAGCCGAGTCACCTGACGCGTTCTGAAAATCAATGTCAACATCAGTTCCAAGCTTTTCTACAAGGTAATCGATAAAGCCCTTTGAAGCAGCATCAAGCGCAGGGTGCTGAACAAGCTGGCAAACTCCAATATGATACTTAGCTCCATCATTCTTAACACTCTGAGGAGTAGAATCAGATGAAGCTGACGAGGCGGAAGCTGTTTCGCTTGAAGCAGCTGAAGAGGTTGCCTCACTGCCGCCTGATGAAGAGGCTGTCTCCGTCTGAGAAGCAGAAGCTACGGTTGAGGCAGAGGCAGTTGAGCCTGATGCTGTTGATGTTTGGGATGTCTTAGAGGCCTGCGAGCCTCCTACTCCACAACCTGCAAGTAAAGCGACTACAAGAGCCGCTGACGTGACAGAACAGATTTTCTTTTTCATAAACTGATCCTCCTTGTTTTGTATATATGTCAAAAATCTATAGGGTATATCCTACCACTTTCGAAATAGATTTTCAAGACTTTAAAGCAAAAAAGTGTAACTGTTCAGACCCAACAAATTATGAAGCAATACAGCTTGCTGTAATTGCTTTATATATTTGTTGGGTTATGAGGGGCGAAAGCCCCTTGAGCCTGCCACATGAGAAATGCATAGCATTTCGAATGGGTAGGCCTGAACAGTAAAAAAAGAGGGTACTACAGGCACCCTCTTTAGTGTTCTTATTTATAGAAATAATGCGCTCCGATCTTAACGCCGTTAGGACGTCTCTTGGCAAGAGATGAAGAATATCTGCAGAAGAAATAATAATTCTCGCTCGTTGCGCTCTTACCGTCTAGCGCTGCCTTAGCTGCCTTCACACATTGAGCCTTAATACTTGCGCTTACGCCCCAATTATTGCTGTATGAATTTAAGGCTGCTGTCAGACGGCTGTTACCGCAGACACCAAACTGATAAGGCTGATATATAACACCCTTCATGGTGTTAGGAAACTTACTGCTCTTTATTCTGTTAACAACTACATTACCAACAGCGAGCTTACCTTTATATGACTGGTTGCCGGCCTCGGTATAAATAAGGCAGGCAAGAAGCTTTACCTCACCGGCATCATATTTCTTTGCGGTAGTTTTCTTAGAAGTAGTCTTCTTAGTTGATGATGTCTTCTTATCAGACGAATCAGAAACCTCAGCATCATCACCGTCCTCGACTTCTTCTACATCTGAATCATCACTAACTTCGGCATCGTCACCGTCATCAGAATCATCCGAAACTTCAGTGTCATCACCCTCGTCTACTGCCGCTCCGGAAGCATTCTCAATATCCGCCTCGGCGTCATCCTCCGGATCCTCGGCAAATTCACCCGAAGCAGGAATCTCGTCCTCGGTAATCTCTATCTCATCACCAACCTTTATATCGCTCTTATTGCTGGCTGAAATGGCTGATGAGGTCTTATCCGTCGCCGCAAAGGCAGTTCCACTTCCGCCCGAGATGGTAACTGCAGAAAGAAGGGCAATTGTAAATATTGTAATCTTTTTTCTCATTATCACTCCGAAACAAGTCTGTTAAGTATTAGTTGTAAATAGTTGTTAGTATTTGTAACATCTATGTAACAACTTCTTAACGATTATAACTCATTTCAGAGAAAATTGCAATACTTTTTTACTCTTTTTTTCACGTTTCCTTAAATTTCCGGATTTCTTCTAATCTTTTCCTGTAAAATTCCTCTTTTCCCATGCCATACGGTTCGTAGAATCTTTCATTTTCAAGTGATTCCGGCAGGCACTTCATTTTTGTAATTTTTTCGTCATAATCATGAGCGTATTGGTAACCCTTGTTATAGCCCAATTCCTTCATTAATTCTGTAGGAGCGTTTCTGATCCACATAGGAACAGGCTCGGCAAATGACTTCTCAACGACCTCCTTGGCCCTATTGTATCCCATTTCCATGGCGTTTGACTTAGGCGCCATAGCCATATAAGTAACAGCCTCAGCAAGGTTAACCGAGCACTCGGGCATCCCTATATAATGGCAGGCTTCGTATGCCGCGATGGCAAGCGGAAGCGCATCAGGATCGGCAAGTCCCACATCTTCGCTTGCGAACCTTATTACACGTCTCGCGACATAAAGAGGATCCTCACCGGCTTCAAGCATTCTGGCGAGCCAGTATATGGCAGCGTCAGGATCCGAATTTCTCATTGATTTATGAAGCGCTGAGATAAGGTTATAGTGCTCTTCCCCGTGTCTGTCATACAGGAGTGATTTGCGGCTCGTACATTGCTCCACAATATCCTTTGTTACTACTGTTCCACTAGGAGTAATATCTCCGTTGTTTACGGCCATCTCCAATGTATTTAACGCAGTTCTCGCGTCTCCGTTAGCGAACTCAGCAATCGCGTGAATCAGTTCATCGGAAATATCCACATTTAAATATCCGAATCCCTTCTTGCTCGTGAGCGCACGTTTTAGCAGTTTTTCTATATCTGTAGTCTGAAGCTCTTTCAGAACAAATACCTTGCATCTGGAGAGAAGAGCCGAATTAACCTGGAATGAGGGATTTTCAGTGGTCGCCCCTATAAGGGTTATGCTGCCTCTTTCCACATATGGCAGAAAGGCATCCTGCTGAGCCTTATTAAAGCGGTGGATCTCGTCAACAAAAAGGACAGTGCGAAGGCCGGATTTCCTTGCGTTTTCAGCATCAGCCATTACCTCTTTTATTTCCTTTATCCCACTTGTTACAGCTGAAAAATTAACGAAGTTAGCATGGGTTCGCTTTGCGATAATGCCGGCAAGTGTTGTCTTACCCACTCCCGGTGGGCCCCAGAAAATCATAGAGCTGATCTCATCATTTTCTATAAGGCGACGTAAGAGTTTACCGGGTCCGAGTAAATGTTCCTGGCCCGCAAAATCCGAAAGGTCCTCAGGTCTAAGTCGATCGGCAAGCGGAACTGTGCTGTTTCCGCCATTTCCCATCATGTCGCCAAATGTCATCTGTTCCATAGTAAACCTCTCTATAAAGAACAAAGCCAGCAGTAAAATGCTGGCTTATTTGCAACTGCTGTAAGCTCCT
Source organism: uncultured Eubacteriales bacterium (assembly GCA_900314885.1). Taxonomy (GTDB): domain Bacteria; phylum Bacillota; class Clostridia; order Lachnospirales; family Lachnospiraceae; genus Catonella. The sequence continues at coordinate 118,528 of OMWY01000003.1, forward strand.
ACGGAGCTTACTTGGTCGTAGCCTACTCCCCCAACCTTACGGTTGGGTCCCCTTCTACGACAATCTAAGCGGACTCGTCCGTCACCTTTTTGCGGGTAACCTTTGTCTTGATATCCACCGGCTCCTTCATTATGAGCTTAGGTTCCTCTTCTCCCCTCACGGAAGCAGTGGTAACCTGTACACTCTTAAGATCAGTCTCACTCGGAGTCTTATACATGGTGTCCATAAGAACATTCTCCATGATAGCCCTTAAGCCTCTGGCTCCGGTCTTCCTTGTCTCTGACTGCTTAGCTATCTCGCGTACGGCATCGTCGTCGAAGTCAAGCTTTACTCCGTCAAGCTCAAAGAGCTTCTTGTACTGCTTAACAAGGGCGTTCTTAGGTTCAGTAAGAACACGAATAAGATCATCCTCGGTCAGAAGGTCGAGAGTAACTGTTACAGGCACACGACCGATAAACTCAGGTATGAGACCAAACTTAACAAAATCCTCCGGCATAACCTGCTTAAGTAGGGACGAAATATCCTGTTTCTTCTGCTCCTCAAGAGTGCCACCGAAGCCAATAGACTTCTGACCTATACGGTTCTCGATAATCTTCTCGAGACCGTCAAAGGCTCCGCCGCAGATAAATAAGATATTGGTAGTATCAATCTGAATAAGCTCCTGATGTGGATGCTTCCTTCCGCCCTGAGGAGGAACAGAAGCATTTGTACCTTCGAGTATCTTAAGAAGCGCCTGCTGAACGCCCTCGCCCGATACATCACGGGTTATGGACATGTTCTCAGACTTCTTTGTAATCTTATCGATCTCATCGATATAAATAATTCCATGCTCAGCGCGCTTAATATCATAATCGGCAGCCTGGATAAGCTTAAGGAGAATATTCTCAACATCCTCGCCTACGTAGCCGGCCTCTGTAAGAGTAGTGGCATCAGCTATCGCGAATGGAACATTCAAAAGCTTAGCAAGAGTCTGCGCAAGATAAGTCTTACCGGAACCGGTAGGACCTACCATAAGGATGTTGCTCTTCTGAAGATCTACATCAAGGCTGCGCCTCGATAAAACCCTCTTATAGTGGTTATATACCGCTACGGAGAGCGCAACCTTAGCCCTGTCCTGGCCGATAACATACTGGTCAAGGAAGTCCTTTATCTGGCGAGGCTTAAGAAGGTTTATCTCAGGTCTCGGGTCAAACTGCTCGCCCTCGTCCATCATATTACTGCATACATCTATGCATTCATCACAGATGCACACACCATTAGGTCCCTGGATAAGTCTTCTCACCTGGTCCTGACTCTTGCCACAAAAGGCGCAACGGTAAACAGAATCTGATCTGGTTTTAGGCATTATTCACCTCATTAATTTTTTCTCTCGGTAACTATCTCATCTATGAGGCCATAATCAAGGGCTTCTTCTGCTGTCATATAGTTATCGCGGTCGGTATCCCTGCAGAGCTCTTCATAGGTTCTGCCTGTGTTTGCCGCAAGGATCTCATTCATCTTCTTACGTGTCTTAATAATATTATCGGCAACAATCTGAATATCTGAAGCCTGTCCCTTGGCACCACCGCTAGGCTGGTGGATAAGGATCTCGGAATTAGGAAGGGCATATCTCTTACCCTTAGCGCCACCCGCAAGAAGAAAAGCTCCCATACTTGCGGCAAGGCCAATACAGATTGTTGAAACATCGCACTTGATATAGTGCATGGTATCATAAATAGCCATTCCGGCTGTAACCGAACCACCCGGGGAATTGATATAGAGATGGATATCCTTAGACGGGTCCTCTGACTCAAGGAAAAGAAGCTGCGCTACTACAACATTCGCTGAAACATCAGTAACTTCCTCGCCTAAAAATACAATTCTGTCTTCGAGAAGTCTTGAATATATATCGTATGATCTCTCACCACGACTTGTCTGCTCTATGACATATGGAATTACGCTCATTAAATAACCTCACTTCTGCCCTTTTCTTCAGGCCTTTTTCTATCATTTAAACATGACTATTACTATAATAACAGAGGGACAGAGATAAATCAAGTCCCTGTCCCTCTAAATTTATTAACTTTCTATTACTGTTCAGCCTTTTCTTCCTTAGCTTCAACCTTCTTATGCTTCTTCTCAGGCTTATGAGCTTCCTCAACCTCAACAGCATTATCAGCTACAATATCTACAGCCTTCTGAACGGCGATGTCCTTATACATAGCTTCCTTCTCGTTCTCACCGATCATGCTCTTAAGCTTCTCAACCTCAAGGTTGTAATCCTTAGCCATCTCAGCTACATGGTTCTCGAAGTCTTCCTCATTGACCTGAATATTCTCCGCGTCAGCGACAGCCTCAAGAACAAGTCTCGCCTGAATTCTCTTAAGAGCCTCAGGCTTAAGGTTATCAATAAATCCCTTAGGATCAAGGCCTGTGAACTGGAAATACTGCTGTGGAGTCATGCCCTGAGCCTGAAGTCTGTTAGCGAACTCCTGGTAAAGCTGCTTAACCTGGGTATCAATCATAGCGTCAGGGATATCCATCTTGGCGTTCTCTACAGCCTTATCGATAGCCTCGTCTTCCTTAGCTTCCTTGGCAGCCTTTGTCTTGCGGTCAGCAAGTCTCTGCTTTACATCTTCCTTATATTCATCAACGGTAGCCTTGCCGGATACATCCTCAGCAAAGTCATCGTCAACCTCAGGAAGCTCCTTACGCTCAACCTTGTTAAGAACTACTTTGAATACAGCAGGCTTACCTGCAAGTGATGACTCATGATACTTCTCAGGGAAGGTAACATTGACGTCAAAAGCGTCACCCTTCTTGTGACCTGCGATCTGCTCCTCAAAATTATCTATAAAGGTGCCTGAACCAAGGGTGAGTGTATATCCTTCTGACTTGCCGCCCTTGAACTGCTTGCCATCTACATAGCCATCGAAGTCGATATCAACTCTGTCGTCTTCCTTAGCTACATCATCAGTAATCTCGATAGTTCTCGCGTTCTTCTCGCGATCATTCTCTATCTCTTCATTAATCTCATCCTCTGAAACTGAAGTATCAGGCTTAGCAACCTTAACGCCCTTATACTCGCCAAGCTCTACAGCAGGCTTAACAGCAACTTCGGCGGTGAAAATGAAATTCTTGCCCTTCTCAATCTGGGTTACATCAAACTTAGGATCGGAAACGATCTCAAGTTTCTCTTCCTTAACGGCATTATCATAAGCTGTTGGGATAAGCTCGTTAGCGGCATCCTCATAGAATACACCTTCGCCGTACATCTTCTCTATCATATTAAGAGGTGCCTTACCCTTACGGAAACCGGGGATAGCAATCCTGTTCTTAGCCTTATTATAGGCCTTAACTATAGCAGCATCAAGATCCTTCGCATCGGACTCGATGGTAAGTTTTACCATATTATGCTCTAATTTCTCAACATTTACGCTCATACGTATATCCTCCAAATTAATATAGCGGTACTCCCTTAGAAGAATCCTGTTATTATAATTATTCTTCTACCACCATGGCAGCCCGACAAATAGATATTATATCACAACTCGTATAAAATAGCAAGCGATTTTCTTAGCAGTTAATATCATTTACATTTTTCAACGGCGTCAGCTATCTTCTTCGCCATTTCCTTTGCCTTAGCATCGGTCTCGGCCTCAACCATAACACGAATGAGAGGCTCTGTACCGCTCTTCCTAAGGAGAACGCGACCATTGTCGGCAAGCTCTGCTTCAACTTCCTTCCTGGCCGCAAGTACGTCGGCGTCATTAAGGGCCTTATCCTTGTCACTCACCTTCACGTTAATAAGCACCTGAGGATATATTTTCAGACCATTCTGAAGCTCTGAAAGTGAGCATTTTGACTCAAGCATAGCCTCCATAACCTTGAGTGACGTAAGCACACCGTCACCTGTAGTCGCGTATTTGCTGAAAATGATGTGCCCACTCTGCTCGCCACCGAGGGAATATCCATTTTTAACCATATCCTCACTTACGTACTTATCACCAACGTCCGTCTTATCGTAGCCTATGCCAATGTTGTCAAAAGCCTTATAGAGGCCAATATTTGACATAACTGTTGTGACAACTTTATTTCCGTGAAGCTCGCCCTTATCCTTTAAATATTTTCCGCAGACATAGAGAATCCTGTCGCCGTCAACAACATTCCCCTTTTCATCGACAGCCATGCAGCGGTCGGCGTCTCCGTCAAAGGCAAAGCCTACGTCAAGTCCATTATCGACAACAAATCTCTGAAGCCCCTCAATATGCGTACTTCCGCAGTTATTATTTATGTTCGTGCCATCAGGCTCAGCATTTATGACAAAAGTTCTGGCGCCAAGAGCGCTGTATACCGCGTTCGCTATCTGATGAGCCGAACCGTTAGCGCAGTCTATTCCGACCTTCATGTTCTTGAAGGACCTGGTGGCGAGAGAAATAAGGTAGCCTAAATACCTGTTCCTTCCAAGAACATAGTCGATGGTTTTTCCAATATTTTCCTTCGTAGCAAGTGGAAGATCGTCTTCCTCCCTGTCAAGGTACTCCTCTATCTTAGCCTCGGTCTCAGGCTCAAGCTTATATCCGCCGGCATTTATAACTTTAATGCCATTATCATAAAATGGATTATGACTCGCCGAAATCATGATACCGCAGTCAAAGCCTTCTGTCCGAACTACGTAAGAAACACTGGGAGTGCTTGTTACATGAAGAAGATAGGCATCAGCACCACTTGCCGTAAGGCCTGCGACAAGTGAATATTCAAACATATAGCTCGACCGTCTCGTATCTTTGCCTATGATTATCCTCGCCTTATGTTCTCTTCCGTAATACCAGCCCAAAAATCTTCCGACCTTGTAAGCGTGACGAACCGTAAGTCCGACATTTGCTTCTCCTCTGAATCCGTCAGTTCCAAAATATTTTCCCATTATAATCTCTTAAATCCTTTCCCGATAATTTCACTCGTATTTGTAACTATCATAAACGCTCCCGGCTCGACCTTACGCACATAGAGCTTCAGCATCATAGCCTGCCGTCTTGTGACTACCGAAAGAACCATATATTTCTTATTTCCGGAAAATGCCCCTAAAGCGTCCGCCACTGTAGCCGACCTGTTAAGCTCAGATCGTATGTATTCCGTAACAGGCTCCGGATTGTCACAGATAATATTTACATATTTACACAGGTTAAAGCTCTCAATGACACTGTCAATTACAAGTGACTTAAGTAAGAGACCCATAAGTGACATGAGACCTGTGGTCATATCATACGCCACAAATGTGAACAATGTGAGGATGGTATCAGATATCATAAGCCCGGTTCCCACATCGAGCCCGGTCGCCTTTTTTATCATAAGCGCCAATACATCCGTACCACCGCTTGAAGCTCCGATATTAAAAAGTATCGCGCTGCCTACTGCCGGAAGAAGAACCGCGTACCCAAGCTCTATTACGGGCTGATTAGTTACCGGTTTATCAAGCGGATGCCACCACTCAAGAGCCTGGATGGCAACTGACATAAGGATAGTACAATATACAGTCTTCATGGCGAAGCTCTTCCCGAGATATATGAGTCCGAGAACAAGAAGCGCCATATTTAATATAAGTGTGATATTTCCCTTTGATAAATATGGGCCCGTGTACTTAGCTAAAACTACCGCAAAACCTGTGACTCCACCAAAAGAGAAATTATTCGGGAACTTGAAAAAGTAGATACCGACTACCATAATCAGTGTTCCCAAGGTCATCAGAATAAAATCCTTAACCTTAGATCCGCCCGAAAAAAAAGACATATCATTCTCCCATCGCGAAAAGTGCCGCGCCAAGAGCGCCACACAGCTGCGCATTTTCACTTATAGATAATTCTTCCTTTAACATCTCAGACAGAGTCGCAACAAGCCCCTTGTTCTTCGCTACGCCACCTGTCATCATATATCTGCTTTCACCCGAAACCCGCTTAACGAGCGCAAGGGTCTTAAGGGCAACAGCCTTATTGATACCATGGACTATATCATCCTTCTTCTTATTCTGCGCAACAAGCGATACAACCTCAGACTCAGCGAACACCGAGCACATACTCGAAATCGTGATGTCCTCGTCATATGATAAACCAAGCTCACTCATCTCGTCAAGACTCATCTGCATGGTATGCGCCATCATATCAAGGAAACGTCCCGTTCCGGCGGCACATTTATCATTCATCGCGAAATTCACAACATTTCCATTCTCATCGAGATGGATAGCCTTGCTGTCCTGGCCGCCTATGTCTATGACAGTTCTTACCGAAGGATCAAGGAAATGGGCTCCCTTAGCGTGACAGGTAATCTCCGTTATACTCTTGTCACCGGTATCAATCGCGTCTCTACCATAACCTGTAGTTATGATTCTGTCTATATCCTCTTCATTAATGCCGGCCTCGGCGCATGCCTGCTTCAGGGCATCGCCTGCTGAAAGGGCCGCGCCGGCGCCTGTTGGAATAATTATTCCGGCGGCCATTTCCTTATTTTTATCAAGAATAACAACGTCGGTGCTTGTAGAACCGCTGTCTATTCCGGCAAAATAGCCTTTTCCCACAATATTCCTCTCTTTCTTCTTATCATCTCCGGTTGAAATGCCAAGCTCCTCGTTAAAAGCCTCAAGCCTTGTTCTCATCTGCCCCCTTGACTGGGTAGTAAAATCAGTCTCGATTTTAATCATCGGCACATCAGGCTTTGTCCTTAAGAGAGCCGCGTATTCAAATCCATAGAAATCACAGAACCTGACCGTATTGTAAATAATTCCCTTTAATCCCGGAGCGTCAAGGATTCTCTTTCTTCCGGTAACGTCTGTCATACGCAGGCAGGGAAGTTCGCCAAGAAGCAGTGACGCGTACTCTTCCATCAGTTCTTCAAATGAATCGCCTTCACTTGAAGGCTTCATAACGCTCCTGTTGTTGATACAGGTGTAATCCTTCACAGGAAGAGGCATCGACTCCCTTATAAGAGAAGAGAGGCCATCGCCAACTCTTGCGCCCATAACCGCTATATGGTCACAGACCTTGTCATCCTTCATGGTAAAGCTATCTAAGAATTTTTCCCTTGAAAATGATGTGCCCTTGTAGTCACTATATTCCCTAGCAAGCCTCAGAAGCTCTGCCGTGAAAACCTGTCTCGAGCATATGCCGTCATCATGAGGCAAATCAAGCATAAAAAGAAATGACAGCTTTCCCGAAGCCTTCAGCGTATCATAGACCGCCTTTATCGAATCACAACAGGTCGTAAGGATAAGCTCATGAACCTTACCATCCATAACCGCATCGATTACTGATTTGCCATAGCCGCAGATATTCGCTCCAACGCAGGACTCTGCCTTATCAAAGCCATCGGGCATATGGTTAAGCTCCTCGCATTCTCCTCCAAGAGCCTTAAGAAGTTCAACGGGAGTATATTTGCAAATATAATATGTCTTCTCCATATTTCTCCATCAATCTAGCATCTCAAGGAAGGCCTCAAGCCTTGTAGCTGTCTGGCCTTCTCCTCCATGAGACCTGTCACAGCCGTCTCCGTCAAGTATCAGAAGTGGCAGCCCTGCCCTTTCAAACTCCTTCTTAGCTAAGAGAGAGCTGCCTATCGTGTGCTTGCATCCCCAGTGATTAAACCAGACAACTCCGTCAGCGCCTGTCTCCTTAGCATGCCTTATTCCGGCCTGTATCCTGTTCATGGCATCGCCATTAATATTGTTGTAAACCATTCGGTGCGCCATGGCTTCATAAGGATCGGATGAATCAAAATCAGGATTTATCGCGTCAGCGAGCTCATCTCCGACTATCTGGGCATTTTCATTAAACCATAGGCTCTTCTTCACGGCATCGGACCAGTAAGGAATTGTATGCATCCAGTAAATGTGCTTCCCCTTCTTCGGGCCGGCAAGACGCACATCATTTAAGAGCATATTTACATAATTTTCCTCACCCTTTGTGCCGAGCAGGATATTGTTGGTAATAGCAAGATACATAGGAGAAACAATATCGGTAATTACACATTTATTCTTACGTGCCTTGCGGGCGGAAGCGAAAAGCTCCAGGGTCCTCTTACTGCGTTCTACCCTTTTTCCGACCGCTGCGTCGTCTATTTTCTGCCCCGTGCATTTTTCAACAAAAGACTTCATCTCGCGAAGCTCGTCCGCTACGAGTCTCACAGAAGCATCAGAACGGTCCTTCGGAACCTCAACGTAAAATGAAGGGACGCCGTAATAATCCGCAAGAGTCTTAAATGTGAGCATATTAGCGTCACAGATAAGGTTCGTGTAGGCGATAAATTTAGGCGCCGGAAGGAGGCCCTTATAGGCCGCTCCTATAAATGTACGGTGGTAGCTGCAGAGCGTATCCGGGATTCCGGCATCCATAGCCTCTATATTAAATATCTTATCAGCCCTTGAAGCTGAAATATAGCAAGACATACCTTCCACGTCATATGGTACAAGTCCTGCTTCTTCAATAATTTCGCAGGGCATAAAAATACTGACAATCACACTCTTCTCCGGGCTTTTAAGTGGAGCGGACATGGTATCCATCATAAGTGAAGCTAGATACCGGTCTGAAGGTATGAGGCGTTTGTCAGGAAAATGGGAAAATTTAAAACCCTGAAGCTGCCATCCCGTCTTAAGAAGAGTTCTCGCTGCCTTAGGGTGATTGTCTGAAAGTGAAGAGACGTAAGAACCGAAGGTATCTATAATGCTCATAGTCAATCCCGTATAATAAAAATATATCTATTCTGTAACGACCTTCGGTCGTTACTTAGCCACAGCCAACTCTCCCACTGGCTTCGCCAGCGGGTCCCTCTCTGTGACAACATGCGGATAACAGGACTTGAACCTGCATGGGGGTTCCCACCAGAACCTAAATCTGGCGCGTCTACCAATTCCGCCATATCCGCAATTGACGTGTTGCGAAGCGACACGTCCCGCGATTTTCGAACCATTGTCATGCCGCGAAGCGGTATGACGCTGCGAATTCTCGAAGAGAATTCGTGTTCAGCTCTCTTCAAAGAAATTCAGCTCCGCTGAATTTCTACAACTGGGCCAGCCGGATTTGAACCGTCGAATGCAGGAGTCAAAGTCCTGTGCCTTAACCGCTTGGCTATGGCCCACTGACACATCGCATAGCGATGTGTCCCGCGACTTTCGCCCGAAGGAACGAAAATCGATCGGCTATTGTCATGCCGCGAAGCGGTATGACGCTGCGAATTCTCGAAGAGAATTCGTGTTCAGCTCTCTTCAAAGAAAGTCAGCTTTGCTGACTTTCATCCATCGCAAAGCGATGTGATATTCTGTAAGCTCCTTCGGAGCTTACTTAGTCGTAGCCTACTCTCCCACTGGCTACGCCAGCGGGTCCCTCTCTACGACAATAAAAAAGCAAAGGCCACAGGGTCTTTGCTTATCGGGTGGGTACAGGGGCTCGAACCCTGGGCCTTCAGAGCCACAATCTGACGCGCTTCCAACTGCGCTATACCCACCATAATTATCTGAAGCAACTTACTTCATTGTGCCAGGGGGGATTCGAACCCCCGACACACGGCTTAGAAGGCCGTTGCTCTATCCAGCTGAGCTACTGGCACAAACCTTTCCATCTCCGGAATTTTCCGAAAACGAAAGCGGGTGATGGGAATCGAACCCACGTATCCAGCTTGGAAGGCTGGTGTTCTACCATTGAACCACACCCGCATATATATTAAGTTAAAGCATCGGGGTGACAGGATTCGAACCTGCGACCTCTTGATCCCAAATCAAGCACTCTAGCCAAACTGAGCCACACCCCGATCAGGTTTTGTTGCTCTCTCTTGAGCGAAGCAACGATATGTATTATACACTCCCGATTAATGATTGTCAACCCTTTTTTTGAAAAAATTTCAAAAAAATCAAAAGTCCACAAATATACCGTTTTCCGACCCTTTATCTGCATACAATAATATTTCCGTCCGCGCCAAGCAAGCAAATACTGACAAGGAGATTTCCCCGGCTGTCAAGCTCCATGAGGGCAAATGACGGTCTTCTCCCATCCTGTCTCGGTCTCTCGAGGCTCCCAGGGTTAATTACGGTTATTCCATTTTCACTGTGGTAATCAGGAACATGCGTATGACCGTAAATAGCTATATCGCAGCCATTTGTCTCAGCCGCATCAGCCAGTTCACCACATCCTCCCCCGACAAAGTACCTGTGACCGTGGGCGAGAAAGACCATCCTCTCGCCAAACATGAATACGTCATTTGCAGGAAGCTCGGTAAATGTATCGCAGTTTCCCCTGACCATATGGAGTTCAACGGGCCTGCCATCGCAAGAAAGCTGACTTACCTTTTTTTGAAAATATTCCTCTTCTTCCTCCACGTCTCCCGCGTGAATAACCATGTCAACCTCACCGACCTTCTTAAGAACTCTATCAAAATTCTCATGGCGTCCGTGGGTATCGCTTACTATAAGTGCCTTCACTTTTCCTCCTCGTTAAGCTTATATATAACTTCCTTCATGGCTCTCAACGCCTTACCCCTGTGACTGATTTTGTTTTTCTCCTCAGGGCTTATTTCGGCAGCTGTCTTGCCATACTGAGGCAGCATGAAAATAGGGTCGTAGCCGAAACCATTTTGACCGGCAGGCGCATTAGCTATTAATCCCTCCATAGTCTCATGCTTCACGAACTCCCTTCCATCAGGAAGGACAAGGGCTACGGAGCATTCGTACCTTGCGCTCCTTGCGTCTCCCTTGGCATCCTTAAGCATTTCAAGGAGCTTTGCGTTCTTAATATCATAGCTTGTGTCATGCCCCATGAATCTCGCCGAGTAAATGCCCGGCTCTCCATTCAAATAATCGATGGAAAGCCCCGAGTCATCGCTCATAGCTGCCTCCCCCGAAGCCTTAGCGACAGTTCTGGCCTTAATCAGGGCATTTTCATCGAATGTCTTCCCATCCTCGACAATATCAAGATTGTAACCCGCTTCCTTCATGGTTACCACTTCTATGCCGCTTCCTTCAAGTATTTCACGAATCTCCTTGAGCTTCCCCGCGTTTCCTGTCGCGAAAATAATTTTCTTAATCATAGTCTCACTCCTTAAAGAAAGCCCCGGTCAACGACCGGAGCCTATTTTTACTTTCATACACCCAAAAAATCTACTATAGTCTTGCACATATTGTCAGCGCATTTTTTCATCTCTGTATCATCATTGAGCTTTGCGAGATCAGAGGTATCGGTGAGATAGCCTACCTCCACAAGTACTGACGGCATATTTGTATGATGGATTACGTAAATGCCGCTACCGTCCTGAAGGCCGCGATACCTGGTACCGCAAGTCTCTGTCACACTTTTAAGTAAGAGCTCCGCGAGCTTCCTTGACTTCGTAATGGTCTCCTTGTTCTTCTGGTTATAGAGGACCTCCGACCCATCAACGCCGTCAGAATAGAAAGCATTGTTATGGATGCTGACAAAGAGGTCGGCGTCCAGCTCATTCGCCAGGTCTGCCCTGCTCCTGAGATAGGTGGTTGAATCAGTCGTTCTCGTATAGTAAACCTTAATGTTATCCTGACCGTCAAAATAGTCCTTCATAAAATTCGCTATCTTGAGGTTTATATTCTTCTCAGCCACATCCCCGTCAAGAGAATAAGACCCCGGATCCTTGCCGCCGTGGCCCGCGTCTATAACAATTATCTTATCATAGACATCCTTAGGCTTCTGTAAATTTATATAGTAATAGTCATTGTCCTCATAAAGCGCAGGCACATAAAGCCTGTTAAAGGTAAATGAAAATCTGACACTGCCATCCTCGTTTTTACTTACAGAAAAAGCGGCGAGCGGATCTCCTGTCTTCGACTTCTTCTCTGACTTGTCAGCCTTGTCGTAATCCTCCTGATTCGCTGTGTTAGAGCTGTCAGCTCCGGATAGGAAGGCTGTAATGTACGGAGGCAGCAGAACATTTTCAAGGTCTCCGTCATATGTCTTATCCTTCTTCACGCGGACCGGAATAATGTTCTTATAATCCTTAAGTGAAGCATTGTCGATATCAAGATAAACCGTTCTGTAGAGATAATTATCAGTAACGAGGGCCTTCCCCGACCCAGCTGCCTTAGGTATCTTAACATATGTGTCCGATAGGAGAGCCGGATCTATAGCTGATGACGAGCTGCTCTCGTCTCCAGCGACAACTACCGCAGGTTCAGCCTCGAGATTCTGCTCCTCGCTGCTCTCTTCCTCTACGACAACATCCTTGTTGATGTTCTCCATAACGACATCCTTGCTATGATCATCAACCGCGGTTCCTGTCGCGTCTGAGGTGATTCCCGGCCTTGAAGCCGCCCTGTCGGCGCTCTCAGCATTTGCCATGATGGTTAGCGGCTCGGGCTTATATACTGAAAAAAGAGCCGCAAAAGCCAAAGTTCCCGCCATGATCGACATGCTGGAACCGGCTATCTTACGCAGCTCTTTCTTCTTATCTTCCAAATCTCTGTACCGCCTTAAACTTTTTTTAAGTATAGAGATATGATATATCACTCAGAGAAAAAAATCAAGTACAAATTTAATAAAATTATTATTTTATTCAAAAAAATTATAAAACTTTAGTCAACTGACTCTATTCAGACAACGTACTACCGCTGTCAGCAGCATTTTCTACACGATTAGTCCGCCTGGGTGGTTTAGGCCCCGGGAATGAATAGAAGTAGGTCTTGATCATTCCGTTATAAATCTTCCTGTTCTTCGCGGCCTTCCTTCCTATATACTTCTCAGCGTCCTCAAAGCTCGTAATAATATAGCTCGACCAGGTGTCAAGCTTGCCAAAGCTCTCACCTATAAGAGTATAGAGGGCAGGCATGTCCTTCTTCTCTTCAAGACGCTCACCGTAAGGAGGATTAGTGATGATGAAGCCATACTTGTTATGACTGCTGAGATCCTTTACGTCCCTTGCCTGAAAATGAATCTGGTCATCCACGCCCGCAAGCTCAGCATTTGCCCTAGCGGCCTCCACAGCATCCGGATCAAGATCATAGCCCTGTATCTCAAGCTTCGTATCGGTATCTATAAGGCTATAGGCCTCGCTCTTAGCTTCCTTGAAGTACTTGGCAGGAACCAAATTATCCCAGTTTTCAGCCGTGAAATGCCTCGTCATACCGGGAGCTATATGAAGTCCCATCATGGCGGTCTCTATAGGAATGGTGCCCGAACCACAGAATGGGTCTATTAGAATCCTGTCTGCCTTCCACGGGGTCAGACTTATAAGGGCCGCCGCAAGAGTCTCGGAAATCGGGGCCTTTACGGTCATTTTCCTGTAGCCTCGCTTGTGAAGAGATTCCCCTGAAGTGTCAAGGGCGACCGTAACTTCATCCTTCAGAAGAGAAACCCTGATAGGATATTCATTTCCGCTCTCCTCAAACCACGAGACCCTGTATTTCTCCTTAAGGCGCTCAACCATGGCCTTCTTCACTATGGACTGGATGTCAGAGGTGGAAAAAAGGGCGCTCTTTATGGACGTCGCCTTCTTCACCCAGAAGCGTCCATCCTTAGGGATATAATTCTCCCATGGCAAGGCTTTTATTCCCTGAAACAGCTCCTCGAACGTTGTCGCCTTAAATGTGCCGACCGTGATCATAACCCTTTCAGTCGTTCTTAAAAATATGTTCGCTTTTGCGACAACGGCGGCAGAGCCCTTAAAATTGACTCTGCCGTCTGTAACTGAAGTTATCTCAATGCCAAGATCAGTAAGCTCGCGCTTAAGTACCGCTTCAAGTCCGAAGTGGCACGGAGCGTAAAGTTCAAATTCTCTCTCCATATATTTCCTTTACATTAGTATCCGAAGAAGAACTGATTCCAGCCATCATTTCCGGAATTACCGTTGCTGTCTCCGTCATTGCCATTGTTATAGTAGTTGTAAGGATTAGAGTTATTGTTCGAATCATTGCCATTATTCCGGCTGCCTTCGCTGTCGGAGCTGTCAGAATCAAGCTCAGCAGGCTTCTCAGCGAGCGTGACCTCTATTTCCTTCTCGACATATTCTCCGTTGTCATAGCGCTTGATTGTAACCTTAACCTTATCGCCCTTACGTTTGCTCTGGATGATGGAATTAATGGAGTTAGCGCTCTGAACGCTGTAGCCGTCAACCTTCGTGATTACATCACCCTGGACGATACCGGCCTTAGCGGCGCCACCCTTCTCATCAACCTGTGATACGTAGAGTCCGTAAGGAATATTATAATACTGATGAGTCTGGTCGTCAACTGGCTTATAGTAAATTCCAAGATATCCCCTGTCCTCATCGCTTACAGGCTCACTGTCCTTAAGCTGCTCAGCGAGAGGCTTTGCCGTATCCATAGGAATGGCGTAGCCTGTACCTTCTACATCCTTGTCGGAATATTTGGCCGAGTTAATGCCGATTACCTCACCCTTGAGATTTATGAGGGCTCCGCCTGAATTACCCGGATTTATGGCCGCGTCAGTCTGAATAAGGTTAAGAGTAACGTCCTCTATGGAAACCTCCCTGTCGGTAGCGCTTACGTAACCAACTGTAAGTGACTGCCCGTAGCCGAGGGCATTTCCGATAGCCATAACCATCTCACCAACCTTTACGTCAGCTGAGGTGCCTAGAGTCGCGGTCTTCACTTCTTTCTTCGTGGAGTCCTTAAGGTCCGAGAGCTTTACCGAGACAACAGCAAGATCGCTGTAAGCCGCGGTTCCCTTAACTTCACCGTCTACAACCTCATCATCCACAAACTTGATAGAAAGCGACTTCGCGTCCTCTACCACATGATTGTTGGTTAAAATGTAGAGATATTTATCGTCCTTATCAAATATAACACCTGAGCCCGCACCCGTAACATCTTCACTGTACGTACCCCAGAAGGTATTTACATTTTCTGTTGATTTACAGGTAATAGCTACTATAGAAGGAAGTACCTCATCGTAAATGCCCGAAAGGTCAGACGTGCCGCCGTCAGCGAGACCCTTTATGACCTGAGTCTGCCCTATCTGGCTCGACGCGCTATTATCCGCCGTCTTATCGCTTCCGTCAGATGAGCTCTTATCCGAAGAATCGGCAGAAGCCTCTTCCTTTGGCGCATTGCCATTGCTTACATAATAGGTCACTCCCGCGCCAATACCACCGGCAATAACCATGCAGAGTACTATCACAAGCGCTATCAGACCGCCGTGGCCCTTCTTCTTACCGCCATTATTGCCGTTAAAATTGTTCATAGGCGGCTGGCTGTTATAGCCCTGATTGCTGTTAAAGCCGGGCGCGCTCTGATAAGCCCCGTTACCGTTGTATGCCTGATTGTTATAATAGTTTCCATTATTATAACTCTGATCCTGATTGTTTGGGTTGTAATTGTTATCCATTGAAAATGCCTCCAATATTAACAATGTAATCGGAACCGTTCATTTCTCAGCTCCAAAACCTATTATACAATCATCATGTGAAGCAATTGTGAAATAATCGGTCATTTTTACATTTTCCAAAACTTTTATGGCAATAATCCCGACGATGTAGTATAATAAGCAAAGATTATATTTTAAAGAAGAGGTTCCTATGATAAAAGAAAACCAGCAGGTGCTCAACAGGTTCTACGTAATCTGTGACGCCTTTCTTATAATATTTTCATTTCAGATCGCATGGCTTATAAGGTTTGAGATATTCCCGCCCCAGGACGCCATGTGGTGGCCTATGCGCCACTATATGCAGTTCCTCATTTTCCTCGTGCCTATATACCTCATAGTGTACTATTTTTCATCGGTATATTCGCCTATGAGGCAGATGAGGTTCAGGAACGAGATAGGAAATTTCATCCGGGCAAATGTGATAGCGATTACAAGCTTCCCTCTCCTCCTCTATTTACTGAAGGAAGGAGATATCTCCCGTTCATTCATGGCGATATTCTTCTTCACAAATATCTTCTTCGGGGTAACATTCAGGTTTTATCTAAGGAAAATACTCTACTTTTTCAGGAAGAAGGGCTATAACCAGAAGCACATGCTCCTCGTCGGCTACAGTGCCGTCATGGAGCAATATATAAAGAGGATTCTCGCGAATCCCGGCTGGGGGTACACGATTTATGGAATTCTCGATGACCACACTCCTATAGGCACAAGGTTCATGGGAATCGAGGTTATCGGAAAGACCGATGAACTGCCTGACCTCTTAGGCACCCACAAGTTCGATGAAATCGCCGTAACTCTCAAGCTCTCTGATTACGACAATCTTGAAAAAATAGTCGCCGTCTGTGAAAAGAACGGGACCCACACCCAGTTCGTGCCTGACTACCACAACGTAATACCTACAACCGCCCACACTGAGGATGTCGAGGGGCTTCCCGTCATTAATATAAGAAATGTTCCGCTTGCCTCTCCATTTAACCGGATGGTTAAGCGCCTGATAGACCTCATCGGCGGTATAGTCATGCTGATTGTTTTCGCTATTCCTATGTTGATCACAGCGATAGCCGTAAAGGTCTCCTCACCCGGGCCGCTCATTTTCAAGCAGGTACGTGTAGGCCTCCACAATAAGGAATTCAATATGTACAAGTTCCGCTCAATGCGGGTTGAGGATCCTAAAAAGGAGAAAAAAGAGTGGACCACGAAAGGTGATCCACGTGTCACGAAGGTCGGAAGGTTTATCAGAAAGACCAGTATCGATGAGCTGCCCCAGGTCTTCAATGTCCTTAAGGGTGACATGAGCCTCGTGGGGCCGCGTCCTGAGCGCCCTTACTTTGTAGAGAAGTTCCAGGAAGAGATTCCCCGCTATAATATTAAGCATCAGGTACGTCCGGGCATCACGGGATGGGCCCAGGTAAATGGGTATCGCGGCGACACCTCCATCAAGAAGAGGATAGAGTACGATATCTACTATATAGAGCACTGGACGGTAGGGTTTGACTTTAAGATACTCTTCCTTACCTTCTTCAAGGGGTTTGTAAATAAGAACGCCTACTAAAATCAGCGTCTGGCGCCAGTCGCGTCCGAGTCAGGCACCAAAAAAGCTGTGAGCTTAGCTCACAGCTTTTTTGAAGCCAGACACGAACTCCGCCTACTGACAGTCAAATCCGAACTCCGACGGCAGGAACCTAGGGCATACGTTGTCACGGGTTGAAATGACTGAAGCCGCGAGGCGACTCCCTATCTCAAGAGACTCCTCAAGGCTCTTCCCGTAGGTCATCCCTATCGTAACACCCGCAAAGAACGAATCTCCTGCTCCCGTGGTATCAACGACATTCACGTGCTTCGCCGGACAGTAGCCCGATTTACCATCCTTTGTAGCATAAACAGCGCCATCCTCGCCCAAGGTTACAACCATGCATGGAATCTGGGCCCGCATTACATTTGCGGAAAGAACCTGTCTCATCTCATCAGAGCTAAGCTGCTCGTAATCATCCGAGAAGAAAATACCCGCTTCCTGCTTGTTACAGATGAAGCACTTGGTTCTCTTTATATAGTCACGCCTCTCAACGGCAATCGACATATTCGAGACAACAGCGTATATATCCTTATGAAACTTCTCCGCAAGCTCAAACGTCTTGTGGAGAATTTCCCTTTCGGCATCAATCTCTATAGCTATGCTGTCTGAATTCTCAAAAATCTCGTCACCGCTCTCGTTCAGGGTCTCAGCAATGCCCGAAAGATCCGGTCGCTTGCTTATAGCCGCCACCACGTCTCCCGTGTTGTCAAATATAGCAAGCCAGGTACCGAGACCATCTTCAGTCTTCTTGATATATTTCGTATTCACCTTGTGATTCTCGAGTTTCTTAACCACATCATCACCAAGTGTGCTATCATCCACCACGCTAACAAAGGTCGGACGGAGCTCCACATTCGCTATATCCTCGACGATATTTCTGCTTACACCGCCATGAGCCTGCTCCACCCTTCCTGCGTTCTTGCCGCCGGGGATATACTTATCCGTAGGATAACCCTTGATGTCTACAAATACCGCGCCTATTACTGTTATTCCCAAAGTTTTTCTCCTTTTATCGAATATTACCTCTTGACATTTGGTATGAATAGTATTATAATACATTCTTGCGCTCACTGCAAGAGTTTTTCATTTTATGTAGAGTTTATAGATTCTTCACATTTTGTATGGCAGACTTTTGCATCGAAAAAAAATTTGAAAATCTTCAAAAAAAGTGTTGACAAATTCTTTTTCAGGGTATATAATAAGGATGTCAAGTAAATGAAGTACAGATTTACAAGACATACAACTAAATTAGCTGACGAGAAACTTTTTCATAAATTCATGATAGAATCCCCCTTCTATCATGTCTCTCCTCTCTTTTTAACCGAAGAAAGCACCTATTCTGGTGCTTTTTTCGGTTGTGTTTATAATAAAGAAACCGAGATAGTTTTCCCGGTGTTTGAAAAATTTATCTATTCCGCTATCTCTATGTTATTAGGAGCGCAGGCTTCGAGCTCTGCCCGTGGTATTTCGTAGAAAATATCCACAAGATCAGCATCAAGCTGGGTCCCCGCGACGGACTCTATAATATTTATAGCCTCATCATAAGTCTTCGAAGGCTTATATGACCTCCGCATGGTAATGGCTGAATATGTATCCGCTACGGCGATAATTCTCGCCTCAAGAGGTATATCTTTTCCAGGTATGCCATAATATCCCTTACCATCAATCCTTTCATGGTGATATTCTATCCATGGCAGGATTGATTCAAATGATTGGAGCTCCTTCAGTATAGCAACGCCCTTCCTTGGATGCTGCTTCATTATCTCCCACTCTTCATCGTCAAGCTTCCCGGGCTTATTTAAAATGCTCTCGGGTATTCCCAGCTTTCCTACATCATGTAAAAGAGCCGCGTATTCAAGATTAACCGCGTTTATAGATGACTTTATAATATCGGGAAGATGGCGCCATATGCACATGGTCACATTTTGAACATAGAGACTGTGGCCGTTAAGGTTGGCGTCACGCTCCTCAATGACCTTAATGAGTGTTTTTACAAGGTCAATACTCCTTCGCTTTGCTGTGGCGGTAAGACGTATCACAAGATGGATCATAATGGCGCAGAATATGGCGCCAAAGAAGAAAATAGCGCCGACTATGAGCGTTGCCCTGCCACTAACCGTAACAAAAATATATCCACAAAAGAAAAATACCAGCAGGGCAAGCGACAGGTCTGATAATATCCTGTCATGCCTGTCTCCTGTTGATAAGACATCCACAGCGGAATTACGAATAAAGGAATAATAGGTGTAGATATTAAACATCTGCAGGATAATACCGCCACATAGCAGTATATATGTAAATACACTTTCCATCAAAGCTTCTCCTTTACAAATCAGGAGCTAATTTCATGCATAACATGCTCCTAAGTTTTATCTAAAGTAAAGTATAGCATCAATCAACAGATCTGTAAATACAAAATAATTGTCTCTCGCAATAGGTGAAATAATCATTGACTGGTCCCATAAAATTTATATAAACGAGCGCAGTGAAGTTTATATTAATTTTTTGGTACCTGGCACGGGTAGTTTTAACCAATTTAGAATTGTCACTAAATTTAGTGGCAATCTTGACAACCGTCTGCTATAACGTGACAATCCCGGTTATGATAACGGAGTCTCCGAAGAAGTTCTAGTTCCAATCCACGAGCTCCTTGCGGGGTCCGACGGATATTGCTCGGACACTTTATGGCTTATACAGTATTTCAATCCACGCTCCTCTTACGAGAGGGAGAAATGAACAGTGCCTGGTCCACTAAAATTTACATAGACAAGCGTAGCGAAGTTTATGTAAATTTTGGTGTACCTGGCACGGATAGTTTTAGCCAGGTTAGAATTGCAAACACATCAAAGGTGTCCAAGACAACTGTCAGCTATAGCCGTAAGACGATATTTCAATTCACTCCTCTCTAGCGAGAGGGAGAAATGAGGTCAACATAAAATATCACAACTGTTTCAATCCACGCCCCTCTTGCGAGGGGCGACAATTTTTTGTATACTCTCTTCATGGAACTTCATTTGTTTCAATCCACGCCCCTCTTGCGAGGGGCGACGCGTTGACATCGTAGTCGATCACGTTCTCGAAGTTTCAATCCACGCCCCTCTTGCGAGGGGCGACAGTTCATCATGAGTCCGTCAGGCTCTCCCCAGACTGTTTCAATCCACGCCCCTCTTGCGAGGGGCGACAAGCCGATATCATACGGAGCAAAGCGTGACAAGAAGTTTCAATCCACGCCCCTCTTGCGAGGGGCGACAAAGTACTGGATAAAGACAGACACGCACCATTTTGTTTCAATCCACGCCCCTCTTGCGAGGGGCGACCAATACCTACTTCAGCAAAGTGGATAACCCGATGTTTCAATCCACGCCCCTCTTGCGAGGGGCGACGGTCAGGTGTTCCAGTAAGGCCTACTATCCGTTTGTTTCAATCCACGCCCCTCTTGCGAGGGGCGACTGATCCACTTTGCCTTTTAGGATGCATTGGCTGGTTTCAATCCACGCCCCTCTTGCGAGGGGCGACAGAGTTTACAGTAAATAGGCGTACCCTCATAAAGTTTCAATCCACGCCCCTCTTGCGAGGGGCGACCTACGAAGCTACAAGCCGTGACATGAGCGAAACGTTTCAATCCACGCCCCTCTTGCGAGGGGCGACTCCGATTCCTGAAACAGGCAGCTGCTTCTTGATGTTTCAATCCACGCCCCTCTTGCGAGGGGCGACACTTCGTACTCATCGAGAACATCGTGGACAGCGAGTTTCAATCCACGCCCCTCTTGCGAGGGGCGACCGACAGGCATCTATAAGAAGGTCGGCAGCGAACAGTTTCAATCCACGCCCCTCTTGCGAGGGGCGACTTTTTTGCGAATAGCTGAATTAACAAACAATGACAGTTTCAATCCACGCCCCTCTTGCGAGGGGCGACATTTTGAGTTTGACGTTAAAGAAATCGTTAAGGCGTTTCAATCCACGCCCCTCTTGCGAGGGGCGACTTCAAGTATTGCGACCTGCTCTTGATAATGTTTGTTTCAATCCACGCCCCTCTTGCGAGGGGCGACGTAAATTCGAGAAAGGAGAAAACGCTTTATGAATGTTTCAATCCACGCCCCTCTTGCGAGGGGCGACCTGGGAGTTTATCCATTCCAGAGCGATTTCCGAGTTTCAATCCACGCCCCTCTTGCGAGGGGCGACCTTCTGCCTGCAGAATGGTGGCGAGACCTATCTGTTTCAATCCACGCCCTCTTGCGAGGGGCGACTTTATATTGCTGGGAAGAAACAACACAGTTTGGAAGTTTCAATCCACGCCCCTCTTGCGAGGGGCGACTGCTTCTTGATTTCCATTAACAATCTCATTCTACGTTTCAATCCACGCCCCTCTTGCGAGGGGCGACTTATGCCTTTGAAGCATAGCTCTATGATGTATAGGTTTCAATCCACGCCCCTCTTGCGAGGGGCGACAGCGGATACTGCCAGATAGTGAGGAAATACAACGTTTCAATCCACGCCCCTCTTGCGAGGGGCGACGATACGCATATTCTTTTTGTTTCTGCATCTTCAAGTTTCAATCCACGCCCCTCTTGCGAGGGGCGACGCTCTGGAAGGTCGGCAGCCTTCTTTTTGAAAAGGTTTCAATCCACGCCCCTCTTGCGAGGGGCGACTAAGAGAAACATGGATACCATTATGTATATGCGAGTTTCAATCCACGCCCCTCTTGCGAGGGGCGACACAAAGGCAAGAAGTTGTCACCGGAGCTCTATGAGTTTCAATCCACGCCCCTCTTGCGAGGGGCGACAGGCCATGATGAGCGGATTTGGTGGATCCATAGAGTTTCAATCCACGCCCCTCTTGCGAGGGGCGACCCTCATGACAAGTCAGTCATAATGGCCAAGAGCGTTTCAATCCACGCCCCTCTTGCGAGGGGCGACAGCATCCGGAAGACGGAGCGAGGACGATGACCGGTTTCAATCCACGCCCCTCTTGCGAGGGGCGACTTGTGGTCGCCGGGCAGGTAGGGCCAAAGGATGTGTTTCAATCCACGCCCCTCTTGCGAGGGGCGACTTCTGCGGGCAGCAGGCAAGGTCACCGCTACAGCGTTTCAATCCACGCCCCTCTTGCGAGGGGCGACCTTGACATTATTGCTGATGAAATGGCCATTTGACGTTTCAATCCACGCCCCTCTTGCGAGGGGCGACGAGCGAACCCTAGGTCGATGACAGAGCTAGTAGGTTTCAATCCACGCCCCTCTTGCGAGGGGCGACTAAGGCGGCTATATATCTTAAGCTCTATCGTCCCGTTTCAATCCACGCCCCTCTTGCGAGGGGCGACGAGCTTGCTTCCTTCATTCGCGGTAGATGACATAGTTTCAATCCACGCCCCTCTTGCGAGGGGCGACGCGATACGAACGAGTTCATGACCGCGGTCTCCGTGTTTCAATCCACGCCCCTCTTGCGAGGGGCGACCACGATCCTGATCCAGAGCATCGTGGACTCCGAGTTTCAATCCACGCCCCTCTTGCGAGGGGCGACAAGCTGAGACATATCAAGTCAGTGCACTTTAAGGTTTCAATCCACGCCCCTCTTGCGAGGGGCGACAGATTCGTTCGTGATTATGTCACAAGTTATGATGTTTCAATCCACGCCCCTCTTGCGAGGGGCGACCTTGCGGTTCTTTTACCTCTTGCTTGTGCAATCGGTTTCAATCCACGCCCCTCTTGCGAGGGGCGACCTGCTAAATTGCTAAGAATTGCTAAGGTTCAGGTTTCAATCCACGCCCCTCTTGCGAGGGGCGACTGTGGGCTCTGGTCGCTCCGGATCCTCATGTGCGTTTCAATCCACGCCCCTCTTGCGAGGGGCGACCCTGCCGGTTGCATAGTTGCTCAGATCAAACTGGTTTCAATCCACGCCCCTCTTGCGAGGGGCGACAAGACGTAACACTACTAAGTCTACCACAGGACGGTTTCAATCCACGCCCCTCTTGCGAGGGGCGACTACATTCGTCACAAATTTTGTACGGATGATTACGTTTCAATCCACGCCCCTCTTGCGAGGGGCGACACATACACAACTGGACTATGCAATCAGGATTTATGTTTCAATCCACGCCCCTCTTGCGAGGGGCGACAATGACTTGACCACTGACTACAAAGCAAGCGGTGTTTCAATCCACGCCCCTCTTGCGAGGGGCGACTGGTCTTTTCAAAGAGAATGTGAACCTGGAAGTTGTTTCAATCCACGCCCCTCTTGCGAGGGGCGACGACTGCGAGCGTGACGAATGTCCGATACCGCTTGTTTCAATCCACGCCCCTCTTGCGAGGGGCGACTTAAATCACACTCATCAGATATCCCCAACTTGTGTTTCAATCCACGCCCCTCTTGCGAGGGGCGACCGTGGTGCGGCGCTAGGATGGATGATGTCGTATACGTTTCAATCCACGCCCCTCTTGCGAGGGGCGACGATGTTCGAATGATTCTATCGTAGCGAATATCGTGTTTCAATCCACGCCCCTCTTGCGAGGGGCGACATGACCCGCCAAAAATGGTGCATCGTTCAACCAAAGTTTCAATCCACGCCCCTCTTGCGAGGGGCGACATGGTCACAAAGGGCAAGCATGAAGACAAGGGTGTTTCAATCCACGCCCCTCTTGCGAGGGGCGACGGTATAAATGATTAACTGGAAAGTACGTATTAAGTTTCAATCCACGCCCCTCTTGCGAGGGGCGACGCTTTCAATGGTGGCTTCATAGTCCTTCTTTGGTTGTTTCAATCCACGCCCCTCTTGCGAGGGGCGACGGCTTTAAGCTCTTCCATTTCTTCTTTACAGATGTTTCAATCCACGCCCCTCTTGCGAGGGGCGACTCCAGTGTGCCATAGCTACCTCCCTGTAGACCCGTTTCAATCCACGCCCCTCTTGCGAGGGGCGACTGGCACAGCAATAACGTTATATACCGGAGACTTGTTTCAATCCACGCCCCTCTTGCGAGGGGCGACAGCTTAGGCAGCCTACTTATGCAGTAGGTAAGATGTTTCAATCCACGCCCCTCTTGCGAGGGGCGACTCTTGAGACTGAAAAAGTTCCGGCAAAAACTGTAGTTTCAATCCACGCCCCTCTTGCGAGGGGCGACCCCTGTCATACTTCATTGCATGTTCTACATCATGTTTCAATCCACGCCCCTCTTGCGAGGGGCGACTCAGGTTTTTGATCAGATATGGTTCGATCACCTGTTTCAATCCACGCCCCTCTTGCGAGGGGCGACCCACTTGTAGGTTTTGCATTTGCAATGGATGCAAGTTTCAATCCACGCCCCTCTTGCGAGGGGCGACGTCGGATCATCGACAGACTCGTGAGCTCTTTCTTCGTTTCAATCCACGCCCCTCTTGCGAGGGGCGACACGTATCACACTCCGGTTTAAGCATGAATATGAGGTTTCAATCCACGCCCCTCTTGCGAGGGGCGACGTCAGGCTGTTGATCTCCTCAAGCGTCTGCTTTGCGTTTCAATCCACGCCCCTCTTGCGAGGGGCGACCGGCATTTTCTTTCCGCTGCGTCCGTAGTGGATGGTTTCAATCCACGCCCCTCTTGCGAGGGGCGACCGAAGCAGCCAACTCGGCAGCGGCCGAGACCT
>OMWY01000019.1 GCA_900314885.1 uncultured Eubacteriales bacterium
TCTTGCCTCAAAGGACGATATAAGGCCAGTAAAATCGCTCGAATGGCTCGATGAATGCTTCTTAAACAGAGTCGTAAGAAAAGTCCGCAAGGATGCCACAGTATCAATAAACAAGATTTCTTACGACGTTCCGCAGGAGTTCATATGTCAGAGCGTTGAAATAAGATATGTGCCTGACGACATGGACACAGCGTTTATTCTCTACGAGAAAAAGCGCTACCCTATAGTTAAAACGGATAAGGTTGCCAACTGCCACACCAGACGTAATAATAACGTTATTGATTATTCAAAGCTGGGAGGTGAGCAGTAATGCAGTTCACTTCTTTTTACGGTCTTGCCTTTAATCCTTTCACAAAAGATGGCGCCGGCAAAGAAAAACCGTACGAATCACAGGACTTTAAGAGCGCTAAAGACGTTCTTAAATATCTCGTGGACGCTAAGGGAATAGGAACGGTTACGGCTGAACCGGGCATGGGAAAAACTTAAGCTCTGCACCGTTTTATGAATGAGCTATCCGACAACACAGCCACCAAGAGATATATTGGGCTCTCCACGGTAACTGTAGGCGACTTTTACACACAGCTCTGCGATGAACTCGGAGTCGAGGCAAAAGGTGGCAAGTCCAGACGTTTCAATGCTATTCAGGACCAGATACTTTATCTTTATAAGGAAAAGAAAAAGCCTCTGGTACTTGTTATCGATGAAGCTCAGTATTTAAATCAGTCAATTTCTCAATATCCGGCACATCAAACTCACGCATGGTCTCAACATTGCCCAATTAGAGTTGCAATGGAGAGGCTTTACCACAACAAGAAATATTGAAAAGCTCTTGAATTGTATACGATATAGTATTATAATTGATAGTAGTTGACAAGATTTCTTAAGAAAGGAATAAAAAACTATGATGACTACTGAAGCGATGGTTGATAAAATTGAGAGTCTTTCTCCTGAGCAGTATTCTGTTATTGTAAAGTTGGTGGATATATTTAGCACCGAGGCAACTGCTAAAAAAAGCGAATGCAGGAAGATTGGAGTGGCACCCAATATATCAGTACCGGCTGATTTTGACGATATCGATTTTGATTCTGTTAATTTTTTTGGTATGAATGAATGAAATATTTATTAGATACACATATTTTATTATGGGCACTTAGAGGCAGGGATAATAATAATGAGTGTTTGCCGAATAAAGCTTCGGAGATTATTCTTGATCCACAAAATGAGATATATTATAGCAGTATTAATATTTTTGAGGTAGAGATAAAACGAATCACTCATCCACAATTAAACCTGCCATCCGGCGAGGAACTTATAAAGTTCTGTGTAGAGGCTGGATTTACACCACTTGATTTGAAGGACATACATACTTTATATATGAAGTCGTTAAAAAAGGATGTTTCTGTAGAAGACCATAAGGATCCATATGATTGGTTACTTGTATCTCAAGCTAAATGCGAGAATATGAGATTTGTGACACATGATTCTAAATTGAAGTATTATTTAGAGGAGTGTATATTATCTGTTTAAATTGCATGGAGAAAATAAATAATATGGTCTCAATTTCTTTAAGGCCGTAAGATATTAATTTATTAATCGGGTAATTTAACTCAGAAGACTTTACGGAGGTTTGGCTATGAATAATATAGCAATAATTACCGCAAGGAGCGGTTCTAAGGGTTTAAAGGATAAGAATATAAAGCCGTTACACAATAAGCCCCTGATATATTACAGTATTAATGCAGCCATTGAATCCAAAATGTTTTCGCACGTAATGGTTTCTACTGACAGTGAGAGGTATGCGGAAATAGCTAGAGAATGTGGCGCTGAGGTGCCGTTTTTAAGGTCTTCTCAAATGAGCAGCGATACAGCGGGAAGCTGGGACGTGGTTAAGGAGGTCTTAGGCGGATACACTGAGAGGTTTGACACGGTCTGCCTCCTTCAGCCTACATCGCCACTTAGGACGGCTGAGGACATTATTAATGGCTATAGGGAATTTACTGAAAAGGGTGCGGATGCTGTCACAGGTGTCTGCGAAATGGACCACTCACCTCTCTGGTCGATGACGCTTGACGATACCTTATCCCTCACAGAATTCAGACGGGGACTTACTGACGCACCGAGGCAGAAGCTGCCGACGTATTATAGGATTAATGGAGCGTTATATATAAGAAAAATAAATTATAACGGCGGAATAAATATTCTTGATACTAACGAATATGCTTTTATTATGGACAGGGGCAGAAGCGTAGATATTGATAACATTGATGATTTTAATTACGCTGAATTTTTAATGGGAGAAAATAATAATGTTTAATCTCGATAATTTTATAGCTACTTATGTAACTAAAAGACCGACCTCTATGTTCGCGAATGATATAGAAAATAATAAGGACAAACTG
Organism: uncultured Eubacteriales bacterium; assembly: GCA_900314885.1. Lineage (GTDB taxonomy): Bacteria > Bacillota > Clostridia > Lachnospirales > Lachnospiraceae > Catonella. The sequence continues at coordinate 2,400 of OMWY01000019.1, forward strand.
AGTGAAAAAATAAATGGTAAGAGAGTTCTCGTGATAGGTGGGGCCGGATCTATAGGCTCGTCATATATTAAAGCAATATTACCATTTAAGCCATCAGCTTTGGTTGTCGTTGATATAAATGAAAATGCTCTTGCTGAACTGACCCGGGATTTGAGATCAACAAGGGGAATGTATGTTCCTGATGATTATATTCCTTATCCTATGGATTTCGCTTCGCCGGTTTTTGCTAAAATGTTTAGAAGCAGGGGCGGCTTTGATATTGTCGCTAATTTTTCTGCCCATAAGCATGTAAGGAGTGAAAAGGATATTTATTCTGTTGAAGCGCTTTTACAAAATAATGTTCTTCACGCAAGAAAATTACTTGATTTACTCACTGAATTTCCACCTGAGGAATACTTTTGCGTGTCAACAGATAAGGCTGCGAATCCTGTAAATATCATGGGTGCATCTAAGAGAATTATGGAGGATGTAATATTTTCTTATTCTGATAAATTCCCTGTGAAAACGGCGAGGTTTGCTAACGTAGCATTTTCAAACGGCTCGCTTCCTGCAGGATTTATCGCGAGGATGCAGAAGCTACAGCCTATTTCAGCGCCGTCAGATGTAAAACGTTATTTTGTATCGCCTGAGGAATCCGGTCAGATATGTATGCTGGCGTCCATGCTTGGCGGGAACAGGGAAATATTTTTCCCTAAATTAAGAGAAGCCCAGATGATGAGCTTTGATAAGATTGCTGAGGCATATATTAGAGAAAACGGATACGATGTTCTTAAATGCGCTTCCGATGAAGAGGCTATAGAAAAGTCAGTAAGTCTTAGGACAGGCTCTAAGCTTTATCCGGTTCATTTCTCAGGTTCTGATACATCAGGTGAGAAGCCTTATGAGGAGTTTTTTACTGAGTCGGAATCGGTTGATATGCACAGGTTAGCTGCTTTAGGTGTGATCACGGATAAGCCGATATCTGACAGAGAGAAAATAGATACATTATTTAATAAGCTTGAGTCCTTGTTCGAAGATGATGCTGTGACGAAGGAAGATGTAGTAAGAGCCATAAAGGAATATCTTCCGAACTTCGAGCATATAGAGACCGGAAAATCGCTTGATTCGAAGATGTGAATACTCTTCTACCTTAGGGAACAAGAGATAATAATAGAATATCCATAAATCTACTCCCTCTCTGAGGGAGTAGAATAATCCTGACTGGAAATAAATCATTTTGTCCTTGACAAGGATTACTACTTACCTTATAATACAGTTAGAGAGTGTTGCGACAAGCGGTTTGGCCCTGGTTAACGGTTACAGTTCATTTTAGAACGGGGAACCGTCACTTGCCAGAGTGGCGGTTCATTTTTGTACGTCGTACGATAACAGTTATGGTAAAAATACCAACGTGAAATGTTAAACGCATAGACTCTCACCTCCCTTCGAGAAGGTATTGAGCCGAACCGCCTGCCGAATTGTGCAACACTCTCTGTCCATAAAGGACTTATCTATTCTACTATAATCCAAAGCATTAGTCAAGCAAAATATGCGATTTGTGAAAGAACGCTGTATGGCGTTCTCTTTTTTTACCGGTAAATGTTAATTCCGTGTCTGGCTCACACAGCGTTAGCTGTGGGTGCCTGCTCGGAATTGGGATGAAATGTTAAGACTATGTCAACTATTCGTCTCGGTTATGTTAATTATGCAAAATCCATTGCTTTTTTGTAACAATTTTCTGAAAATTCTCTTGACAAATGCTCTTTAAAGTGGTAAAGTATAGGCATGCCTTATTAAATTTTTAATAACGGCAAATAAAATTGAATAAAAAGGTGGAGACGGTAATCGTCTGATACCACAGTTTGGAGGCTCATGATCATGAAAAAAGCTGATGTAAATGATGTCCGTAAGGCTGTTTATCACTACCGGGGGAGCAGAGTCGTTGTCCGTGCCAATAAGGGCAGGCATAGATTCGATGTCAACGAAGGTGTTATTAAGGAGGTTTATCCTTACATCTTCATGATTGAAGTTGACGCTGGTAAGGAAGGGGACGGCAATCGCACTATTTCCTACAGTTACAATGATCTTCTGACGCAGGATGTTAAGATGACGCTCTGCGCTGCAGATTAAGGCACTAAACTGAACTTTGTATATTTTAAAGGAGCCACGCTTTGCGTGGCTCCCTTTTTTGTAGGAAGTAAAATATACTCCCTAATACTCCTTCCGTCGCCTACGGCGACACCTCCCTCTCGGAGGGAGGCTTAATAAAAACTGAAACTTTTACTTATCATCCGATGTCTTGCTAACTGCGACTTTTTCATCCGTTGAAGTAGTGGCATCGTCTGTTGTGGTCTCTTCTGTGCCGTTCTTCCAGGCGTCGAACTTCTTTACGACTGCGTCGTAGGTTCTCTTGGAGATGTCAGGAAGTCCGTCTCCGCCCCATTCTTCACCGGCAGCCTTGTAGCCCTTCTTGAAGGCCTCAAGGAGCTCATCGGCCTTGCTTGAATCATCACCTGAGAGGGCTTTAGCGAACTGTAAAATTCTGTCGCTGGTCTTCTCTACGCCCCAGTAACCGTCATCAGCGATATCCTTCTTAGCCTGGGCTACGGTATCGGCATCGACGTTCCTTAAGAACTCAGGATCTTTTATAATCTGCCACATATTTGATGTGGCTGCGTCATAGGTCTTGCCCTGCTTTAAGAGTACAGACTGGACGAGACTCTCCATCTGCTTCTTGCGCTGCTCAGCGTCAGACTTAAGCATCTCTATGATAGCGGTGCGGTCTGTGCTTTTCTTGGTGTTTGTGGTGTCACCGGTACTAGCCGCTTCCTTTGCTTCTTCACTTGGTGTATAAACAACGGCAGTGTCATCTGTTTTCTTAACTTCGCTCCGGCTGTCAGTCTTAACGGCATCTGTCGTCTTCTTCTCTGTTGCCTTGCTTACGCCTGTTAAATACTCTGACGCGCCTGAAATTCCGTTTATTGCGCTCATAATGACTCCTTTCTGTCAAGAGTACGCGCGAGCCTTGCCGGCCCTTTGTGGCGCGACAGGTCTCAGCACATTTTCTGTTCTATCTTTTATATCGGAAGATTTATAAGAAAATGTAACTGAGGGGCTTTAAATTTTGTTCAAAAAATGATACACTATAGTAGAAGTAATGTGATTTTATCGGAGGTTTTTAAACTAATGAATCCATGGATTGTTGTACTGATAGTAATAGGCGTAATGGCGCTTGTTCTCTTCATTCTCTACCGTGTAGGCCTTAATCTTCAGAAGAAGCAGGCTCAGGCGGATGAGCAGATGGCGACGGTGGCGCAGACCATTTCCATGCTTGTCATAGACAAGAAGAAAATGAAGCTCACCGAATCGGGGCTGCCTCAGCTTGTTATAGACCAGACACCTAAGTATCTCAGGCGTTCTAAGGTACCTATCGTTAAGGCTAAGGTCGGACCTAAGATTATGTCATTTATGTGCGATCCTAAGGTATTTGAGCTCATTCCTGTGAAGAAGGAAGTGAAGGCCGTAGTTTCGGGTATCTATATTTCTAACGTAAAGGGCCTCAGGACAGGCCTTGACAAGAAGGAGAAGGTGAAATTCTCTGACAGGATAAAGGGAGCCTTCAAGAAGAAGGAAGCGGAGCCGGTGAGCCGTAAGGGGAGTCATAGCAGGAAGGCTAAGCAGGCGGAAGCGGAAACTTCCAATAAGTGATTATGAATCGTATACAGCTAAAGGCTTTTGGAAAGCTTAATCTTGGACTTGATATTACGGGAAAGCGGCCTGATGGGTATCACGAGCTTCGTATGGTCATGCAGACTGTGAAATTGTACGATACTGTCATGATAGAAGCTGTGGACGGCCCGGTGACCGGCCCTGACGGAATTTACCTGAAGGTCGATAAGGAAGGGCTTCCCGGTGATGAGACAAATATTGTATACCGTGCCATTAAGCTAATGAAGGATAAATACGGGATAAGGAGCAATATCTATTCTGAGCTTACAAAGCATATCCCTATGGCTGCCGGCATGGCGGGCGGGAGCGCTGATGCGGCCAGCGCCCTTATGTGTATGAATTATCTCTTTAAACTCGGTCTCTCTAAGGAAGAGCTCTGTGAATGCGGACTTAAGCTTGGCGCTGATGTGCCATTTTGCATAATGCGGGGGACCATGCTCTGTGAGGGCATTGGAGAAGTTATGACGCCTCTAAGGACTCCGCCCTATTGTCACATTTTAATAGCAAAGCCGGGTGTCGGGGCTTCCACGGCGGCGGTCTATAGGGAATATGACGATCTGAGCGATCCATATCATCCGGATATAGACGCTTTGGTTAAGGCGCTAGGTGAAAATGATTTAGACGCTGTCGCGAAGGCCTGCGGAAACACGCTTGAGGACGTGACGGCTAAACATATTCCTGAAATTAAAACGATTGAGCATATAATGTACGAAGGCAATGCCCTGCTTTCTATGATGACGGGAAGCGGGCCCGCTGTCTTCGGTCTCTTTAAGGACCGTGAAGACGCGAGAAGGGTTTACAAAAAACTTAGACGTGGTGGACCGGAAATGGGACGAGTAGAGGTCTACCTAACTGAATGGCAGAAACAAAGGGTTTCCGGGAGGCTAAATGGAAGAAAGTGATAAAAACCTTCCTCTCAGGGATGTCGTCTTTAATACCCTGAGGCGAAGGATACTTATGGGAGAACTTAAGCCGGGTGACAGGCTTATGGAGGTGAAGCTCACTAAGGAGCTTGGCGTGAGCCGTACTCCGGTGAGAGACGCTATCCATTTGCTTGAAATGGATGGACTTGTTACAATTGAACCAAGGCGGGGCGCTACGGTCGCGAAGATTACGAAGAAAGACCTTCGTGACGTGCTTGAGGTGCGCTGCGCTCTCGAGGAGCTCGCGGCCGAGCTTGCCTGCAGCAGGATTACGCCCGAGGAGCTTGACAGGCTTTCATTCGCGGCGAAGGAATTTTCCCACGCCACCGCGAATGGAGATGTGGGTGATATGGCTAAGAAGGATGTTGCCTTTCATGACATCATTTTCAGGGCAACCGACAATGACAGGCTTATCCAGCAGCTCTCGAATCTCTCTGAGCGCATGTACCGTTACAGGGTCGAGTATCTTAAGGATAAGACCGTGTACGGGAAGCTTGTAGAAGAGCATTCCGAGATAATGGACTGCCTTCGCGAGAACAGGCCTGAGGACGCGAGAAAGGCTGTAAACAAGCACATCAAGAACCAGGTTGAGGGCGTAGGCAGGGAGCTTACATAAATTGCGAAACGATATAAGAGTAAGGGTCACCGGAATACAGAACGGTGACGAGGACACAAAAAGTGAAGTCTCGGCTAAGGGCACTTACAGAAAAATCGGTGAGAGGCATTTCATAAAATACCATGATGACTCTCTACCGGGGGCTGGCGCTGATGTGCTCCTGCAGTTCGAAGACGGCCATTTTGAAATGAGTAAGCGCGGCGATATCAGCATGCGGCTCATTTTCGAGGAAGGGAAGACATTCAAAGAGAAAATGGCTCTTCCATATGGGAGTTTCATAGTGGAAGTCGAGACGAGGAAACTTACGGTTTCTGTAAATGATACGGACACGAGGGCAGAGATTGACTATCTGCTTAAAATAGGCGAAGAACAGGTCTCTCGCACACATCTTGTGATGGAGGCCTGGGAGGAATAAGTTGTTAAATCAGTTTTCTAGGACGGCGCTCCTTTTTGGAAATGATGGTATAGAGAAGCTCAAGGCTTCGAGAGTTATAGTTTTCGGGCTCGGCGGAGTCGGCGGATACGTTTGTGAAGCGCTTGTGAGAAGCGGCGTCGGTACGCTTGATATAGTCGATGATGACAGGATCTGCCTTACAAATCTTAACAGGCAGATTTTCGCCACGAGGAAGACGATAGGAAAATATAAGGTCGATGCCTGTGAGGAACGCATGAAGGAGATAAATCCCGATGTGATTATAAATAAGCATCCGTGCTTCTACACTACAGAGACGGAAAATGAGTTTGACTTCTCAGAGTATGACTACGTCGTTGACGCTATAGATACGGTGACGGGGAAGATTCTTATAATCATGAACGCCCAAAAGGCGGGAACGCCTGTAATCAGCGCCATGGGAGCGGGATATAAGCTTGACCCTACCCAATTTAGGATAGCGGATATCTACGATACGAAAATGGACCCCCTTGCGAAGGTAATGCGGCACGAATTAAAGAAGCGGGGCGTGAAGAAGCTGAATGTGGTGTATTCTGAGGAGAAGCCATTGAAGGTTCGTGACGCAGAGGCAAATTCATGCAGGACCCAGTGCGTATGCCCTCCGGGAACCGTCAGGAAGTGCAGCGTGAGGCGGGATATACCGGGATCTAATTCATTTGTTCCAAGCGCCGCGGGATTAATAATCGCGAGCAAGGTAATAAGGGATATAGTGGGTATGTGACCGGGATGATGTAGAAATTGCTTGAAAAGTGTGTGAATTTTTACAAAAAATCGGCTACAATATCTTGCGTTATTTCTTCTAATGTGGTACTATTCTTATGGTACTTGTATTTTGAGCGTTTGAGAAATACAAGATGTGGGATGGCAAAGATTGGAATTGTCTCCCAAATATCAACACTTGAGAAAATATAGATTGAGGATACATAAGAATAATGTCACGTAAACAATATAATAAAGACGACCGCTACGCGGATATGTCTGAAGAGGAAAGAGAATATCTTCTCGCGAGGAGACGCAGAAGAAAGCAGAGGGAATTAAGACGGAGAATTATCACACTTGATATAGCTCTGGCCGCTGTTCTTGGAGTAGTGGGAGTAGCATCAATTATTACCCGGTCTACGAACGCGAAGGCTGAGAATCCGGGCTCAGGTATAGATATTACTTATGAAAACGAGAAGGGCAGCAGCTCTGCTTCCTCAGAAGGCACGGATGGTGGAGCGGCCGTTGAGAGTAATGAGGCAGCTTCGACTACTGAGAATACAGCTGCCGGAAGCGCCGACAGGTCTTCGACGACAAGTGAAGTGGCTTCGGAGGTTCCGGTTACTACGGACTTAAATGACGGAGAGGCGCTTAAGGCGGCTTCCGACAGACTTTCATTCATAGAGAACAGCTCCCAGTATAAGGAGCTTGTTAAGAATGGGTATCCTATGATTCCGGATACTGTTTCTGACTCCTATACCTGCCTTGTGACGAGAAAATTCAGGCTCCCTTCGGATTATATTCCGGCGGACCTGACTGTTCCCGATGTCGCCTTTTCTTTTAATTATGTAGCCGACAAGCGTAAAATGCGCGAGCTTCCGGCAGCGAAGATGGCTGAGATGTTTAACGCCGCTTCGACTGAGGGCGTGGAGCTCATTGCGGTTTCGGGTTACAGGTCATATAAGCGCCAGACTGAGATCTATATGAAGAATGTATCAAACGTCGGCGCTGATGAGGCTGACAGCGTATCCGCGCAGCCCGGTGGTTCTGAGCACCAGTCAGGACTTACCATGGACCTGTCCGCTGAGAGCGCTAAGTGCGACCTGACGCAGGCCTTCGGTGATACCAGGGAAGGAAAATGGCTTGCCGATAACTGCTATAAGTATGGATTTATCATCAGATATCCGAAAGGAAAAGAGAAGATAACCGGATATGAGTATGAACCATGGCATATCCGCTACGTAGGCGAGGCGTTAGCTACATATTTGCATGACAATAACCTCTGCCTTGATGAATATTATGGAATAACTGCTGAGGACGAGTAAAATGAGAACTATTTTAATAGTGCTTTTTCTTGTACTTTATGTTATATTTAGTTTAGTGGCTCTTCCGGTGCTTGCTCTGGTGGGAAAATTTTCACCGAAGAGAAAGCAGCTCATGAGTGAGGCTTGCATTAAATGTGGCTTAAAGATTATTCTTTTCCTTGCGGGAATTAAGAAGACAGTAATCGGCCTTGAAAATGTCCCTAAGGACAAGGCGGTTGTATTTGCCATAAACCACAGAGGCTTTTTTGACCTGATACTGTCGCTCTCCCTTATCACGGTTCCGTGCGGGGCTGTGGCGAAGAAATCTCTTAATATACCTATTTTCGGTACCTGGGCTAAGAATAAGAAGTGCGTCTTCATAGACAGGGAGAATCCTCGCGAGGGCATAAAGGCTATCATGGAGGGCATCGAAAATATCAAGGCCGGAACTTCCATGATGATAGCGCCTGAGGGTACGAGAAATCACGGAGAAGGGCTTCTTCCTTTTAAGCCGGGGTCACTTAAGATGGCCGAGAAGACGGGATGCCCGATAATTCCAATCGCTGTGAACGGTTCCGATGACGTGTGGGAGAACCATTTTCCATGGGTTAAGGCTCATCACATGTGCATAGAGTTCGGAGAACCGATTTACCCTCACGATATGAATAAGGAAGAAAAGAAAGAGCTTCTCGATACGGTAAGGAACAAGGTTTTAAGCATGTACGAGAAGAACAAGCAGTACGAAGATAAAAAGAAGTAAGTAAATGAGAAATGCCGGGAACCTCCCGGCTTTCTTTTTCATGAGAGGTGCCTATGGAAAAAGAAGAGATTACGGACCTTCTTAAGACACTTTGCGGCATTCCATCGCCTTCGAATCATGAGGAAAAGAGGGCAGAGTTCTGCAGGAATTTTTTCTTTCAATGCGGCGCTTGTGATGTGTCAGTTGATGACGCCTTGAATGTACGCTGCTTAATAAAGGGAGTCGGTGGCGAGGACGGTAAGCGTCCCATTATTGTATTTATGGCCCATACAGATACCGTTTTTCCTGATGATGAACCTATGCCTTATAGGGTATCCGATGGAAAAATATACTGCCCCGGAGTCGGTGATGATACGGCTAATCTGGCCCTCCTTCTGTTAGTAGCGAGAGGAATACTAAGGGACAATTTAAGGCCTCGCGACAAGGATATATTGATAGTTTGTGATGCCGGAGAGGAAGGATTAGGCAATCTAAAGGGTTCCAGAGCCATTATGCGTGACTATGGGAATCGGGTAGAGGAATTCTACGCGGTTGACGGAACGGTCCTTATGTATTGCGATTCCGCCGTCGGAAGCCACAGGTACGAGATAACCGTGACTACCGAGGGAGGCCATGCTTACGGGAGCTTCGGCAACAGGAACGCCATTTACTATATGTCATCCCTTATAACTGACCTCTATCAGATTAAGCTGGACTCCGACGGGCTTGTGACCTATAATGTAGGCTTAATAAGCGGCGGAACCTCAGTAAATACGATTGCCGATACGGCTACCTGCCTCTATGAATACAGAAGCAACGAGAAGGCTGATCTGGCATTTCTAAAGAATCACCTCTTTGCTCTCGCTAACGCATACAGGGCAAAGGGAATAGGAGTCTCGCTGAAGCTCATAGGAGAGCGGCCGTGCAGTAAGAAAATCGGGAAAAAGAAATTTTATAAAATGATGGACAGGGTGATTCCGGTGCTCGCTTATTATTTTAAGGGAGCCTACGATGACCCTGAAATATTTGAGTATAAGCATCCGGGCAGCACAGACTGCAATATCCCGCTCTCCATGGGGATTCCGGCCATTTCCTTCGGCTGCTATCTGGGAGCGGGAGCCCATACGAGGACTGAGTGGGTCGCTGAAGAGAGTTTACTTCCGGGATTTTATGCCCTGAATGATATTGTGAGGTCTTACTTTTAGCTCCTACTTGTATTTGATTTTTTCATGAACAGAGGTTATAATTATGTATGACAAGCTGACAGAAAATGATGTCAGAAGAATGGAAGAGGAAATAGAGCACCGTAAGCTTGTGGTCCGCCGCGAGGCTATAGATAAGGTGAAGGAAGCGAGAGCCCAGGGCGATCTCTCTGAGAACTTCGAGTATTACGCCGCGAAGCGTGAGAAGAATAAGAACGAGAGCAGAATCAGATATCTCGAGAGGATGGTCCGGACGGCAAAGATTGTTGAGGATAATACCGAGGAAGGTGTAGTCGGACTTGATAATACCGTAACCATCTATATTCCTGATGATGACGAGACCGAGACCTACAAGCTCGTGACTACGGTAAGAGCTGATTCTCTTAATAACCTCATCACTATAGAATCGCCACTCGGCAAGGCCCTTATGGGTCACCGTGTCGGCGATACGGTAACCGTTAAGATAAATGATACGGCAGGCTATGATGTGGTAATAAAGGATATTGAAGCCACTACAGACAAGGGCGAGGAAGAAATAAGGCAGTATTAGGAACCGATGTTGGCACTGTAACATTCGAAGGGATTTGTACATGTTTAAGACTGACAGGGCAGTTATTTCACTTCTTTTTGATATGCTTGGCGGGAAGACAGGCGAGATAAGCAAGGTAGATTATGTGCCTCAGAAGCCTGAATTTGACCCGACCATACCTATAGAGCAGGCATTTCCGCGCTCAACGCCTGAAGCTGAAGGAGTTCCTAGCAAGTTTATCTATGATCTCCTTGCGGAGCTTGCCGTGACTGAGAACGCGAATATGCACCATTTCATGATGCTAAGGCATGATAAGGTTATCTGTGAGACCAGCTTTGCTCCTTATCGGAACGGAGACTGGCATATAACCCACTCCATGTGCAAATCATTTACGGGAATGGCCATAGGCCTGCTCGTGGATGACGGAAGGCTGTCTCTCGATGACAAAATTGTCGATATTTTCGACACGGGGTGGCATGTCCTTAACCGCTTCAAGCTGCGCGATCTTACGGTCTGGAACCTCTTAACCATGACAAGCGGTTCCGATTTTTACGAGACGGGAGCTATTTCCGGAAATAAATGGGTTGAGACTTATCTGAATGCCGATCTTAAGTTCCAACCGGGTACCCAGTTTCACTATAACAGCATGAATTCCTATATGCTGTCGGCTATTGTCACAATAAAAACCGGAAAAACGATGTTTGATTTCCTGAAGGAGCGCATATTTAATCCTATGGGAATCACCCAGATTTTCTGGGAGGCGAGCCCTGAAGGAATTACGAAGGGAGGCTGGGGTCTCTTCATAAGGCCTGAGGACGCGGCGAAGCTCGGAAGCTTATATCTCCACCATGGAAACTGGCATGGTACCCGGCTCATTTCTGAGAAATGGGTCGCTGAGGCTACCATGAAGCAGGTGGAAAATAATTCCGATAAGCTAGGGTACGGTTACCAGCTCTGGCCGGGCGAGCGGCCGGGGAGCTTCGCCTATAACGGAATGATGGGCCAGGATGTATTTGTCTATCCTGACCTCGATATGGTATTTACCATAAACGCGGGTGATCCTGAGGTTTTCCAGGATGGTGAGCTTGACCATGTGATTAAGAAGCATATGGTGGGCGCGCCGGTATTTCCCGACAAACTCCCGCCTGACCCTGTGGGCTACAGCAATCTCTGCGAAATAGCGGAGCGGCTCCTTGACGGTGAGTATTTCACACCGAAGAATCTGGCCGGTGGCTGGGGCAGGAGGCAGACAAATTCAAGCGAGGGAAAGCCTCACTATTATTCCTGGAATAAGCCTCATTTCAGCCGCCATGACTTCTTCGTCTGGCTGAATGGAAGGACCTATGAGCTGGAAATGAAGAGCTGCGGACTTTTCCCTATTACTCTTCAGACCTTCCATAATAATTTTACGGACGGCATTTCGAAAATAGGATTTAAGTATTATATGCACCTGCTTCATGTGCTTTTTTATGAAGGCGACTGCGTACAGGATGTTACGGTAGGCTTTCATAAGTCTATCGTTTCAACCGTGGATGAGCATGGAGAAAAATATCTTGTCGGGACCGAAGGGGAGTATACCGAGGATGAGGACCATAATCCGGTTCTTAAGCTTCGCATAGCCTTTCTTGAGGAGGCGAGCAGCAGGAATGTCGTGATTCATTTTACCGGGGATTCGGTACTTGTTGAATTCGATGAGACTCCGGGCAAGCTCTTGATTATGGGTGGTCTTGACTTCTCGGTAAAGAGCGCCCTTGACAGCAATAAGTGGCTGTCTAATATTTTGGGAAACGGAGCTGAGAAGGTTATTACCGACGCTGTTCTCGCAACTATTAGACCGCAGATAAACGGTAAATTAATAAAGGATAACGGAGCGGAAAATGAGAAATAATATTAGGTCAGGTCTTTTGTTTTTGCTCACAGCCTTATTTGCTTTCGCCCTTGCCGGGTGCGGGGCAGCAGGAAGCTCCGGAAGCTCGTCCGGAAGCGCTTCGTCATCCGCTATAAGCAATGAAAACGCAAGTGGCTCATCGGTTGTGAGTGAGGCTTCTGTTGAGATCCCGCCTACAAGCTCACAAGGGAAAATGTATGCTATAGTGCTTGATTCAAGCGACTTCTCCCTTACCGTCCAGAGCGACCTGGGAGATACGGTTACATTTTCTTATACGAAAAAAACTGATTTATCCGGTCTTTCAAATGGTCTTGCGAGCGGCGCGGCTGTTGAGATAGATTATACCGGGAAAATCCAGGGGACAAACGGTAAGAAGGCAAAGGTATCGAAAATCCTTGACAGCAGCAAGCAGCCGACAGCTCCGAGTGATGCTCTGGCTGCGGCCGGCCAGGTTATTCTTGCCATTGAGAATGGTGATATAGGCGGCTTTTCCGAGTGGTGTTCATTTCCACTTGTATATGACAATGGAAATGATTCTCGTATAGGTACAAGGCAGGCATTAATATCTATGAAGAAGAGTCACATATTTACAAAAAGCCTTGTGAATGCGGTAAGTAATACGAATCTTTTTATGACGACTAATTACGCTGATGGGATTTTATTAGGACGTAGTGAGCCGAATATCGTATTGCAGAATACGAGCGATGGATGGCGGGTAACCGGCATTCACCTGAAATAAAGGAAATATTATTAATGAGCTGTGAGGTAAGACGTTTAGATACAAAAGAGATTTTTTTTGTTTATAGAAGATATGTGGCTAATTTTTTTGAGGACGAATTTATTCTCACGGAGGCAGCGTTAAGCAATCTTTTAGCAAGAAAAATTTATATAGGATATGGCCTGTATGACAATAATAATCTGGTCGGTTTTGGATTATTTTTCACAAACCGGACCGGAAATGTGATGCTTTTAGATTATTACGTTACACTTAAAAAATACAGGCGTCTGGGATATCCGTCAAGGTTCTGGCAGTTGTTAAAGGAACGGTTAATTAACGGATATGGACCGGAATTAAAGGTTAAATCAATAACTGCCGCCCATAAATATTTTATCAGACCTGAAAATAAGGTAGATCTTGGCAACAAGGATAATTATTTCGGTGTTGAGGGAATATTTATAGAGCTTGAAGGCGTGCAGGACGCTGACAGGAAGGCGCTCAGGGAAAGAGCGAGGAAGCTGTTATTTTACAGAAATATAGGTTCATATATGACGGATACGGTTCCAAATTTTATGGACGAGGAATATAATGTAATGTATTTTCCGGTATTTAAGAGTCCGGGAAGGGAAGAATTAAATAAAATGCTATTGTCCGTCTACATGAATATTCTTCCGTCATTTAAGGACAGAAAAAAATATATACGAAGACTTACGGAATAGGTGATTAAATGAAGATTTCTACAAAGGGCAGGTACGCTATCAGACTGCTCGTTGATCTTGGTGAGCATGTCGGAGGCGACTATATTGCCCTGAAGGACATAGCCGAAAGGCAGAACATTTCTAAAAAATACTTAGAGCAGATAGTTCCGGTATTAAATTCGGCGGGCTTTTTATCTACCAACAGGGGCAACCATGGCGGCTATAAACTGGCGGAAAGTCCCGCGAGAATTAAGGTTGGCGATGTATTACGGGTTACGGAAGGAAGTCTCGCACCCGTTGCCTGCCTTGATGATAATTCATATTGTGACAGAAAAGAATACTGCCAGACTCTCTTTATCTGGGAGGGTTTATATAAGGTTGTAACTGAATATCTTGACGGAATTACTATTCAGGATATTATAGACAGGGGACACGCCGGTATGGGTGACTTCGTGATTTAGGAGGATGTATGTCTGCTAGAAAGAGTGGCTCCGGGAGTATTTCCGCTGTCGTTATGGTTGTATTTTTATTTTGCGTTTTTGCCCTTATATTTAACGCGGGGATTCGGCCTTCGGCGATGAATTCACTGCCGGCGTGGCCACAATCGCTTTATACATTTGTAATTTATCCGCTTTTATATTATCTAGGCGGATATGTATTTTTTATGTTATTTTTTAAACGGGCCAATTCGAGTATGCCGGGAGCGATACATGTATTTATGAATATTGTAGCTATTGCCTTATTCATATTTATACTGTTCAGCTTTTTCCTCTTTGTTCAGAGCAATACCGTGGTTGGAAATGTAATAAGAATTTCCTTATCCGGAACCTTGATGAAGTGGATGAGGACATTTTTATCCATGCATGTTCTTTTATTTATCGGTGGTATTTTCTTATATGAAATGGCTGCTTAAGGAGTAATTATTATGGACAAGAAAAACAAGATGGCTGGCTATGCCGCTAAAATCCGGGAACTTGAGAAGGGTGTCAGTACTAATCCTGAAACTCGCGATGAGAAGCTTCGCTGTAAGGAATGCCTTGAAAGGGAGCAGAAATATTTTATAGAAATAGGAAGACTTTACAGGGCTTTGATTCCTCATATTTACGCGAAGGATAAGAGGGTTCGTTATGGAGTTGAACCAGTAAATCAGGTTGAAATTCTTAACGGAAAATACAGTGACGATGGAGCTCTTGACACCATTAAGAAAATTATTCCGATTATTAAGAGTGATACCTTCAGAAGGTCATCGGCCATTACGAGCATTTATTTTTCCTGTGAAATGACTGACGATTTTTCGGGATGTGTTAACACTGTGTCTGTCGATGGCGATAATATCGAGCCATCCGCGACAAACCAGGCATGGGGCCGCTATCGGGCGAGATATGACCTTAAGAAAAATAATGTGACCGGTGTCTTTGATTCGAAGGATACCTTCGAGGATCCTATCCCTGCGGAAATTATTGAGATAGTAAACGCGAGCGAAGAGGAAAATGATGAGCTGACAAGCAATATCAAGGCTCTCCTTAACGCGAAAAACCGTGGTGTCGATCTCATAAATAAGAACGGCAGAGGAAATGATACCATGACAAGGACTGATTTAATAAAAAATCTGTCCAAATAAATGCCAATTACTACAGACATTTTTTATTTGCTATTTGAACGCGTTAGGACTATAATGAACTGTGGACCGCATAGCGGTATGGATTATACAATCAGGAGGACAGATAATCATGTTAAACTGGAAGAACTTTGACGAGCTTGAGTCTTACAAGGCACTTAAGAGCGTTAAGCCTGTGGAGCTTAAGGAAGTTATGGCAGGAGAGAGCGGAGCTAAGAGAGTTAAGGAAATGAGCGTTCCTATGGCTGCCGGTTTCTCTTATAATTACGCTGCTAAGGCTGTTGATGAGGATATCCTTAAGGCTCTTGTCAAGCTTGCGGATGAGGCGCAATTAGCTGAGAAATTCGAAGATCTTTACAACGGTGATGTTATAAATACAGGTGAGAAGCGTATGGTTCTTCACCATTTAACAAGAGGTCAGCTTGGGAAGGATGTCGTTGCTGACGGCGTCAACAAGCGTGATTTCTATAAGGAACAGGTTAAGAGAATTGCTGATTTCGCAAATGACGTGCATGCGGGAAAAATCGTAAACGAGAAGGGTGAGAAGTTTACGACTGTCTGCCAGATTGGTATAGGTGGTTCTGACCTTGGCCCTAGAGCTATGTATCTTGCTCTCGAGAACTGGGCTAAGATGGAAGGCTGCTTTAAGATGGACGCGCATTTCATCAGCAATGTAGATCCTGATGACGCGACAGCTGTCCTTAAGTCTATAGATGTAGCCAAGACCATTTTCATACTTGTATCTAAGTCAGGTACAACTCTTGAAACCCTTACAAATGAGGCATTTGTAAAGGATGCCCTTACTAAGGCGGGCCTTGATTCATCAAAGCACATGATTGCGGTAACCAGTGAGACTTCTCCTCTCGCTAAGAATCCGGGATATCTTGCTGCCTTCTTCATGGATGATTATATCGGAGGACGTTATTCTTCTACCTCAGCCGTAGGTGGCGCTGTACTTTCACTCGCCTTCGGTCCTGAGGTATTCGAGCGCTTCTTAAATGGCGCAGCGGCTGAGGATAAGCTTGCGACAGAGAAGGATCCTATGAAGAATCCAGATATGCTTGATGCCCTTATCGGTGTATATGAGAGGAACTTTATGGGTTATGGCGCGAGCGCTGTTCTTCCGTATTCTCAGGCACTCAGCAGATTCCCGGCTCATTTACAGCAGCTTGATATGGAGTCAAACGGTAAGAGTGTAAACCGTTTCGGTGAGCCTCTTAACTACGTAACGGGTCCTGCTATATTCGGTGAACCGGGTACAAATGGCCAGCATTCATTCTACCAGCTTTTACACCAGGGAACTGACATCATTCCTCTTCAGTTTGTTGCCTTCAAGAACAATCAGACCGGAAATGATGTAGATATCCAGGGTTCAACAAGTCAGAAGAAGCTTTGCGCTAATGTCGCGGCCCAGATCGTAGCGTTTGCCTGCGGAAAGCATGATGACAATAAGAATAAGAATTTCGTAGGAAACCGCCCATCAAGTATAATAATCGGTGATCAGGTTAATCCTGAGAGTCTCGGCGCTCTTCTTGCTCATTTTGAGAATAAGGTTATGTTCCAGGGATTTGTATGGAATGTAAACAGCTTTGACCAGGAAGGTGTTCAGCTTGGTAAGGTGCTCGCTAAGAGAGTACTTGCCCATGATACTGATGGCGCGCTTGCGGAGTACGCGAGGTTACTGGATATCTAAATAATACTCCTTCAGTCACGAGCAGAGCTCGTGCCAGCTCCCTCTAAGAGGGAGCCTTATAAGGCGCTGACTTTCATAGCTCCCGACAAGGGAGCTTTATTTATTGCCAAATTATAGTTTTCTTTTAGGCTCCCTCTCTGAGGGAGCTGGCGCCGTAGGCGACTGAAGGAGTAGGCTTGTGCCATGCTATAGTCTTCTTCCCACCTCCCAAAACCACATCAGCACTTCTCTTGGCATGAGCTTGGCGAAGAGCCGGTGGATGGTGCAGAAGGCTCCCGGAGTTGAGACGGCAAAGCCAAGCCTGCTGTCCGTGAGGCTCCTGCCTGCTACAAAGCTTGACTTAGCACCACCCGCGAAGTGTCTGATATAAGGCTTTCCATGCTTATCAAGCTTACTTGCGTTAGCAGTTGAGAGGAATTCCGTATTATTCATCCAGAAAGGGCAGGAAGCCGTTACATTTATCCTCTTAGGCATAAGCTCCATCCTAAGCCCTCTCGAATAGTAGTAGAGGAAGGACTTGCTCGCGGCGTATACGTTAAAGTACTGGAGAGGCTGGAATGATGCTGTCGAGC
Source organism: uncultured Eubacteriales bacterium (assembly GCA_900314885.1). Taxonomy (GTDB): domain Bacteria; phylum Bacillota; class Clostridia; order Lachnospirales; family Lachnospiraceae; genus Catonella. The sequence continues at coordinate 19,758 of OMWY01000019.1, forward strand.
ATATTTCTATAATTCTTCCGCCTTCCTTCATAAAGGGTATCACGGCCCTTGTGATGTTCACGGCGGCCTTGCAGTTTACGTCTATTATTCTGTCTTCTTCTTCCGCGGTAAGGCTCTCGTAGCTTCCTATTTTACCTAAACCTGCGCAATTAACAAATAAGGCAAGCTCTCCATCGGCATTACCGAGAGCATCTGTTATTTTATTTATGTCATCGATTTTCGTAAGGTCGGCCGGAATAACTCTTGAGGTTTTGCCTAAGGTTCTCGCAAGCTCCAGCATAGGACCTTCACGTCTTGCTGTAAGCCAGATCTCACTTATTTCCGGCTCGTCGGTAACTATCTTCCTTGCGAAGTCCTGCCCCAGCCCGCTCGAGGCGCCTGTAATGAGCGCTATTTTTTTGACCGGCGCTTCCGGTATGACATCAGGGATGAAGGCGTTATTTACCGCTTCCGCAGCGAGAAAGGTTCCTGCTGTACGGGCCTTCTTCTCCTTTATTTTAAGATATATCATCTCTGATATGCTTATAACTGCCGCCGCGATACATGAATAGACGACAGTGTTCTTAGCAAATCCTATAATAAAGCCTATTAATTTCGCTATAAATATCATTTGCGCGCTCCCTTCATTAAAGACAACCTTAAGATAATTATAAGTAAATGTCCTTCATTTCGCAAGTCCTAAAGGTTTAGAAAAAATAAAGTTTTGCCGACATAATAAGTAGATTGTAGAAGTCAATTATGGGAGAGTGCTTATGACTAATCTTAATTCAGTTGATTATAGTAAACAGGACAACAACGTAAGCGAACTTACTAAGGCAGAAAGCCCTGCCCTTAGAAGTTTAAAGGATGGTCCTGTTGATGATATACCCCAGGTGAAGAAGTTTGAAACGGTGATAGAGAGACCGATAGAGCTTACAAGGGCTAAGCTTCCTTCATCTGTAATTGAGAATACCAAGGAGCAGGAACGGGCTTCAAGGGAACTAAAAGAGGAAGCAGAGAATGAGGCATCTGCCTTCAAGGATATCGCAGGGAAGCTTAACTCCGATAATCTGAAGGCACTTATGGATGATGGACTTAATGCCGGCGATTCAAAAGCGGACATTATTAAGAAGAGCGTTGATAATTTTAAGGAGCATCGTGAGAAAAAAAGGGAGTACACCGCGGCGGAGGCGGAACATTTAAAAGAAAGCGCCGAAAATGCTCGCTCTATGGGACTTAACGACGAAGAGCGAGAGATAGCGGAGAAGCTTGAGCAGTCAGGATTAGCGGTAACAAAGGAAAATATCGAAAAAGTTCAGGGCGCTTTGGAGCTTGCGGGAAACGCAGTTAAGAATCTCACTGACAGCGGCAAGAGGTACCTGGTTTCAGAAAATAAGACTCAGTCGATAATAAATATTTACATGGCAGGGCATATTGCAGGCGATGCTTCTTCGATTGAGAGAAGCGCAGACGGAGACCTGTACACGGAATCTGCCGAGAATGAAAAGGCCTGGCAGGAGGTGCTGCCGCAGGCCCGCAACATTTTAGCGAACGAAGGTGTGCCGGTAGATGACGAGACACTTGGCGTTTCCAAATGGCTCTTCTTTAACGACATCCCTATAAATGCCGAAAATATCGCTGAAGCTCTCTCTCTTAATAACCTTAAGGATGGCGTACCTAAGGATGAAACAGAAGTTAAAATCGTCGATACGATCGCTCTGGGCGAGAAGAGCTATGATGCGATTATCGGTGATGTTGACGAGCGTAAGGCTTCTTATGTTGTAAATTATCTTTCGAATGTGAATGCCGACAGCATTAAGGACATTACGGCGAGACGGAAGCTAGAGGAGGCAAGGCTTGCCCTGACTTATGAATCAGCCCTCGGTATGATTAGGAAGGGGATAGATATTGATCTTAGCAATCTCGAAGGACTGGTTGAAAGTCTTAAGAAAACTGAAAGTGACTACTACGCAGGTCTCATCGAGAATGCCACTTACGATTCAGAGCTTTCGCGGGAAAATGAGGGCGAGAGCCCCGAAAAGGTACTTGAGAGACCTAAGCTTAGCCTTAGTGATCAGGTTGCCCTTATGTCGAAGGTTCTCACGGTCAGGAATTATGCTGTAAATATGCCACTTGACAGCGACTACATGACAGGCGCTGTGGGTGAGAGCGAAAAGAGCAACAATACGATAAACCTTGAGAGGTTCCATGAGGCGGGCCTTGCCTACGAGGCGAGCGGAACCGAGGTTAGAAGGAATCTCGGCGACAGCATGAGAAAGGCCTTCAGAAATGTTGATGAAATTATTTCTAAAAATGGCCTTACGCCTACTGAAGCGAACAGGACGGCAGTAAAGATGCTTGCCATGAATAACGCTGATATTACAAGAGCTTCCATCATTTCCATGAGGAGGTCTACTATAATCGCTACAACCGCTCTTAAGGGGCTTAAGCCGGCTACAGTAGCGGGATTGATAAAGAACGGCAGGAATCCTCTCGATATGTCAATGGAGGAGCTCTTTGAGACCGTGAAGGAGATAAATAATTCAGCGCCACAGTCTGATGAAAGCTATGCGGCCTATTTATATAAGATTGAAAACAGGGGCGATATCACTGATGAGGAGCGTCAGGCTTATATAGGAATTTACAGGCTCTTAAATAAGCTGGAGCAAAATGATGGCGGCGATATAGGCTCGGTTGTCCTTGCGGGACGCGAGCTCACACTCAGAAATATGCTTTCAGCCGTAAGAAGCAGACGGCAGGCGGGCTTCGATGTCACGGTTGACGAGGACCTGGGCGAGCTTGCTGATTTTACGGAAGCTTCAAACAGGATCGACAGACAGATTGATGGCGCCTTTATTTCCGACATAGCGGCGAAGCTAAAGGATGAGCTATCTGAAGCGTCAGAGGACTACCTTAAGGATCAGAGCGCAGAGCTTGCTCGCTTCATGAGTGAAAACTCTGACAGTATGCAGGGTCTCATCACGGAAGGGGCGAAGCTGACGGCCTATAATCTTGCTGCCGAAAGCGACATCAGAAGGGGCAGGAAGTCAATTAATGCCATAACCGAAAATCTGTCTGAGGATGATCTTGATGAGCTTGGTGGGAGCTCTGAGAAGTCCGTAGCGGAGATGGATGATCCGGAGAAATTAACTACTGACGTAGAGGCAATCAATGGAAAATTATCAGATAAGGCCGATGACCTTGCGGCTGCTGACAATATCACCTTTGATCGCTTCGCTGCCCTCCTTGCGGCAAAGAGAACGCTTGCCTTATCAAGCGTAAGGATTCGAAGCGGGAAGTTCGATATCCCTGTATTTGTAAATAACAGGCTCGCGAACCTCTCTGTGTCGATAAATGAAGGAAGCAGCGGTTCAGAGAGGGGAAGCATAGACATTGCAATAGATGGTGACATAAATGGCTCATTTACTGTGAACGGTGATACGGTGAGTGGATTCATGGCTTCGGAGAATGAAAATATGTTGCAGGCCATGAGCGGAGCTCTGGATATGCTCACTGAAAATATTGAAAATTCGGGATTTCAGGCCGGAGAAATTTCATTTCACAATGTGAAGACGGTTCAGAATTCCGGAAACAATGTCGATAATAAGGATAGTAATGTTAAAACAAGGAAGCTGTACCGGGCGGCGAAGGTTATCGCCACCTTTATGCTAGGGAGAGTAAGGGGTATGGCCGAAAATGGAACGGATTCCATGAGTACAGTTAAGGAGTGAGACTATGAGAATTAACCATAATATGTCAGCGATTCGCGCTAACATGCATCTTTCCATTTCGAGCGACAGACTCTCTAAGAGCAGCGAGAAGCTTGCCAGCGGCTATAAGATTAATCACGCATTTGATGACCCTGCGGGGCTCGCCATTTCCAATAAAATGCGTCTTCAGATAAAGTCACTTAAGAAGGCGACTGAGAATACCGGAAACGGAATCTCGGTTATGCAGATAGCTGATGGGGCGCTTGAGGAAGTGACCTCCATGATTCAGCGTATGAATGAGCTCTCTGTAAAGGCCGCGAACGGTACAAATTCAAATAACGACAGACAGAATATCCAGGATGAAGTGAGCCAGCTGATGTCTGAGATAGACAGAATCGCTGAGACGACCGATTACAATACCATGAAGATTCTTAACGGTGATCTCGACAGGAGATGCATAACGAACACCGATGGTATAACCATGCAGAATGTCGGCATGGGAGTTGAGGATGGGAAATACCAGATAAAGATAGCAAGTGGAACTGACTTGAACTATCTGGATAAGAGTAATGTTAGCCTTGTGGATACTGATGCTACAGTCTCAAAATTCACTGATGTGACTCCTAAGCCTGTGATTACGGTAGAAGGCACGAATACGAACTTCAAGGAAGAATCTACAACTTCGGAAACTGCGAATGATTCGGACACTTCAAGAACCTATGAGGCGACCGGTGACAGGAAGTTCGTAAAGGGCCGCATGCTTGATGATCCGAGAGTAGTTGTGACAGGAAAAGACGGATTCAGCATGGAATTCAGGCTGGATCTGGATGAGCTCTATAAGAAGAATAAAGATAACATTACATTTAAATATGAGTATTTTGATGGAACTGACACTTACACAAAGACAGTGGTGAATGGTGGAACGGCTACTTATACCGATAAGGCTGGGAATGCTATTAACGATGCGGATATTAAAGCAAAGTTGGATGCCAGTGAACCAGCAAGCGCTAAGTATACCGGCGCCGACATCACCGTCACCGGTACTGTCCTTGACGCGGGCTACGCTACCCTCCAACTTGGCGCTAACACAGGCGAGGATATGGACGTCTATATCCCTAAGATTAGCACCGAGACCCTCGGTATAGAGGATCTCGACGTCACAACCGAAAACGACGCTACAGAGGCAGTGAGGAAGGTCAGCACCGCCCTTGCGAACGTATCAAGCTTCAGAAGCAGACTCGGCGCCTATCAGAACCGCCTCGAGAGCACCTTAAGGAACAGCAACACAACCGTAGAGAATATGACCCAGTCACTCTCAAGGGTTATGGATACGGATATGGCTGAAGAGATGACGGAATATACCCAGCTCCAGGTACTCGAGCAGGCAGGAACCAGCGTTCTTGCTGAGGCAAATCAGCGCCCTGAGACAATTCTTTCCATACTTCAGAGCTGATTGAGGTGAGAAATGACCGCTGAAGAAATAAAAAATTTCAAAAATCGTATAACTTCCGCAAACAGGACTGGTCTAACCGTTATCATTTATGATATAATAGACACTGACCTCACTGAAGCGGAAGAAAAGATTGCGATATCTGACAAGGAAGGAGCCAAGCATGCCCTTGCCCACGCAAGGAAATTCGTGACGGAGCTCCTTGTCACGCTCGATATGAAATACGAGCTCTCGTATAATCTCGCAAGTCTCTACATTTACGTAAATAAATGCATAAATTCTGCCTACGTGAGTCTTAAGGCAGAAAAAGTAACAGAAGCTGCGCGTATTATGAAGAGCCTCGGTGACGCATTCAGAAAGGTGGCCGAGACGGATGATAGCGCTCCCCTCATGGAGAATACTGAGTCGGTATACGCGGGACTTACCTACGGAAAGGGAATGGAACCGGATGAGGCTGTGGTTGACGCGAATGAAGCGAACCGTGGCTTCCTGGTTTAGAAAAGGTATGTTATTTTCATTTGATAAGAAGGCTTATGGCCTTATATTAAAAACTGCCGTGATTGTCGCGGCAGCTTTTTTTGCGGTACATTTACCTGAAGCCTATGCTTCTGAAAATGCGACAAGCGCGAGTCAGCCTGAAAACGCCTCCGGAAGCGCCGTGAAAAAGAAGAGCTTCAAGATAAAAGCATTTACGGCGGAGGGCGACCTCGTAGAGGTTGATACCGGCGTGACAAGGTCTGCCATAGAGGACTCTGTGCTTACGGCCTCGTGGAAACTGACGGGCTTCAAGGACGATGGGAAGACTGAGATATCGATTTATGCCGATACCGACAACAAGGGTTATGACGGTGATCTCATATACAGCGGTACGGGTGAAAAGAGTGGCAGCGCTATTTTGCTTGCCGGAGACCTTGCGACGGACGATTATTATTTTTATATAGAGGCCACAAGAAATGGCGTGACAAAGCGGAAATACACGGGAAAGTCCTTTCCTTTGGTAAATTATGAGGATATTTTGCCTGATTGCTCAGTTTCATTTAACAATGAAGAAGAGATAACAAATGATGACGTTCTTGCGGCTGATGTCTCCTTCGACGGACATTGCACGGTTACGGCCCTTGTAAATGACAATAAGGTCATAGACGCTTCAGGTGCGGTAGGGCGCTATAATATACCACTTTCAGAGGGTGAGAACAGCGTAGAGCTTATCGTTACCGGTGAAAATGGCAAGGGGAGGCATTTTACAGAGGATATAACTCTTGACACGGACCCGCCATACCTCCTTGTTTCGACTGATGTCGATGGGGCGGTTACGAGTGCTGAGACGGTTGATATTTCAGGAAATGTCGAGAAGGGCGCTCTTCTTACCGTAAATGATGAGACTATCCTGTATGACAGCGATGGGAATTTCAGTACCACCGTAAAGCTTGACAATGGTAACAACATCGTTGACGTTAAGGCGGAGGATGAGGCCGGAAATATTAATAATTACCCGATGACAGTCTACAGACGGCAGATCAGGCAGAACAAGAGAAACAAGAAGGCTGCGATATTTGTCGGGGGGTTGTTCGGCATTATTATTTTCGGGTACATTTTCTTCTTTATAAAGTGGATTAGAAAACATCGCCGTCTTGACAAAAAGAAGAATAGAAAGTAGAATATAAAGGTCGGACTTTAATAAAAATATTCAGGAGACAGAAAATGGGAGAAAAAAAACCATACTATATAACCACGGCCATAGCCTATACCTCAGGCAAGCCGCACATAGGCAACACCTACGAGATAATTTTAGCCGATTCCATAGCCCGCTTCAGAAGAAAGGAAGGCTATGACGTACATTTCCAGACGGGATCTGATGAGCACGGACAGAAGATAGAGACCCGCGCCATCGAGGCCGGTGAGACACCGAAGGAGTTCGTGGACGAGGTATCTGCTGAGATTAAGCGACTCTATGATATGGTGAATACCAGCTATGACCGCTTTATAAGGACTACCGACGATGACCACACGAAGCAGGTTCAGAAGATATTTAAGAGGCTCTACGATAAGGGCGATATTTACTTAGGCAAATATAAGGGCTTATACTGCTCTGAGTGCGAGGCATTTTACACAGAGAGTCAGGCCAAGGATGGAAAATGTCCTGTCTGCGGCTCTACCCTTAAGGAAGAGTCTGAGGATGCATATTTCTTTAAGATGAGCAAGTACGCTCCGAAGCTTATAGACTATATAGAGTCACACCCTGACTTCATCAAGCCTGTAAGCCGTAAAAATGAGATGATGAACAACTTCCTTAAGCCGGGCCTCCAGGACCTCTGCGTCTCAAGGACATCATTTAAATGGGGTATCCCTGTTGACTTCGACCCTAAGCACGTCGTATACGTATGGCTTGATGCGCTTACTAACTATATCACCGGTATTGGCTATGACGCTGACGGCAACAGCAGCGATTTATATAAGAAATACTGGCCGGCCGACCTTCACCTTATCGGTAAGGATATAATCCGTTTCCATACAATCTACTGGCCTATTTTCCTTATGGCCCTCGGTGAACCGCTTCCTAAGCAGATTTTCGGTCACCCATGGCTTCTTCAGGGCGGCGAGAAGATGAGCAAGAGCAAGGGAAATGTTATTTACGCCGATGACATGGTAGATCTCTTCGGCGTAGATGCTGTCCGCTACTTTGTTCTTCATGAGATGCCTTATGAAAATGATGGCGTCATCACCTGGGAGCTTATGGTGGAACGCTACAACTCTGACCTGGCGAATATCTTGGGAAACCTTGTATCTCGAACCATCGCCATGAGCAACAAGTATTTCGGTGGCGTTATAGAGAATAAGGGCGCTAAGGAAGCTGTCGATGATGACCTTAAAAATGTGCAGAGGTCTCTTATTGCTACCGTTAAGGGCAAAATGGGAGAGCTTCGCGCGGCAGATTCACTGACTGAGATATTTAACCTCTTCAGAAGATTAAATAAATATATAGATGAGACCGAACCGTGGAGCCTTGCGAAGGATGAGGCGAAGCTTGACAGGCTTGCGACAGTCCTTTACAATCTCGCAGACGGTATCATGACAGGGGCTTCGGTCCTCTATCCGTTTATGCCTGATACGGCTGACAAGATCGCGTCTGAATTTAACGTAAGCCTACGTGATTTCGACGATCTTTGTGAGGCTGACCTCTTCCCTTCGGGAACGAAGGTTTCTGAGAATCCTGAGATCCTCTTCGCAAGGAAGAAGGTAGAGGAAGTTCTTGCTGAGACAGGTAAGATAGAAGAGAAGCAGAAGGCTGAATTTAAGGAAAGTAACATTAAGGCTACGGAGAATCTTCTTGCGGCAGGAAAGATCAGTCAGGAAGAGGCTGACGCAAAGCTGGCTGAACTAGGCGTAAAGGGAGCTGTACGAACTGAGATTACAGTTGAGCCTAAGGATGAAATTACTTACGATGATTTCGACAAGTGCCAGTTTGTAGTAGGTGAGGTCCTTGAGTGCGAGGCTGTGCCTAAGTCAAAGAAGCTTCTTAAGTTTAAGATAAAAATCGGAACCGAGACCAGGCAGATTCTCTCAGGCATTCATCAGTGGTATGAGCCGGACCAGCTAATCGGGAAGAAGGTTATGGCCCTTATTAACCTTGCTCCTCGTAAGATGATGGGACTTGAGAGCCAGGGTATGCTTCTCTCTGCTGAGGACGCTGACGGAAATGTATCCCTTATGACACCTATGGACCCTGATATGCCGGGCGGAAGCGGCATCTGCTAAGGAGTAATGTATGAAAATCGGAATTATAGGAGCGATGGGTGAGGAAGTAGCTAAGCTCATCGCCCGCGTTGAGAATCCTGCTAATAGCGAGATAGCAAAAAGCGTGTTTACAGCCGGGAAACTCGCAGGTCAAGATGTTGTAATAGTAGAAAGCGGCATAGGTAAGGTAAATGCCGCCCTTGCGGCCCAGGTTCTTGTGGATAAGTTTGGTGTCGACTGCATCATAAACTGCGGTGTCGCCGGAGCTATTGATAACAGGCTTAATATAGGCGATATCGTGCTTTCGGAGGATACAGTCCAGCACGATATGGATACGAGCTATTTCGGTGACCCCGTGGGCATCATTCCTCGTATGAAGGAGAGCTACTTCAAGGGCGATAAGAAGCTTATTAAGGTTGCTAGCGATGTTTGCCATGAAGTAAATCCTGAAATTAGCATCTATTCAGGTAGGATAGCGAGTGGCGACCAGTTTATTTCTGACAGTGATAAGAAAAAGTGGCTAAGTGCAAATTTTCACGCTATGTGCGCTGAGATGGAGGGGGCAGCCGTAGCCCAGGCTGCCTGGTTAAATGATACGCCTTTTCTAATTATCCGTGCCATATCCGATAAGGCTGATGGCAGTGCTGTCATGGATTATGGTGAGTTCGAGAAGAAAGCCATAGAGCATACCGATAAGCTTGTTATGGGGATGCTTGAGAGATTGTGATTTCGCATTAAAAAGAGCCGTGCATTGCACGGCTCTTTTTTGTTGCGAGAAAGATGGTTGGAGGAAATTAAAAAAAATTACAGATATCGGTTAAGTTTTTTTGGGGGGGTCGATATAAATAGTGTAAATGTGATGGAAGGAGGATGAGTAATGATTGCTATATCGTACAATGCCGCGGCAGCAAACGCTTCGAGGCATTTTAAAGTAAATACGAAAGACCAGTCGAAGAACTTAGAGAAGCTCTCCTCCGGTTACAGAATAAACAGGTCAGCGGATGACGCGACCGGTCTTTCGATCTCTGAGAAGATGCGTACCCTCATCAGGGGACTCAGTCAGGCTACAGATAACTGTCAGGACGGAATCTCTATGCTACAGGTAGCTGACGGATCACTTGCTGAAATGACCAGCATGATGCACCGCATGACTGAGCTTTCTGTAAAGTCAGCGAATGGCACCAACTCTCAAAAAGACCGACAGATACTACAGAATGAGATAAAGCAGCTTAAACTTGAGATAAACGGCCAGGTTGAGAAGACAAAGTTTAACGATATTAAGATCTTCGATCCATCGGGAATGAACGGTGTGGCTGATGCTTTTATTGGCACTGCCACCGGTACGCCTGCGGATGATTCCATAACAAATTATTCGTTCGGAGCGGATGGAAACGGAATAAGTATAAATGGCACAACATTTCCATATGAGGATATAAAGAATTCAGCCGGTGAACCTATGAGCTCGCTGAAAGATGGAACTTACAAACTGAGGTACAACGGTGTAACATTTCCCTTAACCATTAAGAATGTGAGTGACAGGAGCCAATTGACGCAGCTGGTGGGAGCGTTTTCGGTTACGAGTGAAAAGAAGGAAGCCCTTCCAGCGAGAAAGGCAGTAGAATCAGCTTCATTTTCTTTTGATCCTGTTGCTGGCGCAGACATCAAAGATGGCACAAAATTTGTCATAAAGGCTGACAGCGATGGAATAAACGGGAGATTTAAATGGAAAGATCTCTGCCCGGCTTTAGCGGAAGGCAAGGATCTCGGGGCCAACCAGATTACAATATCTGTTCCTATACAGAAGGGTGTAAGCTTTGACATAAAAGTTAATAATGGCGCCAAGCTTGAGCAAGTGGTTGATTCAATAAATAATTTTTCGGCAACGGTGAAAGCAGGGCAGATAAAAGGTATAGACGTTACAAGATTTTTCTCAGGCTATACAATTACAGGAGGCCAGTTGCCGGTTAATCTTACAAGTAATACCAGTAAGACCTTTGACTGGAGCCTTCCGGGAGATCCTGCAAATGATGATGCTTTAAAGGACATCGCAAAAAAGCTCAATTGTGACGTGACTGATCTGACAGGCGGTGACTTAAAAATATATTTTCAGAACAAGAATGGATATAATGTACCGACAGCCGTGCTGACCGCAAAAAGTTCAAAAGGAGGCCAGGGCTCGGTCACTTATACTATGTCTAAGGAAGATAGCGATAGCTTAAAAGCCCTGTTACAGCCGGGAAATGCTTTCCCTATAAAAAGTCATGTAGCTGATGCTAAGTTTAGTTATAAAGGAAGTTCGTTTGTAGGTCATCTTATCGCAATAAGAGATGTCACCGGAACGGAAATTCCCGGGCGTGGGCCCGGCATATTGTTTAACAGCAATAATATTCCTTCGAAGGTGGAATTTAATATTAGTCATGAAAGTGTTCTTAACTCAAATGGTGAAGTGAAGTCAATGGAGGAAGGAAATATTCTTCCACCCCAGTATAAATACAACTTCGATACATTTGAAAGTGAATCTCTTTATGATCCTGACTATCCTAAGAACAAATGGTGGATTCAGTCAGGCGAGGGAACCATGAACGGTATGATGCTTTCCGTGGGGCAGGTTAGCTGTAATCTGCTGGGGCTCGACGACATGGATATTTCGACGGAAAACGGAGCTACCCAGGGCATAAGACAGACGGGAAAGGCTCTTAAGACTCTTAGTAAGATTCGTTCCGAACTTGGAGCTGAGCAGAACCGCTTAGAGCATACAGTGTTAAATAATAAGAACGCGGTAGAAAATACTACTGCTTCCGAATCTCTTATAAGAGATACCGATATGAGTACGGCTATGGTTTCGTTCCACAAGTTAAATATACTTGAAATGACAGGTGAGAGCATGTTGGCTCAGGCAAATAAAAATCCTGAGGATGTACTGAAGCTCTTGGAGACAAAGTAACGGGGGATAAATGACAGCTACTAATATCAAGGATGTCAGCGACCACATAAAGAAAATGAAATTCCGTCGAAAGGTTTTTGGCGGAGTTGATGAGCGAGATGTGTGGCGGCAGATAAAACTGCTCGATGATGATTACAGGAACCTGTACAGGATCCTCTGTGAAGAATATCAGAAAAACATAGAACTTATGAAGCAGAGGAGTAATGGGGAAGTCAAAACAAGACAGTAAAAGCACACGTAAGCCAAGTATATGGGAATGGTGGCCGACTGAGAAAGCCATAGAAGCAAGATATGAGAGAGCGGTCTGGCATGAAGAAATAATCTCATTTTTGATGAGATTATTTGCTCTGATAGCTCTGCTTGTGATTCTGTTCCTCATGGTATTTGGTATATTTACCGAAGATGACATGGAAATGTCGCCTGCGGTGAGAGCCGGTGATCTTGCTATATATCAAAGGGGAATTAAGGAGTTCAGGCTCGAAGATGTGCTCATATATGAGGCTGATGGGAAAGAAAGAATCGGCAGGGTGGTAGCGAGGCCAACCGACACGGTTGAAATTACCTCGGAAGGCGCCGTAAAGGTTAATGGCTACGTCCAGATTGAGGAGAGAATAACCAATGGTACTTCTATCGAGCCAGGCGTAAGCTATCCGCTTACACTTAAGGCCGATGAGTATTTTATACTGGCAGATGCGCGCGGAGATGCGAAGGACAGCAGGCTTTTTGGCCCCGTTAGTAGGGACCATATACTAGGAAGAGTTGCATTTCTTTTACGCATGGATGATTTCTAAAATATGGAACATGGAGGTGCAGAATGAAGAAAATCATTCGGAAAGTTATAGTTACCATGGTTATGGCATCTACTATGGTAACTATGCTGTGGACAAGTCCACCGGGTAGAAACGCAGAGGCTGCGAGTGATGGATTAAGCTTTGATCAGCAGATAAAAGCCAATGATGTAACCGACGGTAGTCATATAAGCGGAATTACGACGCCGGATTTTAAAGTAGAATACAGGCTTGATCCCATACTTAACGTTAGTTCAAATGATAAGAGGTATGAAACCGACCTTGCGAATTATCCGGATGGGAGTGTTAAGGATGCTACAGGTGTAATAAATTATACCAAGGAAATTACTTCGAAGATCACGGATGCATCAGGTATCGCAAGTGCGGAAATTTCCGCTAATGATATATTTAACGGTAAAAAATTTGCGGAAAACAGCAAGGTTTATCGTTATAACGTGAGCATTGTTGGTCTATATGTAAAGGAGAATGATACTACCTGGAGCAGTAGTAACCTGCTTAATTCTCCTGACAGTGGAATAGTTGTTCCGCATATTACGCCGATTATGGATGTTTCGATAGACAGCGATGGTAAGATAGCTCAGATTGCTATGTGGGATTCTTCAGGAACATCTAAGACGAGTGGTTTTGTAGCAAGGAACAGTTCCGGGAACGGTAATCCTTTTATTGCTACTGTGTACGCCGATGATGGTTCCGGAGCTATAGAATACAACACCAACGATGTAGTAATTACGTCTGATTATATCGGCGGAAATTGGGACAGTATTCATGGCGGTATATCATATTCTGTGACCTTTACCAACCTGCCTTATTATCTTGTATCAAGCGATGCTGTATTTGAAAGTCTGATTGTTGGCACGAACGCAAGAAGCTGGAAGGCTGAGAGCGGGAATACAACAGCTAAGGCCGTGGCTCTAGGTACACTTGATCAAACTGATGAGATTACTTTTCATGGTATTCCGGCTGTCGATGGAGCGGGAAATAAGGTGACTTATTCATCAACCATTCATTTTGAAAATCTTGATAAGGATGAGTCCTTGAAGAAGCAATATGCTTCAGCCATCTTTTATGGGGCTGTCGCCGACCGTATTTCCTCTGTAAGCTCACTTGCCGAATTCGCTTCCTCCGGACAGTCGGTTGGATATGATAATAATGCGTATAAGCAGGGAGAAGATTATCGTACCATAGGCGCTTCTGAAGTTTCTGCAACAAGCGTAAACGCAAACAGGTTCGTCATTTTTGATCCTGATCAGCTTGTAGTAGTCGGTGTAGTAAAAAATTCTGCTCCTGCCGTATTTATGATAATAGCAGGGATACTGATTCTCATGCTTCTCTTAATAGGAAGGAGACACGAGGATAATTACCATTTTAAAAGGAGGTAAATAAAAATGGGAAAGAAATGGACTAAAGTAATGATAAGCGTGGCTTCTGCCGGTATGCTTGCCATAAGTATGCTTACGGCGATGCCAGCAAGACAGGTGAAGGCGGCAAGCACAACAAGCTTTAAGCAGGAGATTATTGTAAATGATGTAACTGATGGAAATCATACCGCTAAGGTAAAGATGCCAAAGATTACAGTTACGTACCGCCTGACACCTGTTGTAGATAGCGCAGGCCTGCCTGCTAATGACTCTCGTTACGCGGATAAATTGGATTTATTTATTAACGGCAGCGTAAAGGATTCGACCAAAGTTGTTGAAACATCTGTAGTTATTGAAGATAATGTAGCATCAGATGATGAGGGCCATTATGTAAAAGACATAACCCCTGATGATATTGGCTTAACCGGATTTGTAAATGCCAGCAGGGTATACAGATATAAGATAGAGATTTCGGGTGTTTATCGTGGTGACGATACGAAGGATGACGCACATAATCTGTTAAAATTATCTCAGGATGATTTTACTTTCCCTGAGAATCAGTTAGGAATTCTGGATGTTTCTGTGGATACAGATAAAAAGGTGGCAGCTATCGCCTTCTGGAATTCGACAGGGACCAACAAACTTGATGGATTTACCGGTGCTGAAGGTGATGGAGCGGATGCCTTTAAATATAACGTAGCGGATCTCCAGATATCATCGGATTATATAGGTAAGAACTGGGACAGCTTACATGGCGGTTTCGTCTATACCGTTAAAATTGATAAGCTTCCGAACGATACCTTTAAGCAAGCTAAAGATGTGAAAGATTGCTTATATGATGATGGACGTAGTTGGGACGTAAGTGCCTCAAATGGCTGGACACCGGGAACGAGTACAAGTACAATAATTCTTGAAGGTACGTTGGATCAGAATTCGCAAATACTGATTGGGGGGCTTCCTAAAGGCGTTACATACTTAGGCACTATTGATTTTACTAAACTTGAAAAAGCTGTGGTAGGTAATACGACGGAAGATTTGAGAGCGAAATATGGTCCTGCCATATTCTATGGAGCGAAGGTAAAGCGAGTAGAAGGGATTAATGATATGACTTCTTTTGCCGGAAGCGAATATGCCGGAAAGTATGAGTATAAGGCCTATGAAACGGGAAAGGATACAAGAGCGCTTGATAATGCAAGCGAGGTAGTACTTGAAAATAATGGTGATTCCAATTCAAGCCGTTTTATTATCTTCGACCCATCCGATCTCGTAGTTGTTGGTGTCGTAAGAAATACATTACCGGCTGTAGGGCTTATATGTATCGCCGGAGCTATTGCGATAGCGCTCTTCTTCACAAGAAAGAAAAAGCTGCCTGTAATTGAGTGATTATTTTAAGAACTTTTACCGGGATCACGGACTGTCGCGATCCCGGTTATGTTATTTATAAGACAGATAAGGAGATGATGACCATGAGGTTTTTAGCAGGATTATCAAGGACCGGAGATAAATTTATAAGGATAATTCTTGAGATAATAATGGTCATTTTCTTCTTGCTTGGCGGATATATTTTGTGGCATACGTGGATGGTTTATCATTCAGCTTTTGACCTGTCGGGAGTGGAGCAGTATAAGCCTGAATTAGCGGAAGAGGGTATGAGCCTCGAAGAAATCAGAAAAATAAATCCAGATGTGATAGGGTGGATATCCATAGATGGCACGCATATAGATTACCCTCTGCTTCAAGGACGCGATAACCAGGAATATTTAAATAAGGATATTAATGGTGATTTTGCCCTCCATGGATCAATATATCTCGATTCATTAAATAACCGAGACTTTTCTGACAGTTATAATATTATTTATGGTCACCATATGGATAATGGTGGCATGTTTGGTGATATTGTAAAATTTAAGGATGAAAAATATTTTGAGAGTCACGAAAGCGGAAACCTGTGGCTTAAGAATAAGACATATAAACTTGAAATATGCGCAATAATGATGGAAGATGCTTATGACAGGGAGTTTACAGGCCCAAAAGGAAAGGATTCCGATATAACGGATTTTATGAAAACAGTATATAGCAGGGCGATTTATTCGAGACCTGTCGAGGTAAGTTCAGCTGATCGCTTAGCAGGACTCCTAACCTGCGACTCAGCATTTACAAATGGGAGAAATATCCTAGTATGTAAGCTGGTACCGGAAAAAGATGATGATACTGTGCATATATTAAAATAGGCATCCAGCAAATAAACAGAGCTAATATTGGACTAGAGCTTATAAGGGATTAAAAGAGCCGTGCAATGCACGGCTCTTTTTTATTTAGCTGCTTTCTCAATTAGTTCTGTAATAATCTTTATGGAGTCTGACTGACTGCTTTCTTTCATGTTCCTGATATAGGTGTCGCGGTTGAGGTAGACCTCGGCAACTGCCTTTGTGAGGGTCTCGTTCGTTACATTTTCCTCAGGAAGCATCTTCGCGAAGCCCTGCTTTTCGAAGCTCTTTGCGTTAAGTATCTGGTCGCCTCGGCTCGCGTCAGCGGCGAGAGGGATGAGAACCGACGGAATTTTAAGGGCAGCAAACTCACAAATCGCGTTAGCCCCAGCGCGGGAAACTACGAGATCGGTTATCGCGAAAATGTCCCGCATTTCCTTATCCACGTACTCAAACTGTCTGTAGCCGATAGTGCCGTTATAGCTCTCGTCAGTTTTTCCTCGACCGCAGAGGTGGACGACGTCAAAGGTTTTAAGAAGCTCAGGAAGCGCCTTCCTCACTGCCTCATTTACCCTTACGGCGCCAAGACTTCCGCCCATAACAAGGAGTATAGGTTTATCGCCTGACATTCCGGTAAAGCTAAGTCCTTTCTCGCGACTTCCCATGAAGAGTTCACGCCTTATAGGAGTGCCGGTAAGAACTGCCTTCCCCTGCGGAAGAGAAGCTAGTGCCTCCGGGAAATTCGCGCACACGTAATCAGCCTTAGGTATGCAGAGCTTGTTCGCAAGGCCCGGCGACATATCGGATTCATGAATTATTGAAGGAATATGTAACTTGCTTGCGGCAAAAACTACAGGCACTGAGACGAAGCCGCCCTTAGAAAATACCACGTCAGGCTTGATTTTCTTAAGCGCTTCGACCGCTTCGTTGTAGCCCTTGATGACACGAAAGGGGTCTGAGAAGTTTTTCCAGGAAAAATACCTTCTTAATTTTCCTGAGGAAATGCCCGTATAGGGAATACCAAGTTCCTCTATGAGACCCTTCTCCATGCCCTCGTATGAGCCTATATAGTAGACCTCATAGCCTGCCTTCTGAAGTTCAGGTATAAGGGCTATGTTAGGTGTAACATGGCCGGCTGTTCCACCGCCTGTGAGAACTATTTTTTTCATTTCAGCCCTCCGGAAGAAGTTCACCTGATTTTATGGCTTTTAATGCGTTCGCAAGCTGGTCGGGACATGAAGTATTCTTCATGCCGCAGCGAATACCTTCAAGTCTTTCAATTACATCGTCGAGCTTCATGCCTCTTGTAAGTGCGCCAATGCCCTGGAGGTTGCCATTGCAGCCGTTTGTGTAGGTTACATCCGTAACCACATCGTCGTCAAGCTTGATATTTATAAGTGAACTGCATGTTCCGTGTGTCTTGTAGAGATAGTTCTTAGTCATCTGTGATTATTCCTCTGTGTGGTCTTCTATAAATTTTTTAACGGCGCTCTCATAGAGCTCAGGATTAACATGGTAGCTCTCAGCGTGCTTTGCGCCTTCGACAATTATGAGGGTCTTATCCTCACTGCCGCATGCGTCGTAATTTTCGTATACCATATCGGTAGGTACGAAATCATCCTTGTCGCCATGGATAAAGAGCATAGGAACGGTAGCGTTCTTAAGGGATTTAACTGAGTCGCACTGGTCAAATGAGTAGCCATCCATCTTATTGGTTACGTGGCTCACAACATTTATAACAGGCTTACCGTCAAAGTGGAACATGTTCTTAAAGTTAAATCTAAGCTGGTCGGTGAGTCTGCTGTAACCGCAATCCTCTATGATGCCCTTAACCTGCTCAGGCAGCTCGTCTCCGGCTGTAAGCATAACCGTAGCGGCACCCATGGATACGCCGTGAAGGAAGATCCTGCAGTCATCACCGAAGCGGACGGTGAGGTATCTGATCCAGCGTTCTACGTCAAAATGGTCATGCCAGCCGTAGCCTATATAGTCGCCCTGGCTGTCTCCGTGGCCCCTGTCATCGACCATGAGGATATTTACACCGAGCTTATGGTAGAATGGGAGCATGAGACCGAAGTCCTTCATGCCGCTTGCCCTGTAGCCGTGAACGAGAATGACGGTTGTGGTTGTATAAACCTCTGCCGGGATAAATGTGCCGTGGAGTCTGAGACCGTCAAATGAACGGATTTCTACGCTTTCGGTCTGGATATCCTTTATCCATTCCTTGATCTTCTCGTATTCAGCCTGCTTGTCGGGATCATCTGAATAAACGCCGGGTTCTGGCTTCTTGTTTACTTTGGAGTGTCTGGCTACGCTCATATCGTAGAGATAGCCGATTCCGCCCGCGGCAGCAGCCACGGTTACGCCAAGGAGTCCGATGACTAATTTTCCTTTCATATAAAAACTTCCTTTCTTTGTTGAAGATTAATGTTTCTAAGCTTAGCAGTACTTTCGCTGCTTGTACAATTATACCATCCGGAACGCCTAAAGTAAATAAATAGGTTATAAATTTAATAGAAAAACAGATGTAGAACAGTGATAATCGTAAGCTAGACATTTTTATGGATATGTGGTAAAATAGATAAGATTGTTGTAAAAAAGTAGTTTCGGAGGTTTTACAAATGGCACTTAGGACCGTTAGGAAGTTTGGTGACGAAATTCTCGAGAAAAAAGCGAATCCTGTGAGGGATAATTCGAAGAGAATCCAGGACCTGATAGATGACATGTTTGAAACCATGTATGACGCTGATGGTGTTGGACTCGCTGCGCCCCAGGTGGGCATTTTAAAGAGAATCGTCGTTATAGATGTTTCAGAGAAGCGTGATACGCCGCTTGTTCTTATTAACCCTGAGGTTATTTCGACCGAGGGCGAGCAGACAGGACCTGAGGGCTGCCTCTCATATCCGGGAAAGTCAGGCATAGTTAAGAGGCCGGCTAAGGTTAAGTTCACGGCCTACGACAGAGATTTTAAGAAATATGATATGGAGGCAGAGGGACTTCTTGCCCGCGCTGTCATGCACGAGACCGACCATCTTGAGGGACACGTCTACACTGAGAAGGTTATAGGCAAGGTCTATGATTCGGGAGATGAAGAGGCTGAGCATGAGGCAGAGATAGTAGCCGGCATGATTCCTCCGGATGAGGAAAATGAAGATAGTGACGGTAAGAAGGGCAGAAAGAGAAGATGAAAATAATTTTCATGGGAACGCCTGACTTTGCTGAGGCTCTGCTTGATACTCTTATTCACTCGGAGCACGAGGTTGTATGCGTTGTAACGCAGCCTGACAAGCCCCGGGGACGTAAGGGGATTCTTACTTCGCCACCTGTTAAGGCCCTTGCTGAGGCAAATAATATTCCTGTTCTTCAACCTCTTAAGGTTCGTGAAGAGGGCTTCGCGGAAAAGCTCGCCGCCTATAAGGCAGATGTCTTTGTGGTCGCGGCCTTCGGCCAGATTATTCCGCCGGATATTTTGCATATGCCAAAGTACGGCTGCGTAAATATTCATGGCTCTCTGCTTCCAGACTATCGTGGCGCCGCTCCTATCCAGTGGGCTGTAATAGACGGTGAGAAGGAGACCGGAATTACCAGTATGCAGATGGATGAGGGCCTTGACACAGGCGATATTCTTATAAAGAGAAGTATAGAAATAGCTCCGAAGGAGACAGCAGGAACCTTATTTGAAAGGTTGAAGCCGCTTGGAAGCGAGGTACTCTTAGAGACGTTGAGCGGACTTGAGGCGGGAATGATTACCCCGGTTAAGCAGGGCACTCCGAGACGTGGATACGCTAAGATCCTTAAGAAGTCGATGGGCCTTATAGACTTCAGTAAATCAGCGAGGGAGATAGAGTGCTTTATCCGTGGCATGGACCCATGGCCTTCCGCTTACACTAAGCTTGACGGGAAAATGCTTAAGATCTGGAGCGCTGATGTATCGACACTTGATTCCGGTAGGCCTGCGGGCACTGTTACGGAGATAGACAGCAAATCTTTTAGCATTGCCTGTGGCAGTGGAACTCTTATAGCTAAGGAGGTCCAGCCGGAGGGAAAGAAACGCATTTCTGTGTCCGACTACCTTAACGGCCATGCGCTCACAGTAGGAACAGTATTTGGCAACAGTTAATTTATGGAAAATATTAATGAACGCGCGATTGTGCTTGATATGCTTTTATCCGTCGAGGATGGGCAGAAATCTCATATAGTTTTAAATGAGACATTTAAGAGGTACTCCGACATTAAGCAAACGAGCCGCGCATTTATAAAAAGACTTTTTAATGGCGTGATTGAGAAGGAGATTTTTCTTGATTACGTTATAGACTCCTTCTCGAAGGTTAAATGTCGGAAGCTAAAGCCTGTCGTCCGCGAAAGCATGCGGATTTGTGTCTACGAGCTTTTCTTTATGGATAAGGTTCCCTCGAGCGCCGCGGTAAATGAAAGTGTAAAGCTAGTTAAGAAGCGGGGACTTGCGGGGCTCGCTCCCTTTACAAACGGAGTACTAAGAAATATTGACAGGAAAAGGGATGAAATCAAGCTTCCGGCAGATCCTAAGGAAAGGATAAGTGTAGAGTATTCTTTTCCTGCCTGGCTTGTGGACCATTTTTATAAGGAATACGGAAATGAGGCTCCCGCTATAATTAAGGCTCTGTCCGCGGAACGCCCGGTATATGCCAGGGTGAACACCCTGCTAACCGATACCGGGTCTGTGATTGAGGAACTTAACAAGGCGGGCATAAGGACGGAGAGAAGCAATTTTCGCGATGATTTCATAAAATTAGAAAATATTGAGAATTTTGACGAAATATTGCCATTTTCTGAGGGTAAAATCACCGTGCAGGACATGAGCAGCGGATTGCTTGGTCTAGTGGCTCCTGTTAAGCCCGGCGATACCGTGATTGATATGTGCGCGGCGCCCGGAGGCAAGACCTGTGATCTTGCTATTAAGGCCGGACCTTGCGGGCAGGTTTATGCTTTTGATGTTTCAAAGGTGAAGACAGGTTTAATAAAAAATAACGCCGAAAGGCTTCATATAGATAATATTATTACAGGAGTAAATGACGCGTCTGTTTATAATCCTGATTTGAGGGAGAAGGCAGACCTTGTTCTCTGCGATGTGCCATGTTCAGGTCTCGGAATCATCGCGAGAAAACCGGATATAAAGTATAATGCCTCTAGGGATGGAATAGGGGAGCTTGCCGCCATTTCACAGAAAATTCTTAAAAACGCGGTAAGCTATGTAAAGCCCGGTGGAACTCTTATTTTCTCAACATGTACTATGACAAGGCTTGAAAATGAAGAGAATTTCGCGAGCCTTGCAGTACTTGATGGCATTGAGCCGTATGGATTTGCCGAAATTTTTGAGAGTTTTACAGACAGGGAATCAGGCCAACCGCTTTTTAACGAAGAGGAACTCTCCGAGTGTAGGAAGGGGTATCTGAGGCTTATCCCCGGCAGGCATGATACTGATGGATTTTTTATATCAAGAGTAAGGAAGTATGTATAAGTTTGATGATATTGCGAGCATGAATATGGAAGAACTTACGGAGCTCGTTACGAGTCGGGGACTTCCGAAATTCAGGGCTAAGCAATTGTTTTCGTGGATTCATAAGGAGCTATCTGATTCCTATGATGAGATGACAAATCTTCCGAAGAAGATGAGGGAGGACCTGGCAGCGGAATTTCCGCTAAGGACTCTTAAGCGTGTTGACAGCAGAAAATCATCTGACGGGTCCACGGAAAAGTTTGTATTTGAACTATCAGATGGTCACGTTATAGAGAGCGTTCTGATGAAGTACCACCACGGCAATTCTGTATGTGTTTCTTCACAGGTAGGCTGCCGCATGGGCTGTAGGTTTTGCGCGTCTACGCTTACGGGCCTTGCGAGGAATCTCCTTCCGTCGGAAATTCTCTCCCAGGTATACCATATCCAGAAGGCTAGCGGAGAGAGGGTTTCAAACGTTGTTATCATGGGAACGGGCGAGCCTCTTGATAATTTTGACGGTCTGGTGAGATTTGTGGAGCTTCTGACTGATGAAAATGGCTTGAATATCAGCGAAAGAAATATTACAATGTCTACGTGTGGTCTTGTGCCTGAGATAAGGAAACTCGCTGATCTTAAGCCTCAGTTTACCCTTGCGATTTCGCTTCACGCCCCCGATGATGAGGCGAGAAAGCGGATAATGCCTATAGCCAATAAGTACACCATAAGTGAAGTTATAGGGGCAGCCGATTATTATTTTGAGAAGACGGGCAGACGGGTCAGTTACGAGTACAGCCTCATCGCGGGTGAAAATGATACGAGGGAGCAGGCTCTTAAGCTTGTTAATCTCTTAAAAGGGAAAAACTGCCATGTCAATCTCATTCCCGTTAATCCTATAAAGGAGAGAAACTACAGTCATACGGGAGCAGAGGGAGTGGCTGCGTTTAAAAATATACTTGAGAAAAATGGCATTACGGCGACCGTCAGACGTGAGATGGGAGCTGACATTAATGCCGCTTGCGGACAACTCCGCAAGGACTATATGGACAGAAAGGAGGAAGAGCGTGAACGCTTATTCAGTCAGTCGTAAAGGCGTAGGAAGAAAAGTGAACCAGGACAGCCTTCTGTGCGAAATGGAACCTGTCGGAAAGCTTCCGAATCTCTTCCTTGTCGCGGACGGTATGGGCGGCTATAACGGTGGCGATTTCGCTTCCGGATTCACAGTCGACCATATGAAAGAATATATAGAGCATGCGGGAGACAGTTCTCTTATTAGTACGCTTAAGAACGCGATAAGTGATACCAACTCCAAGCTGAGGGCTAAGGCGGAAGAGCTGCCTGAGCTTAAGGGATGTGGTACAACTCTTGTCGCGTCCGTAATAGAGGGAGACTGTGTTCATGTAGCGAATAT
>OMWY01000007.1 GCA_900314885.1 uncultured Eubacteriales bacterium
CTTCCTTCTGGGCCTGCTTAACTTTTGAATTCATAAATACCGTACATCTTGAACCAAGATCTATAGGTGCTTCGGCAAAAAGAGCGATCTTTGCGAAGTCACGTACTTCATATCCGAGAGGGCCGTGATCATAATGATCTTAGCCTCGTGCTCTCCGTCGATCTTATTCTTAAGCTCTGCCTCACGGATCTTCGAGAGGACCTCGATACCGTCCATATTCGGCATGCAGACATCGAGGCAGATGAGGTCATAAGGCTCTCCGTCCTCAAGCGCCAGTTCAAATGCCGCGAAGGCCTCTGCTCCGTCTACCGTGGCGTCGGTAGTGCCAAATTCTGACAGGAGCTTCTGGGTGTACTTGCGGCTCGCGTAATCATCTTCAGCTAGTAATATTTTCATAGATACCTCTTCTTTGGTAGAAAATCAACAAGTTGATTTTCTCTTAGTAAAGCCGGTGGATTGAGGATTAGACCTCAATCCCGGGACCCATCACTGCGTGATGCGTCATTCAGCTTGCTGATTTTCTTCAATCTACAGGAAATTAGCCAGGTCTGATATATGGTCATATGGCAGTTCAAATGTCACGGCAGTCCCCTTTCCAGCCTCGCTGCTCACCTTAATCATGCCATGAATATCACCTATTAACTTACCTGCTGCCTCAGCTCCGGCATTTACGCCGAAGCTTCCGGTCGTCTGTCTGTCATTTCTTGAATTAAAGCCCGCCTTAAAAGGAAGCTCGAGTATCTCCTCTTCCGTATATTCGTCGGCGGATTTTGTTAAAATGCCTCTCATGGAAGCTCTCTTAAGAAGCTTCGCTGTATCCACTCCCCTGCCATCATCGGAGAGGGATATCATGACTCCCTCGAAGCGGTCAGCGGGACGAATCTTAACGGTAACATTTCCGATGTCCGACTTTCCCGCCTCCTTACGCTCTTCCGGCGACTCTATTCCATGGTCTATGGAGTTCCTGATAATATGCGTCACTGCCTTAGACAGAGGGCTTATCTTATACTTCTCAAGGCGACAGGCCCTATAGGTAGCCTCTTCATCATCGCCGCAGTCTACATTAAACATAACCTTCTTACCCTGCTGGTGGGCCATTTCTATCGCTGCGACACGACACTTCGTGACTATCTGCTTAAGGTCATCAAGTCTCGCGTTATCTACCCAGAGCTTGAGTTGCTCATTTAACTCAGATAGAATCGTAGCTATTTCATTGTCCCCGCTTACCTCGGAGAAAACAGACTCAATAATATCGTTAAAGTCGTGACTTATCTGGCGAAGATCCTCCATCTGGTCGTCCGTAACCGTGTAGTTCGTGAGCTTGTTTTTAAGAGTCACGAGTACTTCATTCGGAGACTTGATTTCAGGGGGAACAGGCTCATTTTTACAAACGGCGCTCTCTTCTTTTCTGTAGCTCTCAACCTCAGCCTTTACCTCATCGGAAGCCGTCTCCGAAGGAATATAGTAGCGCTTTCTTGCGCCGGCGCTCTCGCCCGGCTTTCTTGTCGGTGACTTGTCAAAGCCCACGTCTCCCGTATCCATCGACTTTATGAGGTTTATGACATCATCAGCGACACCATCGACGGCAGCGCCTCCCGTGAGCTTTGCTATCTCATTGTGGACGAAGGCTGAATAGGCCGCCATAACCTCTTCCATCTGGTCGAAATCAGGCTCACTCGCCCGTTGGTCTCTGTAGCTTTCGAGAAGCTTAATGAGGGCTGTGCTCGCTTCCGAAATATTGTCAAAGAGAAGCGTATCCGCGCTGTTCTGGATCTGGATTACAAGCTTCTCCATATTCGCCAGCGTATTTTTTGAAAATGTTCCGAGCATCTCAGCAGCTGTCACATAACCATCAACCCTCTGGACGAGCTCTTCCGTGGAATCCGCGAATATCTTAACTATAGGTTCAAGATTTGAGACTGACACTTGCGTTCCTCCTCAACTGATTCTGTATTTTTGTAAAAATATCGATAATATCAGGATCGAAGCTCTTGCCTGACTCATCCGTAATAATCTGCATGGCTTCATCATGTGAAAAAGCGTCGCGGTAACATTTATCACGGGTAAGTGTATCATAGACGTCAACGACTGTAAATATTCTCGCGGCCAGAGGAATCTCATTTCCCTTAAGCCCCTTAGGATAGCCCTTGCCGTTCCATTTTTCATGGTGATAATAGGCTATATCAATCGCCATGGCGAGGTACCTCGAATATGAGTTCCTTGAGTATATCTCTTTTAGGGTCCTCGCCCCTGTCTCGGTATGAGTCTTCATGATAGCGAATTCATCAGGAGTAAGCTTCCCCCTCTTGAGGAGGATTCTGTCGCTTATCGTGAGATTTCCAATATCATGAAGGGGAGCCGCAAGCTCTATATCGTCTATGAAGCTGTTGCTGACTTCCTTCTCGTACTTAGGTGAGAGCTGGAGGCTCTGGGCTAGGAACCTTGCGTTCTCGGAAACATTTATCATATGGGTTCCCGTCGGATCCTCCCTAGTCTCGGCAAGCTTAACGAGACCGTATATGAGAAATCTCTGGTCATCGGTAATCTTGTCTATCTGGTCCTTCATCATCTTGTGGAGGCGCTTATTATAATCCTCGAGCTCACGCTGCATGGAAATGTTCTTCATCTGGGTATTCACCCGCATCGTGACCTCATTTACATCGAAGGGCTTTTCTATGAAGTCGGCGGCACCAAGTGAAAAGCACCTCTTCTTCGTCTCCGGATCAGAAAGCGCAGTCACGAAAATGATGGGAATCTCGGCAGTGCTTGGAACTGCCTTAAGCATATCGCAAAACTCAAAACCATCAACTCCCGGCATGGCGATATCGAGAAGTATCAGGTCAGGGAGCTTCGCCTGAATGGCATCCTTCGCCTCATACGCGCTCTGTACCGCTCTCACCGTATATCCTGCGTTCTTAATGATATTAGCCAATACCGCAAGGTTTGTAACCACATCGTCAACTATAAGGATATTACCTTCCATTCTCGATCTTATCTCCCCTCTTCCGGAAACATCTCGTCGAATTTCTGCTTGACAAATTTATACTGCTCGAGGGCCTTGTCGTGGTCGCCCCTTCTTACAATTAATTCCAGACGAAAGGCCTCACGCTTAAGGTCCTTGTCAGCCTCTTCATCTGAGATAAGGTTCTTTACCGTAGCGGAGAAATTCTCAGCCTTCTCCCAGCTGCCTAGCTCTATGCATATTAAGAGCTTATCCATGGAAGACCTGATTTCCTTCAGATTATCACGGGTTCCGAACTTATAAATATCGTCAAGCTGCATATTTAAGTCTTCGCTCGATGAATATGTCTCGGCTCCCGAATATCTTCCTATGCCTTCATAGACAAAGTTTCCCGATGGGAACTTGATATCCTCGAGGTTGCCCTCTTTGTCGGTAGGCTTGCCAAGAATCACGGTAAAGGAAAATGAACTGCCCTTGCCCTCCTCACTCTCGACCTTTATTGTGCCGCCCATCATTTCAACGAGCTGCTTGGATATGGAAAGTCCGAGGCCAGTGCCGCCAAAGCGTCTTGTGATTGACGCGTCAACCTGGGAGAAGCTCTTGAAGAGCTTGCCCATATTATCCTTGGCTATGCCTATGCCGGTATCCATAACCATAAAGAATAGTTCAACGTACTTCTCCTCATCCTTCGTCATGGAAACCTCGAGGGCTATATGGCCGACAGAGGTAAATTTCACGGCGTTACTAATGAGGTTGTTAAGGATCTGGGTGAGACGGAGCTCATCTCCAACCAGGACAGGTGGTATATCTTCGGCTACGTTCATGATGAGCTTCAATCCCTTCTCATTTACAAGGGCTATATTTCCCGCCATGGTCTTATTTAAGAAATCTCTTACCGCAAATGGCTTATTCTCGAGGACTAATTTGCCCGCGTCAATCTTAGAGAAATCAAGGAGCTCGTTAATCATGCGGCTCATATTCACACAACAGCGCTCTATGGTATTAACAGTATCAAGCTGCTGGGGCGTGAGATTCGTATCGAGAAGCATATGGGCCATGCCCTGAATTCCATTTACAGGGGTGCGGAGCTCGTGTGTGATATTCGATACAAACTCGTTCTTATATTTCCTTGCCTTCTCGAGTTCCTTCTTTGTATTCGCAAGCTCGAGGGATACGGCCTTCACATCAGTTCTGTCATCCGCCGCGACAAGGTAGAGGTTATCCTCCTTCAGTTCCTTTATCTTAAGAAGCACAGGGAAGCAGGTCTCATTCTTCCTGTAAATATCCGCGTGAACCGGATTTCTCCCTGTTTTCGCAAGCTTTACATTTGGGAAAAGAGATGAGAAGCCGCACATAGGTTCATTTTCAAAATACCCAAGTTCAGTTTTTGCGGAATCGGAACAGTCCAATAAGTTTCCTTTCTCGTCAAAGAGGAAAATCATCTCAGTGATGTTCTCCTTCACTAACTGCCAGTCAAGCTGCCTCATCGTTTCTTCTGCCATAACAAGCCTCTTTCGTGTAGTAACTCCCATTCTTAACGTCTTTTAAGTTATTATACCATAATCCTGCGTAAATTTCAGCTTTTTTTGCAACTTTTCTCTTTTTGTGGGTTGAATGAGCTTCACTTGCGTGAGAACACGGCAATTCACAAGATTCATGAAAATCGAAGATTTTACTTGACAAAACGAGAAGAAAAGAATATAATCTTTCTAGTACTAGAAAAGGAATCTTTATATTTCATCATATTATTATACTACTGAGGAGGCACTCGATGAATTTTAACGTAAGATTAAGAACCCTGCGTCAGAAGCATAAGCTTACACAGAGTGAGCTTGCGGATATCTTAGGCCTTAAGCCTACCGCAATCTCTAACTATGAGTCAAAAAGAAATGAGCCGTCTTTCGACAAGCTCATTGCTTTATCCAAGTATTTTGATGTGTCATGTGACTACCTCTTAGGTGTCAGTGACGCGTATCTTCCTGTGGGCGGTGAAGTTCTTGATAAGGATATAGTAGAGTTCTTCAACCTCTACCAGCAGCTCTCGCCTGAGAATTCTGCTCTTATGAGAGATTACGCCCAGTATCTTATATACAGGCAGGCTAAGCAGGACGCTGACAGAAAGATCAACGGCTAAGCTTTACCGCTTGTTCCGAAACCTCCCCGGTTCTTGCCGGAGAGGTTTTCTACTTCACAGAACTCTATATGCGGCTGGTGCTCTATTATCCGGAACTGGCACAGGCGGTCGTTAACGTGAACCTCAGTATCCCGGGTAGCGAGTGCCGGCCACATCCATTCGTCATTATTGCCACAGTAGGATTCATCTATGACGCCCATATGGTTTGTCTGAATGAGGCCAAAGTTCTTGAAGGTAGAACTCCTTGGGACTACCAGGGCTTCATAGCCCCTAGGAAGCTCCATGGCAACGCCTAAGCGGATAAGCTTAAAATCACCCTTCTTGAAGGCAACATCCTCCGCTGCCCTCAGGTCTATCCAGTCGGAGTTTCCGGCTATATAGGTGAGCTTTTCTATCTTATCTGAAATATATCTGATTTTAATATCCATAAATATTCTAATTTTCTATAAGCCAAGCGCCGCCAGTCTGTCCTTTGCTTCGGAGGCTCGGCTTGTATTGCTGTAATTGTCTATAAGATTCTGATAATATTTCGCGGCAGTCTTGGCATTTCCCTTCCTGTCGTATGCCCTTCCGAGGAAATAAATGGAATCTACATTGTCAGGATTCATCTTAAGCGACTTCTTAAGGAGCTTAATAGCCTCATCATATTTTCCAGCGTTATAGGTATCTCTGCCTTCCACAAAAAGTGAAGCGCTTCTGTCCGCGAAAACATCATCCGCTATCGTATTATAGAGAGCAAGCGCGCTCTTATCCGTGATATCATCCTTGGACAGCTTCACAAGAGTATCGGCAGCCTTTTCCTTATCATTTAAGAAATAATACTGAGCTGCCTGATAGAGAGGATCGTAATCCACAACCGTGACAGCCGACTCGCTTGAAACCGCAGATCCGCTTGCGGTACCGGTCGACAGCCCTAACTGCTTCTTATAATCATCTATCTGCTTAGAGAGTCTCTCATTCTCGCTCTTAGCGGCATCGAGATCTGAGTTAGCCTTGGCAAGCTGTTCATTTACCTTTATGAATTCATCCCTGTTGCTCTCAGTAGACTGCTGCCTGATTCCCGGCATAATAACCACTATAGAAAATATAATTCCTACCGCAAGACCGGCTATCAGCGTAATCCAAGGCATGAAGTTCGGATGATATTCCTTATAGGTACTTACAGGAGCGAAGGACTCCCTGCCCGACACATATCTGTCCTCGACCTGAACAGCCTTCTTCGCCGTCTCGGTTACCTGCTCGGCATGCTTGTTTACCTCTTCTAAATAAAGGCCCGTAATTGGATTGGCGTTATCTATCCTGTAAGCGCTTTCAAGATAATTCTTTGCCCTTACATAGTCCTTATTTCTTATATAGCATAAAGCCAAAAGCTGAAGCGCCTGAAGATAGTGAGGGGCTTCAGCCGTAACCTTTTTAAGGGCAATTATCGCTATATCGGGATTGCCGTTTTTAGCAGAACGAAGGGCCGAATTATACTTTTTCACAAGCTGGTTAACTGTGGCCAATCTGGTCGGATTATCCTGAACAAGAGAAATGTATTTATCGGCAAGATTATCCTTCTTCTTATAATTCTTACTGATAACCCATTCTGAAAGCGCTGAAACAACTTCACCCTCTTCATAATAAATGAGGCCTAAGAGGTTTCTCGCGTCAGTATTTCTCTTATCTATCTTAAGACAGTTCTTTAATTTTTCAGTCGCGCCGGTAAGGTCTCTTTCTTTGGCCTTAGCAAGCGCCTCATTGTAGCACCTGTTTGAAATATGGTAGAGCCTCTTAAATATCGCGACATCCTCGCCGCATGAAGGGCAGCGGTTATCGGAATTAAGCTCATTTCCGCAATATGGACACCGCATTATTTTTCGTTCTCCTCTATAATCTCCTTAATAAGGTCAGCCACATCCGACATGTCATTTCCCTTGATAGCGTCCTCGGCGTCATCGACCTCAAGGCTCGGCTTGAATTTCTCTAATTCCTTCTCAAAATCTAACATTAATTTCTCACCATTACAGTCTTTCCGTTAAGCATCTTAAAAGTAACATTATTTACAATATCAGGCACACGAAGTTTAGCTCCGTTAACGGTAATGAATGTGCCCGGATAGGCCTGACCGTCAACTACTACGCATGCGGTCTTCGCTAAATTGATATCTTCCGCGAGCTGTTCGCGTTTCTTTTTGATATCCATAATCTGGCTTGAGATATTTACCTTATCCCTGGTTACGATTTTCTTCATTTCAACAATCTTAGGATTGTTGATGCCGTTCATAATAGCCTCGTCAAGAACCTTCATCTTGCCTTCGGTCTTATAGAGGTTTTTGGTCGCGGCCTTTAAGTCGTCCTCAAGCTTCTTAAGCATGGCGACAGGATCGCCGTGGGTGCCGACCTCAACCTCGGTCTTAACTTCACCGAGGTTTCCTATATATGAAGCCTCGACCTTGGTAGCAGAACGGGTTATGCCACCTACAAGGGCGCCAAGATTCCCGGAAATAAATACCCCCTGCTTTGCGGTTATATCGCAGTTTAGGATAGCGTTCGCCTTAACAGTTCCCTTTACTTCAAGGGTTGTCTGCTCAAAGAACTTACCCTCTACATCACCATCGCAGATTATCTTACCGGTTCCGCCGCCTTGCATACCATTTCTAAGGATAACGCCCTGACCGCTCATAAGCTCGCAGTCTTCGACGTGGCCCTCTACGGTGATAAAGCCAGTAGTCCTTATATGGAGGCCCGAGAGCACATCCCCGCTTACATGGACATCTCCCGCAAAATCGATATTGCCATAGGCATAGTCGACATCACCATCTACCATGAGGACATGGGAAATGATGAGGGAGTTATCGGTAAAGTCAGCTCTTCCGTCAAAGGTCGCGTAGTATTCGGTGTGCTCCTGGTTGGTATAGAAGCCCTTGCCCTTGAAAGGTCTAAGCTCCTGCCCCTTGAGGGCAACAACCGGCTCACCCTTGATATTCATGCCGTCATCGCCTGTCATACCGCTATGGTAGCGGGCTAAGAGTTGGTCCTTCTTTACAACGGTTATGGCATCATAATCCGAATAATCCACGCTGCCATCCTCAAGTATACGAGGCTTCCTGCTCTTGGTTCTCTCTATGAACATCTCAAAGTAGCCGTCTTTACCCTGGGTAGGCTTTTCACCTCTCGCTACACATGTCTCAACAAGATATACGCTTTCATCAAGCATTCTCTGAATCTCATCCTCAAGGAAGCCGTACTTCACATCCTTGCTGATGAGAAATGCCTTGATATCCTCAAGTGTAACGTGATCCTCTTCGCTGAGCGGCCAGAGCATAAGATGAGCCTCCATAGCGTCCTCGCTTATGGACACTATGGACCTGCTCCTCCAGTCCATCTGAAGCTTCTTCTCACTCTCATTATCAGCAGCGGCGCTCGCGCGCTGTTTTATAAGCTCACGCACATTTATCTCAGACATGATACACCTGCCTCTCCACTGTAAATACACTACAGCACATCTGTATAGGTTCATTTTAGCATATCCGGTCTAAAATGGCAATATCACTTACCGAGTCTGGCTAATTCTTCCTTGACTTTAGCCATCATCTCTTCATACTTCGCAAGTTTGTCTTTCTCTTCAGCTATCTTCTCGGCAGGAGCCTTGCTCATGAAGCGCTCATTTGAAAGCATGCCGTGAGAACGCTTAAGTTCTCCTTCAAGGCGCTTCTCTTCCTTGGTGAGACGCTCGATTTCCTTGTCCGTATCAACAAGGTCTGAGAAAGGCATATATACGGTAACCGCACTCGTAACAGCCGATACGGCGTCATCCTCTATGCCGGTCTTATCAGCCTGAACTACTACCTCTGAAGCATGAGAAAGGGTAGCGAAGAAGAGCTCGCCTTCCTTAAAAATGCTCTGCTTTCCTTCATCCGGAGAGACAACGTAAACCTTCGCCTTCCTTGAGAGAGGAACGTTCATATTTGTACGGACCGTACGGATAGCCTTGACAGCTTCCTTGATGGTCTCTATATCATTTTCTTCCTTTTCAAAGTGCCATTCGTCCTTATAAACCGGCCAGTCTGAGATCATGATAGACTCAGGCATAGCTTTCTTTACTTCCTCATTCGGTTCATCTTCACGAAGTGTGGTGTAGATTTCTTCGGTGATAAATGGCATAAAAGGATGAAGAAGCTTAATGGCGTTAATAAGGACCGTCTTAAGGGTCCAAAGCGCTGCGGCCTTAGTATTGTCGCCTTCAGCGTAGAGACGAGGCTTAACCATCTCTATATACCAGTCGCAGAACTCTTCCCATATAAAGTCATATACCTTAGAAACCGCGATTCCGAGTTCGTAGGAATCCATATTGTCGGTAACATCCTTAGCGAGGGTATTTACACGACTTAGAATCCACTTGTCAGCAGGTGTCAGATTATCATAATTTATCTCGGCCGGAACCTCTGCCGCATCAAGGTTCATCATAATGAATCGGCTCGCGTTCCATACCTTGTTAGCGAAATTCCTCGAAGCCTCAACTCTCTCATCGTAGTAACGCATATCATTTCCCGGAGCGTTACCGGTAATAAGCATGAGACGGAGGGCGTCAGCCCCGTATTTATCTATAACCTCGAGCGGGTCGATACCGTTTCCGAGGGACTTGCTCATCTTGCGACCCTGGGAATCCCTTACAAGGCCGTGGAAAAGCACGGTTTTAAAAGGAGCCTTGCCTGTCTGCTCGTAGGAAGAGAAAATCATCCTTATAACCCAGAAGAAGATGATATCATATCCCGTTACAAGTACATCAGTCGGGAAGAAATATTTATATTCATCTGTCTCAGCAGGCCATCCCTGCGTTGAAAATGGCCAGAGAGCCGACGAGAACCAGGTATCAAGGGTATCAGGATCCTGCGTCAAATGAATGCTTCCGCACTTAGGGCATACGTGAGGCGTATCCTTAGATACAATAATCTCGCCGCAGTCATCGCAGTACCAGGCAGGAATCCTGTGGCCCCACCAGAGCTGCCTGCTTATGCACCAGTCTCTTATATTGTCTGTCCAGTTATAGTAGGTCTTATCCATTCTCGAAGGGATAAGCTTGATTTCGCCATCCTTAACAGCCTTTACGGCAGGCTTAATCATCTCATCCATCTTTACAAACCACTGCTTCTTAATCATAGGCTCAACAGTGGTATGACACCTGTAGCAGGTACCTACGTTATGGCTGTAATCCTCGATGCGGACAAGGAGACCTTCCTTGTCAAGCTCCTTAACGATAGCTTCGCGGGCCTCATAGCGGTCCATGCCCGCGTACTTGAAGCCGTTCTCATTTATGGTCGCGTCATCATTTAAAATGTTGATCTCAGGTAAATTATGACGCTTACCTACCTCAAAGTCGTTAGGGTCGTGAGCAGGCGTAATCTTAACGACGCCTGTACCGAATTCCATATCTACGTATGAATCCTCTACGACAGGAATAGGCTTATTTACGATAGGAAGCCATACATAGCGGCCCTTGAGGTACTTATAGCGCTCATCGTCAGGGTTTACCGCTACAGCGGTATCACCTAACATAGTCTCCGGACGGGTTGTCGCGAACTCAAGGAATTCAGTCTTGCTAGGCTTTCCATCCTCGTCTACGAGAGGGTACTTTATATGCCAGAAATGTCCCTTCTGCTCCTCATACTCGACCTCGGCGTCAGATATGGAAGTAAGGCAGTGAGGGCACCAGTTTACGATACGTGAACCCTTATAAATCCATCCCTTCCTATAAAGCTTTACAAAGACTTCCTTTACTGCTTCAGAGCAGCCTTCATCCATGGTAAAGCGCTCTCTGTCCCAGTCGCAGGAAGAGCCTAGCTTCTTAAGCTGGCTTGTAATCCTGTTACCGTACTGTTTCTTCCAGTCCCAGGCACGCTTAAGGAACTCTTCTCTTCCGAGCTCTTCCTTAGAGGTGCCTTCTTCCTTAAGCTTCGCGACGATTTTCGCTTCAGTCGCTATGGAAGCGTGGTCGGTTCCGGGCTGCCAGAGGGTCTCGTAGCCCTCCATCCTCTTAAAGCGGACAAGAATATCCTGCATGGTGTTATCGAGGGCGTGGCCCATATGGAGCTGGCCCGTGATATTTGGAGGCGGCATTACTATAGTAAATGGTTTCTTATTTGGGTTTACTTCGGCGTGAAAATACTTCTTATCAAGCCAGTTCTTATAGATCCTGTCTTCTATCTGCTTAGGATCATATGTCTTCTCTAGTTCCTTTTTCATGAAAAAGCTCCTTTAAAAATGCCGGGACAGATTAAACTCCCAGCCATATATTAATCTTTCTTAAATGTCCGAAGCAAAGCTCACAAACATACCAAATTATTATAGCCATACCCGACCTATTTGTCAAGGTCCTCATAGAGATTGGCATGGTAAACTCCGCTCGCGATAAGATCGCTGAAAGATTTTTTAACTACAGGAACGTCTTCCTTGTACGTCATACCAAACCACTTGTCATCTGTCGGTATTACTTTAACAGATATCTCACCCTTTTCAAGAAGTTCTCCGACAAATACAGGAATTAAATATTCCCCCTTTAAAGCATCCTTTTTTCCTGCCTTAATATCTGCTAAAAATTCGGTAAAACCCTTCTTTAATATAGCAAGGAAATCAGGTGTAAATGCCCACATGTTCATGGAAGCTATTGATTCGACAGGTATATTCCTTCCATCGCTCTCCGCTCCGGTCGCGGTTTTTATTATATTATGTGTTTCGACTACATCAGTTAAATATCCGTTTTTTACTGAACATATTCCCCTTGTAACGCCACCATTATCGGACAAGGTATTCGCTAAAAAAAATCCCGCCATGGCGTATTCTTTTTCCGCCTTATCGTTTACAAGAAATTCATGCATTAATTTAAAGCAGTTTCTTCCGTAATAATCATCGGCGTTAATTACAAGAAATGGCTCATTAATAATTTCTGCCGCGGCCAGAACCGCCTGACCGGTTCCCCAGGGCTTTGTTCTTCCTGAAGGAAGCGCAAAGCCATCAGGTAAATCCTCGAGGCTCTGGAAAGCGTATTTAACTTCAACACCGGCATTTTCACAGGCCTTCTCTATACGAGTTCCGATAACCTCCCTGAAGTCAGCCTCTATTTCTTTTCGTAATATAATAACAATTTTGTTAAAGCCCGCCTTTATCGCGTCATGGATAGAATAATCTATCACGATTTCCCCGTTAGGTCCCATAGGTGTTAATTGTTTTATGCCGCCCTTAAAACGGGAACCTATTCCGGCAGCCATAATAACAAGACTGGTCTTTACCATTTCATTTTATCTCCTTATACGTATATGAATTATTATAAATATATTCTTCGAAGTCGTCAGCGTCAACCGGTCTTGAAATAAGATACCCCTGAAAATAATTGACACCGAGATTCTCAAGAGCCTTTTTCTGCTCATCTGTCTCTACAAATTCCGCCACTACATAGAGACTGAACTTTCTCGCAAGCTCTGTAATATTTTCTATAATGGCCTTATCCGCTTCTGCCTCAGCTCCATTTACGATAACCCTTGTGAGTGAGCCATCAAGCTTTATTCCGTCGAACACATCATAACGAAGATACTGAAGGGATGTATGACCCATACCGAAATCATCTATTAAGAGATGAAAGCCTGACTTCTTAAGGGCATGAAGTCTCTCAAGCTGGAGAAGTGATGTTGTAATAGCATCCTGTTCCGTGATTTCTATCCAGAAATGATTTGGATTAACCCCGTATTTATTTACCACCTTCTGTATATCATCTACAATGCTTTCCCTGAGAAGGCTTTCTCCCGTAATATTAATAGAAATCTTTCCATTAAATCCGGCATCCTCCATCCAGGATAATTCCTTAGCGCTCGTCTCGAATATAAATGTTTCTAGTTCTCCCAGGAAGCCACCATATTTCGCAAGCGCTATAATTAACGGAGGATAAATAAATCCTATCTCATCGTCATTCCATCTTATAAGAGCTTCCGCCCCGATACAGGTTCCGTTTGTATCGGTCTGCGGCTGATAGTACATATAAATATTATTTTTTTCAGTGACAGCCTTCTTAAGCCTTGCGAGTAACAGAATCGCTACCTGATAGAGATTTTGAGTGAGCATCCCTATCTCAAAGTCACGGCCTGAATTTTCACACTCCTTTACAGTCCCCACAATTTTTTCTGTCTGTTTCGAGAGATATAAACTGTTATATTCATCAGCCATTTTTACAAAGGGTCTGAACATAAATATATCCAATATACTCATGCCAAGCATAAGAAAGAATGACGGAACGCTGTAGGCCGCGAAATAGACAGAGAAAATAAAAATATTTCCGTTGCCGCCATTATAAAAGAATGCCGGCAGAATTCCTGTCTTCTCGACTAAACGTAAAATAATAAAATTAACAGTCGGAATACATATAAATGGCAAAAAATATATCGGGTTAAGTATGGTATCAAGACTGTAAATTACAGGCTGACCCACACCGAAAACAGATGGCAGAAGTCCAAGCTCAGCCGATCTCCTCCGCCTCTTATATTTAGAGAACCACATAATTGAAACAGCGAGAGTAAAAGCTAAAAATCCCGTCGAAGCTACAGCGTACATAGAGAAATAATTTATCTCTTTATAGAAGTCAGAGCTAGTCTCAAAAGGAATAAAAAGCGCGCTCATCGGACCTAAAAAATCATCGCTGTTTACGCCGAGCCACATCAGCAGCTGCTTATAAATAATCAACAGGATCAGCGCAAGAGATGGGCTCTTTATTTTCGCTATACTATCAAAATTAAAGAGGTCATAGAAGAAGAGGATAAGCGGTTCTCCCGTGGTTTTCATAATTATATAATATACAGCAAAATAAATTAATTCCACGGCAAGAGAAGGAGGAATAATCGCGGCTACGACACTTCCCAGCGTATCATTATTAGAAACGGTATTATTTTTACATAATACATATTCCGATAATAAACGGAACATATAAGCTGTATATAGGCCTGTAACAATAGCAGTCGGAATTGATATTAAGGAATATTGCATTTCTATAACCCTGCCATCGCTGATGCCTAAGGCTATAAAATAATTGACAACTGCTGTAATTACACCACCATTCTGCATGGTATAACTATTTTTCACAACAAGCGAAAGATAGTGAGCCACAATGCTCATGCATAATATTATACCTAAAGAAAAGAAAGCGAAATTACTAATATCAACAATAATATCAAAAATTATTCTCTCCGCGCCGTCTCCGTCTAAAAAGCCATATCTGAATTTTAGCTCCTGCAGAATAACCCCTATATACCCAATCACATAAAAGGGGATAGATATAAACAGCGCCTGTCGGATGGCTATAATCATAGGCGCTTCGGAAAATTTATCATACACCTTAAATAGGGCATTTTTTAAGCCATACAGTCCTTGCATTACTTTTTATCTTTTTCCTCTATAATTCCGTGATCAATCGTAATCTTAAACTCGTAGTTCTGATTCATGGTAGATAGCAGTTCACTGACCTGACGTTTCCGCTCATCTGTAATAGCATGCGAATATGAAAGCGGAACCAGGAGATCAAATGTGACAAGATATTTTCCGGCTTCTTTTTCTTCTACCTGAAAATCGTGAAATGATAATTTCGGGTCAAGGGCAGTCAATATTTTTGTCACCCTGCTTTTTATTCTCTTTGCCCTCTGGTCATTTATATCAGAGGGGTCTGAATGCGTAACCAGTTGAATATTTAATTCATTTAATACGTCATGCTCCACCTTGTCAGCGATTTTATGGGCTTCGGCAAGGGTGAGATTCTTATCGAGTTCAATATGGACTGTCGCCATATTTTCATCAGGACCGTAATTATGAATTACCACATCATGGCAGCCGAGGACTCCCGGCTCATTGTCGACAAATTCAGTTAATTCCTTTACCAGATTCTCATCCATCCTGCCGCCAAGAAGAGGATTCATCATATCGCGAAGCATTCCTGCTCCGGCGATAATAATTATAATCGATACAATAATTCCCGCATAGGCATCAAGATTGACTCCGGTTACGGCGTAGAT
This sequence comes from uncultured Eubacteriales bacterium, assembly GCA_900314885.1. Lineage (GTDB taxonomy): Bacteria > Bacillota > Clostridia > Lachnospirales > Lachnospiraceae > Catonella. The sequence goes on from OMWY01000007.1 coordinate 15,124, forward strand.
TATCGTAGTCGCAATCGTCATCGACGTCGTAATCATATCAAACATAGAATCGGTCGCCGTCGCGAGAAGTAATTTCGAACCTGATTTTTTATACAAGGCCCTGTTAAATACGAACATAAAGCATTTTACAAGTACTGACAGGGCAAGCAGAATTATAGCGACCGGGTAGACCGACATTTCCTCGGGATGAATTACCCTCTTAATGGAGTCCTGAATAAGTGTCAGACCTACCTGAATTATTAATACAGATACAATCGCTGAAGCGACATATTCAAGTCTTGCGTGACCGAAAGGATGCTCCTCATCAGCAGACTTTGCCGAAAGCCTTGAGCCAAAGAGCGTAATCAGCGATGAGACAGCATCCGACAGATTATTTAACCCGTCGCCCATGACTGCCATGGACGACAGGGTATACCCTACTATAAGCTTCATAACAGCAAGTCCCGTGTTACAGCATACTCCCACTGTACCCGAAAGCTTACCTGCTCTCTCTCTTGTTTTCTCCATTTTACTCCGCTTGCTTCTTAGATAAGTCTATTCCTCTGATAACTTTTCTTAAAGGCAGGATGCTCTTAGGGTTTACCGAAAGCTCATCGACGCCCATCCGTAAAAATGTCTCGGTGAGCGAGGTATCGGCTCCAAGCTCCCCACAGATACCAACCCAACAGTTGTGCCTGTGACCTGCCTCTATAGTCATCTGGATTTCCTTAAGGACAGCCGGATGGTGGATATCAAGGAAAGGCTCAAGCTTAGCGTTCTGCCTGTCAATAGCGCATGTATACTGGGTCAGGTCATTCGTGCCTATTGAGAAGAAATCGCACTCCTCAGCAAGCTCATCCGCTATAAGCACCGCCGCAGGAGTCTCTATCATGGTGCCGACCTCTACGTAATTTATCTTCTTTCCCTCGGCGATAAGCTCCTTGCTGCATTCATTTAAAAGATCCTTGCACTCGCGAAGTTCTCGAAGGCTGATTATCATAGGGAACATGATTCCTATATTTCCGTAATACGAAGCCCGAAGGAGAGCCCGAAGCTGGGTCTTGAAGAAAACCTTTCTCGTAAGACAGATTCTCACAGCCCGAAGACCAAGCGCAGGATTGGTCTCCTTTTCAAGGCCCATATAGTCTACAGTCTTGTCAGCCCCGATATCGCAGGTTCTTATTATTACCTTCTTAGGCGCCATTGTCTCGGCTACATGGCGATAGGCCTCGAACTGCTCATCCTCCGTAGGATAATTATGGCTGTTAAGGTAGACAAATTCCGACCGGAAAAGGCCTATACCTTCAGCGTCATTCTGCTGAACTACTCCTATATCGGACGGTCCGCCTATATTCGCGTAAACCTTTATGGTCTTCCCATCAATTGTAGTGTTGCTCTTACCCTTAAGTTCGGTCAGGAGTGCTACCTTCCTCGCGTCCTCTTCCTGCCTCTTCTTAAGGCTCTTGAGGAGGTCGGCAGGCGGATCGACATAGAAGCAGGAATTATAGCCGTCTATGACGCCCATTTTCCCGTCCCAGTCATCCTTGATCTCACCGGCCTGGACAAGGGCCGGAATATTCATGCTCCTTGCTAAAATGGCTGTATGACTGTTTGTGCTTCCTTCTGCCGTTACAAAGCCTAAGAGTAGCTTCTTATCAAGCTTCACCGTCTCGCTGGGCGCAAGGTCCTTAGCGACCAGGATAGATGGCTCCGTCCCCTGAAGTGTAGCGTTATCGGTACCGGTAAGGACATCGATAACGCACTGACCTATATCAATAACGTCGGCGCTCCTCTCCCTCAGATAAGGATCATCCATATCGGAAAATACCTTGGCCTGGTTAGCGCAGGCCTTCTTTACGGCGTACTCCGCAGGCCTGTGCTGATTTCCGATAATTTCCTTTATAGCGTCAATGAGGTCGTCATCATCGAGCATCATGGCGTGAACGTCAAAAACCGCAGCTGTATCCTCACCCGACTCATCGAGGGCCTTCTGATAGAGCTTCTTCTGGTAAGCCTGAGCCTTAAGTCTCGCGTCTTCAAAGCGCTCAAGCTCAGCCTTGGTATTTTCAACAGGCTCATCGCTTATATGAAGCTCAGGCACCTTATATATCTTAATTTTTCCTATAGCAATACCGTTAAGTATGCTTTTTCCCGTTGCAACAAACATAATCCTACTCCTACTGTCGGTGTTACTTCCTGCTTTCTAAAAAGAAAGCCGGGAAGTTCCCGGCTTTTTAGCCCCGAATGTAGAAAGTCAGCAAAAGCTGACTTTCTCTGAAGAGAAGCCGATCGATTCGCATAGCTCATCGCGGGTCGCATTGCTTCGCAAAGCGACAATATGTAGAAAGTCAGCAAAAGCTGACTTTCTCTGAAGAGAAGCCGATCGATTCGCATAGCTCATCGCGGGTCGCATTGCTTCGCAAAGCGACAAAATGTAGAAAGTCAGCAAAAGCTGACTTTCTCTGAAGAGAAGCCGATCGATTCGCATAGCTCATCGCGGGTCGCATTGCTTCGCAAAGCGACAATATGCCATTATAAGTTTGCTTTTAAGAAATCCTCGATTTCCTTTGCGGCCGCGGCTTCGTCATCACCCTCAACCTCAACCGTGATGGTGTCGCCCTGCTTGATGCCCAAGCCCATGAGGGCGAGCAGCTTCTTCATCTCGGCCTGCTTGTCGCCAAACTTAACCACTACCTTGCTTCCGTGAGCCTTAACGAGCTTAACGAGCTCTCCTGCCGGACGCGCGTGGATACCATTTTCATCCTTAATAGTGTAGTCAAAACTTGTCATTAACGTATACCTCCGAATTATTCTAAATATTAATTACTATTCTATCACAATTATTTCCCGATTTCTACCTTAAAATCTTCAAAATCGTCACTATTTGTCAACAATACCGCGACAGTGTCAGAATATCCGGCATTTTTAATAGCCTCACGATCAAAGGTCATGAGCTTCTGCCCCTTGGTAATGGTATCGCCTTCCTTTACAAAGAGGGTAAATGGTCCGCCGTTAAGCTTAACTGTATCTACGCCTACGTGAATCAGAAGCTCCATATCGGCGGGACCCGTGATTCCGAGCGCGTGATGGGCATCGGCAATTGATGAAATCTCTCCATCAAAAGGAGCGTATACAATGCCCTCTGAAGGCTCAATACCGACACCTCCGCCAAGAACTCCCTGGGCAAATGTCTCGTCAGGAATTTTCTCTTCAGGTATAACATTTCCGGTTACAGGAGCGTATACATTTGCGCCACCCGCTGTCATAACTACCTTCTGTTCAAACGGAGCAGTAGTCGCGCCATTTGCCTCTAAAGCCTTATTTTCGGTCTTTGAAGGTGTACTTGCTGCCGCATTTGCAGATATTGCCGCACCGCCCTTTTTATCCGTGCCTTCAACAACCGCCTCAGGCTCTTCTTCCTTGAATACGACCATTGTGAGACCAAATGATATTGCAAATGAAACAGCGAGAAGTATGCAGTAAAGGAGTGGATTATTTATGGTAAGGAAGCCCGGAATACCGGTAACACCGTAAGCAGTCGCGCCTATTCCCATAAAGGCTCCAACAAGAGCTCCGACACCGCCACCTATCATAGCGCATACAAACGGCTTCATGAAGCGGAGGTTGACACCGAAGATAGCCGGTTCCGTAATTCCGAGTGAGGCTGAGAGAGCTGATGGAACAGCAACCGACTTGGTCTTAGCGTTCTTGCTCTTGACAGCGACAGCGAGGCAGGCGCCAAACTGGGCAAAGTTAGCGGCGCTCGCTATAGGCATCCAGGTATTTAAAGCACCCTCTGCCAGCATTCCGGCCTCGATTACGTTATACATATGGTGCAAGCCCATGACAACGGTTACAGGGTAGATTACACCTATCGCAAAGGCTCCGAAAGGATTCTGAACGAGGAACTTAGCTCCCGCGAGAACGCCTGTCTCAAGCCATGCGAATACAGGTCCTATTACCGTAAATGTGAGGAGTGCCGTGCAGAGAACAGTTACAAGTGGAGTAACAAAGAGGTCGAGCATCTCTATTACGTGCTTGTGGAGCCAGTTCTCGAGCTTACTCATAAAGTAAACAGAAATCATGACAGGAATTACATGTCCCTGGTAGCCGTGACGGCTTATAGACAGGAAGGTATAATCACCTATCTTAAGGTTGCCAAAGAGGTGCCATTCCGGGATTTCGCCGTTCGTGACACCAAAGAAGCTGTTTATTGCGTCAGCGCTGCCGACATTCCAACCGTTTAAGAGGGATGTGTGGACCATCATAAGGCCGATAACAGCGCCGAGAAAAATATTTCCACCGAATACCCTTGCTGCGGAAACTGCTACAATTACAGGGAGAAAGGCAAAGGCGGTATTCGATACCATATCGAGGAACTGGTACCAGTCGCTGTCCGAGAAGCCCGGAATTGCCTTACCGAGTGCCTCTACGATACCCATCATGAGGCCGGAAGCAACGATGGCAGGAAGGATAGGGACAAATACATCGCCTAATGACTTTATCATCCTGTACCATACCGGCTTCTTCGCTGCGGCTGCCGCCTTCACTTCATCCTTAGTAGCCTCAGAGACACCGGTATACTTGAGGAATTCATCGTAAACCTTATTTACGGTTCCGGTACCGATAATAATCTGAAGCTGGCCGTTGCTCTCAAATACGCCCTTGACTCCGTCGACATTTTCAAGCTTCTTCTTGTCCACCTTGTTGTTGTCGACTGTCACGAGCCTGAGTCTCGTGGCGCAGTGAGCGGCACTCACTACATTTGCTCCGCCGCCGATAATGTCGGCGATCTCCTTAGCGCACTTAGTGTAATCCAATGCCATAGGTCTCCTCCTTATGAATTGAGATTAATATATTCTGTAAACGCCTAGCTACGCTATGCGTTTACTTAGCCACAGAGAACTTTCCCACTGATTACATCAGTGGGTCCCTCTCTGTGACAACAGCCAGGCAAAGTCATGAGCCGGTATATTTACACCTCTCGCCGGCCTTATCTGGCCTGTTATCATGTCATGGTACTCTTCAGGTTCATTTACCCAGGCCGTCTCATCATTATCACTGAAATTGAAGAGGGCTATGAGCTTCTCACCCTTATAATATCTTCCGATTCCAAGGATATGATCGTTGTATGTCTCCACAATCCACATGTCAGCGGCGCTGGAAAAGACCATATGCTCACTTCTAAGCTTCATTATCTTCTTGAGGCCTGTAAATACCATGCCCTGCCTTGTGCACCTGTCTGTCCGCTTATCGGCGTCGTCCCAGTTAAAATCACCCCTGTGAAGGTAGCGGCTGTCAGCCTTCTTGAGCGGATCATCATGATACGTGTAGTCATTTAACTGGGCTATCTCATCTCCCGAGTATAGAACCGGCAGGCCGCTCTGGGTAAAGAGAAATGCGTGAAGCATGAGGTCAAGCTTGACAGCCCGGCGCATTTTCCACATATCGTCCTCATACTCGGCAGCCTCTATACCGCAGAGTGAAGCAGTCGTGCCGCAGAGTCTCGCGTCACCAAGCTTCGGGTCATCGTTGTAAAGTTCGCCTCTCGCTTCGCTTCCGTAGTATTTTCCCGTGAGGCAGTCATTTAAATACTTCTTATGAGGCACCTCGCTCATGCCGAACTGGCTTAAAAATGGGTAGTCGAGGCCCCAGCCTATGTCATCATGACACCTCAGGTAGTTTAAAAATGTGTACTCGCGCGGAAGGGCGAAAACTGTCTCAAGCTGGTGCTTAAGAAGCCTTACGTCATGGGTCGCCACAGTGTGCCAGGTGCTTGCCATCGTAGTGACATTGTAGAGCATATGACACTCAGGCTTCTCAACGGTTCCAAAATACGGAACAACCTTAGAAGGCTCCATTACCACTTCGCCAAGAAGGAGGACAGACGGGCAGACAACCTCACTCGCCATCCGCATTATGCGGACCATAGTGTGAACCTCAGGAAGGTTCCTGCAGTTGGTGCCGAGCCGCTTCCAGATATAAGGAACCGCGTCAAGCCTTATGACATCTATTCCCTGATTTGTAAGGAAGAGCATATTGTCGACCATATCGTTAAAGACGGTGGGATTAGAATAATTTAGGTCCCACTGATATGGGTAAAATGTGGTCATGACGATTTTACCCGTATCCTTTAACTCAGTGAAATTACCGGGTGCGGTCTGCGGAAATACCTCAGGTACTGTCTGCTCGAACTGATTCGGGATTTCCCAGTCATCGAAGAAGAAATACCTGTCCTGGTATTCCCTCTCGCCTGCCCTCGCCCGTTTGGCCCACTCGTGGTCCTCGCTCGTATGGTTCATGACAAAATCGAGGCAGAGATTTATATTCTGCTTGTGGCAGTCCTCCGAGAGCTTGGCAAGGTCTGCCATAGTACCAAGCTTTGGATCAACCTTTCTGAAGTTGCTGACCGCGTAGCCGCCGTCGCTCCTCCCCTCAGGGCTTTCAAGAAGGGGCATCAGGTGTAAATAGTTGACTCCGCACTCTTCAACGTATGAGAGCTTCTCATCCACGCCCTTTAAGGTCTTAGCGAAGCAGTTCACATACATGAGCATGCCGGTAAGGCCATCCTTATACCAGGAATTGTCACCCTCGCGCTTTTCATCAAGCTCCTTAAGCCAGTCTGCCCTTTCATCGTAGTTCCTACGGAGCATCTCAGTGAACTTGTCGTAATCGCTCTCGTTGTGGTAGAGCTCCTTGTAGAGCCACTTCATCTCATCATTCACACGGGCCAGACGTCTTGTAAATGTATCGCCTGCCGCCTTTGTGGAAGTTTTCTTTCTCATATTACCTCCGTTTTTAGAAAGCACATAATTTATTCTTAGAAATATTATATATCATTATTCTTAAAAAATCTACAGATTTCGGTGGTGAACGCCAAAAAAATCCACTTAATTCCCGTGCCCTTAGTCGTAGCCAACTCTCCCGCAACATTGTTGCGGGAGAGTTGGCTACGACAATAGGTACCATAAAATTTTTATAAACTACTTTGTAGTTTATAAAAATTTTACGGGACAAGGCACTGGTAAAAGAATAGTGACAGGTACCTATGGTACCTGTCACTTTATTATAGTCACTTTAATATGCTATCTATGCTTTCTATGCACGCATTGCGGAAGCCGTCTCTTTCAAGGGTCGTAACTCCTCTTATGGTAGTGCCTCCCGGTGAGCACACCTCATCCTTAAGCACTCCCGGATGCTTTCCCGTAGCAAGCTGCAGGGAAGCCGACCCCTTAATCATAGCTGAGACCAGCCTGTAGGCCTGGTCTCGTTTCAGACCATATTTTACCCCCGCGTCAGCATAAGCCTCTATGAAGAGGTCAACGAAGGCAGGGCCGCAGCCTGTAAGGGTTCCCGCTATCCCCATCAGGTTCCCGGGAACGGTCTCTACGATTCCCGTCGACTCAAAATATTTCCTTACTGTCTTAAGTTCATCCTCCGTGAGAGTGTTCTTCTCTTCAAAGAGCACAACTCCCTCGCCGACAGCTACGGGAGTATTCGGCATTACGGTCTGAATCCTTGTGTCCGGAATCAGGGCTTCATATTTGTCAAAGCCCCACCCGGCAGCGATAGAGACTATTGCCTTCCCCTTCAGAGGGTCCTTGCATTTTTTCAGCACATCCTCTATCTGATATGGCTTGCAGGCAATGAAAACGAGGTCGCTCTTTTCACAGACCTCCTCATCACTTGCGCATGCGATAAATCCTATATTCACAGCATTATGCATGAGCTTCTCACGGCTCGGCGCGTAGGCGAAAACATTTTCCTTCTTGACGCATTTATTGGAAAGGAAACCGCGCAGGATAGCCTGCGCCATATTCCCCATGCCTATAAATCCTATTTTCACTCTTCCACTTCCTTTAAGCATAGTACTTTTCAAGATGACGTCTTACGGCCTTGATAAATTCCTCGGTATTGCAGGTCTTGACGTTCTTGGCGGTTGTGATAAGGGCGAGGTCCTTAGTCATCTCTCCGCCTTCAACCGTCTCAATCGTAGCCTTCTTAAGGTTGGTTCCGAATTTACTAAGCTCAGGAAGGTTATCGAGCTCGCCCCTCTTCTCGAAGGCGCCGGCCCAGGCAAAAATCGTAGCTATTGAGTTAGTGCTCGTCTCCTCACCCTTCTGATACTTGTAATAATGTCTCTGAACAGTGCCGTGAGCCGCCTCATACTCATAGACACCCTTTGGCGAGACGAGGACACTTGTCATCATCGAAAGTGAACCGAAGGCAGTGGCGAGCATATCGCTCATTACATCGCCGTCATAGTTCTTGCATGCCCAAATGAAGCCGCCTTCAGAGCGGATTACACGCGCAACCGCGTCATCTATAAGGGTATAGAAATATGTGATTCCCGCCTGCTCAAATTTCTCCTTATATTCCCTATCGTAGATATCCTGGAAAATATCCTTGAATGTATGGTCATATTTCTTGGAAATGGTATCCTTGCTTGCGAACCACAGGTCCTGCTTAAGCTCAAGAGCGTAGTTAAAGCAGGCATGAGCAAAATTATCAATAGAGTCATTTAAGTTGTGCATGCCCTGAAGTATGCCCGGCCCCTTGAACTCATGGATAGGCTCACGGCTAACTGTACCGTCGTCCGCTGTGAAGACAAGCTCAGCCTTACCCGGGCCGGGAACCTTCATTTCAACCGACTTATATACATCGCCGTAAGCGTGACGGGCGATAGTGATAGGCTTCTTCCATGTTTTTACATATGGTTCTACACCCTTAACGAGGATAGGAGCACGGAAAACAGTTCCGTCGAGGATTGCCCTGATCGTGCCGTTAGGGCTCTTCCACATTTCATGAAGATTGTATTCCTTGATACGGGCGGCGTTAGGGGTAATCGTAGCGCATTTTACAGCGACACCGTACTTAAGGGTAGCGTTAGCGCTGTCGACTGTTACCTGATCATTCGTCTCATCCCTGTGAGGAAGGCCAAGGTCATAGTACTCGCTCTTAAGGTCTACGAAGGGGTTGATGAGCTCGTCCTTTATCATCTTCCAAAGGACTCTCGTCATCTCGTCTCCGTCCATTTCAACAAGTGGTGTGGTCATCTGAATCTTAGACATAGGTTCTCTCCTTTATCATCGAGATTGATTTTTACTTGCCTACGTCATTATAACATAACGTGTACAGGAATTCCATTGCATAGATAACTTTTTATAACAGGTATAACTAAAAAAGGGCAGACCGAGGTCTGCCCTTGTAATTACTTTATCTTAATTTTTATCGTTGCTTTTTTGCCTGAGCCGTCAGTAGCATAGGCTCTTATAGTAACAGTCTTGCCCTTTCCGGCTTTCTTTGTCGTGACAACCCCATTTGAGTTTACCGTGGCATAGGTCTTATTGCCGCTCTTATATAAAAGCGCTTATAACAAGACAATTACTGTTATCTTCTTTATCAAAAGAAATATTCTCTCCGTCTGTGTAATATTCCTGCTCGTTATTACCCCAGCCGTCACCGGAATATCCGGCTCCTGTGCCGACCATCGAACTCCACTTGGTGGAATCAAGCGATTTTCCGTTATATTCGTCGCTCCAGACTATGTCCCACCTGTGGCTTTCCTTCGTGTCATCGGTAGTGGTAATTACCCGGTCATCTTCCGGAGTATCCTTATAGTCTCCATCATTTACCGCGGCCTTCGACCTTACCGGTGGTTTCGCGAGACCCGCAAGCATGGAAAGTGATAATAAAATCACTCCTGCCCGCTTTAAGTTAGTGCTTTGCTTTCCCATAAAAGCCTCCATATATTGTAAACATTTTCCGGCAAAAAAAATTACCGGAACCCAACGTCTTAATAATACAGGTTCCGGTAATTTAAAATAAGTATTAAATTTTTATATGGGTGGCTTTTTTAATTATCCAACCTTGAAGAATTTTAGTTCATTGTCGAGCTGCTCGGACAGGCTCTGTAATTCGTCCGCAGCCTTTTTAATAACATTAAATGTTCCCGCAAGCTCATCCATCGAAGCGCTGGTCTCTTCCGCCGCGGCAGCGTTTTCTTCCGAGATAGCTGACAGACTCTCAGTCTCAGATACAAGGCTGTTCTTAGCCTCATCCATCGAAAGCGAGAGCTTTGATGTCTTATCGGCAGCTTCAGCGACAACCTCAGCTCCCTCCGTAATCGCCGACAGATGGCTCTTAACTTCATTGATACCATCGTTCTGAGCATTGAAGGCTTCTTTGAGTTTTGTCATATTTTCACTTGACTCCGAGCTTGATTCAGTAAGTCTCGCTACTATCTCATTAATACTGTTCGCAGCCTGCTTGCTCTGGCCGGCAAGCTCCTGAATCTCATTCGCTACGACGGCGAACCCTCTGCCCGCTTCGCCTGCTCTCGCTGCCTCTATACTTGCATTAAGTGACAGGAGATTTGTCTGGGCGGCTATAGCTTCAATAGCCGATGTGCTCTCTTCTATCTGCTTTACGCTCGCCGCTGTTTCGTCAATAACCTCCGCTATGCTGTTAATGGAGCCGGTAACTGCCGCGTTCTGCTTAAGGAGGTCAGCCATACCCTTATCAGCCTTCTTGCAGGCATCACTCATCTGAGAAGCGGATTCCGAGAGGCTGCCTATGCTGGTATTTAAGTCATTAAGTCCCGAACCGATATTGGCGGCGTTATCGGCGCTCTTTTGTACGCTCTCAGCCTGATCCTGGGCGCCGCGGGCTATATCCTCAACCGCCTGAGATACCTGTCCGGTGGCAGCGCTCGCCTTTGCGGTAGAGTTATTGAGCTCGGTTCCGGCGTCTCTCACATTTCCTGACAATTCAGATATATTTGAAATGACATCAGTGAGCTTCTTAGATATCGACATCATCGAACGGCTTATATCACCGAACTCATCTTTTCTGTCAATAACCCTTTCGTCAGGCTCGATATGTATATTTCCTTCTGAAATGCTCATTATAGAGCCATTCATTTTGTCAAGAACTTTTCTGAGCCTCTTCGCGAGTACTGCGCTCACCAGGGCAATAAGGACTATAATGAGTGCTACAATTACCGATACCTTCCAGATTATGCTGTTAATAGAGCCGTGTATATCGGCGGCCCGTCTTCCAACAAATATCATACCGATGTTATCGGAACCATTTCGCAGAGGCAGATAATATCCATAATATGTCTCTGACCCTATTTTAATATTCTGATTAAAATAGGCGTTTCCGCCAAGAACGGTCTCCGCAACCTTGTCAGATACATCCGCTCCTATCGTGTCCTTCATGGTTGACACAATTCTCGTCTTCCCATAGATAATCGAATATTCAAGCTTAGTCTGTGTCTTTATGGCTTCGACATCACCCTGATATGATTCGGTCACTTCATCGTCGCCCTTATAGAGCTTTCCGTCCTTATAGGACCAGTCGCCATCATACTCGTTTATGGCCTGGCTAAGGAACTGGTAGGCAGCCACAGACAGCTCTTCCTCCGCCATGCGGTTCAAGCTGACTTTGGTGTTATGGATGCTCACGATATTGACGGCGAGACACGAACACGTGACCACGACGATAACAAGTAAAGCGATTTTCGTAATGATACTGCTCTTCTTTTTCTTCATAGCCTTTTTCCCTTTCTTATAAAATAAACAGGACCTCAAGTATGAAAGCCTGTTTGTGTCCGAGTATTATGCAATGTATGAGGCCTTTTGTGTACAAATACCGCAAGGCTTGATGATATTTGTACTTTCCTTCACGTTCTTACAATATTATCGCACACTTATTTCATTTCGTCAATACCGGATTTTAAAAAAATCATTCTGTATAATCCTCACCTTTTTCTATGGAACTATGAGAAATAAACGCATTATCATTACCATCTAATTAGTCTGTTAAGCCTTTATCTTACTGCGAAGCGTGATAAATTATCTTTGGCGCTGTAGGATTACCAGATCCCAAAAGTTGCATCATAGGGTATAATAAATCATCCCGAGTCAGGCACCGCATAAGGTGCGTTGCCTGACTCGGGATGGCCTTCTATGCCTTACCTGCTCGCCTTCTTTAATTCTGTCGCTATTTCTTCTTCAACCGACTCATCGAAGCCGTCTACGTGGTTAACACGCTCGTGGCTGATGCCGTCAACGCTTCCAATCTTTACGGTTTTTTCGATAAATAAAGCTATTTCACTATAATCGGGGAAAATATCTTTACCGGTGATTTTCGCAAGATAAGCGGTAATTCCATAAGCTCCCCAGTTTGATACCGTAGCGATTACAAGTTTGTCGCACTTTACTGTACATGGCACTAGGGAAAGCTTTGATTCAATAATTTCCTTCACATTTCCCATGCCGATCTCATTGCCGCCATCGCCCACACCGACTGTTGGAATTTCCCCGGAATAAAGTGTAAACAGCCTGTCTATCGGAGATGTATTTTCCTTTATTGAAATGTTCCGCATATTGGCATAATCATTGTTAGCGTTAATGCCACACCGTTCTATGGAAATCATACCCGACGGCTTATATTTGTCAACCAATTCCCTAAAATATGAATCATCAGCGTCAAGTGGGGCTAATACAGTCTCAAAATCTTCATCGTCAAAGAACCGGTCACAAAACTTATCCGTTACAATCACCGGTTCAAAACCGAGTTCTTTCATGGCTCTCGCAAGGGTAACCGTTCCCACAGGCCCGTCTGTCTCCGCAAATCCCGCCACGTAGAAACCTGTCGTAAGGAATACATTTTTCTTTTCCCACGAGAGAATATATTTCGCCGCATCCTCAGCGTAATTACCGGGCATTTCCTCACGGAGAATATTCATTCCCCTCTTTGAATGCCGTAAAATAATATCTTCTATTGTCATAGTTAATCCTCTAAGATCCCTGACTCTTTTATAGCTTTAATCGCCTCGGCGATTTTTTTCGGTGGAAGGACAAGGGCGAAACGGACGTACCCTTCGCCAAGAGGTCCAAAGCTGTTACCCGGAGTGCAGATAACTCCGGTCTTTTCCATAAGTTCCATACAAAATTCCGTGCTTGAGACTCCTTCCTTCGGAACCTTTGCCCATACAAACATAGTCCCGTGGCTGTCATTTACATTCCAGCCTATTTCTCGCAACCCCTTGCATAAGGCATTCCTCCTCTCTTCATAGTCGGCACACTGCTTTCTTACACCGTCAAGAGGACCTGTCAGGGCAGCAATCGCTGCCTTCTGAATAGGTATAAACATACCGAAATCTATCTGACTTCTTAGCTTCTTAAATGCCGCCACAATATCACTTCTGCCGACAAGATAGCTTATTCTTGCCCCGGTCACGTCAAAGCTTTTCGAGAGAGAGAAAAATTCGCAACCAACATCCATGGCACCGGGATAAGAAAGAAAGCTTCCTCCCTTAACGCCGTCATAGATTATATCAGAATAAGCGTTATCATGGAGAATAATTATATCGTGTTTCTTAGCAAATGCTATGAGCTCCTCATAGGTCTCAGACCCCGCTACACTTCCGGTAGGGTTTGAAGGAAGAGAAACAACCATATATTTTGCCCTGTCAGCTACATCATCAGGGATATCGGAGAGTCTTGGCAGGTAATTTGTCTCTTCATTCATCGGATAATAAAAAGGCTTGGCGCCCGCCATTTTCGCTCCCGCAATAAAAACAGGATAGCAAGGAGTCGGAAGAATCACGGTATCACCCTCGTTACAGAGAACCATGCCTATATGGCCCATGCCCTCCTCGGTGCCATAACAGCTCTGAACATTTGAAGGAGTGATTGCAACGCCGAACCGCCTCTTATAGTAGGCACATACTGCTTCTGACATCTCAGACAGATCGTGAAGAGAATATTTCCAGTTGGCCGGATCTGCTGCCGCGTCAATTAACGCCTTCCTTATGTATTCCGGAGTCTCGAAATCCGGTGTGCCGACGGAAAGGTTGTAAACCTTCCTTCCGGCCGCTATCATCTCCTGCTTTTTAGTATCAAGCGCCGCAAATATCTCATCGCCGAACCTTGACAAAGTTCTTGAAAATTCCATTTTTACTAAATTACCCCCATTGTCGCATTGCTTCGCAAGACGACATTACTTACAGTACACCTTCAATAAGTTTAATATAAGATCCACGCTCCCGTCAATACCATATTTTGACGTATCGATAGCGACATCATAATTGCTTGCGTCTCTCCACTGATCACCGGTATAATAACGGTAATACTCACTCCTTCTCTTATCGCAGGAATTAATTTTCTTCGTGATTTCCTTTTCGGTCCAGGTGAGATTCATTTCAGCCATACGGGCCTTCCTCGCCTCCATAGGAGCGTATAAAAAGAGACGCAGCACATTTTCGTGGTCCTTAAGCAGGTAGTTCGCGCACTTCCCAATGATTATGCAGCTCTCGTGCTCAGCCATCTCCTTGATAACCTTCGCCTGGAAGCTGAAGAGATTCTTCGTGCTCACGTAATCATTTGAATCAGGCGGCAATACTTCACCCGTATACACCTTCTTCGCCGCGCTCATCATTTCACGAAAGCCCAGACGCTCGTCCTCACCGTTCGCGGCGTATAATTTCTCATTAATTCCAGAAACATCTGACGCACGGCGCATGATATCTCTGTCATAATATGGTATAAAAAGGCGGTTTGAGAGCTCTTCGGCTATGAGAAGGCCGCCTGCGCATTTCTCCCTTGCGATCGTAATAACAAAATGTTCCATCATAATCACTTCCTTATAATGCGGCATAAAATAAAAATGCTAGGCTGTGCGGTAGGCCTTTAACGAGAATTTTTATTTTATGCTCCGAGATATGCCTTTTTCACTCTTTCATCGGCTTCAAGGTCGCTGGCCTTTCCTTCCATCGTTATCTTCCCTGTCTCAAGTACATATGCCCTGTCGGAAATGGACAGCGCAACCTTCGCGTTCTGTTCAACCAAAAGAATCGTTATCCCCGATTCCTTCAGCTTTTCAATAATTGAAAATATTTCCTTCACAAGAAGAGGCGAAAGGCCCATGGAAGGCTCATCCATGAGAATAATTTTCGGATTGGTCATAAGGGCTCTTCCGGTCGCAAGCATCTGCTGCTCGCCACCCGAAAGAGTTCCAGCAAGCTGTTTTTTACGTTCGAAGAGCCTTGGGAAATGCCCATAGACCATATCAAGATTATCGCGAACCTTTGCCCTGTCCTTCATGATATAAGCGCCCATCAGAAGATTTTCCTCTACAGTCATCCTCTGAAATACATGCCGTCCCTCAGGGACATGGGCCATTCCCATATTAATAATGGTATTAGCGGGAGACTTCAAGAGATCCTTGCCATCAAGCTTTATCTCACCACTTTCGGCTCCGATAAGTCCTGATATAGTATGAAGAGTTGTTGTCTTTCCCGCTCCGTTCGCGCCTATAAGCGAAACAAGCTCCCCATCATTTACAGTGAGCGAAATTCCTCGTAAGGCATGGACTGCTCCGTAAAATACATTCAAATCTTTTATCTCAAGCATACCTGCCTCCTTAAGTTCCGAGATAAGCCTTGATGACATCCGGGTTGTTCGCTATTTCGTCCGGAAGTCCTTCAGCTATAGTCTGACCGTAATCAATAACCTTAATTCTTTCGCACACATTCATGACAAGCGACATATCATGTTCGATAAGAAGAATCGCTATACCGAACTTGTCTCTGATGGTATTTATACACTCCATAAGCTCTGAAGTCTCGGTCGGATTCATACCCGCCGCAGGCTCGTCAAGAAGAAGGAGCTTCATATCAGTTCCAAGGGCTCTGGCTATCTCAAGCTTTCTCTGGGCTCCGTACGGGAGGTTCGCCGCAAGGTAATTTTCCTTATCTGACAAGCCTACTATCTCAAGCAGCTTCCTAGCCTTATCTATAGCCGCCTCTTCAGCTTCCCAGTACTTCTTCGTGCGAAATGTAGCGTCAAATAAATTGTACTTTATATCCTTTGTAAATGCCGCCTTGACGTTGTCGAGAACCGTCATCTCCTTAAAGAGCCTGATATTCTGAAATGTTCTCGCTATTCCCGCTTCCACGAACTGGTAGGTCTTCCTGCCATTAAGCGGAACTCCGTTAAGAATAACCGTACCCTCTGTCGGCTCATATACGCCGGTAAGCATGTTAAATACAGTCGTCTTCCCTGCTCCGTTAGGTCCGATGAGGCCTACAAGTTCCTTCTTGTAAATTTTAATGTTAAAATCCTGCACAGCCTTGAGACCACCGAAGGTAATTCCCAGATTCCTGGTCTCAAGCACAGGTGTCTCAGTTTTTTCCATTACGCACTCTCCTTTTCCGCCTTAGCCGCGGCACGCTTTGCTCTGGCCTTAGCTATATCGCTCTTTAGATTTACCAGGGAGAACTCGTATGTTCCAAAAATTCCATGAGGCCTGAAAATAATAATTACTATAAGGATAAAGGCGTACACAAGCATAGGGTAGGTAAATATTCCCTTCAAAAATCCCGGCAAATAATTTACCCATGCGCCGTTTTTAATCTGATAATTCAAGAAAAACATGATAATCGCGGCGAATATAGATCCTGTAAGTGAACCCATGCCACCTAATACTACCATTACAACTACGAAGGTAGAGTTAAGGATACCTCCGTTCGTAAAGGCGAAGGATGAGGTCGACAAGGTCGAATTTGTACAGGAATAGAGTGCCCCTGCGATACCCGCGAAAAAAGCAGAATAGGTAAAAGTCATTACCTTATAGTGGCTTGTGTTTATTCCTGAAGCGGACGCGGCTATTTCATCATCGCGAATCGCCATTATTGCCCGTCCATACTTACTTCTAACGAACATAAACATGGCCGTAACGCATAAAATCGTCACAATAAGCGCAAACCATAGATATGTGACCTTTGCCTTCGAGCCGAAGCCCAGTCCATTTTTATAGAGGGATGCCGAGGCGCTTCCTTCGGCTAGTCCGTTCTGGCCCGCGAATGGAAGGTTATTTATGATATTTACGATAATCATACCGAAGCCAAGGGTTATAATCGCAAGGTAATCTCCCTTAAGACGAAGGGCAGGAATACCTACAAGGAAGCCTATAATAGCTGACAGGAGCCCCGCAAGAAGAACGGAAAGAATAAGAACAAGCATGAAGGCCGCTCCCTTATGGGCTTTATAAACTCCTGCCCTTTCAAAGGCAAGACTCACAAGAGCCGCAGTGTAGGCTCCTATCGCCATAAAACCGCAGTGGCCGAGTGAAAGCTGGCCTAAGAAGCCAAGCACAAGGTTAAGCGAAGCCGCAAGGATTACCAGATAACAGCACTGCCAGAGGCTCGGTGTCAGAACCTGTTTGTAGAAGCCTCCCTTACCGACACCGGAATTAGAGAGGACGAGCATCAGGATAAAAATTCCCGCTGTCACAAGGGTATTCACGAGATATCCTTTTGCGTTCATTTTTCTTAAATTCATACAAGCCTCCCTTATACTTTCTCGCCGGTATTCTTACCTAAGAGACCGGCCGGTTTAATTATAAGAACTATAATAAGAATCAGAAATACGAAGGTATCGGTAAGACTTGAGCTTACGTATGTCGTTGTAAATGATTCAACGATTCCTATTACAATTCCTCCAAGCATAGCTCCAGGAAGTATTCCGATACCACCAAGAACCGCTGCTATGAAGGCCTTGAGACCTAAAAGGGTACCCATTGTCGTATATATTTTCGGGTACTGGCTCATATACATAAGGGCCGCAACAGCGGAAAGTCCCGAGCCGATAGCGAAGGTTACAAGAATAGTTTTATTTACATTAATGCCCATCAGCGTCGCGGCCTCCTTATCCTCGGAGACACACCGCATAGCGCGTCCAAGCTTTGTTTTCTGAGTAAATTCATATAAGAAAAACATGCAGGCAGCACCTATTATAATTGTTAGCAGTGTCGCCCATTCCATAGTTACACTTCCGATTTTAATTCCGCTTGGTGGAAATATCTGGTTAGAAACCTTAGGGTTAGGTCCGATAGCAGGGATGGCCTGCGCCACATTTTCAAGAAAAAGGCTCATAGCGATGGCTGTAATAAGGGCCGTCATAGGTGTTCCGTTCTTACGGACAGGCCTGTAGGCTACGAGCTCGGTCATCATACCGACAAGAGCGCATATGATAATAGCCGGAATTACGGCGACCCAGAGAGGGAGGCCTAGCATTTTCATTACCGGTGTCAGAAATATTATGGAATATCCACCGACCATAATGAAATCGCCGTGAGCGAAGTTTATGAGTCGGATGATACCATAGACCATAGTGTAGCCGAGAGCGACCAGGGCGTAGATACTGCCTAGTCGCAGGCCTACTATAAGGGTCTGGATAAATGTTGTCATATAGTCACACCCCTTCTTAGCACAATATTTTCATGTATATCTTAATTAGTAAGGCAAGCCTTAATGAGGCTTGCCTTAGCATTATGTTCTCCGAATTATCAGATCATTAATCCGGAAGCTTAGTTACAACGTCTACAAGCTTTGTATCAACCTTAGAACCATCGGATGTAAAGGCGATGATTGAAGCGCCCTTTACAGGAGTTCCTGACTCATCAAGGTTAAATGAACCTGTTACACAGTCATAGGTTACGCTCGTATCAGCAAGAGCATCTCTTACAGCTGAGGAATCAGCGCTTCCCGCGCGCTCAATAGCGTTCTTGTACATGTATACGCAGTCATAGGCGAGAGCAGCGAATGAACTTGGAGTAGCGTTATATTCAGCTTCGTAAGCCTTAACGAAGCTCTGAACCTTCTCTGAAGTATCGGCAGGGTCATAGTGGTTTGTCCAATATACGTCATTGAAGGCTGTAAGATCAGCACCATCTACAGTATATCCCGCTGCGCCATCGTAACCGTCCGCACCCATTATGATTCCCTTATATCCTGCTGCCCTTGCCTGTGTTACAAGGTACGGGCCGATAACATCATAGTAATATGGGCAGTAAACAAGCTCTACACCTGCCTTAACCATAGATGTGAACTGGTTTGTATAATCCTGGACATCCATTGAAGCTGTTGACTCTACAGCGTCAATGCTTACGCCATACTTCTGGCAGGCAGCTGAGAATGAGTCATAGAGACCCTTTGAATATGTATCAGCCGCGCAATAAACAACGCCGACGCTCTTATAGCCTGACTGACTTGCGTAAGCCGCAGCTATAGCGCCCTGGAAGGAATCGGCGTAGCAGGCTCTGAAAATGTAGTCATCCTCAGTCGTAATTGTATCAGCTGTAGCCGAAGGAGAGATAAGGCAAACCTCCTCTTCATTTGCGGAATCGGTAATCGCACTCGTACAGCCACTCGTTACGGAACCTACTATAAGGTTAATACCGCTCGAGACGAGTGAGTTAAAGGCGTTCAGACACTCGGTAGGGTCTGATTGGTCATCCTTGTTTGTCACCTCTATCTGCATGCCGTTAATACCGCCGGCCGCATTTATTTCCTTTACCGCAAGGTTCGCGCCATTTGTAGCGGACTCACCGAACGAAGCAAGTGAACCGGTATTAGGAGCTATGGTACCGATCTTAATTACATCACCGCTTGAGGCAGCTCCCGCGCTTCCTGATGAAGCAGAACTTGTGTTACCCGCAGAAGCAGAACTTGCGCTTCCCGCTGAAGATGCTCCGGCTGATCCGCTGCCTGTAGTTGTCGCGGAAGAACTGCTGCCGCAGGCTGTAAGCGCTAAGGCTACCGCAGCGGCTGTTAAGACGCTCATTACTTTCTTTCTCATTTGTGTTCCCTCCTTAAATTCTGTTTTTTATGTATGTATTGATACCGATGACAGGATATAGGCCACCGAATACCATAGATACCAAGGTTAACGCATTGCTTTTACTTCTATTCCTTCACTCGTGAGAGCCTCCCGAATTTTCTTAGCGAAGAGAAGGGCCTTTTCATTGTCCCCGTGAAGGCAGACACTGCCGGGCTCTACGTGGACTTCCTTTCCGGAATAAGCCGTAACGCTGTGCTCTTTTATCATTTTTATGACTCTCTTTATCGCTTCAGCTTCGTCAGTTATAACGGCCCCGGGAAGGCTCCTCGCCCTGAGACTTCCGTCATCCTCATAGGCCCTGTCGGCGAAAACCTCACTCACAAACATAAGACCGGTCCTTTCGGCGGCTTCAGCGAAGCAGGAGCCCGACAGGCCTAATATAATCAGTTCCTTATCTACCTCTGCGATTCCTTCGCATATAGGAATTGCCATATTTATATCTCTCGCCGCCATATTATACATGGCTCCGTGAGGCTTTACATGCTGAAGCTTAAGGCCTTCAGCCTCAGCGAATGCTTTAAGGGCTCCTACCTGGTAAATGATCATCGCCTTGAGCTCGTCCGCCTTTACCTCCATTTTCCGTCTGCCGAAGCCGACCAGGTCGGGAAATCCGGGATGGGCGCCAACGGCGACTCCCTTCTCCTTACACATCCTTACCGTCTTCATCATTACAAGCGGGTCGGAAGCGTGGAAGCCGCAGGCGATGTTCGCTGATGTGACGAAGTCCGCGACTTCGCTGTCCATACCGATTTTGTAGTTACCGAAGCTCTCGCCGCAGTCACAGTTTAAATCAATAGAATACATTTTCCCCTCGATTACTAATATTTCAGATTTACATTCTTGACATCACTTATAAACATATGCCCCGGTGAATGAGTTATTACGAAATCAGGCTTAGAGGCCATAATCACGTTCTGTGGAGTGACCCCGCAAGGCCAAAAGACAGGTACCTCTCCGGGCTTTATGGTAACCATGTCGCCGTAATCAGGCTTGTTTATATCCTTAATTCCTATCGCTTCCGGAGCCCCTATGTGAACCGGCGCCCCGTGAACCTTTGGCATAGCCCCCGTTATAAGGACAGCCTTTGGAACAAGCTCATATGGGATTGGTCTCATGGAAACAACCATGTTTCCATGGAAAATGCCTGCGCTCTTACAAGGGATGTTCGTGTTATACATCGGAACATTTTTACCCTCTTCTATCTGCCGTACCGGCACATCCGCCGCAAGCAGATCTCCTTCAAATGAGAAGCTGCAGCCGATTAAGAAAAATACAAGATCAGGTCGCCAGAGACCTGTTACATTTTCATACTCACCTGTGCATACGCCCTTTTCGTATACCCTGTACTTAGGGATGTCAGTAGTTATATCAGCTTCATCAGCTATGAAGTGAACCTTAGTTTCGCCCGGTTCACTCACCTCGAGAATTGGGCATGGCCTCGGATTTCTTGTCGCAAACAGGAGGAAATCAAAGGCGATATCCTTTGGAAGGGCTACCAGATTCGCCTGGGCAAATCCATCGCACATACCGCTAGTCTGGCCCCTTATTTTCCCTTCCCTGATAAATCTTCTTACATCCGAGGGCTTAGCCTTGGCGTATTCATTTATCTCTTCCATCCGTGACGCTCCTTAAATCTCTTTTTTTCGTGTCTCACAGGAATTATTACTGTTTCACGAAGCTTAGGGTCAAAATACATTTTCTCCGCATCCTCTATGGATGTCCTTATAAATCTCACCGTGCTTCCCGGCCTCGCCTGTCCTAAGAGGGGCAGGTCAAAGGAGCAAACCGTCGCGATCTTCGCGTAGCCTCCTGTAGTCTGGTGGTCAGCCATCATTATGACAGGCTTTCCGTTACCGGGAATCTGAATCGATCCAAAGACAATGCCGTCGCTTACTATATCGCTTCCATTCAGGGTTTCAATCTCAATCCCATCAAGCCTCAGCCCCATCCGGTCGCTCTTATCGGTAACCGAATAGGTATGGCTGTAGAAATCATTAATTCCCTTTTCTGTAAAATATTCCTCCTGCGGCCCCGGAACGACATGGACCGCTATATCTCTCTCAAATACCGCAGGTGAGAAACTTTCTTTACTCTCTTCTTCAACAAAATCAGTTCCGGTCTCAAGCACGTCTCCGCTCTTAAGGGCCCTTCCCTCTATTCCCCCGAGGTGGGCCTTAATATCAGTCGAACGGCTGCCTAAAACCATCGGAACATTTATACCGCCGTGAAAGGCTATATAGCTTCTAATTCCCTTGCCGGCGGCGTCACTCATATCTAATACTGAGCCTGCCTTTACGTTAAGCTTCTCATAGTTCTTTACAGGCTCTCCGTCAATTTTCGGGTTCATGTCAGCTCCCGTAATCGCCATAAGGCATTCACTTGTAAATGTGAGGACAGGCCCGGTGTAGGTACACTCAAGAACAGCGGCGTTTTCGGAATTACCCGCCAATATGTTCGCCTTACTGTATGCGTCAGTATCCATAACGCCACTCTGACCGATGCCATCGGCAAGATACCCAAATCTTCCCCTATCCTGAACAGTTGTATATATTCCGGGACTCTCTACATTTATTCTCATGAAAATGTCACTTCCACCTTATAACGTTTTGCCTCTGTGTCTCTTTCTATCGCCTTATATTCTTCCTCACTCACCGGTTCAAATTTTACGAACTCTCCTGCATGGCAGAGAATCGGTTTCTCGGCTTCCGGGTCGTAGAACATCACCGGAGTCCTTCCTATGAGACGCCATCCTCCGGGCGCTTCAACAGGATATACACCTGTCTGGGCTCCTCCTATAGCGACGCTTCCCTTAGGGATTTTCACCCTTGGACTTGCTAGCCTCGCCGCATGGATTCTCTCATCAAGGCCTCCAAGATATACAAATCCGGGTAAGAAGCCTAACATATATATCCTGTACTCAGGTCCCGAATGAATATCTATAATATCCTTCTTGCTGAGACCTGTGAGCTTTTCCATATCGCCTAAGTCTTCACCATAGTCGTTACCATAGCATACCGGGATGTGAAGAACCTTCTTCTTTTCATCAGCGTCCCGGCCACTTTCATGTTCCGAAAGGCTCCTTACCTTCGTTGAAAGCTCTTCATAGGTAACCATAGACGGCTCATAGTAAATGAGGAGCGACCGGTATGTTGGAACCATGGTTATGATTCCCGGAAGATCGGATTTTCTTAATGAATCTGACAGTCTTTTTACCGATTCATTAATTTCCGGTCCTATCTCATTTCCAAAGTCCGCGACAAGAGCCATATCACCGGCGGGAAGTATCTTAAGCTGTTGCTTCATAGAATTCATCCAGGAGGTGAGCTCTTATATCTTCAAGCATCTCAGGCGCCTTGCCTCCGCAGGTTTTACCATCGAGTTCATTTGCGTAGAGACAGAGATTAGAAGAGCTTGTAACCAGAACCTCATCAGCATCTCGAAGATCTTCAAGATAATAAGGCGTCTCACTTACAGCGTATCCCAGCTTCTTACACATTTTTATGAGATGAGCCCTTGCGATTCCCGGTAAGATAAGTTCATCTGTCGGTGCCGTATAGAGCTTGCCATCCTTAATGATATGGCAGTTGCTGTGGGCGCACTCTGTAATTCTTCCACCCGGCCTGTAGAGAATCGTCTCATCGGCTCCGGCCTTATGAGCCTTCTCAGCGTACATTACGGAAGGCAGCAGGTTCAATGTCTTAATGTCGCAATGATAAAATCTCGTATCCTTCGCTGTAATAACCTTTATTGGCGTCTTGCCATCTTTTATTTCCGCGCTCTTAAATGTAATCCAGAGGTTTCCCGGAACCCCGTCCTGCCATACATGATCTCTGACATCGTACCCGCCTCTTGTTACCTGATAATATACGAACAGATTGCCAGTATCAAGCTTCTTAACGAGCTCGTAGAGCTTATCCTTTAGTTCATCCTTAGTTACCGGCATTATGATATCCGCAAGAGCGGCGCTGTTAAAGAACCTGTCTATATGCTCATCAAGAGCGAATATTTTATAATTCCGGCACGGTCCCGCGTCATACACTCCATCGCCAAACCAGTGAACTCTGTCATTCATCGGTATCATCATCTCATCAAGCTCTCCGTATTTTCCGTTGTAGTAGCCTAACGTTTTCATTTTACCCCTTCTTTCTACCTATAAATTCTGTAAAATAAAACAGAGCAAAGTTCCTTTTACAGTAACTTTGCTCCGTTGCAAATCTGATTCATATTAAGTTTAGGCGACAGACTCGCCTTCAAGCTTTTCACTCTTGTTTTTTTTACTCTTGTAAGCCCTTCTCTCAGCGTCTACAGTAGGCTGGAATCTCTCAACCTCCTGCTTGATTACTCCTGAAAGGGCAATCATGGTAATAAGGTTAGGAATAGCCATCAGGGCGTTCATAACATCCGAGAAGTTCCATACAACCTCAAGAGTCTGTGTGCAGCCTACATACACAATAAGTGAAAATGCTATTCTGTAAATGAGAACAGCCTTTGGACTTTTTACAAGATATTCGAAAGCCTTCTCTCCATGATATTCCCAACCGATTATGGTTGAAAACGCGAAGAGAAGAATTCCGATAGCGACTATAGCAGCACCAACAGCACCTAAAGCACTTGAAAAAGCAGCCATTGTAAGCTGAACGCCCTTAAGTGGCGTTCCGTCGGAAGCAGTATTTCCAAGCACTCCCGATGAAGCGATTACAAGACCTGTTATAGTGCAGACACATGTGGTATCAAAGAAGGTACCTGTCATGTTGATATAGCCCTGACGTACAGGATCATCCGTAACGGCTGCAGCTGCCGTTATTGCCGCAGAACCCATACCGGCTTCATTTGAGAAGCATCCGCGGGCTACGCCGTAACGCATGGCGTTCATGACTGAAGCTGTAATAGCGCCAAGCACGCCGCCACCGAGAGCCTTAGGATTGAAGGCCATGATAAATATCTGGGCTAAGCCTGTCGGAACATTTCTATAATTGATTACTATGCAGACGACTCCGGCTATAACGTATAGGATAGCCATTGCCGGAACTACAACCGACGATACCTTTGATATGCTCTTGATACCGCCTACAATTATAAGAAACGCAAGAACAGTTATCACGATGCCTGTAACTCTCGGGTCTACATTGAATGTAGTCTGCATTGCGCTTGATATTGAGTTGCCCTGCGTCATATTTCCGATTCCGAATGAGGCAAGAACGGCAAATAATGCGAAGAGGAAGCCCATGACAACGCCAAACTTATTCTTGAAGGCGTTCTTCATGGTATACATTGGTCCGCCGCACATCTCGCCTTTTTCGTTCTTCTCACGGTATTTGACTGCGAGCATACACTCCGAAAACTTAGATGTGAGTCCGAAGAGAGCCGCAATCTCCATCCACACGAGGGCTCCCGGACCGCCTGAGAACATTGCGGTAGCGACACCGACTATATTACCGGTTCCTATTGTAGCGGCAAGCGCTGTCATAAGTGTCGCGAAGGGACTTACGTCACCACTGCCTCTTGTAGTCTTCCTTGAATCCTTGCCAAGAACAGAATGAAGCGCGTAACCTAGGTTACGCCAGGTCCGAAACTTAAGCTTCACTGTAAGGAATACACCTGTTCCGACAAGAAGTATGAGCATCACGGGGCCCCATACGATGTCATCGACCTTTGCTATAAAATCTCCTATCATGCCTTTTCCTCCTTCATTGAGAGAAATTTCCCTTTTTAACGAGAAAGAGGTGGCAATAACTTGTCACCTCTTTGTGATAAATACAATATAAACTATTGGTAAACATTTGTAAAGAGACTATTACGGAATGTTTGGTATAACTGTAGGTTATAGTTACTGTTCACGCCCACAAATTCGAGATGCTAACGCATCTCTCATGTAGTGGGCTCAAGGGGCTAGCGCCCCTCATAACCCAACAAATATATGAAGCAATTACAACAAGCTGTATTGCTTCACAATTTGTTGGGTCTGAACAGTAACAGGTTATAGTGCCTCACCAAGCAGGTAGAATCCCTTGTTTTCGGTGACCCTTACAGATACGAGTTTTCCTATGTAATCAGCCGGTTTACGACTTCCCGGCACTGTAAAATGTATAAGTATGTTGTTCTTAAGCCTGCCCGTAACGAGATTCTCATCATCCTTATCGATTTCTTCGGCAAGAGCCTCAACGCAAGAACCCGGAAGATCCGAGAGACCCGCGTCAGAGCACTCCGCCACGCAGTCCATAAGGCGCTTAAATCTATCCTTCACTACATCAGGCCTTACCTGGTCAGGCATAGAGGCGGCCTTAGTTCCGGTTCGCTTAGAGTATTCAAACATGTAGGCTGCCTGATATTTAACCTTCTTGATGACATCCAGTGTATCGAGGAAATCCTCTTCCGTCTCACCCGGAAAGCCCACAATTATGTCGGTCGTAAGGGCGACATCCGGAATTTTCTCCTTAATTTTATCCGCGAGAGCAAGATATTTTTCCTTGGTATAACGCCTGTTCATAGCGGTTAGGACCCTTGTACTTCCTGACTGGAGGGGCAGATGGATGTGATGGCAGATTTTATCTGAAGCCGCGATTACATCTATAACCTCAT
This sequence comes from uncultured Eubacteriales bacterium, assembly GCA_900314885.1. GTDB lineage: Bacteria > Bacillota > Clostridia > Lachnospirales > Lachnospiraceae > Catonella. Next base: position 41,373 of record OMWY01000007.1, read on the forward strand.
CTGAAAAATCCTTGGGATGTGGAGTCATAAACCTGATACGCTTTATGCCATCTACCTCTTCCACAAGCTTCAAGAGCTTAGCGAATGTGGCGGGACTGCCATCAGGCATAGAAATTCCCTTCCCGTAAGAATTTACGTTCTGTCCTAAGAGCATTACCTCTATTACACCGTCATCCGCCAGCTTCTTAACCTCATTTACGATGTCCATTGGCGCACGGCTTCTCTCACGTCCGCGGACATAAGGCACTATGCAGTAGGAGCAGAAGTTGTCACAGCCGTAGGTTATATTTACGCTAGCCTTAAATGGAAACTTCCTGTCATCGGGAAGGTTTTCAACAATTTTATCAGAATCCTTCCAGATATCGATAAGCATAGTGTGCTTTATCTTTAATTTCTTGTTCTTCTTAATCGGATGACTGGCATTGTAGGCCTTGTCAGCGAAAAGCTCGAATATAAGCTCCCCTAGCTTGTAAATGTTGTGAGTGCCATAAATCAGATCAATAAAAGGGTAGCTTGCCTTAAGCTTCTCTACATTAGTAGCCTCCTGCATCATGCAGCCGCAGAGGGCCACAAGTAAATCAGGGTTAGTCTCCTTTCTCTTCTTCAGGTATCCAAGATTACCGAATACCCTGTCGTCAGCGTTTTCGCGAACTGTACATGTATTTATTATTACAAAATCAGCATCGCTTTCGGCCTTTACAAAACCAATTTTCTCAAGGATTCCCGCGATTTTTTCGGAATCCCTCGCGTTCATCTGACAGCCGAAGGTTATGCACTGAAAAGTGAGCTTCCTTCCATAATTTTCCGCTATTTTATTAAGAGCCTCTCCGGCCCTCTCGCAGAACCAGAGCTGCCTTGCGGGCTCTTCTGTCGGGGCCTCGGGCCTTGCGCTTTCAAAATTATAATCAATATTGTAAATCGTATGTAATTCACTGCTTTCCATAAAAAATCCTAACTGTAATTATTATTGAACAGGTTCAGTCATTGATAAATATGTTACCTTCAAAATACCTTCAAGGTGAGAGAGCCATTTTACCGACTCGGGCGGAACCTCCTGGTCGCACTCAATAACCATGACAGCCTTTCCGCCGCGATTGCTCCTATATAACTGCATGGTAGCTATATTTACAGACTTATGCTCAAGCATCGTGGTAACCTCAGCCACATGGCCAGGCTGGTCGAGGTTCTGCACTATAAGTGTCGGGTGATCACCTGAAAAGTTCGCCGTAAGGCCATCTATCTTATCTATCATAATCCGGCCACCGCCTATTGAAGACGCGATAATCTCCATACTGCGGCCGCTCTTCCCTGAGATGTTTAGCTTCGCCGAATTAGGGTGGGCATCGTCTCCAAGGTCAACCGTATAGAAATGAAACTTAAGTCCTTCCTTCTCCGCCCAGGAAAATGAATCGGGAATCCTCGTATCATCGACAGCCATATTTAAGAGGCCGGCAATTATAGCCCTGTCAGTCCCATGGCCGCGACCTGTGGTCGCGAATGAGCCGTGCAGGCCTATCTCGGCCTCGACAGGGGCTTCTCCCAAAAGCTTACGGCTTACTTCACCGATTTTTACAGCTCCGGCCGTATGGGAGCTCGAAGGGCCAACCATGACGGGGCCGATAATATCACTTAGAGTCATCTCTCTTTACCTTTCTTTAGTTCATCCCTTATGCGGCAACCTGAGAGCGTGCCCGCGAGACCACCTTTTCCTGTCTCCTTTAGCTCCGGCACCATGCAGCGGCCGACAGCCCTCATGGCGTCAATCACTTCATCAGGCGGAATCTTACTTTCAATTCCCGCAAGAGTCATATCGGTACAGGTCACCGCGTTTACAGCGCCTATCACATTTCTCTTGACACAGGGAACCTCCACAAGACCGGCGACAGGGTCGCAGACAAGCCCCATAAGTCCCTTAAGAGCGAGCGCCGCTGAATTAGCTATTTTCCTAGCGTCATTATCAAATAAAAATGTTAAGGCTCCGGCTGCCATCGCGGACGCTGACCCTATCTCAGCCTGGCAGCCTCCTGTAGCTCCGGCAAGGCTTGCCCGACACGCTATAACGCCGCCTATGCCGCCTGCCACAAAGAGAGCCTCGACCATTTTATCTTCGTCAAAGTCGTAGGTCTCTTCAGCTGTAACGAGTACAGCCGGCATGACTCCGCATGAACCTGCCGTAGGCGCCGCCACTATCCTCTTCATACAGGCGTTAGACTCGGCTACCATAAGGGCACGCTCCATGACCTTAGAAATGAGTGGACCGCAAATCATTTTCCCCTCTGTGATACGCTTGGTGATTTTAGCGCCGTCTGTCCCTGTCATGCCGCTGTGAGACTTAAGTTCCGGGTTATAATTAAATATGGAATCCTTCATGGCCCGGTACATGTCCCTCATATCAGAGAAAGACTCATCACGGGATTTTCCTGTCTCCTTCATATCTTCTTCGATAACAATATCAAAGAAATCCCGTCCGCTTCTCTCCGATTCGGAAATTATATAAGATAATGAATCTGTCATGTAAACCTCGTATTATAAAAAGCTCATCAAAATCGCAACGCTCTAATTATACAATCACAGAAGAATTTTGTCAATTGTCGTGCTGCGAAGCAGTACGACCCGCGATGAGCGAAGCGAATATTGTCGCTTTGCGAAGCAATGCGACCCACGGCTTCTCTTCAAAGAAAATCAGCTAGCTGATTTTCTTCTATAAAAAAAGAAGGGCAGCTTCTGCCGCCCTCCCTTATAATTTTTACAGCTTAAATGTCTTAACTATCTCATCAAGCTCTCCGGTAGCCGTCTTGCAATCCTCTGCCTTCTCGGTCGCTCCGCTTGTCTCACCAACCATATCGGTTGTCTTCTGTGCTATATCGGTAACGCCCTTAGCTGACTCATTGATAGTCGTGGAGATTCCATCAACAGCCTCAGATACCTGACCGACGCTCTCATTCAGGCTGTCCATGCTGTTCTGGATATTCGTAAGGCTCTCCTTAAAATGCATAGTATCAGAATTATACTGGTCCATAACCTCTGAGAAGTGAGCGTAATCAGGCTTAATTTTCTTCTCAAGGAAGTCGCTCGTGGTTGAAATGCAGTCAGTCATTTCGGCAACTGCCTTATCTACTTCACCGATGATATCCTCAATCTTGCTAACAGTATCACCTGTCTGGCTTGCGAGCTTACTGATCTCATCAGCGACAACCGCGAAACCGCGTCCTGCTTCACCGGCCCTTGCCGCCTCGATACTTGCGTTAAGTGAAAGAAGACTTGTCTGGCTCGCGATCTCCTTAATGGAATTAGTGAGCTCATTAATCTTGCTTACTGCCTTAGAATCCTCTATAGCCTTGTCAGAACGCTTTCTTACCTCAACGAGCATCTTGTCTGTCTCGGCAGCGGACTTGTCAGTGCCTGCCTTGAGATCAACCACACGGGTCATAATCTCATCACTTGCGGCAGTACCTTTTCCCGCAAGGTCACTTACGTTTGTAGCGTCCTCACGCATCTGCTTAATCTGCTCATTGATATTCTCGGTAGTAGCGCTTGTCTCTTCCATCTCGGCCGCAAGCTCCTCGCTCGTAGCTGAATTGTCGGTACACATAACATTTACCTTGTTCGTGGCTTCAGTAAGAGAATCAATACCGTTGTTGATATTTATAGAGCTCACGTTGATCTTGTTTACAATATCTGTAAGAGACCTTCTCATGCTCATTACTGACTTAACTATGGCCGCAATCTCATCATTTCTCTTCTCAAGTCTCCTAGCCTCTGACATTGTAGCCTGATCGGATGAGAAGTCAAATCTCGCGGTCTTATCAATAGCCGCGGCAACACCGGTAAGAGGCTTGATGCTTCTATACATAACAAATGCAAGAATAGCAGCCGCTATAAGTGTGATAACTATGCCGATAATAATCATTGCGGTAGCCGCGTGCTGTACAGGTGCCATAGTCTTATCGTAGTCAGCTCCTACAATTACGATATTTCCCGCGCTTGTAAAGGCGTAGCCTGCGTACTTCTTCGCTCCGTTAAAGGTATAAATAACAGCCCCAGAACCTATCTGTTCAGGAGTCTCACCTGCCTTAAGCCTTGCCACAAGGTTAAGGACAGCTTCATTTTCAACACGCTCACCTATCTTCTCTGTAGTAGGGTGATAGAGCATCGTGCCATCACTTGCTACCAGGTAAGCGTAAGAGCCATCGACACCGCTTAATGTAACGTCACCAAGAGTCTTGGAAAAGGTATCAGCCTGAGCCTGTCTCGCTTCATCCTCAGTCACGCCTGTCTTGCCGGTAAGCTGCTCCGCAAGAGCCTCGGCAGTGTTAGCCTTTCCTCCGTCAGGCGGTGCCTGGAATCGCCTCATCTCAGCGTCTACTGCCTTCGCCGCTGCCTGAGCTACATCCTGAACGTATGACTTATAGGTATTGCCTATCTGCCCCTTCATACGTTCAACACCAACAGTTACAAGAATTGTAGCTGTTGCCAGAACAAAAACTACAGTAATCAGAAGCAATCTCGTGATCAGCGAGTGCTTCTTTGATGACTTAGTTCCTTCCTTGGTTCCCATACTGCCTCCTTCTATGCGCGGAAAAACGCTAAGTCTCTCCGTCCATGCTTAAAAAAGTTTTATGTACATATTATATCATATATATAACAAAAAAGAAAGAGTAATTGGCTAATTTCGCAAAAAAAATAGTACTTTCATTTAGCGCAAAGAAATATGAAAGTACCATTTTTTTGATGAAGTGTCATTTGTATAGAGTCAAATTCGGTTAGAAGCCAAAATAGTCATCTATTCCGTCAGCGATACCCGCAGCCATTGTCTTACGGTTTGCCTTCTGATTCATGTAGCTGTCATCACTATAATTTGTCATGAATCCCATCTCTATCAATGTGGACGGAACGCTGCACCAGTTGAGGCCTGTCATGGTATCCGTATAGATGGTTCCCCGCTTAGAGATTCCTGTCTTATCGCAATAAGCGCTAAGGACACACTGTGAAAGGTTATTGCTCTTCTTATAGAGTTCTGAGTGATATGGATTCCCGGACGTTATGCAGAGGACGCTAGCCCCATTGGCAGATGAACTTTCAGATCCGTCACAATGAAGACGAACCATGATGTCAGCGCCCTTCTTGCTTGCGTACTGAGCCCGCTCCTTGTTGCTGATATCGACCTTATTTTTGGTTCTTGTCATTACGACATTGTAGCCTCGGCGCTCGAGCTCCTTCTTAAGATACTTGCCTACGGATAGAGTCACCTTATATTCCGGATACTTTGACCCATGCGTACCGCCGCTCACCTTCATTTTCATGGTGGAGCTTCCCGGACCGTTCGGTTCCTTGTTGGAATTCGCATACTGCTGGTGGCCAGGGTCTATGCAGATCGTGTACCGGCTTCTCTTATTAGCGGCCTTCGCTTCGCGAGTATCTATGCCTGCGAAGCAAAGTATGGTTAGCGCTAACGTAAGAATTATCGTAAATATTCTCTTAGATCTTATAAATTTCATGATATAACTGACTTCCTTTTAGATTATTTCCTGCTGTCACGTTCCTTTTCCATACGTGAAATATTTGTCTGCTCAGTGCTGTTAAATGAATCCTTCACAGCCTGCTGGTCGCTCTCTGTCGGTTCGTACCAGTCATATTTACTGTAGTACTCAAGCAAGTCCTTGTTGTTGAACTTATAGCCGTGACGGGCATAAATCTCATTTATAGCCTTACGAAGCTTGCTGTCTGAGAGAGCCGCAATCTTCTTCTTGCTGATAACCTTCGTAGAGCTTGTCGGGAAAATGATTCCCTTCTCTTTGGTTGTAGTGCCTGACGAATCAGAGACTGAAGTCGAATCGTGATCGGTATCATCCGTGTGATCAGAATCTTCATCGTGATGGGTTACGTCTGTAGTGGTTTCAGTGTTATCTGCGGTATTGTCGCCGTTATCAGCGACATTGTCTTCGTGGTTAAAGCGATCTATATACTGAGTAACACAGGTGCTGTACAGGTCCGAAAGGTCCTCAAATCCATAGTAGTACCAGCTCTTATAGACACCATCTTCATCTATAGTCGAATAGAATGTATTCGACGGTGTTGAATAATTGGTGGTATCTACGTAAACGCTGCCATCCCCGTCCGCTATGATATTTCTGAACATGCAATACCAATAATAGGTTACGGTCTTTTTCTTTGTAACGGTATTATCGTAGTTAGAAGCCGTCTCTTTTGACTTTACCTGATAAACAAGATATATATCGTTACTATCATACCCGGCATCGGAGGACTTAGGAGTCAGCATATATTCGCCAAGATAGGTCATGCCCTTGAATTCTACATCGCTGTCAAAATATTGAGCGACATGAGCATTAAGGGCGTCTTCCGCCTGCTGCTTCATAACGCTAAGGGTATCATCAGGTATTTCACTTAATTTCTCTACGTAATTAGCCAGTCCCGATACAGTGAATTCCTTTGTTTCGGAGGAAGGAACCTTACCATAATTCTGTATGCAGTAGTCACTCAGCTCACTGCCGTCGTAAGACCTGACAGTAACTGTAACGGTATTTCCGTTTGACAGACCGTCATACTTGTCTAATTCGAATGAAAGGCTGTCTGCCCACGAAGCATTGCTTGTATCCAGCTCGGCAGTTCCGTTTGGCGCTATCCCGCTGAAATTAACCTCAAGTCCTTCAAACGGGTCAAAGCTTTCAACCTTCTCAAGTCCTTCTACTTTGAATTCCTTATCCTCGTGCAGAAGCTTTATACCCGTAATTTTCTCAAAATCGTCATCGACGATCCATGTTACGGTAACTGTGTCACCGCTATTAAGCCCTTCTGTCTTGTCAAACGAATAGTCTATTGATCCCGATACAAGCTCTCTAACGCCCTCATTGCCAAGACCCGCTAAGAGCTTCATCTCGTAGTCATCTGAATTGGCATACTTCTTAAGCCTCTTCGTCACCTGTTTCATGTTGTCAGAGATAAACCTATCACTGTCAAATGACGACTCCGCCTTTCCATAACCCTCATAGCCGCTGAAGGTGACAGTCATATAGTCATTGAGATCAACCCTCTTCGCAAGCATTCCCGGGAAAAAGGTCTTCATAATCAAATATATTATAAGAACAGCCACCAGGCCACAGGCTACCCCGATTCCTACCTTCGCGCCGGTTGAAAGAGGCTTCCTTGGAGGCTTTGTGGCATAAGCCTTGGGCATACCATTAAACTGTGCCTGACCCTGATACTGATAGCCATAGCCTCCCTGAGGTCCTTGTGGTGGAGGTGTCATACCCTGATTATTACCCTGTTCATTAGCAGATTCACTGTTAAGCTTCGTCCCGCAGTATTTGCAGAACTTAGCTCCCTCCGCGTTTTCCTTGCCGCAATTTGGACAAATCATATATTTTCTCCCTTCTGATTTAATAACCATTCAATTCCCTTGGCGCACCTCTTGTCACTGTCTACAAAGTGATTTCCCTCATTCCATTCAAGAATGCAGTTCTTTCCGTGCTCCTTTAAAATGTCATACTGGGTTCTTATACAGTCTCCCACGGCCGCCATAATTTTATTCCTCGCCTTCTCTTCCTTCCTGCCAAGGCTAAGGTAAACATTATCGCACATGAGAGGCTTCTCCTTAGCGTAATCTATCCACCCCGGATACCAGACGGATGGCGATACGGCGGCGATTCCCGCGAATATATCACATTTTCCCGCCATCCATAGAGCAAAAAGACCCGCAAGAGAATATCCGATCAGATATATCTTTTTATTAGCAGCGCGGAAATTCTTCGGAATTTCATTAAGGATTGAGATAACCTCATCATATGCCACATCGATATGACCGGCGAAGTTTTCCTTGCCGAATACCGGCTCCGTATACCATGGCGATAAGTCAGAAAACCAGTCATTTACGCAATAGGCTATAAGGCAGAAGTCATCCGCGGCATTTTTCCTCGCTTCAGAAACCTCGTCCTCCATAAGCTCAAGATCATGCTCGTCGACCGGCTGAATGAAGATATTCCTCGACTCTCTGTTTCCAAAAATCAGTCTGTCCTCTGTCAATGTCCCGCTCCCTCTATTTATTATTAAAACCTAATCAATGATAATTCATAAAACTCACTTTGTCAAGGCAAATATGCCAAAGACGCCCCAAAGAGAAAACATGGTATCAGTATGATCAGAGTAATTATTCTTCTTCTGATTCTATTTTTATGGAGTACCTTCGGGTCGACAACCTTCTTCTCAGGTAAATCCATTAGATATAATATTATCTCTGAAGAACCGAAAATGAAATAGGAATTAATCAGGAAGAGATATGCCGCTCCTCCAAGCATGCGCCAGTTTCCACTCGCAAGCGAATATCCGCATGTGCAGAGCGGCGGCATAAGGGCTGTCGCAATAGCAACCCCCGGTATTACATTATTTGCCTTATCCTTACGTGTGTTTCCTATAATTCCCGCAACGCCACCGAAAATAGCTATCAGCACATCATAAAAGGACGGCGAAGTCCTCGCAAGCAGCTCGCTCGTGGGAGTCTTAATCGGCGCCAGCAGGAAAAATATTGTTGATGTCAGAAGGCTAATAATTATCTGCACCGCGAAGCCTATGCCATGAATAACAAGCATATCTTTATTTCCGGTAACCGTGCCATAGGCAAGAGCCAGGATACTTCCCATAAGTGGGCTTATAAGCATCGCTCCGATTATAACTGCCGTTGAGTTATTTAAGAGTCCGATTGAAGCTATCATAATCGCGCATACAAGGATTACAGCGTTAGTACCGGTCACCCTGCCTCCGTCGGCTATGCGCTGCTTTATATCCTCAGGGTCCGCCTGGTCACCCTTAATGGAAAATATTATTTCAAAAGCCCTCCGTGCCCGGCTTTTCTTCTTGCTAAGATTTTCCTTCTCTTCCTTTAAGTCTGTCATTTCTTTATACCTCCATCCCGACCATTCTATCACAACGAATACCCTGTTGCAAGCAAAAGAGAGCATACATTGTATGCTCTCTTTATATTATTGTTACCGATAAACATTCTCAAGACTATAGAGCCCGCATCTCTTCCACACTAAATTCGTGTTGCTCGATCCGCTTGCGAAACCTCCGGTCTAGTTTTCTGATATAGATTGTTGTCATAAAATCCCCCTTGTTTTGTAAATTCTTTTACAGTTTAGCGCACGATTTGCGATATGTCAAGTTTATTTTCTAATCGTTTGTCAGATCCCCGGGTGTACGCCAATTTTCGACATGAAGCCTGTCAACATCTTCGAAATCCTTAATATTATCAGTCACTAATGTGAATCCATATGCTCGAGCATGAGCTGCTATCATCCTGTCACGATCATGAGTGGGCTGATAACTGCATTTTTTCTTAAGTTCAGCTAAAAGAAGTCCAAATTCATTGGCGACAGCCATATCGAAATCATAGATACGGATACCTGATAAGAAAAGTTGTATAGCTATTCGATTTCCTGCAGGATTTGTACTGTTTTCTATACCATAAGCAAGTTCCGCATATGTAACTACCGATATGCAGATGTTCTTTCCTACATGATCGGCCACTCTCATGGCACATGCTGAATTTGGATGTCTTATGCAAAATATAATGATGTTTGTGTCGAGCATATACATGGTCAGAGATCTATCCTTTCGTTTGGCAATTCCTCCGGTCTGCCATCAACCATAAAATCCTCGGTAAACATGTTAAGTCCCCGCAAATAAGAATCCTTGAGTGAATCGACCGGAGTAATAATTAATGTATTGCCGATTTTGTTAATATAAAGCTTATCGTCCATATCGGGGAAGCGATATTCTTTTGGTATCCTTACAGCCTGGCTTCTGCCTGACATAAAAGGTTTCGTTAGTGTAATTTCACTCATAATCTGTACCTCCTGTAAAAATAATATATCATGATATATCTCGTCTGTCAATACCTCATAACTTTCGACCTAATAATATATTTTTAAAAAAATGCTTGCATTTTGGAAACATTTGTGTTAGAATAAACACAATTAATGGTAGTCGCAGAGAGAATCGAGACAAAAGTTTCGGTTCTCTCTTTTTGCGTTTTGAAAGGAGTTTTATATGCCAAAGACAAAATTAGAGAACCTCGTATTTACTGCCGTTATGGCCTTTGTAATGGTCTATGGAATGATATGCTATAACATTTCCATAGACAGAGGAGCATGCACAAATGATGTATTCCTCTTGGCTTTTCATGAACTAATCATCATGTGGCCAATAGCGATTTTCTTAGAACTGTTTGTAGTCGGGAAAATCGCTCCAAAGCTCGCCTTCTCTTTTATGAGACCTTCAGACAGGCCGGAATTGATTACATATGCTGTATCATTCTGCATCTGCGCCCTTATGTGTCCTATGATGAGTCTCATTGCGACAATTCTTTTTAAGGAACCTAGCCTTGGAGCTTACGCTGAAACCTGGGCTATGAACCTGCCTGCCGCCTACGCCATGCAGTTCATTATAGCCGGCCCGCTTGTGCGCTTCCTCTTCAGAGCAATATTCAGACGTAATGAAGCGAGACCTGAAGCGTAAGTAAAGGCTCCCTCTTTGTGGGAGCCTTAATATTCCGTGTCCGGCTCCACGTCAGTGGTGCCTGACTCAAAATAGAAAAGAACAAAGATAAGATTAGATTTTTGTCGTAGCCAACTATAGTAAGCGTCTTTACAGACGCTTACAGTTCCCACGGAATAGCCGTGGGTCCCTCTCTACGACTATCTTTTATCTTAGCCAACTTTCCCACTGCCCGTTGGGCAGCGGGCCCCTCTCTAAGATTATCCGTGTAATCCCTCTGACTGTCTTTCCATGTCTTCTACGACTATATCGTAGATCTCACCGAGGGTCCTGCAGTAGGCGAGGGTATCCCAAGGCTCGTTTGTGTGGTAGTGAAGCTTAATCGTCGCCTTTGCGCCACCCACCTCATCTTCAGCGGTATCACCGGCTACAATCAGGCTGTCACCGTGAAATGTTCCGATAATGTGATCTCTTATCTCATCTACGAGATCATCACACTCATCCTCGTCAGCTCCGTAGACATCAAGCAAGAGCTGGGTGTCGTACCTGAATTCGATTTTCTGTTCTCTCTGTATCATATATTTTCCCCTTTCATGAAGCCCACGCAGGTAGACATAATCCGCGAAAGGCTAAAATCTACTTTGTAATAAGGTGTTCGTATTCTTCTCTTAGCGGCGCTCCGCATTCCTCTACAGAACGCTTCGCAAGGACCTCCATTGCATCAAGGAATCCCGGACCGGTCATTTTATTTCTCTTGAGTATGGAAAGCTCTGTGCAACCAAGGATTATTACTTCACATCCCTTTTCCTTAAGCTCGCTTCTAACCCTGTTAAAAGGCTCAGTCTCAGGATCCTTTCCAACCTTCACATCTTCGTAAATGATATGCATGACATCCTTCTGACGGTCAGGCGAAGGAATTTCCGACTCTATTCCTTCAGCGCTTAATGCCTTCTGGAAGAGGCCGCTTTCTATCGTTCCGTCAGTAGCCATAATTCCTGCCTTCTTGATTCCCTCGCTTTTAAGGTATTTCGCCACCTCGACCGGGAGATTCAGTATAGGCACCGGAATAATATTATCAAGGTCATGGTGAAAGAAATGAGCCGTAATACAAGGAATAGCGATAAGCTCAGCTCCGTTAACAGCAAGCTCCTTGCCGATTTCAGCCATCCTAGGGAGCGGATTCTCATCGCTTTTTCCCAAAATATAGGCGGTTCTGTCAGGTATAGAAGGCGCTGAGTGAATCAGTATTTCGAGATGGTCCTGATCCCTCGCAACCTCGGTCATATTGGTTATAAGTTCATAAAAGTAGGCGGTGGCAAGTGGCCCCAGGCCGCCTATTATTCCTAAAGTCTTGTACAAAAAAGAATCCTTCTTCCGTTAAATTTTAAATTCTTCCTTAACTCCGTGAATCAAAGAAAATAGCTTTATTTCGCCCTTGCCGTCAAAATGAAAATGATGCTCATTCTCACGAGGGAATAGGCGGCTAGTGAATACCTCGTCGCCATCATTTACAAATATCTCAACGCTGCTTCTGTCAATAAATACGCGAAGTCTCGTAACAGCGCTGACAGCAGTGTGAGTTCTTACGTTTCCGTATTGCTCATTTAACTTCTGACTTAATCCTGAACGGTCAAATGTAAGGGATTTCTTTCTCGCGTCGTAGGTAAATAAAATACCACCCTTTCCATCCTCATCAGATAAAAGTCTCAACGCAAAATCTTTGCCATCCGTATCTATGACAAGCTCCGCGCCATCAGGCAAGGTTTCCTTCGTCGCGTCAACCGCATGGTGGCGGAGACCGGCTAGCTCTACCACAGGAGCCTGAGTGAGGCGGCTTCCCTTAACGTGAAGTTCGCGAGGAAGGGTGAGACAGCCTGACCAGTCCTCATCATCGGTCGGATATTCGCTGTCAGGCAATCCCATCCAGGCCGAAAGAATCTTCCTGTCAGAATTCGCGGCGCACTGGGCGGCGTAAAAATCAAATCCCTCGTCAAGCACGTGAAAATGTCCCGCCGGTTTAAATGTAAGCATCTCGTAATCGAGATCGCCGACTACATAGCCGTTGTGATCCTTGGCGTCTCCGCTATTAGGAAGGTGGATATTCTGTGGGCAGAATATAAGGACATCCTTCCCATCAATTCTCTCAACAGAAGGACATTCCCACATTTCCCCGAAATCCTCATAGCCTTCTACCTTAAGCTCACCGGCGAAATCATATTTTCCAAGAATATCCTTCGAAGAATAAGCTATAATCCTTCCCTTTTTATCCTTAGTTTGCGCGCCAAGGAAAATGAAATATTTCTTTAATTCCTCGTTATAGACAATCTTCGGGTCACGCACATTATCGGTGTAGTCGGGATTTGGCTTGATAAGCGGCTTGTCAAGTTTCCTCGCCGTATTCGCCATAGTAATCTCGGCAGCGCATGTATATGGTCGCCTCGTCCAGTCCTCGTCACGGTGGTTTCCTGTGTAGAATATATAATACCTGTCATCGTAGGCAAAGCCCGAACCTGAGTAAACGCCCTTATTGTCATAATCAGTATCAGGCTTTACACAGAGCCCTACATTTTCCCAATGGGCAAGGTCGGTGCTCACAAGGTGATACCAGTGCTTCAGGCCATGTACAGCTCCCCACGGACACCACTGGTAAAAGAGGTGCCAGAGGCCTCCCATGTAAATGAAGCCGTTTGGATCATTTAGAAGCCCTGTAACAGGCATGATGTGATATTTCTGCCTGTAAGGGCTATCTTTTATCTTATCATAAAGAGGGGCGATCTCGGATTCATCCGTGAAGACCTTATATCGCTCTTCCTTAGTCCACTCTCTGCTCATTTTTCGCCTTTCTTTTATGTAAAAGCTTCACTCAAATCTGAGTACTATCTTAGTGTAGCAGATAAGAGGGTAGATTTCAAGCAAAAAAACAGGGGCTATAGCCCCTGTTCCATTATTAACCGGTATACTTTACTTCCGCATTGCCGAGGTCCCTGCCCTCGTTGAAGTTTCTCGCGTTCTCCATGGTTACAACCGCTATAGCCTGCATTGCCTCTCTCGTAAAGAAAGCCTGGTGAGAAGTAAGAATCAGATTCGGGAACATGGTGAGCCTTGCGGTTACACTGTGAGGAAGCGGGTCGCTTGAATGGTCCGTATATACGTTCGGGTCCTCGCCCTCGTATACGTCAAGCGCTACAGCATGGAATTTGCCTGCCTTAAGGGCATCTATAAGAGCTTCGGTATCAATAAGGGGACCACGGGCTGTATTTACAAGCATCGCGTCATCCTTCATAAGGTCAATCGCCGCTTTATCTATAAGGTGATAGGTACCGCCCTCTCCCATTATAAGCGGAGCGTGAAGGGAAATGAGGTCTGCCTTAGAAAGTACCTCCTCCTTCGTTCCGTATGTAAGAAGTCCTTCATCCACAAGCTTCTGGTTAGGGTACGCATCCCACCCTATAACAGTCATACCGTAGCCCTTGCAGATTCTCGCCATGCACTGACCTATCTTGCCTGTGCCCATTATTCCGGCTACCTTGTTGTGAAGATCTACACCCATAAGACCACTCAGGGCGAAATTATTATCTCTTACCTTGTTGTATGCCTTGTGGATATGCCTGTTAGCCGCCTGGATAAGAGCCATGGCGTGCTCAGCTACAGCGTACGGAGAATAAGCCGGCACTCTGAGTACTGTAATTCCGCACTCCTTTGCCGCCTTGAGGTCGACATTATTAAATCCGGCGCAACGAAGGAGGATAAGCCTTACTCCATTATCCTTGAGAGCCCTTACTATAGAACCATCGCAGTCATCATTTACGAAAATGCAAACTGCGTCATAGCCCTTCGCAAGAGCTACTGTCTCATCGGTAAGCCTTGCGGCGAAATAATGGATATCGCAGTTATATGTATTCTCTCCTACCTCCTGGCTCAACTGGTCAAAGAAGGTACGGTCGTAATCCTTGGTTCCGAAGAAGGCTATCTTAAGGACGCTGACTGCGGCATGCTCTTCGAATTTCTCATGCAGGACCTTATCTACGGCTTCAAGAGCGTCATCCTCGTCCGGGCCTTCAACCGTGACCTTTATATTGTCACCGTTCTTGGCGTGAAGTCCTAAGATGTCAAGGACATTTCCGGCACTTGCGGTCTTACCATTGCAGGTGAGAGTAACCTGTGATTTAAATGATACACAGGTTTGCGCCAGTTGGGCTGCCGGGCGGGCGTGAACGCCAAGCGGATTAGTGATGACATAATCAAGTTCTCTCATGATAAATATACCTCCAATCAAAATTTTACTGTTACATCTGTGAATATTGTATCACATATTTCACCCTTTGTATATTCTTTTTCTCTTTTTGAGATTTTTTCTCCTGTGTTGTCCATGCTCGACACGATATTTATTTATTCTTTCACCTATCGTGCTGTAATCACGTTCAAAGAGCTCATCTGTCATCTCACTATAGAGTCTCTCAGGTTCAACCGAATCTATCACATAATCACGAACATATTCCTTACTCTTGCCTGCGTATTTGTGAAGACCGTTCAACTCCTGGATATGGGCTAATTCCGGCCTCCAGAGAATGGTAAGCTTCTTTGATGGTATTACATTAGGATTATCGGAAGGCTCACGTAGAACATAAAAATCAAGCGACTCAGCTTCGTTATCATCACCCGAAACCGGCTCGACGGTAATTATGCCCCAGTATGGCGGCACATGCTCCTCTATATGGCCGGCATGCCTCGTTCCCACCACGACATAATTTCTGTCATAATATTTGTCGTAATTTTCCACCTGTCCCGAAAGCCTTGTATATGTGTCAGCGTCGCTTTTTATCTCTATGCCGTATAGGACTGAGTCGGTTATCATAACTGCGTCAACCCTCGCTTCACCGGTCCGCTTTTCCTCCAATATCCTGACCTTGCCGTATTTCTCTTCGAGAAATTCAAAGAGAGGTTCCCTTATATCCCTGTCATATATCTTCTTGTTCATTTAAATAATCACAAAATCCTTCTGTCAGTATTTCTGAATTTTTTCATATCATCATCCGCGTTCTTATAAAATTCGAGTTTATCATCATACATCTTTCTGTCAGCGTCAAGCATCATATTGTCAAATGAATTGCCTTCTTTTATTATTCCTGTTTTTATGCCTATACTTACAGAAACATTATATGGCTTCTCTGACATGGAATTATAAACCTCAAGGTTCTTCTTTATGTTATCTGCTATTTCTTTTGCCCTATCATTTCCGATATTATACGCAGCAATAACAAATTCATCACCGCCGAATCTCGCGCCTACAATATCCGTGTCACATACAGATATAATTGCGTCAGCAGCTGTTTTGATAGCGCTGTCACCTTCATTATGACCATAATTGTCGTTAATATATTTTAAACCATTTAAATCAAGTGAAAATACAGAAAGCTCGACCTTGTTCTCCCTGCTGCTAGCTATAAGCGGAGATATCTGCTCCATAAAACCACTTCTGTTGCATAAGCCTGTAAGGAAATCCTCACCGGTCATATTCTGAAGACGTTCAATAAGCGAATTCTGAATAATCCTAAGACGCACCGTATCAAGTATAGTCCCCATGTTTGAAGTAAAGAGGTAGAACCTGTTGAAATTCCTGTAGGGAATTTTAGGAGCGTAAGCTAAAAAGGCTGTCAGACCCTCAGCTCCTGTAATAGGCGAAATTACTATTGAACCATATTTTTCAAGGGCATCATCGAGATCAGGTATAACCTCACTCCTATCATATTCCATAACATTATGGGTTTCAACCTTTACCTCATCAGGATTCGCCACACCCATGATCCTAGGGTTATCGGACTCTAAGAATTTCTCCTTATCTCCCTCATATTCTCTGTATGGAATCTTGTAGGTCCTGATATTAGCCGCAAGGAGCTCAAGCTTATCCTCATCCGGGACCGTATCCATAAAGAGGGAGCTATCACCATTTTTCATAAACTGCTCGGAGAAAAATCCCTTCTTCATAGAGAGCATAATCATAGGATCATTTAAATTGCCTATGTATTTATCTAATTTTTCACACATTGTCTCAAGGTCATCGACCCCGATAAACGCTGATGACATGTCATTTAAAAATTCAAAAAATCCCCTGTTAAAAGCCTCCCTCTCAAGTACATCCTGAATATCCTTATTTGAAATGACCCTCTCTGTCTCGTGACACCCACAAGAGCCGTTTATCAAAATGTCAAGCGGAACAAGGCTGTCATCGTTGTCACAGCCATCTGTCATATTTATTATTTTATCAATTAATAATTTTCCTGTCTCTTTATAATTCCTCTTTGCGGTAGTTAAGAGAGGCTTATGAGAATAAATGCTGTCAACGCCATCTATTCCTGTAACAATAATATCCTCAGGGCATTTGATGCCATGCTCTTCAAGTACCTCAAATGTCGCGAAGGCCATTTCATCATTCGCGCAGATAATAGCGTCAATCTCTTTCCCCGATTCAAGGAAATTCTCAACCGCCTTCTTAGCCGGAATGCGCCAATAGTCACCATACGCGACCCTTTCCTCATCATAGGGAAGGCCGTGCCTTATCATTTCCTCCCTGTAGATAGCAAGACGTTCCTCTGAATTCGGTTCATCATGCATACCGGTAAGAAAATTAATATTCCTTTTTCCATGATGCTCGATGACATGCCTGATTATCGTCCTTAAGGCGCCGGAGTAGTCCATAGTGACATTCGCGCAGCCATCCTCTTTCCTGTCAAATGAAATCACAGGTATACCGACTGCCTTAGCGTTCGTGACGAGCTCAGAAATCACTTCTTCATCCTTGATGGATTCCGCGCACATTATTAAACCGTCTATTTTATCATAGGGTATATATGAAAATATCTCGACACCGTTATGCCAGGTCCTCCAGTTAGAAGACCCCTTCTCCCCATAGGAGTAGCTGAGTACTTCAAAAAAGAGAAGCCTCGCGTCCTTCTTCTCAGCTTCCACTCTCATGCTCTCCATGAGCTCGATGTTCTCGTACTCGTCTATTCCGGACATACATACTGCAAATGTCATGGGCATACTCCTTCTGAAGCGTAAACTTCACCCTAAAAAAATTTTATCACAACACTTGTCAAAATACAATGATAAAATAAATAAAAAATTGTGATTTCTCACAAAGTTCACATTTACTAAAAGTCTTCATATCTCACTCTTTGGTTGACAAATCGTTTCGAAGCGCTTACAATAGTAACCGTTGTTTATGAATATTGATTGTAATTTATTGTAAATAAGGAGCCAATATGATACTCCAGGTCAGTAACCTTTCAAAGGAATTTGTCACGGGACCTGTCTTAAAGCAGGTCTCTTTTCATGTAGAAGAGCATGAGAAGGCGGCTATAGTCGGCATTAACGGGGCCGGCAAGTCTACCCTTCTTAAGATAATTATGGGCGAGGAAGGAGCCGATGAGGGCCAGGTCACCTTCGCGAAGGATACCAGTATAGGGTATCTCGCTCAAAATCCGGACCTCTCAAGCACCGAATCCATATGGGATGTACTTCTTGACAGCAAGAAGGATGTCATAGAGCTTGGCGACCGCATGCGGGACCTTGAAGCGAACATGAAGACCGCCTCAGGGGATGAGTTAAAGAAGCTATATGATGAATACTCAAGAGTTACCCACCAATATGAGCAGGCTAACGGCTACGCCCTAAAGAGTCAGATAACCGGTATCCTTAAGGGCTTAGGCTTCACCGAAGAGGAATTCGCTACCCCTGTAAACACCCTGTCCGGAGGCCAGAAAACCCGTGTCTATCTAGGTCGTATCCTCCTCACCGAGCCTGACATCATTTTCCTCGATGAGCCGACGAACCACCTCGATATGAACTCTATCACCTGGCTTGAGGGATTTCTCCGCTCCTATAAGGGAGCCGTTGTAATCGTCGCCCACGACAGATATTTCCTCGACAGGGTCGTAACTAAGGTTGTCGAGCTTGATAACGGAAACGCTACGACCTACAGGGGTAATTATAGCGATTACGCCGAGAAGAAAAAGGCCCTTCGCGACGCAGAGCTTAAGGCATATTTAAACCAGCAGAGGGAAATAGCCCACGAGGAAGCAGTAATAGATAAGCTAAAGTCATTCAATCGGGAGAAGTCCATTAGACGTGCTGAAAGTCGCGAGAAAAAGCTTGATAAGATAGAACGCCTCGACAAGCCTATGGAGATAGATGACAAGATGCGCATAGCCCTTACGCCTCATATCGAAAGCGGAAATGATGTGCTCACGGTTAAGGGGCTCACGAAGGGCTTTGATGGCAAGGAGCTTTTTAACGATGTTGACTTCGAGATAAAGAAGGGCGAGAGGGTCGCAATTATCGGAAATAATGGTACAGGGAAGACCACCATTTTAAAAATGATTAACGGTCTTCTTAAACCCGACAGCGGTTCTATAGAGCTTGGCGTTAAGGTTCAGATAGGCTACTATGATCAGGAGCACCAGGTACTCGATTATTCTAAGACATTATTTGACGAACTTCAGAGCACTTATCCGTATTTAAATAATACGGAGGTAAGGAACGCTCTCGCCGCGTTTTTATTTACGGGTGATGATGTATTTAAGTTAATTGGCAGCCTGTCGGGTGGCGAGCGAGGTCGAGTATCTCTTGCTAAATTAATGCTCTCAGAAGCGAATTTCTTAATCCTCGATGAGCCGACTAACCACCTTGATATAACGTCAAAGGAAATTCTTGAGGAGGCGCTTAATAATTATACCGGAACAGTTCTCTACGTAAGCCACGACAGGTATTTTATAAATAAAACAGCCACAAGAATTCTTGATCTTACTAATGGGAAGTTACTTAATTACATTGGAAATTACGACTATTACCTTGAGAAAAAGGGTGATATCGAAGCGGCTGCGGGAATTATCAATACTGATAATGCGCAGGGAAATAATCCATGGACTAATAACGCTTCGAATTCAGCGAACGTAAATTCTTCGCCTTCTACCGAGAGTTCAACTAACGCCGGTAACGCAAGTTCAGGCAAGCTCTCCTATGAAGAGCAGAAGGCTATAGAGCGTGAAAAGCGTAAGAAGGAAAATGCCCTAAAGTCAGTCGAAGAAAAGATAAATAAGCTCGATGAGCGCATGGCAGAGATTGATAAGATGCTCTCCGACCCTGCCCTGGGTACTGACCTGGCCAAATTAACCTCGCTTACAAAGGAAAAGGCGGAAATTGAAGAAAAGCTATCGTCTCTTATGGAGCAGTGGGAAGAATTATCAGAATGAGCATGGAATTAACAGTCACAGAGCAGCATGAATTCGATGAAATGATGAATTACTGCCGCTTGGTAAAAACCAATGCTGATGTTGAGACTCTGTTAGAGACTGCGAAGCATTCGGTTAATGAAAAGCATCCATTAAAGCTTCGCCGCAGGGAATTCTTAGATTCTCTGCGGGAGCTTATTTACACTGAAGCACTGCCAAATACTGACCTTAACATTAATTATGATTCGGATTATTCGGCAACTTTTAGTGAGATCTATATAGAAAATAAGGTATGCGACAATGAGATGGCAAAAAATATATTATCTCATTTTAATAAGGCGGAAATTAAATATATAAATCACTATAAGGATATATTCACTCCCGCGGGTCAGGATATAATTAGTCAGAAGAAAAATCCGGCTCTGATTCTCGCTTCGAAGGAAGGGCGTCTTATATATAAAGGTTCAAGGCAGTGCGAGGATTTTGGTAATGACTATTTCTATTATACCTCATCAGTCATGAACTGCTGCTATGACTGCGAATACTGCTATCTCTTAGGCATGTATCCGAGCGGAAATGTAGTTGTTTTCGTAAACCTTGACGATATTTTTTCTGAGCTTGAGGAAATGCTTAATGACCACCCTGTATATCTCTGTATATCCTACGATACAGACCTCCTCGCCCTCGAAGGAATTACGGGATACGTAAAGCGGTGGATAGAATTTACGAACGTCCATAATAATCTCACCGTAGAATGCAGGACCAAGTCAGCTAATATAGGAATAATAGAGAAATATTTAGACGAGGGACTATGCATTCCTGACCGATTTATTTTCGCCTGGACCCTGTCGCCGGACGAAATTTCAAGACGGTTCGAGCATAAAGCTCCGGCATTTTCTTCAAGACTGGGCGCGCTTAAAAGGGCCTGCGAGCTTGATCTATCTACAAGAATCTGCCTTGATCCTGTTCTCTTGGTCGATAATTATGAGACATTATATTCTGACATGATTAAGAGTATATTTACTGAGATTGATAGCAGAAAAATATCAGATGTCTCCCTTGGAGGCTTCCGCATACCCAAGAATTACCTAACTAAGATGAGAAAAGCAAGGACAGGTTCACTGGCCCTTTTTCCTTACATTAACACTAATAATTCATGCTCCTACGGTCCGACAAAGGACAAGCGCCTTACGGAATTTGTCTTCAATGAATTGCTAAATTATATACCAAAAGAAAAAATTTTTGTCTGGAAAGAAAGCTCGTAATAAAAAAAGCCGTGGAATATTCCACGGCTTTTACTAAAGCTGTTGATTCACATCAGTTTCAGCCTCTTGGCGAAATTGACGATAAACTGGCCCTTTGGAGTACTTATAAGTTCATGTTCAGTTACGCCCCTTAGCTTTATCTCGCAGACAAAGTAGACAAACATGCCAAGGAGAATGGAAGCTATAACTCCTATAGCGTACTGTCCGGTAAGGGCGTCTATCAGGAAATACGTGAGCGCAACCACTATGCTCATAATAATAGACGATATCAAGGGTATTATTACCGATGTCCTTAGTTCAAACCTCATCCCGAGGGTCTTCACAAGGATTTTTCCATCAAGGATAATTACAACAGCCGGAAGAATAAGATTCCCTATTACCAAGGCATAAATTCCCATATTTAAGAACTTCAGCATGATAAATAACGCTACGACATCAATAATAATAGCAATCGCGGAATTCCTTACCGGAAGCATCATCTTATATATACTCTGAATTATCGTGTTAAATAATACTGACAAGGTATATAATAATGCCGCCGAAGCGCCGATCAGCATAACATTTTTAACTACAGGCTCATTCTCACCGAAAAGAAGTCTTATAACAGGGGCACCGACTACCGCTAAACCGAATGAAGCGGGAATCGCTATCATCAGATTAAACTTTAAGCACATGTTCGCCTTGTGCTCTACCTCCTCAAATGTCCCCGCCTCATTTGCCGAAACAATCGAAGGAATCATAGCCATGGTAATAGCGCTCGTAATGCCGATGATAATATTCTCAAGTACCAGGTACATACTGCTGTAAATACCGTACATGGATGTATAATCTTCGCTGCTGACTCCCTTTCCTGCCATTACATTATTATATAAAGCTATAGCTATAAGGCCGTTGCTTCTTGTAAGAATCTGGCTTAGCATGACAGGAATGACAGTGACAAGGAGGAGCTTAATCAGGTCAGTCATACCCTCGTCGGCATGCTCATCATTTCTCATCTGCCTGCTGAACATAGGTAAATTTATGACAAATATAAATACCAATAAAGCAAGGCCGAATATTCCACCTACAAGAGTTCCCGTAACTCCACCCTTAGCGCCAAATGCCGCTATATTCTTAGAAGCGCTGTGTGAAACCTCAAGAGCATAGGCAGCCGCGACACTTACGATAGCATTTACAATCTGCTCGACAAGCTGTGACATCGCTGTTGGCACCATGGTTCCCTTACCCTGGAAAAATCCTCTCACAACTCCTAGCAGTGAGCAGATAAGTATCGTAGGAGCAACCACCTTAAGCGGTATAGCAATAGCGCTGTTAGCAAGGAGCCTGGTCGCGATTACGTCAGCTCCAAAGTATACTAACAGGCATAGTGTAAGTCCAATGACAGTAGCAACTATAAGGCCACCTATAAATGTCTTAAAGGCGCTCTTATACTCCTTCTTAGCTGTATACCCGGCTACAAGCTTGCTAACAGCCATCGGCATACCATAGGATGAAATGATAAAGCAAAAGTTATAGACCTCGAAGGCATAGTCATAATAACCCATGCCCTCCTTGCCTATAAGTCTCGTCATCGGAATTCTGTAAATGAGTCCGATAATTCTTACTAAGATTGAAGCGACAGCAAGTATGCTGCCCTGAACAAGAAAGTTCTTAGAGCCCTTTCTCCTTCTATTTTGTGTATCCGGCATATCCCTTTCTCTCTTATACATATATTTAAACATACAGATTCATTATACTATATTATTCCATGTAATTCAATCAGTTTTTCAAAATTGTCTCACCTAATACCGTTTACGGCCTTGAAATTTTCGTGATTAAGCCTTATACTTAAGAGGTAATTTTGCAGTATACGATAATATTTTTACAGGAGATATAATATGTGCGGTTTTGCGGGATTCATACCTGATGACGAGAAGCGTGATAACGCTAAGATTGTCCGTGCCATGGGAAAGCGTATAGCCCATCGAGGCCCGGACGATGACCAGATATACGTAGATGACGATATAGCCCTCTGCTTCAGACGTCTATCAATAATCGACCTTAAGGGCGGCGTCCAGCCTATGTGGAACGAGGACAATACCGTTGTCGTCATATTTAACGGTGAAATATACAATTTTATGGAGCTCCGAGATGATCTTATCGCGAAGGGACATGTGTTTAAGACAAAGGCCGATACAGAGGTTCTCGTCCACGGCTATGAGGAATGGGGCAAGGACATGCTAAATAAGCTCCGCGGCATGTTCGCCTTCGTTATTTTTGATAAGAAGACAAATAAGCTCTTCGG
This sequence comes from uncultured Eubacteriales bacterium, assembly GCA_900314885.1. Classification (GTDB taxonomy): domain Bacteria; phylum Bacillota; class Clostridia; order Lachnospirales; family Lachnospiraceae; genus Catonella. The sequence continues at coordinate 64,661 of OMWY01000007.1, forward strand.
GGCGAGAGACATTTTCGGTATCAAGCCATTTTATTATTACAGGAAAAATGGGGAATTCATGTTCGGTTCCGAGATCAAGTCATTTCTCGAGCATCCGGCCTTCGAGAAGGAAGTGAACTTTGAACGTATTCCTGACTATATGAGCTTTGAGTATGTGCCTTGCGATGAGACAGTATTTAAGTATGTCTATAAGCTTCCGGCGGCGCATTTCTTCGAATATGAAAATGGAACGCTCAAGATCCAGCGCTACTATAAGATTCACTACAGTCCTGACGAGTCAAAATCTCTCGCTGACTGGGAAGAAATGATTCAGAGCGAATTCGAGGAGTCGGTACATGTTCACCAGATAGCTGATGTTAAGGTCGGGTGCTTCCTCTCTTCGGGAGTTGACAGCTCCTATACCCTCAAGGAAGTAAGCAAGGTCATGAAGGATGTGAACAGCTTCTCTGTCGGCTATGAAGAGAAGAAATACAGCGAGCTTCCTTTTGCCCAGGAATTTTCCGAGCACATAGGTGTTAAGAATATTTCCAACCTTGTGAGCGCCGACGATTATTTCAACTACGCCGCGAAAATTCAGTATTATATGGATGAGCCTCTGCCGAATCCATCAGAGGTACCTCTCTTCTTCCTCGCCAAGAACGCGAGACAGTATGTGAAGGTTGTGCTTTCGGGTGAAGGCGCTGATGAGCTTTTCGGCGGCTATCCTATGTACCTTCAGGGCGGCCATTTCATGAAATACTGTAAAATTCCTCTTCCACTCCGTAAGGCGGCAGCGAACTTCGCTAAGAGCCATCCGGGTGTAAAGGGCCACAATTTCATGATTCACGGCGCTATGAAGCCTTACGAGCGCTATATGAGGAATAATTATGTCTTTCCATATGGTGAGAGGGATAATTATTTACTTGATGATATTAAGTCATGCAATCCTGCCGACTACACAAAAATTTATTTCGATGAGACGGCTGACCTCGATGAGGTTACAAGTCTTCAGTACGCTGATATAAATACCTGGATGCAATATGATATTCTTCAGAAGGCTGACAGGATGAGTATGGCGAACTCGCTCGAGCTCCGTGTTCCATTCCTTGACAGAAAAATGCTTGAGCTTGCCGTAACCATTCCTACAAAATACAGGATAGATGGTGATACGACGAAGGTCGCCTTACGAGCTACCGCTATGAAACAGCTGCCTGAGAAAAATGCCGAGAGAAAGAAGTTAGGCTTCCCTGTTCCGCTCTCAGACTGGCTCTGCGAAGATAAATATTATAACATGGTTAAGGAAGCATTTAACACTGATACGGCTGGTTTATTCTTTAAAAAGGATGCTATAAATAAGCTCCTTGATGACCACAAGAATGGGGTGCATAAGGACATGACTAAGGTATGGACTGTGTACAGCCTTATACTCTGGTATGATGAGTTCTTTAAGAATGAGGCGGCATCTGTTGCCGAGTAAACCAAGAGGGTCAGGAACCCCATAAAGTTTTTATCAGGTGCTTCGCATCCTGATAAAAATTTTATGAAGACTGACCCTCTGCTTACTTATTAATTTCTTCTAGGAGATTATCTCTCTCTGTTGTGGCGCCATCTACCTTGAGGTAAGGGTCGGTGAGAAAGTTGTATCTGAATACACTGAATCCTGTCACCTTACCCTTAGTCCTCATGCTCGCCACCATCCTCGCGAGCACATCCTTATTTTCCTTCCACTCAGCCGTAGGCACCGCCTGGGCATTATGCATAGGAAGGGTGATATAAAGCTTGACATTTGGATTCGTTATTTCATTAATCCACCTGTCAACCGTTTCCTCAAAAGGACATATTTCATGGTCAAATCCCCAATATAACTGCGGCGCTATAAAATCTATATACCCATCCTCAGAGCACCACCTGTCAATATCTACATAGTACTTGGAATTACTGGTAAGATTATCAATATTTCCGGCAGGACTTATTCCGAACCGGATATTATTCCCGTATGACTTAACAGTGCTATAAACCTCACTCACGAGGAGATTTACATTATTGCGTCTCCAGTCGGCTATGTTGTCAAATTCAGGAACTATACCATTTTCTTCGCATTCCGATACATAATTATCGTATTCTTCTGAATCGAATGTCGTCTTATATTTTGTTCCCAATGCAGGATAGAAATAATCATCAAAAATTATTCCATCCACATCATAATTATCAAGAATTTCCCTTACACCATTTACAATTAATTCACGGACCTCAGGAACAGCAGGGTTATAAAAATAAACCCCGCTCATTTTAAGTACGTTCCTATCATTTTCAGTATCATCGTCATTTAACCAGTTATAGGCGGGATTCGCCGGATTTATCGCAGTACCCGAAAGCACTCCCGTATATTCGCTGTAGGCTCCGTCGTATATGCTCTTAAAATCAGCTGACTTGCAAACCCTGTAAGGATTAATATAAGCATAAAATTTTAAGCCACGGACCTTAGCAGCATTTATCATATAGGCAAGAGGATCGAAGCCCGGATCGGTTCCTTCGCTTCCCGATACATACTTAGACCAAGGATAATACCTGGATGGATAAAAGGCATCTGAAAATGGCCTTACTATCTGATAAACCGTATTAAATCCGTCAGCCTTTATAGTATCGTACATCTCATCGATATGGGCATCAAAGGGGGCTTCATCATAGCCCTTATCCGTAAATTCGAGGTAGCTCACCCAGACTGCCCGCTCTTCCGCCACCATATTCGTAATTTTTATGGTCTTAACAACAGCACTACCATTTACATCCTTTGCGTAAAATGTATATGTAGCGTTCTTTCTGATCTTAAAATTACGGCTCGTAATATATGAGTCCTTTATTGTGATTGTTTTAATTCTTGCGGCGTATTTTTCGCCGGTAAAATACCCTTTTTTATGCTTACCGGTCGTGTACTTAAATTCTGTAATTCCGACATTTGATGTCGCCGTCGCCTTTAGCTTAATAGGCTGCGTGCTCGCCTCTTCAGTCGAAAGAGTCAGTGTAATTACAGGCTTTTCGGCGGCCTTAACTTCCCTCTTCATAGTAGGTAGCACACTTACAATAAGAGTTAAAAACAATACAAGGGCTGTTAATTTTTTTATATATTTCATTCCTTACCTTCCTGTCGGATACTCATTGAATATCTGCTCTATCGAATCATAAATAACCTGGGCCGCATTTAACCGGTAATCCGGATCCTTTAATTTCTTCAGATCGCTGCTGTTAGATACAAAGCCTAATTCGATAAGAACAGCCGGAACAGTATTTGTCTTTGTTACAACAAATATATTATTCTTAACGCCACGGTTATAATTGCCAAGCTTGCTCGTAAGATTCTCGCAGAGCGTCTGGGCTAACTTATAACTCGTGAGACCACTTGAAGTCGGGTCATTATTTGTCTTAGAATACCATACCTCGGTACCCTTTGCGGAAGAGGTTGCCGAATTCATATGGAGACTTATAAAGAAATCAGCTCCAACCTTGCTTGCGTAAGCCGCCCTGTCCTTGAGTTCAATGAAGGTATCATCCTCACGAGTGTAATAAATCTTGAGATTAGGATCGTTCCTTACCTCCTCCATACAGTCATGAAGTATTGTGAGATTAAGATCCTTTTCCAAGGTACTGCCATGGCTTGTGCCATTATCCTTTCCACCGTGGCCTGCGTCAAGCACTACTATCTTCGAATATACATCCTGAGGATTGCCTATTTGAAGACTGAGCTTTCCGGTCCCATATTTAATTTTATAGGCCTGAAGCTTGTGAGTATTAAATGTAATAGCAGTCTTACCATTATTTGTGAGACTGACATTTACAGACGATACAGCGCTGCTGTGTTCAATTGTATTCGAATTATAAAAGGCTGTATGGTCACCGTTTATATAAATAGTAAATTTCTTATTGCTGTACTCATCATCCACATCGCTGATATCGGACTCTGTTACACCGTCAGGGAGCGGAATAATATTGTTAGGAGATAATTCTATATTCCCGGTATCAGGCATTATCACAATACTGGTAATATTTCCTGAGGCAGTAACATAGTACTGATTTGTTGCGCTCTTTTCAATATTAACCTGAGCAGTACCATCTCCATTCGCTTTATAGGAGACAGATTTAACAAGTCCATAGCTGTCACTTATATGATAATTTTGTTCGCCGATTGTATCAGCTACATTATGTACGGTAAATGATAAGCTGCTATTATTTGAGCTTACGTCTGTAACACTAACACCTTTTATCCCCGCAAGATTTATATAGGCGCTTCCATTCTTATATTCACCATATATTCCAGTAAGACCGTTCGTATATATTTTTACCGTCAGTGTCTTGGCATCAGCCGACAGATAACAATTATAGCCGGAAATATCTTTAGTATTAAACTTAACAGTGCTTGTCATTGTCGACGCATCATAGCTTATAAGAGCAGAATCCGCAATACCACCATCAAAATATTTAACACTGTCATTTGATATCATATTCGATAAGCGAATATTGATGCTTCCACTTACAAATGATCCGCTAACTCCGTAAAATCCCGATGAGCTGGTAAAGGTATATGTGTCATAAAGGCCATTAACATTAGAGCTTTCCAGCTGAGATACATCATCAAGAGACGAGTAAGCTGTAGTACCATCAGTTGACGTCAATCCGGTCAATTCATAATTTCCCGGCATTCCGGCGTTTGCTTCCGCAATATAATTGCCTCCGGCTACGGAAGGAACAAGCGTAAACAACGAACCGTCCGGAGTCGTAATTATATTGTCACCCGAATTACTTTCACCCGGCTTTTGATCAATGGCTGTTTGAGTAGTCGTTTCCGAGGTCGGAGAATCTATTGCGCTCTGGGTAGCATTTTCCGAAGGTTTGGTGTCTATAGCCGGCGATGAGGCTGTAGTGCTACTGCCTGTATTCTTTTTTGGATAAACAATGGTACATATATTACCTTTGACACCGGTACTAAGCCCCAGATAAGAGGAAACCTCTTCCACAGGAACCAGTATATTATTTTTCTTACTATCCACATAATTAACCAATATAGGAGCCTGAGATAATGTTACCGTCTTATTTCCAAGCTTTGCCTTTTTACTTCCCAATGTCATAACAAGCTTTTTCTTATCACATGTAAGCGTGACAGTTTTCTTAGACTTATTATAACTATATTTCGTTCCCAGCTTAGCTTGCGAAAAAACATACTTAGCCGGAGCCATCAGGGTCTGAAAAATATATACAGCCGGATTCTCTTCGGAATTAACGTTATTACCATTGACAGAGCAAAGCAATCTGCTGCCGGTATAGCCGTAGGTTTTTCCATTATATTTTAATTTTGTGCTGTCATTTACAGCTCCACTGATAACAACCTTATCAGTATCGGAATAATAGTTGTATGAATAGCCGAATGTGCTGGCTACAAATCTTGCAGGTACACAGATTTTACTTGTGCCATTTGGAAATTTAATTAATGTAGCCGGACAACCAATTGTCTTCTTTACTCCATTCACGTAGGCATAATTTTTCCCCAATGTAAATGATATTCTGTCCCTGTCATGATAAAGAATTAATTTCTTGTTTTTGGATGAATATTTGTATGTAATTCCCATTCCTGACTTCACAAAAATGTCATTTGCGGAAGCAACAGAAACTCCATTATCCATAATAATTCCCGGGTAATTACTGTTTATCTTATCGTTATTAAGATAATAAGAAACTGTGGAATTTTCCTTATCCTGAGTAATACCATTATATGAAACCAAATACGACGCAGCATATGATTTATCGGCAGGCATAGTAAAAATAAAGGAAGCGCTTATAGCAAAAAGCGCTAACGATTTCTTTAATTTCAACTTCGTGTAACTCCTTTCACAAAAACTAAAACAACACTTGGCCTTAGTATAAACATATTAATTGTTAAAACTGTGTCAAAAAAGAGACGGCTCGGGACTTTTCGCCCCTGGTGCCGTCTCTCACAAGATTGAATTGCCAATATTTTACTCTTCTATTTGAACCTTGGCAGCATCGCTCCAAAGTCTTCCGAGATCATAAAACTGTCTTGATTTATCTGAAAAAATATGAACTATAAAGTCCGTAAAATCAAGCAATATCCATGACTCGCTTCTAGTGCCCTCAGTTCTCGCCGGAGCGTGGCCCGCCTTAACGACAGCCTCTTCGCAGGCGTCGGCAAGGGCTTCCATCTGGGTCGTACTTGCTCCGTCCGTGATAATAAAATAATCAGTCACCGGAGTAAGCTTACTGATATCAAGAACATCGATATTATTTCCAAGGTGATTGGAAAGCGCCTTAACGGCAACCTTTACATAATCAAAAGTATTTTCCAAATTTATCTCCTTTATTCTGAGAGAATTAATTTTTTATAGTAGTCCCTGGTCTCAAGAGTCGCAGGATCGGTATTCGCATCCTTATCCTTCAGGTAGTTAATGGTATTCTCAAGCTCGCCTAAGGTCGCCCTGTGAATATCTATGAAGGCGTCCTTTCTGATTCCCGGTAAGCACTTAAGTTCCTTCCTGCCCGGTTCTATAAAATCAGCGACAAAAACAATTTCCTCAAGCAGGCTCATCCCCGGCCTTCCCGTCGTATGAAACCTGATAGCGGAAAGAATTTCCTCATCGTCCACGCCGTAAGTATGCTCCGCAAGGTAAGCTCCCACCTTAGCGTGAAGGAGTCCGGGATTCGCTCTCTCATATTTACTTACCGGAAGGTTATATCTTTCGGCACTTAAGAGAAGCTCGTCGCCCTTCATATACTTCGCGCAGTCATGAAGCAATCCCGCAAGCCTTGCCTTCTTAATATCGTATTCATACCGCATAGCAAGGCTTGCGCTCGTGAAGCTGACGCCCAACGTATGCTCAAACCTGTGGGGATTAAGAACCTCCCTTAACCTGCTCTCTATCTCTTCTGTTTCCATTTTTACGCCTTATAAAGTCCATGTGAAAATATATAATCACATACATTTTTATTTAAATGAAGCTCGTCCGGATCAGTAATTCCCATCCTTATCTTTTCCCTGATTTCGGTAGCGCTGACAGGGCTTTCAGGGATATGGACAGGAAACATATTTACATTAGAGAATTCTTCCTTCAACATCGAAATATGCTCCTCTGTCTCACTCGCGCTGTTACCCGGTCTCACGATATAAAGAATGGAGCAATTATCAAATATCACCTGAGGTTCATGCCATTTTTCAATATACATGACCGAATCTCCGCCGATAATAAAATAAATATCCCAGTCTGGATGAATCCTTTTTAATTCTGAAACCGTGTCACTTGTGTAAGTAGGGCCTTCCCTCTTAAGCTCAAAGTCTGAGGCGGCAAGACCGTCTATTCCCATAACTGACAGCTTCACCATAGCGAGCCTGTCATTGGCGCTTGCGGCGGCTGCCTGCCTGTAGGTAGGGAGCCTGTCCGGCATGACGTAGACTTTGGCAAGGTCATAATCACGCATGGCGCCTAAGGCAAGCTCTATGTGTCTCAGATGAATCGGGTCAAATGTTCCGCCAAGAATTCCTATTCTCATGGAAGCTTAATTTTCCTGTCCTTCATCTCTTTTGCCGGTTTATAGAGAACTATTTTCTTTCCTATAACCTGCACAAGCTCTGAATGGGTACGCTCTGAAATAATATTTCCTATTTCTCTCGCGTCATCGTCACAGTTTTTAAGAACTGATATTTTTAGCAGCTCATTTTTAGAAAAATGCTCTAAAACCGCTTCGGTAAACTCAGGCGTGAGCCCGGATTTACCAATATTGAAAGCAGGGTCAATATTCATCGCAAGGCCGCGAAGATAAGCCCTCTGTTTGCTTGTCATATATTTTTTCCTTACTTATAATAGTCAAATACGATATCACCGAGGTTGACAGTGTCGCCCTCTTCGATACCAAGATTTTCAAGTTCTTTTATGATGCCCTCATCGCGGAGGAATTTCTGGAAGAAGGCAAATCCCTTCTCATCCTCAAGATTCGTATATCCGAGCATCTTATCTATCTTCTCGCCTTCGACAAGGAACTCATGATCCTTTACCTTGCTAACAGAAAGCGGGATTACCTTATGAGTGAGCTCATCCGTATCGAATTCACTCTCATACACGAGAGGCTTCTTGCCGATTTTCTTTAAAATGTCACTCACTGCGTACATAAGCTCCTTCACGCCGCGGCCTGACACTGCTGAAATCGGATAGATAGGAATATTCTTCCCATCGAACTCCTCATGGAGCCTCTTAAGGACCTCGCTTTCCTCCTCGTTCATGAAGAGGTCAATCTTATTAGCCGCTATAACCTGAGGAGTATTCAATAACTCAGGGTTATATTTACGAAGCTCTTCATTAATTTTATTTATATCGTCAACAGGGTCACGACCTTCGGAGCCGCTCGCGTCAACGACATGAATAAGAACTCTGGTACGTTCTACGTGCTTAAGGAATTCATGGCCAAGTCCTATGCCCTCTGAGGCTCCCTCGATAAGACCCGGGATATCAGCCATAACAAAGCCTGCCCCACCACCCAGATCTACAACACCGAGATTCGGGATAAGGGTCGTGAAGTGGTAATTCGCTATCTTCGGTCTTGCGTTAGATACTCTTGAAAGAAGGGTTGATTTTCCTACGTTCGGAAAACCTACGAGACCTACATCGGCTATCACCTTAAGCTCCAGGACAAGATTAAGCTCAGGGCCCTTACGTCCGGGCTGGGCAAATGTCGGAACCTGCATGGTAGGGGTCGCGTAGTTCATGTTTCCCTTACCACCGCGGCCGCCCTTAAGGATAACAAAGCGGTCGTTACCCTCAGACATATCTGTGATAACCTTGCCTGATTCCTCTTCCTTGATGACGGTTCCCTCCGGCACCTTAAGGATGATATCCTCACCCTTCTTGCCGTGGCACTTCTTGGCTCCGCCCTCTTCGCCGTTCTCAGCGCAATATTTGTGGCGGTGTCTGAAATCCTCGAGGGTATTAAGTCCCTTATCAACTACGAAAATGACACTGCCGCCGTCTCCACCGTCTCCACCGTCAGGACCTCCTGCCGCTACAAAGAGCTCGCGACGGAAACTTACATGGCCGTTGCCACCATTTCCTGCTTTAATATATATTTTAGCGGTATCACAAAACACCGTAATTCTCCTTAATTAAAAACCCCTGAATCAGCCATCGGGGAGAATCAGGGGTAAACAATTATTTGTTCCAGTCTTATTAATATCAGTCGTCAGAAGCTACAGGATAAACACTAACCTGCTTCTTATCCTTGCCAAGTCTCTCATATCTTACGGTACCATCAACCTTAGCGAATAATGTATCATCGCCGCCGATACCTACGTTAAGACCGGGATGGATATGTGTTCCACGCTGTCTGTAAAGGATATTACCTGCTAAAACAAACTGTCCGTCCGCTCTCTTAGCGCCAAGTCTCTTGGCCTCTGAGTCTCTGCCGTTCTTGGTAGAACCGACACCCTTTTTATGAGCGAAGAACTGAAGGTTCAGTCTGAACATAATTACACCTCCTGCCTTTTTCTTATTACCAAATAAGTACTGCCATACTGTTCTGAAATATCAGTCAAACCGAGCATAAGGGAATCCATCAGAAGTTTCGCTCCATCCGAAAGATCATCAACAAACTCTATCGCAAGAATCCCCTTCTCAGGGTCTTCATATGACTTGAAATTATCTTCGCAAAATAACTCGATAGAATTGAACGTATTAAGCGCAAGCACTGACACTGCCGCGCACACAATATCTTTACCGTATTCATCGAACAGAGCGTGTCCGGTGAACTTTATGCTCTTATATCCTGTATTATCAGAAACGACATCAACTTTAATCATGCGTTGATCTTGTCAATCTTAACCTTTGTAAAAAGCTGTCTGTGGCCATTCTTCTTGTGATAGCCTGTCTTTGGCTTATACTTGTAAACAGTAACCTTGCGTCCCTTGCCCTGAGCTTCAACCGTAGCTGAAACTGTAGCGCCTGAAACGGTAGGTGTACCGATAACAAGCTTGTCACCGCCAACAGCAAGCACCTGGTCAAAAGTATAGCTCTCGCCTTCAGCGACATCAAGCTTCTCAACTCTGATCTCGTCGCCTTCTGATACCTTGTACTGCTTGCCACCTGTTGCAATGATAGCGTACATCGTGGTTCCTCCTTAAATAAAACTCGCCCGCTTCGGTGCTGATAACAGACTTCTACCTCGCAGAGCGGCACTTATAATAGTTTAACACGTCGGTTGCTGTTTGTCAAGTAGAAAATTGAAATTCTTATTCCGAGTCAGGCACCCGCTACGCGTGAGCCAGACACGGAATGTTCCTGCTCCCAAAGCGGCGGGGCTGTCCTCTTTCTCGTTATCTCCATGAGACCTAGCTTTGTGATATCGATGGCTATAGGCTTAAGCGGATCATTTTTAAGCTCTGCCCGCATTATATTAAGAAGCTCAGGCTCCAAGCCCTTCTTCATATTTATAAAGTCAATAAGAATCATTCCGGAAATGTTACGAAGCCTTATCTCGGCAGCCGCCTTCTTAGCCGCCTCGATGTTCACCCTTAGCGGGTCCTTACTCTTAATATCATTTCCCGAATTCACATCAATCACTGTCAGAGCCTCCGTGCGCTCTATAACGAGATACCCGCCATTCTTTATCCAGACCTTTTTCTTAAGGGCATCCTCAAGCGTTGTTGATACCGAATAGAGGTTATCCAGCTTCATCACCTCATCCTCGTAGAATTTTAGTTCCGGTCTCATAGAGAGGTCTCTGCCTTGTAAATATGCTTCTATCTCATTATAGGCATCCATATTATCCGTTTGGATCCGCTCGACATTTCCGTAGGTAAGAGGAAGCAGATAATCCGGAGTCCCCTTATATACGCGCTCGTATGAGATTCCGTGCATTCCCCTGTCTACGATATCATATGAATCAGCCTCTTCCGGAAGATTGCAAACGACCGAGTACCCCTTCGTCTTCTCAGGAAGCTTATTTATGCGGACGAGGAGAAGGTCGCCCTGGATTGGCATACCGCCCTGCTTGCCATTTACATAGATAGGCTTCATATTTTCTTTAAGGGCAAGGTAGGCGCTGATTCCCGGAAATATTTCGACAAAGGCGTAATTCTGGTCCTTTATCACCCGGGTCACCTTGCCTATAATGACATCATCTATATTAAAGGTCACGTCGTCCTTCTTAGTGGCTGAGATTGCGAATTCGAGGATATCGAAATCGGAAGCCAGGGCGGAAATGAAGTGATTGTTTTTATTTATTACTATTAGTTGGTTCATAATTCCCCTTCTTCCCGTGCCAGGTACACAAAAATTTTTATAAACTTCGTTTCACTCGTTTATAGAAATTTTTGTGGACCAGGCACTGTTTTGTCACTTTTTTTTCATATATTTTTGATATAATGATAAAGCAGTAAAATTTTACCTATAAGGAGAGAATACCATGTATTGTCCAAAATGTAAAGATGAATATAAAGACGGAATCACCGTCTGCCCTGTATGCGGGAGCGAGCTGGTCGATGAGCTTCCCCGTGAAGAGCCTGTCTCGGTCGCGAAATGCATAGGTGAGGACCAGGCTAACAGGTTAGCGGATTTCCTTGAAAATGAGGGTCTTAAGGACGTCAACCTCGTAGACGGCGGAGAAGCTCCCCTCGAGGACGGCGAGGCAGTCACCGAGCGTGAAGAATACGTAACCGAAGGAGAAGCTGAAGCTTCCGAAGATGCCGCAAGCGATAAAGCTCCTACAAAGAGGGAACATATTATAGAAGTTTACGTCGATGCCGATAAGGAAGAAGAAGCGAAAAAAATCGTTAAGGCCTTCTTCGCGGTAGAGAAGCGCCATGACTACGATTCACTCTCAGAAGAGGAAAAGCAGAAGAAGCTTGCCGAGGAACTGAAAGAAAAGGAAAATGATAAGAGCAGCGGCATATACACATCCGCTCTTGAAAAATATAAGGACAACCAGTCCAGCGGATACACATTTACCGTTTTCGGTATAGCAGGCCTTGTATTTACAGGCCTGAATATGGCGAAGGTATTCAGTCTCTATACCACTACCTTCCAGTTCGTAGTAAGCGGAGCCATGTTCGCCGCCTTTATAGTAGTCGGAATTGTGTCCTTTATAAAGGCCGCTAATTATAAGAAAATGATCAGCTCCGAAGAGGACGCGAAGGATAAATGTAAGGCCTGGCTTCGTGACACCATTACCTTATCTTCTCTTGAAGAAATAAGTGATCCAAACGCCGCCTCTGAAGCAAACGATATAGCAAAGACAAACCACATCAAAGAAAAAATCATGGAGCATTTTTCCGAAATAAAGGAAGACGAGGCGGACGCCCTCGCCGAAGAATATTATACTGAGCTTCTTGAAAATAAAGATATCTAATACTTAGGCCGCCTTATAAGGCGGCCTTTTGTTTTGCCCTTGCAAAGCAATGCAATTCTTATCGTATATATTCTATAACAAACTGGATTGTCCGAATATCCCTGTACTCATTTATAGACGGATAATAAATTATATCCATCTTCAGAGGGTTAGCGAAGTCACCTATACGGCCATTCTGCTCTAATAAAGTATCTATAATTCCATCGCCGAATTTCTCACGTAATTCATCAAGAAAATCATCAGCCGGGCCAAAGTGGATACCTTCGTAAATAATTTCCCCTCCGTCGCATAAATTCATTTTTACGGCGTTCCTGTTTTTGCCAAGAACCCGCAGGCTCTTTAGGGTGACGCTGCGCTTCGCAAACATAGGTTTGTCGTTACCCGCTCCAAAAGGCTCAAGGATATTCCACTCATTAATTAATTTTTCCGATACGTATATAAATGGCAGCTCCATATCAAACCTTATCTTAGGCATGAGATCTTCTTCGGCTAAGGTGGTATTGGCATTTAACCTTGTCCTAAGCTCCATAAGATTTTCTTCCTGCTCTTTGAGTGTATCCCCTACAATAGATAATCCTGCCGCCATAGGATGGCCCCCAAATTTAGAAAATAAATCCTTACATTTAGATAATTCGAGGAACATATTGTAAGCTTCTATGGACCGTCCCGACCCCTTAATTCCACTCTCGGCATTTGTAAGAATTATGGTCGGTTTATTATATTTTTCCTTGATTCTTCCCGCAACAATTCCGACTATGCTTTCGCTGCAATCCTTCACGTATAATACAAGTACCTTGTCTTGTATATATTCCTCCGAATCCGCTATCTCTGAGGCCCTGTTAAAGCCCTCCTCAGTATCAGCCTTCCTTTCTTCGTTGAGATCTCTCATTTTCTCCGCAATGGTTTTAGCCTCGTCCATACTCTCCGCTAAAAATAGAGCCATGGCAATATTAGCGTTCTCAAGTCTTCCACAGGCGTTAATGCACGGTCCTAAAATAAATCCGCAGTCATATACGCTTACGGGCCCTGTCTTCGCGCTTAATCCCGTCGCAGCAAGAAGCGCTATAAATCCTGTATTTTCTGACTTCTTAATTAAAGGCAGACCCTGCTTTACAATTCTCCTGTTCTCGTCGACAAGATCCATGACATCGCATATTGTCGCAAGAGCGGCGAATGGTAAATATTCATTTTCCGCGTCAATATTTATTCCGAATAATTTATAATATAACCTTATTAAATTAAACGCCACAACCGCCCCGCAAATATTATTATAGGGGTATTCGCTTCCAACTATCTTTGGGTCGGTAACAGTATCAGCGGGTGGTATTTTCCCGTCTGTCGGTATATCGTGATGGTCGGTTAATATAACGGTAAGTCCATTTTCCTTAGCGAACTTAATTTCCTCAAATGCCGCTATTCCATTGTCGCAGGTAATTATCGTATCTATATTTTCGGAAATGGCCTTCTCGACTAATCTCTTATTTAGGCCGTAACCGTCAGCTACCCTGTCGGGAATATCGTAATCGACTATTCCTCCTGCGTTTTTAAGACCGTCAAGTAAAATAAATGTGGAGCATACCCCATCCACATCATAGTCTCCGATTATTCTGATTTTTTTCTTCTCGTCAATCTTATTTTTAATTATATTTACAGCCTTAGTAAGATCAATCAGAAGAGAAGGATCAGTTAATTCGCTTTTATCGGCGTTTATATATTCATTAATTTCCCCGACCGACTTCAAGTGTCTGTTCACAAGCAGTCTTGCTGTTATCGGTGTGATGTTGAAATGAGCCGCGATATCGGAGAAATCACCCTTTATATTTTTTACAAACCACTTAGCTTTCATAAACTTCCTTTACGCAAAATAGAGGGCCCACTCTCGCAGGCCCTTAAAATAAAAATCTAAGACATCAGTTATTTATAAGCTTTTCATCATCATTGTTCCAGCTGTAGAGCTTACGGATTTCCTTACCGATAACCTCTGAAGGATGAGCCGCAGCCTTCTTCTTCATAGCCTGGAAATGAATCTGACCATTCTTCATATCCTGCATGAATTCTGAAGCGAATGTACCATCCTGGATATCGGAAAGTACCTTCTTCATAGCCTTCTTGGTGTCTTCTGTAACAATCTTAGGTCCTGTTACGTAGTCACCGTACTCAGCTGTGTTTGAAATAGAATATCTCATTCCGGCGAAACCGCTCTGATAGATGAGGTCTACGATGAGCTTCATCTCATGGATACACTCGAAGTAAGCGTTACGAGGATCATATCCTGCTTCACAGAGAGTCTCAAAGCCTGCCTGCATAAGTGCGCATACACCGCCGCAGAGAACAGCCTGCTCACCGAAGAGGTCAGTCTCTGTCTCTGTCTTAAATGTGGTCTCAAGAAGGCCTGCTCTCGCGCCACCAATACCTGCGCCATAAGCGAGGGCAAGGTCAAGAGCCTTTCCTGTAGCGTCCTGCTCTACGGCTACAAGGCAAGGAGTTCCCTTTCCCGCCTGGTACTCTGAACGAACAGTATGGCCCGGTGCCTTAGGAGCGATCATGGTTACGTCTACATCAGCCGGAGGTACAATAAGCTTGTAGTTGATATTGAAGCCGTGAGCGAACATAAGCATATCGCCCGCCTTGAGGTTAGGCTCAATATCCTGCTTGTACATATCAGCCTGCTTCTCATCATTTATAAGAATCATAATGACATCAGCCCACTTAGCTGCGTCAGCCGTATTCATAACTGTAAGACCCTGAGCCTCAGCCTTAGCCTTTGACTTAGATCCCTCATAGAGGCCTACACGGACATCAAGGCCCGAATCCTTGAGGTTGAGCGCATGAGCGTGACCCTGTGAGCCATAGCCAATGACAGCGATATGCTTGCCCTTGAGTAAATTAACATCACAGTCTGATTCGTAAAACATTCTTGGTTCTGACATTACATTATACCTCCGAAAAAAAATATTTTATTGGCCGGTAAACCGGCGCTAAACACATCCCCCGTAATCCGGAAAGTGTATTAGTCTATTAATCCTCAATAGAATCCGACATGCAGCCCGCGCCACGTTCAAGACCCGTGACACCGGTCCTAACAAGCTCCAGGATTCTGTCCTCACCGAGGAGGTTGATAAAGGCGCTGATCTTGCTCTGATTGCCCGTAAGCTCGACAGTTAAGGAGCTAGCCGACACATCGACTATCTTCGCCCTGAAAATATCCGAGGTCGCAATAACTGCCTGCCTGTCAGCTGGACCTGCCGCAACCTTAACAAGGATAAGCTCTCTCGTAACAGAATCATCAGGTGAGAGGACCTTCACAGACTTCACGTCGACCTGCTTTGCGAGCTGCTTCTCTATCTGATCAAGCACGTCATCGTCACCGGTAGAAACTATAGTCATCCTCGAATATGCCGGGTCCTCAGTCTCACTGACCGTAAGGCTGTCGATATTGAAGCCTCTCCTGGAAAATAATCCGGCTACACGGCTTAAGACACCTGACGTATTATCAACCAATATGGAAAAAACTGCTTTCATATATTCATCTCCCAATCATTATCCTATATATTCAGCTTTTAATTAGTGTAATCTTCTCACTTTTTAAAGTCAAGTGAAAATACAACTTACATTCATACCAAAAAGTTATATCTTGTTATTCATACTTCCCTGGCTGCCTCAAGCGCCTGACTTATATCAGCTATTATGTCTTCCTTGTCTTCAAGACCGCAGGAAATACGGAGCATTCCGGCCGGAACTCCTCTTCCGTAGCATCGGGTGAAACAAAGGTTGACTCTATTCCCATCCTTGCCATAGTGGTCTTATAAAGAATACAACATAAACTATAAATTTTTGTATATCTCCTCAAGAGCAGCGGAATCTTCCTTACCTGCTATATCATCCATATCGACAATACCAAGCACTACTCCCTCAATCTTAACGTAATCATCCTCGGACTTCTCACCAAAGGGAAGATTGGGATTAAGTGACACCAGTTTGTTCCCGGCTTTGTGCTTTATTACCGCTCCATCGGCAGTTGAACAGATTACATCGCTCCCGTCATCAGCTGAATTAGCGAACTTTACGTATACTAAATCACCATCATTATATTTTGGTTCCATGCTTCGACCGCTTACTCGTATAATGGTGTCGGCTGCTTTACTGATACCGGTGGTTCTTACATAACGATACTCTTCACCGGCGTCAAAGAAGGGATTTCCTGAGCCTGCAGCTGCAGCTGTTGCCTCAAGAGGAATAGGCCTGTATTTCTTTCTGAGGCCTTCAATTCTTCCCTTTTCTTCCTCTTCATAAACCGTTACCGCAGTCTTTTCGATAATAGCCCTGCCAACATCACCCGCTTTTCGGTAGCAGTTAATAATATTCTCCTCATGTGTGTCAGATATACTGTCAGGCGACGCAACCCGAAAGAGCTCATGTGGCGGAATCTTAAGAATCTCGCAGAGCGCCTTTATCTGTTCCACCGATGGCCTGTTAATATCGGTCTCCCAATGAAGAATAGTACCTCTCGTCACGTGAAGCAATTCGGCGAGGTCCTTAGTCTTTATACCGGAAGCTTTATGGTATTTTTTAATTACTTCGCCGAACCGGAGTTTATCCGGTATATAATCTTTTGGCATCCCCTGTCTCCCTTCAAATAAATATTATCACAATTATAGCATAAAGATTCTACGCATTCAAGGATAATAATAAATTTTGAGCAAAAGAAAAAGAGCCATAAAATCTATGGCTCCTTTTATCAATTTAAACGTCAAATCATCCAATAAGAATCTTCAGATCATCATCTACATTAGTAATTCCCGCGATACCGAAATTATCAACAAGTACCTTAGTTACGTTAGGTGAAAGGAAGGCAGGAAGCATTTCTGAGTGAGTATAAACATCTACCCCTGTTCCCTTTGTCTGCTCAAGGAGCATCTCAAGGTCCTTTAAGTCATGACCCGACACGAGAATACCAGGATTCTTACGTACACCTATATCAACCTTTGTAATCTCAGGATTTCCATAGGCCGTCGTATTTGCCTTATCTAGATCAGCCATTCCCTGAACGCCGTATTTACCTGTCTCGAGAGTCAGCTTGACAAGATCATCTACGCTAAGTGAATCATCAAGTGTGTCAGCAAGGGCCTTCTCTATAAATGCGTCGACCTCAGGATCTTCAGCGAGAAGCGCGTTCGCGTGCTTTGTATAGGCAGCAAGTCCTTTAAGGCCATAGGTAATTAACTCACGGAGGGAGCGGATATCCTCATCCTTTGTGGCGAGAACACCGATTACGGCTGCCTTTACAAGGTATGTGCTCTCATCTCCTGTCCATGTCGCTGCTTCAGGAAGGCTTGACTTATCTGAAAGCTCAGAGAGAAGCTTTTCCTTCTCATCGAGAGTCATCTTGATGCGGGCCTTTATAGCATCGTTATCAAAGTTTGCGTTCGTAATAGTCGTAAACAGGTTAACGGAAACGATGTGATTGATGAAAGCAGGAACATCTTTTCCTTCCTTGCGAAGTCTGGTAGCAACAGCGCTGATGCCCTTTGTCACGTATACAAGTAAGTCCTGAAGTCTCGCTGTCTCAGGCTTCTTGCCGCAGACACCGGCTACGGTACATCCCTTGCATCCCGCTGTTTCCTGACACTGATAACAAAACATTTCTTCTGACATATTTATTTCCTCCGTGTAATAGTCTAAGTCTTGGTCTCTCTTGACCTTATGCACCTTATTTTACTACCCGGCGAAATAAATGTACGTTGCAATGGCAACGTTAATCATTATAATATAAAAAATCCCCCTGTAGTCTTGCCACAGGGGTTACTTATCAATTATTAGAACCTGTCCTTATATATTTAAACACATTAAGTGAGTCAAGTGGATGGCCTTCGAAATCAAACATAGCCTGATTATCCCATGAGCAGCCACCATAATATTTACCGGCATCGTCAGGGTCATAAGAGCCTGCATAGCTGCTAGCCCAGCCTGAGCCATATTTCTCCCAGATCTTAGAATTGTCGTCGCTTGCCGGGCCTACAGGAATCCATACGCCTTCCCAGTAGCAGATGCCCATACCGCCGGCTTCAGATACAGCCGCCGCTATATCACGTACACTCTGCGCCTGCCCCTGAACATTCGCTCCATATCCTTCAACGAGGTCTCTGTCACCAGGGAAGCTGTTGCCACTACCATCGCCATCCTTTGCTGTATAAGGATAGGATGTCTCAGCTACCATAGCCTGCTTGCCATATTTCTGTACAATATTTTCGATTACGCTCTGCATATTTTTCATGGTTCCATCCCAATATGGGTAATATGATAGTCCCATGATATCATAATCAACACCGCGATCCTCTAGCTTTGCGCAAAGTGAATTAATTCCCGCAGGTCTCTTTATGTCAGTGTAGTGAATAATGATTTTGATGTCCTTATCATATTTTTTCGACACAGCTCTTACAGCTTTAGAACCTGCCTTTAAGAGTTCTATAACCTTTAAATAGTCACGTTCACCTGACATACCATAATTAATTTCATTACCTATCTGAACCATTCCGACATCTATTCCGGCATCAAGCATTTTTGTGAGACTCTTTGTTGTATATTTTGAAAGAGCATCGCATTTTTCATCTATTTCCATATCCTTCCAGGCCTTAGGTGCAAACTGCTTCTTAGGATCAGCCCAGAAATCAGAATAATGGAAATCAAGCATTACCTTCATGCCTGCTTCAGTAGCGCGCTTGCCTAATTTAATATCAGTCTTTAAATCGTTATTACCGCCACCATAGCCATTACCATCTTCATCATATGGATCATTCCACAGACGAAGTCTTATATAATTAACACCGGCCTCTGCTAATGTTTTATATACATCCTGTTCCTTACCGTCAAAGCCATAATACTTTACACCACTGTTTTCTTCTACCAGAACCGATGACGCATCCATTCCTAATACGAAATCATCGGAAATGTTTGGAACTGCGTCTATATTAACCTTTACCGCAACCGGGTCATCATCAGCCCTCTGCCAGTCTGTGTTTTCTGTCGCTGATGCTTCTGACGCTGATGCTTCTGACGCTGATGAGTTTGATGCTGCTTCATCAGAAGTCGAAGCTGATGAAGAAATGGCTGCTGAAGCAGCTGACGATGAAGCAGAAGACACAGAGGATGTGGTTCCGGCTCCTGAAACTACTGACACAGATGATGAAGCGGAGTCATTCATTGATTTATCGGCACTTGCGCCATTGCTTGTTCCGCCACAAGCTCCTAAAGCAGGAACTACAAGCGATACTGTTAATAGTGTACTTAGAACTTTTGTAAAACTTTTCATTTTTTATCCTCTATCCTTAGTGTTTACTATTCCAGCCCATGATATCATCAAATACATATAACGATTTCATAGCTCTGCCATTTTTATCGAAAAGAGCCATATTATCCCAAGAACTTCCCTGGTCAACAGTTGAGAAGTATTCTACTTTACCTGTGTACATACGCTCATAATTTCCTGAAGCGGAAGAAATCCAACCTGAACCATTTGTACCCCAGGTTGAGCTATCAGCTTTTATCCATGCCGGTTCCCAGTAAAATGCTCCTAAACCATATCCGGGTAACGTTTTATTAACATTACTTATACCATTAAAGACATCATATAAAGCATAAGCCTGTCCTTTAAGGTCAACTGAGTAGTTTGCGTATCTCATTGCAGCCCTATTGTTTATGCAATTAGCAGAGCCATCAGAATCATTGAATGTAAATGGATAAGCAGTCTCGGCAACCATAACCTTCTTATTGTACTTTTGTAACTATATCAATATAATCAGATATAGCTGCCTCATCTTTGCGCAAATAATATAATAAATCCAAAGTTGCATTAATGCAAGATGTAATATTGCACAAAATTAGTACTCTGAATTTGTGCAATATTACCAATTATATTCAATTTATCTGGCGCAACTTGCGCTTGAGTCCATAAAAAAGAGCGGTGTCAATGCCACCGCTCTTCTTATTCTACATAAATGGTACCCAGTATATTGGCACAAAAGTAAGGCCACCTTCCTTTTTGTAATCCTTGGTATGAATAAGGTAGGGCTGTTTTACCCAGTTGCTAAACTTTTGGCAGAAGTCGTCTATGGACTTATGAAATCTATAGTTTCCTGATTTCACCTCTATCGGAACTATTTTTGTCCCTTCTGAAATAATAAAGTCAATCTCATGCATATGATTAGAGTTATCACATTGTAAGGTATAATAAAAAAGGTTGTACCCTTTAGAGGCAAGAATCTGTGCTATCATGTTCTCATATATGTATCCTAAGTTCGTGTCAAGCTTATCTGATAGAAGTCGGTCATAAATAATGTTATCAGTATACTTTTTATCCTTAAAAGCAAGCGTGATAAAAATACCGGTGTCTGATGTGAATAGCTTATATTTACCGGGATTTTTGGTAAGTGGCAACCCAACATTAGGATCATTGGCATGATAGGCTATATTTATCGTGAAAGAGCTCAGCATGTCAGGCAGCAGATTTATCGCCTTATCTCCTCTGATTCCTTCTCTTGCGTTAGATAAGATATATCTCGACGCATTATTAGACAAATTCGCCGGTATAGCGTCAAAAAGGTCACCTGCAAGTCCCGTGGAATCAATCTTCACAAAATCCTCTTCATAAAGATCAATAATATTCCTTTTCTTCTCGTCCACAAGTTGAAGATTATTTTAAATATTTGTCTGCTCATATAGCAAATTACCGCTTTCCGCGGATAATTATAACGCAAATCCCCATTCATTTTTTCCCGAACAGTACGCTAATCCCCATTAGTCTTCATATGGTCTGATTCTGTAGGTGACTCCCAAGGCCTTGCAGATATCGGCGCATTTCTCTTCGTCGGCCTTTGAAATGGTCGTGGATACGGTTGTCATTATGACCTGATTTACATATTTTTTAGCCTCAGAGGCAAAATCAAGAAGGGCCTTGAAGGATTCCCTGCCGAATTTTGGCCTGACGACTTTAAGATATTCATCCTCATTCGGGGTGTTAAGGCTTATAGAGACCGTATCAATTAATCCCTCAAGCTCAGGCGCTATATTTCTGCCATTTACAAGATTTCCGAGACCGTTCGTATTTATGCGGACACTTTTCTTATAATTCTCCTTTATGAAGGCAGCAGTCTCCTTCAGAACAGTAAAAGCCTCGGTCGGCTCTCCAAAGCCGCAGAAAACTATCTCATCAAAGTCATCGACATTTACCTTGTCAAAAGCTTCCTTTACTTCATCGAAGGTCGGTTCGTGGTCAAGCCAGAGGGAGTCGGACTCTCCCACCCTGTCATGAAACTGGCGCTCGCAAAATGTACATGCGCATGGACATTTATTTGTCAGATTAATATAGAGATTATTATATACCTTATATAGAATTTCTTCTTTTCTCTCAGACATGTCCTACTCCTTACTCATTAAACTCAAGCAGGGCATAAAAGCCCCTTGGCTTCTCTTCCATCTTTACAACCCTTGCATGTCTTGTCTTAAGGGGCTCAGAAAATGGAATATTTCCGCTCATGCCGTAGGCGTGCTCTATAGTGTAGTAGAGGAAGTTATCCATTTTCGTTTCAATAACATCCACCTCATCGCCCTCCTTCATGAGGCCGCTTCTCTCTACCTTAAACTCCATCTGTCGCATATTTCCTCCTAAAAAAAGCCCCCGTGAACGGAGGCAATGTCGTATTGCGAAGCGATACGACCCGCGATGAGCGAAGCGAATCGATCGGCTTCTCTTCAGAGAAAATCAGCTATGCTGATTTTCTTCAATAAGTATATACTATAGTCTTGTACTGGCTTGAAGGCTTATAGGTCGAATATTTTTTCCCCGCCTTATACATCTGCATGTCATAGGTAGCGTCGACTATCTTCCAACTTGAAATATAGACATTATTCCAGGCGTGATATTGATTATTGGCTGCATTTGGCGTATAGCCTGTGACAACCTTAGTCGGAACATCCACACTTCTAAGCATAGACGCCATCATAATCGATATATCATAGCATATTCCCTTTTTAGAGGAATATATGCTGTCTATATTTGGAATGTAGGACCCATCCTTAGACAATGAATCAAGTATACTAAGCTTATCGTAGTCATAGCTGTAATTTTTGACCACGTAGTTATAGACAGCCTTAAACTTCGCTGAATTGCCGCTCTTTCCCTTAGTCAGCTGCTGGGCCTTCTTTACCGCCTTATTTGTGGTATCCCAGTCAATAATAATATTACTGGTCAGATACGGTGAAGTCGATGATGATACACTCAGCTTTATGACACTAGTCTGGAGGACAGAATACCTGGTGCCCGAAATATTTTTCGCTAAGATTATCTTATATTCGCCATTTCCCTCGGTAAGAGGAATATTTACATTTACATTTCCCTTAGGGATATCGTACTTGAACATCTTACCGCCGGTTAGCTGCACAAGCAGCTTTATCTTCTCACTGTATGTATTGTTAAATGAAAGCCTTATCGTTCCATTCTCATTATTCGTAATGGACGCATCGTCCGCGAATGCCCTATTTGGTGAGACAATCGCGAAGATGAACATCATGGCGACAAGAAATAAAATGTGCCTGAATTTCTTCATATAATGCCTCGCTAAACTGTAGTATAAAAGTGATCCGGAATGCCGGCTCCCGGACTTTGACTCCTGACATTTGCCAGGTGGGTTTCCGCAGATACGCTTCTGCCTGCCAATATAAGAGGCACAGAGTGCATTATGGTGTGACATCTACGTATAAATAATAGGAATCCCGTTTAAAGTCTTGCAGGCTCAAAATAACGGAAGTTATCGAACACCCCAGACCACTTGGTTCCTTACCTGTTTCTTACTACTATTATACTACATTCTTAAAAAAATTCAAGCACATTCTTGTGGCAAAATCAACCTTAGAAAAGTCCGGTTATATTGCCATTGTCATCTACGTCTATACTAAAGGCAGCAGGCTGCTTAGGTAGGCCCGGCATAGTCATGATGCTTCCGGTTATCACGACTACAAAGCCCGCTCCTGCCGACACATAGACTTCTCTTACATGAACAATAAAGTCGGATGGTCTGCCGAGCTTCTTAGGATCATCCGAGAGAGAATACTGGGTCTTAGCCATGCAGACAGGAAGATTGCCATAGCCCATCTCCTCTATCTTCGCAAGCGCTTTGCTTGCGGCAGCCTCGTATGTTACGTCAGATGCGCCGTATATTTCCGTGCATATGGTCTTGATTTTATCCTTGAGAGGCATCTCGTCAGGATATAGGACCTTAAAATGGTTTTCTCGATTTTCTATGGCGGAAATCACCTTGCTCGCAAGCGCTTTACCGCCTTCGCCGCCCTTCTCCCAGACCTCAGCAAGCTCGAAGTCACAGCCCTTGCTCTCACAGAAGTCTTTTACAAAATTTAACTCTTCTTCTGTATCAGAAACGAATTTATTAAGTGTTACTACAACCGGTACACCGAACCTCTGAAGATTTTCTATATGCTTTTCAAGGTTTACTATACCATTCTTAAGGGCGTCAAGGTTCGGAGTAGTGAGGTCGGTCTTCGCGACACCGCCATTATACTTGAGAGCCCTTACGGTAGCCACAAGTACAACGCATGAAGGAGTGAGGCCGGCCTTACGGCACTTTATATCGAAAAACTTCTCAGCGCCAAGGTCAGCGCCGAAGCCTGCCTCTGTAATCACGTAATCGGCAAGCTTAAGAGCCGTCTTTGTAGCCTTTACCGAGTTACAGCCGTGCGCTATATTCGCGAATGGCCCACCGTGTACGAAGGCAGGTGTATGTTCTATGGTCTGAATCATATTGGGCTTGATAGCGTCCTTAAGAAGGGCCGCCATAGCGCCGACAGCCTGTAAATCGGCTGCTGTAACAGGATCACCGCTATGATTATAGGCAACGATTATCTTAGCTAACCTCTCTTTCAGATCCTTCATATCCGTCGCAAGGCAGAGTATAGCCATGATTTCCGATGCTACGGTTATTATGAAATGATCCTCTCTTACGACACCGTCTCCCGGGCCGCCAAGGCCTACGATGATATTCCTAAGTACTCTGTCGTTCATGTCCTCGCAGCGCTTCCACACGATATGCTTAGGATCGATATCAAGAGCATTCCCCTGCTTTATATGGTTGTCAAGAAGGGCCGCGAGGAGGTTATTCGCGGATGTGATAGCGTGGAAGTCTCCGGTAAAATGAAGATTCAGGTCATCCATTGGCACAACCTGGGCCATGCCCCCTCCGGCAGCGCCACCCTTTATACCAAAGCAAGGACCGAGACTAGGCTCGCGAAGAGCTATAGCAGCCTTCTTGCCTAATTTTCCGAAGGCTTCACCGAGGCCTACTGTTACGGTAGTCTTGCCCTCTCCTGCAGGAGTAGGGTTGATGGCGGTTACAAGGATAAGCTTGCCATCCTTATTGTCCTTCACACGGTCGTAGAGCTCATTTGAGAGCTTGGCCTTATATTTACCATAATATTCCAGTTCAACATCCCTTACGCCGATAGCCTTAGCTACCTCACCTATAGGATACATTTCACTGTTTCTGGCGATTTCGATATCAGAAAGCATGTCTTCCCCCTTTTTGATGGATTTCAGTCACGATTTACATTGTAACATATTGTGACAAAAAAAAGAAGACCTATTTTACGGATATTTGAAATATGTCCATGTAAGCTTTCACGACAATTGAATTTCTAGGCAGATTGGTGTATAATAGTTGGAGATTTATTAAAGGAGGAATCAAATATGACTTTCAAAGAACTTCAGGAAGCTATGTACGCTGCCATGAAAGACCACAACAAGGAGAGAAAGGACGCTATCAGCGCCGCTATTTCAACCGTTAAGAAAATCGCCATCGACGGCGGTCACAGAGATGATATCACAGAGGATATAGTAAACGAGGGCATCCTAAAGGAAATAAGGACTGTGAAGGAGCAGCTTGAAGCCTGCCCTGAAAGTCGCACGGATCTCAAGGCTGAATATCAGAGCAGATATGATATATTAAGTGAATTCGCCCCTAAGCAGCTTAACGTTTGCGAGGTAAAGGAGCTTCTCACCACCAAGTACGCTGATGTCATCGCTACCAAGAACAGAGGTCAGATCATGAAAGAGGTTATGCCTGCCCTCAAGGGAAAGGCCGATGGTAAGGTTATAAATCAGGTAGTTGGAGAGTTGATTAAATAAAAAAACGGCGGTTAACCCGCCGTTTTTACCTATATTTGTATTCTTCTATTATGCACACATGCTTTCTTGTTTCGCGATTGTAATTAATTCCCACAAGCAGCATATTATCCTTATATTCAGTCAAGCCAAGAGGATACCTCTTATCTTTTATCTGCGTTATTGCTGTTTCAGCATCCTTATTCCACTTAAGCTCAACTATCATGGCAGGCTTGTCCGCGTACTTCTTACGAGGAATGAATGCTAAATCAGCAAATCCCTTACCGGTAGGAATCTCACGTACAAGGGTATAATACTGCCTCGCAGCGTAATATGCAAGAGAAATAGTGTATGACAAGGAATTTTCATCATTATATTGTAAATGGCTTGTCTCAAGATGGGCATTCTCTATATAAGAGGCGACCTTTTCAGCATCGCCAAGCCATGTGGCTTCAATCAATTTCTGTGAGTTCTTTACAGACTTTATTATCTCATCCCATGAATTCTTGGCTGTCGTCGCTGTAATAAATTCCTGCATAATTTCACGATTCGGAATAAATACCTCCTTCGTGTCAAAATCATACCCCAGGTAACCCAGATGGATAAGCAATGTCATTACATCATCCGCATTTGCAAAGCTTGTCATATCATTCTGAAAACTCCCTGTATTAATTACCTGTCTGTCACCGGCCATCATACGTAATATAGCGTCACGCAATCCATCAAAATTCATATCGATATAGATTCGTAAAGCTTCATAATTCTCGGTCTGGTTCCAGTAATCTGAAAACCTATGTGAAAGCATAGCTCTTACTATAGAATTAGGGTTATATACCGGTCCGGATTCCGGAAAATAATATCCGTTATACCAAGCTTTACATTCGTCAAATTCCAATGAGTACTTATTACAGAGCTTTCTCACTTCAATTTCGGTAAAACCTACGTACTCTGAAAGAGGACCCGGATCTTCCATTGAAAATTCCGAAAACATATTAAGGGCCGAATGGGTCCCGTACTTCTTTATAGGCAATATCCCGGTCATATAAGCCAGTCCAATATAATCCTTATCCTTCATCCAGTCTCGCATAAAATCAAGATACTGTTCCTGCGCCTTATTATCATCTCGATATTCTCTAAAAATGCAATCCCACTCATCAATAATTATGATAAACTTTCTCTGAGTCTCAATGTAAACTTTGTCAAATGCGTTAGATAGCCCTCTTCTGCTGTTAATTTTAACATCACAATACTCATTTACCAATTCCTCTGAAATATCTTCCTTCAGAAATTCCAGAAGTTCAGAAATCGAATGGCTTTGACTGAGAAATGATTGCATATTAATTTTCACAACATCATATTTATTCAAATAATCCTCATAAGAGGCATCACGTGAAATATTTAGTGCATTAAATAATTTCTCGGAGTCATTACTCCTGTCATAATACGCTGATAGCATATCCGCAGCCATAGACTTACCAAATCTACGCGGGCGGCTGACGCATACATACTTCTGCTTTGTGCCCAAAACCTTATTTGTGTATGCAATAAGACCACTCTTATCCACATAGATTTCAGAATTCAAGGCCTCGAGAAACTTCCCGGCTCCGGGATTAAGGTAAATGCCCATATAAAACCTCCATAAACCTCGCTAGCAAAACTAATATCATCTTACCACATTCATCCCCATTTAACAAGGCCGTGAGGAACCCCATAAGCAAAAAAGGGCAGGCCTACGCCTGCCCTAGTTGTTTACTCACTTACCAAAAACTCCCCTATCTCCTTCTCCATCTCAGCTCCTATCTCTCCCCCACGGAGCAGAATCTTCGAAAACCTCACTGTCATATCCATACACTCATCTATATGCCACCTCGGCTTCCAGTCAAAGGTCGCCTTAATTAGCGACGTATCAAGCTTAAGAAAATTCGCCTCATGAACTGCGCCCGCCTCCGCGTGACTCTCCCACGAAGCCTTCGGTAATCCTGAAAGGTCACCGCTATTCCACTTCTTGCAGAAGAGATCAACCAGGTCTCCTGTCGTCACGCAGTCACAGTCATCAGGACCCACATTATAATAGCCTGCGAATTTTCTATCCTCATACTGCTTCATAGCTATAGTAAGATATACCGCAAGCGGCTCAAGAACATGCTGATAGGGCCTTGTTGAAAATGGATTTCTGACCTCAATAATTCCTGTAGCTAAGCCCTTCTTAACAGCCTCACTCATCGCTCTCACAGAGTCAGGAATTATCCTATCCCTTGCGAAGTCTCCTCCGCCTATAACGTTTCCGGCTCTTGCAGTAGAAATTGCAAGGTACCTCCTGCCATCCTTTCCATCCGCGTCAGAGAAAAAGCTCTCTTTATAAGAATGTGTCACCAGCTCTGAGCATGACTTCGAATTAGAATAAGGGTCATACCCGTCAAGCGGATCATTTTCACGATACCCATATACCCACTCATTGTTCTTATAAACCTTATCTGTCGTGACGTTTAGAAATGATTTTACGCTTTCACAATTCCTTACCGCCTCAAGAAGATTCACCGTCCCCATCACATTTGTCTCAAATGTATAACGAGGCTTTTCATATGAAACTCTTACTATAGGTTGCGCCGCAAGATGAAAAACTAGTTCGGGCTTAAAATCATTTATCGCAGCAGATAATTTTTCATAATCCCTTATATCAGAATAGTGCTGCCGCAAATTATCACCGAATGACGAAGCGCTATGGTCATCGAAAATCAGATCATAGAGCGCCGGCTCTGTCTCTGGCTTAAGAGCATAACCACAAACCTCAGCTCCACACATAAGTAATATTTTAGTGAGCCATGTCCCCTTAAAGCCTGTATTTCCCGTTACGAAGACCTTTTTCCCTTTATAAAAGTCACGAAGCTTATTAAAGTCCATTCGTCACACCCTCACCGATAACCTCGGCCATAAACTCAAGCATCTCATCAGTCATTCCCGGGTAAACACCAATCCAGAAAGTATTATTCATAATAAAATCTGAATTCTTAAGATCACCGACAGTCCTGTAGGCGTCAGTACCTCTTATCTCATTAAAGCAAGGCTGCTTAATAATATTCCCAGAGAATAGTAATCTCGTCTGGATATTTTTACTTTCAATGAATCTCTGCAATTTATTCCTGTCAATTCCCGACTCAGGCTTAACCGAAATAAGGAATCCAAACCACGAAGGCTCTGAATTCTCGCAAGGCTCCGGCAATATTAACTTGTCCGAATATTTCGATAATAATTCATGAAGTAAGTTCCAGTTATGCTTCCTTCTTTCGGTAAAATAATCTATCTTATCAAGTTGCGCCACACCGATTGATGCCTGCATCTCAGTAGCCTTTAAATTATATCCGAAATGGCTGTAGGTATATTTATGGTCATAGCCGCGAGGTAATTCGCCGTACTGGCCATCAAACCTGTGACCGCACATATTATCCTGGCCAGACTTACACATGCAATCCCTTCCCCAGTCACGATAAGAGAGGACCATTTTACTTAGAAGCGGGTTATCTGTATATACAGCGCCACCCTCGCCCATGGTCATATGGTGAGGCGGGTAGAATGATGATGTGCCGATGTCACCCCAGGTACCCGTATATTTAGTTTCGCCATCTATTGTAAATGTGGAGCCAAGCGCGTCACAGTTATCCTCGATAAGCCACAAATTATGTTTCTTACAAAATGCCTTAACAACCTTTATATCAAAAGGATTCCCTAAGGTATGCGCTATCATGAGAGCCTTAGTCTTAGGACTAACCGCCTCCTCAAGCGCCTCTACATCAATATTATACTGAGGCACCGTCACATCGACAAATACAGGCACAGCACCATACTGTAATATAGGCGTGATAGTCGTAGGGAAACCACAGGCTACAGTAATTACCTCATCGCCCTTCTTTATCTGCCTTTCCCCTAACTCAGGAGCTGTCAAGGCCATAAAAGCAAGGAGATTGGCTGACGACCCTGAATTAACTATATGGACGTATTTCACGCCAAACTTCTTAGCGAATTTCTTCTCGAACTCATCAGAAAATCTCCCCGTCGTAAGCCAGAAATCAAGGCAGGCGTCAGTAAGATTTTCCATCTCATTCTCGTCAAATACACGAGAAGCATAAGCTATCCTGTCGCCAGGCTTGAAGGCAGGCTTCTCCGCCTTAAATTCCTTATAATAATCTGCGATGAGGCCCTTAATCTCACGACGAGCACTTGCCTCATCCGACCAACGTCTGATATTCATATAATTTTACCCTTAATCCTTCCACTTTATCCACGGAGCCTTGCCTGAGTCATACATTGTCTGAAGAATCGCCATTTCGCGGACATTATCCATACACTGCCAGAAGCCTTTATGCCTGTAGCTCATAAGCTCACCCTCACTTGCAAGCATCTCAAGCGGCTCCCTTTCAAAGATTGTACTATCACCCTCAATATAGTCGAATACAGAAGGCTCAAGAACCATATATCCGGCATTTATAGGGGCACTGTCCACTATACTTTTCTCACGGAAGGATCTTACAGAATTATCCTCGGCTATATTAAGTTTTCCCTTGTCCTCATCTCTCAGGACAGCGGTAAGGGTCGCTATTTTTCCATGATCCCTATGAAACTTCACCAGATTGTTAATATCTACGTCACAGACACCATCACCATAAGTCATCATGAAGGTCTCATTACCTATATACTTCTGCACGCGCTTAATACGGCCTCCCGTCATGGTGTCCTTACCGGTATCCACGATAGTAACCTTCCAAGGCTCACATGTCTGCTCATGGACCACGACATTCTTCTTTCCTTCCGAAAAATCAAACGTCACATCCGCGCTGTGTAGAAAATAGTCATCAAACCAGTCCTTAATCACCCCCTGCTTATATCCCGCGCATATGATGAACTCATTATACCCGTAATACGAGTACTCCTTCATGATATGCCAGATGATAGGCTTTCCCCCTATCTCGATCATAGGCTTCGGCATGTACTGAGACTGCTCATATATCCTTGTGCCGAGACCACCCGCAAGTAATACAACCTTCATTCTTCTACCGCCTTTATCTTTTTTTAGACCGAACCAATATAATAATCAATGTCATTAAGTTAAGCTCAAAGTCACCAATTTCTGTTTTTTCCAATTAAATCAGAACACAAAAAAAATTAACAAATTATTCAAAAAAGGGGGTGGATTTCTTTGACCATAAGGCTGATAGCCAACAGTATCAGCGCTTATTCAACAGCGCAACATGAATATATGACGCAATCCTTCTGATGATGAGACTTTCATTGCTGAAGGTAAGGGGTTTAATGCCATTCATCTAAACGCCATGTATGACCTTTAAAAAAGCCACTTGGGTTAACGCCGGCAAATATACAATCCTTGTACCGGGAACATCATTCGACTTTTTGTCGCTGGATAAAGACACCTACGAAATATCCTTCAGAGCTGTTCGCTTTAAGGTAAAATGTGATACTTACGTCACTGTTGTAACCAACCTTTCAAGAGAAGAGTTTCCGGCGGATGATACTCAAAGGCTTTACAGGCTGAGATGGGGCGAGGAAACAAGCTTTCGAGACCTCAACTATAACCTTGGGACTGTCAATTTTCACTCAAAAGACAAGAACTATATAAAACAGGAGCTTTACGCAAAGCTGACTGCTTATAATTACTGCGCATTTATTGCGTACAGAGTCCGCCTTAAGAAAAGTGAAAGGCGAAAGCATCACTACAAGATAAATTTCGCCACCGCCGTAAATATATGCATGGCATATTTCAGAAAAGGCGGTGACGATAATGAATTGATGATGCTGTTAGCAAGACAGCTTACTCCGATCAGGCCTAACAGGCGCTATCCGTTAAATATACGCGCAAAGAGAAGTAAGGGCTTCTCTTACCGAACGGCCTGATCATACTCTATATTATAAGCTTCTCGAAGCAGGTTTTCAATCTGCATTTATCGTCATGCATAATTTTTTTATTTCAATATAATTTAAGAGAAATATGGCAGATTTTGGAAAGGTTTATCATTCGCCTCACTTAACTTATCGCCATTTATTTACAGATGGTGGCTCATTGTCCTAACTTAATGACATTGCCACCTGCGTAAGCCCATAAT
This sequence comes from uncultured Eubacteriales bacterium, assembly GCA_900314885.1. GTDB lineage: Bacteria > Bacillota > Clostridia > Lachnospirales > Lachnospiraceae > Catonella. The sequence goes on from OMWY01000007.1 coordinate 96,311, forward strand.
GAGCACGGAGAAGTTTTAATTTTTCACATGAAGTCATATTTTTCCTTTTAGATTACTATCTCGAATTTTAATACTATTTTTTACTTTGTCTGATAATTTAGCCTTAGCAATAATATTTTCTATTTGATTTTTCAACTTCTCATTATTCCATGGACTTAAAACAATAATTAATTCGTAAAATATATACTCTTTTAATCTTAAGTCAATAAATTCCCACTTTCCATGTTTTAGCGGAGATTCGATCACACTCATAATTCGAGTTTCGCATTCTTTCTTCCAGCAATCACACTTGTGCTTACCAAGAATTGATGATTCATATGCATTCATCTTCATGGATGTACTCCCACGTTTTCCTGGAAACTCTACCGAAGTCTTCAATTTATATTGGCCTGTAATTTCTTCTGCCCCCTTATCAACGTATGGTGGATCAAATATTTTTATAACGTCAATTCTTGTCGACAGTTCATACTCAGCATACTGATCTGGAGATTTGGCGGCCTTTTTTAGCGCATCTGTATGATTATTCACTCCAAACAAAAGCCGCTTTTTATCATTCGTTACATAGCAGTAATCAGTATATATCATATTTTCAAAATCTCTGGTGAAATTCTTGAAAACCAATCTCACTTTATTTTCTTTTACTTCTCCTCCATAATTATTCCAAAAATATTCTGTTTCAACTACATTATGTGAAAAGCACGTTATAAAACGATTTCCTGCAAATGGCTCGACACCATGCCTTTCTTTTTCACATGAATCATTAAGATACTTATAATTTAGCGCGCTACTTCGAAATGTCATATTTTCAAAAATAAGCCCTATAGTCCGTAAATCGGTTGTATATGCTAAAGCATCATACTTTTTAACATCATCATCAATACAAATTCTTAACCTTTTCAAATCAGCTACACTATCAGCCGTCTCACCAATAACTATTGATGGATTGTTGTTCATTACTTAATCCCCACTATTACCATAAAAATAATCAATTTTAATAATTTATAATATCTTAAAACTCGTCAGCGCAAGCAACATAATGAAAATCACAAATCTTAGCCATACCGCTGATTGTCAAGATAGTTGTCACAAAAAGATTACTCAAATTGATGGTTCCTTCTGAACCTTTAACAGCCATTTCTATTATGCCCGGGATAAATCTGTCAATGGACGCTTCGTTTCTGCCATTGACAGATTATCCCGAAGCATGATGTCAGGCAGTTAATGGTTCATCAGGCAACGTCTGTTGGCAATTCTTTTGAATCTTAACTGATTGATTTATCCTTCGTTTCTGCTTGTATATTTTTCTCTGAAGCAGGTTTTTCTGGCTTAAGATAAACCACTTCAGATAATGACCAGTTGCCGGTTTTGCGCCCATTCCAACGTTCTAGATGCTTTTGCTTTAGCTGCTTCATAGACTTCAATTCGTTTTGCAAGTATCTCCTTACTAAGAGAGCTGCTGTTTCAGCAAGAGCGGCATTTTTGCGATTCAGCTCTTTTTCAAGGCGCTTTATTTCTTTCGCTGAAGATTTAAGCTCCTTTTTGTACATGGCAGCTTCTTTGGCAGCACTGCCGTTAGCGCTTATACAAGCATCACGCCACATTATGATATCATCAACGAATATGCCCTTTTCCCTGGCATATCCCGCAAGTTCCGTCTCGTTCATACCTATTGTTTCAACGACAATCTGGAACTTATCCTGAGATATCCATTTATCAGCAGATTCCTCGCCCTGAATGGAATCAATGCCATCTGTAAGAGCAGCAGCTTTCCAGTTACGTATTGTCTGCTCAGCAAGGCCGGATTCCTTTGCTACCTTCGCAACCGGTTCACTGTTAGAAGGCAGTATCCTTCTCAGGATGGACTCCTTTAATTCTTTACTGTATTGCATAGTCGTCAGAGCTCCTTTCTGTGGTATTAAAATTATACCACAAAACATATTTACTTCCTTGACAACTATTCTAACAGACATGGCTAAAACATCATTAAAATGGAAGATTAGGCTATTTTTATACGTTCAGATCTACAATTTTCAGGTTGGAAAAAAATACAATATTGGAATAACACGTCCACTCCCTGAATAACTTCGTGAGTGATTCTATGTTATTTTTACGGAAATACGCTATGGTCCTGAAATCAGGCTCAAGTCCCTGCATAAGCCAGCTAAATACAATACTGTCTTTGCATGAATAAGCCAGCTTTCTTGAAGACCTTATTCCAACGCTATATCCATAGAGAAATAGCTTGAACATCGATTTTGGGTCATACTGTGAACGTCCTGTCTTAGCGACTTCCTTTATATTATAGCCAGAGATGTCCAGCTCATCTATAAATTTATCAATAACACGAGCTATGCTGTTATCATCTACTATATTATCGAAATCCAGCATCTGACTACATCTGGTATACAAGTTTTTCTTGACATATGGCATAACTAATAACCTCAAAAATATAATTTAGTGCTGTAATTATTATACCACATTTATACAGAAAAGTCAGTAATTTCAAGGCCTTTTTGATTATTTTATTCAACTATAATGTGACTTATTTATTAGTTATGCAATCATGTCAGCTAACGATTTCCTAAAATTTTTCTTGGCTAATAGATGCCATAGATATATTTACAATTATTTACATCAGTCTTCTGCTAAATCAGGGTTGTCGGACAGTCTCCCCCCGATATGTCTGAGGACTTCGCTCTGATCGGAGAAATGTCCAGCAATTATCAGCAACATTGAGATTATCCTCAACAGTTCTACATTGCTTTGCCGCTTAATTTTTGCCATTAATTCCTCCAATCAAACCCGGTTATAAGTTCTTTATTGTCTCCGCGATTCCTTCTTTAAAAGGAGTGATCTCGTTCAGTACTCCCACAGACCTTACCTTGCTGATATCTGGTCTTAAATTCACTGGACCATTTGGTCCGTATGGGATAGCCCCGAAGCGAAGCTCACTAGAGCTCCCAAGTACTTCTTTTATTTCCGTAACGTAATCCTTGAGTGGTTTGATCTCTCCACTCGCCAGATTATATATACCGCTTTCACAATTTTTATCGGCAAACTGGACCATAGACTTTGCAGCGTCCTTGACATATAGATAATCCCAGAGCTGTGTAGCTGCAGTCGTCTCGACTGGCTCATTATTCCGCATCTTATCAATACAACTCATGACTAGTGTCTTCGAATAATCGTACTGCCCATAGATACTGAAAATACGAGTCCAGATAAATTTCATGCCTGCATCTACCGCAGTTTTCATCAGGGAATCGCAAGCTTTAAGCTTATACTTGCCATACTCTGTAATCGGCTGGCAATCGAACGCTTCACTCACATACTCTTGCATCTTCCCGTATTCGGCCTGAGATCCAGAACCAAAAAAGAAATTGCACCCCATCTTCTTCGCTTGATCTATTGTTATTAGAGAACACTCGTAATTATTCTTCTGTATTTCAGCATCATCTCGTAAAGGCGCTCTCGCACCATTCCAGGCAAGATGATAAAACGCATCTGCCTTGCCGATATGGTCAGCAAGCTCTGAATAATGATTCATATCAAGTTCAACAACATGGATCTTCTCGCTAGGTTGCAACCTGATAAGATTTGATGAGTTAGGTCTTACGACTGCGTATATCTCACATTCACTCTTTAATAACTCTTCTATGAGATGAACGCCAATGAAACTTGTTGCTCCTGTTATTACTACTTTCTCCATTGTATATTTCCTTAAAATAGTGACAGCATTGCACACTCAAGTCCTTCAGCATCGTAACCAAACTTGTGATAGAGGTATGGTGCATGTGCCATAGCAACAAACTCATCCGGATATCCAATGTTTCTAAACTTAGTAGCAATGCCTTCTTCTACAATTACCTCAGATACAGCATTACCTAAACCACCATGGATATTATGATCCTGAGCTACTACTACATGCCCTGTCTTCGCAGCATTAATAACTGCTTCGCTGTCAATCGGCTTTATTGTGTGCATGTCAATAACACGTATTTCATTGCCTGTCGTCTCCTTGATATGCATTGCTGCTTGAAGTGCATACTTTACTGTTATGCCTGAAACGATGAAAGTGCCATCGTTACCGCTTAATATCTCGGATGCCTTACCAATCTGAAAATCAAAGTTTTCATCATAAATGGGGATTGTCGGTTCAACACTAGTTCTAATGTAGATGGGACCCGAATATGAAAGAGATGCCTCCATCATCTTATGCGCTTCAACTGGATCACAAGGCTCCATGACTGTCATGTTAGGAAAGCTTGTCATAATGCCAACATCCTCAAGTCCCCAGTGAGTAGCTCCTGAAATACCACCAGACACACCTGCATAAGCGCCAATAAGAGTCACATCAAGATCTGCATAAGCTACATCTGTTCTGACCTGTTCGCAGGCTCTCATACTCATAAATGGGGCCATTGTGAAAGCGTAAGATTTGAAGCCCTCATGTGCAAGACCAGCTGCAAAGCTCACCATATCCTGTTCTGCAATGCCAACATTGAATGTTCTCTCAGGATACTTCTCTGCAAAGGATCTATTTCTGCACGTTCTCATCAGATCAGCATTTACAACGACCACCTTAGAATCCTCGTCGCCAAGAGTAGTCATGTAACCGCCAACTTCATCTCTCAAGAAATATTTAGAAGAAAAGTCTATGTTCATACCAGCACCTTCTTTCCATATTCCAAATCCAGTGCTGCTATAGCCTCCTCATACTGTTCTTTCGATACGTGACCAGCATGCCATCTCACATTATTCTCCATGAATGGCACGCCCTTGCCTTTTACGGTATGGCAAATCAAAACAGTAGGAACTGAAGAATCTGATGGAGGTAATGAATCAAATGCGTCTTTAATTTCTGCTATACTATTTCCGTTTATCTCTTGTACAATCCAACCACAAGAACGATACTTATCAGCAATATCACCAAGTCCTGTAACCTGTTCAATTGTTCCATCAGCTTCCAAGCCATTGAAGTCAACCATGGCTATAAGATTTCCAAGCTTGTAATGAACAGCGTTCATGGCGGCTTCCCAGACAGAGCCCTCTGACTGCTCGCCATCGCCCATGACAACATAAACACGGCTCGTATAATTCTTCTTAAGTCTAAGTCCCGCTGCCATTCCACAAGCTACAGGGAATCCATGCCCAAGGCTACCGGTTGAAACCTCTACATAAGGATTTACCAGATTGCATGAATGCATGGAAAAGCGGCCGCCATCTGTGGCATATTCCTTGAATACATCATCTGCTGTAAAACATCCGATAGCCGCCTGATTAAAACTTGTAACCGCCGATGCGTGACCCTTTGAGAGAACGAACCTATCCCTGCTCTCTGCCTGGATATCATCAGGATCGTAATTCATTTGATACTGCCAGAGTACCGTCATCACATCCGCAATAGATAAGTCACCGCCAATGTGAATGGATTGTATGGAAGAAAGTTTGAGTAGATTCTTCCTAATTTGAAGAGCCGCTGATTCCAGTTCTTCTACTGTCTTTTTTCTCATTCTTAAAATATCCCTTACTTCTCTACTGCTTCATGAATCATCTGAATCATGTAATCGAGCTTTTCTTTCGTCATTCCAGGGTAAACACCAATCCAGAATGTGTTGTTCACAATGAAGTCACTGTTCTTCAGATCTCCAACAACTCTATAAGCATCTGTCCCTCTGATCTAATCAAATGCTGGATGGTAGATAATGTTACCGGAGAAGAGAAGACGAGTCTGAACGTTGTGCTCCTCAATGTATCTCGTCACCTTATTTCTGCTCAGACTACTCTCAGGTCTGACACTGATAAGGAAGCCGAACCATGACGGCTCGGAGTTCTCTGCAGGTTCAGGTAATATAAGCACATCCTTTAGATCATCCAACTGGTCTCTCAGATATTTCCAGTTCTGCTGGCGAATCTTGATGAACTCAGGGAATTTCTTCAGCTGCTCTACACCAACAGCCGCCTGCATATCAGTGACTTTCAGGTTGTAGCCGAAGTGACTGTAAACGTATTTGTGATTATAGCCGTGAGGAAGCTCAGACCAGTCACCATCAAATCTATGGCCACAGAAGTTGTCATGGCCAGAATGGCAGATACAATCACTGCCCCAGTCACGATATGAGAGAATTAAACGGTTAAGAAGAGGATCATTAGTATAAACAGCTCCACCCTCGCCCATGGTCATGTGGTGTGGCGGATAAAATGATGAAGTGCCAATATCTCCCCAAGTACCTGTGAATCTCGTTTCTTCATCAATCGTATATTTGGAGCCGAGGGCGTCACAGTTATCCTCGATGAGCCAGAGATTATGTTTGTTGCAGAACTCTTTTACAGCTTTCAAATCGAACGGATTTCCGAGAGTATGAGCGATAATTACAGCTTTAGACTTGTCAGATATTGCAGCTTCAAGCTGTTGTACGTCGATGTTGTACTGAGGAACCGTTACATCATAATGAACTTGCCAAGCAGCTGACCCGAATAGGGTGCCTGACGCAAAAGTGCGGTAGGTGGAGGGATTATTTTGATACGTTACACCTGTCACCCGATGAACGTAAAAAGGAACGTCTAATTCACGAAGAACCGGTATTAGACGATTTATTTGCGTGGGTAAAAAACAGAACCCCGTTTGCGGCAGTAAATTCGCCAAAGCCATTACATATACAATTAATCAGGAACAGCTGATACGTAATTATCTTCTTGACGGAAGAATAAAACTAACAAACAATGCCGCTGAAAGAGCCATCAAGAGTTTTGTTATGGCCAGGAAAAACTTCCTTTTTCATGACACCGACAAGGGAGCCGAAGCCACAGCAATTGTCTTAATTCTTATCGAAACGGCAAAAGCTAATGAATTACAAATACAGGACTACCTGGAATTAGTTCTCAAGAAGATGTCGGGCTTAGTTTATTATTCGTCCGAAGACATCACAATTGA
>OMWY01000017.1 GCA_900314885.1 uncultured Eubacteriales bacterium
CCAAAAGTTTAGATTTTCTCAAAATGCTTATCTTTTGGTCTTTGGTTCGGAATAGTGTAGTGCTGGCGGTCTATCTATTGTTTTCGGTTGCTTGCTTCTTTACCGTACATGAGCATTGTCTTGCCGTTTACAACAATTGTAACCTTCTTTCCGCTTGCGTCCTTAAGCGTGCCGCCTGCGTTATAGAGGTTCGTAACGGTTGAGTCTCCGGTGACAGTCCAGGTAGAAGTCTTATCGATATATACGCTTGCGTAACCTGAGCCGGTAGAGCTGCCTGCGTCACTTTCATCGTCAATAAAGGCTCCCTTTAGCGTACTGCCCTTTGTAAGATAAAAATCAAGGTCACTGATAGAATCCCATACGACATTTCCGGTTAAATCCTGGTCGATTCCGGTAAATGTGCAGTCAGCGCCGTTAGCGCCTGAGGTTCCCCAGCCTCTGCCATTACTGTTTCCTGTACATCTTAAGAGGAAGGCGTCAGAATCGGAGCTTGTTATCTTCACGTTCTTAAGAGTGAATTCACTCTGTGTATTTGTGGTATAGAAAATGCCTCCGTTGCTCTTAATGCTGCCGCCGACCATGTTGAATTCTGATTTTCCTACCTCAGAATCACCTGACATGCTCTGATAGAGAATTACTGACCATACGAGGTTTTCATTCTGTTCGGTGGTCGGCATGGTGCTTGTAAGCTTGGAATTAAAGAGGTTTACGGAATTCCTTCCTTCTATGCAGACTCCTTCGGAATTCTTCGCTGTTAGAGTAGCCTTATTTACAGCGATATCTGCGGTAGGAGTGTTCGTTGTGGTTGCTGTACTTGCGGCATTACCGGTGTAAACCGTACCGGTAGTGGCGAGGAGGGCAGCAATCGCTGTAGCACTGATACCTAATGTTACCTTTTTTCTGATGCTGTGTACCATGACTATCGTTCTCTTTTATTTGCTGATTTAAGTCTTCTGAGTTTGATGACAATCAGAAGGCAAGTTACGCATGAATTAATTCAATCTTGATACTGACATCATAGTTCTCTTATGTTAACAATCTGTGTCTACTTTTTGTAGATATTGCGAAGTTCAAGAATTTCATAAAGCTCGGTATTGATCTCAGCCCCGACAAATACTATGTACATGCAGAAATAGAGCCATAGGACGAAAAGTATTACCACAGCGAGACTTCCATAGAGGAGCGAAAGATTTGCCGATGTGGAATAGAAGACATAGTATATATCCGTGAAAATAACCCATGCGACCGTAGTTATCATCGCCCCCGGGAGTTCTCTTAAAGGGTGCTTTCTGTGGTTTGGCACAAAGATAAAGAGAGCCCAGAAGAAGAGGAAGAGCATGACCTCGGTAACCCATGTACCGAGATTGAATATTTTAAAAAATATCTCAAAGGCCGGCCCTGTAAAGGTTGCCTGCACATTATTTACAATAACCTTCCCGTATACCATGAGCACCAGCGTTATGACTGAGGCCGGGATAAAGAATAGCGTATACAAGAGAGAGATGCCGCGGAGCTTAAAATATCCCCTCGATTCACGCATTCCGTAGATACAGTTGAGTCCGGTGATTAATGACATAAATCCGCGGCTCGCTGCCCACAGACCCATGATAAGAGTCGTGATAAGCACTCCACCCGACGCAGCTTCTTCTATTTCCTTAAAGAGACCGGTTGCCATTTTCTCAAGGTCATCAGGGAGCGCTGATGTTAAAAGGGTAACGATTGTATCCTCGGTGCCGATTGGCATGTAGTGGAGGATGGAAAAAACCGATACTACGAATGGAAAGAAGGACATTATAATAAAGAGGGTAGACTGACCGGCATAGGCGCCGACATCGTCATCCCTGATCTTTGCCATGAACTTCTTTACAAACTTTATGACTTCATCCATCCGGTAAATCTCCTGTGTCAAATGTATAACTATATTCTATACTTTTTGTACGGTTTTGTCTATCTACATTTTTCGGATATGGTAAAGTTTAGTGAAGTGTCATAATATTTTGCACAAATGATGAAATAAAGAGAAAAAACGAGTATAAAAGAGGTAGAATGAGATAAAAAGAGAATTAGCTTAAAAATGGCGAATAAAAGTATATAAAAAGGCTTGCAATATTTCTTTACAAGCGTTATTATATCCCTTGTAAGTTAGCACTCAGAAATGGTGAGTGCTAATAAATAAATACAGAACGAAATATCATATCATATAAGGAGGTTTTTAACCATGAAGTTATCACCTTTAGGCGACAGAGTCGTATTAAAGCAGCTTGAAGCTGAGGAGAAGACAATAGGAGGAATCGTTCTTCCCGATCAGGCAAAAGAGAAGCCACAGCAGGCTGAAGTTATTGCTGTAGGTCCCGGCGGAGTTGTTGACGGTAAGGAAGTTAAGATGCAGGTTAAGGTCGGAGACAAGGTTATTTATTCAAAATATGCCGGAACCGATGTTAAGCTTGGCGAAGACAAGTTTGTAGTTGTTAAGCAGAGCGATATACTCGCTGTTGTAACTGATTGATTTTTAACTTAAATTGTATCGGAATATTTTTATAAGGAGATTATTAAGATGGCTAAAGAGATAAAGTTTGGCGCTGATGCCAGAAAAGCACTTGAAGCAGGTGTAAATCAGCTTGCGGATACTGTAGGCGTAACCCTTGGACCTAAGGGAAGAAACGTTGTACTTGATAAATCATACGGCGCTCCTGTAATCACAAATGATGGTGTTACTATCGCTAAGGAGATCGAGCTTAAGGACCCATATGAGAACATGGGCGCTCAGATCGTTAAGGAAGCAGCTACCAAGACAAACGATGTAGCAGGTGATGGTACCACAACAGCTACCGTTCTTGCTCAGGCTATGATAAATGAAGGTATGAAGAACCTTGAAGCCGGGGCTAACCCAATCATTTTAAGAAAGGGTATGAAGAAGGCCTGCGATGCCGCTGTTGAGGCTATTTCCAAGATGAGCAGCCCTGTTGAGGGTAAGGATCATATCAAGAAGATTGCTTCTATTTCAGCCGGAAATGAAGAGGTTGGAGCTCTTGTAGCTGACGCTATGGAAAAGGTCAGCAAGGATGGTGTTATCACCGTTGAAGAGAGCAAGACCATGAAGACCGAGCTTGACCTTGTAGAAGGTATGCAGTTTGACCGTGGTTATGTATCAGCTTATATGTGCACAGATACGGATAAGATGGAAGCTGTTCTTGACAATCCATATATCCTTATCACAGATAAGAAGATCAGCAATATCCAGGATATCCTTCCACTCCTTGAGCAGATCGTACAGCAGGGCGCAAGACTCCTTATCATCGCTGAGGATGTTGAGGGTGAAGCTCTTACAACACTTGTAATCAACAAGTTAAGAGGAACATTTAATGTAGTAGCTGTTAAGGCTCCGGGATACGGCGACAGAAGAAAGGAAATGCTTCAGGATATCGCTATTCTTACAGGTGGCCAGGTTATCTCAAGTGAAGTTGGTCTTGAGCTTAAGGATGCCAAGATTGAGCAGCTCGGTCGCGCTAAGAGCGTAAAGGTTACAAAGGATAACACTATCATCGTTGATGGTGAAGGCGATGCCAACGAGATCAAGAATCGTGAGAACCAGATCAGAACTCAGATTAAGGATACCACATCTGATTTCGACCGTGAGAAGCTTCAGGAGAGACTTGCTAAGCTTGCGGGCGGCGTAGCTGTCATCAGAGTCGGCGCTGCTACAGAAGCTGAGATGAAGGAAGCTAAGTTCCGTATGGAAGACGCTCTTGCTGCTACTAAGGCTGCAGTTGAAGAGGGTATCATCGCAGGCGGCGGCAGTGCTTATATTCATGCTACAAAGGACGTAGAGAAGCTTGCTGCTACACTCGAGGGTGATGAGAAGACCGGAGCTAAGGTTGTTCTTAAGGCTCTTGAGGCACCTCTTTACAAGATCGCTGAGAACGCAGGTCTTGAAGGCGCTGTTATCGTAAATAAGGTTAAGGAAGAGAAGCCTGGATTTGGTTTCGATGCTCTTAACGAGGAATATACAGATCTTGAGAAGGCCGGTATCCTTGATCCTGTCAAGGTTACAAGAAGCGCTCTTCAGAACGCTACCAGCGTAGCAAGTACACTTCTTACAACAGAAGCGGCTGTAGCTGATATTAAGGAACCTGCTCCTGCAGCTCCTGCACAGCCAAACCCAGCCGGAATGTATTGATTTTTGTCGTAGAGAGGGACCCGCTATTGGGAAGCCAACGAAAGTTGGCTTCCTTTTTCTTTTTTATAATTGCTATTTTTGTGAAAAGATGATATACTAAACTCAAACTATCAATTACAAATCAGGGAGCGGCAAATGAAGCAGTTTCTCATTAAATACACAGGAGAGGGACTTTTCGAGAGCAACATCGAATCCTGGAAAAAGTGGAAGAGTACCCACAACGCATCCGCCGTGTTCATACATATCATGGCGAACAGCGCGAATCCGGGCGAAGTCGACAGAGTTACTCATATTATTGACGAAAAGTTTCCTGAAGCAATATACGCAGGCTGTTCTGCAAGCGGAACCGTCTTTGGCGGAAACGTCAGTGACGATTCTATTGTAGTATGCTGTGCTATGCTTGAAAAAAGTGACTGTGATATAAGACTGCTTTCCGTGGATTTAAATAGTGCCTCTTTGGATGAGACAGAGGCTAAGATTCTTTCTGAAGCCGCTACCGTTAATCATCTTGCCGCAATTGAGGTTATATTTACATTAGGCGATTATTCTACTGACCGCTTCTGTGCGGCCTTTGACAAGCTGCCTCGGGAAGTACAGGTCTTCGGCGGCGCTGCCTTTGGCGACAACGAGACAGATTCGTATGTATTCGCGAAGGGACTTAAACCTACTAAGAATACTGCGATTATAATATATTACGGTGGAAGTGAACTTCACTTCTTCTGCGAGGAGATAGAAGGTTGGAAAGCAGTCGGGATGCCAACCGAGGTTACGAAGGCAGATGGCAATATTCTTTATACCCTTGATGATAAGCCGGCCTATGAGATATATCATAAGTACCTTAGAATTCCCAATGACAGCCATTTATTCTATAATGCCCTTGAGTTCCCTTTTGAGTTTGCTCTTGATGACAGGCGTAATATAAGGCGGGCTCTCAGCTGCAATCCTGATGGCTCTATGAAGTTCTCGGGAGACGTTAAGACAGGAAGTATAGCAAGGATAACCTACGGGGATCCCAAGCTTTTAATCCATGACGTAGAAGAAGGGATTAACAAGGTAAAAAAATTCAGACCTCAGTGTCAGCTTATATTTTCATCTTTTGGCAGACGCACATTTTGGGGCCTTAAGGAGACCAACAGGGAGGTACATTCATTTTATGATGTGGCACCGGCTTCAGGTTTCTTCTCATCGGGAGAGATTATTCGCGAAAATGGAGTGACGAAGCTTGATAACCTGGCCATAGTTGTCGCCGGGATTCGTGAGGGAGCCGCTGTTTTCGGTCTCAATACATTTCCGACTCCGTCAGCTAAGAAGGATGACAGCAATATGACACTCGTAAGCCGCCTCGCCTCATTTATAGATGCTGCGACGAGCGACCTTATTGAAGCAAATGAAAAGCTTAAACTCATGGCTGTCACGGACCAGATGACTCAGATATTTAACCGCGGTGAGATACAGAAGAGAATAGACGAGAAAGTAAAGGAAGTGGAGAAGAATGGCAGCTCATTCTCCCTTCTTATGTTTGATGTGGACCATTTTAAGTCCGTAAATGATACATATGGTCATGCCGCCGGTGATGAGGTATTAATTAAGCTTGCCGGAACAGCAAAAGAGATGCTTAAAGATTCCGGACTTTGCGCTTCACTTGGCAGGTGGGGCGGCGAGGAATTTATGGCTATACTCTCGTGCGATGGAGAGGAAGCGCGTAAGACAGCTGAGGAGCTGAGAAATCTGCTGGGCAGCCAGAAGTTTTCCTTTGATAAACCGGTTACCGCAAGCTTCGGCGTTACCGAATATTGTAAGGGAGATACCGCTGACGGTATGGCGGGGAGAGTTGATAAGGCCCTATATTCCTCAAAGGAAAATGGCAGGAACAGGGTAACGGTTTTATAATGTACAGAGCAGAAGAGACTTTTCGTTATGAAGCGGTGGAAAACCTGTTCCCGACAGGGGAGAAGACAGCCTGGTTTGACATAGAGACAACCGGGCTTTCTTATGATGTTTCGAAGGTTTATCTGATAGGCATAGCTGAGAGAAGTAGTGATGGAATAAAACTTACGCAGTTATTCGCCGATACACTCGATAGTGAAGTGGAAATCCTTACATATTTCACAGACTACATAAAGAACGTAGAGAAACTTATCCACTACAATGGTGACGGATTTGATCTGCCATTTGTCAGAAAAAGGTGCGCGAGATTAAATATTCCATTTGATGACAGCCATATCGAGAGTATAGATATTTACAAGAAGATGAAGCCTTATAAGGAACTGTTCGGACTGCCGAATCTCCGCCAGCCTACCGTAGAAGCTATGATGAGCACCGACAGGGTTGATGAGACAAACGGCGGTGAATTGATAGAGGTTTATTCACTTTATATAAAATATGTTCTTTCTAAAAATGACAAAGCAGATGATTTGAGGCGTATCCTCCTTTTACATAATCATGATGATGTAAAGGGACTTGTGAAAATTAGCAGAATTCTTGAATTTGATAATGAAATAAAGAATATATCTGATTTTATGGACAGTGTAAATGCTGAGAAAAAGGAGGAAGGAGCGGAATTTATATTTGAACTTCCATATATCCCTTCCGCCGGTGAAATCCACAAAGATAGCTACAGCATCTGTATGGAAAATAACGGAAGGGTAATAATTTCGGTGCCGGTTATAAATGAGGAACTGAAGCTGTTTTACAGCGACTACAGGAATTACAGGTACCTGATAAATGAGGATAAAATTATACACAAGAGTATAGCGCAATTTATGGACAAGAGTCTCGTGAGAAAAGTGAAAGCGAGCGAGTGCTATACCGGGTATAGAAGTGACTTTATTCCGGTACCTATTCCTATATCGGCCCACACCTTCGTACGAGAATATAAGGGAAAAGAGGTCTTCCTTGAGCTCAACGAGAAATTTACGGGTTCACAAGACCTTATGAAAAGATACTGCGGTATAATTTTGAAAAAAGCACTTGACAACCACAAGATGATGTAGTAGAATAGTAATGTTTGATGACTATTGTTAATTCGACAGGTCTTATCTCGGCGTGGATGGATCCTGAGATGAGACAATGAGATATAGCATATTCCATTCAAGGAGGTGTTTAAGATGTCAATTTGCCCAAAGAATAAGAATTCCAAGGCACACAGAGATGCTCGCAGAGCTAACTGGAAGATGAGCGCTCCTGCGCTTGTTAAGTGTCCTAACTGTGGAGCTCTTATGGTACCTCACAGAGTCTGCAGAAATTGCGGTACCTATAATAAGAAAGAGATCATCAAAGTAGACGCTGCCGACTGATTGTAGCGTTTCATAAAAAAGAAGCCTTTATGGCTTCTTTTTTAGTGCCTTCCTGCCGATATAAATAGTAGAAGTAATAACTATCTGAAAAGGATTTCGGATTATACGGGAAAGGAGGCCAAACGTATGGCAGACACTACATTGGTTGCAAAAGTCCTCTATGATACCTGTGGCGCTCTGTACGGACGGCCACCGGAAGAGGCAAGGATGCAGAAACTCATGTATTTCGCACAGAGAGAATATCTCATACGAAACAGCAGAGCCTTATTTAATGAATCATTCAGAGCTTTCGCCGGTGGACCGGTTTTACTGTCAGTCCGCGCGGCTTATGATTTCGATCACAGCGCCCCGTTTGCCTTCGCTGACGGAGTTCTGTCCCCTTCGGAGATGGATACTGTCATAGCTGTAGCCAAGGGTTATGGAAGAATGGCCACCAGCAGGCTTAACGAGATTATTCATACAGAGTATTCATGGAAGAACGCGAGGACGGGCATAAGCCCATACCTTGATAGCTACAACAGGATAAAGCTCGCTTCCATCCAGCGAGACGCGGCGAGAGAGGCTGTCGCGAGAGAATATGAGAATAAAGTGAATTGGAAATTTGCGTAAATGAAACATTTATCAACTGATTTTGATATACCTTCCGAACCACTGCAGGAATATCCGCGTCCTCAGATGGCGAGAGATAATTACACGATGCTTAACGGCCTGTGGGATCTGTCCTTTGACAGGACTCCCTCAGTGCCGGACAGATATGGATACAAGATTAAGGTGCCTTTTTCGCCTGAATCGGAGGCATCCGGGCTTAAGCCGGTAAGAAAGCTAATGCCCGGGAGGTTTCTCCACTACAGGCGCTTTTTTGACGTGAAGAAAGAGGAAAATGAGCATATTTTGCTTCATTTTGAGGCGGTAGACCAGTATGCCCTTATTACTTCAAATTCAACCTCAGACCTGACTACAGGATCGGTTTCCTGTCGGAATACGGCGGATATTCTCTGAGGATCAGGGATCACATCTTTTCGCCAAAGCTATATGGTTACGGCACATTTCATAACAGGGCGGGTCTTGCAGAGGCGTACGCTGATCTGGTTGAAAATGAAGTGATAAAAAATATCAGATACGGCCTTTCGGGTGATGTCTATACTCAATTGTCCGATATAGAGGAAGAAGTAAACGGTATCATGACATACGACAGGAAGATTGACAAGATAGATCACCATATTGTACGTGAGATGTCCGAAAAAATAAAGAAGGAGTTCGAGAAAGTGACTTAAGGACATCCAAATGCCTGTTATCAGGGTGTCTAGAAATTTTTTTGAAAAATTTTCAAAAAAGGGGTTGACAACGGTCTGACTTTATGGTAAACTAATACCCGTCAGTTCGTTGTAAGGCCTGTTGGTCAAGAGGCTAAGACGCCGCCCTCTCACGGCGGAATCGGGAGTTCGATTCTCCCACAGGCTATAGTATTTTAAGGTTAGGAAGTGGGCCGTCGAGGTCCACTTTTTCGTGTGTAAAGGAATTTTTATGGCAAATAAAGAGTATTATGAGAAACGTACGGAAGAACTTCTCATGCCCATTATTGAGGAGAACGGCTATGACCTCTGGGACGTAGAATATGTCAGGGAAGGAAGTAACTGGTATCTACGCGCTTATATAGATAAACCGGGCGGCTTTACAGTCAATGACTGTGAGCTTGTAAGCCGGAAGCTATCCGATCTTCTTGACAAGGAAGACTTCATAGAAAGCTCTTATATACTGGAAGTAAGCTCACCGGGACTTGGAAGACGCCTTAAGAAGGACAGGGACTTTGAGAAGAGCATAGGCAAGGACGTTGACTTAAAGCTCTTTGAAGCTGTCGACGGGCTTAAGGAGTTCACCGGCACCCTCAAGGCTTTTGATAAGGATACTGTCACGATAGGCTTTTCGGATGACAGTGATAAGGATATAGCGAGAAAGAACATTTCACTTATAAAGCTCTCACTTGACTTCTGAGGGCTGCGGAGGTAATTATGAAGAAGAAAAATGAGCAGGTCGATAACGGTAAGGAGCTTATAGAAGCCCTTGATCAGATCGAGAAGGAAGAGGGCATAAGCAAGGATATCGTTCTTGAGGCTCTTCAGAATTCTCTTCTTGCGGCCTGCAAAAATCAGTACGGTAACTCGGACAATGTCAAGGTTTTAATTGACCGTTCCACAGGCAAGGTTGATGTATACGCTGAGAAGACCGTAGTAGAGACTGTCGAGGATCCTACGACCCAGATGACGATTGACGAGGCTCATTTGACGCAGCCTAAGGCTGAAGTCGGTGATACGGTTGATATGGTAATCACTCCTAAGAACTTCGGACGTATAGCCGCTCAGAAGGCTAAGCAGGTTGTAGTTCAGAAGATTCTTGAGGAAGAGAGAAAGGTTCTCTATGAGACCTACTCCATGAAGGTTCACCAGATTGTTACCGGTATAGTTCAGAGGACTTCAGGCGGACTTGTTTCTGTTAATATAGGGAAGGCAGACGCTGTTCTTACAGAGCAGGAGCAGGTTAAGAGCGAGCATTTTAAGCCCACCGAAAGAATAAAGCTTTATATTGTAGATGTAAGAGATACCACCAAGGGACCGAGGATAACGGTTTCCCGTTCTCATCCTGAGCTTGTAAGGAAGCTTTTTGAGGCTGAGGTGGCTGAGCTTAATGACGGCACGGTTGAGATAAAGAGTATCGCGAGGGAAGCCGGCAGCAGAACAAAGATTGCCGTCTGGTCAAATGATCCCGATGTCGATCCTGTCGGAGCCTGCGTAGGCGTGAATCGAGACAGGGTTTCAGCTGTAATCAATGAACTCAGAGGCGAGAAGATCGATATTGTCGTATGGAGCGAGGATCCGAGAGAGTATATTATGAACGCTCTTGCGCCTGCTCATTGCCTTAGTGTGGTAGCCGATGAGTATGACAAGTCAGCGACCGTCATAGTTGAGGATTCGCAGCTTTCTCTCGCGATAGGTAAGGAAGGCCAGAACGCGAGACTTGCCGCCAGACTGACAGGATACAGAATAGACATTAAGAGCGAATCACAGGCCGCAGAGGAAGAAAATTTTAATTTATAATGAATAAAGCATTTGGCTATTTGGGCTTCGCCGCTAAGGCGGGCCGGGTAACAAGCGGAGAATTTCTTATAGAAAAGGCTATAAAGCAAAAAGACGCAAAGCTCCTGCTTGTTGCGGAAGACGCTTCAGATAACGCTAAAAAGGAAATGACTTTTATAGCTGAGAAATACAATGTGCCTATGCGCCTCTACGGTACGAAAGAGAAACTCGGGAAGGCAATAGGTAAGAACTTAAGGGCATGTGTCCTGATTTTTGACGAGGGGCTCGCTGAGGCAGTCCTTCACGAAATAGATGGAGAGAATACCGGAAAGGCGAACAGGTAATGTCAAAAGTTAGAGTTGTGGATCTTGCGAAGGAGATCGGACAGAAGAGCAAGGAAGTAGTAGACTACCTTCGTGAGCAGGGATACGAAGTTACGAACCACCTTAGCGAAATAGATGAGAAGGAGCAGAATGTCGTAAGGGCTAAGTTTGCTCCGGATTCGATCAAGGAAAAGAAAGAGGACCAAAAGCCTCAGGCTAAGGAAAATGCCCCTAAGAAGGCTCCTAAGAAAAAGCGTCAGCAGCAGGTATTTGATGGCAGATCTCCTGAAGTGAAGGCGCGTGCGGCAAAAGAGGCCGCTGAACGCGAGAAGAAGAAGGGACTTTCTGTCTCACTTGGTGATGCTTTAGGCAAGAAGGCGAAGGAAGCGACAGAAAGCCTTAAGAAGGCTGCGAAGAACGCCGCTGAAGCCGGCAAAGAGGCCATAAAGAAGGATAAGACGTCTAAGAAGACTGAAAATGAGGCATCAAAGAGCGAAAAGGCCTCTTCAAAGGATACTAATGTATCTACTGAAAAGGTAGAATCAGGCGATGCGGAAGCCAAAGAGGTAAAAGCTCCTAAGACTTCAGACAAGCCAAAGGAAAAAACTTCTAAGGCTAAGGCGGTATCCGTAGAAGCAGCAGAAAAGAAGGAAGAAGAAATTCTGACTCCCGAGGAGGCCGCAAGACGTTATGCCGAGAAGAAGGCCCGCCAGGTAGCTGCTGCCATAGCCGCAAGGGGCGGGAATAAGTCCGGCAAAGATGGTAACGGCAGCAGAGACGGTAAGGGTAAGTCAGGCGATCGTAACGGCAGAGGTCGTAATGGCAACGGAAGCGACCGTGACCGTAATGGTAATGGTAATGGCGGTAACCGTAACGGCCGTACCGGAGTCGGAGATAAGGATAAGGACAAGAGCTTTTCGGGACGCGGCAACTCAGGTAAGGATGGCGCCAGAGATGAACGCGGCCAGAGAGGCAGTAAGCCACAGGGTGGCGGTCAGGGCCGCCCTCAGGGAAAGAGAGCCGAAGCCGGTGGCGAGCGTCTTGTTACAAAATCTACCAATAACCGTGAGCGCGATAAGGAAAGAGAAAGAGAAAAGAATCGCGAACGCGATAAGAATGAGAAGTCATTTGGCAAGCATTTTGACAAGAATAAAGTATTAAACGAGCTTGATGATGATCGCGAGAAGCATCGGAAGAAGAAGGACCCTAACCGCAAGGGCGCTTTCATTAAGCCGGAGCCTGTAGAGAAGAAGGAAGACGATGGCATCAAGAACATCACGATTCCTGAGAGTCTTACTATACAGGAGCTCGCTGAGAAGATGAAGGTTCAGCCTTCTGTTATTATTAAGAAGCTCTTCCTTGAAGGTAAGATGTATACGCTTACTCAGGAAATTACTTATGATGAGGCAGCTGATATAGCGCTTGAGTTCAACGTAATAGCCGAGAAAGAGACTCCTGTTGACCTTGTAGCGGAACTCCTTAAGGAAGAGGAAGATGATCCATCGACCCTTAAGAGACGTCCTCCGGTAGTCTGCGTAATGGGTCACGTCGATCATGGTAAGACATCACTTCTCGATGCTATACGTTCTACCAACATTACGAGCAAAGAGGCAGGTGGTATTACCCAGCGCATCGGTGCTTCAATCGTTGAGATTAACGGCAGGAAGATAACCTTCCTTGATACACCGGGACATGAAGCATTTACAGCCATGCGACTTCGCGGCGCTATGGCGACAGATATAGCGGTTCTCGTTGTAGCCGCTGATGATGGTGTCATGCCACAGACTGTAGAGGCTATTAACCATGCGAAGGCAGCGGGCGTTGAGATTATTGTAGCCGTCAATAAGATAGATAAACCGGGCGCTAATATAGATCGTGTAAAGCAGGAGCTCACCGAATATGGTCTTATTGCTGAAGATTGGGGCGGTTCTACCACATTTGTACCGGTTTCGGCTAAGACTCACGAGGGTATAGACCAGCTCCTCGAGATGATTCTGCTCACAGCCGATGTCAATGAATATAAGGCAAATCCGGACAGAGCGGCGAGAGGCGTCGTTATTGAGGCAAGTCTTGATAAGGGACGCGGTCCTGTAGCGACAGTTCTCGTTCAGAAGGGTACCCTCCATGTCGGAGATTATATCGCTATCGGTCATACCCATGGTAAAGTCCGTGCCATGCTTGATGATAAGCATAAGAATGTTAAGTCTGCGGGACCGTCTATTCCTGTAGAGATACTTGGTCTTGATGATGTTCCTAATTCCGGTGACACCATGCTCACCTTCAAGGATGAGAAGGAAGCAAGGAACGCTGCCAACGTATTCATCACTGAAGAAAAGAGCAAGCTTATCGCTGACAGCAAGCAGAAACTTTCACTTGATGGTCTCTTTGACCAGATCAAGGCCGGGAATGTCAAGGAGCTTGATGTTATCATCAAGGCTGATGTTCAGGGCTCGGTTGAAGCTATTAAGCAGAGTCTCATCAAGCTTAACAATGATGAAGTCGCTATTAATGTTATTCATGGCGGCGTAGGCGCTATCAATGAATCTGATATATCACTTGCCGCGGCAAGCAACGCTATAGTAATAGGTTTCAACGTAAGACCTGATCCGGTAGCCAAGGAATCAGCTGACCGTGAGAAGGTTGACGTAAGACTTTACAAGGTTATTTACAATATTGTTGATGATATCACGGCTGCTATGAATGGTATGCTTGAGCCTGAATATGTAGAGCAGGTTATAGGACATGCCGAAGTCCGTCAGCTCTTCAAGGCATCAGGGGTCGGAACAATTGCCGGTTCATTTGTACTTGACGGTAAGATCGTTCGCGGATGCAAGGCGAGAGTTAAACGCGGTGATGATCAGATATTTGAAGGAAATCTTGCTTCTCTCAAGAGATTCAAGGATGATGTTAAGGAAGTAAACGCAGGCTACGAATGTGGTCTTGTATTTGAGAAGTTTAATGACCTCGCCGAGGGAGATACTGCTGAATTCTACCAGATGGTTGAGGTTCCAAGGAATAAATAATGAGAAAGAACAGCATTAAAAATGTCCGTATCAATTCAGAAGTAAAAAAAGAGCTTGCTGAACTGATACGTGACGGCGTGAAGGATCCCAGAGTCAGTCCCTTTACATCGGTTACCGATGTAGAGGTCGCTCCGGACCTTAAAACCGCCAAAGTGTATATAAGTGTACTGGGGGATGAAGAGAAGAAGCAGTCAACCTTAGATGGCCTTAAGAGCGCTATGCCTTATTTAAGAAGCCAGCTTGCAAGGACTGTTAATCTCCGAATCACCCCGGAGCTCCGCTTTTTACTCGACAATTCTATAGAATACGGCATGCGTATGTCTGAGCTTATAGATGAGGTTACTGAGCGCGACAAGGAGATGGAAGAGAGGAAATAATATGTCAGACAAACCGGAGAGAAAGATATTGGATATTGTGGGGTCTGCCAATAAGATTGCTATATCGGGGCATGTCCGCCCTGATGGCGACTGTGTTGGTTCTACAGTCGGACTATATAATTACCTCAAAGAAAATACCGATAAAGATGTGACAGTTTATATTGATGAACCTTCGGATGATCTGAAGGTTCTTTCGGGTACTGAAAATATTGTAACGGATATTCCTGAAAATGAGCATTTTGATCTGTTCTTTATGATGGACTGCTCTGAAGCAAGCCGCCTTGGTAAGAGAGATGTGCTTCTTAAGAATTCCGATGTGACGGTTTGCATCGATCATCACGTCTGCAAACTCGGTATCTGCAGAGAAAACTACATTTTTCCTGAGTCGAGCTCTACCTGTGAAGTTCTCTATGAGATGCTTGATAATGATAAGATAAGCAAGAAGACCGCTGAGTGCCTCTATACCGGCATTATTCATGATACCGGTGTCTTCCATCATAACTGCACCAGCCACAGGACTATGGATATTGCCGGATATCTTATGGATAAAGGAATCGATTATCCTTCGATAATCGATGACGGATTCTATTCTAAGACATATAAGCAGAACCAGATCCTGGGTAGATGTCTTATGGAGAGTATGCTTCTTTGGAACGGCGAGGTAATAGTATCCTACTTAACCCGCAAGGAACTTGAGTTCTATATGGCCGATGGTAAGGATTTAGGGGGAATTATTGACCAGCTCCGCCTTACCAAGGGAATTAAGGTAGCCATTTTCCTCTACGAGACAGAGAATCAGGTATATAAGGTAAGTATGAGAAGTACAGTCACTGATATTGACCTTACGAAGGTGGCCGGATACTTTGGTGGTGGCGGCCACAAAATGGCAGCCGGATGCACTATTTCAGGAAATGCTCATGACTGTATTAATTCCATCACTAAACAGCTTGAAGTTATTCTTCGTGAATTAAATTATATAGAGTAACGCATGATTAACGGAATAATAAATATTTACAAGGAAAAGGGTTTCACAAGTCGCGACGCTGTAAATAAGCTCTGTGGAATAATTCATCAGAAAAAGGCAGGGCATACCGGAACTCTCGATCCCATGGCAGAAGGCGTTCTGCCAATATGCCTTGGGAACGCGACTAAGCTATGCGATTTATTGACCGATCACGATAAGATATATAAGGCAGTCATTAAATTAGGCGTTGCTACCGATACTGAGGATGTGACAGGCAATGTAATTAATACTACTGACTGGTCCGGGGAAAGGCTTGCTGAGATTTTTAACAACGGAGAGTTTTCTGATACGGTAAAAAGCTTTATCGGAGATTATGACCAGATACCGCCCATGTATTCCGCAAAGAAGATTAACGGTAAAAAATTATATGAGCTTGCCAGGGAAGGAATTACTGTTGAGCGAAAACCTAATCACGTAATTATTTATGATATTGTTATAGATAATGTAAATCAGGAAAATAATACTGCGGAACTCACTGTTCATTGTGGCAAGGGAACATATATAAGGAGCCTTTGCCGCGATATAGGAGAGAAGCTCGGATGCTATGCCTGTATGGCTGAGCTGACGAGAGTTAAGGTCGGAACCTTCAATATATCACAGGCTTACAAATTATCGGAGGTTGAAAGAGCTGTCAAGGAGAATAAATTATCGGAATTAATTACTCCGGTGCCGGATTTATTTCCCGATTACAGAAAATATTCTGTGTCAGGCCATGATGAGTTGTTGCTTAAAAACGGCGGAGTTATTGACTTTAATACAGATAATGTTTTTCATGGGAATAAAGATCGTCCTACGAAAAATGACTTGTTTTTAATGTATGATTCTCTGAAACATTTTTACGCAATATATAAATACGATGGTATGAAGCTTCGAGTGGAGAAGTATTTCGGATAAAATTATGAGATATTTAAAAGGAAAAGATATCTTGCTCACTGATACGGCTGTGACATTGGGCAAATTTGATGGTTTCCATTTAGGCCACAGGGAACTGCTTGATGACGTGATCAAGGCGGAAGGATTAACCAGCGTTGTATTTACATTTGATTTAAATCCCCATAATCTTTTTTCTGAGCGGGAGATAAAGCTAATAGATACAAACGATGAGAGGTCCCTCTTGCTTTCATCTACGGGGCTCGATTATCTTATAGATTATCCTTTTACAAAGGAGACAGCGGATACGGAGCCTGAAGCCTTTGTGAGAAATGTCCTTGCGGGACAGCTCGGCGTAAAGCACATTGCGGTCGGAAGAGATTTTACATTCGGAAAAGGCGGACGAGGCAATGTGGAATTACTCAGTAAGTTATCATCTAAGTATGGTTTCACACTTAAGGTTTACGATAAATTATGCGCTGACGGCGGTGTTATTTCAAGTACCAGGATCCGTGAATGTATAGAACGCGGCGAGATGGAGGAGGCCGCAAGGCTTCTCGGTCGACCTTATTGGATTACCGGTGAGATTATCCACGGGAACGCAATAGGCCGTACGGTTGGTATGCCGACCATAAATCAGCGTCCTGACGATACAAAGCTATTGCCTCCTTTTGGTGTATATGTTTCCGACACCTTGATTGATGGCAAGCTATATCGAGGTATTACAAATATTGGTCTGAAGCCGACGGTTGGGACCGAAACCAGGCCCGGAGTTGAAACGTGGCTTTTTGACTTTGATAGGGATGTGTATGGTGAATTTGCCATAGTAAATATCCTTTCATTTGTGAGACACGAAAAGAAGTTTAATTCTGTTGATGAGGTTAAAACGCAGGTCATGAAGGACGCGGAGAAGGCGAGAGCATGGCACTGACAGATGATATAAGAAAGATAAAAGGCGTCGGTGAAAAAACTGCCGCCTTATTTAATAAATTAGGGATATTTACGAAAAATGATTTACTCCTCTATTTTCCGAGGGATTACGATACTTATGCCAAGCCTTCACCGATTAGTGGGCTAAAGGAAAATGAGAAGGAGGTTATTTACGCGGCTCCCACAAACCGTCCTGAACTGATAACAAGGGGCGGAAAGCAGATAGTTGTCTGCAAGGTAAGTGATGGTACCGGTGAGATGGAGCTTCTGTGGTTTGGCGCTCCGTATGTGAGAACAAAACTATATCCGGGATCCCACCTTTATTTTAAGGGGACAGTTACCAGACGGGGCAATTCCCTTACAATGGTCCAGCCCGAGTTACTTGGCGTAAATGAGTACAGAATCAAATCGCAGACCCTGCAGCCTGTTTATCATCTTACAAAGGGACTTACGGTTAATACATTAAGAAAATGTGTAAAGGCAGCTCTTATGGATCTCACTGCCGGGGACGATTATTTGCCTCAGAAAATAAAGGACGAAAATGATTTCGAGGGATTAAGGGACGCTGTAAGTGAGATTCATTTTCCAAAATCCCGGGAAACCATGATGGACGCGAGACGGAGACTCGTGTTCGACGAATTCTTCCTCTTTGCTCTTTCGGTAAAAATGATGAAGGATGACGAGGAAGTAGAAAAATTCCCTAATGAGCTTCACGATGTGGATGAGGTAAAATCATATATAGCCGGTCTTCCTTATGACCTTACCAGTGCTCAGAAACGGGCCCTGACTGAGATCAGAAATGACCTTCTTAGCGGAAAACGAATGAACCGTCTGATCCAGGGTGATGTAGGAAGCGGTAAAACCGTCATCGCTATTATTTCATGCCTCTTTATGGCTAAGAACGGCTTTGAGTCGGTTATGATGGCGCCGACTGAGGTTCTCGCGAAGCAGCACTTTGAGACATTTAAGAGTGCGCTCTTGGACTTCGATATAAATGTAGCTCTTCTCACGGGCTCTATGAAAGCATCTGAGAAGAAAAAGACACGAGAAAAGATATCAAATCATGAAGTCGATATAATTATCGGAACTCATGCCCTGATTACTGATTCGGTAGAATATAACAGGCTTGGCCTTGTCATAACCGATGAGCAGCACCGCTTTGGAGTTAAGCAGAGAGAGAAGTTAAGAAATAAGGGGGAGAATGCTCATACACTTGTAATGAGCGCCACGCCGATTCCAAGAACCCTGGCTGTCGTAATGTACGGTGATCTTGATGTTTCGCTTATGGACGAGCTACCGGCTGAAAGGCTGCCTATAAAGAATGCGGTCGTGGACAAAAGGTATAGACCAAAATCATGGGAGTTCATAAAGAAGGAAGCGGAGAACGGTCACCAGGCATATGTTATCTGCCCCATGATTGAGCGAAGCAATGAAGAGGATCCCTTGGCTGATGTCCTAAGCTATGAGAAAGAACTAGCCGGGTACCTGGGAAAGGATATTAAAACAACCTTTCTCCATGGCAAGATGAGGGAAGAAGAGAAAGCATCTGTTATGGAAAGCTTCGCGAAAGGTGAAACCAAGGTCCTCGTCTCGACGACCGTAGTGGAGGTCGGTGTAAATGTGCCTAACGCCACTGTTATGTTAATAGAGAACGCTGAACGATTTGGACTTGCGAGCCTTCACCAGCTCCGAGGTCGTATAGGTCGAGGAAGCGCGCAGAGCTATTGCATATTCATGGCGGGGAAGGATAGTCCCGAGGTTATGGAACGCCTGTCAATCCTCGGTAAGAGCAACGACGGCTTTAAGATAGCCGAAGAGGACATGGCCATGCGCGGAGCCGGTGATATTTTTGGAATCAGGCAGAGCGGAGATATGGTCTTCAAGCTCGGCGATATCATGAATGACGCGAAAATTTTAAAACTTGCCGGTGATACAGTAAAAAATTCTGATGACAAAACGCTCAGTCTATGCTATGATAGGGGAAAGCGATTTTACGGCAGGTGCTTCTCTTATGGTGGGGAAGCTGATGTATTATAGACAGAGGAAGTAAAATGTACACAAACAGCAGTCAGGTATACGATCTTGCGAAGGAAAATTATCGGGTATTGGTTAAGTACTGCCATACTCTTGAAGAAGAGGGATACTTCAGGCAGGCCGGTCAGATTCTTCATAAGAATATCTATGAGATTCTTGACATTTATATCCAGTCCCTCCTTATTGATCTTGCGGCATTTTCCGGCCATTTTGGTGAAAATGAGCGCAAGTTCATTGTCGCGCTTCCTGACAGCAAGCAGTATGATATCCCTGAAACCGGAGAAGTCCCAAGGGAAACCATTGACGCGGCGAAGTCCGTTATTAAGGCCCCTCCGGTCATTTTACAGCTGATGAGCCTCCGTGACCGGGAGAAGGGCTCTGATATGTCAGCTTCTTATATAGATGTCATACTTAATATTATTGTGGCGATGAGTTATCTAAATGACCGCCATGATGAATATCTGATAAATTTTATCATGAGCTTTTATCACTCCATAGAGGCATTTATATACTATGCCGACAGGGAACAGAGATTTACGGAGAGATACCTCTTTAAGAAGGCATCGGGAGACTTATCCCATCCCGGAAGCGTGCCGGAGGTAGACGAAGAGGTCATGAAGGCGCCGGATATTCCTGAGAAGGTCGAGCAGCCTGAAGCCGTAGAGCCTTCGGAGGTTCCTAACGAAGCGGAGAGTGATGTCGCGACCCTCACGGTGATTAAGAGTGAGAAGCTTCCCGATGAGACGGAGGATGAGCGGAAGGCCCATTTGAAAGAACTGATGGATGAACTTGAAGGACTCGTCGGTCTCTCGGACGTTAAGAAAGAGGTTCATTCTCTTGTTAATCTTATACATATAAGAAAAATGAGAAAAGACAAAGGACTGCCAAGTCCGGATATGTCTTATCATATGGTATTTACCGGAGCTCCCGGAA
This sequence comes from uncultured Eubacteriales bacterium, assembly GCA_900314885.1. Lineage (GTDB taxonomy): Bacteria > Bacillota > Clostridia > Lachnospirales > Lachnospiraceae > Catonella. The sequence goes on from OMWY01000017.1 coordinate 20,059, forward strand.
CCGGTAAGACTACAGTGGCGAGACTGATTGCGGGTATTTATAAGGAGCTGGGTGTCCTCTCTAAGGGACAGCTCGTGGAGGTCGATCGGTCAGGTCTGGTTGCGGGATACGTAGGTCAGACTGCCCTTAAGGTATCGGACGTAGTAAAGAAGGCCCTCGGCGGTGTACTGTTTATAGATGAAGCCTATTCCCTTGTACAGCCGGGGAACGCGAATGATTTCGGGCAGGAAGCTATAGACACCCTCGTGAAGCTTATGGAAGACCATCGCGATGACCTCGTAGTCATCGTTGCCGGTTACACGGATGAGATGAAGGAATTCCTTAAGTCAAATACGGGACTTGTGTCTCGCTTCAACAGATTTATAGAATTTTCTGACTATACAAATGATGAACTCGTTAAGATAATGCTTGTCATGGCCGATAAAATGGAGATAAAGCTGAGTGATGATACGGTTACTAAGCTCACGGCTTATCTTTCAGGCATGACTGAGAAGGATAGAAAAATATTCGGCAATGCCCGCGGGATAAGAAATCTTTTTGAAAAAATGCTGGTTGGACAGGCAAATCGTCTGGCAAGTATAGAAGAACCAACAATAGAGGACCTATCGACCATTCTTCCGGAAGACCTGGGGACTTGCATTTAAGGTATGGTTTGTGATATTATATAATGTACGCAAGCAGTAACTATCATAATAAAGGAACATTAATTGTATGAGAATTATCGCAGGAATAGCCCGTTCGGTACCGCTTATCACTCCTGAAGGTTTTGAGACGAGACCTACCAGTGATAAAGTGAAAGAGACACTATTTAACATGCTTCAGGGCTATATAGAGGGCACTACATTTCTTGATCTTTTTGCCGGAAGTGGGCAGATAGGGTGTGAGGCCCTGTCGCGCGGCGCTAAGGAGGCAGTTTTTGTGGACCAGGGCTCTGATCCTATTAACTGCATTAAGCACAACGTCGATAAGATTAAAATGTCAGATAAGGCAAAGATTATGAAGATGGAAGCCCTTTCGGCTCTAAGAACCTGTGAAGCTGAGAAACTAAAGATTGATGTCATCTTCATGGACCCGCCTTATGGAAAATTACTTGAAAAGGGAGTACTTGAGTATTTATCGAAGTCGCATCTCATAGACGAGGATTCGCTTATAATAGTTGAGGCGGATAAATGGACTGACTTTGATTATCTTGATTCTTTAGGCTTTACGGTAGTTAAAGAAAAGAGATACAAGAACAATAAGCATGAATTTATCAGAAAGACAGCCTAGGGGGGAGGACGGTAATATGGCAGGCGAAAAATCAAAAATAGAATTGCAGCTTGACGAGATGGAAAACTATATCGAGAGCTGCAGAGCTGCTTTTTTTTCTACAGATAAGGTAACCATTTCGAAGGATGAAATATTTGGCTTTATGGATGAGCTTCGTCACGATATACCTGATGAAATCAAGAAAGCCAGAAAAGTGCTAAAAAACAGAGACAGTATAATAGCTGCCGCTAACGAAGAAGCAGAGCGTATTAAGGCTGAAGCGAGAGAAGAAGCTGCCAGGCTTGTAGATGAGAGCGAAGTCATGGTGCAAGCCTATGAGCAGAGTGACCAGATTGTAAATGAAGCTCTCGACAGGGCTAATGAGACAAAGCAGGCCGCCAGTGACGCAGCAGGTGATATTATGCAAGGATCGCTCTCTTACGCAAATGAGCTTCTTGCCGCAGTGGAGAAGATTGTCAGCCACGCTTATGATACCACCAAGGTAAGGTCTGACAATCTCGTAGAAGAGCTAAGAAGCAATCTTGAGATTCTGCAAAACAACCGTGAGCAGATTCTCGCCCAGCTCGATAATAGCGCCACAGCTCCTGATAAAGTTCCGGAAGAGGAAACGTCTGAGATAGATGATACAATTAATGAGGATGATAATTCAGAAGCTGCCGGTACTGAGAATGAAGAGACGTCCGATGGTGATGAGGCAGCCTCGGAAGACAATTTCAGGGTAGACCTGTCTGGAATAGATGTTTCAGATAATTCTCAAGAGGAAGGTGAACCTGATGATACTGAAGAATCCGATAACGTTACTTCTTCTCAGGACGGCGGAGACCCATCCGAAGATGAATTAAATATGAAAATCGAGGATCTTCTAAAGGGCGCAAACGTCCGCGGAAAGCATGATCCTGACCCTGACGATGAATGATCATACGATTAACGTAAAATATTTACCTGATTCATCATGCACGTCCAGGTCATGATGAAGTTTATATACTCTTTTATATAGTGAATATGACAGGCGGGTATTAATATATGCCCGCTTGTCTTTTATTTTGTCTGCGTCTCTATGACGCATTACAAGCGGGACCTGGCTCTTATTCTTGATTTCCGTAAGAATATCCATGCTGTCCTTTCTTATAGCTATCGGATGAAAATATAATTCATCATTATCTATCGTATCGCTCTTAATTCCATGAATAATATGCTGTAATACCCTGTCAATGCGGCCATAGGTGAGGTTTTTAGACCATATTTTAGCGGCAAGCTCGTCATAAGAGCCGCAGATACTGCAGTATTTGTAAATGCGAAGGGCTAAGTCTCCTGTGACATCGCTATAGCGCTCAAGAATTCTCGCGAATTTCTTTTTATCCATACCGGATTCTTTTATTAATTCCCCTATTCGATAAAACAGTATATCAGTGAAGTCGTTATTATTAATAAAGCCACCCCTGTAATTTACCAAAGCCGCTATTTCTTCTGTCGGAAGGAAATTAATGAGTTCATTATTACATCCACTATGCAATAGATTGCGGATAGATGAGGCTGAAGCATACACATCTCCGGATTTATATCCATCAGAGTGCCCGCCACCGGTGCGGGAAACAGCGAGAGGCTTTATTGGGCTCTTTGATTTTATTAAAGCTTCTATATAGCTTATCGCAAGGTTGTTGTTAGGCTTTGAAAGAATAGCCGCAAGCTCACTGTTTCCGCGTGACGCAATAATATGATCGCGCGCTTCGGGGTAAGTTAAGCCCTGCGACATCAGGGACCTCAGCTCATTTATAAGTGAGTCGTCTGAATTTATCTCTAATTCTTCTCTTGCGGCGGCATTTAGACTCTCAATATCATCATCCTCACAGCCAAATGAAATATAGTCCGCGAATCCAAGCGCATCTATCATCTTCACTCCGCCAAAGGCGAAATTCCCGGCGCTTGCAAGCGATACAGATAAGGGCAGTTCAAAGACAGCGTCAGCTCCTGCGACTGTGGCGGCTCTTGCCCTGTCATATTTATCGATAATAGCCGGTTCCCCTCTCTGTACGAAGTCTCCGCTCATAAAAACTATTATCCTGTCAGCTCCGGTAAGCTTTCTTGTCATTTCAAGGTGGTAGGCGTGTCCCTTGTGAAATGGATTATATTCCGCTATTATTGCCGCTGTTGTCATATTTTTGTATCTCCTGACGTAAACTATGTATCAATTTTAATACATTCATATCATTTTCACAAGAGGAATGAGAAAATACTCTTGTAAAGTGACGAAAAATGGTATAAAATTAAAGTGTTTGGGCGAAGACCCAACTTCATTTCGAAAGGAGATATATCATGGCATTCATTGACCAGATCAAAGCACGCGCAAAGGCAGACAAGAAGACTATAGTTCTCCCTGAGTCTATGGACAAGAGAACGTACGCTGCCGCGGAACAGATTTTAAAAGAGGGCATTGCTAACCTCATCATCATCGGTACTCCTGATGAGATCAAGAAGAATTCAGAGGGATACGATCTTACAGGCTGCAAGTTCGTAGACCCATTTACAGATCCTAACAGACAGAAATATATCGATAAGTTCGTTGAATTAAGAGCCAAGAAGGGTATGACCCCTGAGGCCGCTGAAGAGCAGATGACTAAGGATTATATGTACTACGCATGCCTTATGTGCAAATGCGGTGACGCTGACGGCGCTGTATCGGGTGCCTGCCACTCAACAGGCAATACCATCAGACCTGCCCTTCAGCTTCTTAAGTGCAAGCCGGGCATAAGCTCAGTTTCAGGCTTCTTCTTTATGGAGGTTCCTGACTGCGAATTCGGCGATAATGGCAAGTTCGTATTCGCTGACTGCGCTGTTAACACTGATTTCGATTCAGCTAAGCTCGCTGAAATTGCTTATCTTTCAGCTGAATCATTTGAAATGCTCACAGGTGACAAGGCTAAGGTCGCTATGCTTTCATATTCATCAAAGGGTTCAGCTAAGCATGACGATGTTACCAAGGTGGCTGACGCTGTTGAGATAGCTCACAAGAATCATCCTGAGATAGAGCTTGACGGTGAGCTTCAGCTTGACGCGGCTCTTGTTCCTTCAGTAGGCGCTGCCAAGGCTCCGGGATCAACAGTAGCCGGTCATGCCAATACTCTTGTATTCCCATCTCTTGAAGCCGGCAATATCGGCTACAAGCTTGTTCAGAGGCTTGCGAAGGCAGACGCTTACGGCCCTGTACTTCAGGGACTTTCAATGCCTGTAAATGACCTCTCAAGAGGTTGCTTCGCTGAGGATATCGTCGGCGTTGTAGCTATCACAGCTGTTCAGTCTCAGCAGAATAAATAATTACGAGGTATATCATGAAGATATTAGTTCTTAACTGCGGAAGCTCATCCCTTAAGTATCAGCTTATAGATATGGATACCGAGGGCGTTATAGCAAAGGGACTTTGCGAAAGAATAGGCATAGAGGGAAGCAAGTTAACTCATAAGGTTCCGGGAAAGGATGACTTCTGTCTTGAGTCACCTATGCCTACACATCAGACAGCTGTTGAGCTTGTTATGAAGGCTCTTGTAGATAAGGATCACGGAGTAATTTCCGATGTTTCAGAGATTTCAGCCGTAGGCCACAGAGTTCTCCACGGCGGCAGCAAGTATTCGGACCCTGTCGTAGTAAATGAGGACGTTAAGAAGGTTATCCGTGAGTGCTTCGATCTCGGACCTCTTCACAATCCTGCAAACCTTATGGGCATTGAGGCCTGCGAGAAGGCTATGCCGGGCACTCCAAACGTAGCAGTATTCGATACGGGTTTTGGTATGGCTATGGAGCCAAAGGCCTATATGTACGCTATTCCTTACGAGTACTATGAGAAATATCAGATCAGACGTTACGGCTTCCACGGTACCAGCCATAAGTTCGTAAGCCACGAGACTATTAAGTTCGGTAACCTTCCTGAAGGTCACAGAAGAGTTATAGTATGCCACCTTGGAAACGGTGCCTCAGTATCAGCTTCCATCGATGGAAAATGCGTAGATACATCCATGGGTCTTACACCCCTTGAGGGCCTTATAATGGGCACCAGATCAGGTGATGTGGATCCTGCAGTCGTTCAGTTCATAGCCGATCACGAGAACCTTTCCGTAGATGAAGTTCTCACTATTCTCAATAAGAAATCCGGTATGCTTGGACTTTCAGGCGTATCAAGCGATTTCCGTGATGTAGAGAAGGCTGAGGCAGAAGGAAATGAACGCGCTAAGCTCGCTAACGAAGCATTCCGCTACAGAGTTACTAAGTATATCGGTGCTTATACGGCTGCCATGAATGGTGTGGACGCTATCGCCTTTACGGCGGGTCTCGGTGAGAACAATGCCGAGAATCGTGAGCTTATCTGCGATAACTTAGCTTATCTTGGAGTTAAGATTGACAAGGAAGCCAACAAGACAAGAGGCAAGAATGCGCTTATTTCTACCCCAGACAGTAAGGTAAAGGTATTCGTAATTCCTACTAACGAGGAGCTCTCTATCGCAAGGGACACCCTTGAGATGATTTCTAAGTAATGAGTAAAATTACATTTAGCAAGCCGGGTAATTTTATATACCCGGTTCCTGCTGTCCTTGTAAGTCTTAAGGATAAGTCAGGGAAAATGAACATACTGACCATCGCCTGGACCGGAACCATCTGTTCCGATCCTCCGATGGCCTATATTTCTGTAAGGCCCGAACGGGCAAGCTACCATATGCTGAAGGAAACAGGGGAGTTCGTTATTAACCTTCCGGATGAGAAGATGGTCCGCGCCCTTGATTACTGTGGTGTAAGGAGTGGCGCCAGGACCGATAAATGGAAGGATATGCGCCTTACCCCTGAAAAGAGCAGTACTATAGAGGCACCTTCAATAAAGGAGGCTCCGGTTTCTATAGAGTGTAAGGTCAAGCAGGTTATTCCACTTGGCAGCCATGATATGTTCCTTGCGGAGGTAATGGCTGTTAATGTCGATGAAAAGTATATCGATGAGAAAGGAAAGTTCCATATGGATAAGGTGGGGCTTGTTGCTTATTCACATGGTGATTATCTTGCGCTTGGTAAGAAGCTCGGAAGCTTCGGATATTCCGTAAGAAAGAAGAAAAAAGGAGAGAAACATGCACATTCCTGAGAACTACCTGAGTCCGCAGACATGCGCTGTAATGACAGCCGCGGTATTACCTGCCTGGGTAACAGCAATAAGAAACGTTAAGAAGAACATTTCAAGGAGTAAAATACCTGCTATCGGTATAGCAGCTGCCTTTTCATTTCTTGGTATGATGTTTAACGTGCCAATTCCGGGAGGCTCAACCGGTCACGCTGTTGGTGGTACATTAATCGCCATACTTTTGGGACCCTACGCGGCCTGCCTTGCGGTCAGTGTATCCCTTATAATTCAGGCATTTATATTCGGCGATGGCGGTATACTTGCTATCGGAGCAAACTGCTTTAATATGGCTTTTGTACTTCCTTTTGTCGGATTCGCCATTTATTCGTTCATCAAGAATCATACAAAATCAAGGACGGGCGAAATGGTCGGAGCCGCTATTGGCTCATATGTGGGAATTAATGCGGCAGCCCTCTGCGCCGCTATAGAGTTTGGTATACAGCCTATGCTCTTTAAGAGCGCCTCGGGAAATGCACTCTATTGCCCTTACGATATAAGCGTATCCATTCCTGCTATGATGGCAGGACACCTCACAGTATTCGGTATAGTAGAAGTTGCCTTTACTGTGCTTGTGCTTACATTTGTAAGACAGACCGAGAAGGATGAAGAGGCCTTCTTTAGTCCGAGGGATAATTCAGTGAAAACGCCTCTTCCTGTGAAGATTTTACTTGGAGCATTAATTGTACTTACACCGCTTGGTCTCCTTGCCGAGGGTACAGCCTGGGGCGAATGGGGAGCAGATGAGATCGCCGCGACAGGCGCCGGATACGTTCCTGAAGGAATGACAAACGGGTTTAATTTTAATGCCTTAATTCCTGATTATTCTGTCTCAGGTATGCCTGATGCTTTGGGATATATTCTTTCAGCTGTGATTGGCACAGCTTTATTGGTTATTATTTTTAAACTTGTGAGCCTTATAGGCTCAGGAAAGAAGCAGGGTGCGGTAGCCTGATGGGCTTAAGAATAATAGAGATACTCGCTAAATTAAAGGACAGTGAAAATATAAAAACGAGACAGGGGATATTCTCCCCTGTTTTCCGTTTATTAATGTCACTATTGATAATAATTCTCACAGCCTTGTCGGGAAACGCTATATTTTCTATTAGTATACTCGCCATTTTGTTGATTATTGTCGCTGTAAATAAGGCAGCAGATATTGTTACGATAGTAAAGCCGGTTATTTTTCCTGTCATGTTAACGGTAATTATTATGCTTCCCGCTGTATTTATGGGAAATCCGAAGAGCATGCTTACTGTCTCACTAAAGGTATTGATTTCCCTTCTCACTATATCAATTATGAATTTTTATTCGGGCTGGCAGGGCCTGTCGAGTGCTTTAGATACTTTACGATTGCCGGAAATGTTTATCATGGTAATGGATACAACAATCAGATATATTCATATTCTCGGTCAAATATGTTCTGATATGGATGAGGCGGTGAGGCTAAGGAGAATTGGAAAAAAGGACGTGCGGAAGGAGGGTCTTTCCGGCATAGCGGGAACTGCCTATCTTCGCTCTAAGGATATGGCCTATTCCATGAGTGAGGCTATGACGTGTCGCTGTTTTACAGGAAAATATAAGACAAGTAAAAAATACGGATTTACAGGATATGATTTACTGTGTATTATTTTTATGGCCCTGATATTAATATATTTTATTTATACGGAAAATATTTGATATGGCAAAAATCACTTTAGAGGATATATCATTTACATACGAGGGGAATATTCCGGCTCTGAGGAATATTTCACTTGAATTTGACCAGGGGACCTGTTACTCAATAGAGGGGCCCAATGGGTGTGGCAAGTCTACCTTGTTCAGAATATTATTAGGGCTTTCTTTTCCGGATTTCGGCCGTTATTTATTTGACGGCGAAGAGATTAACGAGAAGAAATTAAAGCAAGACGAATTTAGCATTTCATTTCATAAGAAGATAGGTTTTGTCTTCCAGAACCCTGAGGTACAGCTGTTTTCAAAAACAGTCGAGGATGAACTTGCCTTCGGGCCGAGACAGCTTGGAATTTCCGAGAATGAAATAAGAAAAAAAGTGGATTATTATCTGGAACTTCTGAAGCTTACCGATCTTCGCGACAGGGCTCCCTTCTATATGAGCGGTGGTGAGAAGAAGAGGTGCGCTCTTGCCTCTGTCCTCATTATGGAGCCTGGAGTACTGATTCTTGATGAGCCATTAAATGGACTTGATGAGGAAAATGAGGAGTTTTTGCTGTCATTTCTAAAGGAACTAAAGAGTGATGGGAGACTTATCATTTTCTCGACACACCGTAAGGATGTGGCTCTTGCTTTCGCTGACCGGCGGATATTTATGACAAAGGAGCACAGAATCGCGAACACATAGGAATATATACTGATATTTCATGGAGAAAAAATGGTAACTATTGATTTAATCACAGGCTTTCTTGGTTCGGGAAAGACCACATTTCTTAAGCTTTACGCAAAATGGCTGATTAAAAAGGGTAATAATATCTGCATCCTTGAAAATGATTATGGCCCTGTAAATGTGGATATGATAGCCTTAGAGGAGCTTCGCGGTGACCATTGCGAAATAGAGATGATTTCGGGCGGGAGTGACCTCGAAACTCACCGCCGTCGTTTTAAAACGAAGTTAATACAGATGGCTATGAGCGGTTATGACTATGTACTTGTTGAGCCGTCAGGCATTTATGACACAGACGAATTTTTCGACGCCCTCCACGATGACCCTGTCGATAAATGGTATAAGGCAGGAAACGCCATTACGATAATTGACGCAGGTTTAAGTGATAATTTATCAAAAGAGGAGCGATATATTTTAACCAGTGAAACAGCAAACTGCGGCATGGTGATTATCAGTAAGGCGCAGCTTTATGACCGGGATGCCCCGACAAAGGCGCTTGCGATAATAAATAATTGCATGTCTGAATTTTCCTGCAACAGGAGAATAAATAGCAGTGAAGTAATGGCTAATGACTGGTCAATGCTCAAGGATGATGATTTTAAGCGAATCAATTCCTGCGGATATAAATACGCTGACCACGTTAAATTACAGGTGATGGAACAAAATAACTTTGATTCGATGTTCTTCATGAATGAAGGCCTGTTGATATCAAGAGAAAATATTATTGAGAAAGCAGGGAAGCTTCTTAATGATGGAATTTACGGGCATATTATAAGAATTAAGGGACAGGTACAATCACCTCGCGGATCATGGACAGATATTAACATTACGAGGTCAGAACAAAGCGTAAATGAGCAGAAAACAGGTCAGGACATACTTATTGTGATCGGTGAAAAGCTTGATAAAGAAAAAATAAGAAAGATCATGGAATCATAAGTCTTATTTAAACGGGCATGGATCGTCATGTCCGTTTTTTTCTATAGATCCCTCGCTTGACTTAAGCCTCGTTTAGTGTTATACTGTTTACTTTAGGTAAAGAACCAAAGAAAAGGGAGTAAAGTTATGGCTTACGAGAAGGAAATACACGAATTCATAGAGTCTCACAGGGATGAGATGATTTCTGATCTCTTTGATCTTATGAGAATTGATTCAGAGAGAGGCGAAGCAAAAGAGGGCAAGCCTTATGGCGACGGACCTGCGGAAGCTCTCGATAAGGGTTGCGAGATTCTTACGAAATATGGATTTGATGTAAAGAATTATGATAATCACGTTATAACAGGTGACTTCGGTCCGGAGAAGAGACAGCTTGATATTTTAGCGCATCTTGATGTAGTTCCGGCAGGCGACGGTTGGACTGAGACGAAGCCATTTGAACCTGTGGAGAAGGATGGCATTATATACGGACGCGGATGCTCTGATGATAAAGGTCCTGCTGTTTCAGCTATATACGCGCTTCGCGCTATCAAGGAGCTTAACATTCCTCTTAAGAAGGGCGTGAGACTTATCCTTGGCTCTGATGAGGAGTGCGGAAGCGATGATGTAGCTTATTATTATACAAAAGAAGAGGCTGCGCCTATGTCATTTTCACCTGACGCAAGCTGGCCTCTTATAAATATCGAAAAAGGCGGCCTTCAGGCTGAATTTACGGCTGATTATAAGACTACTGAGAAGACCCCTTGTGTAGTCAGCGTAACCGGTGGTGTTAAGATAAACGTAGCTCCGGGCAAGGCTGACGCTACAGTAAAGGGACTTGATTTTACCGATGAGGTTCAGAACATTATCGGAGAGACAGCCGTTGAGACCGGCGTTACATTCCAGGTAAGGTTTAATGAAGACCTGATGTTAATACACGCGATTGGTGAGACGGTTCACGCTTCAACTCCGGAGAATGGTAAGAATGCGATAACTGCCCTTGTTTATCTGCTTTCTAAGTTGCCACTCTCTAAGGCTACGGTTAATAAGCATATTAAGAATCTCGCCGATCTTTTCCCTTATGGCAAGGTTCACGGTGAGGGACTCGGCGTTGACATGAAGGACAAGACTTCAGGATGGACCACAGTAAGCCTTGATCTTATTGACGTAAACGAAACTCATTTTTCCGCTTCATTTGATATGAGGGCAAGCATTAAGGCCGATGAGGAAAATACCGGAGACGTTATAGAAGCGGCTATCAAGGATCATGGCTTCAAGTACAAGAGACCTGCTATGTACGCGCCTCATATGGTTGACAGCAGAACCAAGCTTGTTAAGACCTTGCTTTCCTGCTATGAGAAGGGCTTCGGCGTTGAGGGAGCGAAGCCTATCGCTATCGGCGGAGGTACTTATGTACATCATGTTGAGGGCGGTGTCGCTTTCGGATGCGAAGAAGAGGGCTTTGATAACAGAATGCATGGCGGTAACGAGCGTATGAAGGAAAGTATGCTTCTTAAGAGTGCTGAAGTATTCGCTGATGCTATAATTGAGCTCTGCAATTGAGATTAACCTATTTGATGTTTAGAAATGGCGTTACAGGGAGACGCCTGACTATACTGAATGAAAAATAAGATGAAAAACGGGCTTGCGGCGTTTGGAAGGTTCGTCGTAAGCCTCGTAAATACTCCTTATGAGAGTGTATTTGGGTACATGAAGCGCCACATAGGCCGGATTCTGCTTTCTCTTGTGTTAGCGGTATTTCCGACCTACGTGTTTGTTTTCAATACATTTTCGACGATAAGCAGAAACTATAAGAATGTATTTAATGATATAGTGAACTCGACAGAGTTTTCAAACGCGGCCTGGGGGACGTTTTTTATATATCTGCCGATTATGATAGCCATATACTTTATATTCTGCTTTGGCGGTGACCGGGAAAATAGCGAGAAGCCGAATACGGTATACACTGCGGTTACCCTTCTTATTGGTCTTGCTGCTGCCGGGGCGGTGCTTCATATAAAGCAGACTGAGATATACGGCTGCGTTGATACATTTTTAACTCATAACAGGGCCGCCTGCTACTTCCAGTTTCTGGGAGCATTAGGTATAGTGACTTTTTCCTGGACATGGATGAAATTCGCCGCATTTATAAAGAATGGTGACGCATATAGGCATCCATGGTTTGTGAAGACCTTTATGTGTCTTTTCTCCGCTGTTATGAGCTTTGTGGTCCTTGAGGTTCAGATAGGAAGCCACCTAAATATCGACCCTAAGATGATTTTCTTCAACATCCTCTACTGGGTGATAGCGTGGGTTTTTTTCTATGCCATTTTCAGGAGCGTACGGGGACCCAGCGCCGCATGCGTGCTTATAGGATGGGGCATTGGCTGCGCTAATTTCTGTGTGCTTCAGTTCCGCGGAAATTATATTATGAGCGGCGATCTGACCGTTATCGGTACAGCCATGGAGGTGGCAGGGAAGTATAAGTTAAAGATAAATACTTATTTTGTTCTCGCTATTCTCCTTGTTGTTTGCTCACTTGCTCTCATTTACAATGTTCCGAAGATAAAGACCGATGTTAAAAGGGGCTTCGCAAGAAGGTCTCTTACAACTGTAATTACAATCGGGGCACTTGCGGCATGCGTTATCCCTTCATTTAAATCGGGACTTCTCTATAATGACATCTTTGGCCTGGTGTGGGATTATAACAAGAAGGTTGACGAGTATGGATATCTTCCTTACTTTTTCAGCAACATGCACGCCACCGCTAGGATCGATATGAGCGATTACGATTCAGACAAGGCGAAGTCTGCTATGGATACCGAGCTTGCGGCATCCGGAAGCGCGGTGAAGGTAACGGGGGAGGATGTAAAAGAGCCTACGATTATTGTTATCCAGGATGAGACCTTTTCGGATCTGTCGGTTGTCGCTGATATCAAGACCGATAAGCCTGTGATGCCGTATATTGACAGCCTTACGGAAAATACTCATAAGGGATACGTAAATATGTCCGTTACAGGCGGGCCTACGGCGAACACGGAGTTTGAGATGTTAACCCAGACTCCTATGACCTTTATGCCGACAGGATCTGTCCCATATACTCAGTACCTAAAGAAGAAAATTCCTTCGATTGTGGAGGTGCTCCACAACCAGACAAATCCATATAAGGCTATTGCTTTTCATCCTTACTATTCGTCCGGCTATAACCGTAACAGCGTGTATGACCTGATAGGCTTCGATGAGAAGGTCTTTTATGAGGATTTCTCAGACAAGGAACAGCTACGAGGTCTGGTAACAGATGAGCAGGATTTTAAGGATGTGATTTCCATGTATGAAAATCACAAGCTGCAGAATCCCGATCAGCCTCTCTTCATTTTCAATGTAAGCATTCAGAGCCATGGTGGTTATTCAAATAATAAGGTTTACTTTGATGACCCTGTTGAGATAACAAATTTTGACAGTGTCCAGGCTCTCGACAATTATGAGTCGCTTATGAGGACTACAGATGACGCTCTCCATACGCTTCTTGGCTATTTTGAGAAGGTGGATGAGCCGGTTATCATCCTTTTCTATGGAGACCACCAGCCTTCATTTGATACGGACGCTACTGACGAGCTTCTTTCACACAGCTGGTACAAGGATGCTACTGAGCAGAAGCTTTCGAGATATATCGTGCCTTATTTCATATGGGCTAACTACGATATAGGTAGCAGTGACGGTATCAAGGATAAGGGCACGACAGGTGATTTTAATGCCATGTCCATGAACTACATGGGAGCCCTTCTCCTTCACTATGCGGGTGTCGAGACTACTGAATACGAGGAATATCTTCTGAAGCTCCATGAGTCTGTTCCTGCTATAACGGCTCTCGGTTACTGGGATGCCGCGGGAAAGCACTATGAGAGTACCGAGACTTCAGAGCTTACAGATAAGCTTTCGGGCTACAGAAATGTGACCTATAACCTCCTCTTTGATTCGAAGGATAAGCTAAATGAATACTTCCTTCCACGTGAATAATTTTCTACTTTACAAAAGACTATAAAAAGGTTAAAATATGATGTAAAGGCAGAAGCTTCATTAAACGAAGTGATTCCTGTATCGGTTTATGTTTGATACTTTTAAACGGAGGTTTACAATATGGCACAGGCTGAAGAGAAGGAAAGTATAGGTGAAGTTTACGTAGCTGACGAGGTTGTCTCTGCGGTTGCGGCGTACGCGGCGATGGAGACGGAAGGCGTGGCAGACCTTACAAGCTATTCCAAGTGGGCTGACAGTCTAAATATCAATCCGCGTCTCTACCCTCGCGGCGTTAAGATTAATATGCAGGGCAGCGACGTTGCTGTAGCGCTTACCGTGCGTGTAAAGTATGGCTATAGCATACCTAAGGTTACGAAGGCTGTTCAGGAAAGAGTAGTAAATTCTATTCAGAACATGATAGGACTTCACGTCACTCAGGTTAATATCCGTGTGGCGGGCGTTAACCAGGACACCGCCGCTAGGGCATAAACAGGCTTCTCCGGACCGGTGGTATTCACCGGTCCTTTTTAAAACAGGAATTCACCACTTTGAAAACAGAACATTATTACATTTATTTACAGGACAAGGATAAGACACATGACAAGAAGAGAACTGCGTGAGCATATAATGAGACTCATTTTTATAAGCAATTTTAATTCCGCGGATGAGATGGAGGAACAATTCAGATTATACTGTGACGCCAAGGAAATCCCGGGTGAAGAGCTTGAAGGCCTTCATAACCGCTTTTTTAACGTATATGAAAAGCTTCCGAAGATAGATGAGATAATTAAATCATCTTCAACCGGATGGAAGCCTGAGAGAATGCCTAAGGAAGACCTGTCTATATTGAGACTCGCTGTATACGAGATAAAATTTGATGACACAGTGCCTGATAAGGTCGCTATAAACGAAGCGATAGAGCTATCGAAGCTCTATGGTGAAGATAAGAGCCCGGCCTTTATTAACGCTGTGCTTGGGAAAATAGTTCCGCGAGAGAAGAAAGATGAGTGATAAGGTATTTTCTGTCTCACAGGTAAGTTTTTATGTGAAGGACCTGTTCGAAAGGGACATGGTTCTTCAGAGGATACTGGTTAAGGGCGAGGTAGGCTCCGTGAAGTATCACTCTTCGGGTCATGTGTATTTTTCTCTAAAAGATGAAAATGCTGTGATTAACTGCGTAATGTGGCGAAGCACAGTAACCTCCGGACTCAAATTCAGACTCACCGAAGGCCAGAAAATTGTAGTAACCGGTTCCCTTGACACGTATGAGAAGAACAGCTCATATCAGCTCTATGCCCGTAAGATAGAGCTTGACGGAACCGGAAAGCTTTTTGCGGAGTTTGAGAGATTAAAGAAGAAGCTTGAAGCTGAAGGTCTGTTTGATAAGGCTAAGAAAAAGCCTGTCCCTGAATTTCCGAAAACAGTAGGAATTGTGACAGCCGAAACAGGCGCCGCTATTCATGACATCATGCAGATAGCAGGCAGACGCGACCCTTATGTACAGCTTGTGCTTTATCCTGCCAAGGTTCAGGGTGAGGGCGCTGCGGAGAGCATAGTAAAGGGAATAGAACGGCTTGACAAATACGGTGTTGATACCATAATTGTTGGCCGTGGCGGTGGCTCTATGGAGGATTTGTGGTGCTTTAACGACGAGAGAGTGGCAAGGGCGATATTTGCCTGCAATACCCCTGTTATTTCCGCTGTAGGACACGAGGTCGACTTCACAATAAGTGATTTTGTGGCTGATCTGCGGGCGGCTACGCCGTCTGAAGCGGCAGAGTACGCTGTGCCTGACCTGGAAGGAGTGCTGGCTGAGCTTGACGCGACGGCGAATTTCTTAAGAGTGCATATGAACGGAAAGCTAAGGCTTACTCTTGATGCTCTTAAGAAGTACGAATTAGAGCTGATCAAAGACAGTCCTGCCCACAGACTTGATGTACTTAAGGAACGTCTTGATGAAAATGTTGAAAAGCTTAATGTCAGAATTTCACGGCGCTTAGGTGATTATGACAGACATTGTGAGAATTCCGAAAAGAAGCTTATTTCGGATATGAGGCTCATTTTCGAGAAGAAGAACAGACAATTCTTAGTGCTTACAGAGAAATTAAATGGTCTGTCACCGCTTGCGAGACTCACAAACGGATATTCTTATGTATCAGATGAGGAAGGAAAGAATATAAAGAGTCTCAAGGACATAGAAACCGGCCAAAATATCCGGGTAACCCTCGCGGATGGGGCATTTAAGGCTGAAGTTAAGGAAATAGAAAAAGCACAATAACGTAAAGAGAGAAAATTATGGCAGCAAAGAAACTTAGTGTGGAAGATTCCATGAAGAGGCTTGATGAGATTACGGCTGAGATGGAGAAAAGTGATGTTACCCTCGAGGAGTCCTTTAAGCTCTTTAATGAGGGCATGACTCTTGTGAAGAACACAAAGAAGGACCTTACAGACCTCGAAAAGCAGATTAAGGTCTTAAGCGAGGATTCTTCTAAGGAGACCGATGATGAATGAGGAATTTATCACCCGCCTGGGCCTCATTAAGGACGAGACGGAAAATATTATAGAATCCTATATGCCTGATCTGCGCGGTGATTATGGGATTATTTCCGAGGCGATGAATTACAGCTTCCGCTCAGGCGGTAAGCGGCTTCGTCCGATAATAATCAGAGAAACCTATTCTCTTTTCGGAGGCAGGAATGACGCAATTGTTTCGCCATTTGCGGCTGCGATAGAAATGATTCACACCTATTCTCTGATTCATGACGATCTGCCCGCCATGGACAATGACGATCTGAGACGCGGCAGGGCTACGAATCATAAGGTATATGGTGAGGCCATGGCTATTCTCGCGGGTGATGGTCTTCTTAATTACGCTTTTGAGACGGCTTCAAAGGCGTTTGATGCCTGCGAGGATATTTCCGATTACAGGAATGTCTCGAAAGCCATGAAGGCGCTTTCATCATTTCCCGGAATAAACGGTATGATTGGCGGTCAGGTAGTTGACCTTCTCGTAACGGAAGGAAAACTTCCGGGAACCGAAAGAGTCTTCAAGGAGATGGACCTTCTTAAGACGAGCGCTCTGATAGAGTGTTCATTTGTTATCGGAACTTCACTTGCCGGCGCTTCCGAGAATGATATAGATACCATGAAGGAAGTCGGAGGACTAGTGGGTCTTGCCTTCCAGATTAGAGATGATATCCTTGATATAACCGGTGATGAAGCTAAATTAGGGAAGAGTACAGGCCAGGACGCAAAGAACGGCAAGCAGAACTTTGCTACCATGCTTGGCATTTCACGGGCTACGGATGAAGTAAAGAGGCTTTCCGATGAAGCGAGAACCAAGCTCTCTAAAATAACTTCAGTCCGCCCGGGCTATAGCGGATTTTTAAATGATTTGATATCGTATTTAACTGACAGGGAAAATTGAGATGTCATTACTTGATGAAATTAACAAAACCGGAGATGTGAAGAATATTCCCGAAGAAAAGCTTCCGGAGCTTGCTATGGAGATAAGAAAATATCTCCTTAAGGTTACGAGTAAAAATGGCGGGCATCTCGCAAGCAATTTAGGTTCTGTCGAGCTCACGATTATCCTCCACAGACTCCTTGATCTGCCTAAGGATAAAATCATATGGGATGTCGGTCACCAGGCCTATACCCATAAGATCCTTACGGGACGGAAGGAAGAGATGGAGACGCTTCGGAAGCTCGACGGTATTTCCGGCTTTCCTAAGCGTTATGAGAGCGACTGCGATGCCTTCGGAGCGGGGCATAGCTCCACTTCAATAGCTGCCGCCATGGGCTTTGTCGCTGCGAGAGACCTGAGAGGCAGCGATGAGAAGGTAGTCGCGGTTATCGGGGATGGAGCCCTGACGGGTGGCGAGGCCTTTGAAGCGCTTAATAATGCGGGTAAACTTGACAGCAACCTTATAATCATTTTAAATGATAACGAGAGGTCCATTTCAAGAAATGTCGGCGGAATGGCGGCATACCTTGACAACATCCGTACCAGCAAGAGCTATATCAAGCTTAAGGATGACCTTGAAAATGCCCTTACAGCGGTAGAACCATTTGGCACATATATTCTTGACCACATGAGGAGCGGCAAGGAAGCAATCAAATCCATGCTCGTGCCGGGAATGCTCTTTGAGGATATGGGACTCACCTACCTCGGCCCTGTGAACGGCCACGATTTTAAGAGTCTTGAACGGGCAATGAAGGCTGCCATGAGGGTAGATGGCGCTGTACTTATTCACGTTATTACCAAAAAAGGTAAGGGATATAAGCCTGCAGAGTGGCATCCGGCGAGATTCCACGGGGTTGATCCTTTTTATGTGAGAAATGGTGAGCCAAGAAAAGAGTCCTCGGGCGAGAGCTGTACCCATGCTTTTTCCGAGAAACTGATGGAGCTTGCCAAAAAGGATAAAAGGGTTGTGGCGATTACCGCTGCCATGCCTTTTGGAACAGGCCTTTATGACTTCAAAAATTTCTTCCCTGACAGGTTCTTTGATGTGGGAATCGCTGAGGAATACGCTGTAACCTTTGCGGCGGGAATGGCTGCCGACGGCATGATTCCTGTTGTGGCCATATATTCCACATTTTTACAGAGGGCCTATGACCAGATTCTTCACGATGTCTGTCTTCAGAACCTACACGTAGTCTTCGCTATAGACAGGGCGGGACTAGTGGGAGCGGATGGAGAAACCCACCAGGGAATTTACGATATCAGCTACCTCTCAACTATTCCGGGACTGACGATAATGAGTCCTAAGAATAAGGCTGAACTCCGTGATATGCTTGAATACGCGACCCTTAAGATGGATGGCCCCGTAGCGGTCCGCTACCCTAGAGGATGTGTTGAAACAGGCATGAGTGAGTATCATGAACCTGTTGATTTATATAAAAATGAGGTCATGATAAAGGGTGAAGGCTTAGCTGTTCTTGCCACAGGAGTTATGGTCCGTACAGGATATAACGTTGTAAAGAGGCTTCAAAAGGACGGCTTCAATCCTGTTCTTATAAATATAAGGTTCCTTGATAAAGTTGACAGCGAAGGCTTCGAAGTGCTTTCTATGGTCGCGGACCATGTGATGACCCTTGAGGAAAATATTTTCACGGGGAGCTATTCTGAGAGACTTATGGCGTATTCCGCCGGGACGGGCAAGAAGATCTCCTTTACACCTGTGACTTTGCCTGATAAATACGTCGAGCAGGGCACCGTAGAGGAACTGAGACAAAGATATGGCCTTGATGAGGAGAGTATCTATCAGAAGGCCCTAGCGTATTATAAAGAGAAAAATGCAAAATAAAGTAAAGAAAGAACGGCTCGATGTCCTTCTTACCGAGCTTGGCTACTTTGAATCCCGTGAGCGGGCGAAGCGGGCCATCATGGAAGGAATTGTTTTTGTAAATGATGAGCGTGAAGACAAGGCGGGCACGACATTTCCGGTTGACGCGAGGATAGAGGTCCGCGGCAGCAAGCTAAAATACGTGAGCCGGGGCGGCCTGAAGCTTGAGAAGGCTATAGTAAATTACGGACTTGATCTGACCGGAAAAATATGCATGGATATTGGCTCATCCACAGGCGGATTCACTGACTGTATGCTTCAGAACGGAGCCGTGAAGGTATACGCCATCGATTCCGGTACGAACCAGTTAGCCTATAAGCTTCGTGTAGATGACCGGGTTATCAGCATGGAGAACACCAACTTCCGTTATGTCACACCGGAGCAGATTCCTGATGAGATAGACTTCGCCTCTGTTGATGTGTCATTTATTTCACTGACGAAAATCCTTCCTGCGGCTCTCCCCCTTCTCTCTGAAAGTGCCGAGATGGTCTGCCTGATTAAGCCTCAGTTTGAGGCGGGACGTGAGAAGGTAGGAAAGAAGGGCGTTGTCCGTGACCCCAAGGTACATGAGGAAGTGCTCGTAAATGTTATGACCTTCGCGGCTTCATGTAAGTTCCGCTTTAAGGCAGTCACATTTTCGCCAATAAAGGGGCCGGAGGGAAATATAGAATACCTTCTCTATATGGCAAAATCTGACAGCAAAATGAGTGAGGAAGAGCTTAGTTCATGGCTGAATAAAGTGCCTGAGCTTGTTAAGGAAGCACACGGGGAGCTTGATAAATGAAAAAATTCTGTCTTATCGCAAATGAACGTACCAGGGCGGCCGATGTAAATGTGCCGGAAATCCTTTCGTATATAAGTGGCCATGGCGGTGAATGCTACGAACTGCCAAACAGGCATGGAAACGAGCCCTCATCCACGGGTGAGAGCTTCATAGATATGGAAAAGCTCTTATCCGATACCGAGTGCGCTATAGTTCTCGGCGGCGATGGAACTATTCTTCAGTCAGCGAGGCAGCTTGCTGAGCGGGATATACCGATTCTTGCCATAAACCTGGGAACTTTTGGCTTTCTTGCCGATGGTGAGAAGGAGGATATGCATTCGGCTATCGACCATGTGCTTCATGAGGATTATAAGATAGAGCGCCGTCTTATGCTGGATGGCTCAGTGATTTCCGATGGCAGGGAAATTTATACCTCTAACGCCTTAAATGACATAGTTGTCGCGAGGTCGGGAATCGTGAGGGTCATTTCAACCACGGTTTACGTAGATAAGACGGAGTTTAACTCCTTTAAGGGTGATGGAATTATAGTTTCTACCCCTACCGGTTCTACCGGATACAACCTTTCGGCGGGGGGTCCGATACTTATGCCGGGAACGGCCTCATTCGCAATAACTCCTATATGCCCTCACAGTTTTAACCTTCATGGAATAGTTGCCCCATGCCGGTCCGAGGTTACGATAGAGGTGGTGCAGAGCAAGAAGACCCAGAGCGAGGAGGCTATAGTTTCCTTTGACGGGAACAGGGGAATCAGGATAAATGCGGGTGCCAGAGTAAGGGTAAAGATGGCGAAGGAGACACTTTCCTTTATCAGAACGCCGGGATATGAGTTTTTAAATGTATTGCGCGAGAAGATTCATGGAGGTCGCATATGAAAAGTGAACGCCAGGAAAAAATTCTTGAAATCATCAGGGAAAATGACATCGCGACCCAGGAAGAGCTGCTTGACGTGCTTCGCTTGGAGGGCTATGAGGCGACTCAGGCGACCATTTCGCGAGATATCAGAGAGCTGAGACTTACGAAAATCGTCGATGGTGGCATTCAGAAGTACGCTGCCCCTGAGCAGGACCTGCATGACGTGAACGAGAGATATCTGAGAGTCCTTAGGGAAGGCTATGTGAGCGTTGACGGAGCGGGGAACATATTGATAATAAATACGGTTTCCGGTATGGCCATGGCTGTCGCCGCCGCTATTGACAGCATTGGAATTCCCGAGATAGCGGGAACTATTGCAGGGGATGACACCATTTTTTGCGCAATCCGCGACGTCGATAAGATGGAATATATGAAAAATCTCATAAGCAGCATGGTTTGACGCTTTGTTCACAAAGCGTCGCGGCGATTGTTCCGCTTATCTCAAAAAGTCTCTTTACAAAGCATGTGAAACGTGGTACAATAGAAACGTTTGACCGGCTTAATCAGAAACATTTATACAGTGAGGTTATAAAAATGTCAGGACATTCAAAATTCGCTAATATCAAGCACAAGAAGGAAAAGAACGACGCAGCGAAGGGTAAGGTATTCACAGTTATAGGCCGTGAGATTGCCGTTGCGGTAAAGGAAGGCGGCGCAGACCCTGCCAATAACAGCAGACTCAGGGATGCTATCGCCAAGGCTAAGGCTAACAACATGCCTAACGATACCATCGATCGCGGTATCAAGAAGGCAGCAGGCGACGCAAACAGCGTAAATTACGAGTCATGTACCTATGAGGGCTATGGCCCTTCAGGTACAGCCATCATAGTTCAGTGCCTTACAGACAACAAGAACCGTACAGCGGCGAACGTTCGTAACGCCTTTACCAAGGGCGGCGGAAATGTAGGTACACAGGGCTGTGTATCCTATATGTTCGATGAAAAGGGACAGATTATCGTTGATAAGGAAGAATACGAGGCTGATCCTGATGAGTTTATGATGACAGCTCTCGATGCAGGCGCGGATGATTTCAATGATAACGAAGATTCATTTGAGATTCTTACCGATCCCGCTAAGTTCTCAGAGGTTCGCGAGAACCTTGAGAAGGCCGGAGTTCCTATGGCTGAGGCTGATATCAAGATGATTCCTCAGAACTATGTAACCCTTACGGATGAAGGCGATATAGGAAGAATCGAGAGAATACTTGATCTTCTTGACGAAGATGATGATGTACAGGCTGTTTACCACAACTGGGATGACAGCAGTGTAGATGAAGATGATGAATAATAGTAAGAACGGCTGCTACAGCCGTTCTTTTTTTGCAGATAATTATAGGCGTGTCAAAAACTATGATATTTGGCACGCCCCTTCTTTTTTTACATCCATCTACTTTATCGGCATTATTACGCCAATCTTAACCCTTTGTGAAAATATTTTTCAAATCTTCACGTTTTCTTTTAAACTCCCTCAATATGCCAGCTTGAGAATGTAATGTCAATATTAACCAGATATTCTCAAATATCATAGTTTTTGACACACTTGAATGATACGAGAGGAATACATGCAATAATGACGATTAGCATTATAATCCCGTCATATAATCGCGGTAATCTCGCCTTGCAGAGGGCAAATGAACTATTGCCTTACCTGTCAGAGGACGTAGATCTATGGATTTTGAACAACGCAAGCACTGAATATGTTGATGACTATAATAGCCTGAGGAATATAGAAAATCCATATTTTCATTACATAGAAAATGAAAAAAATATCGGCGGAAATCCGAACTTCATGAAGGGATATTCCATTTGCGACGGCGATTACGGCCTGTTTACTTCAGACGAGGATGCCATAATAGGAGAGAATCTAATACATTATGTTCGTCTTCTGAAGGTTAACCCTGATGTGACGTTTATGAAGGCAAGGGGAAAGGGCTATAACTTTACTGATATGCAGGTTGCTGACGCAGGCATCGATGCTGTGAAGCTGACATTCCAAAGAAACAATTATCTCTCAGGTTCCATATATAACAGAAAGGTGCTTACGCCGGAGATTATAAAGATATATGATGAAGCCTACGGCACTGATAACATGGCCTACCATTATTATAACCATTTATTCTGGACAGACTTTTGTGCCCTGCGTGGTAAGTGTGTCTTCTGTAATATAGCCTTGATATTTGAAACTGAAGGTAACCATGCAGCGGAAGAGAAAAAGAGAATATTGACAGATGACATATATGTGAATAACCTCGAGTATACATCATATAAGTCAAGAATTAACCAGTTCTACGGCTTTGTCGATGAGATTTCAGACCTTGGTTGTGATGAGAACATTATCCAAGAAATGCTCCGGGAACTGATAGGAAAATATGGTATGCTCATTGGCTTTTTGAAGGATGAATATATCAGGAGAAATCTTGATTTTGGTGCCGTCAAAACTATGATGAGGCAGGACATGAAGGACTATATATATGCGTCGCCTATTGAGCTCAATGAAGGTGAGAAGTCATGGATTAACAGCTTAATAGACGCGGCCGCGGAAAGAATGTAAAAGCAATCCGGAATTGTGCAAGTTACTTCGGGTACAGTACAAGGAAAGATGAACATAGCTCACACAGGTGGCTGTAAAGACAGCCATGGGCGAAGCTATGCAGTTGAAAGTTATTTTTATGGAGGCAATAATTATGGATAGAGATGGTTGGAATTTTCACAATGATATTGCTATTAATCTTGAGAACGAAGCACGAAAATTATTCAAATGGGATGCTAGACCAGAACAAATGATATTTGATGCTGATGCTATTGAATCAGGCAATTTTGCAGAAGATATGATAATTCTTCTTCGTAAGAAGACGAATTATAGTAATAGCTGTGATGATATTGATAACTTTGTAGTGAAATTAGGAGTTAATATTGGCAAGAGTGGTACTGAAATTGGAAAAGAGACAGCACAGGAATTATTTGATGAGTTTAAAATAATCTACAGAAACCACTAAACGAAGGACGAATCATATTGATATTCATCTGAATAAATGATGTTGCCTTATCCTATTATCAAAAATTAAGTAAGCGATACAAATAGACATATGTACCTCTTCAAGCGGTGATTCATCAGGCGTTTTGTGAATTGTTTACGGCCTTAACCTCCGCTAATCGCTCCGCTTCTTTTTCAGCGAGGCTCTTTTTGACAAAGTCTGACCATGGAAGCAGATCGTCAATTGTGATGTCTTCGGACGAATAATAAACTAAGCCCGACATCTTCTTGAGAACTAATTCCAGGTAGTCCTGTAT
>OMWY01000002.1 GCA_900314885.1 uncultured Eubacteriales bacterium
ACATCAAACGCTTCAGCTGCAGCTGTAAAGAACGGCGCTGAGGACGGAAGCTATAAGGGAGACAACTACGGCCGTAACGTAACCGTAACAGCTAACGCTGAGGGTAACGCAGTCGTAACACTTGTTGCTTCACCTTATTCAGATGACAGAACAAGCGCATATGATGTTAAGGCTGAAATCCCTGTAACTGTAAAGAACGTAGTTTCTACTTCTCCTGTTGTTCAGACAGAGAGAAATGAAGTTACAGTTTCTGGTGTAGCTTCAGGCACAAGCCTTGTACTTGTTGAAGGCGAGACCTTCAGCCAGGCAAGAAAGAACATCGCTGTTGCTTCAACAAAGGCAAACGCTGATGGAACAAACGAAGTAGTTCTTAAGCTTAAGGACACAAACTTCTCAAACAACTCACAGTACACCGTATTTACATCAACAGGTGTAAAGGTAGGCGCTTTCGTTGCTCAGTCTGAGAAGGTTACAGGCTATGACCTTGATAACTCATTCCTTAAGATTGACGGCGCAGATAAGACTAAGGCTATTGGTAAGATTAAGCTTACAAACCAGTGGGGTCATGCTTACTCTAACACTAGCGCGACCGTTTCTATAACAACATCCGGTACTTCAAAAGACACCGCGACTGCTCAGTCTGCTAGTGCTTCTACATACTCTGAAAATAAGACAGAGTTAGGTGCTTGGTACTTCGTAATTAAGAGCTCAAAGACGGATGACAAGCATAACGGTCATGCAACAGGCTATGCTGATTTTGTTAACGGCGATGTTGTTAACGTAACAGCTGTAGCTAACGATGATAACCAGAATTATGTTCAGACACTTGCCCTTACGGTAAACGGAACATCTTCAGTTGAGAAGGCTACCATCTACAGCCTTGGCTTCTCAGCAACGAGCCCTGAAGTAGCTAAAACAAACAACTTCACAGAAGAAGACCTTAAGGATTCTAATAAACCAACCTTCAGCTTCTTCATCGCTTGGCCGGAAGGAAAGGCACCTGCAAACGCTCCTAAGGTAACAGTTTACCTTGACGATGAGAAGACAGGCGTTGATTTCTCGGACGGTGTTTATAAAGAACTTCTTAATACGAACGGTGATTACTCGACAGGTAAAGTTGCTAACCAGAACGATGGTGAATATAAATACACTGTAGCTCTTAACAACTGGAAGATTGCTAAGGGTGCACATACATTCAGAGTTGAGTATAAGGATGGCAGCACAACCTATACACTTGACAAGCAGACATTCACAACCGAGGCTGATCTTGCAAAGAAGGCCGCTCCTGTCGCAAAGCTTAACAGAGTAAGTTTAACAGCATCAACATCAAATACTACTTGGAGCACAGGAAAGACAGAGATATCTACGGATGGAACTGTAACTTACCTTTATAGAACAGCTTCAGCTGCCGTGTCTGCGGGAGCTAACCTTGATTTCTATGAGGATAAGGGTGGCAAGACCTATACCAATGAGGCGGTTATAACCTTAATTGACAGCACGGCAGGAACTGTTTTTGTAACCGGTACATTTGACAAGGATGGCAAGCTTTCAATCAGCAAGGTTGAGGCAGACCGGACATTCAAATCTGATTTCACCACTGAAAACCCAACCGGGAACGAAAAGTATGAGATTAAGACTGCAAGCTTCCGTGGTGTGGACGTTAACCTTGTTCTCGTTAAGACAGAAGCAAACTATGACTCAACAAAGAAGGCATACACAACCACAAAGGTTACATATTCTTACTTCAAACTTAAAACAGTTACACCAAATCCTGGAAACTAATTTAAACGACTTTAGGGGGCTCTTCGGGGCCCCTTCTTTACGTATAATTAATTGATGGAAACTATGCTGAGGTAAATTAGATAATGGTAGAAGATTATTATCGTACGCTGAGTTCCGTTGAACATTGGGGAGATTATGTGTTAAGTAAGAAAGATATTAATCGAATATATTATTCATTAAGTAAAGACGAAAATTGTTATGCATACAAGACCGACAGCCATGAAATTTTCAGTATCAAGGATGCCGTTAATAAGAGGATATACTCTGATGATATTAATTATATATTAGTTACAGAGTATGTTACAGAATGTGATATGGTTGTTTTCTCTAAAATAGAGAAAAATCTCATATGCAACCTGAATGGGAAATATAAAAGTGCTATTTATCTTCAGCGTTTGGAAAGATGTCAATATAATGAATATAAATGGTTAGAGGATAATATGATTCAACTGAAAATATTTATACCTCAGGGAAGTAAAATGTATTTATCAAAAGAATATAAAAGGAAAAATGTGAAATTTTTTCTTCTGCCAGAAGGGAGTAAGCTGGTGGTCGTGAGGACTAATCCAGAATCTAAAAATGGGGATATTAATTGTGTACTATTATCTGATGGCATGAATATCGCGTATGGTTCAAAGACCGATTATCGGCAAAAAATGTGAGATATGGCAATGCTTTCATGGCATTAGCTCTTGCTTGCAGTGCTTTGTCAGTGCTATCTGCCTGTTATTATAAAGGTCCTATGACGGGGAAAAGTTTTTTTGTTTTATTATCACTTTTATATATTGCGATTTGCGTATTCTTAGTGAAACTAAAGAAAGATTATGGATAAATAGGAAGCATTAATGGATAAAATATTGAATGAACTTATAAATAAGGTAGATGCGGAAAAGTCGTCCTTGATTCGAACAAAGAATAAACGAGTGAATAAGAGCAGTATTATTATGATACTTATACTTACTAATATGATTGCCGCTTATCTGTATGCCAATTATTGTAAAGAATGCTACTCCAGAACTGTAGCAACGATTTTTATTGTGTGTGATATTGCACTATTCTGTGTTTACATGAAACACATAAAGTATTCATATAATGTATTATATGTGGTTGGAAATAAAAAAATATTACCTTGCTTTATACATAATGAGGCGTATCTGATAACAAAGAGCACTTTAGAAGGTTATTCAGAAGGAATTGATAAAAATTTTCTGGAAGCTTTTCTTCACTATATGGAGAAAGAAGACAATGAGAAGATAAAGATATCTTCAATTATTATTAACAACATTGTCCTGGCTACTTATATTTCAATTCTAGCTTCATTTTTATTCAATCACTTAGACGCAGTTATTAATCACTTCGCGAGTAGCCATACAACATATACCATTTCAGCAGAGTTGAAATGTAGTACATTATCAGCAATCAACTACTATAAAGACGGTAGAAGCTATATCATAAGTGACCCGATACTTGAAGTAAGCCAATTGAACTCAGATGAATTGTTCTATCATATATGTATGATTATCATGGCAGCATTTATTATTGGCTTTACAATGTGGTTTTGCTCAACAGTGGCAACTGATATTAATAAAGGTTATTTTAAAAAATTGACATCAAGGCAATTGATTTATGAAAGTGTACAATGCCTAATATTGGAAGAGAATCATGTAGAAAAATTGTAATGTGGCTCATTTGTCAATGGAAAATTAGGTCATTCGCTTATTTGATTTTAGACCACATCGAGTCATGTGTTTGTTTCGTTCCTTTCGAAACAAAGCATATTTTAACTTAGGTGAGGATTGGAGATGGAAAAGAGCATATCTATGAAAAAATCACTAATTGACGGTCATTATTGGAAAATGCTTCTTGAAAGAATTCTCATGGGCCTATTGATTAACCTTTTGATTGCGGGAATTCTGTATCTGATCCCCGGATACAAGGCCTATATTACCAAAACAATATTTGACGAACATGGATTGAACTTCTCTATTCCCGATATACTTATGACTCAGATATCCATAACATTTATTATTACGTCATTGCTATCCGTACTCTCATCAAATAGTATAGTAGTATTTTGGGAAGATGTGATGGCGAGGCAGCTCATTTATCCTAAATATACAAATTTCATTTCATTATCGGGATATTTGTTCGCAAGCTTGATTTCAAGCTTTATTTCATTAACGTTGTTCAAGGAGTATATTGTTATAAGCTTTATTTTATCAGTTATTGTTGCCGGATATTTGTCAGCAAAGACTATAGGTATATATTACGGCAAGGATGAAATAAAAAAACAACTTAAAAATGAATTAAAACTGTACCATGAAGCTGCTAGCAACGCAGAAAGTGATGCAGAAAAACGGTGGGAAGTAAAACATAACGAGTATCTAAATGAACCTATGCATATGCCGGATAAGAATTGTGGTATAAAGGTAACTACTATACCTATAACATACGAAGACAATGAAAAAGAAGCCATTAAAAAATATCATTCAATTATGGACCGGCTAATTGCAAGGTCAATACAAGTAATTGCTGATAAAAATATCGAGTCAATTCTTGACAATCAGGAATTATTTGTGGAAGATAGGGAATATGAAGAAGAATTTATTGAGCTGATATTTAATGAGAATACGAAGTTTGCGCTGACTCTGTTTCAATACAACGGTAATACTTTTCTTAGTACAGACAACTCGTGCCACGCTATATTAATATATTGTATAAAAAATAATATTGATTTACCATCTCAATTGATTGACAAGATAAGCAGTTACTGGATACAAAAGGTAGAAAATATATTAGATGTGAATTTCCGTATAAAACATATGAACTATGAAGAGAATAAAGACCAGAGCGCCGATACGCCCACTGCTATATATTATTTCATAAATCATGACATATATGATAGTTATAACATGGAAATTAGTGATGACAGGCTAAATTTGGACTGCGACTTCGATGACAGCTTATTTAAATACTTATTTCATGATGCAGACTATGGTAAATTGATAGATATTTATGAGAAATTTTATATAGACATGATTACTTTGCGTGGCAGTCACAATGAAATATTCACTAGATGGAATATAAAGTTTGAGTATACTTCGGGTGATGCTCTTCACATATTATTCTATGGATTTGCAAAGACGATAGAAAATCATACTGTACCGGATGATAATATTGGCGAATTTGTAACTATGGCTTGTAAGTTCTATTCATACTGGTATATAGATACTTATAACGATGACAAATATATGAGATATTATGAAATCCCGGGCCCTGTTAGACTTGCATTAGAGAATGGCTACAAAGATGCTTTACTATATTCATTGGCTGAAAATCAAGATAAGGTATTATCCAGGTTGCTTCTTGAGGCCGGATTGAGTGTAAAGGATGTAATGCTAAACCAGAAACTACTGGAAGGCATTGAACCTAGATACATGATAAGAGATGGAATTACAAAGGATGACTTGAAGAAATTTAACACATCAGATTATATATACTATATCTCTGTATTTTATGACGATTGGAACGAAAATAAGAAGCTTATGAAACAATTGGGATTTTCAGATGAGGAAATAAAACAATCTATAAGCGAGCATCAGTAAGGAATACTTAAACGAATAAATTTATCGATCGTGAAGTGTTCGCCACTGATAGAAGCTATAGATTTCTGTAGCTTCTTTTTTCTTGCTTTACATCGTATCTCATGGTATAATCGTTAGTATAAAAGACGAAGGAGTAATTTAATGGGACAAATTGATGAGCTAACTAAGCAGTATATGCAGAATCCTGAGCATTTTGCAGACCTGTTTAACTATCTGATATTTAATGGTGAGAATGTTATCAAGCCTCAGAATGTCAGCGATGTCGACCCTGTTCTCATTGAGAACATTTATAGTGATCAGGATTCGGATGAGAAGAAAATTGATGAACTTATTCAGCGATACAGAGATGTTATTAGGTATGTACAACTTGATAATGGTGGCTTTTACGCTGTGATGCTTGGAGTAGAAAATCAGTCATATGTAGATTATGGTATGCCGGTACGTGATTATCTCTATGATGCGCTTCAGTATGCCAGACAGATAGAGGAATTAAAGCGAACTCATAAGGATGATGGCCGAAGTAAAAGTAGAGATGAGCTTTTCAGCGGCCTTTACAGAGAAGACAGGCTTGTACCCGTAATTACAGCGGTTATATACTGGGACAGTGACAAATGGAATGGTCCGAGAACACTTAAAGATGTGCTTGCGTATGATAAGAGACTTATGAACTTTATTCCGGACTATAGTATAAATCTCATAGAGCCTTATAGCATGGAAGACGAGGACTTTAAAAAGTTCAGCTCTCTGTTAGGCGATGCGCTGCATATTTTAAAGAGTTCGTCTGACAAGGATTCTTTGAGAGAGCTAATAGATAAAGGAAGCGGCTTGAGGAGTCTCGACAGAGAGACAACCATACTACTGAATAAACTGTTAGGTTCTAATATACCTACACCTGAAGGAAAGGAGACAATAGGTATGGAAAGAGTATCAAAGGCGATAATGGAAATCAGACAAGAGGGAATAGATGAAGGCAGAGTAAGAGGAAGAGAAGAAGGAAGAGAAGAAGGAAGAGAAGAAGGAAAGATTCTGGGAGCAGTTGAGGCATTACGTGAGTTTAAAGTTCCCGATCCTCAGATAGCTGAGAATATTATTAAGAGTTATAACCTCACTCCGGAGCAGGCAAATATTTACCTGGCTGAGTCTGCAACAACATATGGAAATGAATAATTACAAACTACTTATAGTCGATGACGAGGAGGATGTCATCGATGTTATGTTAAAGAGGGTGCTGTGGGATGAGATAGGATTCACTGTCGCGGGCACCGCAAATAACGGCGTCAAGGGGATAGAGTGCGCAGAGGCGATAGAGCCTGACGTCATAATGACCGATATCAAGATGCCATATATGGATGGCATCGAGATGGCAAAGCGCCTGAAGAAGGAATTTCCATCGGTGAAGCTCCTTCTTTTAACAGGCTTTGATGAGCTTGAGTACGCTAAGGAGGCGATACACCTCGAGGTTGAAGAGTACCTCACGAAGCCCCTTAACGTATCCGAGCTGACAGATATTTTTAAGCGCTTAAAAGAAAAGCTTGATCGTGAAAATGATGAGAAGAAAAATACCGAGAAGCTAAGAAAATATTTCGACGAGAGCCTTCCACTCCTACAGGCGAATTTTTACGTGGAATTAATCGAAGGGAGACTCGCGTCTGAGAGACTTACGGGGTACCTTTCGGAATATCAGATTGATTTTGACAGCGCCTACTACTGCGCCGTGGTCCTCCATACGTCTAAGACCGTGGTGCCGTCTGATATTGATCCCTTCCTCCTTGCCTTCTCGGTTCGAAGGGAAGCGGAGAATAATTTTACTGAAAAATGGAAGGCAAAGTTCTTCGAGTACCTTGGAAATACCGTAATGCTTGCGAGCCTCCCTAACGCTAAGGCACTTTCTGATTTAACAGATGAGTGCGACAGCTTCTGCAAGGAAATGAAGCGTAGCCTCGGAGCCGTTGTGACAGCGGGAATAGGAGTGATATGTTCAGATCCCGCAGACCTTAAGCAGTCCTATGAAGGCGCGAGGGATGCTGTAAGCTACAGGGTTATTTATGGTACGGGCCGTGCCATAAATATACGAGAAGTAGCTCCGAAGGGGAAGAACGCTAAGGAAAATTCCGACAGCGCAAGCGGACAGGCTCTTGCCTTGATGGGTAAGAAAATATTACTCGGGAGCGAGGATGATATTAATTCAGCTATACAGGAATGGTATGATATCTCCTTAAGTAAATGTTCCACCGTTCGAGAATACCAGATGGCGGTTATGGAGCTTGCCGGATATATTTATAAATTCGCGACCGATAATTCTCTTGATGCCGAGAAGGCATCGGGGCAGGCAGACCTCTATAATTATCTGCCTCAGATGGAAAAAATGCAGTTAAAGGAATGGTTAACGGGTACTGCCCATCATTTTAAGGAGCAGCTTGATTTAGCAAGAAGCGAGAGCACAAGGTCATTTGTCGATAAGGCTCTCGATTATATAAAGGAAGACTACTCCGAAAAGAATTTATCCGTCGAAGGTATGGCTGAAAAATTATCGGTGTCAGGCTCATATTTTCAGTCGGTATTTAAAAAAGAGACGGGCAAGACATTTAATAATTATCTTACTGATTATCGCATGAAGGAAGCGGTGAGACTCTTAACCGAAACTGATGACAAGAATTATGTTATAGCCGAAAAGACAGGATATTCCGACGCGAATTATTTCAGCTATGTATTTAAGAAGCAGTTCGGCGTGTCACCGTCTGTTTACAGGTCACAGCATGAAAATAAGTAAAAAAGATAAGGCTGTATCAGACATTCAAAGCATAATCACTATCGCCTTTACAATATCCACTCTGGTGGTAATGATTGTGCTTGGAATCGTCCTCTATAATGCCTTCGCGAGAGCGTCTTACGAGACTGCGGCTGAGAACGCTGAAAATATAAATAATACGGCCGTGCGTGAACTCGAGGATGAATTATACAATATCAGGAAATCTGCGGACGCCCTCTATTATAATACTATCAGGGAATACGATATAAGCGACCCTACAATACAGAACCAGATTAATTTACTATATGACGCTAATAAAGACAGGATCGCAAGCATTTCTCTTTTCGATACGAGGGGGCGCCTTATAGCTGCTTCGCCACTTTCGACTGTTAAGGATAATGTAAATATATTATCGCAGGTCTGGTTTACTTCAGCGATAAATAAAAGGGAAAATTATCAATTTTCCGAGCCGCATGTAGAAAATATTTTTGACGATACAGACAGTGATTATAAGTGGGTTATTTCCGTCTCGAAATCAGTTGATATTTCCGATGGGAGTAAGCCGCTTTCAGGTGTGCTTTTAATTAATATAGATTACGGTAAAATACGCCGCACGTTTGATGAGATAAACCGGAAATTCGGCTCACAGTATATTTATGTAGCCGGAGACAGAGGAAATATTATTTATCATCCAAGGGCAAGGGAATTAGACGAGGGCGTTATTTCCGAAAATAATATTGTCGAATCCGCCTTCGCTGACGGAATGCATGAGGACAGGTTTAAGGGCAGTAATCGGTATATATTGGTTGATTCTGTTTCTTACACAGGATGGAAAATAATAAATGTAATGCCGAGAACAGCCGTACTTACGGGGTCGCTTTCGGTCAGATATTTTATGTTAATCGCGGCTCTCCTTACAGCCATGACCTTGTTGATAATAAATCGTCTTGTCGCTAAGAGAATTTCTCTCCCTATAAAGAAGCTTGATGATTCCGTCAAGGCCTACGAGAGTGGCGGAAGCAAGGAAATATATAAGGGAGGTTCGACTGAAATAAGGCACCTGGGTGGCTCCATAGAGAAGAGTTTCATTGAGATCGATGAGCTCATGAAGGAGGCTGTCACAAATGAGCGTGACAAACGTCACAGTGAAATGGCTGCCCTTCAGAGTCAGATTAACCCGCATTTTTTATATAATACTCTCGATTCCATTACCTGGATGATCGAGGGGGAGAAAAATGATGAGGCTGTCGACATGATATCCCAGCTTGCGAAGCTCCTTAGAATCAGCATCTCGAAGGGAAGGAATATCATTACAGTAGGTGATGAATTTACCCACGCCGAATCCTATATGAATATCCAGAAGGTCCGCTATAAGGACAGATTCACAGCGGAATTTAGTCTCGATGAGAGAATAAGAAATTGCTGTACTGTTAAATTATTGATCCAGCCCCTCCTTGAAAATTCTATCTATTACGGTGTCTCGGAGTATGACGGTGATGGACTTATTTCCGTAAAAGGAGAATTGGTTGATCACGATGTGGTAATTACCGTATCGGATAACGGAACCGGGATGGAGCAGGAGTACGCGGAGAAAATTCTTACGATGGACGAGAAGGTTGCTAAGCACGGTAATGGCGTCGGTGACGCGAATGTAAATAACCGCATTAAGCTTCTGTTCGGAGAAAATTATGGCCTTAAAATAAAGAGTGAACCGGACGTTGGTACGGAGATTACCATCATTTTCCCGGCGATTACATACAATGATGAAAACAGAGCTTTGCTTGAGAAGGGCATAGTGCCGGAGGATAGATTATGAGATATAATAAAATATTTATTTTTCTCGAAATAATATTCGCCGGGATTATTATCTTTCTTTCGGCAACAATATTTATTAATTCAGAGAAGCAGAAAACAAAACGAATTTCAGTTATTGTGAGCGATTCTTCTGACGCGAAGTGGGACGCCCTTAAGGGAGGGTTTTCGGATGCTGTTAAGGGCGAAAATATAGATGTCGTATTTGTAAATACACCCGAAATAGTTTCCGCCTGGCAGGAGAAAAAATTAATTGACACTGAAATACAGCGCGGCGCGAAGGGAATTATTCTTGAGCCGGCTCCCGGAGAAAATACCAGTGAAATGTTAGATTTATATAAGGGCGAAATTCCCTTAATTATGGTTACGGATAATACCATAGACAATACAAGCGTTAAATCGGTTAAGTGCGATAATGAAGAATTAGGGAAAGCCCTTGCGGACGCGATATTAAATGATTACAATGGAAATGTGGAAGGTAAGAAAATAGGTATTATGAGGGGCCGTGATAATACAGCTGCCTGTCGCGACCGACTTGCGGGATTTATATCGGAAATAAACAGAAGGGACTTCGAATGGAATGTATCAGACCTTGATATCAAGGGCCTGGGGTCTGACTTCGGGAGCCTTTCGAGTGCCGATATAGTTGTCTGCCTTGATACTTATTCGCTTGAGGAAGCGGGTGAAAATGTCTCAAGGAGCAGATTTTCGGGAGCCGTAATTTATGGCCTTGCGAACAGCGAAAAAGCCTCGTATCTTGTCGACAAAAATAATGTGAAGAGACTGATTGTTCCGGATGAGTGGAGTATGGCCTATAATTCCATGAAGGAAATGATAGAATGTATAAGAAAACCATACGCGAAATTTACGGATTATAGGGCGACTTACTTATCTGTTGACAGGAACAATTTATTTTCCGATGAAAACGCTATGAAACTCTTCTTAACGGATTAAATTATAGATGGTATTTATATGAAACATGTTATAAAGGCATTAACTGTAATAAGCTGTTTTTCGCTTACTGTGCTTTCGACTGTTCTCTCATCATGCGAGAAAAATTCTGACAGTGAGAATACGGAGGCCACAAAGCAGGTAGGGATTATCCTCTACGATGAGAGTGATGTCTTCCTAAGTGAAATGATAGATGAAGCGAAAACTTATATGGCAAACGGCAGCAATGGCAATATAAATATAGTAGTCCGTGATGCTGCGAATTCGCAGAATAATGAGGACGAGATTGTTAAGGAATTCATAGATGAAGGTGTGGATGTTCTCTGCGTGAACCTTGTCGACAGACAGGAGCCGTCGACAATAATAGATGATGCCAAGGAAGCAGATACGCCGGTGATATTTTTTAACAGGGAGCCTGTTGAGGGCGACCTCTTAAGGTGGGACAAGCTATATTACGTAGGAGCTGATGCTGCTCAGTCGGGCGAGATACAGGGAAAGCTCGCTGCGGACGCGATCAAGAATAATCCTTCTGTTGACAGGAATAATGACGGGAAAATCCAGTACGTTATCCTTGAGGGTGAACCCGATCACCAGGATGCTGTCGTGCGGACTGATATTTCGGTCGCGACACTGTCGGACGAAGGGGTAGAACTCGACAAGGTGGCTTACAGGCTAGCGAACTGGAAGAGGTCTCAGGCGAAGACTCAGACCCTCCAGCTCATAGAGCAGTATGGGAGCGGCATAGAGCTTATCTTAGCGAATAATGACGAGATGGCTCTCGGGGCGATTGACGCTTATAGGCAGAAAAATTTCACTGAGACCGATAAGCCCCTTATCTTCGGTATCGATGGCACTGAGCACGGCCTCGATGCTGTAGTCGATGGAAGCCTCGCGGGAACCGTCTATAATGATAAGGAGTCGCAGGCGAGGGAGTTATCTGATCTTGCCGTGAATCTTGCCTTCGGTAAGACGGTCGACACAACCACATTCACAAGAGGTCACAGCGTTTACTGCTCCTACTTTGAAGTCACCACCGAAAACGCCGGAGATATAATTAGACGACAGAACTAGTGCCTGGTCCCGTAAAATTTATCTAAACTGCGAAGCAGTTTTGAGAAATTTTATGGTACCTATTGTCGTAGAGAGGGACCCATAGCGAAGCTATGGGAGAGTTGGCTACGACTAAAATTGCACGGGATTTATTGACAATATAACGTAAGTGTGGTTTAATAATACTATGGGTTACAAGAACATGTGACTCAGATGTAACCGATATAACATCCTCTGAAGATCCGCAAAGGCGTGGGTCGAAGAAAGGATATGATAACTGTGATAGATTTTATAAAAACGGGATTAAGCAAGTTCCGCGAGCACATCAGGAACTACCTTGATCTTTTTGTGGATACCGGAAGGTTTTTAGCGCTTATAGATGTGTTACTCCTTGTAATCCACATCATTCTCGAGTTCCTATACGTAGGATTCGGTATGAGATCAATGATATGGGTGAACGTAGGGAGTATTGCTGTCTACCTTCTTGTTATCGCTGCCCTTCAGGATGTCTTTTATGAGGCGGTCTTTATTGCCTATTTTATTGAGATAACGTTTCACGTGGTTATCGCTACCACTCAGGTAGGCTGGGGCGGTGCCTTCTGGCTCTGGCTTATCG
Organism: uncultured Eubacteriales bacterium; assembly: GCA_900314885.1. Lineage (GTDB taxonomy): Bacteria > Bacillota > Clostridia > Lachnospirales > Lachnospiraceae > Catonella. The sequence continues at coordinate 12,566 of OMWY01000002.1, forward strand.
CTATTCTTGTCTGCGCTTTTTATCCGAATTACGCGGGTGATGACTTCAGAAAATTTGGCAAATTTTCGTACATTGCCTCCGCATTAATAGCGGCGGTATATTTTGTTATGTTCATACTTATGCTGTCAGGGAATATTCCACTCGTAGGAAAGGGACTCACGGTTGACCGGATGCTCGCCTTTACAGGTGTAAATTCTCTGATATCAATTCCGGCTATACTCCTCTTTATAAGCCTCTTTTCGGAGAGAGTTGTAAGGGCTGATAAGGATACAAGATGGCAGGCCAAGCACGACCAGCTCACCAAGTTGTACAACAGATTTGCCCTTCATAATATTATGGATGGGGTAGTTGAGAAGGCAAATGACGAGGAGATGACCTTTTCGGTCGCCATTGCCGATATAGACTTTTTTAAGAAGGTAAATGATACCTATGGCCACGACGCCGGAGACGCGGTTCTTAAGGCCCTTGCCGATAAAATGCTTGCCCACTCGGATGAGAAGAAGATAGTCGGCAGGTGGGGTGGCGAGGAGTTCCTCTTTATCTGCGCCACTGAAGAGGCGAGAGCTGTCATGCGCAATGAGCTCGAAGATTTCAGAAGAGAGATAGAGGCCATGACCGTAGATTACCAGGGAACTCCTATAAAGATAACCATATCAGCCGGAGTAGCTGATTTCTTCCCGGGCGACAATATAGATGAGGTCATAACCAAGGCTGACCATAACCTCTACGAGGCCAAAGCCACCGGCAGGAATAAGGTAGTGAGCTAGTGCACGGGGCTACCTCTTTATGTCAAAGTTCACCGCCATCTTGGTTCCTTCGCCTACCTTCGACTGTACCGTCACCTTTGCGTGGTGAAGCTCCGCGCCGTGCTTTACGATGGAGAGACCGAGACCCGTACCGCCGAGCTCCTTAGAGCGGCTCTTATCGACCCGGTAGAAACGCTCAAATATTCTCTCCTGCTGATCATCAGGGATTCCTATTCCATCGTCCGTTACAACCACAGAGACACCACTCATATCGCGACCTGCCCAGATACTTACATGACCACCCTTGTGGTTGTACTTTATGGCGTTATCTGTGATATTGTAGATCATTTCATCGAGAATTCTTCTTATTCCATACACTTCGCAGTGTTCACCCGAGAGGGAGAGCTCAATATCGTTCTTTTGAGCCTTTTCGGAAAGTCTCTCAATAATGTCCCTGGACAATGTGAACAGATCCACATTTTCCTTCTGCGCCTCAACTTTTCCCTCATCAAGCTCTGACAGCTTGATTATATCGTTTATAAGGGAGAGAAGACGGTTAGATTCCTTAACGATTCTGTCGGAGAACTTTGGAATATCAGAAGGCTTAACTATTCCGTCCCGGATTATTTCGGCGTAACCGGAAATGGATGTGAGAGGAGTTTTAAGCTCGTGCGAGACATTCGCCGAGAATTCCTTCCTCATGTCAGCAAGCGCCGCCTTCTCCTTGTTACTGTCGTCTATACGGTGTAAGAGAGGATTGAGCTCGGGATAGGTTTTATTTGAAAGAGGATTATCAAGGTTTAGCTTGTTAATCGGTGCGACTATACTGGCAGCGGCATGTCCCGACGAAAAGAAGGCTAACAGAACCATGAGGGCCGCTATAGTAAACATCACCGGCAGGAATTCAAGCGCTGTCTTAGTGATATCATTTAAAGGCTTAGAGAGACGGACTACATCCCCGTTATCAAGCCGTATCGCATAATAGTACATGTCAGTATCGAGTGTATCTGATTTTCTTATGGAACTTCCCTCACCATCATTTACAGCCCCAAGAAATTCAGGCCTTAGCGCGTGATTTTCCATGCCGCCGGCGTCTTCTTCAGTGTCAAAAAGCACACTGCCATCCTTCTTAATCAGGGTGACACGGCAGTTGAAGTTATTCATCGATATCTTGTTTATATAACTCTCCCCTGATAGATTCGCAACCGAAGCCACGTAATAGGCTTCATTTTCAACGTCATTGATAACCAATGTACGAATCTTTCCGTAAATAAAAACAATGGTGATCGCGTATGCCACCACTATAGTAGTTACGATCACCAAAATCATGCTTCGTTGTATTTTCTTTTTCATGCCCTTTTCTTTTCCCTGTTATCAACCGGTTCTGAAAGTATCTTGTAACCAACTCCGCGGACAGTCTCTATCCTGTCTCCCTCAGCGCCGAGCTTCTGCCTCAGTGTCCTTATATGGACATCTACGGTTCTCGTCTCGCCGTCAAAATCATATCCCCAGATATCGGTTAAGAGCTGCTCTCTCGTAAGGACGACCTCGGTGTTTGTGATGAATTTCCGGAGGAGTTCGAACTCCTTAAGGGTAAGGATTATTTCTTCCCCTTCAACTGTCACCCGGTGCTTCTTCACATCCATATCGATGGTTCCGAGTCTTAAATGGTCCTCATCCTTCGCATGGGCGCTTCGTCTTAAAACAGCCTTCACGCGGGACATAAGCTCCATCATACCGAAAGGCTTGGTTACGTAATCATCGGCACCCATATCAAGGGCAGAGACCTTATCGAATTCATTTCCTTTAGCTGTGACCATGATCACAGGGACATCCTTTGTGGCCGGGTTAGCCCGGAATTTTTTTAGGATATTCATTCCGTCCTCGCCCGGAAGCATGATGTCAAGAAGTACGAGATCGGGCACATCATTTGCGATAGCGGCGGAGAACTCCCGCCCGCTTGGAAAGCCCTTGGCGGGAAGCCCTGTGCTGTCAAGAGTGTAGACTATAAGCTCTCGGATATTATCGTCATCTTCTACACAATATATCATAGTATTGTTACCTTTCAGTAAAATGCGAGGCGATGTCATTCAGCCTTTAATATATTCTTAGTCTCAACAGGCGCCTTGGTATCTATATGTCCCTCGTGAACACCGGTGATAGAGAAGACAACCCATTCAGCGATATTTGTCGCATGGTCGCCTATTCGCTCGAGATACTTGCAGATCATAATGAGGTCGATGGCCTTGGCGGCGTTGCTGCCGGGATTCTTAATGATGTAGTCAATCAGCTCCTCGCGGATTTCTGTGAAATAATTGTCGACGACATCATCATTTGCCTCAACCTTGCCCGCGAGAGTGAGGTCCTTGTTTACGTAAGCCGTGATGGCGTTATTTACCATGTTCGCGGCTTCCTTGCTCATATCGTAGAGCTTAGGAACCTCAGGTGTCTCAGGCGTCGTAGTTGTCGCGATTATTTCAGCTATATCGCTCGCCTGATCACCGATTCTTTCCATATCGGTAATCATCTTGAGGGCGGCTGAAATTGTGCGGAGGTCCTTAGCCACAGGCTGCTGCTGAAGGAGGAGTTTTAAGCACATACGCTCTATATCGCGCTCCGCCTGGTCTATATGAGCGTCCTCCTCTATAACCTGGGCCGCGAGGTCCTTATCTGTTGTCTTAATGGCGCTTGTCGCCTGAGAAATAGCGATAACGCAAAGGTTACCCATGTCTATAAGCTGAGAATTAAGTTCATCAAGCTCCCTGTCAAATCTGTTACGCATCAGCCAAACCTCCCTGTTATGTAGTCTTCCGTCTTCTTTTCCTTAGGTACTGAGAAGAGGGTTTCTGTGTCATTGTATTCTATAAGCTCGCCTAGCAAGAAGAAGGCGGTGTTGTCGGAAATACGTGTAGCCTGCTGCATGTTATGCGTAACGATAACTATAGTATAATCCTTTTTGAGCTCAACCGCAAGGTCTTCTATTCTGCTTGTTGAAATGGGGTCGAGGGCGCTCGTAGGCTCATCCATGAGGATGACCTCAGGCTCAACCGCGAGGGTTCTCGCTATACAGAGCCTCTGCTGTTGGCCGCCTGATAATCCTAAGGCACTCTTGTCAAGTCTGTCCTTAAGCTCGTCCCAAATCGCGGCCTGCTTTAGTGAACGCTCAACTATCTCATCGAGCTCTGACTTCTTCTTTACGCCGTTTATCCTTGGGCCGTACGCTACATTTTCATAGATACTCTTTGGAAATGGGTTTGGCTGCTGGAATACCATACCGACCCGCTTTCTAAGCTCTATGGCGTCCATATCGCGGTTTACGTCGATATTTCCGTCAAGCTTTATGTCGCCGTCTATTTTTACCCCTTCAACGAGGTCATTCATACGGTTTAAGGTCTTTAAAAATGTGGACTTGCCACAGCCTGAAGGACCTATGAGGGCGGTAATTTTATTTGCCATGATATCCATGGAAATGTTTTTCAGAGCGTGAAATGAGCCGTAGTGAAGATTCAGATTCTTAATGGAAAACTTCACCTTATCATCATTTACCGCTGTTACATTATTTTCTTCTGACATATATTTAAACTCCTAAATTACTGTCACTTAGTTCCGCCTGTAGCCCTGCGGTTATATCTTGCTGTAATCGCTCTCGCTATGAGTGAGAATGAAAGAACCACGATTACGAGGATCGCCGCGGAGAAATTGGCTATTTTTTCAGAATTCTTTACAAGGGCGCCCTCTGTCCTCATAACCCATATATGAAGCGCAAGCGTTTCACCCGGCCTGAAAGGGTTGAAGGCGTTAAGAGGCGATGTTATATCAAGCTTGCTCCATACTATTCTTGTAGACTGACCTGAAGTATAGAGGAGGGCAGCAGCCTCACCGAATCCACGTCCCGCGGCGAGGATGATGCCTGTCACTATTCTCGGGAGGCAGGCCGGAAGCATGACCTTAGTTATTGTGGTCCAGTGGGTTGCGCCAAGCCCCATACTGCCTTCCTTGTAAGATTTTGGAAGAGCCCTTAGAGCGTCCTCTGTCGTCGTTGTAATCGAAGGCAGAGAAATTATGGAAACCGCGAGGGCTCCCGCGAAGAGGTTCCATTTCATACCGGTCATGAGAATGAACACCAGGTAGCCGAAGAGGCCGACTACGATGGAAGGAAGCGATGAAAGAGACTCGATACATATTCGTATGAAACGGGTGAGCTTGCCTTCCTTCGCGTATTCCGCCATGTAAATGCCCGCGAGAATTCCGATAGGGCAGCTTATAAGGAGGGACCAGAATACGAGGTAAATGGTGTTCCAGAGCTGGTTTCCGATTCCTTCGTCAGTAAATGAGAGGAGTCCCGGATAATAGCTCATGAGGCCTTTAATAATTATGTATCCCGCAAGGGCGATTATAAGTACCAGGAAAAATATTCCGATAGCCGAGAGCACGACATTCATTATAGCGTTGCTTATTTTCGCTCTCTTTATGATGGCAAGCATCCTCGCGTCGCGGGCACTACGTTCTGCCTTTCTTACTTCTTCTTCATCAGGCACTGTTTTTGCGTTAGTATCTGTCATTTTTGCGCTTTCTCCCCCTGTCTGGAAATCATGTGGATGAGGAATATGAAGAACATGGAGATGAGGAATAAGAGGAGAGCCATGCTCCAGAGGGCGAGGTTCCTCTCACCGTTATTAGCGGAGTTACCCATATCCGCGGCGATTGCGGCCGTGAGGTTATTTGTAGGAGAGAGGATATTCTTAGCGAAGGCTCTCGTCTTACCTATAACCATGGCTACCGCGAGGGCTTCACCGAAGGCTCTCGCAAGGCCTAATATTATTCCTGTAAATATACCGTTCTTCGCGGCGGGTACGACAACCTTCCATATGACCTGCCACCTCGTTGAACCGAGACCGTAAGCCGCCATCCTGTAATGTTGCGGTATACTTGAGATCGCGTCGGCGGACACGGTACAGATTGTAGGGAAAATCATAACCGAAAGTACGATCGCGGCGGCGAGTACCGAGTAGCCGCCCATTTTCGGATGAAATATCTTCTTTATTAACGGTACAAGAATCGTGAGGCCAACCCACCCGTATACAACTGACGGAATACCTACGAATATCTCAACGGCAGGGCGGAAGAGGACCTTGCCTGCCTTTGGAGCGATTTCCGAGATAAATATAGCGGCTCCCAGGGCAAAAGGGGTAGCGATAAGGAGGGCGACACCGCAGGTATAGAGGGAACCCACGATGTAAACGGCCGAACCTATCTTGCCTCCGCTCTTTCCGGGAACGTCAAGAGGGTCCCATTTGGCTGAGAAAAGGAATTCAGTGATTGTGTGACCCATTGTCACAAATGAACCTGAGCCCTTAACAATAAGGAAAATACCAATCGCAAGTGTGAGGATGATAATGAAAAAACCACAGACGGTAACGAATCCGCGGCCGACAAGCTCATGCTTAAGCTTCTCTTTAAATGGTGTTTTAACGAGTTTTTCGGAACTCATAAAATATCCTTTCTGTCACAAACCGGAAAACCGGCTTTTATAAACGCAATAACCCTGTTCCGGGAAAATCCCGGAGCAGGGATCTTTTACCCGGACTTTCCGGGACAGATATACTTAATGATTACTGCTGTGTATCTGCGTGAGCGTTCTTAGCATCGTCTGTGAGCTTAGAAGCGACACCGTAACCCATAGCTTCGATTTCAGGAGCGAAATCATCGCTTGTCATGTAGTTGATAAATGCCTGGGCAGCGTCAGAACCATCACCGTTTGTGTACATATGCTCGTAGCTCCATACCTTGTATGTGCCGTTGTATGTGTTCTCAAGGCTTGGCTCAACACCATCAATCTTAACAGCTGTAACGTCTGTAGCGTTTACGAGATATGAAAGAGCGACATATCCGATAGCGCCGTCTGTCTGCTCTACAGTCTGAAGAAGGGTACCTGAATCATCTGTCTCAAGAGACTCGTTAGAGGCTTCCTCTTCTCCGTTAAGAGCCCATTTCTGGAATGTAGCCCTTGTACCTGAAGAGCTTGGTCTTGTTACAAGAACGATAGCCTGATCAGGACCGCCTACATCCTTCCAGTTTGTTGTCTTGCCTGTGAAAATGCTTATAAGCTGGTCAGTTGTAAGATCACTTACACCAAGGTTTGATGAAACAACAGGAGCCATGGTAACCGTAGCTACCTGATGGTCAACAAGCTTAGCAGCGGCGTCAGCGTCGAGCTTCTCATCAGCGAATACATCAGAATCACCGATATCGATAGAACCGTCAGCTACCTGCTTAAGACCTTCACCTGAACCACCGCCGTTTACAGTAACTGTGCAGTCAGGATTGATTTCCATAAACTTCTTGGCAGCTGCGTCAGCGAGTGGCTGAAGAGCTGAAGAACCTGCTGCGTTAACAGTACCGGTGATTCCTGAAGCGGTATTGTCCGTGCTTGCCGCGGTACTTGTCTCAGTTGTTGAAGCTGTGCTTGCGGCTGATGCGGCAGCGGAATCGGTTGTGCTTGTCGCGGTTGTATCAGCTGCTGTACTGGTTGTGCTCGCTGCGCTGTTGTTTGATGAAGCGCTTGATGAGTCACCGCATCCCGCAAGGGCGCCTACTGATAAAGCGGCTACTGTTAACAGAGTTACTAACTTACGTGTTTTCATTTTGCCCTCCTCATTGATTGGCACATTGAAAAGTTTTGTTTTATGTTACGAGACATAGTTTACAGTACGAATGTAAAATGGGTAACCGCGCTTATGTTAAATCAACGTAAATTTTGTAAAATTTCGAAGCCGTTTTGTACTTATCCGGATACATAAAAGAACTTTAAGGTTACGAAATTTTACATTCAATGTAAAATCACAAGCCAAATGTAAAACATTAAGTACCCTTGAAAAGTTTTTCTGACTGATGTATAATAGGTAGGTATGAAATTTTTACCGGAGGATGTTATCCATGAAACTTGGAATAGTTGGGCTCCCGAATGTCGGAAAGAGCACCTTATTTAATTCACTGACGAAGGCGGGCGCTGAGATAGCGAACTACCCGTTCTGTACCATAGATCCTAATGTCGGAGTTGTACCTGTGCCTGATAAGAGACTTCAGGTCCTCTCTGATATGTATCACTCGGGAAGGATAGTTCCTGCCACCATAGAATTCGTAGATATAGCGGGCCTTGTTAAGGGCGCAAGCAAGGGTGAGGGCTTAGGCAACCAGTTCCTTGCGAATATCCGTGACTGTGATGCCATTGTTCACGTCGTAAGATGCTTTGATGATACGAACATTATTCATGTTGAGGGCTCGGTGGACCCTGCGAGAGATATAGAGACTATCAACCTTGAACTTATTTTCGCTGATATAGATGTTATTGACAGACGTTACTCTAAGGTAGCGAAGAGCGCAAATTCGGACAAGAGCTACCGTAAGGAAGCCGATATGCTTAAGCGCCTCAAGGAATTTCTTGAAGCCGGCAACATGGCTAAGAACTTCGAGCTTGCCGATGAAGAGGAGACTGCCATTTTTAATGAGCTGAATCTCCTTACGGGCAAGAGAACCATTTACGCGGCGAACGTATCTGACGCAGATCTTGCTGATGACGGGGCTAACAATGATTACGTCAAGGCAGTACGCGAGATAGCCGCGAAGGAAGGCTCTGAGGTCTTCGTTGTATGCGCTCAGATTGAAGAGGAGATATCAGAGCTTGATGATGATGACAAGCAGGCTTTTCTTGAGGATTTAGGCCTTAAGGAGTCGGGCCTCGATAAGCTTATAGGAGCAAGCTATAAGCTGTTAGGCCTTATCAGCTTCCTTACCGCCGGAGAGATGGAGTCGAGAGCCTGGACTATAAAGGAAGGAACCAAGGCTCCTCAGGCGGCGGGCAAGATACATTCCGACTTTGAGCGAGGCTTCATCAGGGCAGAGGTCGTAAGCTACGATAATCTTATCGCCTGCGGTGGCTTCAATGAGGCTAAGGAAAAGGGACTTGTCAGAAGTGAGGGCAAGGAGTACGTCATGCAGGACGGTGACGTAGTTCTCTTCAGATTTAACGTATAATATAATCAGAGGATAATAAATGTTGACTATTCAACCGATCTCATTTCCAAATCTTGGGATTACAGTTTATAATTTGCCTAAGAGTATTCCGGTGAATGATGATGTGTCACTTACACTCTATGGACTGATAGTCGGTGCGGCTATTATCCTCTGCTTTTTGATTACACAGTGGCAGGCTAGGAGGACGGGTCAGGACGGAGAAATATATATCGGCATCATAATATATGCTGTGATTGCTGCCCTCATTGGCGGCCGCCTTGTCTACCTGATAGAATCCTATAGAAACTTCTTTGATGCCGCGGCTAATATGACAAGCCTCGCAAACGGTGGATTTTCTACGGCGGGGGCTATCGTTTGGGGCTTTATAGTTATGTACTTCTACGGTAAGTTCAGAAAGGCTAAATTCTTAAAGCTTGCTGATACTTCAATTGTGGGTGTTATAACAGCGGAGGCTGTTATAAGGCTTGGTGACTTTTTGAATCGTGAGAACTTTGGAAGATATACAAATAATGTTTTCGCTATGCGCCTCTCGGTTGAGGAGGTTGACCAGAAGGCGATAACACCAACCATGCTCGCAGCCGCCGAGAAGGAAGGGTACGTTGGCTTTATTCAGGTACATCCACTCTTTTTATACGCGTTTGTCATCGGTATCGCGCTTTCTGTATTTTTGCTGGTCATAACTCCGTTTAGGAAATTTGAAGGTGAACTTTTCTTGATAGGCCTGACCGGGTACCTGGTTCAGTCGTGCCTGTGTCAGTCATTTACAAGAAGCCCGCTGCATATACCGGGAACCCCGATAAGTATGTATCAGATTATCGCTGTAGGGCTGGTTGCGCTTTGCGTAGTATTTATTATTTATGGCACCGGTAATACTGAGAATGCGACAGACAGGAGAAAAGAATATGGAAAAAACAAAGGCAAGGATACAACAGGACAATATAAGGCATGATCCTAACGACTTTAGAAATCCGGAAGTCTTTGTGAATATAGCGGAAAAATATAGAAACGAGTCGCCTGTACTATCATTTATCTGGTAAGCGCTTCTAAAAAATAGATTTATAAGTAAAAATAATAAATGAATCGCCAAAAGTCTCGAAACATGATAAAATTCGTGTTTCGGGACTTTTTGCGCTTTAAAATATTTTAATAATTTCGTCTGAAGACTTGCAAAGAAGGACGAAATGGTGTATATTTTGATTACAAGTGGCATAAAGTGGTCTGAAATTGTGGCAAAGTGGAGCGAAGGAGGTGTCGGCTATGTTTTCGGGATCATCAGAGCACACAGTCGACCCTAAGGGTAGGATTATCATACCCTCGCGCTACAGGGAAGACTTAGGCAGTCATTTTATGATAACGATAGGAGTGGACGGGTGCCTCTTCATATATCCTATGGAGAAGTGGGAGGCATTTGTCGATGAGCTCGCTAAGCTCCCGGGTGGGGCCGAGACAAGGCATTTTCAGAGAGCCATACTCTCTAATGCCGCTGAATGCGAGGCTGATAAGCAGGGAAGGGTCATGATTCCCGCAAACCTCCGCGAGAAAGTCCATATCGATAAGGAGATTATGCTAGTTGGCATGATGAATAAGATTGAGATATGGGATAAGGAGCTTTGGAACAGGACAAATAACGTAGATGATCTCGGTGAGATAGCTGACCACCTCGCTGAATACAATCTGAGGTTCTAAGGAGGCGCTGATGGAAGAAAATATAAAGGATGAGGCGCCGGGGTTTAAGCATATATCCGTAATGCTTAATGAGGTTATAGATGGACTTAATATAAAGGAAGAAGGTATATACGTAGATGGAACTCTTGGTGGCGCGGGTCACTCGAGCGTCATTGCCTCGAAGCTTTCGGGTGCCGGAAGATTGATCGGCATAGACCAGGATGAGGCCGCCATAGAGGCAGCGACAAGACGCCTTGAACCATATAGAGACAAGGTCACGATTGTGAGAAGCAATTACTCTGAGATGGTCTCTATAGTTAAGGGTCTCGGGATAGAAGGTGTCGACGGGATACTGCTTGATCTGGGCGTATCTTCTTATCAGCTCGATACGGCTGAGAGGGGATTTTCATACATGGAGGATGCCCCTCTTGATATGAGGATGGATCAACGGCAGACTAAGACAGCAAAGGATATAGTGAATAACTATAGCGTTGAGGAACTGACCCGCATCATTCGTGAATACGGCGAGGACCGGTTTGCCCACAATATAGCGAAGCATATAGCACGTTACAGGGAAGAAAAGCCGATTGAAACTACTCTTGAGCTTGCAGATATAGTTAAGGGAGCGATTCCCGCAAAATCCCGCAATACAGGCGGTAATCCCTGCAAGAGGACCTTTCAGGCTATCAGAATCGAGCTTAACAATGAACTGACTGTGCTTCGCGATTCTATAGATGGCATGATAGACTTACTTAACGACAATGGTAGAATAGCTATTATTACCTTCCATTCACTTGAGGACAGGATAGTGAAGCAGGCTTTCAGAACGGCTGAAAACCCATGTACGTGTCCGCCTGATTTTCCGGTCTGTGTCTGTGGTAAGAAGCCGAAGGGAAGAGTAATTACAAAGAGGGCTCTACTGCCGTCGAATGAAGAAATGGAAAACAATTCAAGGAGCCGAAGCGCAAAGCTTAGGATATTCGAGAAGCACATTACTAAAACTACACTTGTAGAACGACAATTATAAAATAAGCTGACAGGGAAGTTTCAGCAGATGAAAAAAGTATAATGAGAAACAGGGAGGTTGAGCTATGGCAAGAAGATATAAATATTCCGGTACTGACCCTTACGCCGGGTCTGTAATTGGCGCGAATGCCGCTGTCCCTGAACGCGCGCCTGAGGTCCCGCAGAGGGAAAGCAGGCCACTTACCGAGCGCGAGAAGAAGATAATAAAAAAGCGTCGCAGGTATCTTACCCCCAGAAAGGATCCCCTGGTAGGTGAAGCGCCGACTATTAATCTGCTTGGTTTTATTTTTTTGACTCTGGTGTCAGCCGTGCTTGTATACTCCGCCGTGTCCTTTCTACACCTGAAGTATGAGTATACTACAGCTGAACGGGAGCTTTCAAAATCAGAATCTGAGCTGTCGGTGCTTGCAACGGAAAACGATAATCGGGAGAAAATCGTCTATTCCAATATAGACCTTGAGGAAATAAGGAAGACTGCGATGGAAAAATTTGGAATGGCATATCCTGACAGCTCACAGATTATTAAGTACAACAGAACAGACGCGGGGTACGTCAGACAATACAGTGAAGTCACAGCTGATAACAGTGATGACGTCTTTAATATTTTGATGCGCGGTCTGGCCGCCAAATGAGAAGAATGAAACAAAAAGGCAGATTTAAACGGTGGCGCGAGAATATTAAGAAAATAGGAAGACCGATTACCTATAAGATGCAGGATAAGATAATTTGGCTTTTCTTCATTTTCTTTGCGTTCTTTATAGGTGTCGCGGGCAGATTATTTTATATTGATTCACATGACGGTGACAGATATACTAAGCAGGCGCTGTCGCAGCAGACTTATATTACAAATGAGCTACCTTACAGGCGAGGAACTATTACTGACAGGAAGGGAGTTGTGCTTGCGGAGTCGGATAAGCTCTATAACCTGATTCTTGAACCAGCTGTAGTTCTTTCTAATGAGGGGAAATACACAGACAGGACTCTGGCGCTTATAGAAAAGCATTTTGGCCTTGAGGATAAAGACCTAAGGCAGATTCTTGAGGACAGCCCCGATTCGTATTACAAGGTTCTGTTAAAGGAGGTTTCATATGATGATATGAAATCCTTTAAGGATGAAGCTCTCGCTGATGAGCTGGTGGAGGGATACTCCTTTGAGGAGGTTTATAAGCGGGATTACCCCTTAAAGGATGTCGCGAGCCACGTTATAGGTTATACAAATGATGGAAATGACGGTACCTGGGGAATAGAGCAATATTACAACTCTGAGCTGAATGGCAGAAATGGCAAGAGCTATGGGTACTTCAATTCGGAAAAGCAGTTAACGGAGACGGTTCTTGACCCCAAGAACGGTCTTAACGTAGTTTCTACGATAGATGCTGATGTTCAGGCCGTATGCCAGAAAATCATACAGCAGTATATGAAGGAGGAAGGAGCTGAAAATGTCGGAATCCTTGTCATGGACCCGAATAACGGGGAAATATTTGCCATGGCGAGCGATAAAGAATTTGACCTGAATAATCCTCGTGACCTGACGGCCTTCTACTCAGACAGCGAGATAGCGTCAATGAAGGCTGACGGTACGACGGAAAACGCGCTGAATAAAATATGGCGAAACTACTGTATCAGCGACATGTATGAGCCGGGCTCTACCTTTAAGCCCTTTACCGTGTCGGCCTGCCTTGATGAGAAGGCGGTCGCGGAAAATTCCTGGTACACCTGCGATGGTGGTGAGCAGGTTGCTGATATGTTAATTCATTGCGTAAACAGGAACGGGCATGGCAATATCAGCCTTGAGCAGAGTCTGGAATTCTCATGTAACGATGTGATGATGCAGATATCGAGGAAGCTGGGGCGTACCGAATTCGCGAGATATCAGTCCCTGTTTGGCCTGGGCTCTAAAACAGGCATAGACCTCCCGGGAGAAGCTGTCGGTATGATTTACGATGAGGAACATCTAAATCCCGTGGAGCTTGCGACAAGCAGCTTCGGACAGGGAGTGTCCGTTACAATGCTTCAGATGGCAGCCGGTTTTTCATCAATCATGAATGGTGGCACCTACTACAAACCTCATATCGTTAAGGAGCTTACAAATGATGCCGGACTTTCCGCGGAAAAGCTTGAACCGGTTATACTTAAGAAGACGGTTTCAGCGGAAACAAGTGATTTTATCAAGAACGCCCTCTATAAGACAGTAGAAGAGGGAACAGGTAAAAAGGCGCGAGTAAAGGGCTATAAAATCGCCGGTAAAACAGGAACAGCCCAGAAAATCGACAAGGATGAAAATGGAAACAGCGTTCGAAGCGATGTGAACTACGTTGTATCATTTATAGGCTGCGCGCCATATGATAACCCTCAGGCTGTTGTATATGTTGTGATAGATGAACCACACGTTGAGCTTCAGCAAAACTGCGCGTCAGCTTCGGTTCTGGCCGGCCGGGTTATCAAGCAGACATTTCCACTTTTGGGCATTTACCCGGATGAAAACGCGGATAATCCAAATACGGATGAGACTGTTACCGAGAATGAAGCTACAATATTCGGAACTGATGGCACGGCAAGCGGCGAAGCTATAGATGTGAGCGGAGCGGCGATAGATGCCGGTGAAAATGGCGTAACCGGCAATGCCGGAGATGCTGCTGACACAAATACAGAAACTAATACAGAAGGAGCCGCAGGTCAGGATCAGACCTTGCAGTAAGGAAAAATGTTATGCATTCAATATTAACATATCTACCGGCGCTATTGGCGTTCGGAATAACGGTTGCTCTATGTCCTGTTTTTATACCGCTTCTTCATAAGCTGAAGTTTGGGCAGTATGTAAGAGATGATGGCCCGCAGACACACCTGAAGAAGGCCGGTACTCCGACTATGGGCGGGATAGTGATGATAGCGGCATTCGCCATAGTTTCCGCTATTTATTGTTTACGTGAACCGGTGATGCTTCCTGTTATGCTGCTTACTATCGGCTTTGGCTTTATAGGCTTTTTGGATGATTTTATCAAGATAACAAAGAAGAGATCGCTGGGCCTTCGTGCATGGCAGAAGCTAGCGCTTCAGTTTCTTGTTACAGCTCTCTTTATCTATCTGATACAGAAGTATTTTGACTATGGAACGGCTATTGTTATTCCGTTTACGGGCGGGAAGACATTTTCGATGTCAGAGGGCCTCTTTGTTATATTTTCGTTTATAGCGATTTTGGGAACCGTTAACGGGGCGAATTTTACAGACGGTCTTGATGGACTCGCAAGCAGTGTGACCCTTGTAATCGCCGTATTTTTCGCCTTCGCCTCTCTTGCGGGTACGGGTGAGCCAAATGGTGTAACTACTGTATCGCTTATAACGATTGGGGTGCTTTGCGGATTTCTGATCTTTAACGCTTATCCTGCCAAAGTATTCATGGGAGATACAGGGTCTCTCGCCCTCGGCGGTTACGTGGCCGGAGCTGCCTTTATGCTCAGAATGCCGCTTTTTATAATAATTGTGGCATTTATATACCTTATAGAGATAGTTTCCGTTATTTTGCAGGTGTTATATTTTAAAGCTACCCACGGAAAGAGACTCTTTAAGATGGCCCCGATTCATCATCATTTTGAATTATCAGGATGGGAAGAGACAAGGGTAGTCGCTCTGTTTACAGTTGTTACGATAATGCTTGCGCTTGTAGGACTTGCGGGCATGTAAGGAGATGCCTATGGCAAACAGCAATGGCTTTACTCTCAAGGTGAAGGAGAGCAGTGAGGGTGAACATTTTTTTGACTTCAACCTCTTCTTTCTTGTTCTGTTTATGTGCTTTATAGGAACAATTATGGTATACAGCTCTTCTGCTTACTTTACCATGTACAAGCTCAAGAGAAACAGTGACGGTACATTACAGGAATTCTTTTTTCTGAAAAGGCAGTTGGAATTTGTTGGCGCGGGATTCGTTGTAATGCTTATTATGTCATTTATAGATTATCATTACCTAAGAGCCAGGACAAGGCTTGTAGCCTTCGCGGATATAGTTCTTATAGTTGCCTACATATTGCAGTTTTACGTATTGTTGAAGGGAATCAGCGCAAACGGTGCGTCGAGATGGCTTTCCGCGGGAAGCAACCGCACCTTCCAGCCTGCTGAATTCTCGAAGTTCGCCATAATTTTGTATACGGCCATGAGAATAAGCACGAAACCGCTGGCGTTGGATTATTTTTCCAATTTTGTGGTCGACCAGATTCTTGTTTTACCGCTTACGGCGCTGATTGCTAAGGAGAATCTCAGTTCAGCCATTATAGCTGCCGGTATATTTTTCGTGATGTGCTTCGCCAACTGCAGAAAGTCAAGGTACGTTATCGCGGGCGGCGCGTTTTACGCGGGACTGGCAGCTCTGTATGTCAAATTGAAACCGGGCTACAGGGCAGGACGTGTCGCCATCTGGCGCAATCTTGAAGGGAGCGGCGACGCAGGGCAGCAGATACTGCAGGGACTTTACGCTATCACAAGTGGCGGCATTTTTGGAACGGGATTGGGAGGAAGTGTCCAGAAGTACGGCAGGGTTCCCGAAGCGTACAATGATATGATTTTCACAATAATATGTGAAGAGCTGGGGATGTTTGGAGCGATAGCGGTTATTGTTCTCTATGTACTGGTTATTTACAGATTGAGCTTTATTTCCATAAACGCTCCGGATGTGTTTGGCAGTATGTTTACGGTTGGAGTACTTGCGCAGATTGCTATTCAGGCCCTTTTAAATATTCTGGTCGTTACGAACTCGATTCCGTCGACCGGTGTGACATTGCCATTTATAAGCTATGGTGGCTCAGCGATGCTGATACAGCTTTTTGAAATCGGTGTGGTATTAAATATATCAAGGCAGATAAATTACAGACGCGGGACGGTGATGTGATATGAAAGCGCAAAAAAAGGGGAGAGTCGGACCCCTGGTATTGCTTTTTTTTCTGATATTTTTGTCGGGCAGTATACTTGTATTCGTAAAAATGAGTTCGCTAAGGTCTGTGACCGTAGAAAACTGTACTTACTACAAGGATGAAAAGCTTCTTTCCTTACTGGGTGTGCCGAAAAAGGCAAACACCATAAAAGAGTATATAGCCTTAAAGTACGGGAAAAAACAGAACGTACCGTTTATAGATGATTATGACGTCTCTCTTGACGGAATAGACGGACTTACGATAAAGGTTTACGAGAAGGATATTATAGGATGCATCCCCTATATGGGTGAATATGTCTGTTTCGATGCTGACGGAGTCATGGTGGGCAGTATAAAAAAGGTTAGAGATGACGTTCCGGTGGTAAATGGAATAGAGTATGGCAGCATGGTGTACAACAACAAGGTTGAGACAGGTCAGAATGAGATTTTCTCCCGTGTGCTGAATGTTACCCAGCTGATAAAAAAATATGGCGTGACCGTTAACGAAATTACCTTTGATTCTTCTATGAATGTTACCCTGACGTGTGGCAATATTATGGTAGAGCTTGGAAACGGAACACATTTTGACACGTCAATATCCAACCTTCCCGAACTGATAGCTAAGGCTACGGGACTTAAGGGAACACTGCATATGGAAAACTACGCATCGGGCAATGGAAAGGTGGTTTTCGAAAAAAAATCGTAAGATTGTAAAAAAAATCTTGATTATTTGCTTGAAAATGGGTATTATATTAACAGTTAGTTTTTGTAGAATAGTCTTACTACCTTAGTGGTATAAAACACAATAAATTTTGGAGGAGAAAGACTGTGATTGACATAGCACAAGAAAACTCTAACGTAGTTGCAAGGATAATCGTTATAGGCGTAGGCGGTGCCGGTAATAACGCGGTTAACCGTATGATTGAGGATGGCGTCAAGGGAGTTGAGTTTATCTGCATGAATACGGATAAGCAGCAGCTCGCCAACTGCAAGTCTCCTGTGAATATCCAGCTCGGTGAGAAGCTTACAAAGGGACTGGGAGCCGGAGCTCAGCCTGAGATTGGTGAGAAGGCCGCAGAAGAGACAAAGGATGAGATAGCGGATGCTATTCGCGGTGCCAACATGGTCTTTGTTACCTGTGGTATGGGTGGCGGTACGGGAACGGGAGCGACTCCTGTAATCGCCGGTATAGCAAAGGATATGGGTATTCTTACCGTCGCTGTTGTTACCAGACCATTCGCTTTTGAGAACAGGAAGAGGGCCGATAACGCGAAGGCAGGGCTTGAGAAGCTTAAGGATCATGTGGATACCATGATTGTAATCAAGAATGATAAGCTCCTTGAGATTGTAGATAAGAAAACTACCATGCAGGAAGCCTTTCATAAGGCCGATGAGGTGCTGCAGCAGGGAGTTCAGGGTATAACTGACCTTATAAATAATCCGGGCCTCATTAACCTTGATTTCGCCGACATCACAACGGTTATGAAGAATAAGGGTATGGCTCACTTCGGTATCGGTGTAGCTTCCGGCGATAACAAGTGCGTAGACGCAGTTAAGCTTGCTACGGAGAGTCCTCTCCTTGATACAACCCTTACCGGCGCTACGGATGTTATATTGAACTTCAGCGGCAATAATGTCACTATGCTTGATATTAATGAGGCTTCTGAGTACGTTCAGAATATCACCGGCAATGATACAAATCTTATCCTTGGTTCTTCACTTTCGGATGACGGGGATGATGATACAGTTGTTGTAACTGTCATTGCGACGGGACTTGAGAGCGATGAGATGGGAGATGGTATCAAGACTCCTTCCTTCGGAAGAGCGGTTGGGGCTGCCGGAGCGGCGAGACGTACCGCTGTTTCTTCAAGCCATTACACAAAGCCTCCTAAGTCAGGCAGTGAGAGACCGGGCTATGTAAGCAGCAGAGCTCAGTCGAGCAGGCCTGTTACGCCGAGAGCCGTGGAAAATGATGACAATGAGATTCAGATACCTATGTTCTTAAAGAATCATACAAAAAAGGATAAATAGTGACGAAGAAGAGCTCGGAAGTGATAAGCTTCCGGGCTCTTTAATATAAGTGAAAGAACTACTGGGCAGAATCATTCATATATTTTTTTATTTCATCCATAAACGTACCAACGTCCTTGAATTCTCTGTAGACTGACGCAAAACGAACGTACGCTACGCCATCAAGGTCGCGAAGCCTTTCCATAACCATTTCACCTATCGTGCTGCTCTTGATCTCGCGGGCTTCAAGGTTGAATATCTCATTCTCTACATCGTCAACAAGGTTATTTATCTGGTCGGCGGATACGGGCCGCTTATGGCAAGAGGAAATAACGCCCTTTTCAATCTTCTTTCTGTCATACGGCTGCCTGCTTTGATCCTTTTTGATAACCATGAGGGGAATGGTCTCGATTTTCTCGTAGGTTGTAAAGCGTTTGCCGCAGTGCTCACATTTACGTCTTCGCCTGACAGTCGTGTTGTCTTCTGATGGGCGAGAATCTATAACCTTTGTGGCATCTTTACCGCAGTAAGGACATTTCATATTGGTTCCCTCCTTTTTCTATATTTTATCCCAAACCTCTTTACAGGTCAATATTTTTGTGATATAATTTTTTTACGTTTTTTATTTGGTATTCTCAAGCTGCTCCGGAACGGAGTGGTTTCTTATGTTTTCCAGTATTCAGAGTGTCTCCCTGGCGGGCCTGGGAGGCTTACTTGTGGACGTCGAAGCGGACGTCCGTTTTGGTCTGCCCGGATTTTCCATGGTAGGATTTCTCTCTACAGAAGTGCGCGAATCGGGAGAGCGTGTCATGACGGCTATAGCGAATTCAGGCTTTAATGACGAACCGCGTAAAATTATAGTTAATCTGTCACCTGCTGATGTAAAAAAGCAAGGCACTTCATTTGACCTTCCGATAGCAATGTCTGTTTTAGCATCGAGAATGGAATTTGACGAGGATTTTCTGAGGGATACCGTTTTTGCGGGGGAATTGGGTCTTGATGGCTCGGTGAGGGGAGTTCCCGGGATTTTACCCATGGCGTCCGTAGCTAAAAAGGCGGGCAAGAAAAGGATAGTAGTGCCTTTGGACAATGCGTGCGAAGCGTCGTTTCTTGACGGTATTGAGAACGTTCCCGTGAGCAGCCTGTCTGAGGCGGTAGAATATGTACTTCAATGTGGCGATATGGAGCTTCTGCGAAATGAAAGCGATAATGATGAGGCTAAAACAGATGCTCTTGTGTACCCGGATTTCTCTGAAATTCATGGTCAGGAGAATGTGAAACGGGCTATAACGGTCGCCGCGGCCGGCATGCATAATATACTCATGATTGGCCCGGCAGGATCGGGGAAGACGATGCTTGCGCGGGCAATTCCCGGTATCATGCCTGAGTTAACTGAGAGCGAGAGGGAAGAGGTCGTGAAGATTTATTCTGTCGCAGGTAAATATAACGATGTAAAGTCTCATTCAACCATGCGTCCTTTCAGAAATCCGGTCTGCACCGTTAAGAGGAACGCTATGCTTGGTGGCGCTGATGGGAGACCCGGTGAAGTGAGCCTTGCCCACAAGGGAGTACTCTTTTTGGATGAGTTTCCTGAATTTGACAGGCAGACGATAGACGGACTCAGGACACCCATTGAAGATAAATATGTACACATCTCAGGAAGAAACGGCGATATAACCTTCCCTTCGGATGTGCTTCTGGTGGCGGCAATGAATCCATGCTCGTGCGGCTTCTATCCGGACAGAAAACTATGCCGCTGCAACGAGAATGATGTCAGAAAATATTTGAACCGTGTCAGCCGTCCTATGGTCGACAGGTTTGACATTTTTACGGAAGCTGGCAGAGTTTCCATAAAACAGCTTTTAAGCAGAGAGAAGGAGAATAAGAGCAGCGCTGAGGTGAGGGGCATTATAGAAACGGCGCGTGAGATGGAAGAGAAGAGGCTTGGAAGCTACAGACTTGTTTTTAATTCACAGATGGACGGAACAATGACTGAAGAACTCTGCAAGCCGTCAAACGAAGCGAGAGAACTCTTAATAACGGCGGCTGAGAAAATGAGATTGTCCTTGCGTGGGTATCATAGAATATTAAAGGTGGCCCGTACTATAGCGGATTTAAGGAGGGCGGAGGAAATTAATGTAAATGACATGGCTGAGGCCATTCACTACAGAGAATTATCAGTGAGGTTCTGGGGATGAGAGAAGAATTATACTACCTATGGCTTGCGAAGGAGGGCCACACCGGCACGGCGAAGCTTAGCAAATTATTGGAAGCGTATGGCTCTATTGAGGAAGCCTATGAAGGCGTAAAATCAGGGAAATTTATTACCGGTGACGGACTGAGCGAGAAATACCTTAATAAGCTTATGGCGGTTGCAGATGAAAGAGCGCTTGAGGAAGATATGGAAACCATAGCAAAAAAGAATATCAAGGTCTCATTCATCAATGGTGATGACTATCCTTATAATCTGAAGCATATATATTCAGCGCCGGTCTGCCTCTTCTATAAGGGAAGGCTGCCTGCGAAGGAAATGAAAACAATCGCTATCGTAGGTTCCAGGGCCTGTACAAAAAGGGGATCGGTTCTGGCGGCGAGGACAGCAGAGAAGCTTACAGGGATGGGAGTCGGTGTCATAAGCGGTATGGCACTAGGCATAGATGAGGCAGCCCACTTCGGGGCCATGAAGGATGGCGGCTATACGGTGGCGGTCTTAGGCTGTGGCGTTGATATCTGTTACCCGAAGAGCAGTTTCGGGCTCTATGAGGAGATCATAGATAAGGGGTGCGTTATGTCAGAATTTATGCCCGGTACCGCGCCTCTTCGCACAAATTTTCCACAGAGGAACAGGATAATAAGCGGAATTTCGGATGGGGTGCTGGTGGTAGAAGCAAGAAAGAGGAGTGGGAGTCTAATTACAGCTGACATGGGACTTGACCAGGGGAAAAATATTTACGCCTTCCCGGGAGACCCGGATGAGCCGCTCTCAGAGGGTACGAATGCCCTTATAAAGCAGGGAGCGAAGCTGATTGAGGGAGCGGATGATATACTCTCAGATTTCGAAATATTTACGAAATCTTTTGCCACAGAAACAAAAATTCAAAATTTAAGACTTGAAACTAAAGAAAAAATAGTGTATGATACGCTAAGTCTGATACCTTTGCATATCAATGATATTATGAACGAAACCGGACTTACCGGCGAGGAGCTTTTTGCGATATTGCTGTCGCTTGAAATGAAGGGATATGCGGAGCGTACCGGGTTCGAATATTATATTGCTTCTCCTGATTATTATAGGGAGTAGCGGGAAGAGGGCTTAGAGTATGGCTAAATATCTGGTTATTGTGGAGTCTCCTGCTAAGGCTAAGACCATTGGCAGGTTTTTAGGGTCAAATTATAAGGTTACCGCGTCGATGGGGCATGTGCGGGATCTTCCTAAGAGCCAGATGGGCATAGACATTGAAAATGATTTTGAACCGAAATATATCACTATAAGGGGTAAGGGTGACCTCCTTGCCGAGCTGAGGAAGGAAGTGAAAAAAGCCGATAAGGTGTATCTCGCGACGGACCCCGACCGCGAAGGGGAGGCCATTTCATGGCACCTTGTAGCGGCACTCAAGCTCGAGGATAAGAATTACCAGAGGGTTACATTCAACGAAATCACGAAAAACACCGTCAAGGCTTCCATGAAGGAGCCGCGCGAAATAGATATGGACCTCGTCGACGCCCAGCAGGCGAGGCGTGTCATGGACAGAATCGTGGGCTACAGCATAAGTCCGCTTCTGTGGGCCAAGGTAAAGAGGGGCCTTTCGGCGGGACGTGTGCAGTCCGTAGCTCTCCGGATCATTTGCGACAGGGAGAAGCTGATAAATGACTTTATTCCCGAGGAATACTGGAGCCTCGATGCTCTTTTACTTCCCGATAAGGAGAAGAAGCCGCTCACATTCCATTTCTACGGAAACGCTGACGGGAAGAAGATGGCCTTAAAGAGCGCGTCGGATGTGGATAAGGTTTTAAATGGCCTTAAAGGCGCCAAATTCGGAGTTAAAGAGATAAAAGATTCAGTGAGGACGAGGAAATCACCTCTTCCCTTTACGACGAGTACCCTTCAGCAGGAGGCGAGCAAGGCACTGAACTTCTCGACCTCAAAGACTATGCGTATAGCCCAGCAGCTCTATGAAGGTGTAGAGGTCAAGGGGCAGGGCACAGTCGGCCTTATCTCGTATCTCCGTACCGATTCCACGAGAATTTCAGAGGAGGCTGACGCTGCGGCAAGGGCCTTTATAAAGGATAACTATGGCGAGAATTTTGTGGCGCCTAAGGCGGCAGAGGCCGGCAAAAAGCAGACCGCGAGAATACAGGATGCCCATGAGGCTATCAGGCCTACAATGGTAGAATTAACCCCTGCCATGGTTAAGGATGACCTCTCACGCGACCAGGCGAGATTATACGGACTTATCTGGAAGAGGTTCGTGGCAAGTCGTATGAGCGCAGCGAAGTCAAATGTGCAGACAGTTAAGATTACCGCAGGCGACTATATGTTCACGGGAAGCGCCAGCAAGCTTGCCTTTGACGGCTTTATGTCTGTATATACGAATGATGAGAACAAGAAGGAGCCTGACACCCTGAATTACGAGGTTAGGGAGTCCACGAAGCTAACGCTACAGGACTATGACAAGGAACAGCATTTTACCCAGCCGCCGGCTCATTTTACTGAGGCATCACTTGTAAAGACACTTGAAGAGTTAGGGATAGGACGCCCAAGTACGTATGCGCCGACCATTTCAACCATACTCGCGAGAAGATATGTGGTTAAGGAGCAGAAGAACCTCTTTGTGACAGAGATGGGCGAAGCTGTCAACAAGATAATGAACGACGAGTTCCCGGAAATCGTGGACGTAAATTTTACTGCTACGATGGAGTCTCTACTCGATGGCGTGGAGAAGGGGGAGATAAACTGGAAGGAGGTTGTAAGGAACTTCTATCCGGATCTCAAGGAGGAAGTAGATAAGGCAAATGAAGAGCTTGAGAAGATAGAAATCAAGGACGAGGTGAGCGAAGAAATCTGCCCTAACTGCGGCAGAAATCTTGTCGTAAAATATGGCCCTCATGGAAAATTCTTAGCCTGCCCGGGCTTCCCCGACTGCAAGTTCACCAAGCCTTATCTCGAGAGGACAGGTATTACCTGCCCTAAGTGCGGCGGTGAGGTCGTAATCAAGAAGACCCAGAAGGGCCGCAAATTCTATGGCTGTGACAGATATCCTGAGTGCGATTTTGTGTCATGGCAGAGGCCTTCGAATACTAAGTGCCCTAAGTGCGGCGGATACATGGTGGTAAAGGGCAAGAACCTTGTCTGCGCCGACAGGGAGTGCGGAACGGTCATCCCTTTGCCGGAAGGTGATGAGGCATTTGCATGAGCGACTGCCATTCAACTCATTGAAAGTGTTACGAATTTTATATACATTTAGAAAAACTTCGAATAAATTCGAACATTTCTCTTGAATTGTCATATATATTTGTGATATAGTTTTACTTACCGGATAAAAAGTCCGAGATGATTGAAACTTATAAGGCAGGAGCTCAAAATGAGTGTACAGTTACTTGATAAAACCAGAAAAATAGGAAAATTGCTTCACAATAACAACTCGCACATGGTTGTGTTTAATGATATCTGTGAAGTAATGAGCGAGATTCTTGAGTCTGATGTACTTGTAATCAGCCGCAAGGGGAAGATTCTCGGCATTAGGGAGAGGGAGGATTTTGCCCCGATTAAGGACTTAATGGGCGAGGAAGTCGGAACCCATATAGACAAGGACCTGAATGAGAGACTCTTAAGCATTCTCTCGACGAAGGAAAACGTGAATCTCCTTACCCTGGGATTTGAATTCCCTGAGGTGGGCGATTATAAGGGGGTTATCTGCCCTATAGATATAGCTGACGAGCGCCTTGGTACCCTCTTTCTGTACAGAAAGAGCAACGAGTACTCTATCGATGATATTATTCTGTCTGAATACGGGACAACCGTGGTTGGCCTTGAGATGATGAGGTCTGTGAATGAAGAGAACGCTGAGGAGACCCGTAAGGTCCAGGTCGTAAGGAGCGCGATAAGCACCCTTTCCTTCTCGGAGCTTGAGGCCATCACCTGCATTTTCAAGGAGCTGAATGGCAATGAAGGAATTCTTGTGGCGAGCAAGATAGCTGATAGGGTGGGAATTACAAGGTCTGTTATTGTAAATGCCCTGAGGAAGTTTGAGAGCGCCGGTGTTATAGAATCAAGGAGCTCAGGCATGAAGGGAACCTATATTAAGGTTCTGAATGATGTTGTATTTGATGAACTTGATAAGGTAAATAAGAAGCTTAATTAGTGTGGAAGGACCCGCCAATATTTGGAATTTATCGGGTCCTTTTTGAAATTTTTTTAAGATTATGAGAAAAAGGTATTGTTTTTCGGAGCTTGAATTATTATAATTAAACGTGAGTTATTATAGTATTGTGAAAGCGGGGTGATCTTTTGATAGCATCAGACGCATATAATTACGTGAACGTCCTTGAAGCCGCGTCGAACGCGAGCTGGGCAAGGAATAATGTCATATCGAACAATATCGCTAACGTCGATACCCCGGGGTATAAGCGTAAGGATGTACAGTTTGAGTCATATCTTGAGATGGAGCTTATCAGAGGCGGTACGCTCGCGAGACGTGTATCCGAGGTAAACCTTGATCAGATAAGGCCTGTCATATACACTGACCAGGCATCGCTTTCCTACAGGATGGATGGCAATAACGTAGATATACATACAGAGAATACATATCTTGCCGAGAACCAGATAAGATATAAGTATCTTATCAATTCAATGACGCAGGAGTTCAGCAGACTCAGGACGGCAATGACTAATCCTTCAGCATGATGATGGATAGAAAGTGAGGTTCACATGTCGATTTTCGGAGCTATGGATATAAGCGCTACCGGTATGACAGCCGAGCAGCTTAGAAATGATATCATTACACAGAATATCGCAAATGTAAAGACAACGCGCGATGAGAACGGGCATGTCTACAGAAGGAAGAATGTTATTTTTAATGAGAAGGACGTTACAGGCTTCTCACAGATACTCCTTCATTCCTGGGGTACTGTCGGTAACGGCGTAAAGGTATCGAGAATATATCAGGACACTGTTACGCCTACGAAGCTTGTATATGATCCGTCACATCCTGACGCTAACGAAGAGGGATATGTTGAGTATCCGAATGTAAATATCGTTCAGGAGATGACTGATATGATAGACGCAAGCCGTGCTTACGAGGCAAATGTTACGGCATTTAACGCTACCAAGAGCATGCTGCTTGACGCGTTGAATATGGGCTCCGGTTCGTGATAGAGCGATAGATGTGCTAAAAGTTTTGGCGCTTCGACTGCGGGGCAGTCGAATAACCATGGCCGTAACTTCTTAGACCGTGAATATTATGGAAGAAGGTAAAATATGGATATAGCTGCTACTGACAGCATGAGCGTGCTGAAGAATATAAACGGGTTTAACGACTATTACCTGAAGAAACCGGGTGTAGCAAGGTCTCAGGGAATCGCCAGCTTCGATACAGTTCTTAAATCAGCCTTCGATATGATTAAGACGACAAATGACCTGTCGAATGCGGCCAGTGAGGAAGAGATGAATTTCGCCCTCGGCTATACGGATAACGTAGCGGATCTTATGGTTGCTCAGCAGAAGGCTAACCTTTCACTTCAGTATGTAGTGAATATCAGAAATACCGCCATGAGCGCATACAGAGAGATCATGAACTTACAGTTCTGATTATGAAAATCCAGTCGGGGAGATCGAAATGGTATGAATAAGTTTTTGGAATGGCTGAAACAGATACCTTCTAAGATAGTCGAATGGTGGAATAAGTACACCGCTGTCCAGAAGGTAGCGATGATAGGCGTTACTGCCGCTGTATTCATCGCTATAATTGTGGCATCGTCCATTGTCAGCCGGCCTCATTATGTCACGCTTATTACTACGGAGACCGTTAAGGACATGAAGGACGCTAAGGATGCCCTTGACGATGCCAATATAAAATATAAGCTCTCGGAAGACGATCTGACGATGACTGTAGATGAGAAGGACTATTCGAACGCCCTTATGGCTCTTGCCGATAAGGATATACCTTCCATCGGAATGACTCTTGACGAGCTCTTTAACAACAGCTTTCAGACTACGGAGAGTGAGAAGAAATTAAAGGCAAATATCTACAAGCAGGACTGGCTCCGCCAGGCGCTCTGCAAGATGGATAATATTGACGATGCTGTAGTATCAATAACTACACCGACAGTCGGAAATACACTTTTTGAAGAGACTAAGGAAACATCGGTAAGCTGTATACTTACGGTTACCGATAATTTTGATAAGAAGAACGCTAAGACTATAGCAAACCTTCTCGCCGGAGCAGTCGGTAATCCAACAACTGATTCCATAACAGTCGCGGATCAGGATGGAAACCTCTTATTCCAGGGCGCTGATGAGGATATTCTTAATCAGAGCATCACAAGCATTCAGGAGTTTGTGCAGAGCGTTTCCGCAGCGAAAAAGGACGAGGTTTATACTCTTCTCGTTGGTGGAATTCCTGATTACAATGACGCGAAAATAGCCGCTAACTTCAACTTCGATATGGATAAGATTAATGAAGTCTATACCGAATACACCGTGGCGGAAGGAAATAAGCAGGGATATAAGACTCACGATTATTCATACGAGTCCCAGAACACTAATGGTGCAGGCGGCACACCGGGAACAGACGCAAATACAGCTACAGATACGATGATAACGGACAACGGGGCTAATTCCGGAACCGTTACTATAAACGAAAATGACTACTCGCCTAATCAAAGGATAACCACAACCGATAAGGCTATGGGCACTTTAAAGGCAGCCGACAGCTCTATTGCCATCAATCTCATATCCTATGTGACATACAACGAAGATGAGATGAAGAAGAACGGCCAGCTAAATGGCCAGACCTTCGATGAGTTCATGTACGCGAACAAGGATCCACAGGCACTTACAGTATCTGATGATGTTAAGAATCTCGTGGCTGCGGCAACGGGACTCGATACTACGAATATTCAGATACTCGCATGGCAGGTGCCTATATTCCAGCCTAGCGCCGGAAATGGCCTTACGATGTCGCAGATTCTTATGCTTGTACTTGCCATACTTATTGCGGCATTGCTTATATTTGTTGTATTCAGAGGCCTCGCTCCTGTCGAGGTTACGGAGATGGAGCCGGAGCTCTCGGTCGAGCAGCTTCTTGCTACTACCAAGGAGAACCAGTCGCTTGACGATATCGAATTCTCCGATCAGTCTGAGACGAGAAAGATGATAGATAAGTTCGTGGATGAGAATCCTGAAGCTGTCGCCCAGCTCCTGCGTAACTGGTTAAACGATGATTGGGGACAGTAGTGCCCGTACAAAGTACGGGTGCTACCTGCTAGGCGCTATCGATTGCGAAGCAATCGATTCTGATGTGCGTAGCTCCCGTCAGTCTGTGATGTTCTAGAATTTTTGTAATGAGGTGATTACCATTGGCGGATAAGACATATGCTGAGTATACCGGCGTAGAGAAGGCAGCAATACTTATGATTGCGCTGGGACCGGAAAAGTCTTCCAATATTTTCAAGCACCTCAAGGATGAAGAAATAGAAGAGCTCACCCTTGAGATAGCGAACACTAGAAGTGTTCCGCCTGATATTAAGGATCAGGTGCTTGACGAGTTCTACCAGATATGTCTGGCTCAGCAGTACATTTCCGAAGGTGGTATTGCTTACGCTAAGGATCTTCTTGAGAAGGCTCTCGGGTCTGAGAAGGCGCAGAGCGTTATCGGAAAACTCACTGCTTCCCTTCAGGTACGACCTTTCGAATTTGTTCGTAAGGCGGACCCATCCCAGCTCCTTTCATTTATTCAGGATGAGCATCCGCAGACCATAGCCCTTATTCTTTCCTACCTGCCTACGTCGCAGGCGGCTGCCGTTATCGGCTCGCTCCCTCCTGACAAGCAGGCCGATGTAGCGAAGCGTATCGCTACCATGGACCGTACAAGCCCTGATGTAATTAAGGAGGTTGAGGAAGTATTGGAGAAGAAGCTCAATTCTCTCGTCAACCAGGATTACACGATTGTCGGTGGTGTCGACAGTATCGTAGATATCTTGAATACGGTAGACCGCGGTACAGAAAAGCATATCATGGAAACTCTCGAGATCGAAGAGCCGGAGCTCGCGGACGAGATCAGAAGAAAGATGTTCGTATTCGAGGATATTGTTACACTCGACAACAAGTCAATACAGAGAGTACTCAGGGATGTCGACAACAACGATCTCTCTGTCGCTCTCAAGAACTGCAACGAAGAAGTACAGAATGTTATTTTCAGCAACCTTTCAAAGCGTCTTGCAGCCATGATAAAGGAAGATATGGAATTCATGGGACCTGTACGACTGAAGGACGTAGAGGAGGCTCAGCAGAAGATAGTAAATGTCATAAGAAAACTCGAGGATTCAGGAGAAATTATTATTTCCCGTGGCGGAGGAGACGAGATAGTTGTCTAATGTTATTAAGTACCGAAGCACGAATGGCGAGCACGAGGAACAGGTCATTGATTCCAATGCCCGCGTGAATGCCATATTTGAAGCTCTTTGGGCAAACAGGGACGCGGCAGGCGCCGAAGGATTTACGGAAGGCCTTAACGCCCCGACCCTTGAGGACATTACGCCGGAGGCTGCCCCTGAACCTAAGAAGAAAATCTCATCCGCCGATATGGAAAATATCGAGAAGGAAATCGCGAAGCGCCGTGATGAGGTTCTTGAGGATGCTAATAGGCAGAAGGCTCAGATAATGCAGCAGGCCATAAAAGAGGCTAAGATTAAGGAGCAGAGCATCCTTGATGCGGCTCGTGAATCCGGCTACAAGGAAGGACTGCAGCAGGCAAATGATGAGATAGAAGGCCGAAGGAATGAACTTGAGGCAGAATATCAGGCGAAAGAGGCTGAGTTACAGCAGAGGATAGATGAGCTCGAGCCCGAGTTTGCTTCGCTCGTTGTGAAGTATGTTGAGAAGCTCACCGGAATTATAGCGGCGGAGGACTATAATACCGTTATCGAGAAATCCATTTACGCGGCTATTACCAAGACAAAGCCGAGCAAATATTACAGGATTCATGTTCCTAAGGAACAGTATTCATATGTCTGCAGGCATGAGGATGATATAAGGAATTCCGTAAGTGAGCAGGCTCAGGTGGAGATCGTGAATGATGCCTCCCTGACGCTCAATCAGTGCAATATTGAGACCGATACCTGCGTTATAGACTGTTCGCTCGGAACGAGGCTTCAGACACTGACTAATTCGCTTACTATTCTCTCCGAGAACAGGGAGATAAGATAAATAAAAAGGAGGGTCGGGATTATCATGGACATGCAGAAATATTCTGACCTTCTCGACGAGCCTATGTATAAGGAGTACGGCAGGGTAATGAAGCTTGTCGGACTCACCATAGAGTCACTTGGCCCTAAGGCTAATCTTAACGACCTCTGTATCATTTACCCACAGGGGCAGATGGATAATGGCACTTACGCCGAGGTCGTTGGCTTCAGGGATGACAGGATTCTTCTCATGCCATATGGCAGTGTTGAAGGTGTAGGAGTGGGGAGCCTTGTGGAATGTACGGGGGCTCCTTTTCATGTTAAGGTTGGATACGGGATGCTCGGCATGGCAGTTGACGGCTTAGGGCAGCCTATAGATAAGAATAGTGATTATAAGATAGAGGCAGAGTATTCGGTTGAGGCGATGCCGCCGGATCCCCTGTCACGTAAAATAATAGATGAGGTTCTGCCGCTTGGTGTTAAGGCGGTAGACGGGCTTCTGACAGTCGGTAAGGGCCAGAGAATCGGTATATTCGCGGGCTCCGGTGTCGGAAAGAGTACCCTGATGGGTATGTTCGCGAGGAACACAAAGGCCAGCATAAACGTAATCGCCCTTATAGGCGAGCGAGGCCGTGAGGTACGTGAGTTCATAGAGCGAGACCTTGGCGAAGAAGGTATGAAGCGGTCTATCGTAGTTGTAGCGACGAGCGACCAGCCTGCTCTTATCAGAAAGAAGGCGGCTAAGACGGCTACTGCTATAGCGGAGTTCTTCCGTGATCGCGGCGAGGATGTCCTCCTCATGATGGATTCACTGACACGTTTCTCCATGGCCCAGCGTGAGATAGGCCTTGCGAGCGGCGAGCCGCCGGTTACAAGGGGATATCCGCCTAGTGTGTATTCAGAGATGCCGAAGCTTCTCGAGCGGGCCGGAAACGCAGCGTCCGGATCCATTACAGGCCTCTATTCTGTCCTTGTAGACGGCGATGATATGAACGAGCCTATAGCCGATACGGCGAGAGGTATATTGGATGGGCATATAGTGCTTTCGAGGTCCTTAGCCCAGCACAACCACTATCCGGCGATTGATATACTGCAGAGCATTTCCCGTTGTATGTCTTCTATCGCTGATAAGCCGCATAAAAAGGCAGCCGGAACGCTTAAAAACGTCATGGCTACATACAACGAAGCCGAAGACCTTATTAATATCGGGGCTTATAAGGCGGGCTCAAATGCCGATATAGATTTTGCGATAAGTAAGATAAAGGCTGTAAATGCCTACGTCTGCCAGGGAACGGATGAGAAATTCCAGTTCGAGGAAGAAGTAAAGCAGCTAGAGGATCTCTTTCCTGAAGAGACAGCTTAAGGAGTAGATTTTGGCTAAGTTTAGGTATCGGATGCAGAACATTTTGAATCTGAAGTATAAGCTTGAGGATCAGCAGAAAATGGTCCTCGGAGCCGCCCACAGGAAGCTTAATGATGAAGAGGAACGGCTTGTAGAGCTTTACAATGAGAAGGAAGGCTATGCCTCGAGACTTCGCGAGTGCTTTGCGGGGCTTCTTAACTTCAATGAGATTAAGATGTATCAGAGCGCTTATGTAAATATAGATGACAGGATAGAAAATCAGAAGAAGGCTATCAAGCGGGCGGAAAAGCAGGTCGAAATCGAGACCGAAAAAATGAGCGAGGCCATGCAGGAGAGAAAGATGCATGAGAAGCTCAGAGAGCATGCCTTTGAGAGATTTAAAGCGGAAGTCGCGTATGAAGAAAATCAGGCTGTAGACGAGCTCGTGGCATACCAGTATGGTATCCAGGGCAGTCAGGCGGCTGCGGAAAGGAAGGTGGACAATACTCATGGCAGCAGATGAAGCAGTAGATATGGATGTCGATCTTGGTGATGAAGCCATAGACGACACTGATGATAAAAAGAATAAGAAGAAGGACAAAAAAGGCGGCAAGTCGGAGGAAAAGGAGGGTACAGGCAGTAAAATATTGTCAGCGCTTATCATACTTCTAATAATCATAATTTGGCTTGCGATCTTCGGAGTCCTTATTAAGTACGATGTGGGTGGTTTTGGTTCTACGGTCCTCTATCCGCTGCTTAAGGATGTTCCTTATGTGAACAGGATACTGCCTGAGGTGTCGGACCAGCAGGCAGCCGAGGAAAACAATTATCCTTATAACAACCTCACAGAGGCTATGGACCGTATAAATGAACTTGAGGCTGAGCTCGCGGCGGCTAAGAGCACAAACGGAGCTAACGCGAACTATGTGGCGGGACTTCAGGCTGAGGTGAACAGACTCAAGACCTTCGAGCAGAACCAGCTCCAGTTTGAGGCTGAGAAGGATGCCTTCGACAAGGAGGTTGTCTTCAATGACAAGGCTCCCGATACATCAGAATACCAGAAGTATTACGAGATGATAGATCCGGATAACGCCGCTGAGATTTACAGGCAGGTTATAGAACAGCAGCAGGTATCGGCTAAAATTCAGGCGGAGGCGGATATGTACGCCGCTATGAAGCCGGCCCAGGCAGCTGCCATATTTAACGGTATGAGCGGTGACCTTGATCTCGTTGCTGAGCTCCTTTCCGCTATGGATACCGATACAAGCGGCGCTATCTTAGGTGCCATGGACGCTAACATGGCTGAGAAGGTAACGAAGAAGATGTACGTGGACGCGAAGAACCTTTATTCAGGATCGTGATTTGGCGACATATAAAAATTGTGAAACAAAAGGCTACTCTGATTATAGGGTAGCCTTTTAAGGTATATAAAATTTATACCTTTTTGTTGACATTTGAAGAAAGATTGCCGATAATAGGTGTGTAACCTAAAACTTCTTTAATGTTTAAGGAGGCCCTATGGCACAGGTAGATCTTAAGGTGAGATCTGTCAGTGTAAATGTCACGGACATTGGGAGTAACGGCAAGGTTGTAAGCAGAAAAAGCGCTTCGTTTACAGGAATCTTCGCTAAGGCGAGGACGAACGTAAGCAGCAATACCGATTCTGATACTACAAAAATCGGTACCAAGGCTGTAAGTGTAAATGGCAAGTCATTTACAACTCAGACAGCCAAGAAGAGTGGAAATGCTGCCGCAACTACCAAGTCAGCGACAAAGACACAGACAGCTAACTCACAGAAGACCTCATCGGACTCATTAAGGGATGTGTCGGACTCATCTGATACCGCAAACAAGATTAACGGTTCGTCAAAGACGGATGCAAAGATTTCCAATCAGTCCGTTAATGACGACAAGAACGATGTGGTTAAGGATGTCGATGATAACTTTTCACCGGTCGATGAGAAGGATGATGGAAATGATGAGACAAGCAAGAGAGCTTCGGAGATATTTAATGAGCTCTTTACGATGCTTAGTTCCATCGCGGACACATTGGGTATCAACCTGAAGGATGTCACAGACTATGTTAAGAGTGAAAATCTTACATCAGGCGATCTGCTGGACATAAACAGCTTCAAGATGATAATCGTAGAGACAGATGGTCTTAACGATGTATCGGGGCTGTTAACATCTGAAAAGGGATTTTCTGATCTCAATTCTATCAGCAATCTGGTAGATAACTTCTTAAATTCAGATGCCATGAAGCAGCTGGAGACCGGAATGACAGAAGGCTCCATCGATGTAGATTCCCTCTTACAAAATTTCAGTGATGTATTCGACAGAGTTGATGAATTTCTCGAAAAACTCATGGCAATGCTAGACAATGGCCTGTCAGGCAATGAGGCCCTTGAACTCTTTACGAGTGGAAAGGCTTCTGAAGCTATGGGTAATCTTGCGGCCTTTGGTACAACAGAGAATGTGAACAGCAAGGCTGAGGACGAGGCAGCAGGCACAGCAAAGGACGCTGTCATGGATGTAAATCCTGAGACGGTGGGCTCTGAAGAGGAAGCAAATGCCGGTCAGGAAACGGTTGCGGCTCCTGCTGAGCCGGAGAACACAAATCAGAGTGGTACTGAGACTAACGCTAATGCTGACGCTGATCCTAATTCGTATTCCAACCTTTTAAACAAGGCATCACAGGAAGCAAGGACAGGACATACGGATAAGGGGAACGTCACTCTTACCCAGACACAGGCCTTTGCCAATATCGCTCAGTCGGTTGAGGAGCTTACTCAGACCGAAGCCCTTCCTGCAGGTGTAACTGTTAAGGACATTATGGACCAGATAGAAAGTCAGATAAAGACCATAAAATATCCTGAACGGACGAGTCTCGAGATGGTTCTCCATCCTGAAAACCTTGGCAAGGTATTTATCAACGTTACAAGCCACGCGGGCGAATTAAAAGCGACATTAATGGTTCAGAATGAGGCGGCGAGAAATGCCCTTCAGAACCAGATTGCGGACCTTAAGCTCCAGTTTGAGAACCAGGGCCTCAAGGTAGATAATGTCGAGGTAATGCTCGCTAATGAGGGATTTTTCAACAACAACGGACAGAGCGGACAGGGTGCCGACACGCAGAGCAATAACCACAGAAGAAGGGTCTTTAATCCTGACGCCGGGGTATCATTTACAGATACTGTTTCAACCGAAGAGGCAAACGAGGCCTATACCGGAGAAGATGTGGGGAACAGCGTGAACCTTTCCGCTTAGTGAGGTAATTAATTCATGGCAGCAACTATAACTTCAGATTATACAACTGTGAAGACCGAAAATGGTCTTGAAGCTAAAGTCTCAAATGGCAAAATAACAAAGAACGAGACTACTACTCAGAAGACGGCTGATGAGATGAATTCTCTTGGCAAGGAAAGCTTCCTCACTCTTCTCTGCGCCCAGATGCAGTATCAGGATCCTCTTGAGCCTGAGCAGAACACTGAGTGGATCAGCCAGCTCGCTACGTATTCATCTCTTGAGCAGATGACTAACCTTAACCAGACTGTAAATAATTCCCAGGCTTATGGCTTTATTGGAAAGAATGTCCTTGTTAAGGATTCATCAACAGCCGGTGACACATATGTGACGGGTAAGGTTGATTATGTAACACTAAAGGATAGCAAGGCCTATGTAAATATCAACGGAAGCGACTATTTAGCTGAGAAGGTAGAGCAGGTTATCGGAGATGAGTACCTTGCTAAGATGCTTCCAAGTGTTGATAAGCAGAACATAGAGTATACGAAGGGAAATACAAATACTCTTGCCATAAAGGTAAATCTTGGAAGCGATGAGGGTAAGGCCGAGGGCATAGCTCTTACGATTGACGGAAACGTAGTCGACAAGAAATATGTTAAGGTTTCAAGCGGCGGTATAGCGACCCTTTCGTCAGAAGCATTAAAGGATCTTGATACCGGAGACCACAAGATAGGTGTTAAATTCTCAAATAAGTTTAATACCGAGGTCGATGACGCTATAACACTCACTGTGAAGGAAGCCAAGGAAGACTCAGAGACTACAAAAACGGAGTAAATAAATGATAATAAATGGCAGCGATCTTCTAAATACATCCGCTGCCCTTGAGAGAACAAAAATCTTAAAGGAAGCGGAGAGGTCCGGAGCGTTAGTATCGGCGAGCGGTACATCTTTTAAGGATATACTGACGCAGACAGTGAAGGATCAGAGCACGGATGCTCTTAGGTTCTCAAAACACGCGAACGAGAGGCTGTCTCAGAGAAATATTGCTCTCTCGAGCGACCAGCTAAACCGCCTCTCAGGCGGTGCCGAAAAGGCGCGCGCGAAGGGAATAAACGAATCACTCATCGTGGTTGACAATCTCGCTTTTATAGTGAATGTCAAAAATAACACAGTTATAACCGCGGTAGGCGATGACGATAACAAGACATTTACAAATATAGACGGCGCAGTTTTTAACTGACGCCAAATACAAAACCGGAGGACTAATATTATGATGCGTTCACTGTTCTCTGGTGTAGCCGGACTTAAGACTCACCAGACAAGGATGGATGTTATAGGTAACAATATAGCGAATGTAAATACTGCCGGATTCAAGGCCAGCAACGTAGTATTCGCGGATGTGTTCTATCAGACCACACAGTCTGCTTCAGGCGCTAACAAGGATACAAATACCGGTGGTATCGATCCTAAGCAGATAGGTCTTGGCTCAGCCGTAAACGCTATAAGTAAAAACATAGGCGAGTCAGGCGGCTCCCAGACCACGAACAATGCCTTTGACTGCATGATTACCGGTTCTAACTTCTTCGTAGTTAAGAACAACCAGGGTACCCTCTTCACGAAGGCGGGACATTTCACAACAGACGCCGATGGTACTCTCGTAACACCTGATGGCGCAAAGGTTCAGGGCTGGATGGCGACACAGGATACAAAAACAAAACAGATGGTTATTAATCCTAAGGCTGTAGAGGATCTTACCATCATGTCAGCGACAAATGCCTACTGCGAGCCTGAGGCGACAACTGAGACCTACTTATCGGGAAATATAGATAAGAATGATACTCAGGTAAAGAATGATGGCAGGAATTTCCAGATAAACTTCTACGACAGGCTTGGATATGAATATACCGCTAAGTTTAAGATGGTTCAGTCAAGCAAGGCGGAAAATTCTTACTATTGCTACCTGACTGATATTGTTCATGAGGGAAATTCTATCTTCTGCACTAAAGACAGCACTACCGGTAATTATATAGAAAATTCAGATAAAACTAATGGGAAAACCATGCCTAATGTAAGTATTACTGAATATGATAATACAGAAAAGCATGGAAAAGAAACTCCAGCGAAGAATGAGGTTACAGTAGACCCATCTACTGGCGCACTCACATTTAATACAGTTCCTGCTTTTCAGCTTGTCTTTAATAACAGAACGGGTAAATTTAATACAATATCCGTAAAAAAAGCTAAAGCCAATACTACAGGGAAAGACGG
This sequence comes from uncultured Eubacteriales bacterium, assembly GCA_900314885.1. Lineage (GTDB taxonomy): Bacteria > Bacillota > Clostridia > Lachnospirales > Lachnospiraceae > Catonella. The sequence goes on from OMWY01000002.1 coordinate 49,203, forward strand.
AGATGGACATGACGGAAGCTTAGCTACTGCCGGTGCCGAAATATCTAAGGTATGGTTGAACATAGCAGATACTGATAATACCAAGGATGCCTACGAGAGTGTCGCTATCGACCTTTCCCCTCTCACCATGTACGCGAACTCTGATTCTACGTCTATCGAGTCGACCATGGGCGATACAAGTGGCAACAACAAGGGCTGCACCAAGGGTACCATGACCGGCACATCTATCGACCAGTCCGGTAAGATTTACGGTAACTACGACAATGGCAAGCAGAAGCTCTTAGCCCAGATAGCTACGACAGCCTTTAAGAACCCGGGCGGTCTCGAAGCGGTCGGTACCAGCTACTTCAAGCAGACCCAGAACTCAGGTACCTTCGATGGAATTGGTAAGGATGTTACGGCTGCCGGAGGCAAGATCAGTACCGGTATGCTCGAAATGAGTAATGTCGACCTGGCGGGCCAGTTCACTGATATGATTACAACCCAGCGTGGTTTCCAGGCGAACTCACGTATCATAACAGTATCGGATACCCTCCTTGAGGAACTTGTAAATCTCAAGAGATAATGATACATAATATCTAAAACGTAAAGCGCGTAAGCTTTTCTCACGGAAGGCTTGCGTGCTTTCTTTTCGTTTCCAAAAAAATTCGTAAATCCTATTAAAAAAATTTCAGATAAGGGTTGAAATAAAGAATACAATTGAGTTATAATAACTGTGGCTAAATAAAGTCTTTTTAATGTTTGTGCTTTTCATGGAGGCGGTATGATTGATGTTACGAGAATGAATGGTCTTCCCATAACCATTAACGCGGACCTGATAGAGTCCGTGGACGAGGTTCCGGACACTGTTATCATTCTGACTACAGGGAAACGCATAATGGTTAAGGAGACCAGAGAAGAGATAAAGGACCTTGTGATGAAGTATAAGCACTCGATCGCGACCGGTGCTTTCTTTAACGAAGACTCTTAAGCCTCTCGTATATGAATAATGTTTAGAGGAGGACACAGTTTTGGATATAGCTACTCTTATAGGTCTGGTCGGAGCCATGGGACTCATGGCCTATTCTATCATGATGGACGATCCTGCCGCTATCAACGGCTTTATTCATGTGCCGTCAGCCATGATTACCTTCGGTGGCGCGCTCATGTGTACCCTGGCAGCGGAGAAGGATATTAAGTCTCTCGTTGAGGACCTTAAGTCCATACAGAAGGTTTTGAAACCTGTCAATTTTAACCAGGCGGAAACCATTAAGAACATCATAAACCTCTCGAACGTAGCCCGTAAGGATGGTCTCCTTGCCCTTGAGGAAGCGAGCGCAGGTATAGATGATCCATTCCTTAAGAAGGGCATACTTCTTATAGTCGATGGTACTGACCCGGAGCTTGTAAGAAGCATCCTTGAGACTGAGATATCATGTATAGAGGACCGGCATAAGGCTAAGGCAGCCTTCTGGGATAACTTAGGTCTTTCAGGTCCTGCCTGGGGTATGATCGGTACCCTTATCGGACTTATCAACATGCTTAAGAACCTCTCGGATCCTAGCTCCATCGGACCGTCCATGTCGGTCGCTCTCATAACCACATTCTATGGCTCGATCCTCGCTAACTGGCTCTGTACTCCCGTTGCCAGTAAGCTAAAGGCTAACAGCGCCGAGGAGATAGCCCTTAAGACGGTTCAGGTAGAAGGTATTCTTTCCATACAGGCAGGCGAGAACCCTCGTGTAATCGAGGAGAAGCTTAAGAGTTTCCTTACACCTGCTGATCGTGAGCAGTTCAGTGAAAACGCGGAAGGCGGCGAAGGCGGTGAGAAATAATGGCGAGAAAGAAGAAGCCTGAAGAAGGCAAGGCTTTCCCACTGTGGCAATCAACGTTCTCTGACCTTATGAACCTGCTGCTATGCTTCTTCGTATTGCTCTTCTCTATGAGCTCTGTTGATTCGGCGAAGTATGATCAGCTCGTTCAGTCACTTAACTCCACCTTTTCCATTATGGCGGGCGGAGCGCAGTCGCAGGATATGGGAATCCTTATATCAAGCGGTATCAGTCAGTTAAACCAGTTAAACCAGTATTATACAAACCTTGGCGCTGAGAATACGTCAAATGAAGATGGTCACAAGGGTGGCTCCGGCAAGTCAAACCAGGGCAACTCAGATGACCCTGATTCGACGGCTACAGCGTCAGGCGGCGCCATAAATAACGATAATTCCTCCGGTTCCGCCATTAACAGCAATACAGCTTCGGGAGCCGCTGTTACGACCGGAAGCGCGATTAGTCAGGAAGCATCAACCGAGTCCGCCATAGCCGAATATCAGAAGGAACTTCAGGCAGCGGCGGAAGCGAACTATGACAAGGTTTCCGAGCTCATGGAGCTCTACAAGCTCGATGAGAATGCCGACATAAATATGGACAGCATGTACAATTACGTCGGCATCAATATAAACGGCGCCTTCCTCTTTGATTCGGGTTCGGCTGACCTGAAGCCCGGAGCGGACAAGATACTTAAGAAGGCAGCGAGAATTCTTAAGTCATTTAAGGGTTCTACCATTGTCATAGAAGGACATACCGATAATGTTCCGCAGACGGATATCTACCGTTACAAGAATAACCTTTGGCTATCGAGCGCGAGAGCGTGCACGGTGCTTGAGTATCTTGTAAATGAGGGCGGACTTGACGCATCGACCATGTCCGCGAGCGGCAAGGGCGAATATGACCCTATTGCTTCTAACAAGACCGCTGAGGGACGTCAGAAGAACAGACGCGTTGAGATCAAGATCTATAATAAAGTCGGAAATTAATATTTCCATATAAAAGGAGAAAGCCATGAAGAAGAACATGCTTACCATTGTGGCGATAGCGCTTTCATTTATAAATGTCGTGCTGACCGCCGTCATCGTGTTCTCGGTAGTTCCTACCATGCAGAAGACGAACAGCCTGATAACCCAGGTTGCGAGCATTATAGACCTTGAGGTCTCCGGTTCCGATACGGGCCAGAAGACTGTGAATATAGCCGACCTCGATACGGTTGCCTATACTAACGCCCTTACTATAAACCTCAAGTCTACGGACGGGGATGACGCTAACCACTACGCCGTTGTAGATCAGATTATCCTTTACCTCGATAAGACGGCCAAGGATTATTCAACCATACAGCCTAGCATGGCTAACTTCGAAGGTAAGGTAGATGAGATAGTCACGAACCAGCTGAGCCAGTATACCAAGGATGAGGTAAATAATAACCGCGAGGCTATTAAGAACGCCATACTTACTTCTATCCAGGAACAATTTGGTACAGAGACCATAGTGGATGTTTCACTCAAGAATTTAAGATCGCAGTAAGATGGATTTTACGATAAAAAAGGTTGTTTTTTGATAGTTGATAATATATAATAAATGGTGTCAGGATGGTAAAATGTTATGAGTGATGTTCTCTCACAAAGTGAGATAGACAACCTCCTAGCGGCCATTAATAACGGTGAGCTCGATACAGATGAGTTAAAGGACCAGGACGATAAGAAGATTGTAGACTATGATTTCGCCAGACCTTCCAAGTTCTCAAAGGAGCACCTCCGTACACTTGAATCTATTTTCGAGCATTACGGGAGGCTTTTACAGACTAATCTTCCCGCTTACCTTAGAAAAAATGTGTCGGTAGAGGTTGTGAACTCCGAGGCAGTAGCCTACCAGGAGTTCGCGAATGCCCTGTCTAACCCTGTGCTGTTGGGCATCCTTTCCCTGCCGCCTCTGAAGGGCAACTGTGTAATGGAGATGGCCAACAACCTTGGCTATACCATAATAGACAGGCTTTTGGGAGGGGTCGGCACTCCTCTCGAGAAGCCTCGTGAGTTCTCAGAGATAGAGTTAGTCGTGATAGAGAGGATACTTAATATCTGTACGAACCTGCTCCAGGAACCGTGGCACAGCGTAGTGGACATTAATCCGAGACTTGTGCGAATTGAGACCAACTCCCAGTACGCCCAGGTTATTTCACCGCAGGAAATGACAGCCATCGTCACGCTTAACGTGAAGATAGGCAATGTAGAAGGACTTATGAACTTCTGTCTCCCTTATAACGCTCTCGAGGATGTTATGGATAAGTTAAATACCAAGTATTGGTTCTCATCCATGACTGAGCGAGACGAGACAAGCTATGAGGCCCAGATAGAGGATATCATAGATAAAGCTCAGATACCGGTACGTGTAGTACTCGGTAAGAGCGTGATTTCAGTAAACGATTTCGTATGCCTGCAGCCGGGTGATGTTATAAGACTTAACTCTAAGACCGACGACGAAATGAACGTATATGTGGGCAATCTTATGAAATTTAAAGCGCTTCCGGGTGTTTCTAGCGGCCTTTACGCCGCGAGAGTGACCGAAGTAATCAGAGAGGAGGAATAAAGAGATGGATTCTATGCTCTCCCAGGAAGAGATCAATGCTCTCCTCAATGGTGCAGGCGGAGGCGATGATGGCGGATCCGGATCGGGTACAGGCAGCACGGCTAATTCTGATGCCTTATCAGCTGAAGAGAAGGACGCCATAGGTGAGATCAGTAATATAAGCATGGGTACAGCGGCGACTACCCTGTCGACGCTCTTGAACCAGAAGGTTAATATTACCACACCTCACGTAGAGATCAGCAACTGGGATGATATCAGCAACGCTTATGAGAGACCTTGCGTATTTATTCAGATCTCTTATATCGAAGGACTCGATGGTAATAACATCCTCATCCTTCGCGAAAATGATGTTAAGATAATAACAGACCTTATGATGGGCGGCGATGGCCATAATACGGACGGTGAGCTCACCGAGCTTCACCTCTCGGCTATCTGCGAGGCTATGAACCAGATGATGGGTTCAGCCGCGACCAGCATTTCATCAGTACTTGAGAAGAAGGTAGATATCTCACCACCGACAGCAAGCCTGGTCGATATGAACGATACCATATCGACTGATAACCTAAGTAACTTCCTACAGGGAGACTTTGTAAGAGTTTCATTCAGACTTGAGATTGGTGATCTTATAGACAGTGAGCTTATGCAGCTCTATCCGGTAGACTTCGCTAAGGACCTTTACAGGAAGTTCCTCGAATCGACCGATCTGGGAGGAACAGCAGAGCCTGCGGGCGCCGCTCCTGAACCGGCACCTGCTCCGGCACCGCAGCCGACACCGGCTCCACAGCCACAGCCTGCTCCGGCAGCCTACGCGGCTCCACCGCAACAGGCCTATGCGGCACCACCGCAGCAACAGTACGCGGCGCCACCAATGCAGCCGGTACAGCCTGTAAATGTGGCTCCGGCCCAGTTCGCTTCATTCGATACCTCCTTGAATCCTGTTATGATGCAGGAGAATATAGATCTTATCAAGGATGTACCTCTTGAAGTAACGGTTGAGCTTGGTAGGACGAATAAGACTATAAGAGAGATACTTGATTTTGCGCCCGGCACTATCATAGAGCTGAATAAGCTCGCCGGAGAACCGATAGACGTTCTCGTCAACGGCAAATATATAGCTAAGGGTGAAGTAGTTGTCATAGATGACAGCTTTGGTATCAGAATTACCGATATAGTTAAGTGATGAGTTCTTTATATTGACTCATTCATTATAGAAACAAGCCTTGTAGGCAGAATGTGAGGAATTATGGCTAAGAATGTTTTAATTTGCGATGATGCGGCTTTCATGAGGATGATGATCAAGGATATCCTTACGAAGAATGGCTACAATATTGCCGGTGAAGCAGAGAACGGTGTTAAGGCCGTAGAGAAATATAATGAGACTCATCCGGACCTCGTAATGATGGATATCACCATGCCTGAGATGGATGGAATCCAGGCCCTTAAGAAGATTAAGGAGCAGGATCCTAAGGCTGTTGTTATCATGTGTTCAGCGATGGGCCAGCAGGCCATGGTTATTGAGTCTATACAGTCCGGCGCGAGAGACTTTATAGTTAAGCCTTTCCAGGCAGACCGTGTACTTGAGGCAGTAAAGAAGGCTGTCGGTTGATGCCTCTTCTGTCTCAAAGCAGTATTGACATCTACTCTGAATCAGGCAAGACCGGCTCTACTTCAAGTATTGAAAGCATCGGCCAGATACTTGGTATGCTCGTTATTTTCTTTCTGATACTGTTCGCGGCTTATTATGTCACGAAGTTTATAGGAAAGAAAGGCGGGTATGGAAGCGTAGGACGTAATATCCGTATGATAGAGACGTATCGGCTTGCCGCCGACAAATATATAGCTATTGTCGAAGCGGCAGGCAGATATTTCCTCATCGGAGTCACGAAGAATTCCATAGAGAATCTTGCGGAATTGTCTAAGGATGAGATTGTCGAAATTATACAGTCCTCTGACAGCCGGGGAAAGTTTTCTGATATTTTTAAGGAACAGTTAAAGCAGAGATTCAGTAAAAAGAAATAAGGGCTGGAATACATGAAAATTAGACCACTATTAGCTAAGGCAGCTAGATGGCTGATAAGGGGTGCTGCTTTGGCGGCTGTATTTACCGCTCTTTTTTTTATAAGACCGGTTTTTGCTTCTACCTATAATACCCCGACTCCTACCTATGGAGATACCAATTATACTCCGACTTACGGTACAGAGACTCAGAACGCGAATACCAACGATAACCTCGATAATACAAAGAGGCTTGTAAACGGTGACAGCCCTTATACCATAGGTATCAACGTCACTTCGAATACCGACGACAGCAAGGGACTTACAAGCACCCTAAGGATAATGCTTGCGCTTACTCTTATTGCGCTTTCGCCTTCTATCCTTATAATGCTTACCTCATTTACGAGGATAATCGTTGTACTCCATTTCCTGAGGAGCGCTCTCTCGACGCAGACATCACCTCCTAACCAAGTGCTGATAGGACTTGCTCTTTTCCTTACGTGGTTCATAATGTTTCCGACATTTGAGCAGGTGAGGACTCAGGCAATAGTGCCTCTCGAGCAGGGGACGATAACCGCTGAGGAGGCCTACGCCAAGGGAATAGAGCCTGTCCGCACATTTATGTTCAAGCAGACGAACACCAAGGATATTAAGCTCTTCGTTGATATAGAAGGCCTTGAAAATGTCAAGACGATGGACGATATTCCTACTCATGTCCTTGTTCCTGCCTTCATAATCAGTGAGCTTAGGGCGGCCTTTATCATAGGCTTTTGTTTGTATATACCTTTCATAATCATAGATATGGTTGTCGCCTCGGCACTCATGTCCATGGGTATGATGATGCTTCCGCCTACGACGATTTCGATGCCCTTTAAGATACTGCTCTTCGTCATGGTTGACGGATGGGATCTGGTAATCGGAAATCTCGTGAAGAGTTATGTGCGCTAGCGAATAAAAAGAGGGAAATATGAATCAGGCTACAGTAATTGATATCGCACGCGAAACCGTGAATATCATTCTCAAGGTTTCGGCTCCGATGCTTCTTGCGTCGCTTGTTGTCGGACTTATCGTAAGCCTTCTTCAGACTATCACGAGTATCCAGGAAGCGACACTGACGTTTGTGCCTAAGCTCCTAGTCATACTCCTTATGCTTGTGCTGACAGGCGGATGGATGATGCAGACAATAGTAGAGTTTACGGTTACACTATTTAATAATTTTGGAAATTATGTGCATGAAGCCGAAGGATTTATCATGCTGATCCCGGGGACCCTCATGCCATGAGGTCATATCTGATTTTAAGTAAAGGTACGGGGTCTGTATATGCAACTGCAGTTTACCATTGAAAATCTGGAATATTTGCTATTTATAGCTGCCAGGGTGTCTGCTTTTGTTTATACTGCCCCTTTTTTTAATTTTGGACGGAGCATGGTACCGGCGAGGGTTAAGGCGGGCTTCACATTTTTCCTTTCCATAATCCTTTACTTTGCCCTTCCTTACAATGAAGTCACCTATGAAGGGATATACGGATTCGTTATAGAGGTAATAGAAGAGGTTATAGCCGGCGCCTTTATGGGATTTATGACTGACGCTGTCATGATGATCTTAAACTTCGCCGGTCGTCTCATAGATATTGAGATAGGTTTTTCAATGGTAACCATGATGGACCCCCTCTTCAATGTCGACAGCTCGGTATCCGGTAACATGTATACGTATTTCGTAATCATGATGCTTCTTGCCGGAGGTTACCAGAGGTGGCTCATTCAGGCCTTTGTAGACTCCTATAGGGTTATACCTGTCGGGGCGGTAAATGTTGCTGCTGATATATCAAAGGTAATGCTTACCTTCTGTACCGATTATTTTGTAATAGCTGTAAAGATTGCCCTGCCGCTTTATTCCATGATGCTTATCGTAAATATCGTGCTCGGTATCATGGCAAAGGTAGCTCCTCAGATGAATATGTTCGTTGTAGGTATGCAGCTAAAGGTTCTTGGCGGTCTCTTTGTGTTGACGCTTATGATGCAGCTTCTGCCGGGAGTTACGAATTTTATGGTCGATGAGATGGTTAAGATTCTAAGGTTAGCGGTGGAGGCGCTTTCGCCATGAGTGAAGAATCGTTTAGAAGATTTAAGCTTGACCTCCAGTTCTTCGCTGACGGAGACAAGACAGAACCGGCTACGCCCAAACACCTTGAGGACGCTAGAAATGAAGGTCGTGTCGCAAGAAGTGTTGAGCTCTCAAACGGTCTGACACTGTTAGTGGCCTTCCTCTCGATTAAGCTCTTCGGCTCATTTACAGCGGGAATTTTTACGGGGTCATTCGAGACATTTTACAATATGTTTCCTGATCTTCTGAAAAATGATTTTACCCCGCAGACGAGCGCAAGGATATTCGGCAGGGGGCTTATAGACGTTTTAATCGGAGTGATTCCTTACCTGTTGGCGCTCTTTGTAATTGCCTTTGTTCAGAATGTACTCCAGTTTGGCTTTAAGGTGACGACAAAGCCCCTGCAGCCTAAACCTGATAAGCTTAACCCGATAAACGGCTTCAAGAGAATGTTTTCGCTTGAGAAGGTTCTCGAGCTTTTAAGATCGATTCTGAAGCTTGCAGTTATAGCTCTCTTAGTTTATAATGAACTAAAAGATAAGGCGATAATGATTCTAAATATCTATGATATGGATATGAATTATGCCCTGGCGACGGTGTACGATGAGGTAATTAACCTCGGCATAGAAATTAGCGCAGTATTCACCGGGATAGGTTTTGTTGATCTCTTCTACCAGAAATGGAAATATAAGGAAGATCTCAAGATGAGTAAGCAGGAAATCAAGGATGAATATAAAAACGATGAAGGAGATCCCGAGGTTAAGAACAGGATCCGTCAGAAGATGAGAGAAGCAAGCCGCAGGAGGATGATGCAGGAGGTTCCTAAGGCGGATGTTGTTATAACGAACCCTACTCATTATGCTGTGGCGCTGACTTATGATAAGGACAGGGCGGCCGCTCCACTGGTTGTTGCGAAGGGAGCCGACTATTTAGCCCAGAAGATAAAGGAAGTCGCTCGTGAAAATAATGTAGAGATAGTTGAAAACAGGGCACTTGCCCGTATGCTTTACTTTAACGTGGAAGTCGGAGACCAGATACCGCCTGAGCTCTACCAGATGGTAGCGGAGGTTCTGGCTTATGTATACAGAATCAAGAATAAAGTTGTAACAGGTTGATAAGAAGGAGATACGGAACATGAAAAAACCGGGTAAGGACATAACATTAGGTGTATTTGTCCTGCTTATAATTATCATGTTCATCGTGCCTATTCCTAGCTGGCTGCTCGATATATTTCTTGCCTTTAACCTTTCGATAGCGATGACGGTTCTCTTTACCGCCATGTTCTCGAAGGAACCGCTTGATATGAGCACGTTTCCTACCATTTTGCTGTTAACGACCCTTTTTAGAATAGCTCTTAACGTATCATCTACGAGACTTATCCTTCTTACAGGTGATCCCGGAAATGTTGTAAGAACATTCGGAAATTTCGTTGGAGGCGGCAATCTGATTGTTGGTGTCATAGTTTACCTCATACTTCTTATAGTACAGTTTGTGGTCATCAACAAGGGGTCGGAACGTGTAGCGGAGGTTCAGGCGAGATTTACACTCGACGCTATGCCGGGCAAGCAGATGGCGATAGATGCCGATCTGAATTCAGGCGCGATAACTGATGAGGAGGCCAAGGCAAGGAGACAGAAGATACAGGATGAGTCTGCCTTCTTCGGTTCCATGGATGGTGCTTCCAAGTATGTAAAGGGAGACGCTACCGCCGGCCTTATCATTTCGGTTATAAACTTTGTCGGAGGTCTTGCGCTTGCAATGCTTCAACGTGGCATGTCCGCAAATGAAGCCCTTCAGACATATTCAATTCTTACAATCGGTGATGGTCTTGTTTCAGCTATACCGTCACTGCTTATTTCTCTCGCTACAGGTATTCTTGTCACTAAGGTAAGCAAGGAAGCGGACCTTGGCGGCATGATTATAGGACAGCTCTTCTCAGTGCCGAGAGTTCTTATGATTGTTGGTGCCGCTATGATTCTCTTTGGTGTGGCAACACCTCTTAATACAGTCATATTCCTTGCTATAGGCGCGGCCTTCCTTCTTACCGGTTATAGGATGAGACAGGATATAGGCGAAGAGAAGGTAGAGACGGAGACCCAGGAGGAAGAGGAACAGGCAGAGGAAATCAGACGTCCGGAGAATGTCAACTCCCTTCTCCAGGTTGATCCTATAGAGCTTGAGTTTGGCTATGGTATAATTCCGCTTGCCGATGTGAACCAGGGCGGTGACCTTCTTGACCGCGTAGTTATGATAAGACGTCAGATAGCCTTAGAGCTTGGTTGCGTTGTGCCTATCATAAGGCTTCGCGATAATATACAGTTAAATCCTAACCAGTATATTATTAAAATAAAGGGCGTTAAGGTCAGTGAAGGTGAGATACTTTTCGACCACTATATGGCGATGAATCCGGGATATGTAGAAGAAGAAATCACAGGTATACCGACCGTGGAGCCTTCCTTCCATCTGCCGGCTATTTGGATAACCGAAGGACAGCGAGAGCGGGCTGAGGCATTGGGGTATACCGTTGTGGATCCTCCTTCAATCATAGCTACCCATATAACTCAGATTGTGCGCGAGCATATCTGGGAGCTCCTTACAAGACAGGATGTACAGAATCTTATTGACAATATCAAGGAGAAGGATGAGGCTCTTGTGGGAGAGCTTGTACCTAAGCTTCTGTCAGTCGGTGAGATACAGAAGGTTCTCCAGAACCTTCTTAAAGAAAATATTTCTATCAGAGACCTGGTAACAATCCTCGAGACCCTTGCGGATTACGCTCCTACGACACATGATACGGATGTTCTCACGGAGTACGTAAGGCAGGCTCTTAAGCGGGCCATTTCTGATAAATATTTTCCTGAGGGTGAGACAACGAGTGTTGTCACTCTTGACCCTAAGGTCGAACAGGAGATTATGGACAGTGTCAAGCAGACTGAACAGGGCGCATATATTACCCTTGAGCCTGTGAAGGCACAGAAGATTATAGATTCTCTCAAGGGAGAGGTCGAAAAGCTTGACAAGCTTGGTAAGACTCCTATAGTTGTTACATCACCAATTGTGAGAATGTACTTTAAGAAGCTGACGGAGGATTATTTCAAGGATCTTGTCGTGCTCTCTTACAATGAAGTTGAGAGCAACGTAGAATTACAGTCAGTCGGGATGGTAACAGGATGATAATTAAGAAGTTTGAGGCGGAGACTCAAGAGGAAGCCATATTAAAAGCTAAGGATGAGCTTGGAAGCGGTGCCGTTGTCATGAATATTAAGACAACCAAACCGAAAGGGGTGTTTAAATTCATGAAGAAGCCTGTAGTGGAAGTTACAGCTGCTGTGGATGAAAATGTAGACAGACCAAAAACCCGAGGGCAGGCGGCCGTTACAGCGCCAACTCTTCAGAGTGTAAATGCGGGAAAAGCGACAGCATCTCAGGGTGGCAATCCTGATGTGACAGCTATAGAGAAGAAGCTAAATGACCTTGAAAACCTTCTTGCAAAGCAGATGAAGGAGAGAAACGCTGACAGCCGGGCTATAGAAGCCGTGAAAAAGTCTGTGGATTCGGCTAAGGCTGATGCGGACGTGTATGTAGGAAATGATGGTGGCATTTTTCTTAAGGATGGTCTTCCTTCATCGGACAGCCTCAGCGAATCCTTGAGCGAGGATGTATCTGATATTGAAAATAAAGACAATATGAATGCCTGTATGAAGCTTATTTATGATCAGCTTATCGGAAATGATGTCGACGAGAAGTATGTAAATGAACTGACGGGCGAATTGTCACAGTCAATCAGGAAGGACGCGGGCATAGACGCAGTGCTTGCTGCCGTCTATCAGAAGCTGGTATTGAAGCTTGGTTCCGCTGAGACAATAGAGCGGACACCGGGCAAGGCAAAATATGTGTTTTTTGTAGGCCCTACGGGTGTCGGCAAAACCACTACGATAGCGAAGATAGCCAGTCTCTTAAAGCTTAAGCAGGGGCTCGATGTAGCTCTTCTTACCGCAGATACCTACAGAATCGCTGCCGTTGAGCAGCTTCGCACATACGCGAATATATTGGGAATCCCTATTTCCGTGGTCTATTCGGCCGCTGAGATTACCGATATGAAGACCGAACTTGATAAACATGAGGTTGTACTTATAGACACGGCAGGGCGTTCCGATAAAAACGCTGACCAGATAAACGACCTCAAGATGATGTTAAGAACAATTCCTGAGGATAATAAGGAGACATATCTCGTGCTCTCTGCGACCACAAAAGAAAAGGACCTTATCCGCATAGCCGATGTATATAAGGAAATAGCGGACATCAGGCTCATTTTCACGAAGCTTGATGAAACAGAGACACAGGGAAGTATATATAACATCAGGATGCATACGGGGGCGCCGCTTTCATATATGACATTCGGACAGAATGTTCCCGATGATATAGAGACGGCAAATGCGCAGAATATTGCGAAGCAGCTTCTTTCGGGGACATAAGGGATTGAAAAATGGATCAGGCTGAGAATCTAAGAAATATTATAAAAAAGGAAAATGCCGTTCCGAAACATGTTTCGCGAGTAATGACAGTCACGAGCGGCAAGGGCGGTGTAGGTAAGTCATCGGTTTCCGTCAACCTGGCTATTGCCTTAGCTAAAAGGGGCAAGAAGGTTGTCGTGCTTGACGCCGACTTCGGACTTGCGAATATAGAGATAATGCTTGGCATTCATCCTAAATACACACTCGCTGACCTTATGTTTAACGGAAAGACCCTGTCCGATGTCATTACGGCGGGCGAGGGTGATATCGGCTTTATCTCCGGTGGCTCAGGTATAAGAGAAATGACTGAACTTTCGCAGGCGGAGCTTTCGAACCTTACCGCAAGGCTTAGAAAGCTTGACAGTGTAGCCGATATAATTATTATAGATACAGGGGCCGGAATATCAGGAAACGTCATGGAATTCATTATGAGCTCGAGCGAGGTATTCCTGGTGGCTACACCTGAACCGACCAGCATAACCGATGCTTATGCCTTGCTTAAAACTCTTGGAAGACGTCCCGATTTTATTAAGGAGCGGTCATCCATTAAGCTTATAGCCAATAAGGTAGTTGATACAAATGACGGTCTGGAGCTCTACAGTAAACTCTCAGGCGTATCGGAAAAGTTTCTTGATATACCGCTTCAATATACCGGAGCAGTGCCATTTGACGCGAATATTTCAAGATCTGTGATGAAACAGGTCCCTGTCATGATTTCATACCCGTCTTCTCCCTCGGCGATAGCAATCGAGAAGATAGCTGAGAGCCTCATGGGAGATATGAACGTGGATCCTACCAGGGTAGACAGGGGATTCGCGGCAATATTTAAAGAGGCCTTTACCCGGGCGAAGGTGAGAGGATAGAATTAAGTCATTTAAGAATTACATAATATCTTATAGAAAGGAGGCATGTATGGCAGAAAAGAAAATAAAAGCCGGTGACAATATTTCCATGTCAAGACCCGGCGCTGCCACCGAAGAGGCGAGAAAGCTTGAGCTTGCGAGCAAGGTTCTCGAGTTTGACGGAGACAGGACAATGAAGATAGCGATGCCGATGGCGAAACTGACATACATAGCGCTCGAACCGGGCGAGATAGTACTTATGTATTTCTTTTCGTCCGGAGTTATGTTCTTTGCAGAAGGCAGGGTTGTTGACAGAGCGCATGAGGATAAAATGCCTGTCGCGACAGTAACTCTTATTACTGAACCTGAGCTAATGCAGCGAAGGCAGTTCTACAGAATAGAGTGTATAATAGACGCTCAGACGCATGAGCTTACCGAGGATGAATTGAAGGTAATAGAGGAATTAGACAGTAAAGAAAGAGAGAGCATTGCGCACCTCAGCAAATATCTTGATTCCCTGGTTGAAGACGTGCCGAAGTGGGAAGAGGGAGTGATAGTTGATATAAGCGGAGGCGGAATCAGGTACCATTCAGAGGAGGAGAGAAATAAGGGTGACAGAGAGCTTCTCGCCATGAAGCTTAAGAGCGAAGGCAACATCAAGGAATATCATCTGCTGTTGAGCATTGTGAGCAGTGAACGAAAGACAGTCAACAGGAAAGTATTTTACGAGAACCGAGCGAAATTTATCAGTATTAATGATAAGGATCGTGAAGCGATAGTCAGATTTGTCTTTGAAGAAGACAGAAAAAAGCGTAGTAAGGCGGCTGAAAGAAATTTGCCGGTTTGATAGGGAGGCAGTGATGGCTAAAAAGATTTTAATAGTTGATGACTCTGCACTCATGAGAAGAGTAATATCTGATATAATCAACTCAGATGAAAGATTTACGGTAGAAGACACCGCAAAGGACGGGCTGGAAGGCTTGGACAAGATCACGAAGAGTGGGAACAGGTTCGATGTGATCCTTCTTGACATTAACATGCCTAGGATGAACGGACTTGAACTCATGGCCGAACTCTCGAAGCTTCGTGTCAGGACGCCGGTTATCATTGTGAGTACCCTTGCGAAGGATGGCGCCGATGAAACTATTAAGGCTCTTGAACTTGGAGCGTTTGATTTTGTTACAAAGCCGGGAAGCTTCGCCGGAATGAAATCAGATGACTTGAAGGCCGATCTTATAGCCAAGGTTGCCGCTGCTTGCCACCTCGCGCCTAAGAAATCTGTCGCGAAGCCTGCGGTAGTAACTCCGGTTAAACCGGAGGTCTTCATTCCGAAGAGTCGTCCGGCAAGAACGAACGGGAAGACCCTTATCGCTCTTGCGTGCTCTACCGGTGGACCTAAAGCGCTTCAAACTGTTATGCCGATGCTCCCGGAAAAGCTTAACGCCGCCATGCTTATAGTCCAGCACATGCCGGAAGGTTTTACGCTTTCCCTTTGTGAGAGACTTAATGAGATGAGTGTCGTTAATATCAAGGAAGCGGCAGACGGAGACATTTTAAGGAAGGATCAGGTTTATCTTGCGAAGGGTGGTTTCCAGATGAAATTCAAGGAATCCGCTAGCGGCAATTTTCTTTCATTGACTAAGGATCCTCCGAGAGGAGGACTCAGACCTTGCGCTGATATCATGTACGAGAGCCTTGTAGGTTCCGCGTATGAGAAAATTGTATGTGTTGTGCTCACAGGAATGGGAGCTGACGGTACGAGCGGTATCAGGCAGCTAAAAGAAACCAATAATGTTTATGTTATAGCTCAGGATGAGCCTACATGTGTGGTTTACGGGATGCCGCGCGCCATATATGAGGCTGGCCTTGTGGATGAAGTAAAGCCGCTTGACCAGATCGCTGACGCTATAGCGAGAGCAACGGGGGTGCGATGAAATGGATGTAAGCCAGTACCTTGACATTTTTGTTGACGAGACAAAGGAGCATATCCAGAGCTTAAACGACCAGATTATGGTTCTTGAGAAGGAGCCAGATAACAAGGACGCCATTCAGGAAATATTCCGCGCGGCCCATTCCCTCAAGGGTATGGCCGGTACTATGGGATTCAAGAGGATGCAGCGCCTTACCCACGATATGGAGGATGTGTTCTCTGCTATTCGTGATGGCAAGCTCAAGGTAAATGAGGGTCTCGTAGATACGCTCTTTAAAGCACTTGATGCCATACAGGCATACCTTGATACAATCGTGGATACATCAAACGAAGGTACTGAGGACAACCAGGAAATTATTGATGAGCTTGCTGCCTTCTTAAACGGCGGTCAGGCTCCTGCGAAGACAGAGGAAGCTGCTCCTGCAGCCGACGCGGCAGCTCCTGCTCCTGCGGCAGCTCCTGCTGATAACGATAAGGCTCATTATAAGAAGATTGCTATAGATGAAGCAGCGGCCGATACGCTTAAGAAGGGTATGGAGGACGGTCTTAACGCATTCGGAATCACGGTTTATATCGCCGAGTCCTGTCTCCTCAAGGCTGCGAGAGCATTCCTTGTATTTAAAGCTATAGAAGAGATGGGTGATGTGATTGTTTCAGATCCTTCAACCCAGGATATAGAAGATGAGAAGTTCAACTTTGACTTCAGTATGATTTTCCTCACAAAACATAATGAGGATGAGATTAAAGCCGCTATCATGGATGTATCCGAGATAGCTGACTGCGTTATGGGCAAGGTTGACCTGTCTGCTCCAAAGCCTGCTGACGATGCGAAAGCAGCGGCTCCTGCCGCGGCAGCACCTGCGGGTGGCGCGGCAGCGGCTACGGCGGCTGCTCCTGCTCCGAAGGCAGCGGCTCCTGCGGCAAAAGCACCTGCGGGTGGCGCGGCAGCGGCAGCGGCAGCCAAGAAGAAGCCTGTTGTCAACAGGTCAGTCCGTGTAGATATTGAGAAGCTCGACAGCCTTATGAACCAGGTATCAGAGCTTATCATTGCGAAGAACGGCGTTGTCGCCATGGCAAATAATGCCCAGAATGGCGATGAAGCAAGCCTTACAGCTCTTAACGAGCAGATAGAGTACCTTGGAAATGTAACAACAAGCCTTCATGAGACGGTTATGAAGGTAAGAATGGTACCTATCGAAAGTGTTTTACAGAAATTCCCAAGAATGATTCGTGACCTGTCAAAGAAGCTTGACAAGAAGATGGAGCTCTATATGACAGGTGAGGATACAGAGCTTGACCGTACCGTTGTTGATGAGATTGGTGATCCTCTTATGCACCTCCTCCGAAACAGCGCTGACCATGGTCTTGAACCTAACGAAGAACGTATTAAGGCAGGCAAGCCTGAGGTAGGCTCCATCTTCCTTGACGCTTACCAGGAAGGCAATAACGTTGTCATCGAGGTAAGAGATGATGGTACCGGTATTGATGTCGAAAAAGTTAAGAACAAGATGGTTGAGAGAGGCATCATAACCGCAGACCAGAAGGATTCCGTAACTGAGAAGGAGGCTATAGCGGAGCTTTTCCAGCCTAGCTTCTCGACATCAGATAAGGTAACCGAGGTTTCCGGACGTGGTGTCGGCCTTGATGTTGTTAAGACTAATATCGAAAAACTCGGCGGTTCCATCGAGTGTAAGACAAAGTGGGGTGAAGGCTCTACATTTACAATAAGACTTCCACTTACCCTTGCTATAGTTCAGGCTCTTATGGTTGAACTTGGAAAAGAGAAATACGCTATTCCTCTTGGAAGCATTGAGACTATAGAGGATGTTCCAAAGAGCGATATCAAGTATGTTCAGAGTCACGAGGTAATAAATCTTCGTAACATGGTTATACCTCTCGTAAGGCTTGACGGGCTTCTTGATGTACCTGACAGGGAAGACAATGGTGACGATCTTGTCATAGTCATTGTAAAGAAGGGTGACAAGCTCGCCGGTCTTGTAGTAGACAGTCTGATAGGTCAGCAGGAAATAGTTATAAAGTCTATCGGAAAATATATCCATGCGCCTAAGGTCGTAAGCGGTTCTACCATCCTTGGAGATGGCGAGGTAGCGCTTATTCTAGATCCTAACGTGTTACTGTAATGGATTATGTCAACCCTTTAGAAAAGAGGTAAATCTGATGGAAAATAACGCAAACGCAACCGATACAACCAGACAGTTCATTGTCGCTAAGCTTGGCGATGAACAGTATGGCATAGATATCAAATATATTGACAATATCGTAAGGATGGCAAGAATTACCAGAGTTCCAAAGGCTCAGCCGTATTTTAAGGGAATAATCAACCTGCGTGGTGAGGTAATCCCGGTAATGAGCCTCCGCCTTAAGTTTGGCCTTCCTGAAGATGAAATAACGAACGCTACCAGAATTATTATCATTAAGCTTGAAGACAGCGACAGCTCAATAGGTGTCCTTGTCGATGCCGTAAAGGAAGTTGTCACTCTGTCTGAGGACGAGATTGAGCCAAGCAAGGGCAACAGCAAGGATAATAAATATCTCCTTGGCGTAGGAAAGCATGGAGAAACGCTCGTTTCTCTGCTGAATCTTCCAAATGTAATTATCGAAAAGGATTCTGAGAGCGCTAAGTAATGTCACTTCACGAAGTGAAGTGACGCAGACCCGGCCTTCGCGAAGCGAATTATCATGGCCGGGTTCTCCAAAAGCTGATATTGGTATTTTTATGAGGCACCGGCAGGTATGTGCCGGTGCTGTTTTTAATAAGTCATCCTTTGCGGATGGCTGCCTTATATGTTCACGGGGAGAAAACAAGTGGGCGATTTAAATTTAAATGATGTCAGCACGGTTCAGTTTGATGTGCTGAAGGAACTGGGAAATATAGGAGCGGGCAATGCTACAACTGCTCTCTCCAGTATGATAAACGCGAAGGTGGATATGAAGGTCCCTAAGGTTGACCTTCTTACATTTGAGCAGCTGCATGAGATAATCGGTGGCGCCGAGACTCCTGTGGCAGGTATTCTTGTAACCCTTGAAGGCGATGTAGATGGCATGATGATGTTCATCATGAAAATAAACAGCGCATGGGAAATAGTGGACACTCTTCTTGGCAGGGAACCGGGAAGTACAGATCCGTCCACTCCTTTTGATGAGATGAGCACGTCAGCCCTTAAGGAGATAGGAAATATCATCTGTGGCGCTTATATTTCATCTCTGTCGCAGCTTACAAGGCTTACGATTGTTCAGTCAATTCCTTACCTTTCGGTGGATATGGCCGGGGCGATATTATCTGTTCCGGCGATAGAGTTTGGTAAGGTGGGAGACAAGGCTCTTCTTATTGAATCACAGTTTTTTGGTGATGATGAAGATGTTACCGGATACTTTATTCTTACACCGACACCAGATTCTTACAGCAGGATCCTGAGTTCATTAGGGCTTTAATGGCTGAACTCCTGATCAGGGGAGTGTAATATGGGGAATATGATAAAAGTGGGCATGGGCGACCTAAAGGTGTGCAAATGTCCTGATAATCTGACTACATTGGGGCTCGGGTCATGCGTAGGCGCGGTCCTGTACGATAAAAAGACGAAAGTAAGCGGTATGCTTCACTGTATGCTTCCGGACAGTACGAAGATAAGCAATAACTCTAATATTGCGAAATTCGCCGACACCGGCCTTGACGAGCTTCTGAAACAGATGCTCGCTCTTGGCGCGAAAAAACCAAATATGGTTGCGAAGATAGCGGGTGGAGCCCAGATGTTTGCCTTCTCTAACAGCAACGACATGCTTCGTGTAGGCGACAGAAATGTAGAAGCAGTAAAAGCCAAGCTTAAAACCATGGGTATTCCCATAATTGCTCAGGATACGGGGCTTAACTATGGGCGTACCATAGAGTTTTATTCGGAGACAGGCATTTTGCTGATAAAAGCAGTCGGAAAGGGGCAGAAGGAAATATGAAGAAGGAGTGGATTCAGGCTTTTATTACGCTCCTTGCCGCGGCGATTACCATGGTCTTCTGCTTTATCAATCAATATGACACTCTTTTTTCTCTGAAGCGGCTTCTCATTGTCATAATCGTTTTCATGATAATCGGGTCATTTGCGAAGAAGGCATATATCAAGATAGAGGAATCTACCCCGCCGCCTGAGGACATGGACAAGAAGAAAGAGCAAAAAGAAGATGATGATGCTGAGGAAGACATGGAAGGCATAGATGAAAACAACAGTGACACGGGTGAAAATGAGCCTACGGCTGAAATGTTGACGGATGAAGATAATAAAGTTAGTCAGGAGTAGTGTGTGAATGGCGGATGAGAATGAAAGAGCGAAGCTATGGGAGGAATATTCCCGAAAACCGTCTACGGAACTGAGAGACAGGCTTATAGTTGAATACGCTGACCTTGTTAAGGTTGTTGCCGGCAGGATGTCAATGTATTTGGGGCGAAATGTTGAATATGATGATCTTGTCGGGTACGGAGTGTTTGGACTTATTGAATCTGTGGACAGATTCAATCCGACTAAGAATGTTAAATTTGAGACATTCGCAAGCCAACGCATCAGAGGAGCAATCCTTGACCAGATACGAAAGCTTGACTGGCTTCCGCGCTCTGTGAGACAAAAACAGAAGAATTATGAGACAGCCAAGAGCGAGCTGGCTTCTAGCTTAGGCAGGACGCCTACAGCGGATGAGCTTGCGAAGAAAATGGGACTGACTGTAGATGAAATCGCGGGACTTGAGGCTGATACCGAGCTTTCGAGTCTTGTTTCGTTGGATGATTATCTTGAACAGGGATCCGAAGTCGGAAACGATGAGGCCAGGGGGAACAGCGATCATGGGATTGTATCTTATGAATCGCCGGAAACAAAGGTTGAGAAGGAAGAGCTTAAGCAGACTATCGTCGATGCTATAAATGAGCTGACTGAGAAGGAAAAAACGGTCATCTCACTCTATTACTACGATGAAATGAACCTCAGAGAAATAAGTAACATTATGTCAGTTTCGGAATCAAGAGTATCACAGCTCCATAGCAAGGCCTTGGTTAAACTGAAAAACAAGCTTGGTGATTATGTAGAGACCTTCACAAAGCATATTTAACCTTAAAACATTTAAACTTGATTTTTTTGCGAAATGGGGGTAATATGGTTTACGCAAATGCTTTTTTTCAACTCGTAATCAGAGATAACGGAACGTTCATAAAGTACTTCCCGCCTATGATGAAGGGAAGACCTCTTGATATGAATGAACTGGCAACATACCTTGCGAAAACGGGAATTCCGTATGATGCTGCTGCTGTAGAAAAGCAGATGTTATCGGCCAAGGCTCCTGTGCTTATTGAATTGTCGGAAAAGAAAGCTGTGCCTGAGACTGAGAAATGCATTGTCAGTATTTCAAAGGATAATATGGCGGCCTTTGCGCACTTTATTGCGCCATCTACCGGTGGCAGAGCATTGACGAAGTCTGACATTCAGGGAGAGCTTGATACAGCGGGTGTCAAATTCGGCATAGATGAAGAGGCTATAGATAAATATCTTGCCAACAGACAATACTGTACCGAGTTTCAGCTTGCTAAGGGCGTGGAACCGCGTAACGGGTCTAACGCCTCCATTGAATATAAATTTAATACAGATTTGTCCGTCAAGCCAAAGGAAAATGAGGATGGGTCTGTTGATTTCCACTCTCTTGATATCATGTCCAAGGTTAAGGCAGGGGATGTAGTGGCGGTCATGATTCCGGCGGACCCGGGGGATCCCGGTAATGATGTTCGGGGGAATGTATTAAAGCCTGCCCAGGTAAAGAAATTAAACTTCCGCTACGGAAGAAATCTTCACGTATCAGAGGACGGACTTTCGCTCATTTCAGATGTTTCGGGGCACGTAACGCTTGATGGCGACAGAGTTTCGGTATCGGATACCTATACCGTAGAAGGAAACGTGGATACATCTACAGGCGATATCAATTATGACGGAAATGTTGAAGTAAAAGGAAACGTCATAGGAGGCTTTAAGATAACCGCCTCCGGAGATGTTGATGTTGAGGGAACCGTTGAGGACGCTATTATAGAAGCAGGTGGCCAGATATGCCTTAAGCGAGGTATCCAGGGTATGGGTAAGGGCACGCTCAAGGCCGGTACCAATATTATCGCAAAGTTCCTTGAGAGCACGAAGGCCATTGCCGGAGGATATATTCAGGCTGACGCCATAATGAATAGTGAAGTTTCAGCAGGTGGCGACATAAAGGTCGATGGCAGAAAGGGAAATATAACCGGAGGTACAACCAGGTCAGCTTCTCTTGTCGATGTCAAGAACGCCGGCTCGGATATGGGGATAAAGACCGTATTTGAGGTCGGTGTCGATCCTACTATACTTTCGGACGTGAAGAATACCCAGTCAAGGATGACCGAGCTTGCGAAGTCTATGGCGAGTTCGAAGCAGCTCATAGAAATGTTCGCTAAGAAGCTAAAGCGCGGTGAAAAGCTTCCACCTGACAAGCTTCTCCAGTTCAAGACTCTTTCCGATGGATTTAAGAAGGATGCCGCTGAGCTTGAGGGACTTCAGAATAAAATGGGTGAGCTCATGGAGGCTATGGATGAACAGCAGGGTGGATGCGTAAAGGTAAGAGGAGTGGCCTATCCCGGTGTAAAAATCACAATCAATGACGCAACCATGTATGTCAAGAAACCTGTCCAGTACAGTTCATTTGTTAAGGATGGCGCAGATGTGCGCGTGAAAGGACTTTAATCCTTCCGAAAGGAGGTAGTGGTATGCCTGTGATGAACATAGACCATCTTGTTATGGCTAACAGGAGTCAGGAGACTTCCATAGTACAGTCGAATGCTGAATCTAAGATGCCTGCGGCCCAGGTTGCGGCAAACGAAAGAATCCGGCATACTACGGAAGAAAATACCACAAGGACCACCGAAACCCAGAATATTGTTAAGCAGGACACGAAGTTTGACGCGAGAGAAAAAGGCAAAAATGAATATGTAGCTACCGAGAAAAAGAAGCAGGAGCCTGAGGATGAGGAAGGCGAAATCCATAATAAGGAGCTCCTTGAACAGATTCTTGGCGTGGAAGGAAGATCAATAGATTTAAAGTTGTAGTTGTGAGGCAGTTGGTAACAATATGGAAGCAGTAGTTATTGTAGTTATTATACTTGGCATAGTGGCGCTGTTCGCAAGCTTTTTTATAAAAGAACGCCCGGCCGTGGAGGAAAGAGAAAAGGATAAAATAGCTTCAGAGATAAAGTCTAAGGCTATGTCTGATGAAAACATGGATGCGATAGTTTCTGAGGCAGTAAAGAGATTTGGGACACAGCTCGATGACATTACATCTACCAAGGTAACCGAAGCAGGCGACAAAATGGATGAAAAGGCTAATGAAAAAATGTTAGCCATTAACGATATGTCCGGTCAGGTTGCCGCTAAAATAGAGGAAAATCATAAAGAGGTCGTTTTTCTTTATGATATGCTGAACGAGAAATCAGATAATTTAAAGGATTATTCCAATAAGATTGAGGGAATGAAACGTCAGATAGAAAATGACGAAAAAATTCTTCAAAGTATCTCCTCGAGTATAGATGAACGCGAAGCGCTTATGAGAGCGAGCAGGAATCTTGGCGAGAGTAGAATGGTGGATGACCTTCCTACTGCGGTTGATATTACAGCAGGAAATGATGATACTCGTGAAAGGGCCGGCAGGGCTCCGCTTACAGGTATTGAGGCTGCCGCTGCCGCTACGAAAAAAGCGGGAACGGCCGCTAAGGCAGCCGCAAGAAGGAATGCCGTTAAGAAGGCTCCGGAAGCGAAGATTACTGACAGTGTATTGGTTGAGACCCTTTTAAACGGTGAAGCCGGCGAAAGCGCTCCATCGATTCAGAGCCCGGCAACTCAGGGTGAGGTCAATAAGCGGATAGTTGATATGGCCGACAGCGGTAAGAGTGTTTTAGAGATATCGAAAGAGTTAGGAATGGGACAGGGCGAAGTGAGACTGATACTGGGACTCTATGGCAATAAGAGGTAATATCGTTGAAAAGAAAAGATTTTTTACGCGGTTTCGGATGTGGCGTAATAATTGCTGCGTCGATAATCGGAATCGCCATTTTGAATACAAAGCCTACCGTAACGGATGCCGAGATTATAGCGAGGGCGGAAGCGCTCGGCATGATGACTGAAGATCAGGCAAAAGAGAAGGAACTCGACAGCATTAAGCAGGAAGCTATTTCGGGAAGCGCCGTTGCTTCATCAACCGGGGAAAATGTTTCATCTGCCGGTATTGCTGATGAAAGTTCCGGCGGCAGTGGATCAACTTCTTCTGAAGTAAGTTCGGAGCCAAGCACGTTTCATGTTTCAGAAAATAATGGGGCTGTCGCGACAGGAGCGACTATAGTATCAAGCGCTGCTGTGACTGATGATAATGGCGAAGACAGTAAATCCGAAACCATTAAGAAATCTGAGCCTGAAAAGTCTACAGGCTCAGCTGATACGAAGGATAGCGAGTCCGTAAAGTCAACAGAGAAGACTAATTATCAGACGGCAACGACTTCTGATACGTCTTCTGCTTCATGTACTCTTGCAATAAAGAGCGGAATGTATTCCGAAGAAGTGAGCAGAATTCTTGCAAGCAATGGGATTGTCGACAGCAGTTCAAAGTTTAATTCTTATCTTATAAAGAATGGATACTCTGACAGGATAAGCGTAGGTACGTATACACTGAAACAGGGAATGACTTACGCCGAAATAGCAAGGATTATTACGCGTTAGACTCCTTCAGTCAGCTTCGCTGGCAGCTCCCTCAGGGAGGGAGCCGAATATGAAGATTTAACTTGACAAAGGCCACACAGGTGTGATATAATATCTCACGTTGTGTGGCATTATTATGCCCAAAATAATCACGATGGTTCCGGACCGGTTGCGCCGCTGGCGTCTGTAGGCCCTATACGCGGGAATCATCGGAAGTATAAACCACAGGAGGTTTTATTATGAGCGTTATTTCAATGAAACAGTTACTTGAAGCAGGTGTACACTTTGGCCATCAGACCAGAAGATGGAACCCTAAGATGGCTCCTTATATCTACACCGAGAGAAACAGCATCCACATCATCGACCTTCAGAAGACAGTAGGCATGGTTGATGACGCTTACAACGCTATCAAGGAGATCGCTGCGAATGGTGGCACTATCCTTTTCGTAGGTACCAAGAAGCAGGCTCAGGACGCTATCAAGGAAGAAGCAGAGCGTTGCGGTATGTACTATGTTAACGAGAGATGGCTCGGTGGTATGCTCACAAACTTCAGAACAATTAAGACCCGTATCGAGAGACTTAAGGAAATCGAGAAGATGAGCGAAGACGGTACATTTGATGTTCTTCCTAAGAAGGAAGTAATCAAGCTCAAGAAGGAGTGGGACAAGCTTGAGAAGAACATCGGCGGTATCAAGGATATGAAGAAGATTCCTGACGCTATCTTCATCGTAGACCCTAAGAAGGAAAGAATCTGCGTTAAGGAAGCTCATTCTCTTAATATCCCTCTTATCGGCATCGCTGATACAAACTGCGATCCTGACGAGCTTACATACGTAATCCCTGGTAACGACGACGCTATCCGTGCCGTAAGACTTATCGTTGCGAAGATGGCAGACGCTGTTATCGAGGCTAAGCAGGGCGAAGATACAGCAGCTGAGGCTTCAGAGGAAGCTCCTGCAGAGGCATAATTAACGGTAATAATAACTGAGGGCCAGTTTACTGACCCTCATATCAATGTATATAATCAAAGAAAAGAGGATAATAAAATGGCAGCAGTTACAGCAGCACTTGTTAAGCAGCTCCGTGAAGCAACCGGTTCAGGCATGATGGACTGCAAGAAGGCACTTGGCGCTACTGACGGTGATATTGATAAGGCAGTTGAGTGGCTTCGTGAGAACGGTCTCATGAAGGCAGCTAAGAGAAATGAGAAGATCGCGGCTGAGGGTGTTTCTTTCGCTAAGACTTCAGATGACGCTAAGAGCGGTGTTATCGTTGAGGTTAACTCAGAGACAGATTTCGTAGCTAAGAACGAGAAGTTCCAGGGCTTCGTAGCGGATGTAGCTAATCAGGCTATGAATACTACAGCAGCTGATGTTGATGCGTTTCTTGAAGAGAAATGGGCTAAGAACCCTTCACAGACGGTTAAGGATGTTCTTACAGAGCAGATCGCTGTTATCGGTGAGAACATGCACATCAGAAGATTCGCAAAGCTCACAGAGAACGATGGCTTTGTAGAGACATATATTCATGGCGGCGGAAGAATCGCTGTTGCTCTTGCTGTTAAGAGCACGGTAGTTAATGATGCCGTTAAGGAAGCAGCTAAGAATGTCTGCATGCAGATTGCTGCTATGAATCCTGAGTATTTGAATGACGCTGAGGTTCCTCAGGAGTACAGAGACCATGAAATGGATGTCCTTAAGGCTCAGGTCGCTAACGACCCTGAGATGGCTAAGAAGCCTGAGAATATCGTTGAGAAGATGCTCATCGGACGTCTCAACAAGGAGCTTAAGGAGATCTGCCTTGTAGACCAGGTTTACGTTAAGGATAGCTCTATGAGTGTTCAGAAGTATATTGATTCTGTAGCTAAGGAAAACGGAGCTGAGATCAGCCTTGTTAAGTTTGTTCGTTATGAGACAGGCGAAGGCATCGAGAAGAAGCAGGAAGACTTCGCAGCAGAGGTTGCGGCTCAGATTAAGTAATAGTCTAAAATTTCATATAGACAATCAAAAGGTCGGATACCGGATGGTATCCGACCTTTTGATATTCAAAGCTTTATCGAAAAATGCTCTTCTTATTTGAAAAATATCTTTATTTCACAGGTAAAGTATGCTAAAATATATAAGCGGACTTAAAACTTTTTTATAATTATGCCTTAAAGAGCGAGAGGAACTAAGAATATGAGATACCGTAAAAGGATTTCATTTATTATATTTCCGGCAATAGCGATAGCGATACTGATTTCAATATTTGTACTGCTAAGAACTAAAATGCCGCCAATTCATACTTACCGTGTGTATGACCTCCAAAAAGGGTGGACAGTAGAATTTAACGGAAAAAGGATTATGACGACCGACCTGTCGGATGTCACACTCGAAAATGTAAAGAAGGGCGATTCACTGAAGATCAGCCAGAAGTTCTACGACTATGATGATGCTCCTGGCAACAGCCTGGTTTTCAGATCGGTTAATGCCTATGTCAATGTCAATATTGCCGGGAGAAGTGTCTATACCTCAGGCTTCGACCGCTTCACAGAGGGAAAGGTTGTACCTAAAAAAATACATGATGTCCCTTTCTCAGACCCATCATCAGGCAAGGTTGTAACGATATCATTTATAGCGGGTTCGGATAATGCCTTTACCGGAATTGAACATATATACATGGGCCGATATATTAATGTTTGGAACTATCTCATCAGAAAGAGATTTTCACCATTGATTGTCGGTACATTCCTGTATATATTTTCTATGATGCTTTTTATCCTTTTTCCTCTGATTTACGCTAGGAAGAAGAGCATGTCTCTTCTGTTTATTGCCATGGCTAGCTTTTGCTTTGGTTTATATACGCTGTGTTTTAATGATGTTCCCGAACTTATTTCTATATGGCCTACCGTTTTTATGTATATAGAGTACATGACCCTCTTCTGCATGCCTCTTGCCGTTATGGGCTTTATCGTATCAGATAATGAAGATAAAACAGGGTGGATGGGAAGGATTCTTGTGACGGTTGATCTTGTTTTTCCTGTGATGGCATTGGTATCGGATTTTATAGGAATAGCCTTGATCAACACCTTTGTGTTTCCTATGTATGCCCTTACGGCTGTAAATTTTCCGTATTGCATATATCTGATAATTAAGAATGACAGAATAAGGAGAAAGAGAGACAAATATATTCTTTCCCTCAGCAATGAGAATAAGATAAATTTTGTAGTCATCGGCATTATAGGGCTTTTACTATTTGCCGGGGTAGATATGGTAACCTTTATTATGAGTAAAATGGGGCTTAAAATCGGTGGCGACGTAAGCCTGACCAACTTTTCTCCATTAGGCTTCGTGACATACGTAAGCTGCCTTACCATGCATTATTTTACCCACAGCATGGACCACGTGCTTGAACGGGATGAGAAGGAGATGCTGGAAGGCCTTGCGTACACGGACGCTCTTACAGGACTATCTAACAGGGCGAGGGCTGAGCAGCTGATGAGCTCTGATTATCTTGCCTCAAAGAACTTCTCTCTTGTAGCGATAGACCTTGACCATCTGAAAGAAACCAATGATACTCTTGGTCACTCTGAAGGCGATGACTTACTCACAACATTTTCAAAAGCCCTTACGGACGCATTTAATAAGGCTACTCTGATAGCGAGGATGGGTGGCGATGAATTCACGGTTATCGCGGTTGGAAAAGGAAATAAAAATATTGACGGCAGGATAAGGGACCTCGATAATTTATGCGCAGATTATGAAAAAGACAAGCCTTATAGGATAAGCTTTTCATATGGTATCGCCACCTCGAACGAGTCGGAGGCAAATGACCCCCATGGAGTTTACGCGATTGCCGACAGAAGAATGTACGATATGAAAGCTGAACATCATAAGAATGGAGAAAAAAATGGGGACTGAAATTGCGGCGCGAAAGCATTTGAAATTTACCTCTATAAAGGCCATTATTGTGAGTATGCTTATTATTGCGGGTATTTATATTCTGAATACCGGAATGATGGATTTTACCGAACAGGGTACTATTGCCTACTTAAGCGACGAATGGAATCTTAGCAGTGAAAATACCTTTTTAAATAATATTACTACTGATGAGATAGATGATTATATAAGGAATAAGGCTAAACCCGGAGATAAGGTGACAATAACATCCAGAATGCCTGACGAGGGACAAAATACAGCTCCGACAATAAAGCTTCATGTTGTAAACCTGCCTTATAAGGTATACTATAATAATAACCTTATTACCGATGACAGCATGCGCTATGTAAAGAAAAATATTTATCTTGGTGAACGGACGACCTACGTCGGACTCCCGTCATCGGCTGCGGGGCGGGATGTCAGTATTGCCTTTTTTATCAGGGAAAATAATCATAATTCAAGACTGTTTACGCCAATATGGGGAAATTCCGAGGACTTGTTTTTCCGATTTATTTCGGATAATGTTTTTGCCATATCAATAGGAATATTTTTATTTGTATTCGGAATACTTTTCTTTACGATAAGTCTCTTCATCCTTCCCGCGATGAGAAAGGTAAGCGAATTAATATATTCATCACTTTTGTGCGTAAATATTGGACTTTATATTTTATCGGACGCTTCTATATTAAAAATGTTCCTCGATACGGAATTATGTGATGCCCTGTACGTAGTTTCTGTATTTACTTATGTGCCGCTTATCTGCCTGCTGTTACACGCAATTTATCCTTACAAAATAAAATCGGCGCTTGGTATAACAGCAATTATCGCGGCAGTTTCAAACGGAATTCTTATACTCCTGCATTTTTGTGGGGTATTATTTATAGACCAGACTTTTGGATTAACATATATTATAGAAGTGGCTCTCATTGTCGTACAGATAATTACTATCAACAGAGAAGGGCTCATCAGCTGGAGGTCTGAGACAGCAGGTTCACTTGAACTAAAGGCTATAATAGTTCTTGAAGCTTTAGATATGATTGAGCCGATACCTGAAATTCTCTCTTATGCGTATGTTGATGTAAATGTTACCATAAAATTAATTGGTCCTGCTATTTTCGCGGCTCTGACAGCATATAATAATCTCACCTATTTGTCAGACGCCTATGTAAACGGAACGGCCTATACCAAGCTAAAGCGCCTTGCCTACAGGGATGAACTGACGGGGCTTGCGAACCGGGCGACCTTTGATAAGCTAATGAATAAATTCGCGAAAACGGATGAAGATTATCTTATCATGTCAATTGACTTGAATGATCTGAAGAAGATTAATGACAATTACGGTCATGTTCGCGGCGACGAATACATTAAGAAGTTCGGGAAAATACTTGATGAGACCTTCAGCGCTTATGGAACCTGCGCAAGGACAGGCGGCGATGAATTCGTGGTCATGTCAACGATGCTTTCCGATGAAAAAGCGTACTCACTCTCTGAATCACTTCGTCAGAAAATGAGCACGCTGTCACGTAAGAATGATAAACCATACAGCGTTGCCATAGGCTGGGCCTTCCGCCATGAGAGGGGATACAATGATCCCCATGAAATTTACCTGCTCGCCGATAACCGAATGTACGACAATAAGCGGATGATAAAAGGTGGAGAAGCCCGATAACGCGCCAAACCACTTTTATGGGGACATACTCAGCTTAAAAAATATTAACAAGCGTAGCGAAGTTAATAGGTTTTTATGCTGGTGTGTCCCCTTACCTCTCTAACGCGGTTTCGCAATATACGCACCTATAAGTCTTATTCGCCCTGTCTGTTAACTTGAATACATGGTGAAGTCCGCGCTCCTCAGTAGTGATGCAGCGCGGATTTTTGCATTTAAATACATCACTCACAAGCTCAGGCAGGTCAGGCCTTTTCTTGTCAATTATCGCCCCGTTTTTAATAATGTTAATTGTGATATTATCACCGAACATAGATAATATGTCGAGGTTTATTTTGTCGGACAGGCCTTCAATTTTAATTATATCCTTCTTACCCATCTTTGAGCTTTTAGCATTCTGAATAATAGCGACACTGTTTGCGTAGTGGTCAAGGCCAAGGTAGCCGTATATTTTAATCGCAAGTCCGGCCGGAATATGGTCTATAACGTATCCGGAATCAAGTCCGCTTATATTTAACATATTTTTCCTCCCTTATCTCATACCTAATAACTTAAGAATAATCGCCTGGCGGACATAAACCGCAAGCTTCGCCTGGGTGAAATACTGAGCTCTCGGGTCATCATCGACCTCCGGAGCGATTTCATTTACACGAGGAAGCGGATGGAGAATTAAGAGATCCTTCTTAGCCTTAGCGAGCTTCCCCTCGTCCAAAATATAGGTATCGCGAAGTCTGATATAATCAGCCTCGTTAAAGAATCTCTCCTGCTGAACCCTGGTCATATAGAGGATATCGAGATCCGGAAGAGCCTCCTCAAGAGAACGTGTCTCGGTATATGTGCAGTGATTCCTCTCAAGCACCTCATTTTTAACATAATCCGGTAATTTTAATTCATCAGGTGATATGAGTACGAAATGGAACCCCGTGTAGCGAACGAGCTCATTTATAAGAGAATGAACCGTACGGCCGAACTTGAGATCGCCGCAGAAGCCTATGGTCATGTCGGCGAGCTGTCCCTTAAGCTCCTTGATTGTAAAAATATCCGCAAAGGTCTGCGTAGGGTGATTGTGACCACCATCGCCGGCGTTTATTATCGGGATGCGTGAGTAGCGGCTCGCCACATACGGAGCGCCTTCCTTTGGATGCCTCATGGCGCAGATATCGGCGTACGAAGAAACGATGCGGATAGTGTCGGCGACCGTTTCCCCTTTAGATACGGAGCTGTCTTTGGCCGAAGAAAAACCGAGTGCATTGCCGCCCATATTCATCATCGCTGCTTCGAATGAAAGGCGGGTCCTTGTACTCGGTTCATAAAATAAAGTGGCTATTTTCTTCCCACGGCAAAGATCACTGTAATCTGAGGGATTAGTGTAGATATCGTGCGCGAGAGAAAGAATGTCATTTGTCTCTTCAACTGAAAAATCAAGCGGACTGATAAGATGTCTCATTTTCACTCCTTTTTAAATGAATGATTGTCTAAACCTTTACTATGATACACTGTCTGACAAATAAAATCAAGTGTCTTTTAAAAATCCGTTTAATAATCTTGATAAATCATTCAAAGTAGGGTATTATTGTTATAAAAAGAAGAAAACGGAGGGAACTATGGTTACATTAAGCGAAACACCGGTCTATGTAGTTGACGGTGAGGTTATCAAGGCTGACAAGGACGCGACGTCTGTCCTTGCGGGCAAGGGCATCACGGGGGATACCAAGGCTGAAGCTACTAAGGGCACGATGGCCTATAAGATTCTTAAGAGCCATAACTTAGGGGAAAGCATGGATGACCTTAAGATAAGGTTTGACTGCCTCGTGTCACACGATATTACTTATGTAGGAATTATCCAGACGGCTATAGCGTCGGGACTCACATCATTTCCAATTCCATACGCTCTTACGAACTGCCACAACTCCCTGTGCGCGGTGGGCGGCACCATCAACGAGGATGACCATGTGTTTGGACTCTCTGCCGCGAAGAAGTTCGGAGGTGAGTACGTACCGGCGAATCTCGCTGTCATTCACCAGTTCGCAAGAGAAGAGCTTGCCGGTGGCGGGAAAATGATCCTCGGGTCCGACAGCCATACCAGATACGGAGCCCTTGGCACCATGGCAATCGGCGAAGGTGGCCCGGAGCTTGTTAAGCAGCTCCTTAAGCAGACCTACGATATACCGAGACCTAAGGTTGTGAATATTCATCTCACCGGTTCGCTTATTCCGGGAGTAGGGCCTCAGGATGTCGCCCTTGCCATAATCGGCGCTGTATTTAAGAACGGCTATGTAAATAACGCAGTCTGTGAATTTACAGGCGACGGAGTGAAGAGTCTCACTGCCGATGAGAGAATCGGAATCGACGTTATGACTACGGAGACAACCTGCCTCTCATCAATCTGGGAGACAGACAGCGAGATAGAGAGGTTTTACGAGATTCATGGAAGGAAGGGCGATTACAAGGAACTTAAGCCTGACAGGGTGGCATACTACGATGGTCTTGTTGAGGTCGACCTCTCTAAGGTCCGTCCAATGATAGCCATGCCTTTTCATCCAAGCTGCACCTACACGATAGATGAAGTAAGGAAGAACCCTTACGATATCTGCAAGGAAGTCGAGGAAAGGGCGAAGGTAAGCTTCGGCGACCAGGTAAATTATAAGCTCACCGACCATATTATCGCGGGAAAGCTCTGCGTAGATCAGGGCGAAATAGCGGGCTGCGCAGGCGGTGGCTTTGAAAATATCTGCGCCGCAGCGGATATCTTAAAGGGCAAGTTTGTCGGAAATGGCAAGTTTAACCTTAACGTATACCCTGCGAGTCAACCTGTCATGATGGAGCTGGTTAAGAATGGCGTAGCGGCAACCATCATGGAGTCCGGCGCCGTATTTAAACCGGCCTTCTGCGGCCCATGCTTCGGAGCGGGAGATGTACCGGCTAACAATGCGTTTTCAATAAGACACTCAACTAGGAACTTCCCTAATCGTGAAGGCAGTAAGCCGGGTAAGGGACAGATTGCTTCCGTAGGCCTCATGGACGCGAGAAGCATTGCGGCTACAGCCGCGAATAAGGGTGTCCTCACACCGGCTACGGATTTTGATGTAGACTACGAGAAGCGGTCATATCATTTTGATGAAAATATCTATAAGAACAGGGTATACAATGGTATCGGTAAGCCTGACAGCGACGCTGAGCTTATCTACGGACCGAATATAGTTCCATGGCCTAAGATGGAGAAGCTCGCCGACGATGTTTTACTGAAGGTGGTTTCTGAGATTCATGACCCTGTAACCACAACAGACGAGCTCATTCCTTCGGGCGAGACAAGCTCATATCGTTCGAATCCTCTGGGACTTGCTGAGTTCACTCTCTCAAGGAAGGATCCGGAGTACGTAGGCGAGGCGAAGAAGGTTCGTGCCCTGGAAGAGATGAGGCTTTCCGGAAATGTGCCGACAGGCGATGGTATAGATATTGCGGTTGAGGCTCTTAAGAAGGCTTGTCCGTCATTTGATATTAAAAATGTCGAGATAGGAAGTACGATTTACGCTGTGAAGCCGGGCGATGGTTCTGCACGTGAGCAGGCAGCGAGCTGCCAGAGAGTTTTGGGAGCTCTTGCGAATATAGCAAGATCATACGCTACGAAGCGCTATCGTTCCAATGTCATGAACTGGGGCATGATACCGTTTATTTACACTGATGAGATTCCGTTTAAGAAGGGAAGCTTCATCTATGTGAAGAACGCGAGAAAATATGTGCTTGAAGGCGCGTCTAAGGTGCCTGCGATTGCTGTAACTGATGGCGTTGTTAAGGATATAGAGCTTTCGCTCGGCGAGATGACGGAAGAAGAACGTGAAATAATTGCGGCGGGCTGTCTTATTAATTACAACAACCGCTAAGTAAAACATACAGTAACAGGAGGACAAGGGTATGAAAAAACAGGATGTCATTGAGACAAACGGAAAGGCATTTACGGTAATCGCTGTTTCGGACAGCGATGTAGATGAAGGACATGCGGAGGGCATCACTCATTTTTCCATAGATTCGAACCATAACCTTAAGCGCGAAGGCGTAAGGACTACCTATTCGGGTGGCATCGTAGTCGCTCTTGGCGAAGCCGATATGAAGGACGATGAGATGGAGGCGCTTCGCAGGAGCGAAGATGACAATCCTCTCGCCGAGAACCTGAAGAAGCTTGAGGACCTTGTCACGAGTACTGTAAATGATAAGCTTCCGTCACTTGCGAAATTCCTTAATCGTAAGGAGGATGAG
Organism: uncultured Eubacteriales bacterium; assembly: GCA_900314885.1. Classification (GTDB taxonomy): domain Bacteria; phylum Bacillota; class Clostridia; order Lachnospirales; family Lachnospiraceae; genus Catonella. Next base: position 83,568 of record OMWY01000002.1, read on the forward strand.
GAATTATTCTGCTTTGAATACAAGGAAGTTCTCGAATTTGTATTTGAGGGCGGTAAAATGACCGCCATGGTCGATCACAGCAGGGATATGTACCGCATCAGAAAGAATCTCGAATACGGCCTGCGTGATTTGAAGAGCCGCCATGATGTAAACTCGATAAGGCACTTCGTGAAGTCAATCATGGTCTGCGAATATAACGAAAAATGGGTAACTAAGAGGTAATATGAACGTATATCTGGAGTCGCTCGGATGCGACAAGAATCTTGTGGATTCCGAAATTATGCTTGGTCTTATGGATAAGGCAGGGCTTACAATTACAAATGACCCTGCCGATGCTGATATAGCAGTGATAAACACCTGCTGCTTTATCGGCGATGCCAAGGAAGAAAGCATAGAGCGGATCATTTCTATCGGCGAGTATAAGAAAAATGGCAGACTGAAGGGCATAATCGCTACCGGGTGTCTCGCGGAGCGCTATGCCGATGAGATGAAGGCAGAGCTTCCTGAAGTTGATGTAGTGATTGGTACCACCGGGTATTCTAAAATCGTTGATGCTATCAAGGAGATTACAAATGGCGATACAAGCGCGAATATAACTCCCGATAAGAATATTCTGCCCGGCGGCGAGGAAGCCCGTGTCGTTCCCGCAGGCGAGGTTTCGTCCTATATTAAGATTGCCGAGGGCTGTGACAAGCGCTGTACCTACTGTATTATCCCTTACGTAAGAGGAAATTACAGGAGCCTTCCGATGGAAGTAATCGTAGACGAAGCGACTAAGCTTGCTGCCCAGGGCACGAAGGAACTGATTCTTGTCGCCCAGGAGACTACCCTCTACGGGACGGATATTTATGGCCACAAGGCTCTCCCTGAGCTTTTGGGTAAGCTTTCTGCTATTAACGGTATAGAGTGGATCAGGCTTCTCTACTGCTATCCTGAAGAGATAGACGACAGCCTTATTAAGGCAATCAAGGAAAACCCTAAGGTCTGTCACTATCTCGATATGCCCATCCAGCATTCAGAGGACCGTATATTGAAGAAAATGGGCCGCAGAACGAACAAAGCGGAGTTGAAATCCCGTATAGCGAAGCTTCGGTCTGAGATTCCGGATATAGCCTTAAGAACCACCCTTATGACAGGCTTTCCGGGAGAGACCGAGGAAGAATATGAGGCGATGTATAATTTTGTAAATGAGACGGAATTCGACCGTCTCGGTGTTTTCGCCTATTCCCGCGAGGAAGGTACGCCTGCGGCTGAGTTCCCTGACCAGGTGCCGTCTGAGATAAGTAACAAGCGCCGTGACGAGCTTATGGAGCTTGCCTCGGCGATTTCAGCCGATAAAAATGAGGCTCGTGTCGGTAAGGTCTATACAGTAATGGTCGAGGGAAGCGTTCCTGACGATAACGATAATGTATACGCCTTTAACGATATAATTGAGGCTAACGGAGAAGGAAAAATTGTGTATGCCGCAAGAACCTACATGGACGCTCCTTCTGTCGATGGTCTTGTATTTTTCGTCTCTGACGAAGAGATAATGAGCGGCGCATTCGCGAAAGTAAAAATTACAGCCGCTTCAGAATATGATCTTTATGGAGAATTAATATGAACCTGCCAAATAAAATAACTATATTCCGTGTCATCATGATTCCTTTTTTCGTGATTTTCATGCTTGTACCCGGAATTCCCTACTCGAATATTATCGCTGAGGTAATATTTATCGTAGCTTCACTGTCTGATATGGTTGACGGTAGGATTGCGCGAAAATATAACTTAATAACGGATTTTGGAAAATTTATGGATCCGCTTGCTGATAAGCTCCTTACCTGCTCGGCCTTTATCTGTTTTGTAGAGAAGGGGCTTCTTCCTGCCTGGATTGTAATTATTATTATAAGCCGTGAGTTTATCATAAGCGGGTTCAGACTTATTGCCTCGGATAATGGCATCGTAATAGCGGCCAGCATGTGGGGCAAGGTAAAGACTACCTTCCAGATGATAATGTGCGTCCTTCTTATTTTACACCTTGATAACCCGGTATATCATGTATTTGAACTGATATTTATTTATGGAGCCCTCATCCTTACCGTGGTATCACTGATAGATTATCTGGTAAAGAATAAGGGCGTAATTAAGAGTTACAAGTAAGCTGATTAACAGTGCCTGGTCCCGTAAAATTTATCTAAACTGCGAAGCAGTTTTGAAAAATTTTATGGTACCTATTGTCGTAGAGAGGGACCCGCGGCGAAGCCGTGGGAGAGTTGGCTACGACTAAAGGGCACGGGAAGATAGGAGAAATTTTGGTAAATAAAGCTAGTAAATTAGTAGAGGACCTTGCGGAAAATAAATTGACCGTAGCGGCAGCGGAATCCTGCACAGGCGGACTGATAGCAAGTGAAATAATATCCATTCCCGGCGCATCGGAGGTCCTTAACGAAAGCTTCATAACATACTCAAACGAAGCGAAGAGTACCCTCATAGGTGTCGATCCCTGTGCTATAGAAAAATACGGAGTCGTAAGCGCTGAAGTCGCAAGGGAAATGAGCCGCATGGCAGCAATCAGGGCTAATGCCGACCTTGGCATATCGTCGACCGGAATCGCCGGACCCGACGGTGGCACCGAGAAAACCCCTGTAGGTACGGTATTTATAAGCGCCTCACTTAAAACAGATGACGGCTTCAGGACAGAAGTAAAAGAACTCCACCTAACAGGCGACAGAAACGAAGTAAGAGCCAAGGCGGCAGATGAAGCCATAGATCTTGCGACAGCATGTATACCAAAATAATCTCCGGATAACGGAGGTTATTTTTGTAGTTTAAGGAGGCATTCTATGGGAAAGTACGTTAACCCTGGCGCGGATAAATTTGAGGAAGCGCTTCGCTCTAAAATATATATAGATAAGAGTGAATTAATATCATATACCAATTCGGTTTTTGGAACACTGCAGAAATATGTTTGCGTATCAAGACCCAGAAGGTTTGGAAAATCCATGGCAGCTGATATGATATCTGCTTATTATGACAGATCTTCTGATACAAAGGCGGATTTTATAAAACTTAGAATATCACAGAGTGAGGAATTTACTGAGCATATTAATAAATATGATGTAATAAAAATTAATGCTCAGGAATTTCTTAGCAGAACCAGTGATGTTAATAAGCTTATTAAGAGGATTAATGATCTGATACTAAGAGATATTCTATCACTATATCCGGATGTCGACTATTATGACAAGTCGGATATGATAGAATGTCTCGGTGATATCTACGATAACACACGGCAAAAATTTGTGGTTATCATAGATGAATGGGACTGTATATTCCGAGAATATCCTCATGACACAAAGTCTCAGGAAAAGTACCTTGATTTCATGAGAGACTGGCTGAAGGATAAAGCCTATATTGGTCTTGTATATATGACCGGAATATTGCCTATTAAGAAATATGGCACCCATTCTGCTTTAAATATGTTCTCGGAGTTTTCCATGGAAAATCCAGGTCCTCTTGCTGAATATACAGGCTTTACCAAAGCGGAGGTTTCAAAACTATGTGAAACGTATGATATGAGCAGTGATGAATGCGACTTGTGGTATGACGGCTATCGTTTCCCTAAATGTGATCATATTTATAACCCGAATTCAATTGTAAAGTCGATGATGATGGGGACTTTTGATGATTACTGGAACCAGACCGAAAGCTATGAGGCACTGAAAAATTATATATATATGAATTATGATGGCCTGAAGGATAGCATTATCAAGATGATGGCAGGAGGAAGACAAAAAGTCAATACCGGAAGTTTCCAAAACGATATGACGACCTTTGCTAATGCTGATGACGTCCTTACGCTTTTAATCCACTTAGGGTATCTCTCATATGATTTTAATGAGAAGGAAGTATTTATTCCTAACATGGAAATATTGCAGGAATTCGTAACAACGACCACAGCGGAAAATCCTTGGAAGGAAGTTATTGATTCGGTTAAGACTTCTAATGAATTGCTCAATGCTACCTGGAATATGGATGAAAATAAGGTGGCAGGATATATAGAAAATGCCCATCTTGAAACGAGTCATATTCAATATAATGATGAAAATGCCTTGTCTTACACCATATCCTTAGCATATTACGCGGCAAGGGACTACTATACTGTTTACAGGGGGCTCCCTACAGGCAAAGGCTTCGCTGACATGGTCTTTGTCCCTCGGAAAAATCATACCGACAAGCCGGCTATGATAATAGAACTCAAGTGGGACAAGGATGCCGATACGGCAATTAGCCAGATAAAAGAGAAAAATTATCCTAAAAGCCTTCTTGGCTACAGGGATAACCTGCTACTAGTCGGAATAAATTATGACCGCAAGACGAGAAAGCATGAATGCAAGATAGAAAGATACTAATCACTTCTGCTGCTCACCAAACTAAACTACTAAAGTCATAAATTTGACAAATTCGCCTGCTATGCTTCTAAAGGAGATTTTAGACTATGCGGGCGGATTTTTTTGCCTGCGAACAGAAGAAGGCATACGTATGAAGAAGCAGATTAAAATATTTCTTTCCGCTACGCTTATTGTGGCAGCTGTGCTTGGTGGTTGCACGGGTGGCGGGAGTAGTGCGCCTTCTTCCGGGGATTCCGGCGTGACATCAAGTGTGGTTGATACTACTTCAGCGCCAACCATGGGCGAGGGAGCCGAGTCAAGCATGACGGAGCTTCAGGGCGAGCCGTCGGATTTGCAGAGTATAAGAGACTCCCAGCAGAGAATTACCGTATATACGATTGATACCTCGAATATGACCACGGTTCCTGTTACCGCTATAGTTGATACGTCGGATGGCCTTGATTATATGGATGTGCTTAAGGCGTGTTCCCTTAATTTCGCGGATCAGAAGGCAGAAGTTGAGTATAATAGCGCTGAGGTGACGGGATCTTCACTTGCGATTGATTTTAAGGCGGTAACGACTGATGAGCCCTTCGGTAAGGGTACCGGAGCTTTTGAACCCGTGATACTTGACGGTATCTGCAAGAGCATTTTTGATAATTTTGACAATATAAAATCAGTTTACGTATCTATAGATGGAGAGGCTTTCGTGAGCAAGAAGGTTAAGCTCACCCTTGACAAGCCATATATGACAAATGAGTAACGTACTTGTAATAGGAGCCGGAGCGGCCGGTTCCATGGCGGCAATCACAGCTGCGAAGAGAGGACATAAGGTAACTGTCCTTGAGAAAAATGACAAGACCGGAAAGAAGATCTACATCACCGGCAAGGGCCGATGTAACTTCACGAACGCGACCGACACTGAGGGACTTATAAATAACACAATCAGAAATCCCAAGTTCCTGTATAGCGCCTTCTCAGCATTTACAAGCAAGGACGCTATGGAATTCTTCGAAAGCCTTGGCTGCCCCGTTAAGGTTGAAAGAGGCAACAGGGCTTTTCCTGTGTCCGACCATTCTTCGGATATTATTAAGGCCCTGAACCGGGGTATGACGAAGTATGGGGTAACTCTTCGCTATAACAGCGAGGTATCAGAGATCCTTTCAGAGGATGGAAAATGTACCGGCGTCAAGCTCTCTGACGGGACTATGATCAAGGCTGACGCTGTGGTTGTTACTACAGGCGGTCTCTCCTATAAGTCTACCGGTTCTACGGGCGACGGTTATGCATTCGCGAAGGCCTTAGGCCACAAGGTGACTGACACCAGGCCTTCCCTTGTAGCTATGAGTGTAGCGGAGCCCTTTGTAAAGGAACTCGAAGGCCTTTCTCTTAAAAATGTATCGGTTCTTATAAAGGACGGTAAGAAAAAGCTCTATGACGGCTTTGGTGAAATGCTCTTCACCCATGACGGTGTGAGCGGGCCATTGATTCTTACGGCAAGCTCTATAGCGGGCGACAAGATATATAAGGGTGGAGCCACGCTTCATATTGACCTGAAGCCTGCCCTCACAAGTGAAGAGCTTGACGCGAGAATAGTGAGAGATTTCAACGCGTTTCACGCGAAGGCCCTTAAGAATTCCTTTGACAGACTCCTCCCTAAGAGCATGATTCCGGTATTTGTTTCGAGAACAGGACTTGACCCTGAAAAGAAGGCCGGAACTATCACAAAAGGGGAACGCGAAAAAATAATTGCGCTTTTTAAAGATTTTTCTTTGACAGTGACCGCCCTAAAGAGTTATAATGAAGCAGTAATTACAAAAGGTGGCGTTTCTGTAAAGGAAATCGACCCGCATACTATGGAGAGCAAGCTTGTAAGAGGAGTTTACTTTGCGGGCGAGGTTATAGATGTGGATGCGCTTACCGGGGGATTTAACCTGCAGATAGCCTGGTCGACGGGATATCTTGCGGGATTAAGTATACAGTAAAATCAGGAGGAACGGACAGATGAAAACAGTAGCTACCGAAAATGCGCCTAAGGCTATCGGTCCATACAGCCAGGCTATCGAAGTAAACGGATTTGTATTCGCAAGCGGACAGATCCCTATCAATCCTGCCGCAGGCAAGATTGAAGCTACAACAATCGAGGAGCAGGCAGAGCAGGCCTGCAAAAATGTTAAGGCTATTATGGAAGCAGCGGGAACTTCCATGGACAAGGTAGTTAAGACAACCTGCTTACTTGCCGATATTAAGGACTTTGCCGCATTTAACAAGGTTTATGAGAAATATTTCGTGAGCAAGCCGGCGCGCTCATGCTTTGCCGTTAAGGATATCCCTGCCGGAGCCTTGGTTGAGATAGAGGCTATAGCCGAGAAATGATCCACGCAATCGCAATAGACGGACCTGCGGGAGCAGGAAAATCTACCATAGCTAAGCTTGTGGCAAAGAAGCTTGGCATTGTCTATGTGGATACCGGCGCTATGTACAGGGCCATAGGCCTTTACATGATAAATCATGGTATCGAAAAGAGTGATATCGAGGCGGTGAAGAAGGGATTATCTGATATCGCTATAGATATAAAGTACATAAATGGCTCACAGCATGTTCTTCTTAACGGCGATGATGTTTCCGATAAGATAAGAACCGAAGAGGTAAGTCGGGCGGCCAGCGACTTTGCCGTAATTCCCGAGGTGAGGAAGGGGCTTACCGAGCTTCAGAGGAATCTCGCTAAGAAAACCGCTGTGGTTATGGATGGACGCGACATAGGGACAGTCGTGCTTCCTGACGCTTCCGCTAAGATATATCTCACCGCAAGCGCTCATGTGAGGGCTGAGAGGAGATATAAGGAGCAGATCGCCAAGGGCTTAAGTGTTAATATTTCAGACATAGAAGCCGATATAATAAAACGTGATGAGCAGGATAAGAATCGGGCTGTAGCGCCTTTAAAGCAGGCGGATGACGCTGTGCTTGTCGACTCGTCTGATATGACGATAGATGACGCGGCATTTGCCATTCTTTCGGAAGCCGCTAAGCGGGATTCTTCATTTGCTGTGTCGTAGGTCTATGGAAGTAAAAATAGCTAAAACGGCGGGCTTTTGCTTCGGCGTAAAGCGGGCGGTAGACAGGGCTTACGAGCTGACAGATGAAGAAAAGCCGATTTACACATACGGTGAGCTGATTCACAATGAATCGGTAGTTGAAAATCTAAGAAAGCGCGGCGTGAAGGTAATTCACGATCTTCATGAGCTTGCGACGCTGCCTGAGGGAAAAGTTATAATAAGGTCTCACGGTATTCCTGAGAGCGATTATAAGACCCTTAAGGAGGGCGGATTCAGGTATGAAGATCTTACGTGTCCCTTTGTAGAGAAGATTCATAAGCTTGCGAGAGACTACAGCAAGGATCCCGATAACCTGATCGTCATCACTGGAGACCCTCTTCATGCGGAGGTCATCGGCATAAAAGGGTGGTGCCTTACAGAACCGGTCATCATAAAAGATGTAGCCGAAGCAGAGAATTTTCACGTTCCCGAAGGTAAAAGACCGGTTATTTTGTCCCAGACAACATTTAATGCAAAGAATTTTCAACTTATTGTTGAAATTTTTCTTAAAAAGCGCTATGATAGTATTGTTTTGAATACTATCTGTCAGACGACACATGAAAGGCAGGCGGAAGCCGACGCCCTGTCCCGCGAATGTGACGCCATGATAGTAATTGGAGGCAAGAATAGCTCCAATACTCAAAAATTATACAATATTTGTATAAAAAATTGTGTAGATACTTACTATATACAGACACTTGATGACCTGGATCCGGGCAAGTTTGGATCCTTCCGTTGCGTAGGTATTACAGCAGGGGCTTCAACCCCAAGAAAAATTATCGAGGAGGTTCGGACCGTAATGGCTGAAAAGAGTTTTGATGAATTGTTGGAGGAGTCGTTCAAGACTATACACAACGGAGAGGTAGTAGAAGGCACTGTTATTGATGTTAAGCCTGATCAGATTATTCTTGACATCGGATACAAGTCAGAAGGTATCATTACCAGACAGGAATATTCTAACACTCCTGTAGACCTTACTACTGTTGTGAACACTGGCGACAAGATGGAGGCTAAGGTCCTTAAGCTTAATGATGGCGAGGGACAGGTTCTCCTTACTTACAAGAGACTTGCTGCTGAGAAGGGCAACAAGAAGCTTGAGGAAGCTTATGAGAATCATGAGGTACTTAAGGCTAAGGTATCCCAGGTTCTTAACGGAGGTCTCTCCGTAGTTATCGATGAGGCGAGGGTATTCATACCTGCGAGCCTTGTAAGCGATACCTATGAGCGCAACCTTGACAAGTATGACGGACAGGAGATCGAGTTCGTTATCACTGAGTTCAACCCACGCAGAAGAAGAATTATTGGCGACAGAAAGCAGCTTCTCCTTGCTAAGAAGGAAGAAGAGAAGAAGGCTCTCTTCGAGAGAATCCATGTTGGCGATACCGTAGAGGGTACTGTTAAGAATATCACTGATTTCGGTGCTTTCATCGATCTTGGTGGCGCTGATGGTCTCCTTCATATCTCGGAGATGAGTTGGGGCCACATTGAGAATCCTAAGAAGGTATTCAAGGTTGGCCAGACAGTTAAGTGCTTCATTAAGGATATTAACGGAGAGAAGATCGCCCTTTCTCTTAAGTTCCCTGACGCTAACCCATGGGTTGACGCAGAGACAAAGTACGCTCCGGGTACCATCGTAACAGGTAAGGTAGCCCGTATGACTGACTTCGGCGCTTTCGTAGAGCTTGAGCCGGGCGTAGACGCTCTTCTTCATGTTTCTCAGATCGCTAAGGAGCATGTTGAGAAGCCTTCAGACGTACTTAAGACAGGCGAAGAGGTTACTGCTAAGGTTGTTGACTTTAACGCTGATACCAAGAAGATTTCTCTTTCTATCAAGGCGCTTCTTTCAGATGATTCTGACAGCGAGGATGCTCCCGCTGAGGATTCAGAGAAGACCGAGTAATAAAACTTTATATTGCAACTAAACAGGCTTGGCTTGTGCTTTTAAGTATGAGCCGGCCTTTTTTAAAAGAAAAGCTTCGGGCTAAGGAGGTAGTGTGATGGCACTTGACGATTACGAACATTTTAAAAGTGATGTGTTAGCTATGTCTTCGATCGACCTCAATCTCTACAAAGAGCGCCAGATGAAGAGGCGTATTGACTCCCTTATCGAGAAGAACGGTTTTAAGGGTTACAGTGAGTACGTTAAGGCGCTCAAGACTGATAAAAAGCTCTATGATGACTTTATCAATTATCTGACGATTAATGTTTCTGAATTCTGGAGGAATCCTGACCAGTGGAAGATTCTGGAAGAGGAGATGCTTCCATACCTCTTCGGTAAGTTTGGCAAGCCTCTTAAGATTTGGAGCGCGGCCTGCTCTACGGGAGATGAACCATATTCTCTGGTTATGCTTCTCGCTAAGTTTATGCCTATGAGCCAGATTAAGATTCTGGCGACCGACCTCGATGAGACGGTCATGAACAAGGCGAAGGCCGGGCTCTATAATGTCAAGAGCCTTAAGGGACTTCCTAAGGAATTCGTGTCAAAATATTTTACAAAGGTTACCGATACGACCTACAGCATTTCAGACGAGGTTAAGCGATGTGTTCAGTTTAAGAAGCACAACCTTCTTAAGGACCCATATCCGGACAAGATGGACCTCATTGTCTGCAGAAATGTAGTCATATATTTCACAGAAGAGGCCAAGGAAGAGGTATTCAAGAAGTTCAACAAGTCGCTCAAGCCTGAGGGAGTGCTGTTCGTAGGAAGTACGGAGCAGATTATTCAGTCTACGAAGATCGGTTTTAAGCCGAAGCATTCATTTTTCTATATAAAAGAAAACTAAGGATATTTTGAGATGGCAGAGAAAATAACAGTAGCCCTTGACGCCATGGGCGGGGATAACGCCCCTTACGAGATCGTGAAGGGCGCGGCAATGGCTGTAAATGAGCTGCCGGAGCTTACGGTAAAGCTGGTAGGTCAGACCCAGGCTATAACTGATACCCTTAACAAGCTTAAGGGCGAAAACCTTCCTATAGACGAGGCCAGGCTCCTTATAGTTGAGGCCTCAGAGGTTATCACAAATGATGACGCGCCTGTTATGGCAGTCAGACGGAAGAAGGACTCATCGGTAGTTGTCGCCATGCGTCTTGTGAAAAATGGCGAAGCTGATGCCTTCATATCGGCGGGCTCTACCGGAGCCGTGCTTGTCGGAGGGCAGCTCTTAATCGGCAGGCTTCACGGAGTGGAACGCTCACCTCTTGCGACACTTATTCCTACCGCAAATGGCGTGTCTCTCATCATTGACTGTGGAGCGAATGTGGATTCAAGGGCAAATCACCTTGTACAGTACGCTAAGATGGGTTCGCTCTATATGGAGCATGCCTGTGGCGTTAAGAACCCTAAGGTAGGGCTTCTCAATATCGGCGTAGAGGAAGAGAAGGGAAATGCCCTTGTGAAGGAGACATATCCACTTCTTAAGAACCGCACTGATATTAATTTCACGGGAAGTATTGAAGCAAGGCAGATTCCATACGGTGACGCGGATGTTATCGTTTGCGACGCATTTACCGGAAACTGCATTCTTAAGTTCTACGAGGGTATAGCGAAGGTGCTTCTCGGTAAGGTGAAGGAGTCTATCTACGCCAATACGAGGAGCAAGATAGGTGGAGCCCTTCTTAAGCCTTCGCTTAAGAATACGCTTGCGACCTTTGATACGTCTAAGTTTGGCGGGGCTCCGATGCTTGGACTGAATAAGCTTGTGGTTAAGGCTCACGGAAGCTCTAAGGCAAAGGAAATAGACGCGGCTCTTCACCAGTGCGTGACCTTCGCCAGTGAGCATATAGATGAGTTCATCAGAGAAGCGATAGATAAAGATAACGAAGTAGTTGGAGACTAGAGAAAGGAACGTAGTCATGGACGAATTTGAGAAGGTTAAGAAGATCACAGCAGACGTACTCAGCTGTGACGGGGATTCAATCACAATGGACACAAAGTTTGTAGACGATCTGGGAGCTGATTCCCTCGACCTCACATCCATAGTTATGGAAATAGAGGATGAATTCGGAATTCAGATTCCGGATGACGCCGCCATGAAGATTGTTACGGTTGGAGATGCCGTAGATAAGCTTAAGGAAGGCCTTAAGTAATCTGGCGGTTCAGGACCGGGGTTCCCAATCCCGGTCCTTTAAGTTTATATAAACGAACAATAATAAAGGAGGAATTATGCAGTTTACACTGGACCCCGTGAAAGCGGACAAATTTGAAAATACCATAAATTACCATTTTAAAGACAGAAGTCTTTTGGCGAATGCTCTGACTCACAGCTCATATTCAAATGAGAAGCACTGGCCAAAGAGCTGCTGTAACGAGCGCCTTGAGTTCTTGGGCGATGCTGTTCTTGAACTTTCAAGCAGCGAATTTCTGTTCAAGGAGTATGGAAATAAGCAGGAAGGTGAGCTTACAAAGCTTCGCGCCTCTATGGTCTGCGAGCCGGCTCTTGCTTATTGCGCAAGAGACATTCATCTTGAAGACTATATCATGCTTGGCCACGGCGAGGAAATGACCGGCGGCAGAGGTCGCGATTCCATACAGTCAGACGCTTTCGAGGCGGTAATCGGGGCTATTTATTTAGACGGTGGTTTTACTAACGCAAAAGAGTTCGTGGATAACTTTGTCATGAATGACCTTGAGAATAAGAGGCTCTTCTATGATAGTAAGACTATCTTCCAGGAAGCTATGCAGAAGGATGGAAACGGAGATATAGAATACAAGCTTGTGAGTGAGTCCGGGCCTGACCACGATAAACATTTCAAAGAAGCCGTATACGTAGGCGGCAAGCTCTTAGGAGAGGGCGAAGGCCACACCAAAAAAGGCGCTGAGCAGATGGCTGCTTTCAATGCGCTAAAAGCTTTAAGGGAGAAGTAAAAGTATATGTATCTTAAAAGCGTGGAGATACACGGCTTCAAGTCATTCGCGAATCGTATCGTGTTCGAATTTCATAACGGAATAACCGGTATAGTTGGCCCTAACGGGAGCGGCAAGAGCAATGTCGGTGATGCCATTAGATGGGTACTCGGCGAGCAGAGCGCGAAACAGCTTCGTGGTGCGAAGATGGAGGATGTAATTTTCGCCGGAACCGAGACCAGGAAACCTCAGGGCTTTGCCTATGTCGCCCTAACCATGGATAATTCCGATCATGTGCTTCCTGTCGATTTCGACGAAGTTAAGGTTTCGCGAAGAGTGTACAGGTCAGGCGAGAGCGAGTATAAGATAAATGATTCGAACGTCCGTCTGAAGGATATCCAGGACCTCTTCCTCGATACCGGTGTCGGTAAGGAGGGCTACTCTATCATAGGCCAGGGCCAGATCGAGAAAATAATAAGTGGCCGTCCCGAGGACAGGCGAGAGCTCTTTGACGAGGCAGCAGGCATTACCAAGTTCAAGAAGCGTAAGGCAGAGACTGTCAAGAATCTTGCGGCTGAGCATGATAATCTTAATCGTGTAAATGATATAATCGCCGAGCTTGAAAAGCAGCGCGGTCCTCTCATGAAGCAGGCCGAGGACGCGAAGAAATATTTAGATCATCGCGAGAAGCTTAAGGGCTACGAGACTGAGTATTTCGTGGAAAATTATGACTCGGTCAGTGAAACGAAGGAAAAGGCTGAGGCGAATCTGACAACTGCCCAAAATGACCTTGCTGAGGCTAATCGTGAGTACGATGAGATTAAGGCCGAGTATGAGCGCCTTGAAAATGTGCTCTCTGACAACGATAAGGCCCTCGAAGAGGAAAATGAGCGCATTTCAGATCTTAAGCTTAAGCGATCAGAGCTTGATAACGATATAAAACTCACAGAAGAGAAGATAAATTCAGCCCGTTCCATGAATGAGCATTTTAATGAGCGAATTACGTCTTCAGAAAGTAAGCTTGCCTCAATTGATGAGGAGCTTACGAAAAATAAGGCTGAACGGGAAAGCCTTGATATGGAGAAGGCCGGTCACGAGGAAAAGGTGGCCGCGAAATCCGCTGAGGCTGACGCCAAGAAAAATGAGATCGCGGGATTAGCCAAGAAGCGCGAGGAGATGATAAAGAAGTCTGCTGACGCCGATCGTGAGCGGGCTGAGGCTTCCGGTAAGATTGATTTCTACAACCAGGTCATTGAGCAAAATAAGCTTAAGAAGACCGAAATTACGCAGAAACTATTAAGAAATAAGGAGCTTACAGACGGCATTGTAAGAGATCTTGCGGAATGTGAGAAGAAGCTCGCCAATCTTAAGGCTGAATACGATAAGCACGACGCTGCCCTTCGTGAGGCTTCAGAGAAGGTGAAGACCTTAACAGAGGAGCGGGAAAAGGCAAATCGTGAATTCGAAGAAAAGCAGCGCGAATATTTACGAAGCAAGACCATGCTTGACGCCATGACAGACCATGCCGAGCGTTACAACGGCTACGGCAGTACGGTAAAGCGGATAATGGAGCACGCAAGTGTCGAGAGCGGCATAATCGGCACGGTAGCGGATATTATTCACGCGAAGCAAGAATATGAAACCGCTATTGAGACGGCTCTCGGCGGGAACATTTCTCATATAGTTGTAGATAAAGAGGATACGGCGAAGAGAACCATAACCTGGCTCAAGCAGAACAAGCTCGGTCGCGGGACATTTTTACCTCTTGACTCAGTCAGTGTACATAGCCCCGGGAATTTCGGCGGAGCCCTGAATGAAGAGGGAATTGTAGGTGTCGCGGCGGGACTGGTGACGTTCGAACCGAGATTCGCGGCGGTCGTAGCCTATCTTCTCGGAAGAACCCTTGTAGCGAAGGATATGGATGTCGCTACTAAGATTGCCAGAAAATACCATTATTCCCTAAGGATAGTTACGCTTGACGGCGAACAGCTCTCCCCCGGCGGTTCCATTTCCGGCGGCGCATTTAAGAACAATTCGAACCTCCTTGGCAGGAACAGGGAAATAGAGGAGCTGACAGAGAAGGTTAAGGCTCTTCAGGGCGAAATGGAGGAAGCTAAGGCAGGATTTGTAGCAAAGGCTGATGAGATTAAGAAGGCCTCTGAAGAGGCGAATGAAGCCAAGGATAAGGCAAACGCTATTGTCATAGAAGCCCGCACCCTCCAGAATGAAGAAAAGTCTCTCAGCGACCGTAAGCGTGAAAATGAGGCTGCCCTCGAGGAAATTAAGCTTGATGCCACGAACTCCGAGAAGGAGAAGAGCGAAGCCGAGACTGCGCTCGCCGAGCTTAAGGCTTCTTTCAGTGAAAATGTGACAGAAGACGGAAGGTCTCTTGACGAGGCTCTTGTTGCTCTTGACAGCGAGTCGAAGGAGGCAGAGGCAGCGCTCGATATTTTAAATGAAGAACTTATAAACCTTCGTACAGGCGCGGCCGGAACCGACGAAAAAATAGCCTTTAATGACAGGGAGTGTGAGCGTATTACAAATGAACGGAACGCTGTACTCTCTGAGATTGATGACCTGAAGGAAAATAATGGCAATTACGAATCTGAGCTCGCAGAGAGGGAAGCAGCCATTGAGAATGGAAAGAAGGAAATAGCTAAGACCGAATCCGAACTTTCTGAGGCTGAAGAAAAACGGACGAGGTTAATTTCCGAGAAGGAAGAGATCACTAAGAGCCACAGCACATTTTTCACACGCCGTGAAGAGGTGAACGATCGAAAGAGCGGTCTCGACGCTGAGATTGTAAGACTTAACTCCCAGATAGAGAAGGCCGAGAGCGACCTCGAAGGCATGGTTTCTTATATGCAGGAGGAGTATAACCTCACATATTCAGAAATCGTGAAGACGAGACCCGAGCCGGCGCATGGCGAAGAGAAGCTTACAAGCTTTGCCCTTAAGAAGCTCATCACAAGCGAGAAAAATGAGATAAAGGAGCTAGGCAACGTAAATGTAAACGCGGTAGACGAGTTCAGAGAGCTTGATGAACGCTACTCTCTTCTTACGACCCAGCAGAGCGATATAGCTGCGGCGGAAGAGAAACTGCAGGAAATCATAAGAGACCTCGACACGAAGATGCGCGAGCAGTTTACGGAACGCTTTGAGAAGATTAATACGGAATTCGACAAAACATTCAAGGAACTTTTCGGAGGCGGCAAGGGTAAGCTCGAGCTGGTCGAAGATGAGGATATACTTGAGGCGGGCATCAGGATAAACGCCCAACCGCCGGGCAAGAAACTCCAGAATATGATGCAGCTTTCGGGTGGTGAGAAGTCGCTCACGGCGATTTCCCTACTCTTTGCGATTCAAAGCCTCTCTCCGTCGCCATTCTGTCTTCTTGATGAGATTGAAGCGGCGCTTGATGATTCGAATGTAGTACGCTTCGCTGAATATTTGCACAGACTCACCGACCATACCCAGTTCATAGTCATCACTCACAGACGAGGCACCATGAATGCGGCCGACGTCCTCTATGGTATTACCATGCAGGAAAAGGGCGTATCGACGATGGTTTCGGTAAATCTTATAGAATCAGAACTTGATAACTGAAAGGAGTAAGAATGGGGGAAGAAAACGAGACAGAAGCTAAGAAGCCGGGCTTCTTCAAGCGCCTCTTCGGAGGCCTCGAGAAGACCAGGAAGAGCATAGCTGACGCGGTTGGAAATGTATTTTCCTACAGCAAAATTGATGATGACTTTTACGAGGACCTCGAAGAGACCCTTATCATGGCGGACGTCGGAATCGGCGCTGCCGAAGAGGTTATAGAGAGCCTTAAGGAAAAGGTTAAGGAGAACAAGGTTAAGAGTCCTTCAGAATGCCGTGAGCTTCTTGCCGACAGCCTGGTTGAGCTCATGGAGACAGGTGAGGATGCCTATTCATTTGAAAATGAGAGGTCTGTCGTAATTCTCATCGGTGTAAACGGTGTAGGTAAGACGACGAGCGCAGGCAAGCTTGCGGCTCAGTTTGCCCACGACGGTAAGAAGGTGATTCTCGCCGCGGCCGATACCTTCAGGGCAGCAGCGATTGAGCAGTTAACAGAATGGGCCCACAGGGCTGACGTGCCTATAATAGCTCAGAGTGAGGGAAGCGATCCCGCGGCTGTCGTATTTGACGCTATAAGCTCAGCCAAGGCAAGGAACGCTGATATCCTTATCTGCGATACGGCAGGGCGGCTTCACAATAAGAAAAATCTCATGAACGAGCTTGGGAAGATTTACCGGGTAATAGAGCGTGAATACGGTGACGCTAAGCTTGAGACTCTTGCGGTGGTTGATGCCACGACAGGTCAGAACGCAAAGGAACAGGCTAAACAGTTCTCGGAGGTTGCCCATATAGATGGCATTATTCTTACAAAGCTTGACGGATCCGCAAAGGGTGGCATTGCTATAGCCATAGAAAAGGAGTTGGGAATTCCTGTAAAATATATCGGCGTCGGAGAGCAGATAGACGATTTGCAGAAGTTCGATGCCCGTGCCTTTGTAAACGCCCTTCTTGGTGTGGAAGAGAGTGAAGAGGAGGCAGAGCCGATTGCCGAAGAGACACCTGTTTCTGAGGAAGCTCCTGTTATGGAAGCTATTCCAAATTCTGATAGTGAGCCGGAAGCCCTTGACACAGGCGATGATGACAATCATAATATAGAACAAACGGCCGAAGAGTCCGAAGAAGCACCAAAGAAAAAGCATTGGTGGTCGTTTGGAAAGGGGTAATATATGTTAACATTAGATAAATTCGAGGAAGCAGCGGAAATCGTAAAGAAGGTCACTAATCCTACAGACCTAGTCTACAGCGAATTTTTCTCAAACAGCTGCAATAACAAGGTCTATCTTAAGCCTGAAAATATGCAGTATACAGGCGCCTACAAGGTCCGCGGAGCTTATTATAAGATAAGCACCATGACCGAAGCGGAACGTGAAAAGGGCCTCGTCACAGCGAGCGCCGGCAATCACGCCCAGGGAGTTGCCTATGCTGCTAAGAAATTTGGCGTAAAGGCTATAGTTGTAATGCCAACGACCACACCACTTATTAAGGTTAACCGTACAAAGGGTTACGGTGCCGAAGTCATTTTACACGGAGACGTATATGATGACGCCGCGGAATATGCCGTAAAACTCGCAAAAGACCGTGGCATGACATTTGTCCATCCTTTTAATGACGAGACAGTCGCTACAGGCCAGGGAACCATTGCCTATGAGATAATAAAGGAACTCCCTGACGTAGACTATATCCTTGTACCTATCGGAGGAGGCGGCCTCGCCTGCGGTGTCAGCACATGCGCGAAGCTTATGAACCCTAATGTCAAGGTTATAGGCGTTGAGCCTGCCGGAGCGGCATCAATGACCGCAAGCTTCGAGGTGGGTCACGTTACAACCCTCGCTCACGTTGACACCATCGCCGACGGTACGGCAGTAAGGACACCGGGAGACAAGGTATTTCCTTATGTGAAGAAGAACCTTGACGATATCATTACAATAGAGGATTCAGAGCTTACCCTTACCTTCCTTGATATGCTTGAAAATCACAAGATGGTAGCCGAGAACTCAGGCCTCCTTTCTGTAGCCGCATTGAAGCACTTGAATGTAAAGGATAAGAAAATCGCCTGCATAATATCAGGTGGTAATATAGATGTTATAACCATCGCTTCTATGGTTCAGCACGGACTTATTCAGCGTGGCAGGGTATTTACGGTATCTGTAAATCTCCCTGACCGCCCGGGTGAGCTTGCTAAGGTTGCGGGTATTATCGCGGATCTCCAGGGCAATGTCATCCGCCTTGAGCATAACCAGTTTGTAAATATCAACAGGAATACAGCTGTAGAGCTCATAATCACACTCGAAGCCTTCGGTATGGAGCACAAGCAGAAGATAATTGAGGGACTGGCTGAGAAGGGCTACAATCCTCGCGAGGTACAAGTAAAAATGTGAGGGGACAGCTATATGACGTTGAAAGTTCCTGAAGAGGTATACCGGTTTTTTATGTCATCCACGGTTAACACAGGCGCTATCATGAGCACGAATTTCATAGGTATCATGCTCATGATAAGCATGGCTATGAATGGAATGTGGCGTTTTCGTTCCAGGTACAAGGAAGACAGATTTTTAACGTGGATGTTCTTTTTTGCTACGGTTTCATGCATTTCAGACCAGGTTACGGCTCTGGTTAACGGTAAGGAAAACCCTGTATGCATTGAGCTGAATATGATATGCAACAGCACTCTCTATTTTTCGGCTATTGTCGCTATATACTGTTGGACTATCATGATGGAGAGGCACCTCTTCGGTACACAGAAAAAGAGCCACTATGTACTTGTGAGCATACCGACCCTTGTGGCCTTTATTCTTTTGATAATTAATTTCTTTGAGCCGGTGCTTTTTTCGGTAGAATATCACAATATATACAGGAGACTTAGAGGATATAATATAATCGTGATTATAGAAATCGGGTATCTCCTGTATGCTTTTTTAAGGTATTTTACGGCGAAGCTTCGCGGCGGCCTCTTTAAATTTTTCCCGGTCTGGAACTTCGTAATTCCGGTATTCGCCGGTGTTATTATTCAGTCATTTGTATACGGAATTTCAATCGTGCCGGCAAGCTGCGCCGTGGCAAGCGCCAGCATATGCACCAGCCTCCAAAATGAATTAATTTACAGAGACGACCTGACGGGGCTCTTTAACAGGGCTTATCTTGAGTATATTCTTACAAAGCTTGAGGGAGGAAAATCAAAGAAGCTCACCGGCGTTATGATGGACATGAATGATTTTAAGGGAATAAATGATACCTATGGTCATTCTGTCGGAGATGAGGCTTTAGTCAATGTAAGCCGCATTCTTGAGCATTGTGTAAGTGAATATGGTTCCGTAATCCGCTTCGCGGGAGATGAATTTATATTATTAATAAATTCAACCGATGAAAATGTTACTAAACCCTTGCTGGACAAAATTACCGACGAGCTTGATGAATTTAATAAAACCGGAGATTATGAATATAAATTGTCTCTCTCCTACGGTATGGAAATATTCGAGCCGACCAAGGAAGGACGAACAGAGTTCTTTAATAAGATAGATAAGAAGATGTACGAAAGCAAGAGAAAATACCATGGGGACAGGTTTTAACCTGTCCCCTTACCTTAATAGTTGTTTGCCTGTCTCTCAAAATAGCTCTTCGGATGAGCGCATACCGGACATTTTTCAGGTGGCTCCTTCCCTACGAAGACACATCCGCAGTTACGGCATACCCAGATAGTTTCATCTTCTCCGACAAATACGGTGCCGTTCTTAACCTTATCAAAAAGTGCAGCGTATCTGTCCTCGTGATGGTGTTCTATGTCGGCAACGCATCTGAAGAGGCGGGCAATCTCAGTGAAGCCTTCCTTGTCAGCGGTTTCGGCGAACTCCTTATACATCTCGGTCCACTCGTAATGCTCTCCTTCGGCCGCCGCCTCAAGATTACTGAGAGTGTCCTTAATTGCGCCGCCCTCGAGGAGCTTGAACCACATCTTGGCATGCTCCTTCTCGTTGTTGGCTGTTTCCTGGAAGATTGCCGCGATCTGCTCGTAGCCGTCCTTCTTAGCCTTGCTTGCGAAGTAGTCATACTTGTTTCTAGCCTGAGACTCACCCGCAAACGCTGTCCATAAGTTCTTTTCAGTCTGTGAACCCTTTAATTCCATAATGCTACCTCCTTAAAAAATTTTTATATATCTATTATATCACAATCTAATCAGGAATGCCACTATTACTATCTTACAATTCCTCTTGCAATCCTCTCTGTATTTGTTATATAATAATGGCAGTGTGCCTATAGGGCAGTAGTTTATGGAAAAAGAGGTCAGAGCGATGAGCGCTAAATATGAGTACAACCCTTCCGAGATCGAGCCTAAGTGGCAGAAATACTGGGAAGAGCATGAGACATTTAAAACAGATGTATGGGATTTTTCAAAGCCAAAATATTACGTGCTTGATATGTTCCCTTATCCGTCAGGCGTAGGCCTTCACGCGGGCCATCCTGAGGGATATACGGCTACAGATATAACTTCAAGGATGAAGAGGATGCAGGGCTATAACGTCCTTCACCCTATGGGGTACGATTCATTCGGCCTTCCTGCCGAGCAGTACGCTGTTCAGACAGGCCATCATCCGGCTGAATTCACTGATAAGAATATCGGAACATTTACAAAGCAGTTGAAGGAACTCGGTTTCGATTACGACTGGTCGAGGATGGTTAAGACCAGTGATCCTAAGTTCTATCACTGGACTCAGTGGATATTTAAGAAGCTCTATGAGGCAGGCTTCGCCAAATATATCGACATGCCCGTAAACTGGTGCGAGGAGCTCGGCACCGTCCTTTCAAATGATGAGGTTGTAGACGGTAAGAGTGAGCGAGGCGGCTACCCTGTTGTCCGTAAGAACATGAAGCAGTGGGTTATAGACCAGGCTGCCTTTGCTGAGGAGCTTCTTTCGGGCCTCGATGAGATTGACTGGCCTGAGAGTACCAAGGAAATGCAGCGCCACTGGATAGGAAAGAGCGAGGGCGTTGAATGCGATTTTGAGATAGATGGCGGCGGAAAGTTCACCATTTTCACTACCTGTATAGAGACCATCTACGGTATAACCTTCATGGTGCTCGCTCCGGACGGTGACCTTGTGCAGGAGCTCATGCCTCGTATTAAGAATCAGGACGAGGTTAAGGCCTATATCGCTGAGACGGCTAAGAAGAACGATATGGACCGTACAGAGCTCAACAAGGGCAAGACAGGCTGCCCTCTCGAGGGAATTTATGCCATCAACCCTGTAAATGGTAAAAAAGTCCCTGTTTACATAGGTGATTTCGTTCTCGCAAGCTACGGAACCGGCGCCGTTATGGCGGTACCAAGCCACGACCAGCGTGACTTTGAGTACTCAGAAGCCCATAACCTTGAGAGAATTCAGGTTATAGACGGACCTGACGTTGATGTCAGCGAGAAGGCCTTTGAGAAGACGGATTACCTGCAGGATCCTACAAAATACCACCTCATTAATTCAGAGGAATTTAACGGTCTCACGATTATGGAGGCTAAGAAGGCCATAACCGACAAGCTTGTTAAAATGGGCATCGGGAGGAAGAAGGTAAATTATCACTTCCGTGAATGGATCTTCGCGAGACAGCGTTACTGGGGCGAGCCTGTGCCTATGGTTCATACGGACGACGGCAAGATTTATCCGCTTCCTGATGATGAGCTTCCTCTTGAGCTCCCTGTCCTTGAGGATTATAAGGGAAAGAACGGCAAGGCTCCTCTTGAGAATGCGACAGAGTGGAAGAAGTACGATAAGAACGGTGTCAAGGGCACCCGTGAAACCAGCACCATGCCGGGTTCAGCAGGCTCGTCCTGGTATTATCTCAGATATATAGACCCTGACAACGATAAGGAAATAGCTGACAAGAAGCTTCTCGAGCACTGGATGCCTGTGGATCTCTACATAGGCGGTCCTGAGCATGCGGTCGGTCACCTCATGTACTCAAGAATCTGGAACCGCTTCCTCTATAACAAGGGCATTTCACCTGTGAAGGAGCCATTCAAGAAGCTTGTCCACCAGGGTATGATCTTAGGTTCAAACGGTATCAAGATGGGCAAGCGTTTCCCTAAGTATGTCGTAAACCCTTCAGATATCGTGGACCAGTACGGGGCCGATACACTCCGCCTCTATGAGATGTTCATGGGACCTCTTGAAGCGAGCAAGCCTTGGAGCGACCAGGGTGTAGCCGGAGCGAGGAAGTTCCTCGGCAGAGTCTGGAACTATATGGCAGACCCTGACATTGTAAATGACGGAGATGAGGGCCGCGATGAGCTTAAGAAGGTCTATAACGAGACTGTTAAGAAGGTCACGGAGGATTTCGAGAGCCTTGGCTTTAATACCGCCATCAGTCAGATGATGATTTTTATGAACGCAGCTGTTAAGGCGGGCAAATGCCCTAAGGACTACGCAGAGGGCTTCGTAAAGCTCCTCAATCCCGTATGTCCTCATATCACCGAAGAGCTCTGGGAGATTTTAGGTCATGACGGTACCATCGCGAATGAATCATGGCCAACCTATGATCCTGAGGCGATAAAGAGCGATATGCAGAAGATAGGTGTCCAGGTAAACGGTAAGGCTAGAGGTGTCCTTGAAATACCTGTTGACGCCGACGAGGACGCGGCAGTCGCTGCGGCTAAGGGAATTCCTGCTGTTGAAAGAGCCATCGGTGATGCCACAATCCGTAAGGTCATTTACATACCTAAGAAGATACTTAACATTGTAGCAAAGTAAGGGAAAAGTCAGCGGATTTTCCTTAAAGGGTCAAGCCCATGCGGAAAATCCGCTGCTTTTCCTACACTGTCGGTGGATTTTTCTTAAAGGGTCAAGCCCATGCGGAAAATCCGCTGCTTTTCCTGCACTGTCGGTGGATTTTCCTTAAAGGGTCAAGCCCATGCGGAAAATCCGCTGCTTTTCCTACATTTTTGGAGATTTAATGAGTGAGTAAAGAATTTGATTTTAAAGACGCGCTGTCTGACCTTCTCGATCAGGCAGCGATAAACGGAAACCGCCTTAAGGCAAGTGATATAGAGTTTTATTTTTCAGATCTTGGCTTCAGTCATGAACAGTTAAATCACATCTATGCCTATCTTATGGCATCGGGAGTCCATATTGACGGGCTCGACGATAATCCGCAGATAGAGGCGGAGAGGGATCAGTTCGCCAAAGCTGCCCACGACTCCATGGAGGAGCAGGGAAAGGGTTCTTCCGATTCAGAGAAGAAGGAAGAAAAAGTCGAGGATTCCATGATCGTTAAGCTCTACGAGGAAGAGCTTGCCGAGGTAGAGAAGATGACTCGCGCCGAGGAGAGGGAGATTCTCGACAAAATCATCGACGAGGAAAATATTGAGCAGATAGCGAAGGCTTACGTAGAGCGTAAGCTCCCTGATGTCGTCAAGATTGCTAGGGAGTACAAGGTAGAAGGCGAGTATCTCGAGGAGCTTATAGAAGAGGGAAATATAGGTCTCATGATGGCTGTAAAGGAACTTTCCGAACAAGGCCTTGACACAGACCTCGGCGAGGACGCCGACCCTGTTGAATTCATAGAAGACCGTATAAGCAAAGCCATGCAGGACTATATCGATAACGAGCTTACGACATCCGATCAGGGAAACGCGATGGCGGCCAAGGCAAACTTCGTAAGCGACGCCGCGAAGCGCTATAAGGAAGAGCATGGTGAGAATCCGACGACTAGAGAACTTGCTCTCTATACCAACTTGACAGAAGAGGAAATAGGTGATATTATAAGGCTGACTTCTAATAAACTCGTAACTGATAAGTAGAGCTTATAAATGCAGACCGGTTCAGAAGTCAAATTTTATATATAAAAGGAGAGACAGATGCCTAATACAGACAGGTACATAAGCCCGCTTGGGGAGCGCTACGCAAGTCCCGAGATGCAGTTTATTTTCTCAGAGGATAAGAAGTTCCGTACATGGAGACGCCTCTGGATAGCGCTTGCGGAAAGTGAAAAGGAGCTGGGGCTCAATATCACCGACGAACAGATAGATGAGTTAAAGGCTCACAAGGATGATATCAATTATGATGTCGCGAGGGAAAGAGAGAAGGTCGTCCGTCACGATGTTATGAGTCATGTATATGCTTACGGCGTCCAGTGTCCTAAGGCAAAGGGAATTATCCACCTTGGAGCTACGAGCTGCTACGTAGGGGACAATACCGACCTTATTATCATGACAGAGGGACTAAGACTCGTTAAGAAGAAGCTTCTTAACGTCATGAATGAACTGGCTAAGTTTGCCGACAAGTACAGGGAAATGCCGACACTTGCCTTTACCCATTATCAGCCGGCCCAGCCTACAACTGTAGGAAAGAGGGCTTCCCTCTGGCTTCAGGATTTACTCCTTGACTATGAGGATATAACTTATGTCATTGAGAATATGAAGCTTCTCGGGAGCAAGGGCACTACAGGCACCCAGGCAAGCTTCATGGAGCTCTTCGACGGAGATGAGACCAAGGTTAAGAAGCTTGACAAGCTTATAGCGGAGAAGATGGGCTTTAAGGCCTGCCTCCCTGTTTCCGGTCAGACCTATACGAGGAAGATAGACACAAGAGTTCTTAATGTTCTTGCGGGAATCGCAGCCAGCGCTACCAAGTTTTCAAATGATATCCGCCTCCTCCAGCACATGAAGGAGATAGAGGAACCCTTTGAGAAGAACCAGATTGGTTCTTCGGCCATGGCCTATAAGAGGAATCCTATGCGTTCAGAGCGTATAGCATCTCTTTCAAGATACGTGATGGTCGATACTCTTAACCCTGAGATTACGAGCGCTACCCAGTGGTTTGAGAGAACACTTGATGATTCCGCCAACAAGCGCCTTTCTGTTCCTGAGGCCTTCCTTGCGGTAGACGGCATTCTTGACCTTTACTTGAATGTTGTCGATGGACTTGTTGTCTATCCTAAGGTTATAGAGAAGCACCTTATGGCTGAGCTTCCGTTTATGGCGACTGAAAATATCATGATGGACTGCGTGAAGCGGGGTGGCGACAGGCAGGAGCTTCATGAAAGAATCAGACAGCTTTCCATGGAAGCAGGCAAGAATGTCAAGGAAAAGGGTCTTGATAATAATCTCCTTGAGCTTATAGCGGCGGATCCTGCTTTCGGGGTTACGCTTGACGAGCTTAAGGCTCATATGGATCCTTCAAGGTATACGGGAAGAGCAGCAAGCCAGGTTAGTGATTTCTTAAAGGAGGATATTTATCCGATTCTTGATGAGAACAAAGAGGAATTAGGATTAAAAGCGGATATTAGTGTATAATGTCGCAGGCGCAATATAAAAGAAAGAAAGTCAGCGGAGCTGACTTTCTTTTATTTTAGCCGGTCGATTCGCTCCGCTCATCGCGGGTCGTGCCGCTCTGCGGCACGACAACCGATTCCTCCTTTTCCTTTTTGCTTTACTTCATATAAATTCAGATCAGCGCTTCTTAGCAGATCCCATGTCTTAATACTTTCATTTGGTACAGCGGAAGCGATGCCCTGCGATATAGTGACAAATCTTCCGTTTGGCGCACCGGTATGGGCTATTTTTAAGTCAGAGACGGCATCCCTTAGCTTCTCGGCGAATTCACGAATCTCAGCGACTGTCATATCGCTGAAAAGAATAATGAATTCATCTCCCCCGTATCTTGCCGGGAAAATCTTGTCATTTGAGAAATTCGACAGAACCTCGCTTATCTTTGACAGGCATTTATTTCCTTCATTGTGACCATACGTGTCATTGTAGGCCTTGAAGTCGTCTATGTCAAAGAAGTCGATAGCAATCATTTTTTTGTGCTTGTAGGCATTTTCAAATGTCTTATCAAACTTATTGTTGAAGGCGAGACGGTTGGATATTCCGGTAAGCTCGTCGGTATTCGCCTTGATTTTAAGCTTTTCTTTTTTCTTTATGAGAGTTTCCTGGCGGCGCTCCATATTTTCAAAGGAAAGCCTTATATCTATGCCCGCGAGGGCGTTCTTATTTTCCTCATCCTTGAGCTCACAGTCATACTTGTATAATTCTTCGAGTGAAACGTAGAGGGCGTCATCATTTCCCGTCTCGAGGCAGTAGCGGCAGGCTAAGACGACATTGCTTCTCTCCTGCATGGTGCTATCGAGCGGCTGTAAAATATCGTAAATAATGCTGTAGCCCTTGACAAAATTAGCGTAATCCTTGATGTCAAGAAGAAATTCGAGGAAGCCCTCGAAGTCATCACTGCAGTACAGGGGCTGATCGCACCTGGTCATATAGGCCATCATTTCATCTATATATTCATTGGTTTTACCGATATCAGCCACGTTGCTGTAATAGGTGCAGAGGAAGAGACAGACTATAGACATGCTGTCTTCGAGGCTTTCCCGGCTTTTTCCTTCAAGGAGCTTCGCTATGTCGGCTGCTTCTGTGAACTTTCCGGTGCGGCAGAGGCATACACCGAGGCTCGCCTGGGAAATGATCATCTGGTAGGTGTCATCGTATTTGTGGCTGGGAGTGAGTATTTTTACAGCCTGCTTGAAATGCTCTATCGCCCGGTCGTAATCGTGGACCCACATGTAAGCTGTACCGATATTTGAAATGATCATAGCCTTATTCTTGACATCGTTCATTTTCTCACAGTATACCAGGCCGCGACGGTAGTAATCTATGGCAAGGGCGTAGTTGCCGCTATAGAGGCAGACATTGCCGGTAACATTATAGAGCTTGGTGACAAGGGGACTCTTAACGCGTATAAAGTCCGGGATATATTTCATGACCAGATTGACAGCCTGCTTGGTGTTGCCATTATTTGCCAACTCAACTACGTTGTTATAGAAGCCGTCTTCGTCCTTTAGAGGGTCAATCTTCTTGAATTTCACTTGTCGTCACCTCCAATTAACTTATCACCCGCAAGCTCCTCATAGCTGGTTACAAGCTCTATCCCGCCCTTAAGGCTGTCCTTAATGTCATATAGGGCCTTATCGGCCGCGTAGAGGTAGTCCCATGAACGGTTTAGGGGCTGAGGTATGGAATTCCTGATGCCCTGTGATATAGAAAGCTTTCCGGATTTCGTAGCGTAGTGAATGATCCCGGAATTCTTAACTTCCTTCTTGAGATTTTCCGCGACTGTCAATATGTCATCATCAGTCATATTTAAGAAGAGAATGATAAATTCGTCACCGCCGTAGCGCCCACAGATCATGGAAGAGCTGTTGGTACATTTTTTCAGGGCATTCGCTACGGCTATAAGGGCTTCATCGCCCGCCTGATGGCCGTATCTGTCATTAAACTGCTTAAAAAAGTCCACATCAATAATAGAGAGGCCTAGGGTCTTGCCGTTCTTCTCACAGTCGTCAAGCTCATCCTCAAGAACCTCCGAAAGCTTGCTGTAATTGTAGAGGCCGGTCAGAGGGTCGGTTATGGACTCCGCCGTAAGTGTCTCTATTGACCGCTCGATCCGCCTCTTCTCATCCGCAAGAACATTTGCCCGGTTGGCGTAGTCGAGGGTGGAACGGGTGAAACGCTCGGTAGTATTTACCTTTAATGAGCGGTATGAATAGTATTCGTAAAGGGCACGCTGGTACTTGCGCACGCTGCCTGTCTTCTTGTAATATTCTATCTTATACGGAATAATGGAGAGAATAATCATAGGCCTGATGTCGTTTGACATAAGCTTCTCTATAAGCTCTATGAATTTTATCAGCCTGTCATCGAAGCCTCCGTCAGCCAGAACTTTACAGTAATCGGCAAAATAAGCCTCAAGATGATAGGCGACAAGTGTATTTGAAAGGATGGAATTTATCTCATCCATGATAAATAAGGCGCCGCCGTCGTTATTCGCGACGCTCCTTCTTAATTTCACGAAAAGAAGAGAGAGAATATGGGTGCTGAAAATAGAGAGATCGCCGTAATCCTCGGCTGTTTTAATGAGGTCGTCCGCTTCATCGACCCTGTCAAGCTTAAGGAGGGAGAAGGCTGAGGCGCAGAGAGATCTCGCCATACCGCTTGCCATGGCCGGATCTATGCCGAGTCGCTCGTATTCGTCTATGGAACGGGAATATAGAGAGTGAGCCTTATTGTAATCACCGAGGTCGAGGTACATGTCCCCCATATTTTCATATACCAGCGCCTGGATGCTTCTATAGTGATGCTTATGGCAAATCGCTTCAGCTTTTATGAAGTTTTCGAGCGCAAGAGAAGTATTCCCCTGGAAGGCCGCGATGAGACCAAAATCATTCAGGGAAACGGCAAGACGGTCAAGAAGCCCTGCGGCTTCAAGCAATTCAGTCGTCCGGTAGTGGATATCCATTACCTTAGAGATAAGTCCGTTCGTGAAGAAGCACTCTTCGAGAAATGATGAGGCGTGTGCCTTTAAGTAGTCATCCTTCCGTTCATTCGCAAGCGCAAGCTCCTCTTCGCATAGCTTCTCCCAGGCCTTACTGGAAGCAATGTTCGCGCTTGTGCCTGAATCCTTTCTGAACAGACGAAACTTTCCGGCTTCAACACGATTCATAAGAGACCTTATCTCTTTGTCGTATTTATTCTTCTGATTTGTCATAGTGATTTAATATATGTGTTTATTCCTTACGGTTATAAACGTTTTGTCCCCACTTTGTTGTGAATCCGGAAAACGCCGCAAAATGGCCATTTCTCAGATTCCCTTCTCAAAAATACATATCAAGAATCATTATACAGGAAATAGGCTTTGAATTCAAGCCTTAAAAAAATTTAGTTCCCGAAGGTTGAAAAATTAAACTCAATGGGATATGATAAGGGATAAGTATAAAACGGAGGAACAAAGATGGATTTCAATATCACTCTCATTCCGGGGGATGGGATAGGACCGGAAATCGTGGCTGAGGCCGTGAAGGTTCTTAATAAAACAGGGGAAATATATCATGCGTCATTTCATTTTACAAAAATCCTTATGGGCGGATGCTCAATAGATAAATATGGCGTGCCACTTACCGATGAGGCGCTTCAGACGGCAAAGAGCAGCGACGCGGTTCTGCTTGGAGCGGTCGGCGGTAACACCGATACGTCGCCCTGGTATAAATTGCCGCCGGAGAAAAGGCCGGAGGCCGGATTACTTGCCATAAGGAAGGGTCTCGGACTCTACGCTAATCTTCGTCCGGCTCTTCTCTTTGACGAGCTTAAGGCTGCCTGCCCTCTTAAGGAATCCACGGGAGAGAAGGGATTTGATTTCCTCATTATGAGAGAGCTTACGGGAGGCCTCTATTTTGGTAAACGGGAGACTGTCGTGAAGGACGGAAAGCGAGTGGCGATGGATACCCTCACTTATTCCGAGGATGAGATAAGGCGGATAGCCGTGAGAGCCTTCGAGGTAGCGAGGAAGAGGAGAAGGAAGGTCACAAGCGTTGACAAGGCAAATGTACTTGATTCATCGAGGCTCTGGCGTTCCGTGACAGCTGAAGTCGCTAAGGACTATCCGGATGTGGAGCTTTCAAATATGCTTGTCGATAATTGCGCAATGCAGATAGTGAAGGATCCTGCGCAATTTGATGTCATTCTCACTGAGAATATGTTCGGTGATATTCTTTCGGATGAAGCGAGCATGGTGACCGGGTCGCTTGGCATGCTTCCGAGCGCAAGCCTCGGAGCGGGTAAGTTTGGCCTCTACGAGCCAAGCCATGGTTCGGCGCCTGATATAGCGGGTCTTGACGTAGCGAATCCAATAGCTACCATTATGAGCGCGGCCATGCTTCTTCGTTACAGCCTTGATATGAATGAGGCTGCCGATTCGGTTGAAAATGCCGTTAAGTCTGTGCTTGCCGACGGCTACCGCACGGGCGATATCATGAGTGAAGGAAAGCAGAAGGTCGGCTGCCATGAGATGGGTGACCTCATCTGCGAACGGATTAAGTAATATGCGCAATACATTTACGGGGGTAATAAATCATGAAAAGTGACAACGTGAAGAAGGGCATGCAGCAGGCGCCACACAGGAGCCTCTTCCATGCGCTTGGATTTACCAAAGAAGAAATGGAAAAGCCATTGGTCGGCATAGTGAGCTCATATAATGAGATAGTTCCCGGCCACATGAATATTGATAAGATTGTAAATGCCGTAAAGCTTGGCGTAGCCGAAGCGGGTGGCGTTCCGGTCATGTTCCCGGCAATAGCTGTCTGTGACGGAATAGCCATGGGACATGTCGGTATGAAATATTCCCTTGTGACAAGAGATCTCATATGCGATTCCACGGAAGCTATGGCGATTGCCCACCAGTTTGACGCACTTGTCATGGTTCCTAACTGCGACAAGAACGTACCGGGACTCCTGATGGCGGCAGCGAGGTTAAATATTCCTACAGTATTCGTATCCGGCGGTCCTATGCTCGCCGGTCACGTCGAGGGCCGCAAGAGAAGCCTTTCGTCTATGTTTGAGGCGGTCGGTTCATACGCTGCCGGTAAAATGACAGAGGATGATGTGGATGAGTACGTAAACAAGGTCTGCCCGACCTGTGGCTCATGTTCAGGCATGTATACGGCGAATTCCATGAACTGCCTCACTGAGGCTATCGGTATGGGCCTTCGCGGAAACGGAACGATTCCTGCCGTATATTCTGACAGAATCGCCCTTGCGAAGCACGCGGGCATGGCTGTTATGGAAATGCTTAAGAAGGACATAAAGCCTCGCGACATTATGACTCCTGCTGCCTTTAAGAACGCGCTCACAGTAGACATGGCCCTTGGCTGCTCTACGAATACCATGCTCCATTTACCTGCCATAGCTCATGAGGCAGGCATTGACCTCAATATGGAAATGGCGAACGAGATCAGTGACAAGACCCCTAATCTCTGCCACCTCGCTCCTGCGGGGCCTACCTACATGGAGGACTTAAATGAAGCGGGCGGCATTTACGCGGTTATGAAGGAGCTCTCGAAGAAGGGTCTTCTTGACCTAGACTGCATGACAGTCACGGGTAAGACAGTCGGCGAGAATATAGAAAACGCGGTAAATCTCAATCCTGAGGTTATAAGGCCTATAGACAATCCATATATGCCAAATGGCGGTATCGCTGTGCTTAAGGGAAACCTTGCGCCTGATACCGGTATAGTAAAGCGGTCCGCAGTTGCGCCTGAGATGCTTAAGCACAGTGGCCCTGCGAGGGTATTTGACTGCGAGGAGGACGCTATCTCCGCTATCAAGGGCGGCAAGATAAACGCGGGTGATGTAGTCGTTATCCGCTATGAGGGACCTAAGGGAGGTCCGGGCATGCGTGAGATGCTTAATCCTACGAGCGCCATCATAGGTATGGGGCTTGGCTCGACCGTTGCCCTTATAACTGACGGACGATTCTCGGGAGCGAGCCGCGGAGCAGCGATAGGTCATGTATCCCCGGAAGCTGCCGTAGGCGGTCCTATAGCCCTTGTTCATGAGGGAGATATGATTGATATCGATATTAACAGTAATTCTCTTAATTTGAGAGTTTCCGATGAGGAGCTCGCCAAGAGAAAGGCCGAGTGGAAGCCTAGAAAGCCTAAGATTACGACAGGGTATCTCGCGAGATACGCGGCAATGGTAACAAGTGGAAACAGGGGAGCTATCTTAGAGGTTCCGGGAGAAAAGGAGTAATACATGATATTAAATGGTTCAGAGATTATAGTTCAGTGTCTTAAGGAGCAGGGGGTAGACACGGTTTTCGGATATCCGGGCGGAGCTATCCTTAACCTCTATGACGAATTATATAAGCACAGGGATGAGATAAAGCATATCCTTACAAGCCATGAGCAGGGCGCTGCCCATGCGGCTGACGGCTACGCGAGAGCTACCGGAAAGGTAGGCGTCTGCATTGCGACAAGCGGTCCGGGAGCCACAAACCTCGTAACCGGAATCGCCACAGCCTATATGGATTCTGTTCCGATCGTTGCCATTACCGGAAACGTCGGCACATCCCTCTTAGGCAAGGATTCCTTCCAGGAGGTTGATATAGCGGGCGTTACGATGCCTATCACTAAGTACAGCTTCATCGTAAAGGATGTTACGAAGCTTGCCGACACTATAAGGAGGGCATTTAAGATAGCGGCTTCAGGAAGGCCGGGCCCTGTTCTTATAGATGTGACTAAGGATGTAACGGCTAATAAATGCGAATATGTCCCTGTAACACCGGCTCCGATCGTAAGACAGACAAAGCCTGTAGACGCATGCGAGGTCGCTGAGGCAGTGGAGCTCATCAAGGAAGCTAAGAAGCCTGTAATATTTGTCGGTGGCGGTTCAGTCATTTCAAACGCAGATGAAGAGGTGAAGAAGCTTGCCGAGACAGTAGACGCTCCTGTATGCGATTCTCTCATGGGTAAGGGCGCCTTCCCGGGAACTGACAGCCGCTACATGGGTATGCTCGGTATGCACGGCACCAAGACGTCAAATTACGCGGTAACTGAGTGCGACCTCCTTATTACCCTCGGAGCGAGATTCTCTGACCGTGTTACCGGAAATACAAAGAGTTTCGCAAAGAATGCCAAAATCTTACAGATAGATATAGATGAAGCTGAGATTAACAAGAATATCAAGGTCGATTACAGTATCATAGGTGATGTAAAGGCGGTTCTTGGCGAGATACTTAAGAAGCTTCCAAAGCAGGATCACGCTGAATGGATGGCTCACGTAAAAGAGTATGAAGCGAAGTATCCACTCGTATATCATGAAAATGAGATGACAGGCCCTTATTTCATAGAGGAGCTCTACAAACTCACAAACGGTGAAGCTATAATCACTACCGATGTAGGCCAGCACCAGATGTGGGCTGCCCAGTTCTATAAATATAAGAGACCTCACCAGCTCCTTACGTCAGGTGGACTCGGAACCATGGGGTATGGTCTTGGAGCCGCTATTGGGGCTAAGAACGGAAACCCTGACAAGACTGTTATCAACCTTGCCGGTGACGGATGCTTCAGAATGAACATGAATGAGCTCGCGACAGCAAGTCACTATGATATACCGGTAATTGAGGTTGTGTTTGATAACCAGGTTCTCGGTATGGTTCACCAGTGGCAGGCTCTTTTCTACGGAAAACGCTACTCGCAGACCATTTTACCTAAGAACATAGATTACGTTAAGCTCGCTGAAGCCATGAATGTCAAGGCTTTCAGGATAGAGAAGAAAGAGGATACGGACTCGGTCATCAAGGCGGCTCTCTCATGTGGTGGGCCTGCTCTTATTGATGTAGTTATAGATGAAAACGAAAACGTTTACCCTATGGTGCCTGCGGGCGCTTCCATAGAGGACGCTTTCAACGAGGAAGACTTAAAGAAGAAAGGGGTTATCTGATGGGAAGAGTATATAACTTTTCAGCTGGTCCGGCGGTATTACCGGAAGAGGTATTAAAAGAGGCAGCAGCCGACATGCTTGATTACAAGGGCTGCGGCATGAGCGTCATGGAAATGAGCCACAGAAGCAAGATGTTCCAGGACATCATAGACACTGCCGAGGCGGATTTCAGGGAGCTTGTCGGAGTTCCGGAAAATTATAAGGTCCTTTTCCTTCAGGGCGGCGGTTCGCTCCAGTTCTCTGCGGTTCCGCTTAACCTTATGAAGAACAAGGTCGCTGACTATATTATCACCGGAAACTGGGCTAAGAAGGCCTTCGAGGAGGCGCAGAAGTACGGCGATGTCAAGGCTGTCGCCAGCTCAGCCGACAAGACATATTCATATATCCCTGACTGC
This sequence comes from uncultured Eubacteriales bacterium, assembly GCA_900314885.1. Lineage (GTDB taxonomy): Bacteria > Bacillota > Clostridia > Lachnospirales > Lachnospiraceae > Catonella. The sequence goes on from OMWY01000002.1 coordinate 117,128, forward strand.
TCCGACCTTCCGATCAGGGAGAACGCTGATTATGTCTATATCTGCGAAAATAACACGATTTACGGCACGAAGTACCATAAATTACCAAATACAAAGGGTAAGATTCTCGTTTCTGATGTAAGCTCCTGCTTCCTGTCAGAACCTGTTGATATCACAAAGTATGGAGTTATGTACGGTGGAGTTCAGAAGAACATAGGACCTGCCGGTGTTGTCATAGACGTAATCCGCGAGGACCTTATAAGAGATGATGTTCTCCCATTCACGCCTAACCTCCTTAAGTGGAAGACCCAGGCGGATAAGGGGTCTATGTTCAACACTCCTAACTGCTATGGTATTTATATCTGCGGCCTTGTATTCAAGTGGCTTAAGAAAAATGGCGGTCTTACGGCGGCAAAGGAGAGAAATGAAAAGAAGGCTAAGGTTCTCTATGATTTCCTCGATGAAAGCGAACTCTTCAAGGGTACTGTCAGACGCGAGGACCGCTCTCTGATGAATGTTCCTTTCGTTACCGGAAATGAAGAGCTTGACGCGAAATTCGTAAAGGAAGCCGCTGAGAATGGTCTCGTCAACCTAAAGGGTCACAGGACAGTCGGCGGTATGCGCGCCAGCATTTACAACGCTATGCCTTATGAAGGCGTAGTAAAGCTCGTTGAGTTTATGAAGAAGTTTGAAACGGAGAATAAATAATGTACAAGGTAGCCACACTGAATAACATTTCAAAGAAGGGAACTGACAGGCTCCCTTCCGGGTTTGAGATAACATCGGAGCTTCCCGGAGCAGACGCTGTCCTTGTAAGAAGCGCTAAAATGCATGATCTCGATCTGCCGGAAAGCCTTCTTACAATCGCGAGAGCCGGGGCCGGAGTAAATAATATTCCGATCGATAAGTGCTCAGAAAAGGGTATTGTAGTATTCAATACTCCCGGCGCTAATGCGAATGCGGTAAAGGAATTAGTTTTAGCTGGACTTTTACTGTCTAGTCGTGATATAATAGGCGGTGTTAACTATGTTCAGTCTGACAAGGAAAACCCTGACATAGCGAAGGCTATCGAGAAGGAAAAGAAGAACTTCGCGGGATGCGAGATTGCGGGCAAGACTCTCGGCGTAATCGGCCTTGGAGCCATAGGCGTTAAAGTCGCTAACGCGGCGAGCAAGCTTGGTATGAAGGTACTTGGCTGTGACCCGTATATTTCTGTCAAGAATGCCTGGGAGCTTTCAAGGGATGTAGTTCCTGTCAAGACTAACGATGAGATTTTTGAGAACTGTGATTATATCACCGTACATGTACCTCTTATGGACGCTACTAAGGGCCTCATAGGGAAGGACGCTATCGCTAAGATGAAGGATGGCGTGGTTATCCTTAACTTCGCCCGCGGAGGCTTAGTTGATACTGAGGCTATAAAGGAAGCGCTCGCTAGTGGTAAGGTAAAGAAGTACGTATGTGACTTCCCTGACGCTGAAAGCGTAAAGCTTCCTAACTCAATCATGATTCCTCACCTTGGCGCTTCAACCGAGGAAGCTGAGGACAATTGCGCCGAGATGGCTGTTGACGAGATAGTCGACTATATTGAGAATGGAAATATAAGGAATTCCGTTAACTTCCCGGCTTGTGACGCAGGCCCTGTAAGAAGCGAAGGAAGAATAGCCATCCTTCATAAGAATATTCCTAACATGATAACCCAGTTTACGGCTGTGCTCTCGGAGAGCGGCGTAAATATCGACTCCATGTTAAACAAGAGCCGCGGGGACTTGGCTTATTCTCTCTTTGATATAGAAGCGAAGAGTACGGAAGGTATGAAAGATAAGCTCTCAAAGATTAGCGGGGTACTGAAGGTTCGTATAATAAAATAATATAGTTATCAGCTCTCGCGGGCTACTCCTGCGAGAGCCCAATAACTAGGTTGGGAGTAAGACTTTGAGCAGCATTTTTAGAATTGACAATCCATTTAACCGTTTTATGAGCAAGGTTTTCGATGTTATGGCATTGAGCCTTGTTTTTTGTGTCTGCTGTATTCCGATTGTGACAATCGGACCGGCGCTTACGGCACTCTATTATTCAACTGTGAAAAGTATCAGAAAAGACAGGAGCTATCCGGTCAAGGAATTTTTCCACGCATTTAAAAGGGATTTTAAGCAGAGCTTTATATGCGGACTCATTTTTATCGGAATAGGCCTTGTGCTTTACTTTGACATAAAATACGCGGCAAGTACGAGCGATACTACTATCCGGAATTTCAGGATTTTCTACCTGGTGATTCTTATAATACTGGCCTTCATCGGGACTTACGTATTTCCGCTTATTTCGAGGTTCACTCTCAAGACGGGGCAGCTTTTTAAGCTCGCCTTCTATCTCTCGGTACGGCACCTTCCTTCGACCTTGGGCTGTGTCGCCATTATCGCGGCCTCAGCGATATTAGTTTATATTACTATGGGTTTTGTCCTCTTTATTCTGCCCGCGAGCGCGACTCTGCTCATGTCGTTTTTAATGGAACGCGTCCTTAAGCAGACCCTTGAGCGCATAGGTACAGGTGAAGATGATAATCCTGATAAATGGTACGAGGAGTAAATTATGATATCAGAGATACCAAGCGGCGCCGCGGATCAGCTGACAAGTGAGATTGCAAATGCTTCAAGCGATCCCACGGTATGGAACAAGTTGCTTGAAAAGCTTTCTGAATGGGCCTGGAGCTTCCTTTGGACCCTGATAGCGGTTGCGGTTATATGGTTCGTAGGTTCACGTATCATAAAGTTCGTGACAAAGATTATAAGGAACGCTCTTAAGAAGTCCAATATGGACGAGAGCGCGGCGGGATTCCTCGTGAGTGTCTGCAATGTGGGCATGAAGATTCTGCTTGCCTTTATAATACTTGGCTGCTTTGGAGTTACAACTAGTTCTATTATGGCGGTTATAGGATCCGCCGGTCTCTCTATCGGTCTCGGACTTCAGGGAGCCCTGTCAAATTTTGCCGGTGGCGTCCTGATATTGGTCCAGAAGCCATTTAAGGTCGGCGACCTCATTACCGCCAACGGACAGACAGGCACAGTCAAGAGGATAGACATTTTCTACACTAGAATGTTAACCTATGACAACAAGATGATTGTCATTCCGAACGGATCTCTCATGAATTCGGATATAGAGAACACTACATCAGAGGATATGAGACTTATAGACTTCAAAATCGGTGTCGACTATTCGTCTGATATCAAGGCTGTTAAGGCGGCTCTTTCAAATGTCATAAAAAATGATCCCCGCTCGTTAGTGACCGACGAGTACCCCGAGCGTATCTTCATTTCCACCTTTGACGCAAGTCAGATTACCATGTGCATGAGGTTCTGGGTGAAGACAGACGACTACTGGCCGGTGACATTTGATATAGCGGAAGAAGTGAAGAATGAGTTTGATAAATGCGGCATTTCCATTCCATTTGACCAGCTCGATGTGCACCTTATTAACCAGAAAAATTCTGATGAGAAAGAGCCTGCAAAAGTATGAAACAAGTATTATCGTATCTAAAGTATTATATAAAGGAGAGCATCTTAGGGCCTCTTTTTAAGCTCTTTGAGGCCCTCTTTGACCTCTTTGTGCCTCTTGTAATGGCTGCCATGATAGATAAGGGTATAGCTAACCGCGATACGGATTACGTCCTTAAAATGTGCGGCCTTCTTGTCCTTCTTGCGGCTATAGGCCTTGCAGTCGCTATTACCGCCCAGTGGTTTGCCTCTGTAGCCTCGGCGGGTGTCGCAAAAAGGGTAAAGCATGATCTCTTTGTGAATATAGAGAAGCTCTCATTCGCCGATATAGATAAGTTTGGTCCCGCGACCCTCATCACTAGGATGACGAGCGATATGAATCAGATTCAGTCGGGTATCAATATGATGCTCCGTCTCCTTCTCCGTTCCCCATTTATAGTATTTGGCGCAATGGTTATGGCATTTACAATAGATGTAAAAGCAGCCATCGTTTTTGTCGTTATTATTCCGCTTCTTGCCGCTGTAGTGCTCGGTATAACTATATGGTGTATCCCCCGCTATAAGCTGGTTCAGGGAGCGCTTGACAAGGTTCTTCAGATAACCCGGGAAAACCTTACCGGTGTTAGGGTCATCAGGGCATTTACAAAGGAAAAGGAAGAGACAGAAGAGTTCGAAGGGAAAAATGATGAGCTTACCGCTCTAAACAAGCACGTGGGCCGTGTCAGCGCCCTTTTAAATCCCGTAACCTACGTCATGATAAATGTCGCGACCGCTGTTCTTATATGGGTTTGCGGCGACAGGGTAAATACCGGAAGTCTCACCCAGGGTCAGACTGTCGCCCTTGTATATTATATGGCTCAGATCCTGGTTGAGCTTATTAAGCTCGCTAACATGATAGTTACCCTCACAAAGACCGCCGCCTGCGCCGACAGGGTATGCGCCGTCATGAACGCTAAGAGCTCCATGCCTGTAAATGTCCTTTCCGATGAGGCGGATAAGAAGCTTAAGAAGGCGGAGGTGCTCGATTTCGATAAGGAAGCTCCTAAGGGTTCCTCAGTAGAATTTAAAAATGTATCGCTCAATTACTCGGGAAAGGGCGATAATGCGCTTGAAGCGATTGATTTTGTCGCAAATCCGGGTGAGACAATCGGTATAATAGGAGGTACAGGATCGGGCAAATCAAGTCTTGTTAACCTGATTCCGAGATTTTACGATACCACTGACGGCAAGGTCCTTGTTGCCGGTGAAAATGTTCGAGATTACGACCTTCATGACCTACGCGGGAAGATAGGTGTAGTGCCTCAGAAGGCGGTGCTCTTTACCGGTACTATCCGTGACAATATGAAATGGGGAAATCCGGACGCTACGGATGATGAAATCATGGAAGCTGTTAAGGCTGCCCAGGCCCTTGATGTAATAAGGGCAAAGGAAGACGGCCTTGATTCTTATGTTACTCAGGGTGGCAGGAACCTGTCAGGCGGTCAGAGGCAGAGGCTTACCATAGCGAGGGCCTTGGTTAAGAATCCCGATATCCTTATCCTCGATGACAGCGCCTCGGCTCTAGACTTTGCTACGGACGCGGCTCTGAGGAGGTCTCTTAAGGAGCTTGCCGGCAATCTGTCGGTCTTTATAGTTTCGCAGCGCGCGGCAAGCGTTATGCACGCCGATAAGATTATTGTCCTTGATGAAGGAAGGATAGCGGGAATAGGTACGAACGACGAGCTTCTTAAGTCATGTGATGTCTATAAGGAAATATACGATTCGCAGTTTAGCAATAACTACGCGGGTAAGGAGGCAGTCTGATGGGAACCAGGAAGAAACTTAACCGCGATGAATCGGGAAAGATATTAAGAGAAGTATTTACATATCTGGGAAATTATAAGGCGCTCATGTTCTTAACCGTAGCCCTTGCGACGGCTATAGTTGTCCTTACCCTCTATGTCCCTATCCTTACGGGAAACGCGATTGACTTCCTGATCGGGAAGGGTGAGGTAGACTTTAAGTCCGTTCTCGCCATTTTGATAAAGGTATGTGTGATTGTCGCTATAACAGGGCTTCTTCAGTGGATAATGAATACCGTGAACAACAGAATCACGTATCATGTAGTTCGCGACATAAGGAACAGGGCCTTTGAGAAGATAGAAAAGCTTCCGCTCTCATATATAGATAATCACCCTTACGGTGAAATAGAGAACAGGGTTATAGCCGATGCCGACCAGTTCTCGGATGGCCTCCTTATGGGCTTTACCCAGCTTTTTACGGGAATTGTAACTATCATCGGAACCCTTATATTCATGTTCCGTATAGATGTTTTCATAGCCCTTGTTGTTGTGGTGCTTACCCCGATTTCTTTGTTTGTGGCTAAGTTTATCGCAAGCAGAACCTATTCCATGTTCAAGGCGCAGAGCGAAACCAGGGCCGAACAGTCGGGATTTGTGGATGAAGTTATCCAGAACCAGTCTGTCGTCGAAGCATTTTCGAAGGAAAAGGACGAGATAGAGAAGTTCGATGAGATAAATGAGAGGCTTGAGAAGGTAAGTGTCCGTTCCACATTTTTCTCAAGCATCGTGAACCCGTCGACGAGATTCCTTAACAGCCTTATCTATGCGGGAGTTGGCCTTGTCGGTGCTATCCAGGCTATAAACGGTTCCATAACCGTCGGAAATCTCTCAGCATTTTTACAGTACGCGAACCAGTACACGAAGCCATTTAACGATATCTCAAATGTAATTACGGAGCTTCAGAACGCTATTGCCTGCGCGGGAAGGATATTTGCCCTCATAGACGAGGAAGCGGAAATCCCTGACAGTCCTGATGCCGCGGTTCTATGCGATGTAGAGGGAAATGTGGCGCTTAATGACGTAAGCTTCTCCTATGTGCCTGAGAAGAAGCTCATAGAGAATCTGAATCTCTCGGTTAAACCCGGTCAGCGTATCGCCATTGTAGGACCTACCGGTTGTGGAAAAACGACATTAATTAATCTTTTAATGCGCTTTTATGATGTTAAGTCCGGGGCCGTTTGTGTCGAAAATAAAGATATAAGAACCGTAACCCGCGAGAGCCTTCGTAAGAGCTACGGTATGGTGCTTCAGGATACGTGGATAAAGGGCGGAACCATCAGGGAGAATATTACCTTCGGTAAGCCTGACGCCACAGAAGAAGAGATAATAGCGGCGGCGAAGGCGGCCCATTCGTACGGTTTTATCATGCGTATGAAGGACGGATTTGACACTGTGGTAGGCGAGGATGGCGGAAGCCTCTCTATAGGCCAGAAGCAGCTTCTCTGCATAACCCGTGTCATGCTTGCCCTGCCGCCTATGTTAATACTTGACGAGGCGACCTCATCTATAGATACCAGAACTGAACTTAAGATTCAGCAGGCGTTTGACAGGATGATGCAGGGACGGACCAGCTTTATAGTTGCCCACCGCCTTTCAACCATTAAGAACGCGGATATCATACTTGTAATGAAGGATGGCCATGTAATAGAACAGGGTAACCACGAGGAACTCCTCACAAAAGGAGGGTTCTACGCCAACCTCTACAACAGCCAATTCTAAGGAAAGGGGACACACTAAAGTATGTCCCCATGGAAGAAGGAAAACAGGGGTCAGTCTTCATAAAATTTTTATCAGTACGCGTAGCGGCTGATAAAAACTTTATGGGGTTCCTGACCCCGTAACCAGGTATCATATGGAAATTTACTACATATTCATCCTCTACATCCTTACCATTCTCGGCGTAATACTTATCTATAACCGTGATGTCGACTCAAGAGCGCAGAAGCAGTCGAGCTTCCGCCGCCTTGTGTGGATGCTTATGGTCATGGTTATCGTCGACGTAATCGGAAGAATAGGGGTAACAGACACACTTACGCTTGTCGCGTCATGGGCGTCGAATTATTTTTCATACATAATCGACCCCATCTATTATTTCCTTGTCTTCCAGTATATAAATGACTGGCTCGACGAAGACAGGATATTCTATGGGATGATGCACAACATAATTTTGGTTTTTGTTATCTTAAATACAGCTTTAGTTACGTTTTCTCAAATCGCGCGAGTGAACTGGTTCTTCGATTTTAACGGTCCGGGAGGCCAGTACCAACGTGGCTCACTTTACCTTGTCCGCGCGATCGTGATGATAACCATTTTCTTCATGATTTTAGTCTATACGCTTATAAACAAGAATCATATCTTGGCTGTAAATAAGGGAACTCTTATAGCCTTTCCTATGATTCCGGTTGTATTCGGTGTCCTGCAGCCATTTGTGCCGGGCATGTGCTTCGAGTACGTAGGCATGAGCCTTTCCTGCCTCGTGCTTCTCATTTCCGTCCAGAGCAATTCCGCCAATCTTGACGCCATGACAGGAACAATGAGCCGCAGGCGCTTAAATATGGTTATTAACAATATAGACGCGAGGAAAGAGAGATCTGACGCTTACGCCTTTATGATGATAGATATCAATAATTTCAAGGGAATTAATGATAAATACGGTCACCAGGAGGGTGACGAGGCCATAAAAACCGTGGCGGACGCTATCGGCAGGAGTATAAGGAAGAGCGATGTCCTCTGCCGTTACGGTGGTGATGAATTCGGTATTCTTATGCTGCACTGCCTTCCTGATACACCTGAATCGGTAAACGAGCGAATTTCCCGTTCGCTTACAAGTGTAAATGCTTCGCATATGAAGCCATACGAGCTCTCGGTTAGTATAGGCTGGAGTGTATGCAAACCTCTGGATACCCGTAAGGTTGATGATGTAATAAAGGACGCCGATGACGCCATGTACGAGAATAAAAAGCTATACCACAAGGAGCATAATATTCCGTTCAGATAGGACTTGATATTCCTTCAGATTATAACAACTATAATTATAAAGAATTCTTTATATACTTTACATTTACTGTTTATAATTGTATAATTAACAACAGATTGCAAGGGAGCGGTCACATTTTAACAATGTGCCGCTCTTTTTGCTAAAACAAACATGGAGGAACAGTAAATGAAAAAAACAAACAGGATTTTGTCACTCGTCGTGGCAGCTTCCATGATGCTCGGTTTAACCGGCTGCGGAAGCTCAGCCTACAGCACGGGATCATCGGCATCAGGGGGAGCCACAGCATCAACAGCCGCAAGTTCTTCTGCCGCAGGAAGCGCTGCAAGCTCATCTTCATCAGGAGCGGCATCGGGAAGCCAGGCGACTGCAAGCACAACTGCTGAAGCAGGTACAGAGGATCTTAACGTAATGCTTGAGACACCGGTAGAGTCACTTGACCCTCAGCAGGCTACAGACGGTACCTCATTTGAGGTTATCGCGGATTATACAGACGGTCTTATGCAGATGGACGCAGACGGCAAGGCTGTAAACGCAATCGCCGAGAGCTACGAAGAGAGTGATGACAGTCTTACCTGGACCTTCCACTTAAGGGAAGACGCCAAGTGGTCGAACGGTGAGCCTGTAACCGCGGCTGACTTCGTATTCGGCTGGCAGAGAGCCGTTGATCCGGACGTTGCGAGTGAGTACAGCTACATGCTTTCAGACATCGGTCAGGTTAAGAACGCGGCTGATATCATAGCCGGAAAGAAGGACAAGTCAGAGCTTGGTGTAACAGCCGTTGATGAACATACACTCAAGGTAGAGCTTGAAGCTCCTGTAAGCTACTTCCTTTCACTCATGTACTTCCCTACATTTTACCCTGTAAATGAGAAGTTCTATGATACGTGCAAGGATACATTCGGTACAAGCCCTGAGACTACACTTTCAAACGGCGCGTTTGTGCTTGATAAGTATGAACCGGCCGCTACAGAGTTCCATTTAACCAAGAACGCCGATTACTACGACGCTGACAGGGTCAAGCTCGCGGGCATTGATTATCAGGTAATCCAGGATTCACAGACAGCTCTTATGAGCTATCAGAACGGCGAACTTGATACTACCCTTGTAAATGGCGATCAGGTCGATCAGGTTAAGGATGACCCTGAATTCAAGGCTGTCGGCGCAGGATATATGTGGTATGTAAGCCCTAACATTTCTAAGGTTAAGGAGCTTCAGAACGAAAACATCCGCAAGGCCCTCACCTTCGCTATTGACCGTGAGGCTATCGCTACCGATATCCTTAAGGATGGCTCAACACCTACTTACACAGCCGTACCTCCTCAGTTCGCTGCAGGCCCTGATGGAAGCGACTTCTCAGCAGACCAGGATAAGTTTAAGGACGTATGCGCTTCAGATGCGGCTAAGGCAGCAGATTACTGGAAGCAGGGACTTTCAGAATTAGGAGTTGATTCTATTACCCTTGAGATGGTTGTAGATGCGGACGACGCTCCTCAGAAGGTCGCTACGGTTCTCCAGGAACAGTGGCAGACTAACCTTCCGGGACTCACAGTTTCCATCAAGGTTGAACCAAAGAAGCAGAGGGTTCAGGATATGCAGGACGGAAACTTCGAGCTTGGCCTTACAAGATGGGGCCCTGACTATGCCGATCCTATGACCTATCTCGGTATGTGGGTAACCGATAATTCAAATAACTACGGACTCTGGACCAACGCTGATTATGATTCTATTATCGCCGAGTGCACCACAGGCGAGACAGCTACAGATCCCGAGAAGAGATGGACGAGACTTTATGACGCAGAGCAGCTTGTCATGAACGAAGCGGTTATTTTCCCTCTCTACACCCAGTGCAACGCTGAGATGATTAAGAGCAACGTAACAGGTATCGAGTACCATCCTGTAGCGCTCAACAGAGTTTATAAGGACACTGTTAAGGCTGCTCAGTAATATCGATAATAAGCTTTTCTACGCCTCCTCATAAACCTTTTTGTGATAAGTGTGGGAACTGTATATTGTAATATATACAATTTCCCACACAAATCTTTTGTAGAAAATATAATCAATCCAGGGGTAAATGATTTGAAAAAGTATCTCGCTAAACGAATTCTTATTTCTCTTTTCACTCTCCTTATGATCCTCCTTGTCCTGTTCATACTTATGCAGCTCATGCCTGGATCACCATTCAACGATGAGAAATTAAATGACAGCCAGAGGGCGGCCCTTTACGCTAAGTACGGCCTCGATAAGCCTGTCATAGTTCAGTTTTTTACTTACGTTAAAAATATGCTGACGGGAGATTTCGGTGTCAGCTATAATATTTCGAAAAATACGCCTATATCGCAGCTAATAGCGACCAGGCTTCCTATTTCCATAAGAATCGGCGGAGAAGCGGTTCTCCTCGGAGCCCTCGTGGGCCTCATACTTGGTGTCATCGCGGCTCTTATGCACGACACGATTGTCGATACAATCTGCACAATCATTTCAGTCATCGGCGTCTCCGTGCCAAGCTACGTATTTGCCCTCTTCTTAAGCTATCAGTTTGGTTTCAGAGCAAAGATCTTCCCTATGCTTTACGATTCTAACTTTCCGGGAAAATCATCGGTTTTACCAAGCATAGCCCTTTCCATGTTCACCATGGCAAGTATCGCGAGATTTACGAGATCTGAAATGCTTGAGGTGCTTGACAGCGACTATATGCTTCTAGCTGAATCAAAGGGACTTTCGGGCTCGGCGCTTGTTTTCCGTCATGCTCTAAGGAATGCCTGCATTCCTATAATTACGGTTCTTGCGCCTTTGATAGTTGACCTCATGACCGGTTCACTCGTAGTTGAGAAGATCTTCGCCATACCGGGAGTCGGATCTCTCCTTGTAAACGCAATTCAGTCAAACGACTATAACGTGGTTATATCGCTAAGCTTCATATATTCGGCGATGTATATTTTCATAATGCTGATTGTCGACATTCTCTATGGAATCATAGATCCCAGAATCAGACTTGCGAAGGGAGATGAGTAAATGGCGGAAGTAGATACCATGACAGCTTACGTCCCGACAGAGGATGATTTTAAGCTTAAGGATAATACCGAAAATATAGCGATAGACAATAATTTCGCTTCCCAATCCTATTGGAAGGAAGTAAGAAAGAAGTTTTTCCATAATAAGGGAGCGGTTGTCGGCTTGGCATTTGTAATTATTCTTACAATTCTTGCCATTATCGGGCCCATGATTTCAGGCTATGCCTATTCAGAGCAGACAAGCGGCAAAAACCTTGCGCCGAGAATTCAGGGTATTGAAAATCTTGGCATTTTCGATGGCTCGGAGACCATGGTAACTACGACGGGTACCAAGAAGATAAACGGCTACGCACAGGGGAAATTATATGATACATTTTACTGGTTCGGCTCCGATAAATACGGTCGCGATATCTTCACCCGTACGTGGACAGGGGCCCGTGTCTCCCTTATAATCGCAGTAGCGGCAACCATAATAGACATGGTGATCGGTATGTCGTATGGTCTTATTTCAGGGTATTTCGGCGGCAAAACCGATATGATTATGCAGAGAATCCTTGAGGTAGCGAACGGTATACCAAGACTTGTGGTAGTTACGCTTCTCTTACTTATTCTTAAGCCCGGCATGATTACAATTATCTTTGCCCTCATGCTGACGGAATGGATAGGCATGTCAAGGATAGCGAGAGCGGAAATGCTGAAGCTTAAGGAGCAGGAATTCGTCCTCGCTTCAAAGACGCTTGACGCAGGACCATTTTTCATAATATTCAAGGAAATCCTGCCAAATATCATCGGACCGGTCATAACTCAGGTTATGTTCTCGATTCCTACGGCTATATTTACAGAAGCCTTTCTCTCATTCGTAGGTCTCGGAATTCCGGTGCCTCAGTGTTCGCTCGGTTCCCTCATTTCCGAAGGCTATAACTCCTTTACGACCCATCCTTACCAGATAATTCCGCCGATTATTGTAATGGCCCTCTTAATGCTCTCGTTCAATCTGATAGCTGATGGTCTCAGAGAAGCGCTTGATCCAAAGTTAAAGGAGACGTCGTAAATGGAAAGAAAAGATATAATTTTGTCCATAAAGGACCTCGACCTCACATTTAAGACGAGCGCCGGCAAGGTTCACGCTATAAGAGGCGTGAACATAGATGTCCACAAGGGTGAGACGGTCGCTATCGTTGGTGAGTCCGGTTCCGGAAAATCCGTAACCATGAAAGCGTCCATGGGAATCCTTGATAAGAACGCCGTCGTGAACAGGGGGACGATACAATATAATTACGTTGATATCGAAGGCAATAAGCAAAGTATCAACATCTTAGATAAGAATAAAAAGTGGATCCGCCGCAATATAAATGGCCGTCAGATCGCCATGGTCTTTCAGGATCCTATGACAAGCCTTGACCCGACCATGACTATAGGAAAGCAGATCATGGAAGGCATGATGTGGCATTATAAGACACCTAAAAATGTGGCATACGAGAAGGCCGAGGAGCTTCTTCGCGAGGTAGGAATCGAAAATCCTGAAGCGAGAATGAAGAATTATCCCCACCAGCTTTCAGGCGGTATGAGGCAGAGAGTGGTAATAGCGATTGCTCTTGCCTGCGACCCGAGACTACTCATTTGCGATGAGCCGACCACAGCCCTCGACGTTACGATTCAGGCGAAGATTATAGAATTAATTAAGAAAATTCAGACAGAACGCGGCATTTCAGTTATATACATTACTCATGATCTTGGTGTCGTAGCGAAGGTCGCTGATTTTGTAAATGTAATGTATGCCGGAAAAATAGTTGAGAAGGGGACGATTAACGAGGTCTTCTATGATCCTCGCCACCCATATACATGGGGCCTCCTTTCAGCCATGCCTGACCTCGAGACTGATGATGACAGGCTCTACTCTATCCCGGGGTCACCTCCGAATCTCTTGCATGAACCTGTTGGCGACCCATTTGCCCCGAGAAACAGGTACGCTCTCGAAATCGATGATAAGGCTGAGCCGCCTATGTTTAAGGTGACAGACAGTCATTACGCGGCTACCTGGCTTCTTGATCCGAGAGCACCGAAGGTAGAAATGCCTTCTGAGCTTAAGGCAAGATTGTTAAGAATGAAGAAGGGAGCGGAAAAGTATGGAGACCGGTAAGAAGAAGCCCCTTCTTAAGGTTGAGGGATTAAAGCAGTATTTTAAGACAAGCGCAAACTTTACCGTGAAGGCGGTGGATGATGTGAGCTTTGAGATTTATCCGGGAGAGACTTATGGCCTTGTCGGAGAGTCAGGCTCCGGCAAGTCCACGATAGGACGGGATATTATCAGGCTCTATGACCCGACAGACGGTAAAATTACATTTGAAGGGAAAGACATTTCCGGGAAAATGAGCCGCGACGCTAAAAATACTCTCCGAAGCGATATGGAAATGATTTTCCAGGACCCTATGGCTTCCCTGAATCCCAGGAAGAAGGTAGAGGACATTATAGCTGAGGGCCTTGATATTCACCACCGTTATAAGGACGCTGCCGACAGAAAGGCCCGGGTCGCGGCTATCCTGAAGAAGGTAGGACTGGCCCCTGAGCACGCCGATAGGTATCCCCACCAGTTTTCGGGTGGCCAGAGGCAGCGTGTAGGAATCGCAAGGGCGCTTATCATGAATCCTAAGCTTATAATAGCGGATGAGTGCATATCGGCTCTCGACGTCTCTATTCAGGCCCAAGTTGTGAATCTCATGAAGGACATCCAGGAGGAGACAGGCACTGCCTACCTCTTCATAGCCCACGACCTGTCGATGGTTAAGTATATATCAGACAGGATAGGTGTGCTTCATTTAGGTCACCTCCTTGAGACCGGAACAACAGATGAGATCTTCAATCGCCCGATTCACCCTTACACGAGGTCACTCCTTTCAGCCATCCCGAGCCCTAATCCTGTGGTTGAGAAGAGAAGGAGCGTTGAGGAGTATGACTATAAGACGAGCGGTATAGACTATGGCAAAGGCACAAGCCACCTTGTTGAAGGCAGCCACTACGTAAGCGCCACAGATGAAGAGTTTGACAGATGGATGAAGGCAAAGCCGTTTGTATATGAGGCCTAGTCATCGGATTATGTAAAAGCCCCTTAACTTATAATGTTAAGGGGCTTTTGTGAAGTCGGACGTAATTCAACGAGAGAACAATGTGAAAAATTATTGCCGTTGTCACTTTTTGTGGGTCATCTAAGAAAATATGCAATTATGTATAAGAAATGTATTGACAATGCTATATATGTATTATATAATGGGATATATTGGAGGGCTGTAAGATGACTAAAACCACGAATATGTGCATTAGGGTGAGTGAAGAAGAACTTCAGAAATTAAAGAAAGCTGCCGAAATAGAGGCTTATGCTTCATACAGCGAATTTGTAAGAAGAACGGCGCTTATTGAAGCTTCCAAGGTAATTGATGAGGCAGATAGGAAAGAAGATGACTTTGATGTCAAGTAAGACTGCTGATCAAATCAGTTATAATATGCGGCAAGTCAAAAACAAAGATTCTAAAATCGAACTTGCATTACGCAAAGCACTCTATGTCCGCGGTATTCATTACAGAAAGAATGTTACAAGTATTCTCGGAAAGCCGGATATAGCTTTTATAGGGCTAAAGATAGCTGTTTTTTGTGACAGTGAGTTTTGGCACGGATATAATTGGGATGTCAGAAAAAATGATTTTAAGACGAATCGAGAATTTTGGATTCCTAAAATAGAAAGGAACATGAGCAGAGACAAGGAGGTAACCGCTCAACTTGAATCAGAAGGGTGGGTTGTTATTCGCTTTTGGGGAAAGGAGATACTTGCCGATCCCGATGGATGCGCACAAGTAATTGAAAATACTATAAAAGCGAGGAAATGTCAAAATGTATAGGAGTATAGACTTATTCGCCGGGATAGGTGGAATCAGAAGAGGTTTTGACAATGCATTTAAAAGCAATATTGAGACTGTCTTTGTTTCAGAATGGGATAAACCGGCACAAAACACATATAAGTTAAATTATCCTGACTCCGAGATAGCAGGGGATATAACTAAAATCGATGAAAAAGATATACCCGGATTTGATATTTGCCTGGCGGGATTTCCATGTCAAGCATTTTCGGTGGCCGGTAATCATATGGGCTTTGAGGATGATTACCATGGAATTTGCCGCGGAACTTTGTTCCTTGACGTTGCCAGAATCTGCGAGTATCATAGACCTAAGGTGATTTTTTGCGAGAATGTGAAAGGTCTTAAAATCCATGATAAAGGTCGAACATTTAGAATTATCAGAGAAACGTTTGAGTCTTTGGGAGAAAAAACATGGACAAATGTTGCCCCTACTCTGAGAGGATATAATGTTTTCTCGGCAATCTTAAACAGTAAGGATTTCGGTGTACCACAAAACAGAGAACGTATTTATATTGTCTGCTTCAGAAAGGATCTGAATATTACTTCTTTCACTTTTCCGACGGGAAATGATAATACGAAGACAATAAAAGATATTATGGAAGATTCTCCTATCCCGTCAAAATATTATTTATCGGATACCTATGTTGAGACATTAAAAAGACATAAGGCGAGACATAAGGCAAAAGGAAATGGGTTTGGATATGAAATACGGCCGTTGGACGGAATAGCGGGAACCATTGTCTGCGGAGGCATGGGGCGCGAACGTAACCTTATAATCGATCATAGAAACCACTCTATGGTCCCTACTACTCATATAAAAGGGGAAATAAATAAGGATGATATAAGAAAAATGACGCCGAGAGAGTGGGCACGATTACAGGGCTTTCCGGATGACTTTAGGTGGTCTCTTGCGGATACACAGATGTATAAGCAATTTGGAAACAGTGTAACGGTTAATGTGATTGAAAAAATAGCAAAAAATATTAAGGAGGTACTGGATGATGCTGAGAGGAAATAAGGGCGAGTGGAGCGAAATATATGCCTTTTGTTATATTTTATCTTCGGGAATTTTACAAGCTGCGGATAAGGATTTAAACCCTATGACAGATATTTATTTTCCGGTGGTTAAGATTATACGAGAAGAAACAGAAGGTGAAAAATTAGAATATCGCCCCGAAGAGAAAATAAAATTATATCGCAGTGGAAAGTTAATAGGAGAATATAAAAAGGAAGAATTTGACGGGGCAGTGGAAACGATGCTCCGAAAAATTCCCGAGGGGACAGCCGGAACTTTCGAAATACCTGAATTGACAAGTTTTTTTGATGATATTAAAGTATCAAAACTTAAAGCCGATTCAAATCATAAGCAGGATATAGATATTCAGATACATGATATTAATACCGGAATTGCTCCGATATGCGGCTTCTCGATAAAAAGTTATCTGGGGAGTAATCCTACTTTAATAAATGCGGGGAACGGCACCAATTTTATCTATAGGATTGAGAATTGTAGCAATGCCGTAATGAATTCCGTAAATTTAATTTCCTCAAGAAGAAAGATAATCGAGAGGATGTCTGAGTTGCGCCGCAATGGGTGTAATCTTGTATTCGAAAAAGTATTGTCAAGTCAATTTGATGAAAATATGCAATTTGTCGATTCTCGAATGCCGGAAATTATGGGACATCTTCTTATGATTTCATATAGGGATGATATAAAGGATTTGCCGTCGGCAGTCAAGAAAATGAGCGAAGAAAATCCTCTTGGCTTCCGGAATATAAATATGTATGCTTATAAAGTTAAAAAATTGCTTAGCGCATGTGCTTTGGGAATGACTCCCGAGAAAAAATGGGAAGGCGCGGAGGATGCGAACGGTGGGTATATTGTGGTAAAGCACGATGGCTCTGTTGTATGCTATTATATATATAACCGCCCTGATTTCGAGCAATATCTTTTTGATTATACGTACTTTGAACGTCCGGGTACGGATAGATATAATTACGCCAATGTATATAAAGACGGAGAACAATACAGGTGTATGCTGAATTTACAAGTAAGGTTTAAAAAACAATGAGAGTTGGAAGTTTATTTTCGGGAATAGGCGGTATTGACACCGCATTCGTGCAGTCCGGATTTGATATTGTGTTTGCGAATGAATTCGATAAGGATGCTTGTGCAACTTATCGAAAGAACTTTCCGAGCACTAACTTAATAGAATGTGATATAAGAAAATTGGAAGCGAATTTGCTGCCTGACGTGGATGTATTGACTGCCGGATTTCCGTGTCAACCTTTTTCAATCTGCGGCAAACAACTTGGATTTGGTGATGAAAGAGGAAATTTGTTCTTTGAAATTATGAGGATAGCGGATGTTAAGAGGCCCAATGCGATATTTTTGGAAAATGTTGCCAATCTGGTTAAACATGATAACGGCAGAACGTTTAATATCATTTGCAACGAATTGCTTAAGAGGAAATATAACATAAGTTATAAGGTAACGGATGCTTGCGATTATGATATTCCGCAACATAGAACAAGAACATATATCACTGCATTTAAATCCGGGATCCAACTTAACACATTTCGATTTCCGGAGAAGAGGGCATCTCAGAGAAGAATTTTAGATGTAATAGATATAAACAGTAAAGCCGAGGAAAAATATTATTTGGAAAAGAGTTCCTTTAATTACCAAAAGTTGGTACGCACCATAAAAGATGAGAATCAGATTTACAGATTTTCGGATTATGGTATCCAGATGAGCAAGGATGGCATATCGTTCACACTGAAAGCCAATATGGGAACCTGGCCAAATAGAGTTCCCTATGTAAAGGATAAGTATGGCATTCGAAAGATTTCGCCCAAAGAATGTCTGGCATTGCAGGGCTTTCCTAATAATTTTGTATTTCCGAATATTTCTGAAGCATCTATGTATAAACAATGCGGAAATACAGTTTGTGTTCCTGTAGTTAAAATGTTTGCCGATGAAATATTCAAAACAATGGCCGGATAACCGATATGAATTGAGGAGCAAATGAAACTTCCGTATAGAAATGAGTTTATTTTGAATCTGAAGAAGGTGGATGAATTGCTTGACTCACTACTTACTATACGGTAGAATTTTTAACAGTAAAGCTTGAACACTACATACAAAAGTTGAGTGTCAGAAGGAAATTATTATGTTAAATATATATTATGGTGATATGGAAGATGCTATCTATGATCCGACAACATTTTTCAAAAATACAGTGCAGGATGAATGGATAACCGATTCCTTATCTGTAGAGATGATATTAGACGTGGATAAATCAAAGGTTGTAGGCCCACATGTTATTGACAGTCCTGTGCTTGGAGGTATTCCACCTGAACGATTATCAGGTGGTGTTCAGACTTTAATATTGATAAACAATGTTCCGGATAAGGTGTTTAATGCGTCCGGATGTGGCGATAACTGCGCAAAATGGCTTTTGAAAATTGCTTTGAATAAAGATATAACTATTAATCTCCGTCATTTAATGCATTTCGGAGACGGAAAATTTAAAATTCATATATTAAATAATGATTCTTATGCTGAAAACGAAGAGCAGCTAATATATATCGCGTCAGATTTTGTGAGGTAAATATGAAGGGAAGCTACAAGGTTGTTGTTCAAAACTCAAAAGTCAAATTGAAATAAAGTAATTAAGTACTACTTGACAGGACGGCGGGTAATGTGCTATAGTGTACCCAGAAGTTAGACAAAACTATCTGAAAGGAGTACACTATGATTGCTTCGATAATTGTTGGTTCCATAGTTGCCATATTGCTTGCCTTAGACGTGCGTTACATATATTCCCAGACCAAGAAGGGAGTGTGCATAGGCTGCGAAGGGAATTCATGCAGCGGTAGCTGCTCGGGATGTCACGGAGATTGTGGCAGCAAGCCGATGACGAAAGAAGAGATTAAGGCGGCCGCGGACAATTACATGAAGATGGTTAAGGCAAAATCAGACTGATAGCCGCAACATTTCCCACCCCTCAGTTGTATCTATGGCAGAGGACATGACAATGGAATATATTATTTCACCAAATAAGAGCGCCCTCTCGGCATTTGCCGTGGCGCTCTTTGCCGCTCTTACTAAGCCATTTGCTAAGGGTGATGAAAATACATACGAATACCGCGTGAGTCAGTCGGAGAGGGTCTTTGACAAGTACAGCAACAGCCTCCTGAGGCTAGCCTACGCATACGTTCATAATATGGCGGACGCCGAAGATATTTTGCAGGACACCATGATAAGGTATATCAAGAGCGCGCCTGATTTTGAAAATGATGAGCATGAGAAGGCCTGGCTTATTACCGTCACTTCAAATACAGCGAAGAATAAGCTAAAATACGAGGAAATCCGCATGGCGGATGAGCTTGACGAGAACCTTGCGGAGGAAGGGAGGGCAGACCTCTCATTTGTATGGGAAGCTGTTAAGAAGCTTCCGGTAAAGCAGCGAGAGGTTGTGCATTTATTTTACGAGGAAGGCTATAAGACGGCTGAAATTAATCTTATTACTTGGACCGATGGAAAATATGCCTATTCGATTTCCATTACCGAAGGAACTACTGAAGAAAATGCTTTGAAACTGATTAATAACAAATGATGATTTTTTATTGACAAAGTTCAAAGAAAGATTTACAATATTTAAAAGAGAGTACTGCGACAAGCGGTTTGACTCTGGCCAACAGTTAGATGATTTTTTACCTCTAACCGTCACTGGTCGGAGTGGCGGTTCTATTTCATAGCTGTAAGCGCTTCGCGCTTACTTAGTCGTAGCCAACTCTCCCACGGCTTCGCCGCGGGTCCCTTTCTACGACAACATACGCATATGGCTCTCACCTCCTTTCGAGAGGGTATTGAGTCAAACCGCCTGCCGTTGCCGGTACTCTCTGTCTCTGAGAGAGACTTAACTATTCTACTCTATTTGCAAAGCTATGTCAATAGCCTTGCTATTTTTTTGCTTTAGTCAATATGCATAAAAATCGCTGTAAATTTCTGGCAGCGATTTTTGTTTAATTTTATATCAATGATTTCCTTGACTTTAGAAAATTTCTCGTTTACAATTGAGATGTTGTGAAACAAGATATCCTAAAAAGGGGAATAATTTAATGGCAAAAGCAGCAGAAAAATCAGCGCTTGTCGCTGATGAAAATAAGCAGAAAGCCCTTGAAGCCGCTATATCTCAGATAGAGAAGGACTTCGGCAAGGGCTCCATCATGAAACTTGGCGAGGGCGCGGCTAATATGAACGTAGAAGCCGTTCCTACAGGCTGCCTCTCACTTGATATGGCGCTCGGAATCGGCGGTATACCAAAGGGAAGAATCATTGAGATTTACGGACCTGAGTCAAGTGGTAAGACCACGGTAGCCCTCCATATGGTATCGGAGGTTCAGAAGCGTGGCGGAATCGCGGGCTTCATAGATGCGGAGCACGCCCTTGACCCTGTATATGCCAAGAATATAGGCGTAGATATCGACAATCTCTACATTTCCCAGCCTGATTCAGGTGAGCAGGCCCTTGAGATAACAGAGACCATGGTCCGTTCAGGCGCAGTAGATATCATCGTTGTTGACTCAGTCGCGGCCCTTGTTCCTAAGGCTGAAATTGATGGTGAAATGGGTGACTCTCACGTAGGCCTTCAGGCAAGACTCATGAGCCAGGCTCTCAGGAAGCTTACAAGCGTAGTAAGTAAGACCCAGTGTATAGTAGTATTTATCAACCAACTCCGTGAGAAGATCGGTGTCATGTTCGGAAACCCTGAAACCACCACAGGCGGACGCGCTCTCAAGTTCTACGCGTCTGTAAGACTTGACGTAAGAAGGACAGAATCTCTCAAGCAGGGTGGCGAGGTCATCGGAAACCACGTCAAGGTAAAGGTCGTTAAGAATAAGGTATCGCCTCCGTTTAAGGAAGCAGAATTTGATATCATGTTCGGCAAGGGCATCAGCCGTTCGGGAGATGTTCTTGACCTTGCGGTAAATGATGATATTATCCAGAAATCAGGCGCATGGTTCGCTTACAACGGCGAGAAGATAGGTCAGGGACGTGAGAATACCAAGCAGTTCCTTGAAGACCATCCTGATATTTTCGCGGAAGTAGAGCATAAGGTTCGCATAAAGCACGGTTTTGAGGCTGAAGATACGGAAGAGGCTAAGCCTGCGAGGACTTCAAAGGCAGCGAAGACCGCAGAAGCGGAAGCGGTTGAAACTTCAGAACAGTAATTAAAATTCATGTATATTGAAAATATTGAAAAGGTAACCAAGGCTAAGTACAAGGTCACGACAGACGAAGGTGTCCTGTATCTCTATACAGGGGACCTTCGCCGTTATAAGGTGAAGGCGGGCGAAGAGCTTTCTCTCGAGAACTATGATACCTTAATCAAGGAGACATTAAGGCCCCGCTGCAGGAGGAAAACTCTTGATATCTTAACCCGCTCCGACAAGACGGAGGCTGAGCTGAGAGAGAAGCTTGCCCGGTACGGCTATCCCGGTTTCTTAATTGACGATGCCAT
The DNA here is from genome assembly GCA_900314885.1 of uncultured Eubacteriales bacterium. Classification (GTDB taxonomy): domain Bacteria; phylum Bacillota; class Clostridia; order Lachnospirales; family Lachnospiraceae; genus Catonella. The sequence continues at coordinate 138,886 of OMWY01000002.1, forward strand.
AGATTACGCGAATAAGTATCACTATATAAATGATGAGCGTGTCGCTAATTCATATATTTACTTTAAGAGTGGCAGGAAGAGCTCTCGCGAGATGAAAATGGAATTAGCCAGGAAGGGCGTGGATAAGGAAACCATTGAACGACTTATAGAAGAAAAGGCGGATGACGGTGAAGCTATAGAAAAAGCTATAATACGGAAGGTTGGAAGCGCCGAAAGTCTTGATGATGACAAGCTTCGAAAGCTTCAGGCCTACCTCTACCGCCATGGCTTTGAGACGGATTTAATAAAAGAAAAGACTGCGAGATTTCGAGAAAAGGCTTGACAAAATTAGAAATATTTTGTATAGTAGAGAAGTTGCGGGATTTGTATATGCAGTCTTGGCGGAACGGTAGACGCGCTAGATTCAGGTTCTAGTGGGAGTTAAATCCTGTGTGAGTTCAAATCTCATAGACTGCACTGTTTGTGCTCATCGCGAAGCGATGAGTGCCAAGGATTCGCGTAGCGAATCCGGAATAATTGTGCCAGGTTTTAGCCTGCCCAGGTGGGCAGGCTCTTTTGTTAATTTGGAGGAGCTTATGGTACGCGCTATTTATCCGGGAAGTTTTGACCCTGTTACATTGGGACATATAGATATAATTAAGAGAAGCGCTTCGATTGTGGACGAGCTTGTAGTCGGGGTACTGGTAAATAAAGGAAAGCATCCCCTCTTTTCCATGCCTGAGCGCTATGAGATGGTCTGTGACGCCGTTAAGGGTATGAAGAATGTCAAGGTCGAGACCTTTGACGGCATGACGGTTGACTTTGCCAAGAAGCATAACGCAAGCATCATTATCAGGGGACTTAGGGCCATCACTGATTATGAGAATGAAATGCAGATAGCCCAGACCAACAGGAGCATAGATTCCGATATAGAGACCATGTTCTTAATTACTGATTTACAGTACGCTTACCTCTCATCCACTACTGTCAAGGAGATCGCGTCCTACGGCAAGGATGTGTCGGCTTCAGTCACGCCGCTCGTCGCAAGGAAGCTTCATGAGAAGTTTAACGAAGTCCACGCCCCAAAACCAACCGACCCGAAAATAAGACTATGCTAGTTGTCGTGCCGCGAAGCGGTACGACCCGCGATTCGCGAAGCGAATCGATCGGCTTCTTTTCAAAGAAAGTCAGCGAAGCTGACTTTCTTCTTCCGTGCCGCGAAGCGGTACGACAATTTTCAGAAATGTTAAGAAAGTTATGGTTGACATAAGAGCCTATATATTGTACTATTGTTAACAGTACAGATTTTAGGTTCATAAAGCTGATAAATATAACCTTTACTAAACGTGAATATATGAAAAAAGTTTACTTTTTCACTGTACTTTTTTCACAAAAACTGTTATACTTAAACCATAGGAATTGCATGGAAAACTGCAGTAAATCACATTTATTACTGTAGAAAAAGGAGGTAACTTCTTATGGATAAGGTTATAACAATCAGCAGACAGTACGCAAGCGGCGGCCGCGAGATCGGCGAGAAGCTTGCTAAGGCTTACGGAATTCCTTTTTATGACAGACTGCTCATTTCAAGAGCGGCCAAGGAGAGCGGCTTCGCTGAGGACGCGTTTGATAACGCCGAGATGAAGGCAACTAACAGCCTTCTATATTCTATAGCGATGGGCATGAACGCCTACGGCAGCCCTGATATCGGATATACGCAGATGTCACTCGATGACAGGATTTATATCGCACAGTCTGAAGTTATAAGGAAGGTTGCCGATGAAGGACCATGCGTTATAGTAGGGCGTTGCGCGGACTACATTTTAAGGCAGCGCACCGATGTGGTAAATATTTTTATCTGGGCATCGACACCGTTCAGGATTGACCGCGCCATCAGCTATGGCGTAGAGTCTGAGAAGGTTGAAGATGTTCTGAACCGCATGGATAAGCGGAGGGCTAATTACTACAACTATCACGCAAGCGAGAAATGGGGCAGGGTCACGAACTATCACCTCTCCATTCAGAGCGACTACAAAGGAATCGACAAATCTGTAGAAGTTATTGAGAAATTCCTTGAGACTGTTGACTAAACTTACGGGCAGAAGGGTTTCGCTTCTGCCCTTTTTAAATGTATGGCGGAGAATATTATTGAATTAAAGCATGTGAAGAAAACCTATCACATGGGCACAGAGAAGATCAGAGCTGTAAATGATGTGAGTTTCACCATAGAGAAAGGTGAATTCTGCTGCCTTCTCGGTACATCAGGTTCGGGTAAATCGACCCTTCTTAACCTTATGGCCGGCATAGAGAAGGCAAGCGGCGGAGAGATTAAGATCAAGGGGTATGACATCAGGAAGATGAGCGAGAAGAGCCTTGCCGACTTCAGACAGCGGTATCTGGGCTTCGTATTCCAGTCTTATAATCTTATCGGCTCCATGAACGCTATTGAAAATGTGGAGCTCCCCCTTGTCTTTAAGAGAGTTCCCGCGGCGAAGCGGCGGAAGCTTGCCATAAAGATGCTAAAGCAGGTAGGCCTCGGATCCCGTATGGAGCATAAGCCAAACGAGATGTCAGGTGGACAGCAGCAGCGAGTCGGCATAGCGAGAGCCTTTATAGCGAAGCCTGAGATAGTCTTTGCGGATGAGCCGACCGGAAACCTTGATACCAAAACCACAATGGAGGTAATGGACCTGATTCATACCATGGCGAGGCGAAATTATCAGACCATAGTAATGGTTACCCATGACCCGCGTCTTGCCGACTACGGTGACAAAATCATCCATGTTCTCGACGGTAATATCACCGATATTGAAAAAAAGAAGAGCGCCGAGGATATAGATAAGGAATGCAGGGAGGCGGCAGAAGCTTATAAGGCAGAGCTTGCCGCAAAGAAGAAGGCTAAGGCTGAGCGAATCGCGGCGCTAAAAAGCGGCGCTGTCGAGACCATGACCGAAAAAGAAAATTCAAAGAGAGAAAATTAACGATGAAATTTAAGAATATAAAAAAATATATGGCAATAGGACTTGCCGCCTTTGTAGCTTCGGCAAGCGTGACAGGGTTTAACGTGACAAGGGCGTACGCTACTCCAAATGATGGTGATTCTACTACAGTTTCAACTTCAACGGAGGTTCACGCTCCGACAATTATTGTTGAGGGAAGTCATACCACGTTTCACGCGAATGCCGGTGAAACGGTTGATATCAAGCTTCCTGTGCGGGTCCAGGATTTTTCGCTTGTGAATCCCGACATTTATATTTCGAACGAAAATGAGGGAACTGTAACAGTGAGCTCTACGCCTGAGCTGCTTGATTCAAACGGAAGTCATCGCACGTATTTAAATAAGGATGAGCACGGATATATACATTTTACCGTAAAGGTGAGTTCGAGCGCTGCCGCTAAGACCTACAGCGGTTTTACCTTAAGCATCGGCGCTGTCGACTCGGAGAACCGCTATGATGAGCGAACCGTGAAAAATATCAGCAAGCTTCGCATTATTGTGGATAAGGCAAAGCAGGGAGCGAAATTTACCATGAGCAAGGTATCCACTCCCGCGAAGGTTACGCCGGGCTCGGCATTTTCAGTGAGCTTCACGATTAAGAATTCCGGTGATGTCGATTCGGAGAACACTTCAGTTAAAATCTCGGGCTTTGACGCAAGCTTCATTACCGACGATTCCACGATTCAGAACCTGGGGACTCTTAAAGCCGGAAGCACCAAGAGACTTACCTATAAGTTCACTGCCTCAGAGACCTTAGCAGCATCAGGTATTGTTCCTATTGCGGTCGAAGTGACTAGCTCTAGCTCATCAATTTCCTCCGGAGGTGAGGGAACGTCAAATTCAGCGGGAGCCTTTACTGTCTCGGTGCAGACCTATGTACCTGAGAAGGAGGAGGCTGAGGTTAAGATGCCTACCATCCAGGTAATAAAGACCTCTTACCCGACGAAGGTAACGGCTAATCAGAAGGTCCATATTGCGGTCACACTCCGGAATACAAGCAATATTACCGCAAAGGATTTTATTGCGGAGGTTCCTTCATTTGGCGACGCGGCCCTTAATCCGAACGCGGCTTATACGAAAAAACGCGTAAAGAAGCTTGAACCCGGCGATACAGTTACCTTAAGCTATAACCTTACAGCGATAGATAGCTTCAGTGACGGCATTCACCCGCTTGAAATCAAGTGGTCCTATTATTCTGTAATGGATAAAAAGAGCGAAAAACAGCAAAACGACAGCATTATCCTTTATATGGACGGGAAGGCAAAGGAAGATGATACCGCTTCTGAAGGCTTAAATTCTGTTCCGAAGCTCATGGTAGCCGATTATGATACCGGAACCGATAATATTATGGCAGGTAAGATATTTAATTTTACCATGACCATAAGGAATACTCATAAGAAGCTTTCAGCCAACAATATTCAGGTCACAGTTTCGAGCGCTGACAATACATTTTCTATTGTTGAGGGAAGCGCGAGCTTCATGCTCGATTCCCTTGCTGCGGGCGAAGAGACCAAGCTCACTGTGCCTCTCAAGGTAAAGGGCGATGTTGCTACGAACGGATACGACTTAAAGATAACCTTCAACTACGAATATGAGGCGACCGACCCGACCATAAATAATGGGAAGACCAAGGTCTCAAAATCGAATTCGATAGATGAGATGCTTAAGCTTCAGGTATACAGTAACGACAGGCCTCAGGTCAGCAACATTTCCGTCGGAGACGGGGAGACCCCTGTGAACGGCCAGACGACCTCTGTTTCATTTGATTTTAACAACATGGGTAAGAGCCCGCTCTATAATGTAACCGCCAAGATTTCGGGTGACCTCACTCCTTCGGGAGATATGTTAATCATTGGAAATGTAGATCCGGGTACAGGCAAGAACTGGTCTATTGATGTAACCCCTATGGTTTCGGGAACCGCGAACGGAACGCTTACCATTTCATACGAGGACAGCAATGGAAATGTCTCAAGCTATGATACTCCTTTTACGACTGAGGTAACCGATTATGTGACTGATGAACCGGGTACAGATGTGGTTATACCTACAGAAGACACGACACAAAAGGGACTTCCTAAGTGGGCTTTCATATTGATAGAAATTGCTCTCCTTCTTGCTTCGATATTCATAACCAGAAGCGTATATATCAAGAGCTACAAGAAGAAGGCTAAGGAAAAGCTTGAAAACAGCGATGATGACGATATTTAAAAAGAGGAAATAAATGGATACAGAGACAACGACAAATACAGTTGATGCGACCCAGACCACAAGCGCCGCGGAAAGCACATATGAAAACCAGACCGCGAATCCGGGAACATCATCCGTAACTACAGAGAACACGGATACAGGCGAAACCACCGGCGTAAATGGAACCGATACCACAGGCACCGATACTACAGCTAACGATACCTCCGACAATACAGCAACAGACACGGGAACAACAGCCACGACAGGCATAGCGCCATCTGGAATAGCTGAGAGTGGCGAGGCAACCGACGGCACTGCCGCAGGTACCATGACAAATGGCACGTATACTGCGACAGACGGCTCGGGCGACGGTTCATCATCGGATGGAGCAAAGACCGGGTCGACCGGTATTTCAAGTGAAGGCAGTATAGGCTCGGGCGATACCGGGTCGCTTAGCAGCGAGACAACCACAGGTGATGGTTACGCTAATACAACGGTAGAGGACTATTCTGATGGCGGTGACGCGGCTTATACCGACGGAGGGTATACCGGCGATACGACATATTCCGAGACAGGAGATTTGGGCGGAGCCGGCAGCAATGTAGTAGGTCCTCTCGTTATCGGAATTACAAGTGTCATAGTTCTTGCGGTTGGAATAGTTTTAGGAATATTACTTGCCAAAAGGCGGATTAAAAAAGGAATAAATTTATATGAGGATTAGTGATCTCGTAAGGATGGGACTCAGAAACCTCAACAGAAGGCGGGCTCGTACCGCCTTAACTGTTATAGGTATCGTAATCGGAACCATTTCCATTACTGTCATGTTCTCTATAGGTATCGGCCTTAACAAGAGCTTTGAGGAGCAGGTCATGCAGATGGGGTCCATGACCATGATTACCGTAAACAATTATGCCGATACCATGAATTCGAAGGGTGATTATACAGGCTCGAAGGAGCAGAAGCTCGATGACAAGCTTGTGGAAAGCATAAAGCAGATACCTCATGTGAAAAATGTATCGCCTGTTACTGATGTGAATATAGAGCTTCACTCGGGTAGATATATGAACTCCACGAATATCAGTGTAATGGATTCGTCTTCATTTGAGGATTTCGGATTTCCCGCTCTTAACAGTGGTGATTATAACCCTTCGGATTCCAAAAGACGGGTAAAGATCTGGGCCGGCAAGGATTTATTTTCTTACTTTTACGACCCGAATAGCTCAAACTTCCAGTCTAAGGCTATAGACCCGGAGAAGGACAGAATAACTGTGAGCCTTGCCCAGGATGAGAATACTCCTACTGATTCGAATACAGGCAAAGTGACTGTTGATTTTAAGAAATACACAGCCGATGTCTGCACATTTAACACTGATGACTACTCTGAGTACAGCTATTCCATGTACATGGACCGATCGGACTTTGAGAACATGTATAAGGATTATCTCAGCCAGCTTACCGGTGACGCGAAGAAGAAGGCCAAGAAGAAGCTGACGGTTTACTCAAGCATCAAGGTAAACGCTGACAATGTTAAGAATGTAGAGAAGATCCAGGAGGCTATAACGGCCCTCGGATACCAGTCATCGAGCCTTTCCTCCATGACCAAGCAGATGCAGCAGACCAGTAACATGATTCAGGCGGTTCTTGGAGGAATCGGAGCGGTAGCCATGATTGTCGCTGCCATATCGATAGCCAACACTATGGTCATGTCTATCTATGAGCGTACCAAGGAAATCGGTGTCATGAAGGTGTTAGGCTGCCAGGTTTCGGATATCAAGAAGCTTTTTCTCTTTGAGTCGGGAATGATGGGACTCATAGGCGGTGTAATCGGAATCGCTTTAAGCTACCTTGCTTCATTTATTATTAACCGATTTGGAGGCCAGATACTCTCCTCAATGGATGGAGGCGGTGGAGCGTCGAAACTGTCTATCATACCGTGGTGGCTCCCTGTCGCGTCTTCGCTATTCGCGCTTCTTGTGGGCGTCCTTTCAGGTTACTATCCTGCGAGCCGCGCCACCAAGATCTCAGCCATAGAAGCAATGAAATCAGAATAAGGGACACACCAGATAAAACAGAAGCCAGCTATGCTGGCTTCTTATTGTTTAAGAATAATTTTCATCATTCAATGCCTTCATAAGTTCGGAGACAGAATTATAAGGTCCATACAAGTCCTCTCCATTCTCGGAAGATTCCATAGTTAATATTGTTATGTTATTGGTGACATTAGTATCGTTCATGCAATCACCTCCAAACTGTGTCCATCGATTTAACAAGGTATAACCAATTGTTTTTAATATAGTGTTAATCCAGTCAAGCATGATTGCATCATCTCAAATCATACTCCGTTCTCTTAATTCATTAACCGCATCTTCATCTACATCAATTGTTCCAGCATATTTCATTATGGCGTTTTTCTTTTTTTGACGGCTGCTTGTCGCTTCCTCGTTTGTCCCACCTTGCTGAATTTTATCAATCAATTGAATAACAAATCTGACGTTGTCATCTGACAACTGATCAATTTTATTATAAGCTTCCTGCTGCAATGTCATAATCAGTGTCTCCTTTCGAAAATTGATTCTTGAGTAAAATGTATCATATTTAACGTAATATGTCAATGGAAGCTGTTTCTTTACAAAATGATAATGAATACATTATGTATATTTTATCATTCAAATGTTGACACTTTGAATGATATATGCTAATATTTGAATTGGAAGGAGGCAAACTGTATGACAACCATAACACTCAGGATATCGGATGAAGATAAAGAAGAATTAGATGAAGTTGTGGAAGCCATGGGTATGAACCTCACGACTTTTTATATGGTCTATACCAAGCGGGTGTTAAGGGAACGACGCATCCCCTTTGACATCTCCGCCCCAATAGATGAAGAAGAATCAAAGAAGGAGGAACGATAGTGCCTGGTCCCGTAAAATTTATCTTAACTGCGTAGCAGTTAGGAGAAATTTTATGGTACCTGGCACGGAAAGATAAGGAGGAAGAGTAAATGAACCTTGATAAAATGACTCAAAAGACTCAGGAAATGATACGGTCGGCCCAGTCTCTGGCTGAAGACAATCATAACCAGAACATTGAGCAGGCCCATATCCTGTATTCACTTATAACCCAGGAAAATGGTCTCATTTCCGAGCTCTTTAAGAAAATGGGCGTCTCTCTGCCAAACCTAGAGGCAGAGACAAAGCACATAGTAGACGGCTATCCGAAGGTCTCAGGCAGTGGCTTTTCAGGAAACCAGATCTATATAAGTCGTGAGACCGAGGACGCCTTCAACGCCGCAGAGGAAGAAGCTAAGAAAATGAATGACTCCTACCTATCGGTGGAGCATGTAATGCTAGGTATTCTCGATAAGCCCGACAGGCTGATGGGTGACCTTTTTAAGAACTTCAATATCACAAAGGACGGCTTCCTTAAGGTACTCATGGAAGTCAGAGGCGACCAGAATGTTACGAACGAGAACCCGGAGGAAACCTACAATGTCCTCAAGAAATACGGCCAGGAGCTTGTTAGCCTTGCGAGGGCCGGAAAGCTTGACCCTGTTATAGGCCGTGATGATGAGATAAGAAATACTATCCAGATATTGTCAAGAAAGAGAAAGAACAACCCTGTCCTCATAGGTGAACCGGGTGTCGGAAAAACCGCTATAGCAGAGGGATTGGCACAACGTATTGTAAATGGCGATGTGCCGAACTCTCTTAAGGACCGCGAGATATTTTCTCTTGATCTCGGAGCCCTGGTTGCCGGAGCGAAATACCGCGGCGAGTTCGAGGAGCGTTTCAAGGCAGTTCTTAACGCAATAAAGAAGAGCGATGGAAAGATTATCCTCTTCATAGATGAGCTTCATACCATAGTAGGAGCCGGTAGGACCGACGGCGCCATGGATGCCGGAAACCTTCTTAAGCCTATGCTTGCTAGAGGCGAGCTTCACTGTATCGGCGCTACTACCCTTGATGAGTACCGAGAGTACATAGAGAAGGATGCCGCCCTTGAGAGACGTTTCCAGCCTGTAATGGTCGACGAGCCGACAGTAGAGGATACGATTTCGATTCTGCGTGGTCTGAAGGAGCGCTATGAGGTATTCCACGGTGTTAAAATTCAGGACCAGGCCCTGATAGCGGCGGCTACCCTCTCCAATCGGTACATTTCCGACAGATTCCTTCCCGATAAGGCTATCGACCTCGTGGATGAGGCCTGCGCCATGGTCCGCACGGAAATGGATTCCATGCCTGCTGAGCTTGACGACATAAGACGTAAGATTCTACAGCTTCAGATAGAGGAAAATGCCCTGAAACGTGAGACGGACCAGATCACACAGGAACATCTCGCCGACATCAGAAAGCAGCTTTCAGAGCTCCAGGGCCAGTATGATGCTATGAAAGCTAAGTGGCAGAACGAGAAGAACTCTATCGGCAAGGTTCAGAAGCTCCGTGAGGAGATAAATGATGTAAATACCCAGATAGAGAAGGCTGAACGTGAGTATGACCTCAACAAGGCCTCAGAGCTAAAATATGGAAAGCTTCCTCAGCTAAAGGCTGAACTCGAGAAGGAGGAAAAAATCGCCGATGAGCAGAAGGATGGCAATTCAGATACCCTCCTTCGCGACAAGGTCACGGATGATGAGATAGCGAAAATAGTTGAACGCTGGACGGGAATCCCTGTGAACAGGCTTCTTCAGGGCGAACGCGACAAGCTTCTCCATATGGAGGATATCCTCCATAAGAGGGTTATAGGCCAGGATGAGGCTGTAAAGAAGGTCGCTGAGGCTGTCATGAGGAGCCGTGCCGGAATCAAGGACCCTAAGAGGCCTATCGGTTCATTTATGTTCTTAGGACCTACCGGTGTAGGTAAGACAGAGCTTGCGAAGGCACTTGCTGAAGCTCTCTTTGATGATGAAAGGAACATGATCCGAATCGACATGACCGAGTATATGGAGAAATACTCAGTGAGCCGTCTCATAGGAGCGCCTCCGGGATATGTAGGTTATGAGGAGGGCGGTCAGCTCACGGAAGCAGTCAGACGTAAGCCTTATTCAGTCGTACTCTTTGATGAAATAGAGAAGGCCCATCCTGATGTATTTAACATCCTCCTTCAGGTGCTCGATGACGGCCGTATCACAGACTCGCAGGGACGGACAGTTGATTTTAAGAATACTATCATTATTCTTACGTCAAACCTCGGTTCACCTTATATTCTGGAAGGCATAGAACCGAATGGAGAAATAAGCGCTGAAGCAAAGGAAAAGGTAAATGATCTCCTCAAGCAAAGCTTCAGGCCGGAATTCCTCAACAGGCTGGATGATATCGTCTTCTATAAGCCGCTTGCAAAAGAAAATATCGGAAGGATCGTTGACCTTATGCTTGTAGACCTTAAGAAGCGTCTCGCCGATAAGAACCTAAGTCTTGAACTCACCGATGCCGCAAAGGATTACATCATAGACAAGGGCTATGATGTGACCTATGGCGCAAGGCCGCTTAAGAGACTTCTTCAGAGTGAGGTTGAGACCCTTATTGCGCGCGAGATAATAGGTAAAGATCTGACACCGGGAAGTACGCTTACAGTAGACTATAACGGGACAGAGCTTACGGTGACTGAAAAACAGTAATAAGAGATTCATGAAAATAGGTGGCGGGCAATATATGCCTGCCGCCTTTTTGAATTTTGTGAAACCTTACATTTGCGGAAAAGGACCTTGACTTTACCACTTTAATGCTGTTACAATAAGAATGGCTGTTCAGACAGTTTAAGAACAGAAAATACTTAATCCAAGGGGATAAAAAGATGCAGGTTTATGAAGAACTTAAGGCAAGAGGACTTCTTGCGCAGGTAACAGATGAAGATGTAATAAAAGACCTTGTGAATAACGGCAAGGCCACATTCTATATAGGCTTCGACCCGACAGCGGACTCACTCCATGTAGGTCATTTCATGACACTCGTTCTCATGAAGCGCCTCCAGATGGCCGGAAATAAGCCTATAGCTCTTATCGGCGGCGGTACCGGCATGATAGGTGATCCGTCAGGCAGAAATGATATGCGTTCCATGATGACGAATGAGACGATCGACCATAACTGTGAATGCTTCAGAAAGCAGATGGAGAGGTTCATTAGCTTCGGTGACGGCGCGAGCGACGCCATCATGGTAAATAACGCCGACTGGCTCCGCGATATGAACTTCATGGAATTCATGAGAGAGATAGGAGTCCATTTCAACGTGGCGACCATGCTTCGTTCCCGCGCTTACGAGAACAGGATGGGTCGTGAGGGCGGCCTCACCTTCTTTGAAATGAGCTACATGCTCCTTCAGGCCTATGATTTCTACAGACTCTACTGCGATTACGGCTGCAACCTCGAGTTCGGCGGTGATGACCAGTGGTCTAACATGCTCGCGGGTACTGAGCTCATTAGGAAGAAGCTTGGCAAGGACGCTTCAGCCATGACTATAACCCTTCTCACCAAGTCAGACGGCAAGAAAATGGGCAAGACAGCGGGCGGCGCCGTATGGCTCGACCCTGATAAGACCAGCCCTTACGATTTCTACCAGTACTGGAGAAATGTGGATGACGCCGATGTGCTTAAGTGCATCAAGATGCTCACATTCCTTCCTCTTGATGAGATCGCTGAGATGGAAAAATGGGAAGGCGCGAAGCTTAATGAGGCAAAGCAGATCTTAGCTTACGAACTTACCAAGATGGTTCACGGCGAGGACGAGGCTAAGAAGGCCGAGGAAGGAGCCAAAGCCCTCTTTGCGGGCGGTGGCAATACCGACAATATGCCAACCTATACCATGTCCATGGAAGACGCAAGGGATGGAGCTTTCGACATCGTAACCATTTTACACAAATCCGGCCTTGTAGATACAAGGTCAGACGGCAGACGCGCCGTAGAACAGGGAGGTGTATCTGTAGATGGAAACAAGATTACTGACTTCAAATTTACATTCAAGCCTGAAGACCTCAAAGACGGAATCGTCGTTAAGCGCGGAAAGAAGAAGTTCTGCAAGGTTAACGCGTAAGAGAATTTTCGTAGTGGCGATAGCGGGAGCGCTTGTCCTTAGCTTCCCACTGCCTGCGAAGGCCGCTTCAAGCGAGGGAGTATTCGGGAACTTTATGGGCCAGAGCGACCTCTCGGGATTCTCGAGCCTTGAGAAGGACATTTACAATTATCTTAAGAAGCAAATTATCGCTGTCGCGAACGGAACCGCGAAGGCCGAAGACGTTGAGACAATTTATGGAAATGTCAAGGGCATAAGCACAGTATTTACAATGACGAACAGGAATGTCGCAAGCCTCAGAACCCTTGCAAATACAGGCAACAGCGATGTAATAATTCGTGATTTAAGGAATATAAATACATCAAAGATAATAGAAGCCCTGATGAATGACTGCCCTTACGAGCTCTACTGGTTCAACAGGCAGACAAATACGGAGTACGAGCTTTCCGGGACCGTTGACAATCCCGTGCTCAGATATACAATGAAGCTCGGCGTTGGGAGTGACTTTGCGGTTAAGACGTCAGGTATGTACTACAATGACGCTTATGTTGCCCTGTCATCGGTTGAACTTGCCGACAGGGCTATAAGAAACGCTAAGAATATAGTGTCTGCGAATACGGGCAAGAGCGATTACGCAAAGCTCTTTGCCTACAAGCAGGCTATCTGTGATATGAATACCTACAATGCGGCTGCCGCACAGTCCGCTTATCAGACGAGCCTTATAAATCCATGGGAATTTACCAGTGTCCTTGACGGTGATGACTCCACGAACGGTGTATGCGAGGCCTATTCTAAGGCATTTAAGCTACTCTGTGATCTCTCGGATTTCAGCTCACCGAATGTAAAGGCCTATCTCGTATCGGGAACCATGAGCGGAGAGATGTCTGGCTCTGTCGACCATATGTGGAATATTGTCACTATGGAAAATGGAGAAAATTACCTCGTCGATGTCACAAACTGTGATGATGGGTCCATCGGAAGTCCCGACAAGCTCTTTTTAGGTCCGGACGAGAGTGTGCCGACAGGAAGTCCTTACAGTGGATACAGGGTAGATATTGAACATGAGGGTTACTATCCGACCTGGGTAGGGTATACCTACGCATCCGACACCTTTGCTTCGGTATCCGCGTCTGTACTGACACTTTCGACTGCGGTTTATAACCCATATCAGTCCGGTACCTACAGCGGAGCGTCTACGAAGCTATCACTTCCGGAGGTAACCACGGTATCGGATGAGGAGGCCTCAGCGACTGTAGGCTCCACAGGTACAGGCGGAAACGACTCGAATTCAACATCAGATTCAGCTTCCGCGACAAGCGATGTCACCGCAGTTACCACAAGTCAGATAAACAGTATTAAGCTTGCCTCAACTAATGGCAGCGTGAAGCGGGGCAAGACAAAGAAGATAACTCTTTCGTCAACAGCGGATACAAGCGTTATTAAGAAGATAAGCTACAAATCACTTAATACGAGGGTCGCTAAAGTAAGCTCCAAGGGAAAGATAACCGGCCTCAGGAAGGGTAAGGCTAAAATCCGTGTAACTGTGACCCTTACGAACGGGGCAAAGAAATATTTTACATACACGATTACCGTAAAGTAATAATGAAAATCAACACATTTACAAGGGGAAATTGAAATGAAGGAATATACAAGCTATATTTTCGACCTGTACGGAACACTTATCAACATTAAGACCGATGAAAATGATCCTAAATTCTGGAAGAAAATGGCCCGGATTTACGCTAGCCAGGGCGCCTATTACAAGGGAAAGGAGCTTCATAAGGCTTACATTTCCCTTGTGACAGGTAAAGAAGAAAGGCTTTCGTCGGAGCTTGGCACTAAGTACCCTGAGATAGACCTCGGTGAGGTTTTCTGGGAGCTTTACGCAAATGCCCCGAAGACAGGGAGCGAGATGCTAACGCCTGCTGTCGGTGACAGATTTAAGTTCCTCAACCCTAAGACCTGCACCCACGCAGAGAAGGCCGTTTTTGTTGAAATGATCGCGAATGAATTCAGGGTCCGTTCGAGGAAGAAGCTGAAATTATTTAAGAACACAGAGCGCACACTCTTAGAACTCAGGAGACGGGGTAAGAAGGTCTATCTTCTTTCAAACGCCCAGGCGCTCTTTACATGGCCTGAGCTCTCGCAGACAGGCCTTATTCCATATTTTAACGATATTTTTATCTCATCCGAGCATAAGATGAAGAAGCCCGCGAGGAAATTTATGGAAGAACTCCTCGCTAAGGACGCCATTTCACGCGAAAATGCCGTAATGATAGGAGATAACATGGACTCCGATATGGCAATCGCCGCGAAGTGCGGAGTCGACGGCATATTAATAAATTCGCGTAAATTGTCGAAAAAGGAGATAAAGGCGGAACTTGAAAGCCTCCGCGCGGAGCTCGGCACAGACTTCGAGCCCGCGGAGATAGTGGACGATATTAGCGAGATACTATAGAAAGGCGGAGAAAATGGGAACGTATCTTAATCCCGGAGCGGATAAATTTCAAAGGGCTCTTAATTCGGAAATTTATGTTGACAAGTCTCTGCTTATTTCGTATACAAACAAGGTATTCTATACGAATCAGCAGTACCTCTGTGTAAGTCGTCCCAGAAGGTTTGGAAAGTCATTGACAGCTGATATGATTTCCGCTTATTATGATAAGTCGGCGGATTCAGATGACTTATTTCATGGGCTGAAGATAAGCACCTGTGATACGTTTGAAAAATACCTTAACAACTATGATGTTATTAAGATAAATATTCAGGATTTTCTGAGCGGAACCTCGAATTTATCTGAACTTATAAGGCGGTTGAGGGAGGTTGTGATAAGGGAGCTGATAAAAGAATATCCTTCGGTTGATTATTTTGATAAGTCAGATATGATAGAATGCTTACAGGACATATACAATGAGAACCATAAGCCTTTTGTAATTATTATTGATGAGTGGGATTGTATCTTCAGAGAATATCCACACGATGATGAGGCGCAAAGGGCCTATCTTGACTTCCTAAGGGCATGGCTAAAGGATAAGGCGTATATCGGCCTGGTTTATATGACCGGAATATTGCCAATAAAGAAGTATGGTACCAATTCTGCCTTAAATATGTTTACGGAAATTTCGATGGAAAAGCCCGGAAAACTGGCTGAATATACAGGATTTACCGAACAAGAGGTGGAAAAACTTGCCGAAAAATATAACATAGACATGATGGAATGCCAAAAATGGTATGATGGTTATAGCTTTCCGGAATGCAGCCATATATATAATCCTGATTCAATAGTAAAGGCTATGAATACCGGAATTTTAGATGACTATTGGAATCAGACGGAGACTTATGAAGCACTCAAACAATATATCAATTTAAATTATGATGGACTTCGGGACAGTATTATAAAACTGATGTCGGGTGAGAGAGTAAAGATTGAAACCGGAAGTTTTCAGAACGACATGACAAATTTTAACAACTCGGACGATGTCATGACTTTGCTTATCCACTTGGGATATCTTGGTTATGATTATACAAACGGTGAAGTATTTATTCCTAACCGTGAAATAATGAAAGAGTTTGCGACGGCTATTGTAGCGAATAAAGGCTGGAATGAAATAGCTGATGCTATAAAGGATTCTGACAGTCTTTTATCGGCAACATGGAACTTCGATGAGTCGTTAGTCGCTGAGTATCTATCAAAGGCACACTTTGAGACAAGTACGCTTCAGTATAATGATGAAAATGCGCTTTCATATACGGTTTCACTGGCGTATTTTTCCGCTAGAAAATATTATACAGTAGTACGTGAACTACCTTCGGGTAAGGGATTTGCTGATTTGGCTTTTGTTCCACGAAGGAACTGCCCGGATAAACCGGCTATGATAGTAGAATTAAAATGGGATAAGGCTGCATCGACAGCAATAAACCAGATAAGAGAAAAAAATTATCCGAGATCACTTCAAGATTACCGGGATAATATCATTTTAGTGGGAATTGTTTATGATCGTAAGACAAAAGAACATAAGTGCAAGATTGAGAAGTTAACCGAGCAAGCTTAAAGAAAATTTAGAAAAGTTCTTAATGACATAACTTTGACAAACACAGTTGATATAATGTGAATTGACAACATTACTAATGTAAAAGAAACGTAAGCAGTACACAATTTGTGGAGAAAATGGTGCAATATGGATGACGATATACAGAATGAAGAGCAAAATTCAATCTTAGAAAGTCATTTAGGAAACAAATACAAAGTTGGTGTATTTGAAGGCATGTATGATTATCCTGATGAGTTTATGAAATGGGACTCTGAGATTGAAGACATGTTTGAAGAAGAACTTAATTAGTATTTTGTAATGGAGGTTGTTTTATGAACTCTGAGAGAAGGTATAAAGATATGGAAAAAAAGCATGAGAAGAAGCGGACATGGCGGAAGAATCTCGCCGTCCTCCTCGTCTTCACCCTCGTCCTGACCCTTGCGAACGCCTACGGCACCGAAGGGGTCTTTAAGGGGTTGCTCGGAGTTTTTGAGGCGAAGGCGGCCAGTAATAAGGCCTCTGAATACAGACTCACTTACAAAGTAGGTACGGAAACAAAATCAATTCAGTTTTCGGGCGACGATGATTACGAATTTGTACAGGGACCTACCTCGTCACCAAACGTGAATGTATTAACTCTTCAGGGCCCGGAGATTGCTTCTGAGGTACCTAAAACAGCCCAAATTACGTTTTCAGATGGAAGTGAAGATCAAGATGCTTGCAAGGTAGAGGTTGATTCCGGTTCAGATGGTACTGTGCATGGTATAAGAATAACAGCTAAAAGCGCAGGAAATGCTGAAGTAAAATTGCAACTTGATGTTCAGGGGGCCGAGGTTGGTAACCTTACTCTGAAAATAAAAGTGCCAATAATAATCAATGATTCCGACAAGTATTCTACTGCTACGGGAAAAGGATATTATGATAGCTTGAACCCGTACACAGGTGATGACGAAAATATTACAAAAGGTGATATTCCATGCCTTATATTAGATAAAAAAATAACACAGGTTTCACCTTTTCAATTAAGCCTGATAGGCGAAGCTTATGCTAAACATGAGTTCGCTGAAAATGGAATATTATTCTCCTTGTCATACCTTGAAGAGAATCAAAAGGATAATGTAATAACTGTTGGCGAAAGCGGTAACGTTACTCCAAATGGCGCCGGTATTTCATCAATTTCCATTAAGAGAGAGAACAGCAAAGATATAGAGCCGGCGAACGTAAACGTAGTTGTGCCGTTAAAGGTATCGAAAAACTCCGATTTATCTAATCCTGTCGGCGATAATGGTACTGATTCAAAAGAGTACATTGGTAAAAATATTACTAATGATAACCTCTTTGTATACTGGGCTGCCAAGCCTGAAAATGATACTCGTACAAATTCGGGAGTAAGCGATACAGGCGCGTTATTTGTCTACTCAAACCTTTATACTTGGGGAACTGAATTTGATAAGCCATCATATTCTATCGAAAGATATAATACAACAGCCTCTACCGGCCAGGGAAATAAGGGTAATAGCGAGTTTGAAACCTTGACCGATCCTTCAGAATATGGTTTTACGGATGCTATATCAAAGATAGTTGGTGAAGGTAAAGGCAGCGTAGTTCAGACTGAGTTTAATATAAGCACTGTTAAAGTCGGTTTCTACAAGGTTATAATGACAGTTCCGGATACTGACATTAACAAGGCTGACGGAACAGCAGATTCTTTTGACAAAACAGTAAGAAGGTATATAACCGAAACATTTTATATCAGGGTAAACGCTATCGAGAGTACTGAAATAGTTGGCATGGTAAAGGGTGGAGCCTACAATCCGATGTCAGACGAGACTCTTCATACTCCTGATATCACGGAAATAGGCATAAAGGTTTATCCTGCTGATAAAAAGGGCAGCTTCCGAAGAGAAGCGACAGCCTCTGAGTCTTTAATTGAAACTGTCAAGGATCACGCCAATCAGAGGAAGATCAGAGTCAAGAAGAACGGTAAATATAAAGTTGTAATTCAAAATAATTCCGGCCTGCCATTTACATATCAATTGAAGGCTATTCTTTATGTAGGCACAAACGCGACCATTTCGCCTATAAAGAAAACGATTTATATAGGTGAATCAGATACCTTGCGGATAAATACAACCGCTGTATCTAAGAAGGATAACTCTACCGATTATGATTACGATCCGGATAAAATTACCTGGGAACTTGAGGATGGCGGCAGCAAATATCTTTCCGTGGAACAGGACGAAGATGAGAAGGAGAAGGCAACCATTACCGGTCTCGCCGTAAAGGAAGACAGCAAGGGCAAGCCTACATATGTAACGGTAATAGGTAATATTACTATTAATCACGCGGAAATTCCTGTCGAATATCGTGTTACCGTTCGTGAACCTAAGGAGACTCCTCAGGTTACCCTGGTTCCATCCACTTCAATGACGATAAAACAGGGTGAAACAGTTACAATGGCTGCTATCCTTGTTTCACAGTCAGCAATCAACGTTGAGGACACATCCATTTCATGGAAGAGCTCTGACACGACAATTGCCACGGTTCAGCCTGATAAATCAGATAATGGCCAGACTGTAATGATAACAGGTATAGCTCCGGGTACTGTTACGATAATTGCGACAAACTCGAATAACGGGACTGCGCTTGCTACCGCTAAGATTACCGTCAAGATGCCTGTCGGCGCCGTAAAGATCACAGACCAGGGACCTATTGTTCAGGCTCAGGGTACTACCTACCAACTCCACTGGACGGTTACCCCGGTTACGGCTGAACAGGGCGTTACATTTAAGTCAAGTAACACGGCAATCGCGACCGTAAATGACAAGGGTCTCATCACATTTGTAAAGGGTACCGTAACTCCCGCAAGCATTACAGTTACATCAAAGGATGACACCACAAAGTCAGATTCAATCGAGGTTGTCTGCACCACGCCACAGGCGGGGGTTACTCTTGATAAGAGCGAGCTTACATTAAATGTAGGCGAGACATATAATTTCAAGATTAAGGTAAACCCTACAGACGCAAGCGACAAGAGCTTCAAGGTTTCAAGCTCAGACGAGCAGGTCGGAACTATATCCGCCGACGGAACATTTACGGCCCTTCAGGCGGGTAATACCGTAGTCACGGTTACAACCTCCGATGGAAAATACAAGGCGACCTGTAAGGTTACGGTTAAGCAGAACAGTACAGGCATTGCGCTTGACGCCTCAGAGCTTAACTTAAATGTCGGAGATACTTACACACTTAAGGTTACATTTACGCCTGCCACAACAACAGAGACCGGCCTTATCTGGAGCTCGGATGATGATACCGTGGCTACGGTTGAGGACGGAACAGTTACCGCCGTAGGTGTAGGAGAATGCGAGGTTTCCGCAAGCACGACAAATGGCAATACAGCGAGATGTAATGTAACCGTTTACCAGGCACTTGGTGGTATGAGCCTGAACGAGACTGAAATCACAGTTGACAAGGGTGATACCTTCCAGCTTGAGGTAATTTTCGACCCTGATGATACCACGAATCAGGAAGTGACCTGGACATCATCAAAGGACGGTGTCGCGACAGTAAGCAGCGACGGCCTTGTAACAGGTGTCTCGGGCGGACTTGCTATAGTTACGGCGACAAGCGACGATGGCAATTATACAGCCCAGTGCGTTGTAACCGTAATGGAATACGCCGCTAAGCTCACCGTTAAGCCTAAGAGTAAAATAATGGAAGTTGGAGATACGCTTTCACTTACTGTCACAGCCTCTCCTGCCTCCGTTACAAATAAGAAGGTTACATACTCCTCGAATAAGAAGAGTGTAGCCACAGTAAATAAGAGTGGTGTTGTTACCGCAAAGAAGGTCGGTACAGCTACAATTACCGTCAAGGCTACGGACGGCAGCGGCGCGACCACGAAGTGTACGATTAAGGTTGTTAAGAGAGCCAGCAGCCTGTCATTGAACAAATATCTCATCACAATGGTAGTAGGCAGAACAACAACCCTAAAGGGAACGGTCAGACCAAAGACCGCGACGGTCAAGAGCCTCAGGTATAAGTCGTCAGATGAGAACATAGTTTATGTAACCGGAAGTGGCAAGCTTACAGCCCTTAAGACGGGCGAAGCGACAATCACCGTTTCCACGAAGGACGGCAGCGGCCTCTCGAAGAAATGTAAGGTCATTGTACGTGACTATGTAGCCGCGACCAAGCTTTCTCTGTCAGCGACAGACATGACTCTTTCCATCGGTGACAAGCAGGCAGTCACATATTCGCTTACGCCAAACAATACCGATGATAAGGTAACCTGGAGCTCAAATAACAGGCGGGCAGCATCCGTAGGAAATAACAGCGGAATAATTTCCGCGAACTCGCCGGGCCAGGCTGTTATTACCGGTTCTACCACGAGCGGCCTCACAGCCACATTGACGGTTACGGTAGTCGGGCTCAGCTTCTATACCTTAAATATGGAGCAGTACGATATATACTCTCTGTCAGTCTTAGGAGGCACCACAGCAACCGTAAGCTGGGATACGAGCAACGCGTCCATTGCTACTGTAGACGCGAACGGCCAGGTGACCGCTAAGAAGGCCGGAAGGTGCTATATCTACGCGAGAGTAAACGGAGCCCTCCTCCGTTGCCGCGTCACTGTCCGAAATATCAGATAGTTTTTTATTGAAAAATTTAATTAATTATGTTATTATAGGACCTGTCGGGTATCTCCGATAGGTCTTTTTTATTCTGTCACAGAAATGTGATTATTAGTCAATTAAGAGAGGTATCAATGCTACTCAGTTTACACGTTAAGAATCTCGCCATCATTGATGAGGCAGAGATTAACTTTGGACCCGGCCTAAATATCCTGTCAGGTGAGACCGGTGCCGGAAAATCAGTCCTTATAGGCTCCATAAACCTTACCCTCGGCGGCAAGGCAAAGAAGGACATCATAAGGACCGGCTGTGATTCCGCCTTTACGGAGCTTGTATTTACCGTAAATGATGTGATCACGAAGAAACTTCACGAAATAGAAATAGAGCCCGAAGACGGCCTTGTCATTATAGAACGTAAATTCACCCCGGAGCGAAATATCAGCCGGATAAACGGAGAAACCGCGACTCTCTCTAAGGTCCGTGCGGCGGCATCCATTTTACTTGATGTCCATGGACAACAGGAGACCGCGACCCTTCTTACTCCTAAGACTCATTTAGTCCTTCTTGACAGCTACTGCCATGCCGAGGCTAATCCGGTTAAATCGGAAGTCGCAAAGCTTGTGAAGGAGCTGAGAAGCAAGGAAAGTGAACTCGCAAGTCTTTTGGGTGACAGCGAGGCCGCTAAGCGTGAGGCGGATTTCTTACAGTTTGAGCTCGATGAGATTGAAAATGCCGAGCTGAAAGAAGGGGAAGAAGAAGAGCTTGACGAGAAATATCGTCGTTACGCCTCGTCAGAAAAGATAAACGCGGCTCTTTCCGAGACGGAGGAGCTTATAGACGGAGATGATGGAGCCGGTGATAAAATAGGGGCAGCAGTCCGTGCAATCGGAAAGCTTTCGGAGCTTAAGGACGCGGCCGGTCTCATAGATGAGATAGGGCAGATAGAAGATCTCCTCTCAGATTTTTCGAGGTCTCTGTCTGATTTTGCCGATGACTATGCCTTTGACGAGGAAGATTTCAACGAGATAACTAACCGCCTCGATCTGATTCGGGGAATTTACGCAAAGCACGGCGGTTCTTATGAGACAACCATGGTCTTCGCGGATGAGGCATCGGAGAAGATTGACAAATTTTCACATCTCGAAGAATATAAGGAGAAGCTATCGAAGGAAATCGCTGAGCTTAAGAAGAAAGCCGCAAATGAATGCGGTAAGCTTACCAAAATCAGGAAGAAGTACGCCGCCGTTTTCACGGAAAAGGTCGCGAACGCCCTCACAGAGCTTAATTTTCTCCAGGTTAAATTCGATGTGAAGGTAGAAGACGCGCCAATGACGGAAAAGGGAGCCGATGACGTGGCTTTCCTCATTTCAACCAATCCAGGCGAACCTCTGAGGACGCTCTCAGAGATAGCTTCTGGCGGCGAGCTTTCAAGAATCATGCTTGCGATAAAGTCTGTAATGGCTGACACCGATGACATCCCGACCCTCATTTTCGATGAGATAGATACAGGTATAAGCGGCCGTACAGCCCAGGCTGTCGCCGTGAAAATGGCTGAGATCGCGAAATCCCGCCAGATCCTTGCCATAACCCATTTAGCCCAGATCGCGGCTATGGCTGATAAGCATTTCCTCATAGAGAAGAAGACAGACACGAAGACCACGGCCACTTCTATCAGGGAGCTTACCGGGGATGAAATAACGGGAGAGCTCGCGAGAATCCTTGGTGGCGCCGAGATTACCGACAGCGTAAGGCAGACAGCCGAAGAGATGAAGAAGCAGGCGGATACGCTGAAAGGGAAACTTAAGTAAATAGATTGTGAAATTTTTGTTTATTAACGCATTTTTGTCAAAAAAGTACTTGACGATTCGCGTTAATAAGTTTACAATAAGAGACAGGTTGATTCTAATCAATAAACACTGTCTTATGACAGTATACAAATCACAGGAGGGTTTCTAAAATGGCAGTAAGAGTTGCTATTAATGGTTTTGGCCGTATCGGTCGTCTCGCTTTCAGACAGATGTTCCAGGCACAAGGATATGAGGTTGTTGCTATCAACGATCTTACAAGCCCTGAGATGCTTGCTTACCTTCTTAAGTATGATACTACTCATGGTAGATATCAGGGAACTGTAGAGGCCGGTGAGGACTCAATCACAGTTAACGGCAAGAAGATCACAATCTACAAGGAGAAGGATGCTGCTAATCTTCCTTGGAAAGAGCTCGATATCGATGTTGTTCTTGAGTGCACAGGCTTCTATACATCAAAAGAGAAGTCCATGGCTCACATCAACGCCGGCGCTAAGCACGTTGTAATTTCCGCTCCTGCGGGAAGTGATCTCAAGACCATCGTTTACAATGTAAATCATAAGACACTTACAGCTGATGATCAGATCATCTCAGCTGCAAGCTGCACCACAAACTGCCTTGCGCCTATGGCTAAGGGTCTTAATGATCTTTCACCTATCAAGTCAGGCTTCATGACAACTGTTCATGCTTACACCGGCGACCAGATGATCCTTGACGGACCACAGAGAAAGGGCAACCTTCGTCGTTCAAGAGCAGCTGCTCAGAACATCACACCTGCATCATCAGGCGCAGCTAAGGCTATCGGCCTTGTTCTTCCTGAGCTTGACGGCAAGCTTAACGGTGCCGCTCAGCGTGTACCTGTAGCTACAGGTTCTACCACAATCCTTGACGCTGTTGTTACAGGCCATGTAACAGTAGATCAGGTTAACGCTCAGATGAAGAAGGAAGAGACAGAGTCATTCGAGTACAACACAGACGAGATCGTTTCTTCAGATATCATCAACAGCACAGCAGGTTCTATCTTCGACGCTACCCAGACCAAGGTTCTTCCTATGGGCGATGATACACTTGTTCAGGTTGTTTCATGGTATGATAACGAGAACTCATACACAACTCAGATGTGCCGTACAATCAAGTACTTCGGTTCACTGATTAAGAAGTAATAATTGTCGCATTGTTAATAACTGGATACGACTTTTTGGAGGTCCGGCCTTTTTGGGCCTGACCTCCTTTTTAGATTCATAAACATTTAGGAGATAATTATCATGGCCGGATTAAATAAAAAGACAGTAGATGATATAAATGTTAAGGGCAAGAGAGTTCTCTGCCGCTGCGATTTTAACGTACCTCTTAAGAACGGCGAAATCACAGACGAGAACAGACTTACAGCAGCCCTTCCTACAATCAAGAAGCTTATAAATGACGGTGGCAAGGTTATCCTTTGCTCTCATTTAGGCAAGATCAAGACCGAGGAAGACAAGCCATCCAAGACCCTTGCTCCTGTAGCAAAGAGACTTTCAGAGCTTCTTGGCAAGGAAGTTAAGTTCGTAGCTGACCCTGAAGTAGTTGGCGCTAATGTACGTAAGGCTGTAGCTGAGATGCAGGACGGAGACGTAATCCTTCTTGAGAATACCCGTTACAGAGCCGAAGAGACCAAGAATGGAGACGAGTTCTCCAAGGACCTTGCTTCCATCGCTGATGTATTTGTAAATGACGCTTTCGGTACCGCTCACAGAGCACACTGCTCTAACGTCGGCGTTACCAAGTATATCAAGGGTGACCACGTAGTAGGCTACCTCATGCAGAAGGAGATCAAGTTCCTTGGAAATGCAGTAGAGACTCCTGTTCGCCCATTCGTAGCTATTCTCGGTGGAGCTAAGGTAGCTGATAAGCTTAATGTAATCAGCAACCTCCTTGAGAAGTGCGATACCCTCATCATTGGTGGTGGTATGGCTTATACCTTCCTTAAGGCTCAGGGCTATGAGATCGGTACATCACTTGTAGATGATACCAAGCTTGATTACTGCAAGGAAATGATTGAGAAGGCTAAGAAACTCGGCAAGAAGCTCCTTCTTCCTGTTGATGCCGTTACTATCGCTAAGTTCCCTGATCCTATCGATGCTCCTGTTGAGACAGAGGTATATGATTCAGATAAGATGCCTGCTGACAGAGAGGGCTGCGATATCGGACCTAAGACTATCGAGCTTTTCTCAGACGCTGTTAAGAACGCTAAGACCGTTGTGTGGAACGGACCTATGGGCGTATTCGAGAATCCTACACTTGCTGTAGGTACCAAGGCTATCGCAAAGGCTCTTTCAGAGACAGACGCTACTACAATTATCGGTGGTGGTGATTCAGCAGCCGCTGTTAACCAGTTAGGCTATGGTGACAAGATGACCCATATTTCAACCGGTGGCGGCGCTTCACTCGAATTCCTTGAAGGCAAGGAACTCCCTGGCGTAGCAGCTGCGGATGATAAAAACTGAAGAAGGTAGAATAGATGCGTAAAAAGATTATTGCGGGCAACTGGAAGATGAACGAGACTCCTTCCGAAGCCCTTAAACTTGTAGAAACATTAAAACCACTTGTAAATAACCCTGACGTAGACGTAGTTTACTGCGTACCTGCCATCGACATCGTACCTGTAGTTAACGCCGTTAAGGGAACAAACGTACACGTAGGAGCTGAGAACCTTTATTTTGAAGATAAGGGCGCTTACACAGGCGAAGTCAGCGCCGATATGCTTCTTGACGCAGGCGTAGAGTACGTTATCATGGGCCACTCAGAGAGACGCGGATATTTCCATGAGACAGACGCCGATATCAACAAGAAGTTAAAGAAAGCCCTTGAGAAGGGCCTTAAGCCAATCGTTTGCTGTGGAGAATCTCTTGAGCAGAGAGAGCAGGGCATCACAGAAGACTGGATCAGAATGCAGATTAAGATCGCCTTCTCAGGCGTAACCGCTGACCAGGCAAAGGGCGTAGTTATCGCCTATGAGCCTATCTGGGCTATCGGAACCGGCAAGACCGCAACCAGCGCTCAGGCAGAGGAGGTTTGCAAGTCTATCCGCGAGACCATAGCTGAGATCTATGATCAGGCTACGGCCGATGAAATCCGTATCCAGTACGGCGGCTCCATGAACGCAGGCAATTGCAAGGAGCTTCTTGCTCAGCCTGATATCGATGGAGGCCTTATCGGAGGCGCTTCACTTAAGCCTGATTTTGGCAAGATTGTTAACTATAAGGACTGATATATATGACATTTGGGGGTGTCAGCAGCATACGCTGATGCCCTCTTTTAAGGAGATACAAAAATGGCTAAAAAACCGGTTGTCCTCGTAATCATGGATGGTTTCGGAATCAATGAGAGGACAGATTTTAACGCAGTAGCGCAGGCAAAGACCCCTGTACTTGACAAGCTCATGAAGGAGTACCCATGGCAGAAGGGCTATGCTTCAGGCCTTGCCGTTGGCCTTCCTGACGGCCAGATGGGAAATTCGGAAGTCGGCCATATGAACATGGGCGCTGGCCGCATTGTCTACCAGGAGCTTACAAGAATAACGAAGAGCATAGAGGACGGGGATTTCTTTAAAAATGAGGAGCTCCTTGCCGCTATAGAGAACTGCAAGAAGAACAACAGTGACCTTCACCTCTTCGGACTTCTCTCCCCGGGCGGAGTTCACAGCCACAATACCCATTTATACGCTCTTCTTGAGCTCGCTAAGCGTGAAGGCCTTAAGAATGTCTATGTTCACTGCTTTCTCGACGGCCGTGACACCCCTCCTAAGAGCGGTTGTGACTATGTAAAGGAAGCCGTTGACAAGATGAAGGAGATAGGCGTAGGCAAGGTAGCCACGGTTATGGGCCGCTACTATGTAATGGACCGCGATAACCGCTGGGACCGTGTGGAGAAGGCTTACGCTGCCCTCGCATACGGCGAAGGAAATAAGGCTCTCGACCCTGTTGCGGCAGTTGAGAGTTCTTACGAGGCTGACGTAACGGATGAGTTCGTGGTTCCCGTAGTTATAGAGAAGGATGGCAAGCCTCTTGCCACAGTAAAGAACAACGATTCAGTCATTTTCTACAACTTCCGTCCTGACAGGGCCCGCGAGATCACGAGAAGCTTCTGCAGTGATGACTTTGACGGCTTTGAGAGGAAGGGCGGCAGGATCAAGACTCATTATGTCTGCTTCACCGATTATGACGCAACTATTCCTAACAAGGAAGTAGCCTTCAAGAAGGTTGAGCTTCACAATACCCTCGGCGAGTACCTCAGCAAGCTTGGCAAGAAGCAGCTTCGTACCGCTGAGACTGAGAAATACGCTCACGTTACGTTTTTCTTTAACGGCGGCGTAGAGGAGCCTTATGAGGGCGAGGACAGGAAGCTTGTTAAGTCACCTAAGGTTCCTACCTACGATATGCAGCCTGAGATGAGCGCTCCTGAGGTTTGCGACGGCCTTGTAGAGGCTATTAAGAGTGGCAAATACGACTGCATTATCTGCAACTTCGCGAACCCTGATATGGTAGGCCACACGGGAGTTATGGAAGCTGCCATCAAGGCCTGCGAGACCGTTGATACCTGCGTAGGCAAGGCTTACGAGGCGGTCAAGGAAATGGATGGCGCTATGTTTATCTGCGCTGACCACGGAAATGCTGAGCAGATGATAAATTATGAGACAGGAGACCCATGGACGGCTCACACCACGAATCCTGTTCCATTCATCCTTGTAAATGCGGATCCATCCTACAAGCTTGCCGAGAACGGACGCCTCTGTGACATCGCTCCTACCCTCCTTGAGCTTATG
This sequence comes from uncultured Eubacteriales bacterium, assembly GCA_900314885.1. Taxonomy (GTDB): domain Bacteria; phylum Bacillota; class Clostridia; order Lachnospirales; family Lachnospiraceae; genus Catonella. The sequence goes on from OMWY01000002.1 coordinate 166,329, forward strand.
GGCATCCCACAGCCGGAAGAAATGACCGGCCACTCACTGATTGTAAAATAATACTTGCATTTCTAACTTCCATGTGATATAATAGGCAAGTATGTTGTAGAACTCAGTGGAGGTCAGAGATGGCAGTACTTAGAATAGTTATTACGGTAATATACGTTGCAATCTGTGTTGCGCTTACTATAATCGTCCTTATGCAGGAAGGCAAGACCCAGGGCCTTTCCGGCGCCATCAGCGGTATCGCTGATACCTATTGGGGCAAGAACAAGGGCCGTTCCATAGAAGGAGCCCTTAATAAGGCAACCACCATTCTTGCTATCGGATTTGTTGTATTATCGTTTGTCCTTAACCTGAAGTGGTAAGGATTTAAGCCGGGACCCGCGGGTTCCGGCTTTGTTTTTGTGAGGAGATACATTTTGAAGAAAGAAAAGAAGATAGATTTGACGGATCCGGAAATGATCCGCAGAAAAGAATTATTTGAGGAGTTCTTTAGAAGTCCGAATTACAAACCTATGCGCTTTAAGGCTATAGCGACCCTCTTTTCAGTTCCGAAGGAAGAGCGGAACGATATGAGACTGATATTAGAAGCTCTCAAGGCGGAAGGGAAAATAGCCGAGAATGGCACAGGAGAATATTATATACCCGGAGCCGATGAGGTAGTCGGTACATTTCAGACGACAAGCCATGGTTACGGTTTCCTGATTCGCGATGACGGATTAGCGGATGTATTTATACCTGAAGAGGATACAGGCTCCGCCATGAACGGCGACAAGGTCAGGGCTAAGCTCGCGAAGGACCGTCGAGGGAGGGATGCCGGCAGGATCATTGCCGTAACAGAAAGGGCAGTGACGAAGGTCGTCGGAACATTTACAAGAGAAAAGAACTTCGGCTTCGTGATTCCTGATAACAGGAAGCTCGGGACCGATATATATATACCGAAGAGTGGGGCGAAGGACGTGCCGAAGGGGTACAAGGTCGTCGCTGAGATTACGGATTATGGCGACAGCCACCACAGCCCCGAGGGAAAGATCGTTGAAGTACTTGGCGACAGGCACGAGAAGGGAATGGATATATTTTCCATTGCCGTTGACGCAGGCATTCCGACGGAATTTCCGGAGGCTGTCCTTAAGGCGGCGAAGAAGGAGCCGAAAGAGGTTAAGGCTCCTGCGATGGAAGGCCGCCTTGATCTGCGTGACAAGAAAATCGTTACGATAGACGGTATTGACGCGAAGGATCTTGATGACGCGATAAGCGTAGAGAAGGAGGTTTCTCCTGACGGACGCACGCTCTATCACCTCGGTGTTCATATAGCGGATGTGAGCAATTACGTGAAGGAGGGGAGCGTCCTCGATAAGGAGGCACTGGAGCGGAGCACAAGCGTCTACCTCATCGATCGTGTAATTCCTATGCTTCCCGTAGAGCTTTCAAACGGCATCTGCTCTTTAAATGAAGGTGTTGACAGGCTTACCCTCTCCTGCCTTATGGATATAGATGAGAAGGGAAATATTGTAAGTCACACAATCGCTGAGACGGTAATAAGGACTGCTCACAGGATGAATTATCCGGATGTTGACGCTATCATAACCGATAATACGGAATTTCCTGTGAGCGAAGAGAAATACGCCGAAATCCTTAAGGTAAACGCCGACGTGATTGACATGCTTAAGACCGCATATGAGCTTGCGAAAATTCTCAGAGCCCGTCGTTTTTCAAGGGGTGCCCTTGACTTTGATTTTCCTGAGCCGAAATTTGTCCTCGATGAGAGAGGGAGGGCTGTCGATGTCAAGCCCTATGAGAGAAATGAGGCGACGAAGCTTATAGAGGATTTCATGCTTGCCGCGAATGAGACGGTCGCTGAGGACGCCTACTGGCAGGACATTCCATTTCTCTACAGAGTTCATGAAAATCCTGATGATGATAAAATCAGTGAACTCGCTGTATTTATAAGGAATTTTGGTCTCACCCTGAGCACGGGCAAGAGCCATAGGAAGCCGGCCAAGGCTAAGGGAATCAGCAAGTACATCCCTCAGAAGAAAGAAGACAGGCCAGACAGCGATATCCACCCGAAGGACATCCAGAAGCTGCTTGATAAGGTTTCGGGAACCGAAAATGAGGCGTTAATCAGCCGAGTGACCCTTAGAAGCCTTAAGAGGGCCAAGTATGATGTTGACTGCGAGGGGCATTTCGGCCTCGCCGCGAAGTATTACTGCCATTTCACCTCGCCTATAAGGAGATATCCTGACCTTCAGATTCACAGGATTATCAAGGAGAACCTTCACGGTGAGCTTACGGATAGCAGGGTCAGTCACTATCGGGCCATTCTCCCGGGCGTTGCCCTTAAGACAAGTACTATGGAGCGGAGGGCTGATGACGCCGAGCGTGACGCCGACAAGATGAAGGCAGCCGAGTACATGAGCGCTCATATTGGTGAGGAGTTTGACGGAGTCATTTCAGGAGTAACGTCCTGGGGCATTTTCGTGGAGCTTCCGAATACGGTTGAGGGCATGGTCCGCCTTTCCGATATGTACGATGATCGCTATGAATTCGACGAGCAGAAGATGGAAGTTTATTCTGTCCACGGAAGGCGGGTTTACAGGCTCGGTGATATGGTGACTGTTGAGGTCCTCGATGCCGACCCCGAAATGCGCACAATAGATTTTCATCTCATTAATAAGCAGGAGTAATAAATGTCAAAGGAATATTACAAGGTCGTGGCGAACAACAAGAAGGCCGGCTACGACTACTTCATAGAAGAACGCTACGAGTGCGGTATCACCCTGATCGGTACCGAAGTGAAGAGCGTCCGCATGGGCAAGGTCTCCATCAAGGAATCCTACGTCCAGATTGATTCCCACGGGGAACTCATCATAATCGGCATGAACATAAGCCCCTACGAGAAGGGGAACATTTTCAATCGAGACCCCATAAGAACCAGGAAGCTTCTCATGCACAGGAAGGAAATAGATAAGCTCGCCGGGAAGGTTAAGACTGACGGCTACACCCTCGTTCCCCTCCGGGTTTACCTCAAGGGAAGCCTTGTCAAGGTTGAAATAGGCCTTGCCCGAGGCAAGAAGAACTACGACAAGCGCGAAACCATAGCCAAGAAGGACATGAAGCGCGCCGCCGAGAAGGAATTCAAGAACCTGAACGTAAAGGGCCTGTAGGTTATGACAGATTATACCAGTTATAAGAAATAATAATATCTGAAATTAATTTAATGTATTTGACTTTTGTCTAACTTTGTGGTAAAATACTCTCGTATTCAGTATGGTCAATTGAAGTCGGGGGAAGTCCTATTGCACTTTGTTCGATTTATAGCTCGAAGCACTACTGTTCATTTGAAGTAACTGCTCTTAAGCTCTTTGATCTATGAATTACGTAACATTATTATTTTATTTAGGAGGGTTCTAAAATGAACACAGGTGTAGTTAAGTGGTTTAACTCAGAGAAGGGCTACGGCTTCATCACAAATGACAACGGCGGAGACGATGTATTCGTACATTTTTCAGCTATCAACGCTGACGGCTTCAAGACTCTTAACGAAGGACAGAAGGTAACATTCGATACCGAGAAGGATCCTAAGAACGAGAGCAAGCTCAGAGCAGTTAACGTAACTGTAGTTGAATAATCCACTTATCCTTCAGCCGCCGTAGGCGACTGAAGGAGTTATTTTAACCAGAGCCCTTTATAAGGCTCCCTCTTGAGGGAGCTGTCTATTGTCATAGGCGGGTCCCACGAAGTGGGTGGCTATGACTAGTATGCTCTGCAGGAGCATACATTATCACAACGAAGTTGTGACTGAAGGAGTAAAACAGGGGTTGTACTGGTTTCGACAGGGATTTTAAGCTCGGAGAAGCAGGTCGCAGGCACGCGCAAATCCAAACCTAAATATAAATGCTGAAGACGATTACGATTTAGCACTTGCTGCCTGATGGCAGCGCGTCCTTCCTGATGCACCCACGTCATTAGGGTAAGGGCGTCGAACTCGTGGGAAACGACGTAGTAAGTGACTCGTAACTACGGGCGTATCAGAGCCTACCAAAACGTCTGTACCGTGTCGGTCCGGGACAGATTGAGGGAATAAACATAGACACGACTAAACCTGTAGAAGTACGAGGGAGGAATCTTTGGACAGGGGTTCGATTCCCCTCAGCTCCAGCTAGAGTGAAGCGACATTTGTCACTTCACTCTTTCTTTTTATAAAGCCCCAACCCAACCTATTGACAAGGCATGTATATTTTAGTAAAATAGCCTTGTTACTTATTATTTTTAGGTCGGGCCTTCATTGTATGGATACAGTCCGGCCAACCTATTAAAAAGGAGATGATTGTTTGGACCCCAGTGACGCGATAAGCATAATAGTGCTGATCGTGCTGATCGTACTCTCGGGATTTTTTTCATCCTCAGAGACTGCCGTAACATCAGTAAACAAAATCAAGATCAGAGCTCTGGCAAAAGAGGGCGACAAGAGAGCAGAGACAGTTCAGGAGCTTCTCGACAAGCCGCGCAAATTTTTAAATATGGTGCTCATTATGAACAACATAGTGAACATTTCCGCGACGGCATTGCTCACGAGCTTAGTTACCAGGCGCTTTGGCGGAGATGGCACCGCTGTTACCATTGCTACAGCCATTATGACTGTTGTGATCATCATTTTCGGTGAAATCCTTCCTAAGACCATGGCGAACATGGATTCAGAAAATATGGCCCTGCGTTATGCGAAGCTGTTAAAGGGCTTAGTGACATTTCTGACACCACTCATTGCCGTGATGAACGCCGTAACATCAGTGATACTTCGTCTGCTTGGCAAGAAGCCTGACCTTGATGACAGCCAGATAACTGAAGATGAACTTCGTACATACGTTGAAGTAAGCCACGAGGAAGGCGTAATTGAGAACGATGAGAAGCAGATGATAGACAACGTGGTTGATTTCGGTGATTCAATCGCGAAGGACGTCATGGTTCCACGCCTTGATATGAGCACCGTTTCTGATGATGTTTCATATGAAGAGCTGCTTAACGCCTTCTCGGAGGATAAATTTTCAAGGCTTCCCGTATATCATGAAAATATCGATAATATCATCGGTATCATTTACCTAAAGGATATAGCCTTTTTCCGCGGTGAGGATAAGACCTTCAACATGAAGAAATACCTCCGTCCGGCACATTTTACCTACGAGTTCAAGAAAACAAGCGAGCTTATGCGTGAGATGCGTCGAGCGTCTGTTTCCATGTGCGTTGTACTTGATGAGTACGGTACTGTTTCCGGTCTCATTACCTTAGAAGACCTCCTTGAGGAGATAGTCGGTGAGATCAGGGATGAGTACGACACTGACGAGGTTGACGATATTATAAAGCTTAACGACTATGAATACATGGTCGAGGGCGGTACCAAGCTCGAGGACTTTAATGAGGTCTTCGGGACAGATTATAATTCTGAGGATTATGACTCTATAGCCGGCCAGGTTATTGACCTCTTTGAGCATATTCCATCGAAGGGCGAAATGGTAAAGGACGGTAATCTGACCTTCGCTGTCGCGGCCGTAGAACATCGCCGTATTGAGAAGATTCGCGTGAGAGTTGAACCTGAGAAGGAAACAGCTCCTGAAGCCGACCCCGAATAAAATATAGAAAGAGAGTAACTCTAATGACAACCATACCTGAGAAAGCCCCTGCTATTCAGGCTAAAATCAAGACTCGAGACCCATATTTTGACAACTTCAAGGGCTTTCTTGTTATCTGCGTTATATTATCTCATTTTGTCCATGATATTTACGATGACAGTCCCTTTCGCGAATATCTCTATATGTACCTTATGATGTTCGCGGTGCCTGCCTTCGTCTTTATGTCGGGCTATTTCAGCCGTAATGTTGAGAAATGCCGTCGCACAGCAGTGCAGACCTTTCTCATTCCGTATCTTATATACGATCTTCTGTTCGCCTGTTTGCAATATGCCGTTTTGCAGCCGGATAAGACATTCCATAACTTCCTCCAGATTACGCGTCCCAAGTGGGGACTCTGGTACCTGTTCGCCATGTTCATATACCGCCTCTTTGCTTCGGATATCAAGAAGGTCCGTTCGACACCAGTAATTGCCTTTATCATAGGTATAGGCGCAGGCTTCTGCGGAGAATTTTCTACCGAATACTCCTTAGGCCGTGTATTCAGCCTCTGCTTCTTTTTTGTCCTCGGACTCTCCATGACCGAGGAATCCATGGATAAGGTTAAGCATTTTAATAAGGCCGCTGCCGTGATTATTCTGATTGCCTTGGCGTTTCTGATTCCGTTTCTAATGAACTTTGAGTTCCATAGCACAACTCTTATGACCCACGAAACGATACTCGCGAGAAAACCATACGGTCTTGCCCACAGGAAACTTAGCGCTGTCAGAAGAATTATTTTTTATCTGCTTGGCACTCTTATGACATATATGCTCATGGTAATTATGCCGCGGACGAAGTCAATCCTGACCCAGATAGGGAAGAACAGCATTACAGCCTATGTTTTCCACCTGTTTATTCTTTGGCCTATGCGTCAGTACGGCTTTTTTGACCTCCAGTTCATATATTACAACCCTGCCGGTACTGTGGCGATTTCCGTAATAATTTCCTTCCTGATAGCCTTTTTGCTTTCGAGGGAGCCGGTGCGGAAATTTTATGACTTTATAGTAAATGGCGTGAACAAAATTATCTTTAGAGAGAAAGCTGTCTAAGATGGATTACAAGAAAATATATTTAAAAAAGGGCGAAGGCCGCATACTTCGCGCGAACGGAGCCTGGGTATATGACAATGAGATAGAGCGCGAAACTGACGGTATAGGTGACGGTGATGTGGTTGAAATTGTCAGCAATACCGGCTTCTCATTCGGTCTCGGTGTCATAAATCATGCCTCTAAGATCCGTGTCCGCCTTCTTTCCCGAGACCCTCACGAGGAGATAAATAACGACTTCTTCGTAAAGCGTGTGAGAGCTGCCTGGGAATACCGCAAGCACGTGCTTGGAGAAGAAAACACAATCGGGACTAAGGATGGTTCCGGAAGTATAACCGTACCGGCGAGCTGTAGAGTGATTTTTGGCGAAGCGGATATGTTACCGGGAATCACGATTGACAAATATTCGGATGTCCTGGTTATAGAGAGCCTTGCCCTCGGAACAGACCGCTTCAAGGGAGAGATTATTGACTGCCTTAAGGCGATACTCGCGGAGAATGGCGTTATTATTCGAGGCGTCTATGAGCGAAGCGACGCTAAGATTCGCGAGAAGGAAGGCCTGCCCCGCTTTAAGGGCTTCTTCAACGATGAAGAATTCGATACGAACGTAGACATAGTCGAGAACGGAGTGAAGTACTTCGTAGATGTCGCGGAGGGCCAGAAGACCGGCTTCTTCCTAGACCAGAAATATAACCGTCTTGCTATAAGGAATATTGCTAAGGATGCGGAGGTGCTTGACTGCTTCACCCATACAGGGGCCTTCGCCCTTAACGCCGCAGTAGCGGGCGCCAAGCACGTAACGGCTGTCGATGCTTCGGAGGATGGTATAGCCATGGCGAAGCGAAATGCCGCCCTTAACGGAGTCGATGGGAAGATGGACTTCGTGGTAGCTGATGTATTTGACCTGCTTCCTTCGTATGCTTCCGAAGGAAAGCAGTTTGACCTCGTAATCCTTGATCCTCCCGCCTTTACGAAGTCCCGTTCTTCCATTAAGAAGGCGGCGAAGGGGTATAAGGAGATAAATATGAGGGGACTTTCCCTTGTGAAGGACGGCGGCTTCCTTGCCACCTGTTCATGCTCGCATTTTATGGATCCTGACCTTTTTAAGGAGACAATCGCTTCGGCTGCCCATGATGAGCATGTCCTTCTCCGCCAGGTCTACTTCGGAACCCAGGCACCCGACCATCCGATCCTTTGGGCCGATTCCGACTCCTACTATCTCAAATTCTATATCTTCCAGAAGCAAAGCTTGAAAGCATAATAATCATATTATGTCCGACTCCCTCAGTTACTCCTAACGGCGTGACTGAAGGAGCCTTTTCTTTTATTGCAAAACCCTCTTGAAATATTTCCCCTTTAGTTATATAATATATCCCGTAACGTGATACCTCAACCAGAACTTCATAAATCAGAAAGAAGGAATATTATATCACGGAAAACAAACGAAAACAAAACATCCAAGAAAACCGTCAGCGGTAAGCTCCTTCGAATCATTGTTCCGGTAATTCAGACAGTTGTGAATGAACTGAAGGTCGACGGTATCGGCAAGGCTCTCCTTGTATCCGATGACGGGACCATCATGTGCGCCGAGGACAGCAAGCTTGTCGGTACGGCCCTTAAGGACGCTAAGAAGAATGCGAATCTTAAGACAGTCTATGAGGCTGACAAGGCCGGCAAGACAAACGCGAACCGCTATAACGGTCTTATAATAACGAAGACGAGTGTCGGCTCTACAGGCTGGACCCTCTATACCTATGCCGCCTTCAAGGATGTATATTCCGCCATGTATGGCATTTTCTACATTCTGCTTATAGAAATTATAGCGATAATTGTTGTAATAATACTTCTTATTTACATTCCGCTCAAGAAGTACGTAAGCAAGCCTACCTCAGAGCTTTCGAAGAATATCGACAGCATATCGAAGGGCGATTTCACCACAGTTATAAATGAGTCGGACAGCGGTGATGAGATTGCCGAGATGAAGAATGCCATGCGGCGCTTCGTGACCGCCACAAGAGAGAGACTCGCGACAGTCAATGAATCCGCTACGGAGCTTAGAAAGCAGGCCGATATAAGCAGCGAGTCAAGCGTTTCCCTTCGTGAAAATGCCGAGAGCCAGGCCGATAACATGGATAAGATCAAGAACACCATGTCCAACATGAGCGATGCCGTAAATGATGTCGCTGAGAGCGCCCAGACCCTCGCTGAGACTGTAAACAAGCTGACCGAGAAGGAAAGAGAAGCAAATGACAAGGTTACAAATGTCGTTGAGTCCGCTAACGCCGGAAGAACCGATATGGAAAATGTCCGCACCGGTATGGACAACGTCGTAACCTCGATGACTGAAATGAATGACGCCGTTCAGTCCGTGGATGAGAGCGCTAAGAAGATTACCGAGATTGTTGGCATGATAAACTCTATCGCGAGCCAGACAAACCTCCTCTCACTGAACGCTTCCATAGAGGCCGCCCGCGCGGGAGAGGCCGGTAAGGGCTTCGCCGTAGTCGCTTCTGAGATTGGTTCCCTTGCGAATGAATCCGCGAGCGCGACAGAGCAGATAGAAGGCATCATAAAGGAAATGTCCGTAAAGGTTAAGGACCTCCTTGCGAAGTCTGACAATAATACGAAGCTTATAGATGGCAACCGCGAGGTAGTTGTCGCAGCCGCCGATACCTTCGCTAAGATTTACGATGAGCTCCTTAAGACTGAAGAGATCATGAAGGACATATCCGAGAGTGTCGGAAATGTCGATGAGATAAGCACGACCATGGCTGCCACAAGCGAGGAGCAGTCAGCATCGGTTCATGAAATCTCTGATAATGTCGAGACCATAGCGAACGCCGCCGATGAGGTGGCAGCAGGTAGCAGCTCGGTAGCCGAGGCCGCCGAATCCGTCGAAGACTCCGCTAAGTCAATCGACGAAGCCATAAGCGTATTTAAGATATAACCTCAGGGGACCGCAATGCGGTCCCCCTTTTTTACTTGCTTAATCTCCTGAATCATGGTGCAATGAAGATACCATAAATGAAGGAGAGATTTAATGGGGAACCACGACGAACATAAGAACCATGATAACAGATCTTACAAAGTATGTAACCGATAACCTAGCAGCTAAGTATGAGAAGATAGTGGAAGGAGTCGATGATATCATGGGTGGACACTTACTAGAGTTTGAAAGCACTAGAATAAAGAATGCCGGGGTACGTGAAGGCCGTCAAGAAGGCCGTTAGGAAGGCCGCCTTGAAGGCAGAAACCAGTTGTTAGTAACGATAATCGAAGGCATAGCAGATTGATCGCTATGGTATGACCATCGAAGATGCCTGCGTCCATGCAGGAGTAACACGCGACCAATACGAACAGGCCAAGGAAGAACTATCGAAGCTTGATGAATAATAGCGGCGTATCTGCCACGAAGCAACACTGACCTACAATAAAACTAACCTGAAAAAATAAAAAAAGTTTCAGCGAGGGGTTAACACTTCTTTTCACCCGACCGATATAAAGGTTGTAAGGAAACAAATCCCCGTTGGATCCGCGGAGACAACCCTTACGCAACCATTTAGGTATTAACGGTAGCTAGCCGCTATCCGTGTCCGGACAGTGCCTGGTCCCGTAAAATTTTTCTAATGTGCGAAGCATTTAAAAAAATTTTATGGTACCTGGCACGGGAAGACTGCTAAAGTCTAAGCCTGGCTCGGAAGGAAAGAAGCTAGCCTACCGACTGATACAAGAAAAAATGAGGTTCTCCGCATAGTGCAGAGAACAACGACCCTTCCACTCACGGACGAGTGGATGTAGTGACAATAGTCACAGAAAAGGAGATTTATTATGGTAGTACAGCACAACATTACAGCCATGAACGCTAACCGTATGCTTAACGTTACAACAAGCGGACAGGCAAAGAGCACAGAGAAGCTTTCAAGTGGTTATAAGATTAACCGTGCAGCGGATGATGCAGCAGGTCTCTCAATTTCCGAGAAGATGAGAAAGCAGATTCGTGGCCTTACGCAGGGTAGCGCTAACGCTCAGGATGGTATTTCAGCCGTACAGACAGCTGAAGGTGCCCTCACAGAAGTTCATGATATGCTTCAGCGTATGAACGAGCTTGCTACAAAGGCTGCTAACGGGACAAACTCCGCTTCAGACCGGTCTTCTATCCAGGATGAGATTAGCCAGCTCACAACTGAGATTGACCGTGTCGCTGAAACATCTAAGTTCAATGAGATGTACCTCTTAAAGGGTGGCTCAGGAACCAAGGATATCACAGTAAACGGACATGATGCAGGCCTTAAGGGCGACTTCGCTGATAACGGAGCTACAGCTACATTTACTGCGGATTTCTCAACCGATACGGATATATCTGTTAATGGAAAGGATTACCATATCTATTCAACAACAGATAAGGTTGATGAACTCCAGAAGCATGTTGGTTCTGTTGATACAATTACAATAGATGGAACCACATATACAAAGAGTCCTGCTAGAATTTCTTCGGCATACACAGCTCACATCGGTTCTGTATATGCAACAAAGGCAAGTGTTGCAACTAAAACCGAATCTATTGAGAAAAAGTCTGGCTCTTTGGCTACTGCGAAGCAAAAATATACATCTGTTCAGAACAAACTTAAGACTGCGACCGCAGCAAGCGCTCAGAAGGTATATGCTGGAAGCCTGCAGAAGCTTGCATCTAATGTGACCGCGCTTCAGACTAGTGTAGATAGGATGAGTTCTACTCTTGCTCAGATTACTTCAAAATATAATGCTGCGTATAGTGCCGCAGGAAGCCCTGATTTAAGTGGTTCTGCTTCAGTTATTTATACATCAAATGATCAGGAATACACAGCCGACCAGATTAAAGCTCTTATTGTGGATGGAGCTAAGGTTGGTCTTAGCGGAAAACAGTCAAGAACAGCTGTTGATACTAAGAACAATAAAAACAATATTAAACAGAGTGAAGCAAGAGAGCTCGTTAAGGGTGCGCTTCTTCAGGCTAACCAGGTTGGTGTTGACGATGAGTCAAAAGTTAAGGTCGCTGAAAAGGATGATAATAACAGATCAACCTTTACTATAACGAAGGGAGATGTTAACGTTTCTAAGGAACTTAACTTCAGCCTTCATGTAGGTGCGGATGCTGATCTTACAAACAAGATTGGTGTTACCATTGAAACAATGAACTCTAAGTATCTTGGAGTTAATAACCTTAATGTTAAGGATGATACTGGATTGGCAGCTACTTACGCGATAGATGCTATAAGCGACGCAGTTGCTAAGGTTAGTGCTCAGCGTTCTGCTCTCGGTGCTGTTCAGAACAGACTCGAACATACTATCAAGAACCTCAATAACGTTGTTGAGAATACCACAAGTGCTGAAAGCCAGATTCGTGATACCGATATGGCTACAGAGATGGTTCAGTACAGCAAGAACAACATTCTTGCTCAGGCTGGTCAGTCTATGCTTGCTCAGGCAAATCAGAGCAACCAGGGTGTTCTTTCACTCCTTCAGTAATTTCTATCCATTTAAGGGCCAGCCTTTGGCTGGTCCTTATTTTTATAGGGAGGATTCATGATTTCAAAAAAATATAAAAAGGAAAAGTTTTGCGAGAATATTGAAAAGCTTTGTGACTGGATTTATATGCGCCAGGATTTTGATAAAACCCTACTTATTAGAATTCTACAAGGCTTATTGGATAATTTGAATATAATAATGAGTGAGAGTAATGTTGATGATGCACCGATGGATGGATATGTACAAAGTTATTTGGCAAAGTACAAAATGTTGACAGGTGCTATAGATAGGGCTGATATGATATTGATTGCAGACATATTGCATCACGATTTTGTTGAAGACCTACTTAGGGAGGATTAAATGGACGAGGGCATCTTTGAAAGGAATCTGGAAGCTTATGAAAAGAGATTCGGTAAGTTTGAAGATAAAAGTTCTGATAAAGCTACAAAGTATTCTGTCGATTTTGCAAAAGACGGAAGTAAGATATTAGTTATAAACGAAAATGACGATAAGATATATATGAACAGCACATATGATCCTGCGTATGAGGCTTTAGCCTGGACTAAAAGATATGACAATCTCTCTAATATCAGTAATTTGTTTGTTATGGAAGGATTATCAGATGGCTATTTCTTTAGGGCAATGAGGTACAGGATGAGCCCTCAGAGCTATTTTATAGTATATGAGCCGTCTGAATCCTTATTTTCCTTTGTTATGCATGAATTTAATATCTCTGATATATTGGAAGAGCCAAGATTTGTATTGGTTTTGCCATCAATGGGTAATGACCATTTGCTTGAATTATTGACAACATATACTGAGAATGCTGATAGAAATACCATCTGTACGGTTTTACCTGGATATAGTATTGATTCTAATTTTGAAAAGGTTTATAAGCAGGCTTCTATCGAGAATGAAGCGAACTCAGGCTACCATAAATATATGGGAAAGACTTCAGTAAAAAATGAACTGTATGCTCTGAGCAAGCTTGATAAAAATTATCTGATTTACGATTACGCTAATGCCTTTCCAAAGGAGTGCCCTGTTATTCTGGTCGCAGCAGGCCCATCATTACTTGATAATGTCAAAGAGCTCTCGAAAGCAAAGAGTAGAGCCCTGATAGTAGCAGTAGACAGGGCAGCGAAGGTTCTGATTGAAAATGGAATAGAGCCTGACTTTGTAGCAACCGTAGATCCATCAAAATCAGCGGATTATATAAAGTTTAAAGGAGACGAAAATATTTATCTTCTAGGTACTTATACTGCAAATAAGGAAGCTTTGATAGAATATACAGGCAGAACATTTTACATTCACCCGGATGTCAGCTATAAGGAAATACCAGGACATACTAACAGGATATTCTTTGTCGGAGACGCAGGCGGTTCTGTGGCTACTTGTGTATTTACCTGCTTTGCTAAGATGGGAGTAGATACAATAATTCTTGTCGGACAGGATCTTGCGATGAAGAATGGTAAAACTCATGCCAGTATCTCAGATGAAATAAATATGAGCGAATATTATGAGATAGATGGATTAAATGGAGATAAGGTTCTCACAAGATGGGACTGGGATCGTTTTCGTCTCTTTTATGAAAGAAAAATCCGTGAGTTTAAGGATTTGAATGTTGTTGATGCCACGGAAGGCGGTGCTTTGATTAATGGTTCGAAAGTCATGACATTAAATGATGCCATTGATGAGTACTGTCAAAAGAATTATGATATTAGTGGCATAATATCTAAGATGCCACACGGTCAAACGGAAGAAGAACATAAAGAGACCGTTAAGCTGATGCAGGAACGTATTGATGAGTTAAACGAAATTAAGGATATAAGTCATGAGCTATCGAAGGTTTGTCATAAGCTTGCAAATGTATGCAAATATGGCGATATTAGAGAGAAGAAGAACCATAAGGATATATTTAAAGTTGATGAACTGAAGGATAAAATAAGGAGTAAAAAAATTAATGATACTCTGGAAGGATACTGGGTTGCTGAAACCTCACTGATACCTCAGAGAGTATTTGTGGTCCGTAATAACGATGAGGCTTATCCGGTATATCGGGACGCGGAAAAATATTATAACCTGTTGCCGGATGCGTGTGATGCACTCATTAAAGAGATACAAGAAGCCTTCGACATTAAGGAAGAGAAGGAAGAGAAACTATGACAAGCAGTATTATAGATAAATTTTTGGGCACCACAGACATGACTATTGTCTCAGCCATGGAGAAGATTGACTCTAATACCAAGGGTATCCTCTTTATAACAGATGAGGACAGGAGGCTTATTGGCGCTATAACTGACGGAGACATCAGGCGTTGGCTTATACAGACTGGCAAGCTTGATACTGATATATCTAAAATAATTAATTATAGTCCAAAGTCTATCAATGAGAGTGACCGCTTTAGGGCTGAGGAGATAATGAAGGCCAAGAAGCTTACTGCTATGCCTGTCATTAACTCTGAAGGGATTATTAAGGATATTATATTCCTCGATTATGAGAATGGTGCTGTAGGCCTAGGCCATAGGAAGAAGCTAGGCGATATTCCGGTTGTAATTATGGCGGGTGGAAAGGGAACCCGCCTATATCCCTATACGAAGATTCTTCCGAAGCCCCTTATCCCTGTGGGAGAGCTTCCTATAGCTGAATTAATTATTAACCAGTTTTGTGAATTTGGTTGTAATGACTATTACCTTGTGGTAAACTATAAAAAGAACATGATAAAGGCTTATTTTAACGAGACTGAGCATGACTATCATGTCTATTACGCTGATGAGGACACCCCGCTAGGGACAGGCGGAGGCCTTAGTCTACTTAAGGGAAAGATACATAATACCTTTATTCTCTCTAACTGCGATATCCTTATTGAAGAGGACTTCAATAAGATTATGAAGTTCCATAGAGAGAATAAAAATAAGATTACTATGGTTTGTTCCCTTAAGAACTACCGTGTACCGTATGGCGTAGTGAACCTAGGTGAAAGCGGCAGTATAGAGTCTATGGAAGAGAAACCAACCGTATCCTTCTTTACTAATACCGGCTGCTATATAGCCGAACCTGAGGTGATAGATGAAATTCCTGATAATACAGAGATGGGCTTTCCGGATATTATTAATAAATACCGTAACGCCGGAGAGAAGGTGGGCGTGTATCCTATCAGCGAGAAGTCCTGGCTTGACATGGGCCAGCCTGATACCTACGAGGATATGTGCAGGAGACTAGCAGAAAGAAAATAGATAATTACTTGGAGGGAAATTATGTTCGTATCGAAAGTTTTGGTTGCTGCAAATATACAATCTCAATATGATGCTATAAATTATTTTTGTAGTGAAATGTATGAAGGCTTCAAAGAATATGGAATAGATGTGGATATCTATGACTCGAAGCATGATTTGAAAGAAGTTCTTTACAAAAAATATGACCTTGTAGTTAATGTTCAAGGTTTTATTGAAGAGGCAATGTTAAACACCTTTAGAATATCTTCGAATACGCCTGTTTTATCTATATTTGTGGATCATCCAATGTACCATACGGGCAGAATACTCAATTGTAACCGAACACAATTCAATGGATATTTTGACAGGAAATTTGTAAGCTTTGTTGAAAACTATTTTCCTAACACTGCTGATGTCAATATTTTCTTTCCACATGGTGGGGCTTATACTGATGATATTATACCATACGAGAACAGGGAATATGATATTGTTTTTATAGGGGGATATACGTCGCCGGATATTTCATTCCAAAGAATGATATCTAATATTTCAGGATATACCAAAGAAGTGGCAATGAGATTGGCGAAACTATTAGTTGAAAATAGCGGTATTGCATTTGAGGATGGCATAAATTATATCTTACAAGAGGATGGAAAGTACGCGGATGGCAATAATTTTGCAAAAATTTGTAGTTTACTTACACCGGTTGATAAATTTCATAGGAATGTAAAGAGGAAGAAGATTATTGATTTCTTATCATCAAGTGGATTCAAGGTTGATGTTTATGGGAGTGGTTGGGAAAATTACGATGGAAATAAGGACAATGTTACGGTACACGATGCGATATCATATACGGAGAGTGTAGAAGTAATGCGTAACGCAAAAATTACATTATGCAATATTCCAAGCGTAACCGATGGTTCACATGAACGCGTATTTTCAGCTGCCGGTCTGGGTTCAATTCCTATGACTGATTACAATAACTATTTTTCTGAGCTTTTTGAAGACGAGAAGAATATTATTTTCTATGATATTAATAAGACAGATGGACTCAAAGATAAAATAGCGGGAATACTTTATGATAATGATAGAGCAGAGAAGGTTATAAAGGCCGGGAGGACAATAGGCAAGGAAAATTCATGGAGAAACCGTAGTAAGCAAATTGTTGAATTTATGAAGGGCATAGATATTGAGAACACGTCACCTTATATTAGCGACAATGCAGGTCATGATGAATTTTCTGATTTATGTACCTTTATTGCGTCAAATAATAAGGATACCTTGTATAATAAGGTGGTAAACAGATATCTTGCCTATGGTGATTTTGATCCTCAATTTATATCTGATTTTGAAAAATCGATGCATAATTATGCGTATTGGGGGGATATCTCTATGAATGATAAAGTTTATGATCTTATCAATAATAGATGCGATGTCCTTAAGGACAATCTCGATAGTTTCATAGAGATGTTTAATTCATTTAATGATGAGACATCAAGACTTATACTTACGAATATACTTCGAAATTGGATAACTTTCGATCCTGGTTATTTGAGTAAGTGTATGAACGTTACAAAATACAATCACTATTTTGATAATGATATCATTATCCCCGATAAGGATGAAGTATTTGTAGACCTGGGTGCTTACACGGGTGACAGTGCTGAGGCCTTTTATAATTATTATAAGGGTCGCTACAAGAGAATATATGCTGTTGAAGCTATGCCTGATGTAGCGGCGAAATTAAGGAAAAATACTTCCTATATGCATGACGTGGAAGTCCTTGAGTACGCTGTAGGAAAAGAAGAGGGTAAGACGTATTTCACCGTAAATGATGATTCGAGCGCCGGAAGTGTAGAAAATCATGACGGAGCAAAGATAGAAGTGAAGGTAGATTCACTTGATAACCTTATTACCGCAAAGATAACCTTTATTAAATCAGATATAGAGAAGGCTGAGTATGATATGCTTCACGGAGCTAGGAATCATATCATTAATGATAAACCGAAGCTTGCCATTTCAGTATACCACGGCAGCGATGACTTAATCAGGATATGGGATTATATTCACAGTCTAAGATCTGATTATAAATACTATCTCAGATATTACGGTGGTAACCTTTACCCGAACGAGATAGTACTATATTGCGTATAATAAATATTCACTGTTCGGTATACCACACAGGCTCCCGTTTTGCCTCCCTCCTACTCCTTCCGTCGCCGCCCAATTAGGCTCCCTCCGAGAGGGAGCTGGCACGGCGTAAGCCGTGACTGAAGGAGTATTTTTAAGTGAGCCGGACACGGGGTTGTGCTAGAGTTCGCTTACTTTTTCTCGTTATATTTTCCGGTACTTTCGGATAGGTAAAACTGTGCCTTTTCCTGAGTGAGATTGTAGCGCTTTATTATCTTATCCATTATTTCGATATCCGGCACATTAAACTCACGCATGGTCTCAACAGAGCCCAGTATCTCACCCTCAGAGCGGCCTATATTGTACTTGTCTCTACCATAGCTTTCTGTAATCTTATCCTGGTCAAATAATGTTGTCATAATGGTAAACACCTCACTTTCTTTGCTTGTAAGATATTCACGGAGGATATCTTTTTGCTTGCATTCATTAATGAGCGTATGTACAGCTTCATTGGTGCGTCCTATTTTACGAAATGTTCTTTCACCGGTGTAGACTACATACATCTCAGGCTTTGGAATAGCTATGGGTGCAGTCCGATACTTTTTATCAGCGAAAAGATTCGTAAACACCGAATCTTTTATTTTGATTTTTGGCTCTTTATTCAATGAATCTCTCCTTAGTGTTACTACACTTATTATACAAGGAAACCGGAGATTCGTCAAGCTATGGCTAATATGTAATAAACGTAAATGCTTGACATAGTTACTGTTCACAGGTAGGCTTGTAAATAAATGCCCGATGTCATAGAATATAGCCATAAGATGACATCGGGCTTTCGCGTTGATTTATGAATCGAAGAT